>CAVWMO010000008.1:0-368723 GCA_963756165.1 Vulcanimicrobiota bacterium | reverse complement strand
TAGGAATCTGATCGGTCCCTTACTCTTCGCACGATCGGCACGAGCGTGAAGGTGCTGGCCGCGAGCGTCGCCAGCGAGACGGCGAATGCCGCGTCGACGATCGCGTCGCGATACGGGACTTCCGGCGGCAAGGCGAGCGCGAGCGCGAGGCATAGGCCGCCGCGCATCCCTGCGGCGCGCACGACGTCGATCCACTCGCGCGGATACGGCCCCGCTAGCAGCAGGCCGCCGACGACGACGCGGGCGACGGCGATCGCCACTAGGCACGCGACGGTGAACGTCGGATTTTGCGTCACGCGCCCGATCTGCAACGCTGCGCCCACCATGAAGAAGACGAGGACGTTGGCGAGCAGCGCTCCTACGTCCCAGAACCGCTCCACGTCGTCCGCGATGCTCAGCGTGATCCACGACCGCTCGAAGAATCGAAGCGCGATACCGCACGCGATCGTTGCGAATATGCCGGACAGGTGGAGGAAATCCGCCGCGAAGTAGGCGCCGTAGGCGCAGAAGAGCGTCGCAGCAATCTGGACGCGCACGTCCTGGCTTCCGCGCAGGGCTCGCGCGAGAACGAACGCCAGCGCGACGCCGAGCATCACTCCCCCCGCGGCCTGGCCCAACGTCTCGGCGGCGACGATGGCTATCGCGCCCGCGCTCGCCGTTCCCAGCGCTATGGCGGCGAGCACGCAACGATACAGCGCCACGGCGACGGCGTCGTTGAAGAGCGCCTCGCATTCGACAATCGTCGCCAGCGTCTTGGGAACCTTGAGTCGCCGGAAGACCGCGACAACGGCGATCGGATCCGTCGCGGACAGGATTGCGCCGGCCAGCAGCGCGGGGCCGAACGGCACGCGCACGATCGCCAGCGCGCCCGCGACCAGCAACGCCGTCAGCAGCACGCCCGGTCCGACCAGCGTCGCGATCGCGATCCACTGCCGCCGGATCGCCCGATAATTGAGGTTCCAGGCGGCCTCGAAGAGCAGCGCGGGCAGAAACACGTACAGCGTCGCATGACCGAATGCATATGCGAACCGGCCGGGCTCGATAAAGCCGTACGCGATGCCGAGGCCCACGACCACGAGGATCTGCCACAGCTTCACGAGGCCGAGTTCCTAGTGCGTGTGCGTGAAGTTCCCGACACCGGTTAACACGCGCATCGCCTGAATGGTGCGGCGCATCCCCAGCGGCTCGCGTGGGCGGCCGACGGCCTCGAAATAGCGCGCCGGATCGATGTTCAGCGTTCGCGTCTGAACCAGCGCCACCGGGCAGTCGCGCAGGAACGATTCCGTCGCTGCGATCTCCTCTTCGATCATCGGTCACGCCCGGATGCGTGAGCAGGTTCAGGCTCACGCGCAGGCCGCGCGCGACCGCCAGGCGTACGGAGTCCAGCACGTCGTCAGCCCGTAGCCGATGGGGCGGTAGTACGCCGCGTAAACGCGTGGGCCGGAACGAATTCAAGCTGATTCGCACGGCGTGCAGGCCCGACATCAATGCAGCGCTGCGAGCATCGCGGGCAGGCTGCCGTTCGTGTTGAGATTGATCGTGCCGTTGGCACGCTCGCGCGCGAATCGTCTCGATCGCGCGGCGATCGCCGTGCGACCGCAGCAGCGGCTCTCCCTCGCACCCCTGCCCGAACGAGACGATGCCGTCCTCGACGCGCTCGAGGTGGTGGATCGCGATGCGCGCGAGATCCTGCGCGGCGGCCTCGTCGGCGACGCGCGTTTGCGGCGACGGCATTCCCGCGTCGGGTTCCAGCTCGGAGATGCAACCGAGGCAGCGCGCGTTGCATTTGGGAGAGACCGGCAACGCCGCTTCGCCGCGTTCGAGGAACACGTTCTGCGCGGTGAAGCAGCCGTACTCGACGGAGCACAGCGCCACTGGCGCAAGCACGCGATTGTCCGGCTCTCGCTCGACGCGCGCCGCGACGAGCGCCTCCAGCTCGCCCTCCGCAAAGCGGCGCGGCTCCCAATCCTCGCTCTCGTCCGTCCGCATCGCCGCGACGTGGAGCTGATCGCCGACGCTGCACGCGAACGTGTAGCCGAAGAGCGGCAGCGGCGGCGCAGCACGCTCGGCGGCGTAGGCGGGCAGCAGCAAGCGCGTGTAGCCGGCCGGCAGCGCGACCGCCAGTGCCGTGCGTCCGAAGATCGGGCCGATCGTCGTCGAGCGGATGCCGCTGCGGCAGACAGCATCGGCACGACACCCTCCGGCGCCTCGATCAGTTCGTCGGCCCGCGGCTCGCGCACGATTCCGCCGTCGGCGAGCGGAACGAGGCGTGGATCGTACGCGATGCGCCCGCGCGCATCGCACGATGCTAATGCCACTCTACGTCCGTGTCGAAGACGCGTGCCGCCGGCCCCGTAAGATACGCGTCTCCGCTGCCGTCCCACTCGACGACGAGCCGCCCGCCGGGCGCGCGCACTTCGAGCGGCGAGCTCGTCGCGCCACGCTGGAGCGCGACGGCCGCGGACGCGACGGCCCCGGTTCCGCACGCCAGCGTCAGGCCGACGCCCCGCTCCCAGTGGCGCACGCGCATGGAGTTTCCGCTCTGCAACGTCGCGACGTGCACGTTCGCGCCGGATGCGAGCGCCGGTTCTGTCTGGATGCCCCCGGCGATCGACTCCAGATCGACCGCCTCGACGTCGGCGACGAACGCGACGACGTGGGGATTGCCGAGGTCGACGAAAGACGCCTCGTCGAGCCGCGGAAGCACGATCGGACGAATCTGCGGGCGACCCATCGCGACTCGAACCATGTACTCCGGTTCCCGCGCTACGATCTCCGCACGCACGATGGAACCGCCGCTCTCGAACACGATCGGGCCCGGATGACCGGTCTCGTCCAGCCAGCGCGCGGCGCAACGGATCCCGTTACCGCACATCTCTGCTTCCGATCCGTCGGCGTTAATCGTCAGCATGCGAACGTCCGCGCGCCGCGACGGTTCGAGCGCGATGAGACCGTCTGCTCCGACGCCGGCATGGCGATCGCACGCCCAACGAGCGAACGTCGGCAGATCGCGTAAGGGCACCGCTCGTCGATCGAGGATCACGAAATCGTTGTGCGCCCCGTGCATCTTCGTGAGTGGAACGCGCATCATTCGCGCTTCGCAGACCACGCGAGCTTTTCCCGTACTTGCCGCGCCACCGCCTCGGGCTGCAGCCACAGTGTCTCCGCCTCGCCGCGAAACCAGGCGCGCTGCCGGCGCGCGTAGCGGCGCGTCGCGCGCTCCAGGCCGTTGCGCACCTCGGCCGCCGTGCACCAGCCACGCAGGTACGCGAGAGCCTGCGGATAGCCGACCGCGTTCGCCGCGGCCGCCGAGTTCCCGATGCGCTCCGCTTCGTCGATCAATCCCGCATCCAGCATGTGCTCCGTGCGCAGCGCGATGCGCCGATCGATCGTCGCTCCACGGCACGTCCAGGTAGACGAGCATCCACGGAACGCCTTCGCTCGCGAGGGTTCGTCGCGATCTCGGGCGCGCTCGCGTTCGATGCGCCGAGCGCGATCTCGAGCGCGCGTAGCACGCGGTACGTATCCGACGCGTGCAGCCGCGCCGCGCGCGCTGCGTCGTGGAGGGCGAGCCAACCGTGTAGGAATTCCGGCGGATGCAGCAGCGCCTCGCGCGCGAGCCGAGCGCGCAGCACATCGTCGTGGCGTCGCGACAGGTCGACGCCGCCCGTGAGCGCGCGGATGTAGAAGCCGGTGCCGCCGACGACGATCGCCCGCTTGCCGCGGCGGTGAATGTCGGCGATCGCGTCGACCGCGTCACTCGCGAAGCGTGCGGCGGAGTAGCGTTCGGCGGGATCGAGGAAGCCGACGAGGTGGTGCGGCGCCGCCGCAAGCTGCTCAGCCGAAGGCGCCGCCGTGCCGATCGGCATGTCGCGATAGATCTGGCGCGAGTCCGCTCCGACGATCTCGGCGTCGAACTCTCGCGCCAGCTCGATGCCGAGTTCCGTTTTGCCGCTAGCCGTCGCACCCGCGAGGATGAGGACGCCGTCAGGCACGCTTGAACATGCGCGCGATCTCGTCGGGGTTCAAACGCACCATCGTGGGCCGGCCGTGCGGGCAGTGCATGGGATTTCGGCAGCTCTGCAGGCGCTCGAGCAGGCTCGTCATCTCTTGGTCGCCGAGCGGCTCGCCGGCGCGCGTCACCGAGTGGCACGCGAGCGACGCCCATACGCGTTCGCGCACGCTGCGCTGCTTCGGTTCGTCGCTCAAGTCGTCGAGGAACTCGTTCAAATCGAAGGCTCGGGCGCCGTAACCGGCCGGCGTCGCGACGATGCGATACGTGCGCTCCCCGAACGGCTCGATCTCTAAGCCGCCTTCGCGCAGCGCCTCGAGCGCGCCGTCCAGAGCGGCACTGCGCACGGCGTCGAGCTCGACGACGTGCGGTACGAGCAGCGGCTCGCCGGGCGCGCGCTCTCCGCCGCCGGCTGCGGCGATGGCCTCATACGCGATGCGCTCGTGCGCGGCGTGCTGATCGACGAGGAGCAACGCCTCACCGTCGCTCGCGAGGATGAACGTGCGGTGCAGCTGCGCGAGCACGCGAACGCCCTCGCCGGACGGCGGGGCGAACGACAAGCTTGCCGTCGCCTCGGCGTCGGTATGCTGCGCGAGCCGCGCACGCGCATGGTTCGTCAGCGTCGCAGCAATGCTGCGGCGCACCGAATCGAAGACTTGGCTCGAATAGCGCAGCCGAACGTCGCTCTTGGTCGGGTGCACGTTAGAATCGACGTGCTCGGGAGGGAGCGTGAGGTGCAGCACGCCGTACGGATGGCGGCCGGCCATCGCGAACGTCGAGTAGCCGCTGGTCCACGCGCCGGCTAGCAGCGCGCTGCGCAAGAGCCGGCCGTTGACGAAGAGCAGCTGCATCCGGCGATCCGGCCGGTCGTAGCCGGGCGCGCTGACGAAGCCGTCAAGCTGCCCTCGAGCGTGCGCGCTGCGCTGCCGTCGAGCGGCAACAGCGTCTGCGCCGCCTGGCGCCCGAACACCATCGCGAGCCGTTCGCGCTCTTCGCCGCTGGCCGGCATCACCCAGACTTCCTTGCCGTCGTGCCGCAGCGTAAACGCGACCTCCGGGTAGGCGAGCGCGAAGGTCGATAGCCACGACGATATTCGGTTGAACTCGGCGCTCGGCGAGCGAAGGTATTCGCGGCGCACCGGGAGTTCGTCGAAGAGCCGCGTGACCCGAACGCGCGTGCCAACGGGCGCGGCCGCGGGTTCCCGTGCGCCGATTTCTTCGGCAAAAGCAGCAACCCGCGCGCCTATCTCGTCGCCGCGGGGGCGGGAGACGATCTCGGTTCGCGCGACCGCCGCGATCGATGCAAGCCCCTCGCCGCGAAAGCCGAGCGTGGCAAT
Organism: Vulcanimicrobiota bacterium; assembly: GCA_963756165.1. Classification (GTDB taxonomy): domain Bacteria; phylum Vulcanimicrobiota; class Vulcanimicrobiia; order Vulcanimicrobiales; family Vulcanimicrobiaceae; genus Cybelea. The sequence goes on along the minus strand of CAVWMO010000008.1, from coordinate 363,375 downwards.
CGATTCCAGCTCCGCCGCGCTGTGCAGCTTGCTCGTGGCGTGCCGGCGCGGCGCGAGCGATAGCTCGGCGGCCGGAATCCCAATGCCGTCGTCGATCACCTCGATCAGCTCGAGGCCGCCGGCCTCGACGTTGACGGCGACGCGCGTCGCTCCGGCGTCGATCGCATTCTCGACGAGTTCCTTGACGACCGAGGCCGGGCGCTCGATGATCTCGCCGGCGGCGATCTGCCCGATCGTCACCGCGTCCAACCGTTGGATCATGCTGGTGACCATACGAGGAAGACGATGCCGACGACTGCTATCACTGCCCCGCTGATCACCTCGCCGTAGCGCTCGAACGCTCCAAACGACAGCCCCTGCAGGGCCGCGTGCGAGGCGACGCAGAGCGTGACGTACGTGGCGATCGTGCTGATCGCGAAGCACGCCGCCATCGCGACAAGCAGGCCGGCGCCGAATCGGGCCGCGGCAAAGAACGCCGGTATCCCCTCGATCATCGGAGACGAACCGAGGATGAGCAGTAGCGCCGTGCCGTGGCTTCGGGCCGGCACGCAATGAACGTGCGCTTTGGCGCGCATCTCGCGCAACGCTCCGATAGCGATCCACATCCCGAACGCGATGAGCGCGGCGCCCGCCAATAGCGATACGACGTTGCCGAGCCGAACCGCCAGCGCGACGCCGGCGAGCCACACGATGGCGCCGATCGCCAGCGTCGACAGCGTGTGGCCGAGGCCCGCGATCGCCGCGGCGCGGGCAGTACGCGCGCGCGTCCAGTTGAACTGTCGCGCTACAAGGCGATCGGAAGCCAATGATCCGGCACGAGGGTGTGCAGAACGCCGACCGCGATGACGGCGCCGAGCAAGAGCGCGGGGCCCAACGTCACCGCAAATAGGTCCTTACGACTTCGAGCAGCTCTTCCGCGGCGCTCACCTGCGCGCGTGCCTTCGAGGTCAGCACGTGCGTCCTAACATGTTCCTCGAGCACCTCGGACATCAACGCGTTCATCGCCCCGCGCGCGGCGGCGATGCGCTGCAGGACGACGCCGCAGCCCGCTTCCGCTTCGAGCGCCCGCTCGACCGCCTCGATCTGCCCGCGGATGCGGCGGACCCGGTTCAAAAGCTGCGTCTTCTTCGCGACGGAATGACTCATGCGCCCCGCTTCTCGTCCCCATCGAGATACCCTCCGGGGGTATATCCTTAGGGGTTGACAAAGTCTTGGGCGGGAGTATCCTGGTTGAGGATTCCTCGTTAGGTGAGGCGTCTGCACGAAAGAACGCCGCTGCCCGGAAAGGTCGAGAGACCCCAACGGGTGACCAGATCCCGCCGAATCAAGGCGGAATCTAACGCGGCTGGCCCTGACGGAGTCGAAGGGCCGACGTTGTGCAGTGCTAAAGCTCGACACTGAGGGAGATGGCGCGGCCAGCCGCGCGGAGTTTCTCGAACTGTCGGCCTGCGAGGAGCGGCGACAGTTTTTTTATTGTGGAGAGGGGGTGATGCCACGCCATGGACGACGGACCAAGTAGTCGATCTCGTCAGCGGCTCGCGATGAGCCGCCCTCAGCCGCCGTGTCCGTCCGTTCGGCGCGGCAAACCGTAAAGCACCGTAAAGAAATAAGGAGGAACGTGTCATGAAGACTCTGGCACATCTGCTCGACCTCGGACGCACGATGCTGCGTTCGGCCCGGACGTATCACGACGATTCGCTTCGGGCGAATCAGGGTGACCGCGCCCCGACCTTCAGCTTTTGGCGAGCTCTCGTTAGCTAGCGGTTCGGTTCGCTGTCGTGCTGTTCGCGAACGTTCAAATCGCCGCCGCAGCCGCGGCGAGCCCATCGCCGTCGCCCACCGCGACGCCGCGTTTTGCACTGAAGGTACGGGGATCTAACGTCTTCATAGATCAAGCGACCGGCGGTCCCGGCACGACGCCGCAGCAGGGTTTCGAGTTCGCGCATGGCTCGCCGATATCGCCGATGTCTCCGTACGATTGGTTCACGAGCGCTCCGGTGACGCCCGGAATCGCCGGCATTGCGCAGTATGAGATCTCGGGTCTCTACCATGCCGGAGCGGTGGACCTCGGAGCGACTCTAGGGATCGGCGCGTTGACCGGCAGCACGACCAACGCGCTGTACTGGGGTGAGCCGCCGATTCCCAACTTGAACGACCACGCCATTTCGCGCATCGTTCCGTACTCGATCGTCTTTCCGACGCACGCCGATCAAGACGACGCGAGCGTGCTGAACGCGAGCGTACTCGGCGGATCCGTCGCCGCGGCTGACGGCAGCTGGCGCGTTCGCGGCGGCTACTTCGATTTGAGTCAGACGGACCGCTTCGTCTTCGCGCCGCCGCCGCTGACGTCGGTGGTTCCGTCGCTCGGCGTGCAGACCGCCGAGACGCTCGGCCCGGGCATGCCGTCGATCCAAGCGTGGACCGCGAGCCCGTCGGTGCTGCCGCTGTTCGGCGCCGACGGCGTCCTGCATCACGGCGACGCGACGCTGGAGCTGACGGACGCCGTGCTCCCGGCGCTCGCCGGAACGAATGTGCGCCTGACGATGGGCTCGCTCGCGCTGGATCGCGGAGACTACGGTAGGTTCTCGCTGCAACTCGCGCACGTCTGGAGCAGCGGCGCGCCGATCGCCACGACGACCTTTTACGGCGCCGATCAGGAGATTCATCCGGGCGCACAGGGCCGGCTATTCAGCAGCACGCTCGCCGACCAGGTGCAGACGATCGGCGGCGCACGCGCCTTCTTCCACCCCGTCAAGAACTGGGACGCGCTCGTGGAGCTCGGCCGCGCGTGGTATGACGCGCGGCTGGTCAGTTATCCGGGCACGTCGCACCTCGGCAACTACGAGCACTTCAGCCTCGCGCAGCACCTCGGCGACGACGTCGTCAGCCTGGAATACCATCGCTTCGATCCGACCTACGCCACCATCATCTTGCCGTACGGCATACCCGAGAACGTGTGGAGCATCGCCTGGTCCTGGCCGGGCGTTTGGCTCAAGTCGACCTACCAGCTCGTCGATAACACGGTGATCGGCGCGAACCGCGCCGGCGCGCGTCTCAAGTACGACCACAACGGCAAGACCCTCGAGGTTCACGCCAGCTTTGGGAACTGGAGGCAGCTCATTCCGGAGACTGACGCGAACGCGTCGCAGGTCGGCTTCGTCGACGGCTTCTTCCTGTTACAGAAGAACGGCTTCGGCACGCTTGGCGAGGACCGTCAGGCCGGGCTTTACGTGGCGTGGCACCTGAAGAGCGACGACCTCGCGTTCGATGGCGTCGAAGACTATCTCAGCCGGCGCGCCGATCCGGGTCAGCCGCTGGACACGGTAGCGACTCGCGCACCGCAGACCGTATTCAGCTGGACGCATCATTTCAGCAAAAAGCTGCTCGCCATGGCCGGCTACGGGCGCTACGAGCTGGCCGGAACGTGGGCGACGACGCCCGTCGACGCGATCTACGGCGCCGGCTTCGGCGGCGTGCAGTTCGCAACCGGACCTCACACCGCGCTGCTCGTCGAGGGAAGGCGTTACGCGCTCGTCGGCCTCCCCTCGGTCCCCGGTGGTTTGCCGCCGACGATGCGCGGCACGGCGCTGATCGTCGACCAGAGGATCGACTTCTGATGCAGGCGACAACCACCGCACGACTGGTGCGTCCAAACATATGGCGCTCCGTCATCATGTTTCTATCGATCGTCGGCCCCGGCATCATCACGGCCAACGCGGACAACGACGTCGGCGGCATCTGGACCTACTCGCAGGCCGGCGCGCAGTTCGGCTACTCGCTGCTGTGGCTGTTGATTCCCATCACGATCGCGCTCATCGTGGTCCAGGAAATGTGCGCCCGCATGGGCGCCGTGACCGGAAAAGGCCTGGCCGACCTCATTCGCGAGAACTTCGGGGTCAAGATAACCTTCTGGTGTCTGCTGCTCTTCGTTTTGGGCGACATCGGGAACACCGCGACCGAGTTTGCAGGCGTCGCATCCTCCGCGCCGATCTTCGGCGGTTACCTCCACGTGCCGAACGCCGAGGCGTTCAAGATTGCGCTGGTCGTGGGCGCCGCGATCTTCGTCTTTACGACGGTGACGCGCGGCACCGCGAAAGTCGTCGAGCGCATCTTCTTCTTCTTTTGCTTCGTGTACATCGCCTACGTCGTCAGCGCTTTTGCCGTACGTCCGGATTGGGGAGACGTGCTTCGTCAGAGCGTGATCCCGCACTTCCAGGCTTCCAAGGCCTACATCATCATGGTCATCGCGGTAATCGGCACAACGATCTCGCCCTGGATGCAGTTCTACATCCAGGCCGCCGTTGTCGAGAAGGGAGTGCGCGAGGACGATTACCCATATTCGCGGCTCGACGTCGTGACCGGCGGCATATGGACCGACGTGATCGCGTACTTCATCATCGTGGCCTGCGCCGCGACGATCTGGATCCACAATCTTCACGCGGCGCACCCCATCAGCGTAAACAACGACGTCAGCGACGTCGCTTCGGCGCTCGTGCCCATTGCCGGAAAATTTTCGGCGTTGCTGTTCGGCATCGGACTGCTCAACGCGGCGGTCTTTACCGCATCGATCCTCCCGCTGTCGACCGCGTACTACGTCTGTGAAGCGTTCGGGTTCGAGCGCGGGGTCGATCACCGCTTCTTCGACGCCCCGATCTTCTACGGATTCTATCTGGCGCTCATCGTCATCGGGGCGGGCGCGGTTATCATCCCCGGGGCACCGCTGGGGGGGATCATCTTTTACTCGCAGGTGCTCAACGGCATGCTCTTGCCCATCGTCCTCGTCCTGATGCTGCTGCTCATCAACAACAAACGCCTAATGGGATCCTGGACGAACAGCCGAACTTTCAACGTCATCGCCTGGGCCACCGCGATCATCGTCGGCGCACTCACGCTCGTGTCGACGGCGCAGATCGTCTTCCCGCAGCTGGGAAGTTAACCGAGCTCGGCAGCGGCGTCTTCGCCGAACACATACTGCCTCGCGCCTTCGTTCCAATCACCCGAGGAGTGATCGCACCTTTAGTCCGAGTCCGGTGCGAGGTCCGCGCCGACGATCAGCGCGGTCGTCGTTCCAGGCCGCAACGCCGTCGCGAAGGCCTTGGCCAGCGCGAGCGCAGCCGGCGAGCCGCCGATCACGATGCTTCTGCGTTTCACCTTTTCGTCCACGAACGTCGGCACGTTCCAGCCGGCGCCGCGCAGCGCCCCGATGATGGTCCGATCGAAGGCCGCGTTACCGGTCGCGTTGGCGACCAAGACCGCGTCTTGCGGCGGATCCCCTCGGCCGAAGAGCAGCGCGCCGATCAGCTTCGCCCAGCGCTGATCCGCGAAGACCACGGAGGCGTCACCGACCCATCCGGCCTTGCTGGGCAGCGTGAAGGACCGAACGTTGTCGTCGGGCACGTTGCGATAGATCGTGAGCAACGACGCGAGCTGACCCTGGTTCAGCGTCGTGTCGACGTCCTTACGTGCGATCTGCAGGATGTGCGGCAGCTTAGCCCAGTTCTGCGGCTCGCTGAGCTGATCCATCATCAGCTTGAGCACCTGCTGCTGGCGCTTGACGCGACCGAAGTCGGAGGCGGCGTCGTGCCGGAAGCGCACGTATCCCGCGACCTGGTCGCCAGTGAGATGCTGCTCGCCCTTGCGCAGATGAATGTGCAGCTCTCCGCTGTTATCGTCGTAATCCATGTCCTCGTCGACGTTGACGTCCAGGCCGCCCATCGCGTCCACGATCTTCGAAGCCCCTTCGGGCTGCAGCGCGACGATGGCGTCGATGGGAATGCCTCCCAGCAGCGCGCCCACGGCACGCGCGGTAGAATGCACACCGCCGAAGGCGTAAGCGGCGTTGATTTTCATTGAACCCTGACCGCGAATGGGCACCCACGTATCGCGTGGGACCGATACGAGCGTCGCAGTGCGGCGCGCGACATCTAGATGCGCGAGGATGACGGTGTCGGTGGTCTCCTCGTCGGACTGGTACCCTAGGATCAGCACGTTGAGCTTGAGCTGACCGAAATAGTGGCGCGCCGTCTGCGTGACGAGCTGCTGCCGAAAGGTAAGCCTGTAGAGCAGGAAGCCCGCGACGAGCGCGATCGCCGCGGCGATTGCTGCTGCCGCCAAGCGACGCAGTTTTTGCTTTGACATGTATTCTCCCAATAGTCCGCGGCGGACCCGCGATCACGCGGGCGCTCGCGACGAGTCTAGTTTTTGAGTTGACTAGCCCGCGACTACGGGAGGCGCTCGTTCCCCGATGCTGCAGAGAACGGGCGCGAGCTCTTTGAAGCAACGCGCCTTGAACGTGCGGCGCGCGGGGAGGGCCGCGCCGCACACGGCGAGCGTGGCGATCGCGCGGATGAGGCGGATGACGCGCAGGGTGGTTGCAGCGAGCGTGCGCATCGAGCGCCCGAACCAGAAGGAGACGCCTACGCAAACCGCTGCGTGGACCGCGAGGCTGACGAGCGGAGGCGCCCCGAGCCATACGGCCGGACCGAGGAGGTGACCGTAGACTATGAACTGCTCCGCCGTTTCCATTCCATAGAGCGCCACGACCTGGAGGACGAAGATCGCCGGTAGAAGCGGCACGACGCCGCGCGGAAACGCGTGGCCGGAGACGATCAGCCGCGCCTTTCGCAAGAGGTAGAGCGCCATCAGCGCGACGCCGGCCACCAGCGCCGGCACCACGTCGAGGTTGCTGTGGTCGGTGAAGCTTCCGCGCCCGAACCACCCGGCATTCGAAGCGAATTCGACGAGCGGATCCGCGATCGCGGCGGCCATCACCGCGAGCGCCGTACAGAAACCCCATCGGAGGGAGAAATTACTCATAGCTTCGCACTTCCGGCGTAAGGAACGACAGCTGTTGCTCGGCGGCCGGCCGCTTCGACATCTTTTTACGCAGCGGCACGCGTTCCTCGATGTCGGCGGCGCCCGACAGGGCGTCGGCGACCTCCTGCGCGCGCTCGATGACCGCCTCGGGCAATCCGGCCATGCGCGCAACCTCGATTCCGAACGAGCGCGACGAGCTCCCGGGCTGCACGCGATGTGAGAACACCGGCGCTCCGCCGGCAGCCCGGTTTTCCACGGCCGTGATGTGATAGTTCGCGACCAGCCTCCAGTGTTCGGTGAGCGCGCACAGCTCGTGGAAATGCGTCGCGAAGAGAACTAGCGGGGACTGCTCGTCCAGCCCCAAGAGAAACTCGCATATCGCCTGCGCGATGGCGAGGCCGTCGAGCGTCCCGGTGCCGCGTCCGACCTCGTCGATCAGCAGCAGCGAGCGCTGCGTGCAGCGCCGCAAGATGTTTGCGGCTTCCGCCATCTCCATGTAGAACGTGGATTGTCCCGATGCGAGATCGTCGCCGGCGCCGATGCGCGTGAAGATCCTGTCGATGACGCCTAGGCGCATCTTTCGGGCCGGCACGAAGGAGCCGATCTGCGCCATGATCGCGAGCAGCCCCGCCTGGCGAAGGTAGGTCGACTTGCCTCCCATGTTCGGACCCGTGAGCAAGATGAAGCGATGGTCGGTCACGCTCAGCCGCAGGTCGTTCGGAACGAAGTTCGTGCGGAGAACCGCCTCCATGACCGGGATGGCGTCCGTCTTCGATGACGACGACGCTGTCGTCGGCGAAGGCGGGGCGCACGTAGCCGCGTTCGGCGGCGCACTGCGCGAGCGCCGCGAGGACGTCGATCTCGGCGACGGCGTCGGCCGCCGCGAGCAGACGCTCGATCTCGGCAGCGAGGCGTTCGAGAAGCGCGTCGAACAGCTGCTGCTCGAGGCGCTCTTGGCGCGCCTGTGCGGTCGAAATCGCGAGCTCGAGTTCCTTGAGTTCCGGCGTCACATAGCGCTCGCCGTTCGCCAGCGTCTGTCTGCGCACGTAGTCGGGCGGGACCGCGTGCGCATAGCTCTTGTTCACTTCGATCGCGTAGCCGAAGGGGCTCGCGTACTTCACTTTGAGCGTCTTTATGCCCGTGCGCTCGCGTTCGCGCTTGCTCGAGCTCCGAGAGTTTCGAGCGCGCGTCGACACGGAGCGAGGCGCACTCGGCGAGCTCCGCGTTCGATTCGGGCCGGATCGCGCCGCCCTCCCCGATCTGCGCGGGCGGCTCCTCGACGAGCGTGCGCCTCAGGTCGTCGAGCATTTCGCCAAAGTCGCCGATGCGTTCGAAAAGCGCCGCGACCGGCGGAAACGCGAGTTGGCGTAGCGGGCGCAGCGTCTCGAGCGTTCGCCGGAGAGAAGCCAGATCGCGCGGGGTCGCTCGGCGAAAGCGGATCTTTTGCGCGATGCGTTCGAGGTCGAACGCTCCTTTGAGCGCCTCGCGGATCGCGCCGCGCCGAGCGTGTTCTTCCAGCAGTGCCGCGATCGCGTCTTGCCGCGTGCCGATCCGCTGCGCGTCGACCAGCGGCGCGAGGATCCAGCGCGCCAGCATGCGCGAACCCATCGACGTCGCGCACAGGTCCAGCGTTGCGAGCAGCGTCGCACGCGGATTCTGCCCTTGCGCTTGCGTGAGCTCCAGATGCTTGCGCGTGGCCGCGTCGATCGCGAGGAACTGCCGGCGCCGGTAAAGCTGCGGCTCGCTCAGGCCGCGCTCGCCGTTCGTGACGCCGGTGCGGCTCACGAATGCCGCAAGCGCCTCGAGGGCGCGATGCACCGCTAGCGACTCGCCGATCGAAAAGCCTGGAAGCGTCGCGCGCTCGCGCGCGCCGACGATGCCGACGGCCGGCGTCGTCAGGCGAACTCCGGCCCCCTCGAGCGACGCCGCGAGGGCCGCTCGCAGATCCGCCGGCACGTCCGCGACGATTTCGGCGGGTCCGATGCGCGTCAGCTCTGCGAACACCTCGTCGTACGCGTTCTCGCCTTCGATCGCGGTCGCCGCGGAGTAGCCGGTCGAAACGTCCGCGTACGCGAGCGCGAAGGTCTCGCCGGCCGCGGCAATTGCTGCGAGATAGTTGTTCTGCTTGCCGTCGAGGAACTGTTCTTCGATCAGCGTTCCCGGCGTCACGAGGCGCACGACGTCGCGGCGCACGAGCCGGTTGGGCTGCGGGAGCTCGAGCTGTTCGGCGAGCGCCACGACGAAGCGCTGCCCCACGAGGCGCGCGAGATACTGCGTCAACGCATGATGCGGCACGCCCGCCATCGCGACGCGCTTTCCGGCGCCGGCCTCTTTACTGGTGAGCGCGATCTGCAGGGCCCGCGCGACGATCTCCGCATCCTCGCCGTACGCCTCGTAGAAATCTCCAACGCGGGAGAGCAGGATCGCCTCGGGGTGTTTCGATTTCATCCCGAAGTACTGGTCGAGCATCGGCGAGTACTTCGGCCCCGACACTTTCACCGCCGCAGCGGCTGCAGATCGAGCGCGGTCAAGTCGATGCGCGCGGGCGGCATCGCGCTACGCCGATCCGTGTAGCGCTCGGCGCAACCCACGATCGTTCCCGTGCATCCCCAGACGTGGGCGCTTTCTATCGCAACGTCGAGCCACGGCGCCTGAGCGCCGTACGCGCGCGGCTTCGGCGCCACGAGCGTGACGTTGTCGGGCGTCTTGGCTGTCAGCTTGTTCGCGTCTTTTTTCGACTCTCCCGCGATCAGCGCGCGAACGACGCTGCCGACTTTGCTTTCGTGATACGCGCGCGTGACGCGGTTCTGCGCCTCGACGAGCCGTTCGAAGCGCGCGAACACGACGTCTTTCGGCAGCTGCTCCCAACGGGCCGCGGGCGTGCCGCGCCGCGTCGAATAGATGAACGTGAATGCATTGGCGAAGACGCCGGAGCGGACGTAGTTCAGCGTCGCCTCGAAATCGGCTTCGGTCTCGCCCGGAAAGCCTACGATGATGTCGGTCGTGATCGCGCAACCGGGAATTCGGCGGCGCAGCGCTCGCACTTTCTCGTCGAACGCGGCCAACGTGTACTTACGATTCATCCGCCGCAGCAGCGGATCGCTCGCGGACTGCAGCGGCAGGTGGATTCGCGGATTGAGCTGGGCGATGCCGCCCAGATCCTCGACGATCTTGTCGGTGAAGTCCTTGGGATGGGGGGAGATGAACGTGAGGCGCTCGAGCGAGGGGAGGCGCGCCACGTCGCGGCAGAGATCCCCGAAATCCGCCCCCGCCGCGTCGTGCCACGCGTTGACGGTCTGCCCGACGAGGACGATCTCGCGGGCTCCGCGCGCCACTCGCTCCGCCGCCTCGGCGAGGATGTCGGTTCGCGGACGATGATCGAAGCGGCCGCGGACGTGCGGCACGATGCAGAACGTGCAATAGTACGAGCAGCCTCGCTGGACCGTCACGAAGGCGCGCAAGTGCGAGAACTCATCGGTCACGCCGTCGGCCGTGCCGCCCATGGCGAAGCGCAGCATTGTGGCGTCGCTGTCATCCTGAGGCGCGTCGCGAAGTACGGGCGACCAGGCCGCGAGCTGATCGCCCAACCGCACGAGCTCCTTCGTGCCGAAGACGGCGTCGACGTGCGGCGCGAGCGTCTGCATTCGGTCGCGATCTTGCTCCGCCAGGCAGCCCGTCACGACCAAACGGAGCGACGGATCGCGCCGCTTGAGCGCATTGAAGTGATTCATGCGCCCGTACGCGCGGCGCTCTGCGCTGTCGCGCACGGTGCACGTGTTGAGAACGACGACGTTCGCGTCCTCCGCCGCGCGCGCGATGCTGTAGCCGGCCTCTTGCGCGCGCTCGGCGATATACCGCGAGTCGGCCTCATTCATCTGGCACCCGAAGGTCTCGATGTAAATGCTCGGCATCTTCGGATTCCGCAGTTCGCTCGATGCCTCGGCCGTTCCGGCCCGGGTCTCGCTCGGCCCCATTGCGAAGTGAGCCGAGGTGCACGAGCTCGAGAAGCCTCGAACGGACGGGGCGCTCCGGCCCGCCACGGTCGCGATAGTCGGACGGCCGAACGTGGGCAAGAGCGCGCTTTTCAACCGCCTGATCGGCCGGCGCGTGGCGATCGTCGAGGATACTCCGGGCGTGACGCGCGATCGTCTGTACGGGCTCTGCGACTGGCGCGGCCGCATCTTCAGCCTCGTCGACACGGCGGGCATCGATCCGACCGCCGCCGTGGCGCATGGCGCGGAGCTCGCCGAAGCGACCCGGCGGCAGGCGGAAGTCGCGGCGCAAGAGGCCGACGTCGTGCTCATGGTCGTGGACGCGCAAACCGGCCTTCACGCGCTCGACGACGACGTCGCCCGCATCCTGCGGCACACGCGCCGGCCGATCGTGCTGGTCGCCAATAAGGCGGAAAGCGAGAGCGCCGCCGCCAGCGTGCCGGCCGAGTTCGGGCGGCTCGGCTTTGGCGAGCCGGTCGCGGTTTCCGCGATTCACGGCGAAGGAACGGGCGATCTGCTCGACCGTATCGTCGAACTCTTGCCGGAAAGCGCCGGCGCTGAGGCGGAGGACGAGCTCGCCCTGGCGGTGATCGGCCGCCCGAACGTCGGCAAAAGCTCGCTGGTCAACGCGCTGCTCGGCGAGGAACGCACGTTGGTCTCCGCGGCGCCAGGCACGACGCGCGACGCGATCGACACGCAGTTCGAATGGCACGGGCGCTCCATTCGGCTGGTGGACACCGCGGGGGTGCGCAAAAAACCGGAGGCGCACGGTGCCATCGAATATTACGCGGCGCTGCGTTCGCTGAATGCGATCGCTCGGTGCGACGTGGCGCTGCTCGTCTTCGATGCGATGATAGGGATCCTAGCGCAGGACCGCCGGCTGGCCGGCATCGCGATCGAAGAGCGCAAGGCGCTCATCGTCGTCGGCAATAAGTGGGATCTCGTGCGCGAGCAGAGCGGTGACTTCAATCAGGCCGAGCTCGCAGAGGCCGTGCGCGAGGCCATCCCGTTCGCTTCCTTCGCACCGATCACGTTCTTGTCGGCCAAGACGCAGCGCCGCCTGGGAAGCCTGATGCCGGTCGTCGCCCGCGTGGCGGAAAATCTCGACCGGCGGATGCCCACGCCGCAGCTCAATACGATGGTTCGCGACGCCGTCATCGCGCATCCGCCCTCTACGGTGAGCGGGCGCGTCGCTCGGATCTACTATGCGTCGCAGCCCGCGACGCATCCGCCGATCGTAGTGCTGCATTGCAATGATCCCGATCTCGTCCAAGCCCACTACCGCCGGTTCCTCGAAAACGTCATCCGGCGGCACTTTGACTTCGAAGGCGTCCCCCTCACGCTGCGTTTCGTCGCGCGCCGCGAGAGCGAGGATGCTTAGTTGAGCGACGTCGGAATCTCGCAGTCGGTCGCGACCGGGATATTGTTGACCCTGATCGGGATCGTCGTTGCGACCTTCGTCGGCGCGTTTTTGATCGGCTCGATTCCTTTCGGCTATATCGTCGGCCGCCTGTTCTATCACAAGGACATCCGCGGGCAGGGCTCGGGCAACATCGGCGCGATGAATGCGCTGCGGACGCTCGGCGCGGCGGGCGCGATCGCGGTGCTCCTCCTCGATGCGCTCAAGGGCTTCGGACCGGTCCTCTGGGCCGAGAGCTTCTTTCGCGGGCATCTCGAGATGGAGAACTTTCCGCCGCCGGACCAACTGATGGGAAGCCTCGTCGCCGCCGGCGCGGTGCTCGGGCACTGTTTCTCCCCCTGGCTGCGATTCCGCGGCGGTAAGGGGGTGGCGACGTCGTTCGGCGCCGTGTTCGCGCTGTGTTGGCCGGCGGGAATCGTCGCGGTCGGCGGCTGGATCGCCGGCGCGGTGCTGACGCAGTATTCCTCCGTCGGCTCGCTGCTCGGCAGCGCGCTTGCGCCGGTCGCGATCTACGGCTTCACGCGCTCGCTCCCGGAAACCGCTTACGGGATCTTGGCGGCGTTGATCATCTTCGTCCGCCATCGCGACAATATCGCTCGGCTGCGCGCCGGAACGGAGAGTCCCATCGGCAAGGGCTCGCGTTCCCGCGGCCCGTACTCTCAGCACCCATGATTTCCTCGAACGATCTCCGCAACGGCGTGACCATCGTCGTGGACGGTCAGCTCTGGACCGTCATCGAATTTCTGCACGTCAAGCCGGGCAAGGGATCGGCCTTCGTGCGCACGCGGCTGAAGAACGTCAAGACCGGCACCACGCTGGAGCGCACGTTCCGGGCGGGCGAGAAACTCGAGCGCGCGATGGTGGACAACCGCGAGATGCAGATGCTCTACAACGACGCCGACGGTTATCACTTCATGGATCAGCAGACATTCGAAAACGTTACGCTTCAACGCGACCTTATCGGCGGTCCCGCGGACTTCTTGAAGGACGGCATGGTGGTGGAGGTGCAGTTCCACGACGGCACGCCCATCGGCATCGATCTGCCGGCGCACGTCGAGCTGAAGATCGTAGAGACCGACCCCGGCTTCCGCGGCGACACCGCCACGAACACGACCAAGCCCGCCCGGCTCGAGACCGGTGCGACCGTCAACGTTCCGCTCTTCGTCGAGAGCGGCGACGTCATACGCATAGACACGCGCGATCGCCGGTACATCGGACGATCGAGCTAAGCCAGCTTCGTTTTCCGCTAGAGCTCTTCGTTGCCGCGTTCGCGGCGAGCGTCTTCGGTTCGATGGTCGGGCTCGGCGGCGGGTTCGTGCTCGTGCCGATTCTCCGTTTGTTCCTCGGATTTTCACCCGCCGACGTGGCCGGCACGTCGCTCGTCTTGATCGTCGCCAACAGCGCGAGCGGTGCGGTTACCTACCTGCTCCACCAACGCGTGCACTTGAAGATTGGGCTCCTGATCGCTCTCGGCGCGCTTCCCAGCAGCATCCTCGGAGCGGTGCTGTCGCTGCATATTCCGGCCCGCATCTTCGACGTGCTGCTCGCGGTCTTGCTGATCGCCGTGGCCGTCGACATGGCCTGGAACGCGGAGCGGCGCATGGCCGGACGACCCGAGCTGCGCCGCATTCACGAGATCAAGGGCATGTCCTACCGCGGCGCCCTCGGCCTCGGGTTCGCGGTCGGAATATTCCTAAGCCTGTTCGGCCTGGGAGGCGGAATCATCTTAGTTCCGGCGTTCCTCTATTTTTCGGAGCTGCCGGCGCACGCGATCAGCGCGACGTCGCAATTTGCCATCCTGCTCGCCTCACCGCCGGGCTTGATCACGCACATTCTCCAGCACGACGTTGTCGGATCCGACGTCGTGCCGCTCGTCGCCGGTGGCCTGTTGGGCGGCCCCATCGGTGCGCGGCTCTCGCTGCGGCTTCGCTCGCCTCAGCTCTTGCTCGTCATCGCGATCGCCCTCGTGATAGCCGCCATCACGCTCGTCTGGCGACAGTTGTAGCGCCGGCGCGCCGGTTCTAACGCGGTGCGGTCATGTCCTTGGGAACGACAACGCGGTCGTACTCCTCTTCCGTCACGTGCCCGAGCGACAGGGCGGCGCTCTTGAGGGTGGTCTTCTCGTGGTGCGCCTTCTTGGCGATCTCGGCGGCCTTGTCGTAACCGATGTGCGGCGAGAGTGCCGTAACGACCATCAGCGACTCGTCGAGATAACGCTTGATCTGTTCCTCGTTGGCCCGCAGACCTTCCACGGCATGCTCGCGGAACATGGTGCACGCGTCACGGAGCAGCGTCGTCGAGTGCAGGAAGTTGTAGATCATCACCGGGTTGAAGACGTTGAGCTCGAAGTTGCCCTGCGACGCGCCGAAGCTGACCGCGAGGTCGTTGCCATAGACCTGCACGCACACCATCGTCATCGCTTCCGATTGCGTAGGATTGACCTTTCCCGGCATGATCGAGCTGCCGGGCTCGTTCTCGGGGAGCACGAGCTCGCCGATTCCCGCACGCGGCCCGGAGGAGAGCCAACGGATGTCGTTCGCGATCTTCATCAGCGCTGCGGCCAGCATCTTGAGGGCGCCGGAAGCGAAGACGAAGTCGTCGTGCGAAGCGAGCGCCGTGAATTTGTTCGGATGCGAACGAAACGGCAACCCGGTGAGCTCGGCGATCTTGCGCGCGGTCCGCTCGCCGAACTCCGGGTGCGCGTTGAGTCCCGTCCCCACGGCGGTGCCGCCGATCGCCAGGTCGTACAGCGGATTGAGTGATTCGTTGCACGCTTTGATCGCGCGGTCCAGCTGCGTGACGTAGCCGGAGAACTCTTGACCCAGCGTCAGCGGCGTCGCGTCTTGCAGGTGCGTCCGTCCGACCTTGACGATGTGCATCCACGCCTTCGCCTTCTCGTCGAGCGCGTCGCGCAGGGCCTGCACCGCGGGCAGCATCTCGGACATTCCCTGCGCTCCGGCGACGTGCATCGCCGTCGGAAACGTGTCGTTGGACGACTGGGACATGTTCACGTGGTCGTTGGGATGCACGGGCTGCTTCGAGCCCATCTCGCCGCCGGCCAGCTCGATGGCGCGATTCGAGATCACCTCGTTGACGTTCATGTTCGTCTGCGTCCCCGAACCCGTCTGCCACACGCGCAACGGAAAATGCGCGTCCAGCTTCCCTTCGATGACCTCGTCGGCGGCCGCGACGATGAGCCGCGTTCGCTCCGCGTCGAGTTTTCCGAGCTCGTGATTGACGAGGGCCGCGGCCTTCTTCAGCACGGCCATTGCGCGGACGACCTGCTTCGGCATGACGTCGCGGGGCCACTCGCCGTCGCCGATGTCGAAGTGCACCAGCGAGCGCGCCGCCTGCGCGCCGTAATACTTATCGGCGGGAACCTCGACCTTGCCCATCGAGTCGGACTCGACGCGCGTGGCTGCCTTCTCGGCCATCTTCATAACTATCCACCTTTCCGGGCGGCGCGCAGTACGTCAATTGTCGTTCCCGCGGCGCGCATCTCGACGACCTCGTAAATCGTGAGCGGATAGCGGGCATCGAAACCGCGCTTGTTGCAGCGCGGACAGCTCGCGGCCTTGCGCGGCCTGTTGCGGCGCAGCGTCTCGAAGGTGCACCCTTCGCACCGGAGGATGTAGCGCTTACTCGATTCTCTGTTCGGGGCGACGCTTCCGAGGTCGTGGTAGATCGACTCCAGGCCGCAGTCGCGCAGTTTGCGCTTGAAGCGGGCGCCGTGTCCCGTGTCGCGGAACTTGGCGTAGCACCATGCGTGAACCATCTCGTGGAGCAAGGTGTCCGTCAGCGCCTCGGGATGCTGTCTGAAATGCTTGGGCGAGAGTTCGATCAGCATCGGTCGCGTACCGTAGGTGATTCGACCCGCCGAATTCGAGAAACGAGCGTTGTAGCGGATCCGGCAGTCGGGCACTTCACCGTTAAAATACCGATAGTTCAAGCGCGCGAAGAGCAACTGCAGGTCGGCTTCCGTATGCAACACGCTAAAAGATTTCATTCGCCGCGCGTCAAACCGACTCTTCGTGCCGTCCGATAGCTCCGGCGGATTGCCCGCTCGCATCTACGTCCCGATCGTCATCGCGATCGGAGCGATCTTTCTCTGCACGATGGCGTATCTCGTCGCCGTCGGATTCGGCGTTACCGGGTCCGTGTTCGGTAAGGCCGCCTCCGCGCAAGGTGCCGCGACGGCGCAGCGACAGGGTTCGCAGAACGCCGTCGAGGGCGGCCCGCCGGCCCCCGTCATGGCAGCCTTGCAAACGCTGCGCCGGCGCATCGCGGCGCATCCCAACGACGATGTCGCCCTGACGCAGCTGGGCGACATGTATCTCGCCGCGAACCGCTTCGACCAGGCAATCCCGCTCTACGAGCGCGCGCTGCGCGCGAACCCGCACAACGTCGCCGCGCAAACCGGCCTGGCACAGGCGCGCGAGGCACTCGGCAAGTGAACCTCTACATCTCGTGCGATATGGAGGGAACGGCCGGCGTCTGCTCTTGGAAGCAGGTCGATCCGAGTGACACGCACGAGTATCCGGTCTTCCGGCGCTACATGACGCGCGAGGTGTGCGCGGCGATCGAGGGGGCGCGCGCGGCCGGAGCTCGACGCGTCCTCGTCAACGACTCGCACTGGGCCATGCGCAACCTCCTTTTCGACGAGCTGCCCGACGACGACGAACTGCGCGTCATCTCCGGCGCTCCGAAGCCGTGGAGCATGGCGGCGGGCATCGATTCCGGAATCGACGCGGCGTTCTTCACCGGCTACCACGCGAAGGCCGGCGACGCGGCGACGCTCGCTCACACCTATTCCGATGCCATCTATTGCGCGAGCGTCAACGGTACGCCGTGCAGCGAGGCGCTGCTGAACGCCGCCCTCGCGGGCAGCTTCGGCGTGCCGGTCGTCCTGATCACGGGCGATCGAACGATCGTCGAGGAGACGACGAAGGCGCTCCCGTGGGCCGTGGGCGTAAGCGTGAAGGATGCCATCGGCTACACGTCCGTCAACTCGATGACGCCGCGCGAGGCGCAGGAAGCGATTCGCGCCGGCGCGCGTGAAGCGATCGAGCGCGTCGGGCGAGCGTCGCCGTTTCGCTTCGAGCCGCCCTTCGAGCTGACGATCGAGACCGCGCACGTCGAGCACGCCGATTTCATCGAGCTCATGCCGGGGTTCACGCGGACCGGAGGGCGCGCGGTGCGGTTCGCGAGCGAAGAATACGTCACGGTCTTCGAAGCCTTCGTCGCCGCGACGCGTCTCGCCGCGGCCGCCGATCCGATCGCCTGACGCGTGCGGCTCTACATTTCGGCCGACATGGAGGGCGTCGCCGGCGTCTGCGCCTGGGAGCAAGTCGATGCCCGCACGCCGCACCCCGACTACTCTATCTACCGGCGCTACTACACTCAGGAGGTGCGCAGCGCCATCGAGGGCGCCCGCGCCGGCGGAGCGAGCGGCATCCTCGTCAACGACGGGCACGGTCCGATGCGCAACCTGCTGTTCGACGATCTCCCGGACGACGTTCGCATCATCTTCGGGCATCGCAAGCCGTTCTCGATGGTGCAGGATGCCGACGGTAGTTTCGGCGGCGCGTTCTTCGTCGGGTATCACGGCGCCGCGGGAGCCGCCGATGCGGTTCTGTGCCACACGTACACGCCGTCGGTCATCTACGAGGTTCGGCTCAACGGCATGACGTGCAGCGAGGCGACGATCAACGCCGCGCTGCTGGGCTACCACGGCGTTCCGCTGCTGCTCGTGAGCGGCGACCGCACGACGGTCGAAGAGGTTCGCGATCAGATGCCGTGGGTTCGGGGCGTCGTCGTCAAGGACTCGATCGGCAACCGCGCCGCCGACTCGATGACGCCGGCGGCCGCATGCCGCGCGATTCGGAGAGGCGGCCGAAGAGGCGATCCGCGATTCGGCCGCCGCCAAGCCCTTCCGCCTCGAACCGCCCATCGCGCTCGACGTGCAGCTCGTCACCGCCGCGCAAGCCCATCTCGTCGCTACGATCCCCGGCTTCGAGCGCACGGGCTCGCGCAGCGTCCGCTTCGTCCATGACGACTTTCGCCGTCGTCTTTAAAGCCTTCGTCGCGACCTGGCGCCTCGGCGCGCAAGCCTAGCCTCGCCGCGCGGTTCGATCGCCTGTGGCTTAATGCCGCAGAGCCGCTCGTCCGCTCCGCCGATCCGGAGCTCACGCTCCTGATGCTCCGCCGCCTCGCTCGCGCCATCCATGGCGGAGCCCGTCATGAGCGGAGTCGAATGGCTCGAGCGATCGGAAGCGCTCTGCGGCATTATGTCACACGCGACCAGTCGCGCCGCGACGCTTATTTTGCGCGTTTACTTGAGGGAGGTTACGAAGCCTTCGCAGGCGCTCCGAGCGCGAGGGCAATTTCGACGACGTCGTCTTCACTCAGCGACAGCCGGCGCATCGCCGACTCGTATAGCTCGATCGTCTCTTCGCTCTTGCTCGAGGCGGCGCGCTCCTCGCGCAGCCGCTTGACCTCGTCGGTGACGCGGTGCGCGAGCTCCGAGCTCGGCTCGACGCCGGCTTGCGCGAGGCGCCGGTGCTGCCGCCGCAGCGTGTCTTCGACCAGAGCGGCGCCCGTGTGTTTGCCGAAGACCCAGCTCGTTCGTCGCGCCGACGAGTTCAGCGGGCACGGCTTCGTACATGCGGCGGTCGATCAGCATCGCTTGCGTGTGGATGCCGGATTCGTGTGCGAACACCTTGGACCCGACGATCGGCTCATGCTGCTGGAGCGGAATCCCGCTCATCCGCTCCATGAAGCGCGCGAGGTCGCGCAGCTTTTCGTACTTGAATCCCGGCAGCTCGATGCCGTACAGCACGCGCAGCGCCACCACGAACTCGTGAAGCTTGACGTTGCCGGCGCGCTCGCCGTAACCGTTGGCGGTAACCGAAATCACCTTGAAGCCGCACGACGCGGCCGACGATAGCGTTGATCGTGCCGAGGCCGTAGTCGTTGTGGAGGTGCGCGACGATCGGCAGGCCCTCGGGAAGCCCGGCGACGATGCGCGAGCAGTACCAGCGCGCGGCCTCGGGTGTGAGCGTTCCGACGGTGTCGGGCCACGCCGGACGAGTGCCTCCCGCGTCGAGGCCGGCCTTGAAATACTCGATGAAGTAATCGACGTCGCCGCGGCTGCCATCCTCGGCACCGAACTCGATCGCGTTCGACGCCACACTCGCGCGCGTGGCGAATCGCATCGCACTGCAGCCGGATGTTCGCGGCGCGGTAGAAGGATAGCGGCTGATCGAGCCACTCCCGCTCGTCGCGTCCCTCGTAGCGCAGCAGCGTCTTGCCGATCTTGTACTTCAGGTGCAGATCGCTGCCGCTCGTGAAGATGAAGAACGTGACTTCGCGCGGATCGACGCCGACCTCGCGCAGCGTCCGCACGGTCAGGTCGATGTCCTTGCGGTTGCTGCGGCACATCACCACGATCTCGACGTCGCCGAGCTGGCCGCGGCGCTTCGCGCCCATCACGAGCTGGAGCGTGCGGCGATCGCCTTGCGAGGCCGCCGGGAATCCGACGCTCATCACGTGCACGCCGATGTCGGCCAGCACCTTAGCGATCTCGAGCTTCTGCTCCGGCGTGTAACACACGCCCGGCATCTGTTCGCCGTCGCGCAGCGTCTCGTCGTAGATTCGAATCTGCCCCGGCTCGGGAAAGCCCACCGCACCGTAATTCCTTCGGGTCCCGGATCAGGCGCTCGATCGGCTCGCGCAGTATGAGAGGGCGTTCTACGCAGAGCGGGTTATCTCTTGGTCGCCGCTTCCTCGCCCTCGTGCTCGCCGAATCGGAGCTCCGCCGTGTCGCGCGGAAAGAGCAGTTCGAGCGTCCAGTCGAATGCCACGCGCAGCTTGCGGTCGAGGCCGGGAAGGCGCAACAAGTAGTACGTGCGCCAGAAGAACCACGCGATGAAGCCGGTGATGACGACGTTGCCGGGCAGCTGCGCGACCGCTTTGCGCGCCCCGAGCGCAGCCATCATGCCCAGCGCGCGATAACTGAAACGGCTTCGTGCGCTCGGCACGAAGCACCGCGACGATGTTGTCTGCGAGCCGCGGCCCCTCGCGAATCGCGTGCTGCGCGGTCATGGGAAAGACCCCACCGGCGCCGTCCGGAATCGCGGCGCAATCGCCGAGCGCCCACACGTCGTCGAAACCTCGGACCCGCATGTCGCGCTCCGTGTTCACTGCGCCGCGCTTCGTCGTCGGCAGCGCGATCGACGCGATCGTCGGCGACGGTTTCACGCCGGCGCTCCAGACGATCGTCTCCGATTCGATGCGGCGCCCGCTCTGTAAGCGTCAGGCCGGATTCGTCCGCGCTCGCGACGCCGTCGCCGAGGAGCACCTCGACGCCCCTGCGCTCGAGCACGCGGCGCGAGTACTCGCCCATCTTCGGCGGCAGGCCGGCCAGCAGCGACGGGCCCGCCTCGACGAGGAGCATGCGCACCTCGTCGACACGCAAGTTCTTGTAGAATCGTAAGACGCTGCGAAAGAGCTCGACGATCTCGCCGGCCGTCTCTACGCCGGTGAAGCCTCCGCCGACGACGACGAGCGTGAGGAGCCGGCGGCGCCGCGCGCTGTCGGCGACCGTGTCGGCGAGTTCGAGGAGCCAGACGAGATGATTGCGCAGCGCGTCCGCATCTTCGAGCCGCTTGAGCGGCCACGTATGCTCGGCGACGCCCGGCAGGCCGAACGTGGATGTCGACGAGCCCAGCGCCAGAACGAGGTGATCGTAGCGTTGGACGATCCGCGTACCCGTCAGCACGTGATGGTACGTCACCTCCCGGCGCTCTACGTCGATCGCGTCGACGTCGGCGAGGACGAATCGCGTCCGCGCTAGCTGCTCGCGTATCGGAGTGACGACGTGACGCACCTCGAGCTCGCCGGACGTCACTTCCGGCAGCATCGGCGTGAAGAGGCTGTAGTTGTCGCGGCTGAGCAGCACGATCTCGGCTTCCCCGGGACGCAGTCGCCGCTCGAGCCGCCGGGCGACGGCGATGCCCGCGAAACCTCCGCCCACGATCACGATGACCGGCACGCGACGCGGTTGAAGACACGCTCGTGCAATACCTGCCCCCGTCATCCGGCCGAGAACCGGACTCTCCGCCACCCGCGCGCCGACGCGCCGGCGGCGGCATCGGCGCCGTGCTCGCGGCGGCGCTCGCGTTCGCCTGAAGTTCAAGTTTCTGCTGCTGGTCGGCGCCAAGCTCATCGGCGTCAGCTGGACGTTCTTACTTTCGCTGTGGATCTACGTCGTGATCTTCGGCTGGAAGCTGGCGGTCGTCGTCATGCTGGTGCTGCTCGCACACGAGCTCGGACATTACTTCGCGTTTCGCGCATACGGATTGCCGGCGCGCCTCCCGGCGTTCGTCCCGATGCTCGGCGCGTTTACCGCCGGCGCGCCGCCCGAAGACCTGGAGCACGACGCGTACATCGCGCTAGCCGGCCCGCTGGTCGGCCTCGGGCTCGCCGCGGTGTGTTACGCGGTCGGACAGGCCGAGCACGACCGTTTCTGGTATGCGTGTGCCGATCTGTCCGCGTTCTTGAACCTGTTCAACATGATTCCGATGCCGCCGTTCGACGGCGGGCGCATCATCGGCGCGCTGTGGCCGCCGCTGTGGATCCTGGGGTTCGCACTCTTCGTCGGGTTCGCCGTCTTCTTCCACATCCCGATCTTGTTCGTCGCGATCATCGGCCTGCTGGGACTGCCGGCGATGCTCGCGGCCTTGCGCGGTCACGTCGATCCGCGCGCCCAGCACATGACGTTCGCCGCGCGCCTGCGAGTCAGCGTGTGGTATCTTGCGACCCTGCTGGGCCTCTTCTTCGTCATGGCGCAAGCGCACCTGATCGCGACGCCGGGGGCGGCGACGACCACGGCGTGGTAACGCGGCGATGGCTGTTGATCGCGGCTTGCGTCGCGATCGCGATCGCCGTGTTGGCTGCGCGGCCCATACCAACGCCCGGCCCGCTCGCACGCGACTTTGAGGCCTACTGGTCCGCCGGCCTCGCACGCGATGCCGGCGTCGATCCCTACGGGCGAGCGATTTGGAACGCCGAGCGGCGCATTCCCGGCGTCGATGCGACGCGCGACGAACTGCTGCCGTTCGTCGGACCGCCCGCGACGCTGGTCGTTTGGAGCGTCGCCGCGCGATGGCCCTACGACGCGGCGGCGCGCGCCTGGTGGGCCGTGCTCGCGGTCGCGCTGCTCGCGCTGGTCGCCTCGACCCTTCCGCGGGGCGGGCGCGCGGTTCGAGATTACAGTCTTTCTCGGCGGCGTGCTGCTGGCAATTTCGTTCGCGCCGATTTCCAGCGACCTCGCGCTCGGACAGCTCGCGTTGCCCGCGTTCGCGGGCGCCTGCGTGCTGGTCGTCATCGCGGACCGTTCCCTCGTGGCCGCCGTCGCCGGCGCGTGCATCGCCCTCATGCAGCCCAATGCGGCGCTAGGGCTGCTCTCCCAACTCGGGCGCAACCGCGCGACGCTCGCGCTGATCGCCGGCGCGCTGGTCACGTACGCGCTGGGAGCGCTCGGGGCCGGAGCGGCGTGGCCGATCGCGTACGCGCGCCTCCTCGCGGCGCACGGCGCGGTGGAACGCTTCGACGCAATACAATTCAGCCCGGCATCGGTCGCCTACGGCTTCGGGGGAATTCCACGGCGGCGATCGCGGCCGGCGTCGCCGTCGCGGCGATCGCGGTCGCCGCCGCGATCGCCATCGCGCTGCGCGTGCGCGAGGGCTTCGCGCGCTTCGCCGCATTTTCGGCGCTCGCGCCCTTCGTGGCGAGCTTCGTCCACGAACACGATCTGGTCGTAGCGTATGCTGCCGCACTGTGGTGCGCGCTGCGCGCGCGCGGCATGGCGCGCGCTCTCGCGCTGGCCGGCACTCTGCTGGCCGGCATCGACTGGCTGGGCCTCGCCCAGCGGCCAACCGGAATCGCGCAGTCGTCGCTCCTCGCGATCGCAATGGTCGCGGCCTTCGTCGGACTCCGCGAACCGATCGACCTCCGCCGCGCGATGCCGGCGGCAGTCGCGGTGGCGGCGCTCTTTATTATCGCCGCCTTCCTCGCCGTGCAACATCCGATACCGATCTGGCCCGACGCGCTCGGCAATTTCCACGCCGCTCCGAACGCGTCGCCCGCGGCGATGTGGCTCGCCGAACAGCGCGCGAGCGGTCTGCTCGCGTCCGCACCAGCGTGGTCGCTGCTGCGCTTGCTCTCCCTTTTAGGCTGTGCGCTTTTGGCGGTCGCTATATATCGACATTCATCATGTTGTCGAACGGCGTGATCGCGTTGGGATGGAAGTTCTTCAGATCGCTGTTCTGGGCGAAGATGTCCTCGCGCAGCTCGGTGACGATGGTCGGAACGTCTTTGACGAGCTGTCGCTGGATCACGAGCTGGTCGCCGTTTCGCTGCGTTTGATCGTAGTGCCTGAAGAGCGCGTCCATTGCGGCTTGGGCGCGAGGATTACACCAGCGTAGGTTATTCTGCCCGTTGGGCGGGAACGAGCGGCAAGAGTATATCGCCGACTGGTCCCCGATCGCGTCGTTGAGCCACGCGAACCCGATGACGTCCCACTTGTTTCCATAGACGACGCCGCCTTGCTGCAACGGCGCGAACATCAGCGCGGTGGGGTAGTGTCGAACGGTGATGTCGACGCCGATTTGCTTCCACCACGAGCGCTCCAGCTCAATGCCCTCGTCGGCGTCCTGCGAGCCGGCGGTCGCGGCGTACTCGAGCGAGAGACGCACGCCGTTTTTCGCGCGGACGCCGTCCGGCCCGCGCACCCACCCGCCCTTGTCGAGCACCGCGTTGGCTTGAGGGATGTCGAACGGCACCGGCGGGATCGACGTCACGGCATACGGCGCGTTCTTTGGCGTCGTCACCTCCTGCAGAATACCGACGCCGTGGCCGATCTTTTCGATTATCGTCTTGCGGTCGATCGCCAGCCGGAGCGCCTGCCGCACCACTGGATCGCTGACAGCTGGATGCTGGATGTTGAAATCCAGATGGTCGTAGAAGTAGCTCGGCAGCCGCAGGACCGTGACGCCGGAGATGCCCTGTACCCGGGACAGGTAGTTGCCCGGCACGAGATGCCACATGTCGATCTCATGCGCCTGGAGCTGCGATAGCACGGTGTTGCGGTCCGGAATGATCTTGAAGATTACTTCCTTGAGGCGCGGCTGACCGCGCCAGTAGAGCGGATTGGGCACCAGCACGATGTCCTGCGCGCGATTCCAGCGCAAATATTTGAACGGACCTATGCCCACCGGAAGCGAGTTATACGCGATGTGGTTGATGTTCGGATACTGCGCCAGCAGGTGCTTCGGTAGGAGGCACGGGTTGGCGCCGGCCGTCGAAAAGAACGTCTCGATGAACGGCGAGTAGGGCTTCTTCAGGTGGTAGACGACCGTGAATTTGTCGGGCTCGTCGATCTTCGTGATCTGATCCCACCCCAGCCGGCCGACCTCGTTGTTGGCCGTGTTGTTCACGACGTTGGTCGAGAAGACCACGTCGTCGGCGTTGAAGGGCGCGCCGTCGGACCACCTCACGCCGTGGCGTAGGTGGTAGGTGATCGTTAGGCCGTCTTTGCTGACGCCGCCGTTGGCTTGGGTCGGCACCTGCGTGGCGAGCTCGGGGTACGGGTTGTTGTGCTCGTCCCACTTGATCAGGTAGGCCATCGTCATCGAAGAGAGGTACCCGATGTCGGCGAACTGGCCGAGATGCGGATTGAGCGTGTTCACGTCGCCCGCGTCTGCAAAGCGCAGCACGTGCGGCTGCGTCCACGAGTTCGTCCGTCCTCCGGTCGAGAGGCCGCCGGTCTTCGTGCAGGCACAGAGCCCGCCGAGAACGACGCAAGCCGCAACGAAGACCAGTCGTGCTTTCATGTCAAACATGCTCCTAAATCGAATAGTTCCAAGGGTCCCAGAAGGCCGAGATGACGGGAGAAGGGTCGAAGCCTTTCAGATCGCTGTTGTACACGTACGGCACGCGCGAGAAGTTGATGATGATCGTCGGCACGTCGTACGAGAGCTGCTGCTGCACGATGACGTAGTCACGCTTGCGGCGAGCCTGATCGATCGTCGAGAGCGCATCGTTCATCGCTGCCGTCGCGATGCGGTTATCCCAGAACAACGCGTTCTGTCCGTGCGGCGCGAAATTGTCGGCGGAGTAGATCGGGCTGTCGTCGGGGTCGGCGGCGGCCGCCCAGCTGAATCCCGCCGACATCGTAGTGGCCGCCCTGCAGAATGCCGTTCGCGGAGTTGTCGAAGAACTGGCTGGTCGGGTAGTTCTTGATGTCGGCCTGAACGCCGACCTCGCGCCACTGGCGCTGCAGCACCGTCTGCAGTGCCTTGCCGTAGTTCGATTCGGTTTGCGTGCTGAGCGTGAACTCCAGCCGCTGTCCATCCTTCACGCGGATTCCGTCCCGCCCCACCTTCCAACCGTCGGCGTCTAAGGTCGCGCGCGCTTTGGCCGGATCGTACGGGTGGTGCGTGATGTCGTCGGTATATGCCCACGACAGCTTCGGAGACTGATCGGTCTCGGCCGGGATGGCCGAGCCGTGCATGATCTTCTCTATGATCTCGTTGCGGTCGGTCGCGTACGCAAGCGCGACGCGCACGTTGCGATCGCTGACAATCGGATGCCGCAGGTTGAAGTCGATGTGCGAGTATTGGAACGAGTCGACGCGAACGGCGACCAGCCCGTTGGCGGGATCGGCGGCGAGCGCGGCGTACTGCGGCCACTTCATCGCCGAGCCGATCGCCAGCATGTCGATCTCGTGCGTCTGCAGCTGCGTGTGCTCCGTGTTCTCGTCGGGGAGGATCTTATAGATCACCTCGTTCAGCTTCGGCTTGCCGAGATAGAAGTCCGGATTGGCCACCATCCGCACGTCCTGACCGCGGTTCCACGCGACGACCTTGAAGGGCCCGCTGCCGACCGGCAACGCATTGTAGGGGGCGGTGTTGAAGGAGCCCTTGTCGTCGTTATATTTCGCGAGGATGTGCTCCGGCAGGATCGGCGCGTTCCCATTGACGCTCCACAGCTGCTGCAGGTAGGGAGCGTAGAGCTTCTTCATGTGGATGACGGCGACGGTGGGGTCGCTGCAGTCGATGCTGCCTATGCTCTTGTAGCCGTCGGTCGTCACGACGTTGTTGTGCGGGTTCATCACGACCTGCCACGTAAACTTGAGGTCGTTGCAGGTCAGCGCCGCGCCGTCTTGCCACTTGATGTTCGGCCGCAGCTTATACTTGAGCGTCAGCCCGTCTTTGCTGACGTCGCCGTTGGCGACCGTGGGAATCTCGCGCAGCGCGTCCGGCACGGGATGCCCCTTTGAGTCGTAGCGAATCGTCCACGAGTAGATGAACATCGAGAGATCCAGCATCGGCGTGCCGGCGTCCAGGATCGGGTTGAGATTCTTCGGATCCGAAGCTTCGGAGAACCGGAAGACGCCGGGCTGCGTCCATGGGTGCGCGGCGCCCGCGGCGCCGGTCGTCGAGGTCTTCGTACACCCGGCCAGCGCAGCCACGACGGTGACGAACGCAGACACGACCCTGAGGTTCACGCAGAGGCTCCTTCCCCAGGTTCGGCGCGCATCGCCTCGGGATCGATTCCGCGGGATTCGCAAAATGCGCGATACGCGCTCGGTGCGATCTCCGACGGTTTGATCTCGCTGCGCCCGCCCCAGAAGACGTTGGTATACGAAAAGTCGACGCCCGCTTCCCGCAGGTGTTCGTCGATCGCGGCCTTGTGCGCCAGTACTCGTTCCTTCTCCATGCCGTGCGCAACCGCCATGACGTTGACGTCGTGAAACTCGGGCCCGCCCTCGCGCCAGTACGCGTGCGTGATCACGTAGTGGCGCGCGACCTCGCAGCCGGCGTCGATTTCGCGCCCCGGCGCCACAGCCCAATGGAAGAGTGCGTTGTAACGAGTCGCGCGTTCGTTGCCGGCGGTCGGCTTGACGTGCTCGAGAAACGTCGAGAACCGGCCGATGACGCGCCGCTCCTCGAGGCTGCGCGCGACCGTTGCGAACGTATCGAGGTCCAGCCCAGCCTCGCGGGCGCGCGCCGACCACACGTCGCGGACGATCTCCCCCGGAGCAAACTCGCGTTTGAGCGCAACGAGGACGCGCCATTGCAAGTCGGACAGCTCGACGACCGAGGCCTGGAGCGGCCGCGCGCGTTCCGGCGCCCGCGCGCCCGGCTCCAGGCCGCGCCGCCGAACGTGCCCCACGCCGAGCGCGAAGAGCATCTTGGCCGGCATCAGGCGATGGCGCTGCGCACCGACGGTCTCGGCGAGCCATTGCGCATGTTTGCGCAGGGAGAAACCCTGCGGCACTTTGAGCGTCGTCCACAGGCGGTATCGGCTGCCGGGCGACACGGCGTCCGTCGTGCGAATCACCACGTGCCCCGAAAACGGATCCTCGCGAAACATGAAGTCGAAGGCCGCGTCGAGCCGCTCCGGCGCGACCTCCCACGCGCAGAGAGCGCCCGCCGCCAGATTCGTAGAAAGCAGCGTCTGGCGTACGCGCCGAATCGTTCCGGCACACAGCATCGCGGCGATCCGCTGCATCACGGTCTCGACCGGGATGTTCGTGCGCGACGCGATTTCGCCGAACGGATCGGTCTGGAAGCCCGCGAGGCGGTCCTCCGAAACGGCGAGAATGGCGGCATTGATCCGATCCGAAATCGTCGCCGGCACTTCGGAAATTCCGGGGATCATTGGAACTTCAAATTATACTCTGAACGTCGCTGATCCCCGTCGCGTAGAGGTAGTTCTGCTCCGAATTCTGCACGCCATAGAGCGCAGTGATGTAGGCGGATTGCGCCGTCGAAAGGTTTGCCTCGGCAGTGACGACGTTGAGGATCGTCGTTGCCCCGACCTTGTACTGAGCCTGCGTCGCGTCGAGCGACACCTGCGCGGAGGTGAGCTCGGAGCGAGCCTGCACGAGGGACGCGCGCGCCGAGATCAGCGTCGCGAGCGCCGAGCGCACGTCGGACTCCACGGTGAGCTTCGTACTGTTGAGCGTGGCGACGGCCTGATCGAGCTGAGACGCGGCGACCGCGATATTGTAATTCGTCACGCCTTGATCGTAGATCGGAATCGTGAGGTTCAATCCGATCGTCTTGTCGTTCGACCAACTCTGCGGACCGGGGCACGCAGACACCGGAACGACGATCCCGTGTTTGAGCGTTTCCGTCGTAGAGAAGCAATTGATGAACTGCTTGCTGAGGTCGTCGGTGGCTCCGGCCGCGAGCACCGGGAATCGCGCGAGCTTCGCGTAGCGCAGGTTCTCCTTCGCCGATTCTACGTTGTAGGCGGCCGAAATGTAGTCGGGGCGCATGATGAGCGCGCGCGAGAGCGACGCCGAATAGTTCGGATTCGGCGGCGGGGGCTGAGCAGTGACCGCCTTCGGAACGACCTCCGAATCGGCGTCGAGACCAAGCGTCGTCGCGAAGGTCGCCTGGGCGCCGATAGCGGTACCCTGCGCCGTGACGAGCTGCCCGCGGGCCTGCGCGGTTTGGAACTGAGCGGCGGCGATGTCGGATCGCGCGGCGGCGCCGTTGCGGATCTGCGCCGCGACCGAGGCTTCGTTGACCTCGAACTCGCGCACGAGCTGCGCGTCGGCGGTCACGGTCGCGTTATCTTCCAGCACCGCGTAGTATGCGGTCGCCACGTTGAACGCGAGCGTTTGCAGCTGCCGTAATAGCGTCGCCCTGCCGGCGATGTCGGCGGCCTTCGCGGCGCGGATGTTGGCGATCGTGCGTCCGCCGTCATAGATGAGCTGCTGGATGCTGATCCCTATGGATTCGTTCGCGACCGTGGCCCGTGAGTACGCCGAAGGCGTCGCGAGGCCGAACGCCGCGTTCGGAACGATCCCGGGGCTGACGCTCGGTCGCGGCGAGGCGCCGCCGCCGCTCGAAGCCGTCGTACCGTTGCTATAGGACTTCCCCATCTGCGCGGTTCCGCTGATCCCGGGGTAGTACGCCTGAACGGAGGCCGTATATTTAGCATGAATCGCCGCCCACTGCGCGTTCTGCAGAGCAAAGGCCGGCGATAGCGCTACGCCGATCCGCACGGCGTCCGAGAGCGAGATCGACTGCGGGACGCCCTTCTTCGGCCTCAGCAGCACGACGTCGGGCGCCGGCGTCCCGTACGCCGGATAAGGAATCGGCGTGCCGCTGATTGTGGGCTGCGGCATCGGCGAGGGCATTTGCACACCCGGGACGCCCTGGATTTGGCCCTGATCCGGCGCGTTCTGGGCCACGGCCACACCCGTCACGAGCAGGCCTAGCGCGAGCACCACAGCGAGCGCTCGCGCGGGAGTTCTTCCGCGCACCATCGTCAGTGCACCGCGCCGTTGGAGGACGCGGAACTGGCCCCGCTAACAGCCACGACGCTGCCGTCCTTGAGCGCGTCCGGACGCGTCGTGATCACCATCGTGCCGGGCCGCACTTGCGGGCTCGTGACCTGCGACAGCGTGTCGGTCTGCACGCCAACGCGAACCGGAACGGCCTGTGCCTTGTTGTCGTTGACGATATACACGGCGTCTCCGTTGGGCGTCTGAGCGATCGCGCTGCGTGGGACGACGACCGCGCCGACGGCGCGCGCCTTGGTGACGGTTACGGCGACCAGCATGCCGCCGCGCAACACGTAGCCGGGATTATGCAGCTCGATCCGCGCGAGATAGGAGAGCGTGCCCGACGTGGGCACGGCGTTGACGGTTTGGATGGGAGCGTGGAACGTCCGGCCCGGCAGCGAGGTCGACTGGAACGTCACCAGCGTGCCGGGATGCACGTAGGCGAGATCCTCGTCGGGCACGTTCACGTTGATCCAGACGGTATCGATCCGCGCGACCTGCAGCACGGGTTGTGACGGCGAGGCGAACGCCCCGGGATCGACCAGACGATTGGCGATCACGGCGTCATATGGCGCGTACAGGTACGTTTGCGAGAGCTGCGTACTGAGCACGTGCGCCTGCTCGGAGGCCGATTGCGCCTGAGCCTGTTGCGCCTTCACGTTCTGCGCGCTCACCACGTTGTTGCGCAGGCCGACCACGGCGTTATTGTACGTCTGCTCGGCCTGAACGTAGTTCGCCTGGGATTGTTGCAGCTGCGTCTCGGAGACGTAGCCTTGCTTATATAACTGTTTGTTTTGATCGTAGACGAGCTTTGCATTGGCAAGCGAAGCTTTCGCGGTCTGCAGGGTCGCCTCGTTGCCCTGCACCTGGACCGGGTATCCGACGACGGCCCCCTGCGCGGAGGCCGAGTATTGCGCGGCCTGCGCTTGGGCCTGCGAGAGCTGAGCCTGCAGCGTCGACGGGTCGATCCGCGCCAGCAGCGCGCCGCTGTGCACCATGTCGCCGATGTTGACGTTGATCGCGACGATCGTGCCGCTCTGCTGGAACGCGAGCGTCGACTGCTCCAGCGGCGCGATCTGGCCGTCGAGCGTGACGTATGTCGCTAGGCTCTGGCGTGTGGCCGCGGCGGCGTCGACGGCCAGCGGCGGCGGGCCCGCCGCGGGCTTCTTCCCGCACCCGGCCAACGCCGGGAGCGCCAGCGCGGCCGCGAGCGCCAGCAGCGTCGCCTTCCCCGACGCGTGAGCGAATCTCATGTGAAACATCTCTCTCCTAGAAAGCCGTCCTTCATGGTCTGATATACGGGCGCCCAGCGGTTTTTGATTCAAAGCGCCCCGCGGGGGTGCCTGTAGCCAATCGGGTTTTACAGGTCACTAAACCTCGGCATGATGTAATCGGCTTCAGGGCGTATCTCCCTGGTGGCATGAGCGTGAAACTCGACATCGGACGCTCGTACAGCCTCCAGAGCCGCGTCGAGGAGTGGATGACCGCCGAAAAGGCGGGGAACAAGGGAGTCGACGTCCTCTCCACGTCGATGCTCGTTCAGCTGGTCGAGAGTGCCGCGATCCACTGCGTCGAGCCGATCTTGAAGGCCGGCCAGATCACGCTCGGCACGCATATCGACATCGAACACAAAAAGCCCATACCGGTGGGGTTTATCGTGCGCACGGAGGTCGAGGTGGTCATGCTCGACGGGCCGCGCGTGAGCTTCGCCGTGCAAGTCTTCGACGAGCAAGAGGCGGTCGCCGAAGGAACCCACGAGCGGTACGTTATTGAGAAGGCCAAGTTCCTCGCTAAACTGAGAGAAAAGCTGGCCTGACCCGGCTCCTACTGCAGGGGAGCCAATCGCCCCCTCCCGAAGAGGACGCCAAAGGATTGCCCTACGGACCTCCGGGCCCGGCTGGGTAAGCCTCACGTCTCAATTACCAGCTTAGGAGGACACATTGAAGCGACTGAGCATCGGAATCCTGACCGTGCTGCTGGCAGCCGGCCTTGGATTCAACGCAGTCGCAGCCCATCCCGCCGCATCGCATGGCAACATTGGAACCAACGCGGTAGCGCAGGGTCAGGGCGCGACGGCTGCTCCTCCGGCGAACTTCGGTTCGCCGCCGTCGGGTCAGTACCCGATTCTCTACAATGACCACCACGTCTATTCCAAGCCCGACATCCTGAAGCAGGGTCGCGTGCTCGCAGCACTGGTTCGGGGCGGAACGCTTTTGATTCCGCTTCGTTCGATGTTCGAGCAAATGGGTGCGACCGTGTCATACGACGCGGGCAGCAAGACCGTGACGGTCAGCAAGGCCGGCGCCGAGGTCAAGGTGACCGTCGGTAAGCCGGAAGTCGTCATCAACGGCGAGTCACGTCCGCTGGACGTGCCGCCGACTCATCTACCAAGGCATCGTTCTCGTGCCGGTGCGCGTGATCTCGGAAGGCATGGGGGCCTACGTTCAGTGGGTGCCCGATCGCCGTCTGGTCGTCGTGCGCTACATCCCGGCTACCCCGCCGCCGAGTCCGGCACCGCCTCCGCCTCCGCCGCCTCCGCCGACACCGACGCCGGTGCCGGTGGCTGCACCCTACTACGACTTCTACGTGGCGGGCGACTACATCATCTCACCCAAGGTGTACAACGAGTTCGTCCCGGGCGCGTCCAGCAACAACAACAACGGCGGCTTCTCGTATCGGCTCCACGGAGCGCTCGAGATCCCGATCGCCAGTCTCCCATTCATGGTCGAAGTCGACTATCGTCAGTGGAACTGGCAGCATAACTGCGGTGGCAACGGCGATCCTGAGTGCTTCGTGACCACCATTGGTGGCCTGGGCTCGTCGGTAGTTCCCTCGTTCAACGGCCGCGACTACGACTTCGACGCTCGGCTCGGGCTTCGCATCCTGAAGCCGCGCATCTACCTCGTAGGCGGCTACATGTGGCGCGGAAACAACTACGGCTATCCGAGGGAGAACGGGGCCGGCGTCGGACTCGAGAAGTTACCCGACCTCGATCACGTCTTCTCGTGGTATGGCCACGCGATGTACTTCTTCGACGTCAACGGTAACTATCAGAGTACGCCGCTCGCATGCGGAACCCCAACTTCGGCGACCGGCTGCACGTACAACGTCGGTTACAACATCCTCAAGTATGACATTGGCGTAACCTACACGTTCCAAAGCTTCCCGCTCTTCCTTGAAGCGGGATTCATGGGCGATCGTGGCTACAACACCAATGCTGCGCCGATCGGATTCTCCGAGAGCGGCCCATACGCGGGAATCGGGTTGAAGATCTAAGCTTCATCCCCGACAGCAAATCGAAAGCCCCTGCCGATGCAGGGGCTTTCTTCTTTTCCGCCGGCAGTCGGTTTTTATCCCGGCGCGTGCTGAACGCAGGGCGGAGTGATCAGGGCGACCGCGGGGCGACCTGGAGCGGGTGACGGCGTCGGCGTGACGTCCGGCGTAACCTCCGGCATTACGCCTACTCCTAACGGCAGCGCCGTCGGGCAGATTTGCGCGAGCGCGAACCAATGCTCGGTGAACCCGTGACTCAAGCTCGCCTTCATCGTCTTGCCAAAGTAGGTGCCGCCGTAGCGGGTTACCAGGATCTGCATGAAGTCCCAGGCCATGTCTTGTTCGGGTTGCGTATATACCTTACGGAGAACCTGGATGCCCAAGAAGTACGAGCGCGGCAGCTGCGGGTCATTCGGATATTTCGCGGCCCAGCGCTGGAGCGCTTCGGTTGCAAAGTCGAGCTTCGAAATAATACGGGGATCCGTCGTATAGGCTCCCGCGCTGATCGATGCGTCCTTATACGTATTGTCGATCCCGAGATAACTCATCTTCATCCGACCGAAATATTCGTCTCCCGGCGCGGAACTGACGAAGTCCTCGCATTGGAGGTGCGCCCATCTACTCTTAGTCGTACCGCAGGCGTCCTTCTTTGTGCTTGCCGGAGTCGGCGTGGCTTTCGACGCGGCGGCCGGAGTCGGCGTGGCTTTCGACGCGGCAGCCGAAGTCGCGGCGAGCGCGGATGCGGAATGACTCGGCGCCATGTACAATAGACCGGTGCTTGCAGCGGCAATCGTAAGCGACAACGTTGGTAGCGTATGTCTCACGTATGAAAACATCTCCCTTCGGGTACCGCGGCGGCGCGGTAAGCCCCATTGGGGAACAATCATTTCAGCGAGCGCCGCCTGCCGGCCTTCCAAATCAATGCCGACGAGGGGCGCGGCTTTTGCTTCCGCGAACGGCGGCAAGCAATGACTCGCTCCATTGCCGTGGCAGCAATCCAGCTGCGCGCGCACGATCGCAACGATTTCGCGACGGCGCTCGAAAACGTGCTCCACGCCGTCCGTGAATGCTCGCACGCAGATCTCGTCGTCTTGCCCGAAGCCACCTTTCCCGCGTACGTCTTGGAGGGCGCGCCGATCGATTACGCCGCGGTGGACGACGCGATTTCTCGTTTGCGCGAAATCGCGCGCTCCACGCGAACGGTGATCGTGGCGGGCGCCGCCGCGCGCGACCAAGACGCGGCGCGCAATAGCGCCTTCGTTATCGACCGTGACGGCTCGCTCGTCGGCCGAGCCGACAAGCTGTTTCTGTGGCACTTCGACCGCCGCTGGTTCTCGCGCGGAGACCGCCTAGCCCCGGTTCAGACGAGCATCGCGACGCTCGGAGTGATGATCTGCGCCGACGGGCGTCTTCCCACGGTCGCGCGCGCGCTCGTCGATCGAGGAGCGGAGCTGCTCGTCATGCCGACGGCGTGGGTCACGAGTGGACGCGATCCCGCGAACCTGGAAAACGTTCAGGCCGATTTACTCGGACGAGTCCGCGCTTACGAAAACCACGTCCCGTTCGTCGCCGCGAACAAATGCGGCGCGGAGCTCGGGATGGTCGCGTACTGCGGCAAGAGTCAGATCGTGGATTGCGGCGGTGAGATCGTCGCGCTCGCCGACCAGCATGGCCCCGCGACCCTGTATGCCTCCGTCGAGCTCGGCGACGAACGCCGCGATCGCGTCGCGCCGGAGCGGCTCGTGCCCCGCACGGTTCTAACGGAGCGGCCCGTGCGGATCGCGATCGCGTACGATGACCTGCCGGCCGACGTCGACCGCCGTCTCGAGACGCTCGACGACGAGTTCGCAATATCGCCCCGCGACCACGAGCGCTTCGCGGCGCTCGATCGCGTGGTCCCGGTCGTTCGCCTAGACGACGCGCGCATGCTCGACCCCGCCGGCCTCGTGCCGTGTCGCCGGGCCGGCTATTGGCTGATCTGCTGGACCACGGACGTTGCCGCGCCCTGGACGGAACGCATCGCGCGAGCGCGCGCCCTGGAACTTCGCATCCACGTCGTGGTCTTCGACCGGACGCAGCAACGCGCGTTCGCCGTCGACCCCGACGGTACGATCGTGGCCGGCACGTTCGGCGATTATCGCTTGGCGACGTTCGCATTCGACCCGCGGAAGTCGATGCAGACGACCGTTGCGCCGGGCACCGACATCGTCGAGGGCCTGGAATGGGTGTCCGAGCTGTCAGCTCGCGAAGAGACGGCGGCCACGTGAACCGAGGCATCGAAGCATCTAACGGTAACCGGCTGATTTCACTCGCGGCGGCGATCATCGCAGTGCTGGCGGCGCTGGGCACGCTCTTCGCGCACCACCGGTCGATCTCGGCCCTCTCGGCAAAAAACCAGGCCATACTGACGCAAGCGCGCGCGAGCGACACGTTCAACGCATACGAGGCCAAGCAGATCCGCTTCAACATCTATGGGGCGCTGATCGCCAGCGACCTCGTCACGGACGCGAAGTCGAAGGCGCGATTACAATCGGTAGCGGAAGCGGAGAAGGCCGCGGCGCCGGCCGTTCTCGAGCGCGCGAAGGCGTTGGAAAGCCAGTCTCGCGATGACGACCAACGCTCCGAGCGCATCCTGCAGTCTTACGAGCTGTTGCAGTTTGCGACCACGGCGTTCGAGATCTCGATCGTGCTCGTGTCGATCTCGGCGCTCTCCGGCGGTAAGCGCCTCCTTTCGGCGGGCTGCGCCCTGAGCGGCCTCGGGCTCGTGCTCTTTGCCGTCGGACTCGTGCGGGGCGGCTAACGCGTGCCAGTGGCTCAGGCGTCGTTTCGCCTCGGTGCGCTTCTGATCGCGTCGCTCGCGCTCGCCGGCGGCATGCCGCGGACTCCGTCTCCGCGCATCGCCTCGGGCAAGATCGCCGCGACCGCGTGGCCGTATCTGCCCGGAAGCATGCTGCCGCTGCGGATCGATGGGTTCGCCGCTCCCTATCACGCCGCGGTGCTCGGTCCGGGGATCCTCTCGCCCGACGGAGTGTATGAGATCCCACAGCGCGCGCTGCCCGGCACCGCGCTGCTCGTGGCCGGCAACACGCACGGTCTTGCGGCGGCGAACCTGCGGATCGGTGCGCCGCCGCGCGCGACGCAGCCATTCTTGGTGGTCGCTTCGTACGACGACGGGGTCGTGTTCCACAACGCGGACGACTTCTCGGTACTCGGCGTGCTGGCCACCGGCGGGCCACCCAGCGACGCTACCATCGATCCGACTGGGCAGAATCGTCGCCACGGACACTCAGGGGTCGGCGCTGACGCTTGCGATCCTCTCGCCGTGGGCCGTGCTGCATGTCGCAGGAGTTGCGCTCGGCAACAACGTCGCGGTCGACCCAGCGACGCACGCCATCTTCGTTACCAACCGCGATCTCGCCGGAAGCGGCGCGCTGACACGCGTGAGCGTCGACGGAAGCGTGGCGCACACGGCGACCGGTGCGACTCCCGAAGGCCTCGCGGTGGACGCCGCCCGCCACATCGTCTACGTCGCAAACACGAACGACGGTACGGTCGCGGCCGTCGACACGCATTCGATGCGCGTCGTTCGGCGGTTCGGCGCGGTGCCGCGCGTCTTCTCGCTCGCGCTCACGCCCGGCGGCAGCCGCTTGTACGCCATCTCCAACCAGAGCGAGAGTTCGCCGTTCGCCGCGCCGGGGGCGGCGGTCGCGATCGAGCTCGGGACCCGGCCGCACGTCGTCGCGCGCAGCGCACGCCTCGTGTTTCCCGTAGGCGCGGCGCTCGATCCGGCATCGCACACGCTATTCGTCACCGACGAGCAGCTGGGCGAAGTCTACGTTCTCGACGCCGCGACGCTGCGCGCAAAACACGCTCCGCTGACAACGTGCAGCATCCCTTGGAAGCCGTTTTTCGACGCGATCAGCACGCGGCTGTACGTGCCGTGCGCCGGCGCCGACGCCGTGGACGTCTTCGATGCGCGTACGCTCCGCCGCGTGCCGCACGCACCGTTCGCGACCGGCGGATATCCGCTCGCCGTTGCCGCCTGGCACCCCCCGGCGAAATGAGATTCGCGATGGCAATCCTCGACGGCGACGTTTCTGCCGCGATCGCGCGGAAGCCGAACCTGCTGCGCGCGGAACCGCTCGTCGTCGCACCTCCTGTGCTCCTCCTGCTGCGGCGCTCGCGCGGGCGAGCAAGCTCGGAACGAAGTGCGCATCCTGCGCTGGCCCGCGCTCGTCGCAGCTCCGCTCTGCAGCAGGTTCGGCTTCCTTCGCGATCTCAAGCGAGTGCGCAATCGGAGCCCGAGCACGGCGACGTGTCGCGCAGGCGGCGTGTGAGTGCGCCGCGGAGCCATGGAGGGCGGGAGCGGCGCAGGAGCCGAGCGATGCCGAGCGCCGGATGCGCGAGGCGAGCGTCCGCCGGCGCGATATGTCGCCGTCGAAGGCGCAGATCGCGCGACGAGCGCAGCCATGAAGATTTTACTCATAGGTCTGATGCTTGCGCTTGCCGGTGGCGCGAGTGCCGCGGCGCATGAGGACGCGTTGCCCGCGCGGGTCGCGCCCGATCCGCCGTTTCCGCGCATCCTGCAAGAGGCGCCGACGATCGAGAGCATCGCGCCGGGCGTCATGTACGCCGACTATCAGTTGCTCACCGCGGTGGGACCGCTGTCGGTGCATGTCGTGGTGGTCGACCCGCACCGCGGCGACGTCCGTCTCGGAGCCGTGCTGGCCAATGATGCGCTCGAGTCGCGCGGCGAAACGATCGGGTCGATGGCGCGACGCACGCGGGCCGTCGCGGGCATCAACGGCGACTTCTTCGACATCGGCCAAACGAACCGCCCGATCAGCATCGTCGTTCGCTCTGGAGTGCTGGTCCAGCTGCCGTACAAGCGCTACGCGCTGGCGATCACCCACGACGGAACGCCGCACATCGCCGAGTTCAATTTCACGGGACAGATCGAGATCGATCAACGCACGATGCCGCTGGACGGCATCGACGAGATGCCCGCCAGCGGCGGACTCTCGCTGATCACGCCGATGTACGGCCGCGTGCGCCCGCAAGACGACGTCACGCTCGTGAAGGTCGAGCCGCTCGGCGACACCGCGCCGCTGACCCGTTATCGCGTGACCGGCGTTGCGAACAATCTCGAGCCTCAGCCACCCGGCTATTACGTGGCGATCGGCCCTAACGACTACAGTTTCATCACCGTTCCCGACGACAACGCCGTGCTCTCGGTCAGCGGGGATCTCTCGCCGCTGGGGCTCGACGCGATCAGCGCCGCCGTCGGCGGCGGCGCGCTCATCCTTCACGACGGCGCGTGGTATGACGACGGCGACGCGCCCTATCGCGTGGAAAACGCTCGGCGCATGCCGTGCTCCGGGGCTGCGATCGCGCCCGACGGACGGCTTTTTCTCGTCGAGGTCGACGGACGGCAAGCGGAGATCAGCGTCGGCGTCACGCGTCCCGAGTTCGCCGCACTCATGCGCGCGCTCGGCGCGACGGAGGGACTGCTCTTCGACGGAGGCGGATCGTCGACGATCGTCGCTCGGCGGCTCGGCGACAGCGAGGCCGACGTGATGAATTCACCCTCGGATGGACGCGAGCGCCCAGTCGCCGACGGCATCTTCGTATACAGCACCGCACCGGCCGGTCCGCCGGTCAAACTCGTAGCGCGCCCGGGTACCGTTCGCGCGCTGACGGGCGCCGAAGTGCCGCTGCGCGTCGCCGCGGTCGATGCAGCCAACCACGTCACGCAGGGCGGCGCGGCGCGAGCCGACGTCGAGCCGCCGTGGCTGGGCGAGTACCGCGACGGCGAGTTCGTCGCGCTCCACCCGGGTAGCGGCCGGATCGCGCTGCGTGACGGCAAGCTCCACGGTAACGTCCCGGTCGAAGTCGAGGCGGCGCCGGCGCGCACGCGCATCACGCCGTCGCAACCCAACGTAGATCCGAACGCGACGATCGCGCTGACGGCGCGAGCCTACGACCGCAACGGTTATGCACTCGCTCTTCCGTCCGTCCTGCACTGGATGGCAAGCTCGGGATCGATCGATACCCGCGGTCAATATCGCGCCGCCTCGCGCGACGCGCAAGTCTCGGTGCGCATCGGCGCCGCCGTGACGGCCACGCGCGTCACCGTCGGATCGCACGACGTCGCGCTGGCCTTCGCGGAGCACGCGCGCT
Source organism: Vulcanimicrobiota bacterium (assembly GCA_963756165.1). GTDB lineage: Bacteria > Vulcanimicrobiota > Vulcanimicrobiia > Vulcanimicrobiales > Vulcanimicrobiaceae > Cybelea. Next base: position 324,329 of record CAVWMO010000008.1, on the reverse strand, counting down.
TCACGACGTTGCCGCACGGAGGAGCGGGGTCGCTGCTCAAAAACGCCGGCTGCCGTAGTTGCGTGTCGCTGTCGTTCTCGTTCGGTGCGTCGGAGCGCGCGGCGTATGCGACGGCCGACCTTCAGCTTCCGGCCGACACGATCGGCCTCGCCTTCGATTTCCTCGACGACGGCAGCGACGCGAGCGTCCGCGTCAACGTCCGGAATGCGATCAACGAGGACACGCTCGTGAAGGCGGCCGACCTCGGCCAGCCGGGGTGGCGCAGCGTCGCCGTGCGCTTCCCACCCGAGACCGACGCGGCGCGCTTGATATCGATCTACGTGCTGCGCCCGAAGGGCATCGAGCTCTCCGAGGGCACGATCGTCCTGCGTAACGTCCGCGCTATCGTTGCGGGACAGTGAGGACGACGATCGACCCGAACACGAGCAGCGCGCCGAGCGCGGTCGCAATCAAGTTCGGCGACGACACGATCTCCACGGACGGATAAGACTCTACGGTCGCCCGCAGCGCGAGACCGCCGGCGCGAACGGACCGGCCCCCGGCGCTCAACGCTATGCCATTGCGCTGCAGCCGCCCGCTCTCGTCGTCGACCGCAAACAGTACGGCCGCCTGGCCGGGACGGCTGCGGCCCTGCAGCAGCATCGCCGCCTCGGCCGGCGTGAACAGCACGGCCTTCACGACGCGCCGCGCCGCCGGGACGTTGAATGAGTCGAACGGCAGATCCAATCCCGCGATATTTTGCCGGTGCTGCATCAAGAGCACGGGCGAGAGGAACGCCGCGCCCTGCGGCTGCGTGACGGTGAGCGGACCGCCGCTCGGGTCGCGCGCCTCGACGTACGCGACGTCGCGCGGAACGCCGCGCAGAATGAAACTCCCCGCATTGCTCGGACGCATGCCGATCGGCGACGCGGGACGCAACGGGCGTTCGAGTGCCACGACGACGTCGGCGTTGGACGATCCGGCAAACGGAAAGGACAGCACGCCGAGCCCCTCCACGCGAACGCGTTGGCCCGGCGCGCCGACAATCGTCTGATCGTCGGGCCCGAACAACCCGCTGGCGACGCCGGCGACCGCCACGATCGTCGCCCCGATCGTCAGCACGACGACGGCCGCGCGGGTACGCGCCGTACCAGCGGCGCGAAACCGCTTGCGCGCCGCGGCCACCGTTAGGATGGCGAGGGCGACCAGCGCGACATTGTACCATCCCGCGTGGTAGACGGCGCGTCCTGGCAGCGCGATCTCCACACCGACGCCCGCCAAGAGTGCGAGCGCGACGATGGCGTATGCGCTCACTTGCCGGCCATCAAAGGCCCAACGGCGGCGCGCATCTGGTCGTATGTGAGTGCGCCGTCGAATGCGCGCGCGACCGCTCCACGCGGGTCGACGATGATCGTCGTCGGAAGACCGAGCGCGGCGTACGTGCGGCCGTACTCCTCGCCTGTGTCGATCCAGATCGGAAAGCGAATTCCCAACGCGTTAGCGAAGGCTCCTGCACGCTGCGGCGACTCGCCCTCGTTGACGCCCACGATTGCGAGGTCGCGCCTCGCATAGAGCGCCGCGAGGCGCTGCAGATCCGGCATCTCCGCACGGCACGGCGGGCACCACGAGGCCCACAGGTTCATGAGCACGACGCGGCCGCGATATCTCGCGAGCGATACGGGCAGACCGCGATCGTCCCGGAGGGCAAAGACCGGAGCGGACGCTCCGACGAGCCCTGCCGGACCCGCCGTTTTGGCGGGGCGCGAGACGAAGAACGGTTCGAGAACGAAGAACGTCACTGCCAACGCGGCCAGCGCGATCAGCCAGACGATGTAGCGGTACGTAGCCGAGCTCTGTAGCGTAGGTGCCCCTCCTTCCACGGACGAAACGCCGACGGCGTGCCCGCCCTAATTCTCGACGGACGAAGCCTCGCCGCCGACTTGCGTACGGAGCTCGTCGCACGTACGAGTGCGCTGCGCGACCGGGGGATTCATCCCCGCCTCGCCGTCGTGTTCGTGGGAGAAAACGAATCGAGCGTCGCGTACGTGCGCAATCTGGCGCGAACCGGCGAGCGCGTCGGCGTCGAGGTCGGCGTGGAGCGCGTGCCCGAGACCGCGACGCCGCAGGAGATCCGCTCTCGCCTCGAACGACTACACGGCGATCCGACCACGCACGGCGTGATGTTGCAGCAGCCCCTGCCGGCGCGTCTGCCGATCCGCGAGATCGCCGATGCGATTCCACCGCATAAGGACGTCGACGGCACGCATCCGATGAACCAGGGCCACCTGGCGTTCGGCAGCGGAACCGAGTACGTGCCGGCGACGCCGGCCGCCGTGATGCTCCTGCTGGAACGCAGTCCGCACTGGCCGCTGCGCGGGCTCCGCGCGGTGATGATCGGACGCTCCATCGTCGTCGGAGCGCCGGTCGCGTGGCTCATGATCGCGCAAGACGCGACGGTAACCATCCTCCATCGGGAATCGCGCGGGCTGCAGCCGTATCTAAAGATGGCCGAGGTGGTCGTCGTGGCGGCGGGCTCGCCGGGCCTCATCCGGGGAGAGGACTTGATGCCCGGAGCCACCGTCATCGACGTCGGCACGACGCTCGTGGACGGCACGCTGAAAGGCGACGTCGACTTCGAAAGCGCGGCGCGCGTCGCGGGCGCCATCACGCCCGTGCCGGGCGGTGTCGGCCCCGTGACCAACGTCGCGCTGCTGCGCAACGTCGTGAAGGCGGCGGAACGCGCGCAGGTCGCGCGTTACGCCGCGCCCAAGGCGACGTGAGTGGAACCTCATCCGATCCTGCTCGAGCTCGAGCAGCGCGCGCACAAAGACGGGGTTCCAATCGTCACGCGCGAGACCGCACGCTTTCTCTCGGTGATCGTCACCGCGATGCAGGCCAGCCGAATTCTCGAGGTCGGGACGTCGTACGGATACTCCACGCTGTCGATGGCGCTCGCACAACCGCGCATGGGTCGAATATGGACGATCGTGAGCGACTCCGCGCACGCGGAGGTCGCGCTCCAGTATTTCCGCCGCGCCGGTGAGGACGACTACGTCGAGCTCTTCAACACGCCCGCCACCGAGCTGCTCGAGAATTTTCCGCACCGCAACCTCGACATCGTCTTCATCGCGACGTCGCCCGAGGAGTACGGCCCCTACCTCGAGCTCGTGATCCCGATGCTTAAGCTCTCGGGCCTCGTAGTGCTTTACGGCTGCGCGGCCGCGGAGGATTTCGTGCGGCGATTTCTCGCGCACCCAGCGCTCGACGCGACGATCCTGCCGCTGGGCGAGGGGACGGGAATCGGCGCGCGGCGGCAATGACGAACGCGGCGGCCTTTCGGCACGCGATGCGCCGCGTGCCGACCGGCGTCACCGTCGTCACCACGCTGAAGGACGGAGAACCGCGCGGCATCACCGTCAACGCCTTTGCGAGCGTCTCGCTCGATCCGCCGTCGCTGCTGATCTGCATCAATCGCGAAGCGCGCAGCTATCTCTTCATCTCTACCTCGCGGGTGTTTTGCGTCAACGTGCTGGCAGGCGGCCAGCGCCGTCTCGCCGAGCACTTCTCCGGCAAAGTGCGAGACCGGCAGTTCGCCGCGATCGACTATGCGGTCGACACGACGGGCGCGCCCGTCTTGGCGGGAACCATCGCGCACTTCGACTGCGAGGTATCGCACGAATACCAGATCGGTTCGCATTCTATCCTGATCGGCCGCGTTCTCTCGTGCAGCGCACGCACGGGCTCGCCGCTCGGATACTTCAACGGTGGATTCCACGACTTCGGCATCCACGTCGATTAGCGTGATTCGAACGTTTCCGGTGGGACCGCTTGTGTGCAACTGCTCGATCGTCGCCGACGATAAATCCGGTGACGCGATCGTCGTCGACGGTGGCGACGGCGTTCGCGAAGTCGCCGCCCTGCTCGAGCGAAACGGCTGGCGCGCCAAACTCCTCGTGCACACGCACGCGCACATCGACCACATCGGTGACCTCGGGCAGCTGCGCGAGATGACGGGGGCTCTGGGTCTGCTGCATCCGGCGGACCTCCCGCTGTATCAGACGCTCGCATGGCAGGCGCAGTGGCTGGGATTGCAGCGCGCGCCGGCGATCGTCGCGCTCGACGGCGAGCTGCGCGACGGTCAGCTTCTCGAGGTCGGTCCGTTGCGGCTCGACGTGCTGCACACGCCGGGCCACACGCCCGGCAGCGTCTGCTTCGCCGTGCACGACGGAAGCGACACCACGCTGCTTACCGGCGACACGTTATTCGCGGGCTCGATCGGCCGCTGGGATCTCGGTGGCACGTCAATGGAAGACATCGTACATTCGATCCAAACGAAGCTGCTGCCGTACGCCGATATCACGCCGGTCGTCCCGGGACACGGTCCGTTTACGACGATCGGCGTCGAGCGGCGCGCGAATCCATACTTGCTGTGAACGACCGCAAGCGCCGGTTGTTCGTCGGGATCGAGCTCGACGACGGCACGCGCGCGGAGTGTGCGGCGGTGGCGGAACGGCTCGTGCGAACCGGCTTCGCGGCGCGTTACGAGGCGCCGGAGAAACTTCACGTCACGCTCGCGTTCTTGGGCTACGTCGCAGCGGACCGGTACGCGGGCGTGGTCTCCGCGCTCGCCGCGGCCGCCCAGGCGGCGCCGTTCGCCGTCACGCTGGATAAGCTCGGCGGCTTTCCGCACGAGCGCCGCCCGCGCATCGCATACGTCGGCGCGCGCGAGCAGGGTGCGCCGTTTCGAGCGCTGGCCGGCAATGTCCGCAGCGCATACGCCGCCCTCGGCTTCGACTTCAAGAACGACTCCGTCGCCCACGTCACGATCGCGCGCGTGAAGGCGCCGAGCAGACCGCTTCCCCTCATCGAGTTCGAACCGATCACGGTGCGGATGGAACGCCTGACCCTGTTCGAATCGCTCCCCGACCGCGCCAAGAACACTTCCCGCTACGAACGCGTGGAATCGATGCCATTGCTCTTGTCATCCTGAGCCCCTTGACTCCGCTTCGACAGGCTCAGCGTCGCTCAGATAAACCCCGCGAGCGTCGCGAACTCCACAGTTGTCATCCTGAGCGGAGCGAGCGCAGCGAGCGCAGTCGAAGGGCGAATTGGCGAAAACGAACGCGTTTCTTACGCACGTCGATGGGCGAGCCTATGGTTAGCGGCCCAGTCCTTTGCGATGAGCGCGGTTTTCTTCGCGTGGGACCAGCCCTTTAGCTGTTTCTCCCAACGAATCGCTTCATGGACGTCCCGAAACTCTGAGGCGTGAACGAGCACCACTGGCCGTCGCCCGAACGTGTAGCTTTCAGGGTCCGTACCGAGGTTGTGTTCCGCCACCCGGCGATCGCCGTCGTTGGTGATGCCGACGTAGAACGATCCGTCTGAGCAGCGCACCATGTAGACGAGGTAGTCTTCATGCCATAAGCTCCCCGGCCGTCGGAGCTTCCGCTAGCATCCGCCCTTCGACTCCGCTCGCTGCGCTCGCTCCGCTCAGGATGACAATCGAGGAGTGCGCCCCTAGCCGAGAACGCCTCGAAGTCGCCCCTTTCGGCCGGGCTCAGGATGACAATTGAGGAGTGCGCCCCTAGCCGAGAACGCCTCGCAGTTGCCCTTTTCGACCGGGCTCAGGATGACAAATGAGGAGTACGGCCCTAGCCGAGAGCGCCTCGCAGTCACCCTTTCGACAGGGCTCGGGGTGACACGATAGGGCTAGCGGAGTTTGATGACGAGTTTTTCGGATTCGCCGTTGGTGGAGGGTTGCGCGGCCGCTTGCTGCTGTGCAGCGGCGGCCGGTCGCTGTATGGCGGCGTAGTCGGGCACGGAACCGCCGGCGACCTTGCCGCGGTAGTCGTCGAGTGCGACGTGCAGCGCCTCGAGTGCGCGCTCGGGATAGTCTTTCTTCTTCTCGGGGTACCCGTCGAGCTGCTTCTCGATTTCGCTCGCCGTGATCGCGGAGGCTTCATCGATCGTCTTGCCCTTCGCGAGCTCGACGACCAGACTGCACGTGGCTGTGCCGAATCCGCAGCCGGTCGTAAAGTAGGAGATATCGTCGATCACCGCACCCGGGCCGACTTTCAAAAAGAAGTTATACATGTCGCCGCAGGAGTCGCTGAAATACTCGCCGCTCGCCGTCGGATTCTCCATCGTGCGAAATCCGCTGCGCTCTTCGACGAGCCGTTGAAACTTCGGAAAGTCCATCTAGCCTACCATCTCCGCATCTGGGTGTAACTCGAAGCGGCACTCTTTTCCGCCGTGAGCCAGCGATTCAGTCTGCTCGTGCTCGCCGCCGAGCGTCTCGTCGATCACCTGATGGATCACGTGACAGACCTCGGGATTCTCCTTGGCTGCGCTCGAGTAGGGACACGTGTGTTCGTGCAGGACGAATCCGCCGTCGATCAGGCTGTACTCGGCCACCACGCCCATCTTCTGCAGCATCCCGGTGAGCTGCGCCACGCGCTGCTCCGGACCTTGCGCCGTTACCTCGAGGCGCGCGCGCTCGACCGCGCGCTTCGAGAGGCCCTCGAAGATGCGCTCCACGCCCTGCGAGCCGAACTGATCGCGCAGCTCGCGCAGCACCGCGGCGAGCATTTTGTCGTAACCCTGCGGGAAGAGCTTGTCCGCCTCGGACGTCAGCGAGAACTCGTAGGTCGGTTTCGTCGGGCCGCGCCGGACCGACCGCTCGGCGACCAGCCCGTCGCGTTCGAGGACGGTCAGCTGCTGGCGAACGGCGTTGGGAGAGAGCCCGAAGGAACGCGCCAAATCCGCCGCCGAGGCCGAGCCCCGCCGGCGCAACTCGCTCACGATCTTCCCTCGAGTCGTTTGAAAGAAGCGGTCGACGTGCATGTTCGGCGCTATCCTAGCACGAAACGCGCTAGATAGTAAAGTTTTTCCTTGACTTTCTAAGAGAGGCTCGGCTACGATAAATCGCATGCTCCAGTCAGGTCTCCACATTAAAGATTTGCGCTGCCGGGTCGCCGGAAACGACATCCTGCGGGGGATCGACCTGACGGTCGAGCCGCGCCGGGTGCACGCCCTGATGGGTCCCAACGGGAGCGGCAAGTCAACGCTGGCCCTTTCTCTCACCGGTCATCCGCAGTACGAGGTGACCGGAAGCGTCCTTTTGGACGGCGCGGACTTGCTCGCGCTTCCGCCCGATAAGCGTGCGCGCGCCGGGCTATTCCTTTCGTTTCAGTATCCGGCCGCTATACCCGGCGTAAAGGTCGCGAACTTCCTGCATGCAGCCCGCCAGGCCGAGCGCCCCGGCGATCTCCCGCCGGCGAAGTTCCGCGCACTCCTTCTCGAAAAGATGGAGCAGCTCGGCATCGACCCGTCGTTCATGGGACGTTATCTCAACGATGGCTTCTCGGGCGGCGAGAAAAAGCGCCTGGAGATGTTGCAGCTCGCGGTGCTCGCGCCGAAATATGCGATCCTGGACGAGACCGATTCCGGACTCGACATCGACGCGCTGAAGGCGGTCGGTGGCTCCATCGCGGCGCTGCGCGCGAGCGACGAGGGGGCCGACACGGGCTTTCTCATCATCACGCACTATCCGCGCATCCTGCAGTACGTCGTTCCAGACGTCGTCCACGTGATGATCGAGGGCCGCATCGTCAAGACGGGCGGACACGATCTCGCGCACCGCATAGAGCGCGAAGGCTACGACAAGATTCGGGAGGAGTCATCGGCGGTTGCCTAACACGTTGACCGTTCCCGCCGACGAGCTCTACGAAAAGCTCTCGTCCCTAGACGGGCCGTTCGATGCATCGGCACGTAAGGCCGCGCTCGAGCGCTTCTTCTCGCTGCGCAGCGGGCGCGAGAAGCCAGGCCGGTTCTGGCGAGTCGATTTCGAGACGATCGCGCCGACGGCCGGCGCAATCGATGTGAGCGGGCGCAGCCTTCGCATCGCGAACGCCGGCGACGGCGTACTCGCGTGCGACCTGGCGACGGCGGCGCGCGAGCACCCGGAGCTCTTGGCGCGGGCATTCGGTACGACGGGGATCGCGAACACTAAGTTCGGGGCGCTCTCGGCGGCGTTCGCGGGATTAGGTGCGTTCATCTATCTTCGTGCCGATCGCGCCTACGACGAGCCGATCGTCATCCAATGCGACGCCGCCGGCGCCGCGATCTTTCCCTGGAACGTCGTGCTCGCCGAGCGGGGCGCGAGCGCAACCATCATCGAGCGCATTACCGGCGACGGAGACGCATTCGTCTGCGGCGCGGCGGAGATCGTCACCGAAGAGCACGCCGACGTGACGTATGCGGCGCTGCAGAATGCCGCCGATGGAGCGCGCATCATCACGAGCCGCGCGGCTCGTCCCGGCCGCGACGCGCGAGTCTCGTGGGCTTCGGCGGAGCTCGGCGGCCGGCTCGCGGCCGGGGACCTCGGTGTCGAGTTCGAGCATCCCGGAGCGCGCGCCGACATCACCGGGATCTTCTTTCCGCGCGCGTCGCAACACGTCGACGTCGTCAGCACGGTGGAACATCGCGCCGGGGAGGCGACCTCGGAGACGCTGGTCAAATCGGCCGCGAGCGAGCGCGGGCAGGCGCGGTTCCTCGGCAATATTCGCATCGCGCCGCACGCGCAGGGCAGCGACGCGCGGCTTCGCGACGACGCGCTCTTGCTCTCGACGACGGCTCACGTGGACTCCGTTCCGGCACTGGAGATCGGCGCCAACGACGTCAAGGCCTATCACGGCGCGACCGTCGGCGCCATCGACGCCGATCAGATCTTCTATATGGAATCGCGCGGCATCGAAGGCACGGCGGCGGAACGGATGATTGCGCTCGGATTCTTCGAGCCCGCGATCGAACGCTTCCCCACCGCGCAGCTCCGCGACGAGATCCGCGCCATCCTCGCGGAAAAACTATCGTGAGCGTGATCGCGCCGCCGAGAAACGTTGACGCGATCATCGCGGATTTTCCGATCCTGGCGCGGCCGACGTCGCGCGGCAAGCGGCTGGTCTATCTCGACTCGGCGGCGACGTCCCAGAAGCCCAAGGCAGTCATCCAGGCACTCGTGGACTACTACGAGCAGTACAATGCGAACATTCATCGCGGCGTCTACGAGATCGCCGCGCGCGCGACCGAGGAGTTCGAGCACGCCCGCGTCAAGCTGGCGCGCTTCATCGGCGCGGACACGGCGGAGATCGTGTGGGTCCGCAACACGACAGAGGCGATCAATCTGGTCGCCTATTCGTGGGGCAATGCCAACCTGCGCGCCGGGGACGCGCTTCTGCTGACGGAGCTCGAGCACCACTCCGACCTCGTGCCGTGGCAGCTGCTGGCCGAACGGGTCGGCGCGGAGCTGCGATTCATTCCAGTAGACGATCGGGGCCTGCTCGTGCTCGACGACCTGGATCGCTTGCTCGACGGCTGCAAGCTGGTCGCCGCCGCCCACGTCAGCAACACGCTCGGCACGATCACACCGCTCGAGACGATCGTTTCGCGCGCTCACGCGGCGGGAGCGCTCGTGATGGTCGACGGGGCCCAAGGCGCGCCGCACCTGCCGGTCGACGTCAAGGCGCTCGACGCCGACTTCTATACCTTCAGCGGGCATAAGATGCTCGGGCCCACGGGGATCGGCGTCCTGTACGGAAAGCACGCGCTGCTCGAGGCGATGCCGCCCTTCTTCTCGGGCGGGGACATGATCCGCAAGGTCGAGTACGCCCACACGACCTTCAACGATCCGCCACGTAAATTCGAGGCCGGCACGAGCAACATCGCCGACGCGATTGCCTTCGGCGTGGCGGCAGAATATCTGCAGGCGCTCGGGATGGACTGGGTGCGCGAGCACGAGCGGCTCCTTACCGGTTACGCCCTCGAACGGTTGGCGGAGTTCGAGCCTCGCGGCTTGGCCATCTACGGCCCGCGCGACCCCGACCTCATCTCCGGCGTGATCTCCTTTAACTTCGCGGATGTTCACGCCCACGATCTCGCTTCGATCCTCGACACCGAAGGGGTCTGCGTCCGAGCCGGACATCACTGCACGATGCCGCTGATGGAAAAGATGGGATGGGCCGCAACCGCGCGCGCCTCGTTCTACGTTTACAATACCGAGGCGGACGTCGACGCGCTGTGCGGCGGAATCGAGAAGGCCGCGCGCGTCTTCGGAATCTGATGGACGACTTCTACCGCGATTACATCCTGGACCACTATCGTAACCCGCGGAACTTCGGCACCTTGGAGCACTCGGACGTCGAGGCGGAGGACCTCAACCCCCTGTGCGGCGATCAGATTCGCATGCAGCTGAAGCTCGATGACGGCGTGGTCGAGGAAGTGCGGTTCTCCGGCAGGGGCTGTGCCATCAGCCAAGCCTCGGCCTCGATGCTGACCGAGATGGTCAAGGGTATGAAGCTGAAGGATGTCGCGAAGCTCTCGAAGGACGCGGTGTTGGAGAACGTGGGAATCGGCATCAGCCCGACGCGCATGAAGTGCGCGATGCTGGGGCTGCGTGTCCTGCGGAGCGCCGCGATCGGCGAGCTTGCGGCGTGGCCGGACGAGGAGTGATGCACCATCTTCAGACGAGCAACTGGGCGGCGTTGGCCGAACAACCCGAGTTTCGCGCGCTCGTGCGAGCGCGGCGCCGATTCGTTACGCCGGCGACGTTCTTCTTCATCGCCTACTATCTCGCGCTGCCGGTAGCCGTCGGATTCTGGCCCGCGGCCATGAGCCGGCCGGTCTGGGGCCCGCTGACGATCGCCTACGCCTTCGCTCTGTCGCAGTTCGCGATGGCATGGATCCTGCTCGCCGTCTACTTGCGGCGGGCCCGAAAATTCGATTTCCAGGCGGCTCTTATCCGAAAGCACGAAACGCGCGAGCTGTTTGACGCGCGTCCCTGAGCGATGAGAACCCAGCAGACGCTCGTGATGTTTGCGATCTTCGTCGGCATTACGCTGATTGTAACGTACTGGGCATCGGGACAGAGCACGACGCGGCGCGGATTCTACGCCGCGAACCGGCGCATCGGCGGACTCCAGAACGGCTGGGCGATCGCGGGCGAGTACTTCTCGGCCGCGTCCTTCTTGGGTATCACCGGTTTGATCGCGTTCTACGGGTTCGACGGTTTCATGTACGCGGTCGGATGGCTGGTCGCATACCTGGCGGTGCTATTCCTGGTGGCCGAGCCGCTGCGCAACACCGGAAAATACACGGTCGCCGACCTCGTTTCGTTCCGGCTGCGCGGCCGCGGCGTTCGCGCGACGGCGGCGCTCTCGACGCTCGCCATCACCCTGTTCTTCCTGATCGCACAGATGGTCGGCGTCAGCGCGCTGGTCAAGCTCCTGCTGCCGCGACTCGGCGACGTCGCAGCGATCATCGCCGTCGGCGTGCTGATGCTAATCTACGTTTTGTTCGGCGGCATGCTGGCGACTACGTGGGTGCAGATCATCACGGCCGCGCTGCTCCTGTCCGCTGCCCTCGGCCTCTCGCTGCTGGTGCTGGCGCACTATCACTTCTCCGTCGGCAACTTTCTCACGGCGGCCTCGCACGTGAGCGCCGGGGGACACAGCGTCAATCTGTTACAGCCCGGGCTGCTCTTCCATGGCGCTCCGGGCGCTTGGAATTTGGTATCCCTCGGCCTCGCGCTCGTGCTCGGCACCGCCGGTCTGCCGCACATTTTGATGCGATTCTTCACGGTGCCGTCCGCGCAGGCCGCGCGCACCTCGGTAGCGTGGGCGATGGTGCTCATCGGCGCGTTCTACTTGTCGACGTCGTTCATGGGTCTCGGCGCCGCAACGATCGTCGGTAAGGAGCGCATCGGGCAGCGCATGTATGCGGGTCAGGCGATCGCGTACATCGCGCATCACCCAACCGAACAAAACGCGCTCAACGAGCAGCTGACTAAACAGGGCTACATCGTGCCGACTCCCGACAGCAACCTCGCGGCACCGCTGCTCGCCGCGGGACTCGAGGGCTCGATGTTGACGGCATTCGTCGCGGCGGTCGCCTTCGCCACGATCCTTGCGGTGGTCTCCGGTCTCACGATCACGGCGTCGTCGGCCTTCGCCCACGATATCTGGTTCAGCCTCGTGAGAAACGGACGAGGCGACGAGAGCGAACATCTCTTCGTCGCGCGCATCGCGGCATTCGGCGTGGGCGTCCTCGCGATCGTGCTGTCGATAGCCCTACGCGGATTCAACGTCGCGTTTCTCGTTGGCCTCGCGTTCGCAGTCGCCGCCAGCGCGAACGTTCCGGTCATACTGCTGGCGCTGTCCTGGCGGCGCTTCTCGCGCTCGGGCGCGATGGTCGGCATGCTCTCGGGCCTCGGTGCATCCTTGGCGCTGATCGCGGCGAGCCCGGTGTTCATGGGAGCCCGCGCGAGCTTTCCGCTCGATAATCCGGGGATCGTTTCGATTCCGGTCGGCTTCGTCGGTGCGATCTTGGGCGCGCTGTTGTGGCGTGACCGCGAGTCCGAGCAGATGTTCGACCAGTTGCAGGTTCGCGCCAACACGGGTCTCGGCGCGGAGATCTAGCGACGGCGGTTAGCGATCGCTACTGTGTCTTGATCGCGTAGTGATCCGTGATCTGTAAGCCGGCCGGACCCGGCTCCAAAGTAAACGTGACGTAGTATTCGCCGTTCGCCGTTTCGATGTCGGCCGTCACCTTGTACGCACCCGCGCCGACGTTCGCCGAGCGAATGGATTGGATGTGCGAGCCGGAGCTCATGAACGACTCGCTGGGGGTGCCGTGCGCGAGGTATGCCGCCGCACCGGGCCGGTCGCCGCGGCTCAATGCCTGCAGGTACGAGCGTACGACTGATGCGGCGCGATCGTCGCCGGCCGCCGCCACCATTGCCGCCGCAGCTTTCGGCGTCGGCGCGGCCGGTTTGGGCGTCGGCGCGGGCGCTTTCGGAGACGCCGGCGGTTTCTCGGTCGCGCGCGGGTTTCTCAGTCGGCGCGGGACGCGACGGCGCCGTTGGGCTGGGCGGCACGAGCGCGAGGCGTTTGGATGTCGACAGTGGCTTCGGCGAGGAGGACGCCTTCGGCGACGGACCGGGTGTTGGAGTGAGCGACGGTGCCGGGATCGGGCTGTGCAGCGCCACGCGCGTCGCGCGCGCGGACGGAGGCGGAGGCGACGGCAACGGCGTCACCGAGGGTACCGGCGCGACCGCAACGCTCTTCGGCGGCGCCGCACTGCCACCGGAGCCGCCGAAAAAGTGCGCGAGGACACCGCCGAGCAACAATCCCGCCAACACCACCACCAAGATGAGCGGAAAAAGCGGTAATCCTCCGCTCGGTTCGTCGTCTAGCCGGCGTCGGCGCGGGCGCTCTCTCATACTCCGGCGGAGTTTGTCCTGAGGGAATCGGCGAGCGCGTCGCGCAGCGCCGCCGGCAACACCGCCGCAAAGTCCGGACGACGCTGCACGAACAGCGCGGTCGACTCCTTGAGCAGCTCCGGGTTCGCGCGCGCGTAGGCGATCAGCGCCTCAACAGCGCCCTGCTCGCGGCGGGCAATGTTTTCGAGCGTCGTGCCCGCACCCTCGGCCGCATCTTCGGAGGATTCGCCGCGCTCGCGAAACGTGGCAAACACTGCCTCGACAAATGCATGAAACGCGTCCGACGGCATCGCGGCAAGCTCACGCTCGTACATGATGGCGAGGTCCGTCTCGTCCATCTGCGCGAGAAGCTTTTCGAGCGCGCCGGCCAGCGCGTCCGCCGGCACGTTCCCGAACGACATTGGCCGAATCATTTATCCCCGGCAGCAGGCAGCTCCTCGATGCGGCAGAAAATGTCGGCTGATGATCCGCGTGAAGGTTCCGCTTGATCTCCATGCCGTCGCCATCGGCGGCTCGGGCGCCTTCGCGCTTGCCACGCCGCTGCGCATTCGCGACGTCCTGCGCTTCGCCGTTCGCGAGGCGATCGGCACGCGTGCGCCGGCCGATAAACTCTCGCGCAGCCTCCATCGGACGCTGGCCGGACTCGCGGCCGGCGATTTTACAATCAACGTCAACGGCCGCAGTTTCAGCGACGCAGATACCATCGTCGTCTGCGAGCACACCGCAGACGTCCGCTTCTTCCTGACTCAGCGGCGCAGGACCGCGCTCCACCGAACGTAGAGAGCCGCTTCCTCTTGCATCGGGTGATACTGTTAAGAGGAAGAAACTACTCGGAAGAAACGGAGCTCCCCAATAAAACTTGGCGTTGCCCTGCTTGCCGCGCTGTTGTCGCCGGCGTTGCCGGCGCATGCCGACCTCCGGTACCAGACCGTCGGCGAGGACCTCTATCGGGGTGAGTCGACGGCCGCCATATCCCGCGTCGTTTACAACGGGACGGAACTGCTCTCGATCCGGCGCGAAGACGGCTCGTTCCGCTTCGAGGCGCGAGCCCGGTATGCGCAAGTGGGGCCGGACGGAAAAAGAAGCAGGGAGGCCCGGTTCGTCCAGATCCTCCGCCCCGACGGCTCGTTCAAAGACGCCATCGATGACGATCCCGACTTCCTAACGATCCTTAACCAACCGTTCGCCGTACGGTTGGACCGCGTGACGCTTGCGGACGTACGTGAACTCCATGGCCGGGTTCCATTTGCTGCGAGCTCGCCGCTCGAAGGGCACACGTTGCTGCACGGCTTTCTGCGGCCGGCCGCCAACGGACCGGTCGAAGGACGCGCGACGGCAGCGGTACGGTTCGAAGCCGACGGGCCGATGGACGGCACGCTGCCCGGCCACGCGGACGCCGCCGTCGCCGGCCATATGCGGATGGACGGCACCGCCTACTATGCGCTGGACGACGGCTTGCTGCTCGCGCTGGACGTTACCTTGACGATCGATGCGCAGCTGCGCGAACCGAGCGCCGCGCAATCGCTCCCGGTGCGGATCGTCTATCGTCGCCGCATTCGGGCTCTGGGGAACCCCTGAAAGTCTAAAAGGCCCCGACGAGCTCGACTTGGAGCGGGTGGCGGAAGGGTTGCTCCCGCAACTCGGTGAGCGGCGTAAACGCCAGATGATTCTGATGACAATCGATTAGCATTTCTATCCCGCGCCTCACGGAGCCGGTTTCCTCGATGTATTTGGCCAGCTTCTTCTTGAAGTAAGCGCGCGGATCGTTGAGAACTTTTGCGTAATAGGGATCGTCGGTGAGCCCGACCGGATCCACGCCCTCCTTCGGGACGAGCCATACGAACCACGGATCTTCGCTTTGGCGATAACCGATCATCACGAGCGGCAGCGCACGCGCCGAGTCGATTTTGGGCAGGAAGCTGCACAGCGTGTAGGCGTCTAGCGAGATCTCCGTTGGCTCGATGGCTTGCGTCATGGAATCTACACCTCTCATTCGATCGAGAAACCAAAAACAAAAGCCGCTTGCTCTTTGCGAGCCAAGCGGCTTGATATCACATCCGGGCCTCGCAGCCCAGCAAAAGCGCCATGGCGATGCTTTAGGAACGGGGCGGCAAACCCCTGCGGTCGCACCGGGCGCCGTAAGATCGGCCGTTTCAGGAGTTTTTACCGCGAGCGTGAAACCACGACCCTAGCAGTGGTGGTCCGGGGCACTGTATGAGCGCGCTCGCACCACTCCTTACGGGAGTTTACGTGCCTTCAGCGACAACGTCGGGGCGGGCCGCCAGGGCGCAGTCCCGCGGCGACTCCGCCCCGACTTATGCAGACTTCGAGGCGATCGTGGACGACTATCAGCGGCGGCTGTATGGTTTCGCGCTGCGCATGACAGGCAACCGCGAGGATGCCGAAGAGATCGTGCAGGATGCGTTCGTCCGTGCCTATCGCGCCCTCGGCAAGATGTCGCCCGAGCAGCGGGCGGACCTGCGCCTGCAGCCGTGGCTGTATACCATCACGCTTAACGTAACGCGCAACCGGCTGCGCGGGAAGCGACCCACGAACGTTGCCCTGGACGCCCTTGCCGACCCGGACGCGATTCTGCGCGAATCCAACGAGGGGCCGCCCCAGCCCGAAGCGATCGTGGAGCAGAACACCGAGATCGCCCTCGTCGAACGGGCCCTGCTACAGTTGCCGATGCACCTCCGCGCCGCAGCGACGCTGCGGTTCATCGAGGGGCGCAGCCACCCCGAGATCGCCGAGATACTTCATCAGCCGATCGGCACCGTTAAGTCTCACGTCCATCGGGCGGTGCGCATACTACGGCGCATCCTTGGGCCGCAGATCGGACGATTTTCCCCGGAAGGAGCCCCTGCGCATGCGTTGTCGTGACGTCGAGGCGCTGTGGGACGAGCTC
The DNA here is from genome assembly GCA_963756165.1 of Vulcanimicrobiota bacterium. Classification (GTDB taxonomy): domain Bacteria; phylum Vulcanimicrobiota; class Vulcanimicrobiia; order Vulcanimicrobiales; family Vulcanimicrobiaceae; genus Cybelea. The sequence continues at coordinate 308,169 of CAVWMO010000008.1, read as the reverse complement.
CGCGGCGAGTGCCTGGCCTCGCTCAAGGAGACCGTCCATATCCATCTGCGCGCCTGTCCTTCGTGCCAAGACATGTACGAACAATACGAGGGCGTCGCGTATTGCCTCTCCAGTCTGCCGCGGCCCGAACCGTCCTGCGATCTCGCCAAGAAGGTCGTCCAGCACATCGCCGCACTCAAGGGCAAGTCGCACTTGCCCATCGTCCTCTCCGCCGTCAAGACTCCCCTCGGGCGAGTCTACGTGGGTTTCAAGCAGCATCGGATTGCGTACGTCAGCCTCGACACCGGCGAGCCGCTTGACGACGTCGTCGCGCGAGCCGGGCGCCGGCTTCGGCGCGACATCGTTCCCGGCGAGGCGCCGCCCTGGCTGGTGCGCGCTCTCGAGAACTTCTTCACCACCTGGACCCTCGACGATGCCATCGTCGACATCAGCAGCCTCACGCCGTTCGAGCAGGCCGTGTTGCGGGCCGCCGCGCGCATTCCGCGCGGCGAGGTACGCTCGTACTCGTGGGTAGCGACGCAGATCGGGCGCCCGCGCGCGGCGCGCGCAGTCGGACGCGTGATGGCGCGCAATCCACTGCCCCTGCTCTTTCCATGCCATCGCGTCGTGGATTCGTCCGGCGATCTGCACGACTACTACTACGGCGTCGAAATGAAAGCTCGTCTTCTCGAAATGGAGGGCTACCGGCGTTAGACGCCAACCTTAGCCACTCCTAAATGATCGATCCTCGGATAGCGGCCATTCCGGACGTTCACGGTCATGCCAAGGGTGAGCATCGCCCCTATACCGAGGAGCGTCCCATTGCATACTCCGCGCGGATGCTGTTCCTCTGGTTCTATCATGCATGCCGCCGGGCTTCGCCGCGTTTCCTGATGGTCGCCGATCACGCGAACTATTTGACCTTCGAGGATCCGGGAGCCGTCAACACGGTGCGCCGCGCTCTGAAGCTGGCGCAAGCCGGCGATCTGCTCGGCGCCGCCGAGACCGCCGGCGTTGACATCGCTCACGCCGGCCTCGTTTCGGAGGGGCTGCGGCGCGGTATGCGCTTCTCGATCGGGGCGGAGATGGACAACGATCCGCGGGCGCGGCCTGACGCACAGAACATTATCGACGCGATGCGGCCCGACGGCATCATCCGGTCGGTGCACTTCGTCCCGATCCAGCATCCGGAGAAGGGTGCGGATTGGCTGTGGCCCTTCGACAACGAGGAGTTCGCGGCGCTCTACGACGTCGTGGGCACGGAGCAACTCTGGGAACTGTACATTGCGAAGCTCGTCGACGACCTCGAGAGACTGCCGGCCCACGTCGTCGGGCACTTCTACGCCCCGGCCACGCTCGGCCGATGGCCCGCTCAGAAGAAGCTCGACGAGTATGAGGATCGCATGCTCGACGTTGCCCACCGCCGCGGCCTCGCCGTCGAGATCGACACGCGATTCCTCTACCGCGACGCACCCGACGATCGCAAGAAAAAATATCTCGACGCCAACGCGCGGCTGATACGCAAGGCGAGGACACGCGGCGTCGGCATCGCGATCGGTTCCGACGCGCACAGCCCGAAAGATCAGGGCAACGCGTTCGACGTCGTGCTCAAGCTGCTCGACGACGCAAATATCAACGAGGTGGTGTTTCCGGTCGGCGGGCGGTTAGCGCGCGTCGCCCTGCGCGCCACGCGCGAACATCTCGAAGCTCAGGCGCAAGCGCACCGCCAGCCGATCGCGCCCGGAAGCAGCATCACGGGCTACAGCCGAGCCGAGCTCGGCTTGCCGGAGGAAGCCGAAGGCGCCGCCGGACGGCGCGAACGGCGCGCGCGCAACCCGCGATGCCGGACCGAAGAAACGCGCGGCCGCGTCTTCTACCCCGAGCACGTCGCGGCGTTCCGCCGAATCGTCCGCATCGGCTTCCAAGGCGAAGGCGGCGCGGGGCGGCAAGCCTGCGCCTCCCAAGAAAAAAGAGACGAAGAGCGCTCCTTCCGGCCGCACGAAGCGCCCGTCCGTGGCGCCTGCGAAGAAGGCCGCGAAGCCGCCCGCAAAAACGGCCGCAACGCGTCTTAAAAAAACTTCGCCCGTCCGCACGGGCAAGAAGAAATCCGCAGGCAAGCCGGCCACGCGTCGACCGGCCGCAGCGAAGAAATCGCCCGCCAAGAAGCCGGCGGCCAAGAAGCCCGCGTCGCGGCGGGCGGCGAAGCCCAAGCCCAAGCGTCTTTCGACCGGGTACGCGAAGAAGGCCGCGAAAAAGAAGAAAGCCGCGGCAAAGCGCCGCTGACGCTCTAATTTCGAGGGGAGGACCCAGCATTGGCGGATACCGTGCGCCTTAGGAATATCGCATTCGTCGGCCCCCACCACGCGGGAAAGACCACGCTGGTCGAGGCGATCCTCGCCCACACCGGCGCGATCGGACGGCGCGGAGCGATCGCCGACGGAACGACCGTGACGGATCACGAGCCCGAAGACGCGGCTCATCTCCAATCCACGACCGTCGGCTTCGCGCACACCACCGCCGACGACATCGACATCACCATCGTGGACGCGCCCGGCTTCATCGACTTTTTTGAAGAGACGAAACAGGCGCTGGCGGGCGTTGACGCCGCCGTCGTCGTCGTCGAGGCCGATCCCGGGCGCGTCGTACAGACTCAGGGCATCGTCGACCATCTCGAATCCACGCACATGCCGCACGTCTTCGTCGTCAACAAGATGGACCGCCCAGGCGCCGATTTTGCTGCGACGCTGACCGCGCTGCAAGAGGCGTACGGCAGGCACGTCGTCGCCGAACAGTGGCCGCTCGGAGGCGCCGAAAACTTCCGCGGTTACATCGATCTCGCGCACCGCAAGGCATACCGGTTCGACGGCGGCGAGGAAGAGATTCCGTCCGAGCTGAGCGAGCTGGTCCAGAGCAAACACGTGGAGCTGCTCGAGGCGATGGCCGATTTTGACGATCACCTCATGGAGGAGCTGCTCGAAGGCGTCGAGCCTCCGCTGGACGAGATCGATCGCGATCTCTGCAGCGAGTGCGCGCACGATCAGGTGATTCCGGTGCTCGTCGCAGCCGGCATATCGGGCGCCGGCGTCGATGCGCTCGTGGGCGCGATCGAGCACTGGTTTCCGTCGCCCGCCGACGCGCTCCTTACGGACGCCGAAGGACGCCCTATCGCGCCCGAAGCCACAGGGCCGGCGGTGGCGCGGGTCATCAAGACCGCCATCCACCCGCAGAGCGGCAAACTGTCGATCGTGCGCGTGCTGTCGGGAACGATCAAGGCCGATGCCACCCTCGCGAATATCACCAAACGGGACGAGAAGGTGCGTCTCGGCGGGCTGTACCGTCTGCAAGGCAAGAAACAAGAGCCGATCCCCGAGGCCGGCCCCGGTTCGATCGTCGCGCTCGCGCGGCTCGATTCCGTCTCGACCGGCGACACCCTGACGTCGGCCGGCCACAAGGTTCTCTTGCCGCGCGTTCCGGTCGCGGAGCCGGTGTTCGCCGTGGCCGTCAAGCCCAAGGAGCGCATCGACGAGGCCAAGATCTCGCAGATGCTCGCGCGCATCGTCGACGAGGATCCGGCGCTGCGGCTCGAGCGCGCCGACGTGACGCACGAGATGCTGCTCCTCGGAAGCGGCGAGCAGCACGTTGCCATCGCCGTCGAGCGGCTCGCGCGCAAGTACAAAGTCGAGGTCGCGACTGCGGCGCCGACGATTCCGTACCTGGAAACGATCACGGGCGGAACCGAGGTGCATTCACGCTACAAGCATCAGACCGGCGGCCACGGCCAGTTCGGCGACGTCTGGCTGCGCTTCGAGCCGCGCGAACGCGGCGCAGGCGTGACGTTCGACGAGAAGATCGTCGGCGGCGTCGTTCCGCGGCAGTTCATCCCGGCCGTCGAAAAGGGCGTACGCGAGGCGCTCGCCCACGGTCCCAGCGGTTATCCGGTGACCGATCTGCACGTCACGCTCTTCGACGGTCAGTACCACGACGTCGATTCGAGCGAACAGTCTTTCAAGACTGCGGCGGGCATGGGCGTGCGCGACGCGCTGCCCAAATGCAACCCCGTCGTGCTCGAGCCGATCGCGCACGTGCGAGTGATCGTTCCGACCCACTACACGTCGACCGTCATCCAGCAGCTCACCGGCAAGCGCGGGCAAATTCTCGGCATGAACCCGGCGGATCGCCCCGGCTTCGACGTCGTCGAGGCCTATGTTCCAGCCGTCGAGCTATCGCGCTACATCACCGAGCTGCGCACCGCGACGCAAGGCCTGGGTACGTACTCGTGGAGTCACGAGCGCTACGATCCCGTCCCGGGGAACCGCGTCGCCCCCAAGGCCGCGGTGTAGGCTTTTTGAAGTGGCCCCTCGGAAGAGCTTCGAACGCGCTACGTGATGATTCGAAGACGCCCGTCGCTCGCATCCGGCTCGCTCCTGCTCGGCGACTTTTTCGGGAGAACGAAGTTTTGAAACAGCCATCCGTGGCTGGCCCGAAAAAGCTCGACGCTTCTCATCATCACGTGGCGCGTTCTCGTCACCCTCAGGCCATCTCAAAGATTGGGCGATTTGTTTGCGCCTCCGCACTCCTGTCGCTGGCCCTGGCAGCGTGTACGAAGGCGGGGGGCGGCATGGCGGGTGGGAGGCATCCGTGGACGCATCCCGGGTACCTGCGCGTGTCGGTGCAGTCGGACCTGAAAAACCTGAACCCGCTGCTCAACTCCAATACGACCGACGTCTTCGTCGATCGGCTGATGTTCGAGCCGTTGCTGACCGCCGATCCGAAAGGCAACCCGCTGCCGATGCTCGCCGCCGAGGTGCCGACGCTCGAGAACGGCGGCATCAGCCGCGACGGCTTGACCGTCACGTATCATCTGCGCAAGGACGCACGCTGGTCTGACGGCGTACCGGTCACGTCGGCCGACGTGAAGTGGTCGTGGCAAGCGATCATGAACCCCGACAACAACGTCGTCTCGCGGCACGGCTACGACTACGTCGCGAGGATCGACACGCCGAACGCGACAACGGCGATCGTGCACCTCAAGCAGCTCTTTTCGCCCTTCGTGAACACGTTCTTCGCCGAGAGCGATCAGCCGTACATGCTCGCCCCGGCGCACGCGCTGGCGAAGTATCCTAACATCAACAACATCCCCTTCAATAGCCGGCCCACCGTGAGCGACGGTCCGTTCAAATTCGTGCAGTGGGCACGCGGCGATCACATCACCCTCGTGCGCAACGACGCGTTTTTCATGGGCAGGCCGGGCCTGAGCCGGGTCGACGTCAAGATCATCCCCGACGAGGACACCTCGGTGAACCTCCTGCGATCGCATGCGATCGACTACATGTTCCAGGCGTCGCAGCAGACCTATCAGGCGTTGCGCGGGCTGCCCGACGTGAGGCTCGTCTGGGTCAACGTCAATGGCTACGCGAGCATCCAGCTGAACTGCTCGCACCCCGTCCTGCGCGACCCGCGCGTACGCCTCGCGATCGCCTATGCACTCGACAAGAACGAGCTGGTTCAAACGCTCACGTACAACACGCAGACCGTCGCGACGGAGGATATCCCGAACTGGATGTGGGCGTTCAATCCGGCGGTGCGCGCCTATCCGCACGATCCCCTGATGGCGCGGCGGCTTCTCCGTGAGGCCGGCTGGTCGCCCGGACCCGACGGCATCATGCGCAAGGACGGGCAACCGCTGAGCGTGGTGATGGTCTCGAACAATTCGAACGCAACGCGTCGCCGCGAAACCGTCGAGATGCAAGCGATGCTCAGAGACGTCGGCATCGAAACGGAGATCAAGTATTATCCCGGCGACGTGCTGCTCGCGCCCGCCGGCATGGGCGGAATCCTGCAGCTCGGCAGGTTCGACATTTCGGTCACCGGTTGGTACGCCGGAATCGACCCGGACGACAGCACGCAGTTCACGTGCGAGAATTTCCCGCCGGGAGGATACAATTACTCGCGCTACTGCAGCGCGGCGATGCAGCGCTTGCAGAAGATCGCGCTGACGCACTACGACCGCCCGACGCGGCTGTCGGCCTATTACGCCATCCAAGAGCTGCTCGCCAAGGATAACCCGATGATCTTCAACTACTGGCTACGCCAGATGGAACCGATCAGCGCCGACTTTCGGGGCTTCGATCCCAACCCGGTGGTCGAGGCGTGGAACGCGTGGCAGTGGACCATATAAGCCTGCCCGAGCTCGCGTGGCTGCGAAAGATCATCGTCGAGCGAGCGCTGACCCGCGGCGACTACATGCTCGCCGGCGGCGGGCGCAGCGACTACTACATCGATAAGTTTAGCCTCTTCTCCGATCCCCTCATCCTGCGGCGCATCGCTCGGCTCTTTACGCCGGTCATCGCGGAGATCAATCCCGACCTCATCGCCGGCACCGAGCTCGGCGGCGTCGTCATCGCTACGGCGGTCTCGCAAATGTCCGGTCTTCCGATGCTGGCCGTGCGCAAGAAGCCCAAGGCCTACGGCGCGTTCGCGAACGAGTACGTCGAAGGCCCCTACGCTTCCGGCCGGCACGCGTTGCTGCTCGAGGACGTCGTTTCCAATGCCGGCGACCTCATGGCCGCTGCCGCGCGCCTGCGCGAGCTCGGCCTCGAGGTCACGCCCTATGCCGTAATCAGCCGCGGCCTGGCTCCGGTGCGAGCGCTGATCCAATTCTCGCTCCCACGCAGCGCGCCCAAGACGGAAAACTAAAGCTTTAAACGATTAGCTCGAGGCCGTCGACCGCGCACTCTACCGGACCCGAGAACGTCGCCTTCGCAGCGTCCACGAGCGCTTGCGGCCTCGCCGCCGCCGGGTAGTGCGTGAGCACGAGCCGCTCGACGTTCGCGCGGCTCGCCATTTCGCCGGCCTCCGTCGCGGACATGTGACCGCGCTCGCCTCGTTCGGTGCCGAGCCCCAGCGCCGTCTCGCAGAGAAAGAGCGCGCTGCCGCGCGCGTGTTCCGCGACGGCATCCGACGGCGCGGTGTCGGCGGAGTACGTGAAACTCCGGCCGTCGCAATCGGCACGAATCGCGAACGCGTCGACGTAATGCCGCGTGGGGCAAAAGGTCAGGCGCGCACCGCCGATTTCAAGCGCCTCCGCGGGCTCGTATTCGCGAATCGCGAAGACTGCTTCGAAGAATTCGACGTCGTCGTCGCGCCCGGCGATCCGGCGCAGCCCCTCGAGCGTCTCGCTGCCGCCGCGCGGAAGCCAGAGCGGCATCCGCTCCGCCGACGGTTTCGCGCCATGCTTCAGACCGTAGCGCAGCGGCACGAGATCGAAGAAGTGATCGGCGTGCATGTGCGAGACAACGATCGCGTCCAGATTGGCGTAGTCCATCGCCAGCTGGAGCTTCCCGAGCGCGCCGCAACCGAGGTCGAGCAGGATCGCGGCGTCGCCCGTCCGCAGCAGGTAGCTGCTGCAGGCGCTTCCCGGGCGCTGAGTGGCGGGGCTGGAGCCGACGACGTGAAGGCGCAGAGCAGCGCTCAGGAAAGCGCCGCGAGGACGTCCTCGGCGTGCTCGTTCACGTTGACCTTCGGCCAGATCTTGGTGATTTTGCCGCTCGCGTCGATCAGGAACGTCGTCCGCGCGCTCACGCCGAGCGCGTTATACAGCTTCGACTCCGTGTCGGCTAGCAGCGCGAACGGAATCGCGAACTTCTGTTTGAAGCGCTGATGCGACTCGACCGAGTCGCGGCTCACTCCGACGATCCGCGCATTCTTCTCCTGAAACTGCCGGTAGCTGTCGCGAAACTGCGACGCCTCGCTCGTGCAGCCCGGCGTATCGTCCTTCGGATAGAAGTAGAGGATGAGAGGACCGCCCAGCAGGTCGGTTGTCTTCACGGGGTTGCCTTCGTCGTCGAGCACCGTCACCGCGGGGAGCTGGTCGCCTTCGCGAAGCATCGTGTTACCCTTTCTCGAAGTGGGTCGCTGTGCGCAAACCGGCTGCTTCGCCACAATCCCAAGACACCATTGCGGCGGCGCACCCGCTGGCCAGGGCGCTGATCGCGCGGCTCGGGCCGCGCGCGGACTCGCCTGTACTGGACTTCGGCGCCGGACGCGGGCGCAACACCCGGGCGTTACGCGATGCCGGCCTGCGCGTCGTCTCGGTGGCCGACGCCGTCGCGGTATCGGCCGCGCCGCTGGCGGGCATCACCGACCGTTTCGCGGCGGCGCTGTCCACGCACGCGCTGCTTCACGGCACGCCGTCGATCATCGCTGACAGGATGGCGGTAATACAGCAGCGTCTCGAGCCGGGCAGGCTCCTATACGCGACGTTCGGCTCGTCGCGCGACGCCCGCTTCGGCAAAGGGGAACGCATCGACGATTGGACGTTCGCGACGCTAGAAGGCGTCGAACGCGGCGTCGCTCACGCCTACTTCGATCGCGAGCATTTAGCCGCGCTGCTCGAGCCGCTCTTCATAATCGAGTCCCTCGAAGAGCGCGACGTCGACGATGTGGTCGGATCGTGGGCACATCGCGACGCGCCGCTGCGCGGCGCGGTGCACTGGTTCGTAAATGCAGCTAAGCGCGATGATGCCGATGCGTAACTTAACTGAAATGGGCAACAGCTAGCTATCGTGCTTTATGTGGTGGCGATGGTAGCCATCATAGTCGCTGTAGATTTCATGTTCCTCAGAAACCGATTCTGGGAACGGTTGATGGTGAACATTGGAGTCGTCTTGGTGTTCGCGGCGTTCTACTTGAGATTCCTGAAGCGTCCCTGAACGAGGGGGCATCGCCTCCAGGTCAGCCGCGCCAGATCGAGAGATCCGCTAACGCCGCTCTGCCGCGATGAGGTTCTCCATCGGGCTCGACGCGGCGGCATAGAGCCGTTTCTCCATGCGGCCGGCCAAGAAGGCTTGGCGTCCCGCGATCGTGGCGTGCTTCATCGCCGTCGCCATCAACACCGGGTCGCGAGCACGCGCGATGCCCGTGTTCATCAACAGCGCGTCGACGCCGAGCTCCATGGCGATCGCGGCGTCGGAGGCGGTCCCCACGCCGGCGTCAACGATGACCGGGACCTTCGCGCGTTCCTTGATGACGGCGATCGAGTACGGATTGCACACGCCTAGTCCGCTGCCGATCGGCGCCGCGAGCGGCATCACCGCGGCGCACCCCAGCTCCTCGAGCTGTCGGCACGCGATCGGGTCATCGCCCACGTACGGCAAAACGATAAATCCATCGGCCACCAGCCGCTCCGCCGCCGCGAGGGTCTCGCGCGTGTCCGGATGCAGCGTCTGCGCGTCGCCGATGACCTCTAATTTGATCAGGTCGGTAGAGAGCAGCTCGCGCGCGAGCTGGGCCGTGAGCACTGCGTCGTCGGCCGAATAGCAGCCGGCGGTGTTCGGCAGAATCGTATAGCGGTCGCGGTCGATGTAATCCAGCAACGTTCGGCCGTCGGCGTTATCCAAGTTGATCCGCCGGATCGCTACCGTAACGATCTCGGCGCCGCTCGCGTCGTGCGCCGCCTGCATCACGTCGAGTGACGGATACTTGCCGGTACCGACGATCAGCCGCGAGGCGAACTCGTAGCGCCCCAGGCGCAGCGCGTCGCCGCTCATCCGCCGGCCACCGCTTGGATGATCTCGACGCAGTCGCCTTCGCGCACGACGTCGCTTTGGAATTCGCTGCGCCGAACGACGCGATCGTTGCGTGCCACGGCGACACCGGTGCGCGGCGAGCCGAGCAGATCGAGGAGCGCCCCGACGGTCAGCTCGCCCGGTAGCTCGTGCGGTCGCCCATTGATCGTTGCCTTCACGCGTGAGTGATTCGTTTCGCGGAAGCATCTTCCGTGCCGAGGCGTGCGAGCGAAAACGGTTCGAGCGCGGAGTCATCCCGACCCTCGACCGCATCGGCGATCAAGCGCGCGGTTGCCGGAGCCAGCAGGATGCCGTTGCGATAGTGGCCCGTCGCGAGTAGCAGACCGTCGGTCGTAGTCCGGCCCAAGAACGGCAGCCCGTCGGGCGTCCCGGGCCGCAGCCCGGCCCAGCTTTCGGTTATCGCGAAGTCGCCGAGCGACGGGGCTGCCGCGAGCGCCGCGCGCAGCAGCTCGCCGACGCCGCTTGCGGTGACGCGCTGATCGAAACCCGCCGACTCGACCGTCGCTCCGATCAAGAGTCGTCCGTCTTCACGCGGCACGAGATACGCGCCGGGAATCCACGTCGAGCGCCGCACGAAGTTGATCGGCGCGGCCAGCGCGATCATCTGACCCTTGATCGGGGCGATCGGCGGCACGCATCGCCGAGGCACGCCCGCGAGTTCGCCGGCCCAAGCGCCGCACGCGTTGACGACGAACGCCGCCGCGGCGAATCCCAACTGCGTGTGGACGCCCAGCACGCGCCGCTCGTCGCATTCGACGCGAACGATGGAACTGCGCTCGACGCGCACGCCACGCGCCTCGCAAGCGGCGACGAGCGCGCGGCCGAGCCGGCGATTGTCGACGCAGCCTTCACCCGCGATCTGAAGGCCGCCGACCGCTGATGCGCCGAGCCACGGTTCGCGCGCGAGCAGGGTGCCGCGGTCCAGCACCTCGGAGGCGACGCCGCTCGTGGCGAGCGCGTGAGCGTGCGCGCGGAGCGCGTCGACCTGCGCAGAATCGAATGCCGCGTGCACCACCCCGTCCAGGCGCAAGTGCGGATCGATGCCGCTCGCTTCAGCGACGCGTGCGGCAAACGCCGGATACTCGTGGAGCGAGGCGGCGCACAGCCGCACCAGCTCTCCATCGCGCACGCGCTCGGTGTATGGCGCCAGCATGCCTGCGGCGGCCCATGATGCCGCGCCCGCCGCCTCGCCGCGATCGACGACGCGCATGGCTGCGCCGCGTTCGGCCAGCTCGAAGGCGATCGAGAGGCCGATCACGCCCGCCCCGACGACCACCACGTCCCCGGTGCGGCTCACGCTACATGCCGATGTAGACCGGGCCTTCGCCGCCCTGCGGCGGCACCCAGGTGATGATCTGATAGGGGTCCGCGATGTCGCAGGTTTTGCAATGGACGCAGTTCGTGAAATTGATTTGCAGCCGGCCCTGGAATTTGCCGTCCGCCGGCTCGAACATCGGCTCGTACACCGCGGCCGGGCAAAAGTAACGGCACGGGTTTCCGTACTCGACCGTGCAGCGGTCGCGGCAGATGTCGGTGTCCGAGACGATCAGGTGACACGGCTGATTTTCTTCGTGCATCGTCCCGCTGTTGTAGACGTCGGTGAGCTTGTCGAACGTCAGCACGTTGTCGATCGGCGCGCGAGGCGTCTCTTTCGGAGGCCAGCCCGCCTTCGCCATGCGGGCGTAGCCCGGCTCTCCCGGAAGCTTGTCGATGAAGCCGAAGCCGGCGCCTCCGGTCAGCGTCGAGAGCCCGGCGTTGATCAATCCGGACAGCAGACCCTTGCCGAACCCCTGATGGAAGTTGCGCGCGGTGCGAAGTTCTGCGAACGCCCACGAATCTTTGAAGCGGCGCTCGTAGGACGAAAGCATCGCCGCATCGTTGGATCCGGCCTGAAGCGCCTCCCAAAGCGTCTCCGCTGCGAGCATGCCGGACTTCATCCCCAAGTGAATTCCCTTGAGGCGCATGCCGTTGAGGAAGCCCGCCGAATCGCCGACGATCAAGAGCCCGTCGGCGTACGCGCGCGGCATCGCGAAGAGACCGCCTTCGGGAATCGCCTTCGCGCCGTAGCGGATCAGCTTCGCGCCATCGAGCATTTTTCGCATGACCGGATGCAGCTTCATGCGCTGCAACTCGTTGTGCGGATCGGTCGTCGGGTTGCGGTAATCGAGGCCCGTAACGAAACCGAGGTCGAGTACGTTGTCGCGCATTCCATAGATGAACCCGCCGCCGAACGTCTCGGGCGGCAGCGGATAGCCGAGCGTGTGAATCACCGCGCCCGCTTTGAAGCGGTCGTCGGGAAGCTGCCACAGCTCCTTGACGCCGGCGGCGTAGACCTGCGGCTCGCGCCCCGCCTCGAGAGCGAGGCGCGCCGCGGCCTGCTTCGTAAGCGTGCCGCACGGACCTTCGCCCAGCACGACGACCTTCGCCAGGATGTCGGCTCCCGGTTCGTAGTTGGCTTTCGGCTGTCGGTTGTGGTCGAGTCCCTTGTCGCCCGTACGCACGCCGATCACCCGATTTTCGTGCCACAGCAGCTCCTGGCCCGGAAATGCGGCAAAGACTTGCGCCCCCACCTCCTCCGCGCGATCGCCCAGCCACTTGCACAGCTTCTGCAGCGACGTAACGTATTTGCCGCGATTGCGCAGCGGCGGCGGGACGAACGGCGCCTTGATCTTGCCGCGCGTCGTCAAGAACCAAAGCTCGTCGCTCGTCACCGGCGACTCTACGGGCGCGCTCTCGCGCCAGGCGGGCAGCAGCTCGTCGAGCGCTCGTGGATCCATGACGGCGCCGGAGAGCCCGTGATGGCCGACCTCTCCGCCCTTCTCGATCACCATCACTTCGAGCGCGCGGCCCGCTTCCTGGGCGAGCTGTCCGAGGCGAATCGCGCCGGCGAGGCTCGCCGGTCCGGCGCCTACGAAAAGAACGTCTACTTCGAGCCGATCGCGATCCGGCATAGGGGATTGCTAGTTAAACAGCGTCGAGGCAGAATCCTCAAGAACCATGAACGCTTCAGCGCGCCGCAGTTTCGGCAGCGACAATAACGCGCCGGTGGCGCCCGAGATCCTGCAGGCGCTCGTCGCTGCCAACGAAGGCGACGCCGTCGGATACGGCGACGACGCATGGACGGCCCGCGCGATCGACCGATTCAAGGAACATTTTGGCGAGGGCACGGATGTCTATCTCACCTTCAACGGCACCGGCGCGAACGTCGCCGCCCTCGCCTCGCTGCTGCGCCCGTGGGAGTCCGTGCTCGCGCCGGCCAGCGCGCACCTTCAGACGGACGAGTGCGGCGCATTCGAGCGCTTTAGCGGCTCGAAGGTAATTCCGATCGCGACGAGTGACGGCAAGCTGCGTCCCGCCGACGTCGAGCCGTACCTCAAGGCGGGGCACGACGTCCACTTCCCGCAACCGCGCGCGCTGTCGATCTCGCAGGCTACGGAGCTCGGCGGCGTGTACGAGCTCGCGGAGCTGCGTGAGCTCTGCGATTTCGCGCACCCACGCGGCCTAATCGTCCATGCCGACGGGGCGCGCATCGCAAACGCCGCCGTCGCGCTCGGCGTCACGCTGCGCGAGGCGACCGCCGGCGCGGGCGTCGACGTGCTCACCTTCGGCGGCACGAAGAACGGGCTGATGCTGGGCGAGGCGATCTGTTTCTTCGACCCGCGGTCGCACGCCGCGGCCGCGCCGTTCGTGCGAAAGCAGGCGATGCAGCTCGGCTCGAAGATGCGCTACATCGCCGCGCAGTTCGAGGCGCTCCTCGCGGACGACCGGTGGGCACGCTATGCCGCGCACGCCAACGCGATGGCGGCTCGCCTGCACGAACGTGTTCGCGACCTTCCCGGCGTGCGCGTTACGCGACCCGTTCGCTGTAACGCGGTGTTCGCGACGCTCGACCGCGCCGCGATCGACCGCATCCGTGACGATTTCTTCTTCTACGTGTTCGACGAGACGCTGCCGGAGGTGCGCTGGATGACGCATTGGGCGACGACGCCGCAAGACGTCGACGACTTCGCCGCCTGCGTTAGGGCAGCGACGGCGGCTCCTCGCCGTGGAAATAGTCGAGCTGCGGACTCGCCGCGACCATCAGCGAGCGGAGGCCATCCTTGAGCGGCGCGTCGGTGTCCACGAGCAGCTTGTCGGAATCCGGATAGTAACACGCCTCGACCTCTTCGGTGCGCGCGAGGAGCAGGACGGTGGCCGGCGTATCGCTCTCGTTGACGAGCTGGTGCGTCCCGCTCTCGCCGACCGGCAGCGCGACGAAGTCGCCCTTGCGGCAGCGGAGCGTTCCGGCCAAGGTGCGCACGCTCGGCTCGCCCTCGAGGACGAAGAACAGCTCCTCCTCCCTCGCGTGGGCGTGCAGCGGGCAGAAGCGCTGACCCGGCGGAATCGTGCTGACGCGATAGCCCAGCCTGCGCGCGCCGATCGCGAACCCCACCTCCGCGTCACGAACGTGATAGATCCCCGGCTGTTCGGCGTGCTCGTCGCGTTCGTCGCGGACGTCCACCTCGTCGACGTTGATCCGATGGATCTCCGCGCCCGCCCGGGCGTAGAGCAGACGGTACAGCGCCGCGTACGCGCCGGTGAAGATCGGCTGCCCCAACGACAGCAGCAGCGCGTCGGGATTCTCGCCCAGGATCGCGCGCAGTCCGAGTGCGGCGTTCCGCGCGTCCGCGTACTCGTCATCCGGAGACATCGAGAGCGCCCCCGCCGGCGAGCCCGCGAGCGAGTCGCCCGCCACGACGATCCGCGCTTCGGCGACGTTTACGGCGAACTCGCTCGCCCTGCGCTGGTGCGCGAGCCGGATCGCAAACGCGCCCGCAAAGAGAGTCTCGCGGTGCGCCGGCGCCGCGACGACGTCGGCGCCGTAGTACGCCGCGATGTCCTCTGCCGCGCCGCGGCGCTCCGGCGTCATCACGACGACGCGCGCGATTCCGCCGAGCCCCGCGATCCCATCCCGTTCCGTATCGTCGAGCGGCAGGGGATCGATCAGCACGTTCCCGGTGCCCGCAACGAAGAGGTACGCGTGTGCCGCGAACGGCTCACCAGCGAGCGGCCGCGTCAGCGCGTAGACGTTCGGGATGCACAGAGGCTGCAGCACGAGGAAACTTCTCTACGCCGTCCACTCCAGCATCGCTTCCCAATCCGGCTTGGGGAAGCGCTGCTTGGACTTGATGGCCTCGACGTACTTGCGCTTGCCGGCGCGATTGCCCTTACCGAGCATGAGACCGCCGACGAGCCGGTCCTCCCAGAAGAACAGCGCGCGATACCACTTCTTCTCGCGATCGATCTTGCGCCGGATCTCCAGATCCTGGCGAAGGTCCGTCCCCAGTCCGAACTGGGTGATGGTTTGCCCCTTGAACAACAGCGACGAGTACTCGGGCACGTCGTGATACTTCTCGGTGCCGCCCATCATGTTCTGCGCGGCGACCTTGCCGTGCGCGCCGGCGTTGTTCCAGGTCCCCATCCGATAGCGTATCTCGAGAATGGGATCGTAAAAATCCGCCACGTCGCCGGCGGCGTAGACGCTCCTCACGTTGGTCTCGAGATGATCGTCGCACAGGATGCCGTTTCTGCTCGTTTCGATCTCGGTACCGTCGCAGATCTCGGTGTTCATCGCCAGGCCGAAGCCGTAGGCGTAGCATTCCGCCGCGATCTCGGCGCCGTTGCTCGTCCTCACCTTCGTAATGACGCCGTTGGAGCGCACGAACTCGGCTACTTCCTCGCCGTAGTGCATGTGGACGCCGTCGGCCGCGGCCGCCTCGTGCAGCAGCTCGCCGGCCTCCTCATCGATGATGCGGTGCAGTCCGCGCGGGCCGCGCATCAGCCAGTGCGTCTCCATGCCGCGCGAGGCGAAGGCCTCAGCCAGCTCGTACGCAATGAAGGACCCGCCGATCGCGACGGCGGCGCGGCTCCGGTCGATTTGCTCGGAGATGGCACGCGTATCGTCCAGATACTGAAAAGGATATAGGTTCGCCGCGTCCTCCGAGCCCGGCTTGCCGATCGGATTGGGTCGTCCGCCGGTCGCGATCAGCAGTGCGTCGTACGGATACGACTTGCCGTCCACTTCGACGATTCGCTCCTGCGGAATGACGCGCTTTACGTGCGTGCGCAGGCGCAAGTCGATCCGGTGTTCCTCGTGCCAGGCGACGCTGCGGATCATGACCTTCGCCTCGGGAATCTGGCGCCGCAGCATCGGCGGCAGCGAGATGCGGTTATAGAGCGAGTAGGGCTCGTCGCCGAAGAGCGTGATCTCGCACGCCGGATCGTGCTTGCGCAGCTGCTCCGCAGCCGTCGTTCCGGCGAACCCGTTCCCCACAATCACGTAACGCCGGAATTCGGAGTTTGTCACGACGCGCGCAAGGCGAGTTCGAGCATCATCGCGTAACCGATGTCGAGCGCCCGCTCGTCGATATCGAAGCGGGCGCTGTGCTGCGGCTCCTTACCGATGCTCGGTCCGCGCGATCCAACGAGAAAATATGTGCCCGGGCGCTGCTGCTGCATGAAGGCCATGTCTTCCGACCACATGACGATCTCGTGCGGATCCACGAGCTTCTCGGCGCCGACGACGCGCCGGCCGACGTCGCGCACGGCCGCATTGGCAGCCGCGTCGTTGACGGTCGGCGGATAACCCCAATGATATTCGAAGCGATACTCGAGTTGCATTGCCTCGCACAGGCCCCGAATCAATCGCTCGATGCGCTCCGGCAGCTCCCGGCGCACTGCCTCGTCGAACGCGCGCACCGTGCCCTGCAGAGACGCGCGCTCCGGAATGACGTTGAACGTCGTGCCGGCGTGCAGCGACCCGACCGTTACCACGACCGGATGCCGCGCCGCGATTTCGCGACTCGCGATGGTCTGCAGCATCGTGACCAGCTGCGCCGCGCCGACGACCGGGTCGACCGCCGCATGCGGCATCGCGCCGTGGCCTCCCTTGCCGATCAGCTCGATGCCGAAGCGATCCGACGACGCAAAGAAGGGGCCGTCGCGGATGCCGACCTTGCCCGCATCGAGCCCGCTATACACGTGCAGAGCGAAGGTGCGATCGACGTGCGGATTCTCGAGCGCGCCGTCGTCGATCATGAGCTGGTTGCCCGCGAGGCCTTCCTCCCCGGGCTGGAAGCAGAACACGAGCGTGCCGGGGACCTCGTCCTTCCGCTCGAGCAGCGTGCGCGCGGCACTGAGGAGGATCGCCATGTGCGCATCGTGCCCGCAGGCATGCATCACTCCGTGGTTGCAGGACCGGTATGGCACGTCGTTGAGCTCTTCGACCGGCAGCGCGTCCATGTCGGCGCGCAGCAGCGTCACCGGCCCCGGATCGCGCCCTTGCAACGTCGCGAGCACTCCGGTCTTGCCGACCCCGCGGCGAATTCCGTCGAAGCCGAATGCGCGCAGCTCGCGCTCGATGAACGCGGCGGTCTCGTGCTCCTCCAGCGACAGCTCGGGATGGGCGTGAAAGTGGCGCCGGTAGCGGACGAGATCCTTCACGGAAAATAGTTCAGCCGACTTCCAGCGTGCCTATGACGGACACCGCGCTGCGGCCCTGCGAAGCATGGCTTCGCCTTTTGGGCGCATCCCTCGTCGTCACCTTCGGCGCAGGATTTCGCCCCGAAGCGCGCGACTACTCGCGTGTGGCCCTCGAGCGTGCCGCGGAATCGAAGACGCATCCCGTCTTCGACCGCCATGGATTGAGCGACGAGCAGCTCGTAGCGATGTTCCGCACGATGCTGATGCAGCGCACGCTCGAAAGCCGCGGCTTTCAGCTCAACCGGCAGGGCAAGATTCCGTTTGCGTCCGCGAGCGAGGGGCACGAGGCCGTTCAGGCCGGCGCGGCGATGGCGTTCGACCGCGGCAAGGACATCTTGGTCCCATACTATCGCGACTTGGGGTTGGAGCTGGGAATCGGAGTGACGCCCTACGAGGTGCTGCTGTCGCTCTTCGCGCGAGCGGCCGACCACTCGGCGGGGCGCCAGTTCCCCCACCACTACGCGAGCCGCTCACTCGGACTGCACACGATCAGTTCGGTGATCGCCGCACAGCTGCCGCACGCCGTCGGCGCCGCATACGCGCTACAGTATCGCGGCGAGCGCGGCCGCGCGGTGCTCACGACCTTCGGCGACGGCGCGACGAGCGAAGGCGAGTGGCACGAGTCGGTCAACTTCGCCGCGGTACACCGGCTGCCGATCGTCTTTCTCTGCGAAAACAACGAGTGGGCGATCTCGACGCCGCTCTCGCTGCAAATGGGACAGCCCAACGTCTACGAGCGCGCGGCCGGATACGGCCTGCCCGGAGCCGTGGTCAACGGGATGGATCCCGTCGCGTGCTATGCAGTAGTAAAGGAAGCCTTCGACCGGGCGCGGTCGGGCGGCGGCCCGACGCTCGTCGAAGCCAAGTGCTATCGCTTCCTCTCCCACACGACCGACGACGACGACCGCACCTATCGTTCGCGCGCAGAGGTCGAGGCACGCCGGAAGGACGACCCGGTCCCGGGTTTCGAGCGGCTCTTGATCGGCTGCTCGATCCTAACGGAAGAGTCTGCGGAAGCATTGAAGCGTTCCGTGCTCGAAGAAGTCAACGACGCGACCGACCGCGCCGAGGCGATGGCGTACCCGGCGGCGGCGACCCTCTACGAAAGGGTCTACGCCGAAAGCTGGCAGCCGTGGCGCGAATGAGGAAGCAGAACGTGGAGAACCATGGCTAGCACCGACATCGCGAGCGGCACGCTCGAACGGCACGGCTTGAGCGACGAACAGCTGCGCGGAATTTTTCGCAACATGCTGTTGCAGCGCCAGCTCGACAATCGTGGTTTTCAGCTCAACCGGCAGGGCAAGGTTCCATTCGCATTGGGCAGCGAGGGTCACGAGGCGCTCCAAGCGGGCGCGGGCATGGCGTTCAACCGCGGCGCGGATATTTTGGCGCCGTACTATCGCGACCTCGGGCTATGCCTCGGCATCGGGCTCTCTCCCTACGAGATCATGCTCTCGATCTTCGCGCGCGCCGAGGATCACAACGGCGGCCGGCAATTCCCGAATCACTATTCGTCCAAGCGCGCCGGACTGATGTCGTTCTCATCGATCTTAGCCGCGCATCTGCCGCATGCCGTGGGCGCCGCGTATGCGATCAAGTATCGCGGCGAAACGGGGCGCGCCGTCTTGGCGACCTGCGGCGACGGGACGACAAGCGAGGGCGAATGGCACGAGTCGATGAATTTCGCGGCCGTTCACAAGCTGCCGTTCGTGATGCTGGTCGAGAATAACGAGTGGGCGATCTCGACGCCGCTCGACAAACAAATGGCGCAGCCCGAGATCTACCTTCGTGCCGCGGGTTACGGCATGCCGGGCGCGCGCTTCAACGGTTTCGACCCCATCGCGACGTACGCCGCCGTGAAGGAGGCGATGGATCGCGCGCGGCGCGGGGGCGGGCCGACGCTCGTCGAAGGCACGTGTTACCGGTATCTGGCCCATTCCACCGACGACAACGACATGACATACCGCACGCGCGAGGTCGTGCTGGAGCGCCGCAAACAGGATCCGGTGCCTGCGTTCGAGGCGTTGCTCGTCGAGCACGGGATCATGCGTGCAGACGACGTCGCAGCGATGCGCAAAGACGTCTTGCGCGAAACGAACGAGGCCACCGACGCGGCTGAGGCGCTGCCCTATCCGGAGGCCGCCGATCTCTACACGCACGTCTTTGAAGGAGCTTGGCAACCGTGGCAGTCGTGAGCAGCACCAGCTCGACCGTGATGAACAACGTCGAGGCGGTCCGCGCTACTCTCTATGAGGCGATGAAGAGCGACGATCGCACGCTCATTCTCGGTGAGGACGTCGGCGCCCGCGGCAACGTCTTCCTGATCACCAAGGACTTCATCAGTGAGTTCGGGCCCGAGCGCGTCATCGACACGCCGATCGCCGAGGCTTCCATCGTCGGCATCGCCGTCGGCATGGCGATGGAAGGACTGCGGCCGATCGCCGAGATCCAGTTCGCCGATTTCATCTATCCGTCGTACAACCAGATCGTCGGCGAGGCGGCGAAGGTACGCTACCGCTCCAACGGCGAGTACACGTGCCCGCTCGTGATCCGAACGCCGTACGGCGGCGGCGTCCGAGGCGCGCTCTCGCATTCCGTTTCGGTCGAGGCGCTCTTCTATCACGTTCCCGGGCTCAAGATCGTCGCGCCCGCGTTCCCGGCGGACGTCAAGGGGCTGCTCAACGCCGCGATCGACGATCCGGACCCCGTTCTGTTTCTCGAGCACAAGAAGACCTATCGCCTCATCAAGGGCGACGTGCCGAACGGCCATTACACGATCCCGCTCGGCAAGGCCAACGTGCTCAAAGAGGGCACGCAGCTGACCGTCGTCTCGTATGGGCTCTACGTCCACTGGGCGTTGGAGGCGGCCCGCCGGCTCGAGGATGACGGTCTCTCCATCGAGGTCGTCGATCTGCGCTCGATCCGGCCTATGGACAAGACGACGATCTTGCGAAGCGTCGAGAAGACGCGAAAACTGCTGATCGTACACGAAGACAACAAGTTCGGCGGCATCGGCGCGGAGATCAGCGCGATGGTTGCCGAGGAGGCGCTGTTCAATCTGGATGCGCCGATCCGAAGGCTGTGCGGACCGGACGTTCCCGCGATGGGTTACGCGCTGCCGCTCGAAGAAGCGTTCATGTCCTCTCCGGCCGAGATGGCCGACGCGATGCGAGAGTTGGTGAAATTCTGATGGCCACTACTATCACTATGCCGCAGCTCGGCGAGACGGTGACCGAAGGCACCGTCGCACAGTGGCTTAAAAAGATCGGCGACACGGTCGACAAGTACGAAGACTTCGTGGAGGTCTCCACCGACAAGGTCAACGCCGGCGTTCCGTCGCCGGTCACCGGAACGATCCGCGAACTCCTCGTCAAGGAGGGAGAGACGGTCGCGACCGGCACGCCGATCGCCGTTATCGAGGAACTCGGCGCCGCGCCCGCCGCGACGGAAACCGCACCGGCTCCCGCGCGCGCGGAAGCTCCGGCTCCCACGCCTGCGAGCGCCGCGCCGTCCGGAAACGGCGCCGCGGCGGCTGCCGCGGCCAACGCCGCGGCGTCTCCTGCAGTCCGCCGCCTGGCGCGCGAGCATCGCGTCGATATTCGCACGCTGCGGGGCAGCGGCACAAACGGACGCGTCACCGCCGACGACGTGCTCGCCGCGGCGCGCAGCGTCGTTTCCGCGGCGCAGGCGCCGCTCGCGCCGCCCTCCGCCGCGCCGCCGGTACCGAGCCCCGGCCGCACCTCGACCTACGCGCAACCGGCTCCAGGAACGCTGATTCCGCTTACGCAGGCGCGCCGCATCATCGCGGAACGCATGGTCGAGAGTAAACACACCGCGCCGCACGCCTGGTCAATGGTCGAGATCGACGTCACCGACGTCTGGGACTGGCGGGTCCGCGAGAAGGCCCGCTTCGAGCGCGAGACCGGGCATAAGCTCACGCTGTTGCCATTCTTCATCCGCGCGGTCGTGGAGTCACTCAACGCATTCCCGCTGATGAACGCGAAATTCGTTCCCGCGACGGAAGGCGCGGCGCCGGCGATCTACGTCAACGAGTCCGTGAACATCGGCGTCGCCATCGGTCTGCCGACGAATCTCGTCGTCCCCGTCATCAAGAACGCCGACCAGCTCTCGATCAAGGGCATCGCGATCGCGGCCGGCGAGCTGATCGACAAGGCGCGCAAGGGCAAGCTCGGCGTGGACGATCTCGCCGGCGGAACCTTCACCGTCAACAACAACGGTGCCAACGGGTCGTGGGCATCTGCGCCCATCATCAATGCCGGACAGGCCGGCATCGTGACGATGGAGGCGGTGATCAAGAAGCTCGTGGTGCGCGACGACGACACGATCGCCATCCGCCGGATGATGAACGCGTGCCTTTCGCTCGATCATCGCGTGGTGGACGGCTACGTCGCGAGCGGCTTCTTGGCGGAGCTCAAGCGCCGTCTCGAAGCCATGCAGCCTCAAGGGGAATTGTAACTCGCAGATCCGCAAGCATTTTCGCTTTGAGGCGGCTCACGTGCTTCCGTTCCATCCCGGGAAGTGCGCGCGAATGCACGGCCACTCGTATCGTCTCGAGGTCGCGGTGCGCGGGCCGCTACGCTCGCGCGGCCCCGCGCGCGGAATGATCGAGGATTTCGACAAGATCGAGCGCATCGTCGGAGAGCGCATCCTCGAAGCCCTCGATCATCATAACTTGAACGATGCCATCGAGAACCCGACGGTCGAAAACATCGTGCTGTGGATCTGGAAGCGCCTCGAACGCGATGTGCGCAACCTGGACGAGCTCGTGCTCTGGGAGACGCAGACGGCCTGCGCGGTCCTCCGCCGCTCCGATCTTCACCGGCCTTCCGTATCGTGAGGAGCCTGTCCTGAGCGACACTGAGCCTGTCGAAGTGGAGTCGAAGGGAAGGATGCTTCAACTCTCGGAAATCTTCTACAGCATTCAAGGCGAGGGGACGTGGACCGGGACGCCGGCGGTGTTCGTGCGGCTCGCCGGCTGCAACCTGGCCTGCAATTTCTGCGACACGGATTACTCGACGAAGTTTTTCGCCGCCGTTGAAGATATCGTCGGAACGGTCCGCGAGATCGGCCGGGAATGTCCAATGGTCGTGCTGACGGGCGGCGAGCCGCTCGCCCAGGCCGAGACGTCAGCGCTGATCGAGGCGCTGCGCGCGGACGGACGGCGCGTGCACGTCGAGTCGAACGGCACGATCTTCGCCGACCTGCCGGACGACGTGTGGCTCTGCGTGTCGCCGAAGGAGCGCGTCGACCAGCGCATGGCGGGGCGCGCTAACGAGGCGAAGCTCATAGTAGACGCCCGGGTACCCGAAGAACAGCTCGCGCTTTTTGAAGACAAGCCGACGATACTGCTGCAGCCCGAGGGGAACAAGCCGGCCAACGTCGCCCTGGCCCTCGACTACGCGAAGGCGCATCCGCGCCGGTTCCGCCTCTCGCTGCAGACTCACAAGTTCATCGGCGCGCCGTGATCCTGCTCGCCTGCGCCGTCGCGGCCGAGCTCCGCTTCTGGGAGGCGCGCGACGGCGTCGCAACGCTCGTTACCGGCGTCGGGCCCGTCGAGGCCTCGTGCGCACTGACCGCCGAGCTCTGCCGGCGGCCGTACCGGCTCGTCGTCAACGCCGGCCTGGCCGGCGCATTCGACGGTGCCGCGGGCATTGGCGACGGCGTCGTCGTCGAAGATGACTCGATGGAAATTGTGCTCGAGAGCGGCACGCCGCTGAACCTTCCACGCGGCGAGCGCACCGTCGAGCGAGCCCATTCGAATCCCGAGCTCGTCGCGCGCCTGCGCGCCGCGGGCTTTCCGGTGGTACGCGGCATCACCGTCGCGCGCGTAACGTCGTCGGAGCCGACGGCGCGGCGTCTTGCGACCGAACTCCGCGCGCAGGTGGAATCGATGGAAGGGTTCGCGGCGCTGCGCGCCGCGGAGCGCATGGGAGTTCCGGCCATCGAGGTACGCGGCGTCTCGAACCGCTGCGGCGAGCGCGAGTCCGGTGGCTGGGACTTCGAGGCGGGAATGGGCGGCTTGGGGCGCGTCGCACGCGCGTTGTTCGAGATCGTGTAATGGCGCTCACACTCGCGTATTCGCCGTGCCCCAACGACACGTACATCTTCGCGGCGCTGACGAACGGACTGCTGGAGGACGCGCCCGAGGTCCGCGTCCACCTGGCCGACATCGAGGAGCTCAACGACGCGGCGGCGCGCTCGCAGTTCGAGCTCACTAAGGTGAGTTACGGCGCGATCCCCTACCTGATGGATCGCTACCGCATTCTTCCTTCGGGCGGCGCCGTGGGCCGTGGCTGCGGACCGCTGCTCGTGGCGCGCCCCGAGACATCGCCGCCGCTCTTCGCCGACTTCGCGCGGCGCCGGATCGCGATCCCCGGCGAGCGCACCACCGCGTTCATGCTGCTCCAGCTCGCGCTGGGCACCCGGCCAAAGACGGTACAGATGCGCTTCGATTCGATCGTCGGAGCGGTCGCGGCCGGCGAAGTCGACGCCGGGCTGATCATCCACGAGTCGCGCTTCACCTATCGCGACTCGGGGCTCATCGCGATCGCCGATCTCGGCGAATGGTGGGAGAATATGACGCTGTTGCCGATTCCGCTCGGCGCCATCGTCGTGCGTGACGACGTCGACGCCGAGCAGGCGCGGGAGCTCGATGCTGCGATCCGGAGGAGCCTCGCGTTCGCCCGAGCGAACGAAGCCGCGGTGATGCCGTACGTTCGGGAGCACGCCGTAGAGATGAACGACGACGTCACGCGCGCCCACATCGAGCTATACGTCAACGAATTCACCGACGATCTGGGCGAGTCCGGGCGCGACGCCGTGCGCGCGCTCTTCGCCCGCGCGCACTCCGCTCGCATTTTGAAAAGAGACGCGGAGCCATGCTTCGCTTAAAGTCTCTTTTCGCAGCGTGCCTCGCCCTCCGCCGGATCTATCCGCCCGCGCCGTTCGGCGCGCGGTTCTAACCGAAGCCATAGTGCGGCGAGGAAGTTTCATCGCCGGCGGTGCCGCACTCGGCGTTGCAACGACCGCCGCGGCCTCAGGCCAGCTGCTACAGTCTGCGCGGATCGAGCTCGGCGACGACGTCTTCTTGCGCGCCACGTGGCGCGATCTTCGCGGCCGCACCGTCGGCGTGATCGCGAACCAGAGCGGCGTCACCTCGGCGCTCGAGTCGGTCGTAGATGCGGTCCTGCAGCACGGCGGAATCCGCATCAAGGCGATCTACGCGCCGGAGCACGGCTTTCGCGGCGATCAGGCCGCCGGCGCGACGATCGCGTCGTACGTCGACGCGCGCACCGGACTGCCGGTCTACAGCCTCTACGGCGCGGCGCGGCATCCCAGCGCCGCGATGCTCGAGGGCGTTGACGTCTTGCTCTTCGACATCCAAGACGTGGGCTCGCGCGCATACACCTACATCTCGACGATGGCGTACGCGATGCAGAGCGCGGCGCAATACGGTAAGGAGTTCTGGGTGCTGGACCGGCCGAATCCGGCCGGCGGAAGCGTCGTCGAGGGACCCGTGCTCGAGCCGGCCTACGAGTCGTTCATCGGACTCTACCCCATCGCGATGCGCCATGGGATGACGGTCGGCGAGCTCGCCACCCTCTTCAACGAACACTTCGGGATTGGTGCGAAGCTGCGCGTCGTGCGCATGAACGGATGGCAGCGCCGGATGATCTGGCCCGACACGGGCCTGCAGTGGGTTCAGACGTCGCCGAACATCCCGCGCTGGCAGACGACGATCGTCTATCCCGGCATGGGCCTGGTGGACACGGTCGGCATCAACAACGGCAGCGGTTTCACCAACCCGTTCCTCCTCGCCGGCATGGTCGGCATCGACGGCGAGCAGCTCGCGGAGCGGTTGAACGCGCGCGCGCTGCCGGGCGTCGTGTTCCGGCCGACGGCGTGGTCGCCGGACTCGGGGTTTTGGGCGGGCCGCGAGCTGACGGGCGTCGAGCTCCAGCTGCTCGACCCACGGCGCGTGCTCGCAGTGCGAACGGCCGTCGAAATCCTCGTCGCCGTGCGCGACCTATTTCCCAAAGTCATCCGGATCAAGAGCGTTGCCGGCCTCGATCGTGACTGGGGCACGGACTCGTTTCGCCAAGCGTTCCTCGCCGGCGAGGGGGCCGATGCGATTCTCGATCGGTGGGCGGCCCGCGTCGCAGCGTTCAAAGCGCTGCGCGAGCGTTACTTCCTGTACTAATTTCCAGCGAATCTGCGGCCGAGTTGAGTGCGTTTGCGAGCCGGCGCAGTTCCGGCTCGATGTTGCTCCCGTTGGCGCGCAGGATGTCGCGCCACATCGGAGCGTTCATGCCGGAGATGCGCAGCAGCTCGCGCGCCACCGGTCCGCGAAGCTGCTGCGCCTCCGACTCGCCCTTCCCCAGCAAATTTGCGTAGCACGATGCGACGATCTGTGGAACGTGCGACGTCAGCGCGACGACGCGGTCGTGCGCATCCGCCATCGTCGCGACCGGAACCCCGCCAAACCAACGGATGAACTCGCGGGCACGCGCATCCAAGTCGGCGTCGCCGGTCGGCACGTAGGCCCAGGGACAGCCGTCGAAGAGATTCGCACGGGCTGCGCCCGCGCCGCTGCGCTCGCTGCCCGCCATTGGATGCGTGGCGACGAAGTTCGCGACGCGCGCCCCCGCGACGACGACCGGAACCTTGACGGACGCGACGTCCAGCACGAGCCCCGGCGACGGCCCCGGCCGGCCGGCGAGACGCTCGAGCTCGCGCAGGGTCGGCTCGAGATGCGTCGCGATGACCAGCGTGTTCGATCGGTTCGCGAGCGTCTCGGGCGTCGCGGCGGCATCGATCGCACCCGCCGCGGAAGCCGCATCGAGCGCCGCGGGATCGGCGTCGCAGCCGATCACGTAGACGCCGCCGGCTCGCGCGCGCAGGCCGAGTGAGCCGCCGATCAGTCCGACGCCGAAGATGCCGAGCACCCTGTCGATCACGACGCGCGGACCAGATCGGGCCGCAGCGCCGCGGCGCCGTCGAGATAGACGTGCTCGATCTCGCGCGCGGCGCGCGCGGTGTTGACGTGCATCAGCACGCGGATGCAGCGGCCGAGCGCCCCGG
Organism: Vulcanimicrobiota bacterium; assembly: GCA_963756165.1. Taxonomy (GTDB): domain Bacteria; phylum Vulcanimicrobiota; class Vulcanimicrobiia; order Vulcanimicrobiales; family Vulcanimicrobiaceae; genus Cybelea. Next base: position 281,980 of record CAVWMO010000008.1, on the reverse strand, counting down.
GCACGTCCACCTCCGCGAAGTGCAGCATCGGAACGTACACCCATCCCATCTCGCGCGCGGCGAGCGCAGGAAAGCACGCGCGTGAGATCCGGCGTAAGGCTAAACAGGACGGAGGCGATGTCGTCGAGATCGATCTCGTTGCGCCGCGTCATCTCGCTCAGAAGCCGCTTCGTCGCGCGCGCGATCGCAGCCGTGCTGTCGGCGTCAGCCGTGATGGCGCCACGGATCCCGCGGAAAACACGAACCCCCGCCGAGTCGGCGGGGGTCTGCGTTATCGCTTGCTGTCTCTTGCCAGTATCGTGCAAAACGCTTTCCCTCACCGACCTCGAAGGCGGCGATAGTAGAACGCGTATCCGTACGAGCCCAAAACCCACATGATGTCCGACTATGCAAGCACACCTCGCGGTGGTTGTCAAGGACGCGCCACCGTTGCTGAGCGAAGTCTGGTGGTCTAATGCTGCGGGAGCGCTTGATCGACGCCCTGGGAATCGAGGCGGTGAAGTCGGCCCCCGAAGACCTGGCCGTCTACGCGTTCGATGCCTACACCGAGGGGGGCATGCCGTCCGCGGTGGTGCTGCCCGCCTCGACCCGCGACGTAAGCGCCGTGGTGAAGATCGCCCGGGAGTTCGGCGAGCCGATCGTCGCGCGCGGCGCCGGGACCGGGCTGTGCGGCGGCGCCGTGCCGACCGCCGGCGGAATCATCCTCTCCTTCGCACGAATGAACCGGATTCTGGAGCTCGACGAGCCCAATCGCCGCGCTCGCGCGCAGTCGGGAGTCATCAACCTCGATCTTTCGCGCCACGTGGCGCAAACCGGCCTCTTCTACGCCCCCGACCCGTCGTCGCAACAGATCTCGACGATCGGCGGCAACATCGCCACGAACGCCGGCGGCCCGCACTGTCTCTCCTACGGCACGACGGTGAATCACGTGCTCGCGCTCGAGGTCGTGGACGACTGCGGCGAAGTGTTTACGACGAGCGTCGACGATGCCGGTTACGACCTCACCGCCGCGCTCGTCGGGAGCGAGGGCACGCTCGGGATCGTGACGTCGGCCTGGCTGCATCTGCTCGCCTTTCCCGAGGCGGTACGGGTCTGGGTCGCCGCGTTTGCGGACATCGATTCGGCTTCGGAGGCGGTCTCCTCGATCGTCGGTGCGGGAATCGTCCCGACGGCGCTCGAGATGATGGACGCCGTGATCACCCAGGCGGTGGAGGCCGCGTTCGCTGCCGGATATCCGACGGACGCGGGCGCGGTGCTGCTCGTGGAACACGCGGGTCTGGAGGAAGACGTCGCGGCGGTCGAAGCGGCGATCCACGACATCGTCGTGCGGCACGGCGCGCGCTCGTGGCGCAGCGCGCGATCCGCCGCGGAACGCGCCGCGCTGTGGGCGGGGCGTAAGGGTGCGGCCGGGGCGACGGGACGCATCGCGCCCAACTACTACACGCAGGACGTGTGCGTTCCGCGCAGCCGGCTGCCGCAGGCGTTGCGCGCCGTCGAGACGGCGGCCTCCGCAAACGGAGTCACGGTCGGCAACGTCTTCCATGCGGGCGACGGAAATCTCCATCCGCTGTTGATGTACGACAAACGCGATCGGAGGCAGGTCGCGGCCGTCGTGGAGACGGGGAACGCGATCTTGCAGTCCGCGATCGATTTGGGCGGCACGATCAGCGGAGAACACGGCATCGGCTGGGAGAAGCGCGATGCGATGACGCGGGTGTACTCGACGGCGGACCTCGCAACGATGGCGCGCGTGCGCGACGTGTTCGATCCGACGCGCGCGCTCAATCCGGAGAAGATCTTTCCGAATGGAGCCCGCTGTCCTGAGGTCGCGCCGCCGTGACCGTGACGCAAGATCGCGTCAGGCCGGAAAGCGCCGGGGCGGTCGGCGAGCTCGTCGCGCGCTGCGACGCCGCCGGGCAAAAGGTCTGGATCGTCGGCGGAAACACGCTCGACGGCATGGGCTTTCCGCCGGAACGGGCCGACGTCACGCTCGAGACGACGCAGCTGGCCGGAGTCGTCGCGAACGAACGCGCGGATCTGACGATCGCCGTGCGCGCGGGGACGCCGCTTCGCGACGTCGTGACGCTGCTCGCGGCGCAGGGACAGTTCGTGCCGTTCGACGCGCCGCAGCCGCACTACGCGACGATCGGCGGCACGCTGGCGGCGGGCTGGCTCGGGCCACGCCGCCATCTCTACGGCCGCGTGCGCGATTACGTCATCGGCTCGACGATCGTCTTGGCCGACGGGACCATCGCACGCGCGGGCGGCATGGTGGTGAAGAACGTCGCCGGCTACGACATGAGCCGGCTCTATGTCGGATCGTTCGGCACGCTCGGTGTGCTCGTGCAGGCGAATTTCAAGACGGCCCCGTTGCCGCGGCACGCGCGCCTCTTCCTCGCGCCGCTTCCGGAGCGCACGCGCGAGCGCGCCTGCGCCCAGCTCGCAACGATGGCGCTACGGCCGGCTGCCGCGTTCTGGGTCGTGGGCTTTGCGAACGCGATCGACGGTGAGGATGGGCCGGAGGGCCGCATCGTCGTCTCGGTCGAGGGCAGCGACGCGCTGCTCGAGCGGGCGACTCGCGACCTGCGTTCGGCGCTCGGTCGAGCCGGCGTCCCCGAGACGCGCGTCGTCGACGCGGGCGCACGCGAGGCGTTCGAGCGCGTGGTGGACGCGTATGCCGCCTGCCTCGGCGAACGCTCGATCACGTATCGGCTCTTCCCCTCCGCCGAGCGATCCGAGCGATGCGCCCTCTCCCTGCACGAGCTCGCGGGGCGCTTTGGCCTCCGCGGAGAGAGCATCGTCGACGTGATGAACGGCGACGTCGTGTTGCGCGTCAGCGGTCTCGATGCACGCACGCTGGGCGCGAAGATCGAAAACTTCGACGACGCGCTGCACGACGCGGAACCGCGCGCGCAAGTCGTCGCCGGCAAACATTCGCACCGCCCGTACCTGCGCGTCTGGGGCGAGGCGCCGGCCGCGATCGAGCGGATGCGCGCGCTCAAGCTGCGCTTCGATCCCAACCGAACGCTGAATCCCGGCCGCTTCGTGGGCGGCATCTGAAAGACTCGATGGCGTGAACGTATTACTGTTGGGCGGCTCCGGCTTCGTCGGCAAGCACCTCGCGGCGGCGCTGCGCGAGCGCGGCGACGCGGTGACGATCGCGTCGCTGCGCGATCCGGCCGCCGCCGCGCGCGCCGCCGCCGCGTGCGACGCCGTCGTCAACCTCGCGGGCGAGCCGCTTGCGCAGCGGTGGAACGCGGCGCTCAAGCGGCGCATGCAAGAAAGCCGCGTAGACGCCCCACGACGCTTTCTCGAGCTGGCCGAGCAAAACTCGCGCCGTCCGCTCGTCTACGTGAGCGCATCGGCGATCGGCTATTACGGCACGAGCGAGACGGCGACGTTCGACGAGGAGAGCCCGCCGGGAGACGACTTCTTGGCTCGCGTGTGCGTCGCGTGGGAACGCGAGGCGGGCCGCGCAGGCGAGCTCGGCATGCGCGTCGCGATCGTGCGAACGGGCCTCGCGCTAGGGAACGACGGCGGTGCGCTGAGCAAGATCCTTCCGCCGTTCCGCGCGGGCGCCGGCGGTCGCGTCGGAAGCGGGCAACAATGGCTCTCGTGGGTGCACATCGATGATCTCGCCGGCATCTACCTCATGTCGCTCGACGGCGTCCAGGGCGCGGTCAACGCATGCGCGCCGAATCCCGTCACGAACTCGGAGTTCACCGAGGACTTAGGCGCCGCGCTGCATCGGCCGGCGAAGTTGCCCGTTCCGACTCTCGCGCTGCGCGCGCTGCTCGGCGAGGGCGCCGACATCTTGCTCAAGGGACAGCGCGTGCTGCCGCGCAGAACCGAGCTGCTCGGCTATCGCTTTCGGTTTCCCGAGCTCAAAGGGGCGCTAGCGAATCTACTTTGAACTCGAGCGCCTCGAGGTATTTTTCCGCATCCATCGCGGCGCGGCACCCTGCGCCCGCAGCCGTTATCGCCTGGCGGTAGCGGAAATCGTTCACGTCGCCGGCCACGAAGACGCCCTCGACGTTCGTCGTGGTACCGTCCGCCGATGCGACGTAGCCGCGTTCGTCGAGGTCGAGCTGGCCCGCGAAGACGGCGGTGCTCGGCGTGTGACCGATCGCGACGAAGAGCGCGTCCGCCTCGACGTCGTCGACCGTGCCGTCGAGGACGTTCTTGATGCGCAGCCCGGTGACGTGCGTGTGGCCGAGGACCTCGTCGATCGTGCTGTTCCAGAGAACGCTGATCTTCTCGTGCGATAGCACGCGCGCAGCCATGATCTTGCTCGCGCGCAGTCGATCGCGGCGATGGACGATCGTGACCGTCCTGCCGAAGCGCGTGAGAAACAGCGCTTCCTCCGCCGCGGAGTCGCCGCCGCCCGCGACGAAAATGCGCTTGTCGCGGAAGAAGGCGCCGTCGCACGTCGCGCAGCTCGAAACGCCGCGCCCGCGTAGCCTCTCTTCTCCGGGGATCTCCAGCCAGCGCGCGCTCGCGCCGGTGGCGACGATCACGGTTTCGGCCTCGTAGCGCGCATCCGCGGTGCGCACGGAGAGCGGCCGGTTCGCGAAGTCGACCGACTCCACGTCGACGTTCTCGATGCGCGCCCCGAAACGCTCGGCCTGTTCGCGGAAGCGGATCATCAGATCGGGGCCCATGATGCCCTCGGCGAAGCCCGGGTAGTTTTCGACCTCCGTTGTGAGCATGAGCTGGCCGCCGTAGAGGCCGCCGGCGAGAACCAGCGGCTTCAAGTTCGCTCGCGCCGCGTAGACGGCGGCGGTCAGCCCGGCCGGTCCCGACCCGATGACGATCACGCGTTCCATCCGGTTCTCTTCGACTCGGCGTCGCGCATCCCGGTTGCAGACAGTTCGTCGCGGCTCGTCGAAGCGTGGCGCATGGCGATACAGTCAATGCCCTTGGAGGACACGTTTGCCGACGTATTGCGCAAGGCCATGCGCGGCGTAGGCGTCAGCGAAAAGCAGCTCGCCGATGCGACCGGCATTTCCGCGCCGACGATCGCCGAATGGCTCAAGGAGAAGGGCGCCGCGAACGACGCGCAAGCGCGCGAGGTCGCGACCGTCCTGCGCCTGGACGCGGGAAAGCTCGCGGACAGCGCGGCCCAGCGCTGGGCGCCCCCGCCGATCGAGCTTCCCGACGTTCGCCGTCACTCCCAGGAGCCGCACCCGAGCAACGGCTACGTCTTCTTCCTCGATGGCGGCCGCACGGCCGCGCTCGTCGATCCCGCCGGCATTCCGCAGAACCTGCTCCGCCTGTTGCGCGACGGCGACTACCATCTGCAGTACATCCTCGTCACGCACAAGCATCCCGATCACTGCGATGCGACGGCCGACATGGCCACCGCCTTTCCCGCGGCGAAGATCGTGATGCACGCGCTCGACGTGCACGCCATCGGCCCGCTCGCGAGCAAGGCGACACTGCTGCGCGACGGCGAGACCCTTCCGTTCGGCGAGGGCTCGACGATCCGCATGCTGCACACTCCGGGACACACGGACGGCTCCTCGTCGTACCTATTTCAAAATGCTCTATTTTCAGGAGATACGCTGTTCGCGGCCAGCGTCGGGGGCGCGTTCGGCGACGTCAGCACCTACGGCGACATCCTCAACAGCGTGCGGAGTAAGCTCTTCACGCTGCCCGACGACACGATCGTCATGCCGGGTCACGGCCCGCCGACGACGATCGAGCTCGAAAAGCGGCACAACCCCTTCTTTCCGTAGGCTAGGTTCTCTAATCGCGATAGAAGTACGGATCGAGGACGGAGACGGCCGTCACGGCGTCGATCGGAAATCCGTTGCGCGTGGCGGCCTCGCGGATCGCGGCCTCGTTCGGGCCGTCGTAGATGCAGAATGTCTTCTTCTTGTCGGCCGAAACGTAAGAATGCACCCACGTGACGCCGTTTTCGGCGTTGCGTCCGACGACCGTCAGGCAGGCCTGGCTGCCGTCCTCGGTCGGTGGGATGTGCAACCCGTCGGGGAACGTGCGCTCGACCATGAACCTCGGCATGAATCACCTCCGCAAAAGCCCCGCTCATTTGTGACAGAGCGACCCGGAGACCCTTGTAAGGATGAGGTTTTCGCGAACGGTCGCGGTGATTAGCGGTACGCGGCGGGAACCGCGATCGAGGCGCCGTCGCCCCCGCTGATCGTCGCGCCGCTCTGTTTCGGCGCGGCGTCGGACTCACGGATCAGCTCGAACTGGAGCACGATCTGCCCGGAACGCGGGAGCAACGCGTCATAGCGCTGCGGCGAACAAATCTTCGGCGTGCAGAACGCCGCGAGCCATCCCGCCGCGACGTTGGACGCCTCCAACCGGATCGTCGCGTTGGGCCGCCCGGTGACTTCGAGCCGATACTTCGCCGCATTGGTGCTCGTCGTCTGCAAGTCCGCGCCGGTCCAGGGCTGGATGGAAAGCCGCGTGGCCGGCTGGGCCATTGCGAGCAACACTGCGGCGGCGTAGAGGATTTGCATCACGTACGCAGCTTATACCCGATCGCCGTCATGCGCAACACGATGCCCACCGCAACCGCGGCGAGCACGACGATCATCGTAACGGAAAACTCCGGCGCGAGGAAGCTCTGCCCCGTGTAGCTGCGGCGAAACGCGTCGATCGTATAGAAGATCGGATTGAACAATTCGAACGTCCGCAGCGGCGGCGGCAGCATCTTCGCGTCCGTGAACACGCCTCCGACGAAGGTGAGCGGCGTGATGACGAACGTCGTGAGAATCGCGATGTGGTCGAACTTGTCGGCGATCAAGCCGAAGATCAGGCCGAGTGCCGAGAACAGCACCGAGACGAGCGCGATGACGCACAGGTACAACGGCCAATCGTGCGGCGCGGTATGCACCAGGACGAGACCGAGCCCGGTGATGAGGCCCGCGATGAGCAACGCGCGGGCCAGACTGCCCAGCACGTAGCCGGCGACGAGCTCGCCCGCGGACATCGGAGCGATCAGCAGCTCCTGGATCGAGTTCATGAAGCGGCCCTGAAAGAGCGAGCTCGAGCACTCGCCGTACGACGCGTCGATGACTTGCAGCATGATCAAGCCCGGGATGAGAAACTGCGCGTATGTGACACCCTGCACGCTCGGGATGCGGCTGCCGATCGCCAGCCCGAAGACGAAGACGTAGAGCAGCGTGGTGATGATCGGCGGCCAGATCACCTGGTTGATGATCTTGAGGCTGCGAATGATCTCGCGTTTGACGAGCGTCCACAATCCAACGGTGTTAATTGCGCGTCAGCTCCAAGAAGACGTCCTGCAGCGACTCCCCCTCGGCCACGAGCTCTTGCGTCGGCTTCTCCGTCACGATGCGGCCGTGCCGCACGATCGCGATGCGCCGGCAGAGCTCTTCCGCCTCCTCCAGGTAATGCGTCGTGAGGAAGATCGTGAGGCCGTCTTCATTGAGCGTGCGCAGCCATCGCCACAGTTCCAGACGCAGCTCGACGTCGACGCCGGCGGTAGGCTCGTCGAGAATGAGCAGCTTCGGCTGATGAATGAGCGCGCGCGCCAGCGACAGACGCCGCTTCTGGCCGCCCGAGATCTTCGTATACTCGAGGTGCGCGTGCGATGTGAGTCCGAACCGCTCGAGCAGCATGTCCGCGCGTTCCGCGACCTCCTTCCCGCGCAGTCCGTAGTATCCCGCGGCGAAGATGAGCACGTCGCGCAGCGAGAGGTAGCGGTCGAAGTTATACTCCTGCGGCGAGAGGCCCACGAGCCGGCGCGCCCGCCGCCAGTCGTGCTCGTTGTCGTGACCGAAGATGCGAATGCTGCCGGAAGTCTTGCGGGCCAGGCCGACGATCGCGTTGATCGTCGTAGTCTTGCCCGCACCGTTGGGCCCGAGAAAACCGAAAAACTCGCCCGCGGCGACGCGCAACGAAATTCCGTCGACGGCCGTGAACGCGCCGTAGTGCTTCACGAGATGGTCGACTTCGATCGCGGGCGCTAGCGAGTTGCCGCTATGGAATAAAACTCTTCAATCCTTTGTAGCGATGACGGCGGAGGGTAGCGATCAGCTCCGCACTCTCCGGAATCCCGCACGCGGCCAGTTGGGTTGCGACGCGCTTCGTATCGAACGCGACGCGCCGGTGTTTCACCTGCCAGCCGCCATCGCGATCCGTCAGGATCGCATAGCAGGCGCGGGGGTCGCCGTCCTTCGGCAAACCGGCAGAGGCCACGTTCACGAGCAACTTTCCGTGCCACGTTCGCACGTATGGGAGATGCAGATGTCCGAACGCGATCGCCGCCGCGGGTTCGTCCCCGACGAGGCGCCGCAGCACGGCGTCGTCCGCGTCCGGCCAGAGATGCTCGTCGTCGGTCTTGGGATTCGCGTGGACGACGAGCAACTGGTTGTCGTCTTCGCCGATCCGCAGTGCGAACGGCAGCGCCTGGAGCCACGACCGCCATCGCTCGCCGATCTCGCGGCGCGTCCACTCGATCTGCGCGCGCTCCGCCGGCTCCCGCGATTCGTTCGAGCTCTCTTCGGCGATATAGCGATCGGTGTTGCCGCGCACGCACGCGGCGCCGATCTCTTCGAGGCGCTGGAGCACCTTCTTCGGCTTCGGCCCGTCGAGGCATAGATCGCCCGCTACGACGATCGCTTCCGCGCCGCCCTGAGACGCGAGGTCCGCGAGACAAGCATCGAGCCCGAGGAGATTGCCGTGGATATCGGAGAGGACGGCGATTCGCATCTTCCGCCGAGTTCAGTCGCGCCGCAAGACGAGAGCGAGCATCGACGGCGTGATGCCGACCTTGGTGAAGTCGTACAGATCGATCGCTTCGACGCCGATGCCGGCGCGCCGCATGATCGAGAGCGCGGTGCGATAGCGAATGTCCGCCACCACGTGCCGCTCGCCCACGCACAGCACGCCGGCGCCCAGTTCCTCCCCGCGTTCGAGAACGATCGTCTTGAAGCCGGCAAAGGCGGACGCATCGGCTTTGTCCCCGCCGAGCACGATCGTGTCCGGAGCGACGGCGGCGACCACCGCGCGCAGCGCCGGCACGCCGGGCGCGAGCTTGACCTCCCTGACGCGGAACCCATGACTGCGCGCGAGCTTCGCGAAGCCGCGGCGTCCCAGCTCGTTTCCGCGCGCCCCGACGCCGACGAATGCCGTATCCCCCGCCATCACAACGTCGTTGCCGTCGAGCAGTCCCGGCGCCGCAATGTGACCCGCGATCGGAACGTCGATGCGCGCGAACTCCGACTGCATTCTATCGACTTCGCCGCGGCGCGACGAGGCGCTGAGGCGCATCATCACTGCGCCGTCGCCGAACGCGACCGCGGCGTCGCCGGCGGCGGCTTCGTACGGATCGGACGCGTGCGAATCGCAAACGGCGACCTCGACGCCGAAATACTCGAGGATCTTGCGCAGCACGTCGTGCTGCTCGAGCGCCCGGGCGTGCACGGCGCCCGGCTCGCCGGCCAGCGGCAGTGCTTTCTCGATTGCCCCGGTCGGCCGCACGAGCACCGCAGCGAGCAGACGTCCGGTGGGCGTCACCACAAGGCGCGGTCCGAAACTCAGCGCGTGGGCGCATCATCGGGCCGTGTAGGGCTCGGGCGCCGGCGCGCTGGTAAAGAACGCGCTCATGTCCGATGCGAGCAGATCGTTGAGCGTCAGCGGCGGCAGGCCGAAGATCTCTTCTTCGGTCTTGACGACGCTCGCCGCGCTCAGATGCTCGTCGCCGACGTAGGCGCGCCGCGCGAGAGGCGACACGACGATCGCGTAGCTGCGCATGGGGTTAACGTGGTCAACCGAAGGGCTCTCCAAACCCTCCGGGACGACGAAGATCGCCGTGGAGCTCCAGTGCGGCGTGTGGGAGACGTAATCGACGATCTTGCCGAGCGCGCGATCGGCGTCGCGGACGCTCGCGACGTCGGCGCCCGTCGGCAGCCAGACGTACGTGAAGCTCGGCACGCGATCCGCTTGCACGTAGGCCTGCATGTCGCGCACGAACTCCTGCGCGCGCGTCGCGTCGTCGACCTTCGGGTTCCAGCTTGCATAGTCGAGATCCACGTTGCCGTCGAGCGCGGCCAGCGCGGGGACGTCAAGGTGGTACGCGGAGCCGTCGTATCCGGAGAGGCGCAGCAGCCCACCGTAGTCGCGGAAGGTAAGTCCGGCGCGGCCGACCGCGTTGAACAGGTAACCCGTGCGCGCGTAGTCCTCGGGATCGGCGTCGTGGCCGTTCATCGGCGCGCGCGCCGCTCCGGCCGCGGCGGTGAGCTGCGAGAAGAGCGTCGCATCGCCGGCGGTCGCAAACTCCTTCGCCAAGTCGAGGTCCGCGTCGGAGGCGTAAAAATTATCCGCGAGCGCGTACGTGCGCGCCAGAGCTTGGAGGTTCGGCGTATCGCTCTCGGCGTAGCGGCTCAGCGACGAGTCGCCGTTGCCGTGCGCTGCGCCCGCATCGTCCTTGAGGTCGCCGAGCATCGCGTCGTAACTCTGAGTCCCCACGGCGATATAGACGACGTGATCGATCGCATCGCTGCGCTTATTCGAGCGCAGCGGCGGAATCACCGGATTGAATTGCGCTATGCGCGGCGTCCGATTGAAGCGTAGCGCGGCCAGCGTGGCCTTGACGAGCGACGTGTGCTTGAGATCGATCCGTTGGAGGATTCCCCAGCCGTCGACGCCCTTGCCGGCAACGACGTACAGGTAGCGGCCGTCACGCGATAGGGCGACGGCGGTCGGATACCACGGGGTGGGGATCAGCCCGTAGCGATAGCGGGTCGGCTTGCGCGCGTCGAGCACCGCGATCGCGTTGAGGCCCGCGAGGGCGACGTAGAGCCGCTTCCCATCCGGGCTGAGCGCCTCCGCGCTCGGCTGCGCGCCGTATGGTGCGCCCGGATAGAGGCGAAGGTCGAGGCCGCGCGCGACGCGCGGCGCGCCGGCAAGGTCGACGACCGCGATGCGGTCGACGTTGGCCAATGCGACGTACGCGTAGCGGCCGTCGGGGCTCGCCGCCGTCGCTCCGGGGACGGCGCCGCCCACGATCTGGGTGCCGTCCGGCGCGGGATCCATGCGGACAGCGGCGGGATCACCGATCGCATTCGAACCGCCGAGAGCGAGAACGGTGAGCGAGGAAGAGCGCGACTGATCGAACGCCGGCGCGGCAAAGCGCGGACGGATGAGCGGCGGCACGACCGCGCTGTAACTCGAGAGACCGCTGCCCGTCGCCAGAACCGCGGCTCTGCCGGCGGCTACGTAAAAGGGAAAGTCGCCGACGGGCACCGATCGCTGGACCGTGCGCGTCGCGAGATCGATCGTGACGACGGCATCGCCTAAATTATCGGCGACAAACGCGGTGCGGCCGTCCGGCGCGATGGCGATGCCGGCCGGAAACGCGCGACGGCTGTCCCGCGCCGGTAACGCGATCGTCTGCGCCTCGGGAGTGAGCCGGCCCGCCTCGTCGAGATCGTAGACGCGCACGGCGCCGGCCGCGCCGTCCGACGCGAGCACGATCGTGCGCGACGCATCGTTCGGATCGCGCGCAGCCGCGACGCCCATGAAGAACGACGCTGCCGCGTCGTGATAGACGCTCGCGAGTTTCATGCTACGGGTATCTACCACGGCGAGCGAGTAGCCGCGCACTAACAATCCATCCGAAGCAAGCGTCATCGTCGCGGAGCCGTTGCCGTCGTTGGACACAATGGCAAATCGCCCGTCCGGCGAAAGCGCCAGCCCGAGCGGATCAGCACCGACGAACAGGCTTTCGCCTACCGGCGCCGCGATGCGGCCGCTCGGCAGGATCGCGCTCGTCGGGTGGATGCGATCGGCGCCGGTCGGACGGATGCCGGCCGGTGCAGAATAGACGATCAGCGGAGCCGGGCGCGGCCCCGCACCCAATAAAACGGCGCCCAACAGCGCCGCTGCAAATGGCTTAAACGACACGGGAGGTATGCCATTACCAGGACGGTCTCGCGTACCCTGCCGGCAGGGCGGCGCGGCGCTCGATGAATCCGGAAGCTCGCGTGCTCGCGGTCGCTACCGCGGTCCCCCCGTACGAGCTCGGTCAAGCGGAGGTGATGCGACGCATCGAGCTCGCGCTCGGGCCGCGTTCCCGCGAGATCGTGCGGCTGCTTCCAATGTTCGGCAACACCGGCATCGATCGCCGCTACTCCAGCGTGCCGATCAAGTGGTACGAGGACCTGCATGCGTGGCCGGAGCGCAATCGCGTCTATCTCGACTCCGCGCTCGATCTGCTCGAAGCGGCGACGGTGCGCGTGCTGGCCGCCGCGGGTCGCGGCGTCGACGACATCGACGCCATCGTCGCGGTATCGACGACCGGCATCGCGACGCCGAGCTTGGATGCGCTGCTCATGGAGCGCATGCAGCTGCGCCGCAACGTCCGGCGGCTGCCCATCTTCGGACTCGGCTGCGCGGGCGGCGCGATCGGCCTGTCGCGAGCAGCCGCGATGGCTCGCAACGACCCCGGCTCGCTCGTGCTCTTCCTCGTCGTCGAGCTGTGCGCGCTCTGCTTTCGGCGCGACGACTTCACCAAGAGCAATATCGTTGCAACCGCGCTCTTCGGAGACGGCGCCGCGGCCGCGCTGATTTCCAGCGAAGGCGCCGGCGCGCGCATCACCGGCGGCGGTGAATACACGTGGGCCGACTCGCTCGACGTCATGGGTTGGGACGTCACGCAGGAGGGCCTGAAGGCGATTTTCTCGCGCGACATCCCGGAGCTCGTCACGACCAAACTGCACGACGTGGCCGTCACGTTCCTCGCCGAGCACGGCCTGACGCTGCGCGATATCGACGCATTCGTCTGCCACCCCGGCGGAGCGAAAGTGCTCGATGCACTCGAGGTGGCGTTCGAGCTCGAGCCTGGCGCGCTCGTGACGTCGCGCGACGTGCTGCGCGACTACGGCAACATGTCGGCCGCGACCGTCATGTTCGTCCTAGAACGTACGCTCGGCGACTCGCAGCCGTGGCGCCGCGCGCTGGTCAGCGCGCTCGGGCCAGGCTTCACGGCCGGCTTCACGCTGCTCGCCAACGAGTGAGCATCCTGTGGATCGTTCTCGCGCTCGTCGCGCTGCAGCGACTCGTCGAGCTGTTCTACTCCAACCGCAACACGCGCCGATTGCTCGCAAGCGGCGGCGTGGAGACCGGAGCCATGCAGTATCCGTTTATCGTACTGCTGCACGCGGCGTGGCTCGTCAGCATGGCCCTTCTCATACCGCCTCAAACGCCGCCGAATTGGTGGCTCCTCGCCCTCTATGCGGCGCTGCAGCCGCTGCGAGTGTGGACGATAGCGACACTCGGACGATACTGGACGACGCGCATCATCAGCGTGCCCGGCGCGCCTCTCGTCCGCGGCGGCCCGTACCGTTTCGTGCGGCATCCCAACTACGCGATCGTCTGCGCGGAGATCGCCCTTCTCCCGCTCGCGTTCGGCGCGGTCGAGATCGCGATCGTCTTTTCGATCCTCAACGCATCGCTGCTCTCGTGGCGCATCCGAGTGGAAGAACGCACGCTCCACGCACACCGCCGCTCTCCGCCCCGCGCTTGTCACCCTGAGTGCCCTGGTGCGAGTTTTGCAAACGCGCGTCCCAGGCGCGCGACACCTTCGTTCGCCTCTTCGATGCCGAGGTCGCCGAAGGAGAGGCGCAGCGCGGGCGGCCCGCTGCGCGTCGGATAGAGCGGCTCCGACGGCATGACGAGTACGCCCTCGCGCGCACATGCGTCGAAGGCCGCCTGGGTCGAGATGCGCGGCGGCAGCGGGAGCCACACGTTGACGCCGGCGCCGGGCGAATGCGCTTCGGTCCAGATTGCCACGCGCGATAACGCCTCGACGAACGCGTCGCGGCGGTTGCGGTAGAGCGCGCGCGTCGCGCGCAAGTGGCGCTGGTATGCGGGACCGTCCATGAACCGCCATAGCGCCCGCTGCGTGAGCGTAGAGGTAAAGACGTCGGCCTGGATCTTGGCTGCCTCGAGCGCTTCGGCGATGCCGCCCTTAGCGTAGAGATAGCCGATCCGCAGCGCCGGGAAGATCGATTTCGAGAGGCTCTCCATGAGGATGACGCGTCCGTCCGTGTCGTGCGCGGCGAGCGGCGGCGGCGCGGGTGCGTCGTAGGTGAGCTGCCAGCCCGTCTGATCCTCGAGCACCACGACGTCGTAGCGCCGCGCGAGCGCCACGATCTGCTTCGCGCGCCGGCCCGGAAGCACGGCGCCGGTCGGATTCGCCGCGACGGGATTCACGTAGAACAGGCGCGGCCGGTACTCGGCGAACACGCGCTCGACGTCGTCGGCGCGCACGCCGTCCGCGTCGCTTCGCACCTCGACGTAGGTCACGCCGCGCGCGTCGAACACGCCCAGGCTACCCCAGTACGTCGGGCTCTCGCTCGCCACCACGCTGCGGTCGTCGAGCAGAACGGTCGCAACGATATCCGCGGCCTGCTGCGCGCCCGAGCAGACGATGATGTCGACCGGCTCCGCGCCGCATCCCCGTCGTCGCAGAAACGAGGCGAGCCGCGCGCACAGCTCGGGATCGCCGGTCGAGGAGCGATACTGCATCACCTCGGGCGAGTCGTCGAGCAGCGTGCGATGGAACGCCCGCGCGAAATCGTGCAGCGGGAAGGTCTCGGGCGCGGGATGACCGCTCGCGAGGCTGATCGCCCCGGGCTCCGTCGCGTGCGTCAGGCGTTCCATCACGCCCTCGAGGCGCGCGGCGCGCGTGAAGCGTCCCACATCCGGTTCCCAGCGCCGCGCGAAGGCCTCGCCGCGATCCGGCGGCTCCGCGACGAACGTGCCCTTTCCCGGCCGCGCGACCACGCGGCCGCGCGCCGCGAGCAGCTCGTATGCCTGCGAGACCGTGACGAGCGCGCAGCCGAGAGCGCGCGCCAGCTCGCGCATCGGCGGGAGACGATTGCCGGGGACGACGGACTCGTGCTCCATCGCATCGACGATGCGGTCGGCGAGCTGCACGTAGAGTGGGCGCGGGTCGCTCGGTTCGAGCTTCAGCGATTCGAAGAGCGCGTCGAAGCTCTCAGACGTTTGCGCTGAGGTACTCTCCTTGGTCTTTGGTCGGTATGCGTCGCGCGACTCCGTCCTCCACGGCCGCCGCCGCGACGCCCTTGGCCACCGCGTCCACCACGCGCGGATCGAAAACGCTGGGGATTACGTACTCCGGACTGAGCTCCGACTCGGTGACGATCTCGGCGATCGCATACGCCGCCGCCAGCTTCATGCCGTCGGTGATGCGCCGCGCGCGCACGTCCAGCGCGCCGCGGAATATGCCGGGAAACGCGAGCAGGTTATTCACTTGATTCGGAAAGTCCGAGCGGCCGGTGGCGATGACGGCTGCGACCGGCGCAGCGACCTCGGGCATGATCTCCGGCGTGGGGTTGGCCATCGCGAAAACGATCGGGTCGCGCGCCATCCGCGCGATGTGCTCGGGCTGCAAGATGCCGGGGGCGGAGACGCCTATGAACACGTCCGTGCCCTCGAGCACGTCGCGCAGCGAGCCGCGGCGGTTCTCGCGATTCGTGTGCTCCGCGAGCCACCGCCAGTGCGGATTCTCGTAGCGATCCGTGCGGTTGAGCGCGCCGGCGCGGTCGACCGGAATTACGTCCTTCACGCCCGCGCCGAGCAGCATCTTGATCGTCGCGGTGCCCGCCGCACCGCTGCCCGATACGACGACCCGCAGGTCCGACAGCGGCTTGCGCACGACGCGCGCGGCGTTGATCAGCGCGGCGAGGATGACGACGGCGGTGCCGTGCTGATCGTCGTGCATCACGGGAATGTCGAGCGCCTCGATCAGGCGGTCCTCGACCTCAAAGCAGCGCGGCGCGCTCACGTCTTCGATGTTGATGCCGCCGAACACCGGCGCGATGCGCACGACCGTCTCCACGATCTCGTCGACGTCTTTGGTGTCGAGGCAGATCGGGAACGCGTCGATGTCGGCGAACTGCTTGAACAGCATCGCCTTGCCTTCCATCACCGGCAGCGCGCCGAGCGGCCCGATGTCGCCGAGACCGAGCACGGCGGTGCCGTCGGTGACGACCGCGACGGTGTTGCGCTTGATGGTCAGCTGGAAGGCCTTGCTCGGATCGGCGGCGATCGCCATCGAAACGCGCGCGACACCCGGAGTGTAGACCGTCGAAAGGTCCTGGCGGTTTTTCACGGCGATCTTCGGATCGATGCGAATCTTGCCGCCGACGTGCGCGAGGAAAGTCGAATCGTTCGCGAAAATGACGCGTGCGCCGTCGATCGCTTCGACGGCGCGGCGCAGCTCGTTGGCGACGACGTCCGACGCGACCCCGATCGTCACGTCGCGGACCACGCGGCCCTTCGCGACCGAGTGCATGTCGACCGCACTGATCGTCCCGCCGGCATCGCCGACGGCGTTGGCGAGCACGCCGAACGCCCCAGGCTCGTTCGGCATGTCGATGCGTAGGATCAGGGTCAGCGCGATGGCTGGTTGTGTGATCATGTTTAATTCCCGCTGACTGTCATCTCGGCGACGCGAAACGACGGCGAAACCACGGCCCCGTCGAAACGCAAATCGTTCGCAACGGCGTCGACGCCATTCAGCATTTCCGCGTACTGTCCCGCGACGGTAAACTCATCGATCGGATACGCGATTTCGCCACCCTCGATGAAAAAACCGCGTGCGCCGCGGCTGTACGTGCCCGAGGCGTGCTCGGTCGCGAAGCCGATCGTGTCGACGACCAGCACTCCGAGCGGCGTCGCGGCGATCATCTCGTCGAGCGTCATCGAGCCCGGCTCCAGGTAGAAGTTGCTCGGTCCCACGCCGCCGCCGGTCGAGTTCCCGGTGCTGGCCGCGCCCAGCTTGCGCGCGTAGTAGGTGTCGTACAGGAACGTTTGGAGGACGCCGCGCTCGAAGACCGGCGTGCGCTGCGTCGCGACGCCCTCTCCATCGAAGGGGGCGCTTCCGAGGCCGGCGATCAGCCGGCCGTCGTCGATCACCGTCACGAGGTCGCTGCCGATCTTGCTTGCGACCTTACCGGTGAGCCAGGAGTTGCCAACCGCCACGTTCGCGCTCGAGACGGCCGCGAAGACGTCGTCGAGGATCGATGCCGCCACGTCGCGCTCGAAGATGACCGGCACGCGCATAGTGGTGGGCTTGCGAGCGCCGAAGAGATCGACGGCGCGGCGGACCGCGGTGCTCGCGACGGCCTCGAGCCCCTCGAGGTCCCGCTGGTGACGCGCGGCGGTCCCGTAGTGCGCGATGCGCTTGACGCCTCCGTCTAGGGCGACCGGCCCGGTGGATCGTCCCACGCGCGTCCACGCGTATCCGGCGGCGAAGCCGTTCGTGTTGGCCAGTGCGCTGACGGCGATCGCATCCGTGTAGTGCGAACCGCTGGAGTTTACGACGCGCGCGTCGGCCTCACGAATGAGCCGTTCGAGCCGAAGTGCCTCGTCGATCTTCTCTAGGCTGTCGCGCTCCGCGATTTCGGGATCGCACAGGCTCAGGTTCTCGCCGTCGGTTCCGACGCGATCGGGGAGGCCGGCGTACTCGTCGGCAGCGACCAATTCGGCGTGCGCCACGGCGCGTTGCACGGCGTCCGCGATACCCTCCGCGGAGAAGTCTGATGTGGAGAGCGTCGTCCGGCGTCCGTCGCGGAAGACGCGCAGCAACAGTCCCTTTCCCGTCGATCCCTCCAAGCGCGCCACCGCATTCTCGCGAGCCTCGACGTGCAGCCGCCGCGCGATCGAAACCGCCGCCTCCGCACTCTGGGCGCCGCAAGCACGCGCGGCGTCGAGAGCTTGTTGCGCCAGCGCGATCGCCGCCGCTTCATCCATGCTGAGTTCCGCCGACGGTGATAGAAGAGATCTTGACCGTCGGCATGCCGACGCCGACCGGCACGTATTGGCCGCCCTTCCCACACGTGTAATGCCGGCGCGCGAGGCGGCTGTCGTTGCCGACCGCGACCACCTTGCGCATGGCGTCGGGTCCATTGCCGATGATGGTTGCGTTACGCACCGGTGCCGTGATCCTCCCGTTCTCCACCAAGTATCCCTCACCGACCATGAAGACGAAGTCGCCCTTGCTGATCTCGACCTGTCCGCCGGCAAACGACTTCGCGAAGATCCCGCGCCGCGTCGAGCTCAAGATCTCTTCGAAGCTCGAGTCGCCGTCGGGCATGTACGTATTGCACATCCGCGGCTGAGGTGAGAAGCGGAAAGACTGCCGCCGTCCGCTGCCGGTGGATTCCACGCCCATCAAGCGCGCGTTGAGCCGGTCCTGCATGTATCCGCGCAGAACGCCGTTCTCGACGAGCACCTTGTGCTGCCCCGGCACGCCCTCGTCGTCGACGTTGAGGCTGCCGCGTTCCTCTTCCAGGTTTCCGTCGTCGAAGATCGTCACGAGATCGCTCGCGACGCGTTCGCCGACTCGCCCGCTGTACAGCGACGTGCCGCGACGGTTGAAGTCGCTTTCGAGGCCGTGTCCCACGGCCTCATGCAGCAGCACTCCGCCGCCTCCCGATCCGACGATCATCTCCATCTCGCCGGCGGGCGCCGGCGACGCCACGAGGTTGACCGTGGCGATGCGCGCCGCCTCCGACGCGAGCGCCTCGGGCGTCTCGCGATCGAAGTACGCGATCGACGTTCGCCCGCCGTCGCCGACGTAACCCGATCCGCGCTCTTTCTTGTCGCTGGCCACGACCTGGACGCCGAGCGTGACTAGCGGCCGCCGATCGAACACGAAGCGCCCCTCGCTCGTCGCGATCCAAACCTCCTGCACGTCGTCGATGACCTGCGCGTTCACGGCGACGACCCTCGCGTCGCAGCGCCGCCCCGTCGCATCGGCGCGCTCCAGCAGCGCAACGTAGCGCTGGGGATCGACGGTCGCGGCCTCGTCGCGATGGTAGAGCGCCGCCACGCGTTCCGCGCGAAGCTCGCTGCTGCCCGCCTGGCCTGCCGGCGCGTTGCGCGCGATCAGCGACGCCGCCTCAGCCGTCCGCATCAACGCGTCGTCGCTAAGGTCGTCTGAGTGCGCGTAACCCGCGGACTCTCCCACCACCACTCGGATGCCCACGCCCAGCGTCACTCCGTACGAAGCATCGTGAATTCGTCCGTCCTGCAGCCGGTACGACAGCGTGCGGCGCCGCTCGCAAAACACGTCGGCAAAGTCCCCTCCGCGCCGGAGCGCGCGGCGGATGAGCTCCCCTAGTAGGGCTTCGTCGAACATCGCAGGCTAGAACTCCACCAAGCGATCGACGGAGTGGACGATCGCCGCATCCGGATCGCCCGGCGATCCGTCGATGAGGAAGGCAAATGCGACGCGGCCGTGATGCAGGGTGTTCGCGTAACCGGCGAGTGCGGAGACGTCGGACAGGTGTCCGCTCTTCGCGCGCACGCGGCCGAGGGCGGTCGTGAAATCGTAATATTCCAGCGTGCCCTGGCGGCCGCCGAGCGGCAGGAGCAGATACAGCGATGCCTGGCTGTCGGCCAGGAGGCGCGCCACGGTGATCGCCGCGATGCGATCGTCCGGCGACAACCCGCTGCCGTCGAACAGCCGCAGGCCGGGAGCCGGAACGCCGAGTCGCTGCAGGAAGCGGCGCTCGGCCTCGATCCCGCCGGCGTCGTCCGGCGCACCGGCGATCTCGCCGCCGATCGTCCGCAGCAGCTGCTCGGCGTAGTGGTTGTCCGAAACGAACAGCATGTGAGACTCCAGCGCCGGGAGCGGCACCGAGCGGTGGTCCCAGAGAACGACGGCATCCAACGGCGAGGCTCCCGCTCCGGGCGGCTGCGTGCTCGCGATGCCGCGCGCGGCGAGCATCGACCTGGTCTGCGAGCCGACGTAGGCCACAACGTTCTGCATGGGAGTCCATACCCGCTGTTCCGCTCCGCCTACGATCTCTTGCGACTCGATCGTGTCGCCGTCGAGCGAGACCGCGCTGATCGGAGCGGCGTAATCCTGACCGCTGTCGTCGGGATCCCAGTGCGGGTTGAGCGGCGGCCCGGTCAACGCCGTGGCGTCGACCATCACGCGGCCGTCGACGCGACGCAGACCGGAGCGCGCGAGCACGCCGATGCCGTTGCGAAGGTCGCCGGAAACCAGCGAGGGATCACCCGATCCGATCAGCCAAAGGTCGCCGTCGAGTCGGCCGTCGTCCCCGACGCTGCCGCGTGCCGCGAACATCGTATGAAAGCGGTACGCGGGGCCCAGCGCGTCCAACGCGCTCGCCGCTATGACGAGCTTCAGCACGGAAGCCGGCGCGACGGCGCGGTCGCCGCGCTCATCGAACACCGGGGTCCCGTCGGCGGAGACGACCGCGAGACTCCACCCGGCGGCACCAGCGATCGCCGGCGCAAAGGCGCCGTGCAGCCCGCCCCACAGCCGGTTGCGGTCGGCCGTCGTCCACCGCGCGGGCGGAGCCTTGACGACGCGCTCCGTCAAAGGAAGCGCGGGCTCCGGAACCTGCTGCGCGACGGGTTTCGCGCCATGCGCGCGAGTAACGAGCCAAACCAGCGCTGCTATGAAGAGCAGCGCCGCGAGCGCGTACGTCCGCCGCTTACGGACGCGCAGCCGTCGAGATCTGGTCCTGAAGCCTACGCTGCTCTTGACGTAACTCATCGATGTCATCGCGGAGGGCGGTAACTTGCGCCGGCACCTTGGCGCCTTTTCGAATTCGAATCACGGCTTCCATCGCGTCGCGCCGCAAGCGCCCGTCAAAGGCCTGTGTCGCCAGGCGATCGAGCGCCGAAAGCAGACGCGGGTCGCCGAGCGTCTCTGCGGTGGCGATTGCCTCGACTGCGACCGGAAAACTCTCGTCGTCGAGTCGCTGTTCGAGCTCGTCGACCATGCGCGTGCGCTGCTCCTCCAAGAGCGCGCCGATGCGTCCGAGCGCGCTCGTCGCGGCGCGCCGCAGCCCGTCACCCTCCCGTGGATCCAACGCCTCGAGCACGATGGGGAGCGCGCGCGCATCGGCAAGCTCGGCCAGTCCGCGCACCGCGCCCGCCTCGACCGCACTGTTCCACGTGCGCTGCTTCGCCGCCGACTGCAGCACGTCGAACGCCCGCGGATCGCGCGTCTTGCCGAGCGACCACAGCGCCGCGTTGCGCACGAAGTAGGAGGCGTCATTCGCCGCGACGGCGATGAGCGCGGCGGCAGCATCGGGATCGCGAAAGTTGCCGAGCGCTTCCGCCGCGGCGCGCACCACCTTGGGATGGCGATGCGACAGTGCGCCGATCAGCATCGTGCGCGCCCACGGCGCGCGCGTTGCGCCGATCGCCGCGGAGACCTCGGCGAGCACGCCCCAAAACGGCTCGGCTTCAAAGGAACGCGCGAGCGCCTCCCGCGCGATGCGACCGCCATCCTTCGCGAGCTCGCGAGCGGCGCGGATCCGCGCGACGAGGTTCGGATCGTCGCGCAACACCGCCGCCGCGAAGTCCACTCCGAGCGCGTACGTGACGTCGGCCAGCAAGAACGCCCCCGGATCGAACCGCACCAGCTTCGGCTCGAAGTCGAGCGGGACGGCGATGGTCTCGTGCTGCCGCTCGACGCGCGCGCGGACCCGGCGCTCCTCCTTCAACTCTGCCGACGCGAGGCCGATCTCGACGTCGAACTCGTAGGGCGGATACTCCGCATCGATCCTCTGCTTCTGATCGATCGTGACCGTGGCGGTGCGGCGCGCGGCGTCCCAGGACGCGCCGACCTCGAGCTTGGGGTGGCCTCCCCGGAACACCCACTGGCTAAAGAAACCGCGGAGGTTTCGGCCGGTCGCGTCCTCGATCGCGCGCACCAGGTCGATCGTCTCGACGTTGCGTTGCGCGTTGTCCCGCACGTAGCGCGCGACGGCGCGCCAGAAGCGCGAATCACCGAGCTCTCCGCGCAGCATGTGCAGCACCGCGGCGCCCTTTTGGTAGAGGTGGCGATCGAAGATCTCGATGGGGTCGAAAAAGGTGTTGCAGACGATCGGCCGCCGATAGCGGTCCGCATCCTCGCGCAGGTATGCGGTTAGGCACTCGAAGATATCGTAGATGTACTCGTCATAGCCGAGGTCGGCTTCGCGCCACACGGTCTCCATGTAGGTCGCGAAGCCTTCGTTGAGCCACGCGTGCGCCCAGTCGCGGCACGTCAATAGGTTGCCGAACCACTGGTGCGCGAGCTCGTGCGCGACCAGCGGGTCGCTCGAGAAGTCCAGGTGCGCCGTCTCGTCGTGGAGCGTCCGGTCGGTCTGGGTGGTCGCGGTGGTGTTCTCCATCCCGCCGAAGATGAAGTCGGTCACCGCGATCTGCGAGTAGCGCGCGTACGGATACGGCGTTCCGATGCGCCGCTCGAAGAGCTCCAGCATCTTGGGCGTCGCGCCGAACGAACGCTCGCCTTCGCTCTCGCGGCCGGGCAGCACGTAGTAGTAGATCGGGACGCCGTTGCGGCCCGCCGTACCGCTCGTGACCTCTGCGAACGGTCCCGCGACCATCGTCATGAGATACGTGCTGTGCGGCACGTCCTCGCGATAACGGAAGATGGTCCGATCGTCTTCGTCGCGGCGCTCGATCAGCGCGCCGTTGCCGAGTGCGAACATTCCCTTGGGCACGACGATCGTGGTCGACGTCGGCTGTTTCTCGTGAGGGTAGTCGAGGCAAGGAAACCAGTACCGCGCGTACTGATCCTGACTCTGGGTCCAGGCATGCGCGATCTTCTCGGGGTGGTCTTCCGTCGGCTTGACGAAGAACAGCCCGTGACGCGGCTTCACCACGCGATACCGCACGGCGAAGGTCACGCTCTCTTGCGCGGCAATCGGCGGCTCGAATTCGATTTCGAGCTCCCCCTGACGCGTGCTAAACTTCAGCTCGCGACGCTTTGCCTCGCCCGACAGCCGCTCGACGCGCGAGACCTCCAGATCCACGGCGTCGACGGTCAGCCGCGGCACGGCCTCGTCGAGTGCCCGCACCGTCATGGTGCATACGCCGTCGAGCGACTCGTCGGCGAAGTTCGGCGTCAGATGGAGATCGATGTGCTCGACCGAAACGGCCTTGTCTGGGCCAAACTGTGGACGCGCGCCGGGCAGCGCGAAAGGCTGATGTTCGTTCGTCTCGTCGCGCATCTAGTCGGGTCTCGACTTACGAGCCGCGAGTTTCTCAGTCCTGTACCGCGTGAGGCCTACTCCGCCGCGGTTTGCAGGCCTCCGGTCACTTCGATGACTTGTCCCGTGATGAAATCGCGTTGCGGAGCGATCAAGAAGCGCACGACGTCGGCCACGTCTTCATAACTGCCCGGGCGCCCGCGCGGATTGCGCGCCGCGCGTTCGAGGGCATGGGACCGGTCGAGCGTTTTCTCGCGAATGTCGCCGGGCGAGACCACGTTGACCGTGATTCCGTGGGGTGCCTCCTCGATTGCGAGGCAGCGCGCGAACGCGACCAGCGCGCTCTTCGCCGATTGGTAGAGCGAGAAGCCTCGGAAGGGACGCGTCTGGCCCGAGCCGAGCATCCCGAAGAAGATCACGCGCCCGAAGCGAGCCTCGCGCATTGCAGGCAACGTGGCGCGCGCGGCCAGCACCGCGCTGCGCAGATTACCGTCCAGCGCGGTTTCGTAATCCTCGAGCGACGCGCTCGCAAAGCGTTTGACGACGAGCGGCCCGACGGCGTGCACGAGCGTGTCGAACGGGCCGTGCTCCGCGACGCCGCGCTCGAGCGCGAGCTCCACGGCGCCCGCTTCTTCCAGGAAATCGACGCGAACCGCGGCCGCCTGGACGCCCGCGGCCTCGATCCCGGCGAGCGTCGCGCCGGGCGGCGTCGCGCGATACGTGATCGCTACCCGATCGAATCCGTCGCGCGCGAGCGCGGGGGCGATGCCCGCGGCCAGGCCGCCGGCGGCTCCCGTCACAAGCGCGCGTCGACTGAGTTTAGGGAATCTCTTACCCTCCGCGAACGAACGTCCAGTCGAGGTCGAATGGCGCCGCCAACGAAAACGGCGCTGCAAGCGCCGCTGTGAGAAAAACAACGCGCGCCTTCATGCTCGCATCCCTACCCGGGCCGCCTCGGCGCCAAACGGCTCGCCCTCGGCCTGAACGGCGCGCCAATCGGCGCGGCGCTCGAGCCACCCGATCCACGTGTTGTAGATCAGCGGTACTAAGAATAGGGTAAGAATCAGTGAGCTCAACAATCCGCCGATGATGACGGTGCCCATCGCCTGGCGCCACTCCCCGCCTTCGGCGAAGCCCAGCGCCAGCGGCAGCATGCCGAAGACCATCGCACACGTCGTCATGAGAATCGGCCGGAAGCGCGTCCCGGCCGCCTGCAACACGGCCTCGCGCACGCGCATGCCACGACGGCATAGCGTATTGGAGTAGTCGACGAGTAGAATTCCGTTCTTAGACACGAGGCCGAACAACATCACGATGCCGATCATCGAAATGAGGTTGAGCGACTGGCCGGCGGTCGGCTCGACGCGATGCATGAGCGACAGCGCGACCAGCGCGCCGATGATCGCGAGCGGTACGGAGAACATGACGATCAGCGGCTCGAGGAAGGAGCCGTAGAGGATGACCATCAGCATGTAGACCAGCATGAACGACGTCAGCAGGGCGATCCCCATGTTGGCCATCGTCTCGTTCATGTATTGCGTGTCGCCCTGCGCCGTGAGCTGCACGCCTTCGGGCAGGAATCCGGGCTCTTTCAGCTTCTTCTCCAGCGGACCGGTCACGGTGCCGAGCGAGTAGCCAGGAAGCGTGTCGCCGTACACGTCCACAACGCGCTGACGGTTGAGCCGCTTGATCTGCAACGGCGCCCTCGTCCACTGGAAGTTCGCGATATCTGCCAACGGAACGAGCGTGCCGTCCTGCGCGCGGACCCGGACGTCCTGGAGCTGGTCGACCGTCGAGCGGTCGGAGAGCGGGAACTGCACGCGAACGTCGACGAGCCCGTTTTCGGCCCGGACGCGCGTTGCAACCGCGCCGTCGACGGCGAACCGCGCTGCGTTGGCCGCATCGGCCGGCGCGATGCCCATGATCTCCGCCTTCTGCGGGTCGATGTTCACGTTGAGTCGCGGCGCCGCGGCTTCGTTGCTCGTCTGTACGTTCACGCTGCCGGGCGTGGCGCGCAGGAACTGCGCGACCTTCTCGGCCGCCGACGCGATCTCGTTCTCCGGCCCGGAGAGCGAGTAGAAGATCGTGGCGCCGGAGCCGCCGCCGTTGTCGCCGGAGACTTCGAAGTCTCCGCCCGGCACGAGGTAGCCGAGCTTTCGAATTTGGTCGATGATCTTATACGTGTCGTGAGTGCGATCGGGGAGCGTCTCGGCGTCGAGGCGCGCGTAGTTGTCGCCGATGGCGCTGCTCCAGCCCTGCGGCTTGCGTCCCACCGTAGAGCTGACCGACTTGAGGCCGTCGATCTTCATGATCGCGTCTTCCAGCTTGCTGACGTACTTTTCCGTCACCAGGATCGGCGTGCCGGGCGGATACGTCACCGTCATGCTGATCTCGCCGTTCTGCACTTGCGGCACGAAGTCGAAGTTGATCGGACCCAAGGTCACGAGCACGACGGCCACCACCACCGGCAGCGCGAACGTGACCCATGTGAGGCGGCCGCCGCGCCCGGTCTGATAGAACCACCGCGCGAGGGCGCGCGGCACGTTTCTGACCGCGTCTCCGGACAGGCGTGCGAGCCGTCCTGCTCGAGAGTGCCCGTTGGTCGAAGGCGACCATCTGTACGCGATGTTGGCCTCCGGAATCTTGCGACGCAGCACGAAGCCGATGGCGTGCCACACGGCCGCGAGCACGAGGATCAGCACGTCGATCGTGATGGTCGACGTCCCGGCGCCCGCAGCCAGCGTTAGCGCGTTGATCAATAGCACCGTGCAAACGAACACGACGAAGAGCCCGTGGGCGAGCGCGTACGGCAGCGCGACCGACCGGTACCAGTTGAGAATTCTATCGTAGCGCTGGACGAAGGCGTTGAGCACCAGCACCGCGATGATCATGATCGGCAGGATCGCGTGCAGGTCCTTCACGGGCCACGGGATGAGGTACGTCACGATCGCGGCGGCGACGAGGGTCAGCTCGACCTTCCAGTTTCCGAGCGCGATCATCCACTTCGGCGGAGGTCCCGAGCGCTCGCGGATGCTCCACCGCGCTGCGAGCAGCGGCGTGAGCGTGAACGAGACCAGCAGCGAGAATAGCGTTGCGATGACGATTACCGTGGCGAACTCGCGAAGATATGCCCCGACGATGCCCGGCAAGAACGCGATCGGAAGGAAGACCACGACGTCGACCATGGTGATCGCGATCGCCGCTCCCCCGATCTCGGTCCGGCCGTTGATCGCGGCGTCCACCGGACTTTCCCCGAGGTCTCGATGACGCGTGATGTTTTCCAGCACGACGATCGAGTCGTCCACCAGGATACCGATGATCAACGACAAGCCCATCAGCGACATGATGTCGAGGTGGAACCCTAATAGGATCATCAGGATAAACGTCGCGAGGATCGACGACGGGATCGCGATCATGATGACGATGGCGTTGCGCCACGCGTGCAGGAAGAGGAGCATCACGATCATCGTCAGAGCGATGCCCTCGAGCAGCGACTGCCAGACGCCGTTGAGGGATTTCAGCGTGTAGTCGGCCGGCGCGTCGATCTCGCTGAAAGTAATATCCGGGAACTGCGCCTCGATCTGCTTGAGGTGCTCGCGCGCGATCTTCGTCGTCGTGATCTCGTCCGAGCTGATGCTGCGCCCAAGCTCGATGTATACCCGCGGCTGCCCGTTGTAGTGCGAAATGGACGTCGGCTCGACGTGGCTGTCGAACGCGTACGCGACATCGCCCACCTTGAGATTCTTGTTCGACATTCCGGGGACCGGAAGCGGTATCCCCAACAAGTCCCCGGCGCTGTTGATCTCCGCGTGAACCGAGACGCTCGTCTCCTGCGTCTTCTGGCGCAAGATCCCACCGGGCAGGTTGGCGTTGTTGGCCGCGACCGCCGCGAACACGTCGCCCAGCGTGGCGTTCGTGCCGATCAGGCGCTCGGGGATCGGTTCGACGTGGAACTCGCGCGCGCTCGCGCCGTAGATGTCGACGGTTTGGACGTTGGGAATGCCCTTGAGGATCGGTTCGAGCTTGTTGTTGGCGAAGTCCGCGAGCTGCGTCGGCGAGAGCGTCTTCGAGCTGAGGGCTATGTCCATCAGCGGCTGAGAGGCGCCGTTCTTCTCCACGGTTGGAGGGTCGAGGTCGGCAGGCAAATAGACCCGAGACGCATCGACCGCGCTCTGCACGTTGATCGCGGCGATATCGAGGTTCGTGCCGAGCTTGAACTGCACGATGATCGTCGCCACGCCTTCTTGTGCGGTGGCGCTGAGCTGGTCGAGGTTGTCGATGCCGTCGAGCTGGTCTTCGATCGGCTTGACGATCAGCCGCTCCATCTCTTGGGGCGACGCGCCCGGATAGGCCGAGTAGACCACGACGATCGGGAAGTCGGTGCCCGGCGGGTTGGAGCTTCGCCCGATCTTCGTAAAGGCGACCGCGCCGAAAATAGCCAGCGCGATGAACACCATCGCGGTGATCACCGGGCGGCTAATGGCGAAGCGCGTCAACCACACGATATCTTTTTCCTCGGCTCCATTCGCCTTGCTCTACGCCGCGAACCAGCCGTCTGTTTCAAAAACGTTCCCCGGAAATCTTAGCGCCGGGACCTGCCCCTGGCCACGGCCAGCGCCGCGCCGACTCCGGCGACCAGCGCGATAACGATCGGCAAGGTGAAATTATGCATTTTGACCCTAAGAACTAATGAGCGAATTTCGGTTCGGGCCGGCGGGGCTGGCGAGGAGCCTAGCGGCGAAGTGTGCCAGGGCACATGAGCCGCGTAGCGACGCAGTCCAGCGCCGCTGGAACGTACCGAAAATGGTGCGCAAGACTGGACTCGAACCAGCACGAGATTGCTCCCGCTAGCCCCTCAAGCTAGTGCGTCTACCAATTCCGCCACTTGCGCACGACGGGCCAAGCCCGTTTCGGGGCTGCCTCCCAGGTGCCCCTGGCTGGGTCCCGCGGCGAGCCGAAAGACGTAGCGCGGCCGGTAAACGAGTCGAAGCAACCGACCTGCGGTCCCCCGGCCCGTTTCATCTCATGTTCGGATCGAGGGCGTCCCGCAGCCCGTCGCCGATGTAGTTGATCGCGAGCACCGTCACGAGGATGCACAGGCCCGGGAAGACGGCGGCCCACCACGCGATGGAAAGATTGCTCTGCGCATTGGCGAGCATGTTGCCCCACGACGCCGTCGGCGGCTGGATGCCGAGGCCTAGGAAGGAGAGCGTCGACTCTAAGATGATCACGTTGGCAACGTCGAGAGTCGCCTGCACGACGATCGGAGCGATGGCGTTGGGAAGCAGGTGGCGAAAGATGATGCGCCCGTCGTTGTTACCGATCGCGCGCGCCGCCTCCGCGAACTCGCGCTCGCGCAGGCTCAGGAATGAGGCCCGCACCAGTCGCGCAACCGGCGGCCACGAGAGCGCACCAATGATGATCACGATAACCCCGAAGCTCAGCGCCGCCTTCGTCGAGCTCGCGGCGACGATCGCGGTGAGCACCAGCAGCAGCGGCAGCAGCGGAATCGAGAGGAAAACGTCGGTGAGGCGCATCAGCGCGTAGTCGATCCATCCCCCATAGTATCCCGCGATCGCCCCCAGCGTCGCGCCGATGAGCACCTCCATGATCACCGCGAACAGACCTACCGTCAGCGAGATGCGCGCGCCGAAGAGCAGCCGCGACAGGAGATCGCGACCCACCTCGTCGGTGCCGAGGACGTGGCCCCAGCACTGGCTCTTGTCTTGGAAGCACGGTGGCAGCGGGGTGCCGTTCCAGTGCGGCACGGCCGTCGTCCCGTTGTCGATGAAGTTGGGGTCGAACGGCGCGAGCTGCTTGGCGAAGACCGCCGCGAGCACCATGAGCAACAGCACGACGATGCCGGCGATGGCGAGCTTGTGGCGGCGCAGGCGCGTCCAGAATGTAACTCTCGAGTACTGCAGCTCGTCTTCGACGATCGCGCGGGGCAGCGGAAGCGACGGTGCGGCCATCGTTGGCTCCTAGTCGTACTTCACGCGGGGATCGAGCCACGCGTAGACGACGTCGGCGAACAAATTCGAAAAGACGACGAGGAACGCCACGAGGAGCAGATAGCCCATCAGCAGCGCCAGGTCGCTCTGCTGTAGCGCATTGTAAAAAAGCCGTCCCATACCAGGCCACGCGAAGATCGTCTCGGTAATGATCGCGCCGGCAAGCAGACTGGGCAGCGAGAGTGCGGTCACGGTTACGACTGGAATCATGGCGTTCTTCAGGCCGTGCTTGAACAAGATCGTCCGGAATCCGAGGCCCTTGGCCGCCGCGGTCCGCATGTAATCGGTGCCGAGCACCTCCAACAGCGACGAGCGCATGAAGCGGCTGAAGAGCGCGATGTTGAGGAGCGACAGAACGGCCGCAGGCAGGATCAGGTGCTGCAGGCGGTCACCGAAATCGAACGTGTCGCTGCTCGAGATTCCGGCGGACGGCAGCTGGATCTGGTATCCGAACGGCAGCGGGATCCCGTGCACGGCGAATGCGAGCTGCATCATCAGCGCGAACCAGAAAACCGGCATGGACTGCCCGAAGAACGCGAGCGTAGTGATCGCATAGTCCAGCGCCGAATAGCGATAGACCGCGGAGACGATCCCGGCGGTGATGCCGATGGCGATCGCGATGACGAGCGACGCGCCCATGAGTTCGACGGTCGCGGGCAGGCGTTCGATTAGGGCCTGAAAGACCGGCTCGGAGTTGCTCGTGGAGTAGCCCATGTCTCCGACCAGCACGTGCCCGAGCCATTTCAGATACTGAATCGGGACCGGCTGATCCATGCCGAGGTTGTGCCGGAGGCGCGCGATGTCCGCCGGCGTTATGTGCGGGTTCTGCAAGTAGGGCGCGAGGGGTCCACCCGGCATGTTGTATAGGATGCCGTACAAGATCACCGAGATGGCCAGCAGCAACGGTATCGCTTGAAGCGTCCGGCGCACGACGTAGGTGAACAATTTGTCGCGCGGTATTGGACCTTAAACCGGCTCGCCCCTCGCTGCCGGCTGCGCGAGTCCGAGAAGCTTCCTCGCCTGGTCGGGCGTGGCTACCGCCCGGCCGGCCTCCGCCGCGATTCGCGCGACGCGCGCGACGAGCTCGTCGTTACGCGCCAGCCGTCCGCGGGTGTAGAACAGGTTGTCCTCCAGTCCGACGCGGACGTGGCCGCCCATCGCGATTGCCGCCATCGCCATCGGCAGCTGCTGGCGCCCGATCCCGGCCACGGACCAGCTGCACCCCTGCGGCAGGTCGTCGACGAGGTCGCAGACGTTCTGCACCGTCGCCTCCAGGCCGCCCGGAACTCCGAGCACCAAGTCGACGTGCTGCGGAAGGGTGAGGACGCCGTTCGCGCGCGAGCCTGCGGGCGTTCGCGATGTGGCCCTTATCGAATATCTCCAGCTCGGGCCGCACGCCGAACTCGTTCATCTTCCTCAGTATGCCGCGCATGATCGGAAAGCTATTCTCGAAGATGTCGTCGCCGAAGTTCACGCTCCCGCACGTCAGCGTCGCCATCTCGGGGCGCAGCTCGAGCACGCCGGCGCGCTCATCGAGCGTCATGCCGATCGCTCCGCCGGTCGAGAACTGGACGATCAGATCGCTGCTCGCACGGATCGCGTCGTAGGCTTCGCGAAAGCGCTCGACGCTGTGCGTGTTCGTGCCGTCGTCGTTGCGGCAGTGCACGTGAATGATCGACGCCCCCGCCTCGCGGATGGCGCGAGCGGTCTCGCCCAGCAGCTGGGGCGTGTGCGGCAGATACGGAGTCTGATCCAGGCGGACCTCGGCGCCGACGGGTGCGCAGGTGATGATGAGCGGATCCATGCCCGCGTCTTACGACAACGCCCGATAGGCCGCCTCGACCAGTGCGCGATCGAGGCCGAGCACCGACGCCAGCGCGATGGCATCGGCGCGCGGGTTCTCGCCGGCGCCGACCTCCGCCACGCGATAGTCCATGGACTGCGCGAGCAACTCGAGCGCGTCTCCGATGTCGTCCGTCGCAGGCGGCGCCGGTACTCCGCGCAGTCCGCGCACCGCAAAGTGACGCACGCGCGCGGCAGCCGCCAGACCCTCCAAGTGCGTCGCCAGCAGCGCGCACGCGCCGCGCCCGCCGAGACGTTCGAGCAGCGCGATCGACAGCGCCTTTCCTTCGTGCGGCGTCGTCGTCCGCGCGAACTCGTCGACCAGCAGCAGCAGTCGCCGCGCATCGAGCGCAAGGACTTCCTTGAGCGCCAGCACCTCCTGCGCGAAGGACGAGAGCAAGCCTCCGACATCGGCCTCGCGCCCCGTGCCGAGCCATCCGATGCGCTCGAAGAGCCCGACGCGAGCCCGCGTCGCCGGCACGGGCAGCCCGAACGCCGCGCACGTCGCCACGAAGCCGCAAGTCAATAGGCACACGCTCTTGCCGCCCATGTTTGGTCCCGTCAGCACCGCAGTATCGTGCAGGTCGAGATCCAACGGCGTGAAACTGCGTCCAACGCCGTGCAGCTCCGACTCGAGCGGAAGAAACCGCGCGCCTTCGAACGCGAGCGCCGCCTCGCCTGTCACGACGGGCGTCGTGCATCCGGACCTCTGCGCGAACGCCGCCGCGGCAACGAGCACGTCAACCTCACCCAGCGCTCGCGCCGCGGCGAGCAGGCCCGGCGCGTCGTCTTTCACGAGCGCGGAGAGCGCAACGCGAACGCGTTGTTCGGCGGCGGCGACGGCGTCGGCCGCCGCGTCACGGCGTTCGAGCGCCGCCACGACCGCCGGATCGTATTCCAGCGCGCACAACAGATACGTCGCAGCCTCGCGCACGACGCGCACGCCCTCGGGCAAACCGCTTCGCACGTCGGCCCGCATCACGATAAACTCGTCGCCGCCCAGTTCCTCGCGCCCGAGCTCGCGTGCCACGCGCTCGCTCTCGCGGCCGCGTAAGGCGTCGAGCTCGGCCTGCGCCGTCGCCGCACCGGCGCGCGCCGCGGCCAGCTCGCGGTCGAACGTATCCGCGAGGTAGAACTCGCGCTCGTTGCGTTGGCCCGTCGCCAACGCGTCGCCGATCGCTCGTACGGCAGCGTTCGAAATGGCATCGAGCGCAGCATCAGACCCGCGAAAATTCTCGATCCGTTCGACCGTCGCGCAAAAACGGCGCAGCTCGAATAGTGCCGGATCCGCAAGCGCCTCGCCCATCGCGGCGCGTGCGATAGCGCCGGCGGCGTCGGGAACCGCGCCGAGCTCGGAGCGGATTGCCTGCAAAGCACTCGCATCGAACGCGGCGGCGATCCGGCCGATCCGCTCGGCGCGCGATTGAGCGGCGCTCTCTTCGCCCGGCCGGAAAGGAACCAGCTGGGAAAAGAGCCGCTCACCGTACGGGGAGACGGGCGCGACGGCCGCTTCCAGCCATGCGAACGCGAGCACTTCCGCGCTCGCACCATCGAGGAGGCGCGACGGTTTCACGCGGCGCGTGCGCCGCGATAGACGTCGAAGGCCGGGAGGCCCGTCGCCTCGGCGACGGCTTCGGCGAACCGCGCCGGTTCGAAGGCGCGTTCCGATCCGATCGAAGCCACGGTCGTCGCGATCACGCGTAGCGGCCGCCGGCAACGAATGGTCAGCTGTTGGAGCGCCTGTTGCGCGGAACGCCCGCTCAGCGCGAACTGGGTCGGATCGCGCAAGACGATCTGACGCATTTCTCCCTGCGCGATCAAAGCCGCCGCATCCGACGGCGTCAGCGCTCCGTCGACGTCGAGCGACGCTGCGTCCGGATCGAATGCCGGAATGCGCAGCCGCGCCACGAGCGCCGCCGCCTGAACCACGGCCTCGTCCTTTGTGGCCGCGGCTTCCGCGCCGGTTGCAACGACGATGGCCCCGGCTCCCCCCGCCACAGCCGCGACGCGATCGACGGCTCCGTCGACGATCGCGACGTCACTTCGCGAAGAGAGCTCTTCGACGACGGCGCGCA
Source organism: Vulcanimicrobiota bacterium (assembly GCA_963756165.1). Lineage (GTDB taxonomy): Bacteria > Vulcanimicrobiota > Vulcanimicrobiia > Vulcanimicrobiales > Vulcanimicrobiaceae > Cybelea. The sequence continues at coordinate 249,043 of CAVWMO010000008.1, read as the reverse complement.
CGCCCGATGCCGTCGGTGGGCCGGCCAACTCAAAGGATCCTCCGGCGACGACGCGCGCGTAGATCACGCCGCCGGCGGCGCTGCGCAGTGTCGAAAGTTTCAGGATGTCGGCGGAGGGCGACGACGGCAGCAGAGCGCGCGCGGTCGCGAGAATCGTCCCTGGTTCGAGCCACAGCGACTGGGCATCGCGCCCGAGGGACGCCAGCGCAATCGCGTGTCCCCGCGCGCCGCGCGGCATCGTAGATCGCGCGCACGGTGGTCGTCTTGCCGACGCCGCTTCCCGTTCCGACGACGAAGATCGTGCGGGCACCGGCCGACCACGCGAGGTTCAAAATCTCGACACCGACTCGCACGCGCTCAAGCTTCAGCTATCCGAGGTGCAGGGCCTTGAGCGCGGCGAAAAGCACGCCGGTGAGCGCCAAAAGCACGCCGCCCAAGAGCGCTGCGTAACGTTCGGCGCGGCGTCCGAGCCACCGCCCGAGCCCCAATCCCAGCGTCGTGGACGCAACGCTGACGATCGCGATGATCACGAGTGAGATCGGCATCGGGACGCCGATGTAGAGTATCGAGAAACCGATCCCGAGCGAGTCCAGGCTGATCGCGAGCGACGCCACGACCAAACCGTGTCCGCGCGACAGGTCGAGACGCGACGATTCGCGGAGCTCGGTTTGGCTCTCGCGCGCCATGTAGATTCCGAGGCCGAATAGCGCGGCGAACCCGATGTAGCCGGCGAAGTCGCCGATGATCCTGCCGGCCAGCAAGCCCAACCCGGCCCCGACGACGTTCATTGTAACCTCGGCGCACGCGAACGCGATGCCGATGCGCACCTTGCGACGACGGTGCACGCCACGGACCCCGACGCCGACGCTGACCGCGAAGGTATCGAGTGCCAGCGCCACCGCCACGACGAAAACCTTGAGGATGGCGCTGCCCATGAGCACGGCTTTGCGCGACGGCTTGGTGAAGCTTCCTGCATGAGGCGCGCGCCTTTGGGCCCGACCTTTCTATTCGCGGCCGTCCTGCTGCTCGTGGGCCTCGCGGCCCCCGTCACCGCGGTGATCGCCGCCCTGCCCCCCGCCGAGGCGATCCGCACCTTTGCGCGTGTGGGCGCGAGCGCGCTGCGCGTGTCGCTCATCGCATCCGCGGGCGCGACGCTGGTCGCGACGCTGCTCGGCGTGCCTGCCGGCTACTATCTCTCGCGCACGCAGGAACGGGTGCGGGGCGCGGCGCTGTTTTTGCTGGCCCTGCCGCTCGCGTTTCCGCCCGTGGCATCCGGCCTGATGCTCATCTATCTGCTGGGCACGAACTCGCCGCTGGGCGCGTGGCTCGCCGCGCACGGTCTCACCGTGCCGGACTCGCTGCTGGGTGTCGGCATCGCGGAGTTCTTCGTGTCCGGCTCGTTCGTGGCGATCGCCGCGACGGCAGCCTTCGGCGCCGTCGATCCGATGTATGCCGACGCGGCGCGCACCCTCGGCAAGAGCGAATGGCGCATTTTCTCGAGCGTCGCGCTGCCCGCCGCCGCCGGGAGCATCGGCGCCGGAATCGCCTTCGCGTGGCTGCGCGCCGTCGGCGAATACGGGGCCACCAGCATCGTCGCCTTTCATCCGACGTCGCTCCCGGTCGCGCTGTATGTGGCGCTTTCGGCGTCGGGCGTGCGCGAGGCGCTGGCGCTCTGCTACGGATTCGTGATACTCGCGGCCATCGTGCTCGCGGCTGCCTGGATTCTGCGTCGCGGCGTCGTACACTGACCTTGTTGCAAAAGAACTTTTATTTTCTCGCGCGGCGGTTCGTCGCGGGCGAGACGATCGATTCCGCCGTCGAGGCGGTACGCACGCTCAACGGCCGCGGAATGTTGGCGACTCTGGACTTTCTGGGTGAGGACGTCACCGAGCGCGCGGCCGCCGTGCGAAACCGGGACGTCTACCTCGAGATGCTCGACGCAATCCGCGCAAGCGGCGTCGACTCGAACGTGTCGGTCAAGTTGACCGCGATCGGTCTGCTGGTGGACGAGGACTTCGCCTTAGAAAACCTCCTAGCAATCGTCGAACGAGCGCAGCGCAATCCGGATCCGTTCGTCCGAATCGACATGGAAGGGTCGCCGGTCTTGGAGGCCACGCTGCGAGTCTTCGAAGGGGCCTTCGCCGCGCACCGCAACGTCGGGCCCGTGCTTCAAGCATATCTCAAGCGCACCGCGAGCGACGTCGAGCGCGCGATCCAGCTCGGCGCACGCGTGCGACTTTGCAAGGGCGCATACAACGAGCCGCCGGAGATCGCATACACGGACATGGCGGACATCCGCGCGCGCTACGTCGAACTGGCCCGCGCGCTGCTCGAGCGGGGCAACTACCCGGGGATCGCGACACACGACCGGCGCTTGATTGCGGCGACCAAGGCATTCGTGACCGGCGCCGGGATATCGCGCGACCGGTTCGAGTTCCAGATGCTGTACGGGTGTCGCCCCGGCGTACAGCGCGACATCGTCGCCGAGGGATGGAAGCTGCGCGTCTACGTCCCATTCGGGACCCACTGGGCCGGATATTTTTACCGGCGCGTGCTCGAGCGGCGCGAGAACGCGCTCTTCGCGCTTTCCTCCATCTTTTCGAGATAACGTGCGCGCCGTCGTTCAGCGCGTCTCGCGGGCCGGCGTGCGCGTCGAGAAAGTCACGATCGGCGAAATCGGCGGCGGTCTGCTGGTGCTGCTCGGCGTCGGCGTCGACGACGGCGACGGCGACGCGCGAGCGATGGCGGAGAAGATCGCGGGTCTGCGGGTCTTTCCGGACGACCACGGCCTGATGAATCGCTCGATCCAAAAACACGGCGGCGCGGTCCTGCTCGTATCGCAATTTACGCTGCACGGCGACGCGCGGCGTGGCCGGCGGCCGTCCTTCGTCGCGGCTGCGAAGGAACCGCAGGCTCGTGCGCTCTACCAGCTAACTGGTCACACGCTGGAAGCGCTGGGCGTTAGGGTTGCGTACGGCGAGTTTGGCGCGCAAATGGAGGTAGAGCTGATCAACGAGGGTCCGGTTACGATACTCCTCGATACCAAGCGGACGTTCTAGCCTCGACAAGCAACCGCTTGCCTGCGAAAACCCGGGGCTCTCATCGCGGCTCAACTTTTCGGCCAAACTTTCAGCCCCATAGCTGCGTTGTAGTAGGTGGAGAGCAATGCCGCCTCATTTTTCGGCGGCGCGAGAAAATAGGTGAACAGAATAATGCCAGGCACAACGGAACAGAACCGGCGCGGTGGCGGCATGTCCGTCCGCGAGGCCGGCCAAAAAGGCGGCGAGACCGTAAAGCACAAGTACGGCGCGCAGTTCTATGAGGAGATCGGTCGCAAGGGAGGACTGGCGACCAAACAGGCCCACGGCCACGAATTCTACGAGCAGATCGGCAAAAAGGGTGGCAAGAAGGGCGGCGAAGCCACGCGGGATCGTTATGGCCCGAATTTCTACGAACGTATTGGACAAAAGGGTGGGCAAAAAGTCAAGCAGCTCATTGAAGAGGGCAAGCGCGCCGCGATCGCACAGAAAAAGCGCGCGAGTTAGAGCGGCGCGGCTCGGGTTGACCCTGAGCCTCTTCCTCTTCGCTGTGGTAAGTGTCGGCGTGGGCGGCGCGGGGGCATATCCTATGCCGCCGACTCCCATGCCGAAAGCAACTCCGAAGCCCTCACCGCAGCCGACGGGTAACGTCCTGCCGTTTGACTCGACGCTGGCTTTCGTGCTGGACGATCCGATTTCGTCGAAGGGCGCCAAGGCCGGACAGATCGTTCGCGCGCATCTGAAGAACGCGCTGGTCGTCGGCGGCCGGAGCGTGGCGCCGGCGGGAACACCCGAGCAGATCCGCATCGTGGACGCGTCGCCCGCCGACATCGCCGATACGTACGGCTTCGTGGACATCTACTTCGAGCCGCTGGCGCTCCCGGACGGACGAACGCTACCGTTACGCGCGCCCATCGCGCGGCTCGAGCCCCGCGTCTCCTCCGGACACGAATCGACTGTCGGAGCCGAAGACACCGTCGGCGACATCTTCGTACCGTACTATCCGCTGTGGCAGATCTTTCGCAAAGGCAAGAACTTCGTGCTGGAGTCCGGCTCCGAGCTTCCGGCGCGCACCGAGGCCACGATCTCGGCGCAGCCCAACGGCACTACCGCGATCGTCACGCCGCCGCCGTTGGCGCCGGCGAATGAGACGCCCACCTCGGCGTTCCCCGTGATTCCGATGGCGACGCCGATCGGCGGAACTCCGGAACCCAAGCACCTTCCGGCCGCCTCGCCGAAGCCTTCGCCTACCCCAACCCCCTAGCACGATGCTTTAAGGGCTCGCTTCCCGAAGAAGCGGCGAAGAAAGCGAGGAAACGACTTTGTTCGTTCGGTTAATGAGCGCGTTTGCGATTGTTGCGCTGACGACGGCGGTCGGCTATGCCGCGACCCCATCCCCTAAAGCGAGCCTCTCGCCGGCGCCGCAAGGCACGGAGGTCGCGTTCGTCCAGTCGATTCAAAAGGATTTGATGGCCCGTTTCCCCACGCCCGCCGACGCCGTACGCGCCGGCTACTTCCGCTACGGCAACGAGGACGAAGACGGCGCCATCAGCTACGCGAACCTGCATTGGCAGAGCGGCAGCCCTAAACAGCCCAGCCAGCTCTGGTACGACGTGCACGGTAACCTCTTGGGCGCGGACTTCTCCGTGCTGCAGAGCTCATCTCCCGAACCTCCGGCGCTGTGGGGCGTCAGCTTCCGTCGCTGGATCTCGTTCCGCGCGCACGTTCACTACATCCTGAACGGGCCGAACGGCACCGAAACGTACGGCGCGACGAGCGTCAAGAAGTTCGTCGCCGCGGGCGGCAACATCGACGATCCGCAACCTGCTGCGATCGTCAAGATGGGCCTCGCAAAAAGCAACGCCGACGTGAAACGCGTCTTCCTCTTCCCCTCGCTCTGGGACCTGATCGTGTGGGTCAAGCCGAATCCGCTCGGCGCATTCGCGGACAAGAACCCAAACGTCATCCCAAGCGCCAACGCGGCCAAAGACGACATGTAGCCGGCGTTTGCGCCGGCGCAAACGATTTGGGTCGTTTCTCTACTTCTTAGTCATGCAGTTGGCTTGGACGGCCGTGTACGCGATGTCGACCGCCTTGTCTTCGGAGTCGTTGATAGTGGCCCGCTGCGAGTTGAACTTCAGGTAACTTTTCACGTCCTTCGCGTCGGCGGGCATGGCCATCTCCGCCGGACTGAATCCGCCGAGCGCGGGGTGGACGCGCTGGATCGGATATGTGAGCATCGCATGGTACATGCCCTGAAGGTCGATCGAGAGCTGGCGCTGCTTGTCGTAGGCGGTCTGGAGCTCTTGCGCGGCCTGATGCACCTGCGCGGCCGCCTGAGCATCGTTCGTCAAGCGCGATCCGTTGCGTACCTGATTGATCTCACTCTGGATCGCGTCGAGCGAGCTCATCAGCAACGTCACCTGCTTACCCAGCCGATCGCGCACTTGGAGAAAGCGCTGCTCGTAGTTGGGCTCGTTGAACAGCTCGTTTAGGTTGTCGAGCTGCACGCTGGTGCCGTCCAGCGTGCGGTCGTTGCCCAGCATCGGGACCAGCGCGGCGTTGAAATGATCGGCGAGCGAGTTGCAATACGGCGTCGAAACGACGGTGATGATCGTCTTGAGCGGCCGCGCGCTCGCCGGCGTCGCACCTGGCGACGGCGGTGGAATCACCACGGCGAGAAGCGCCGCGAAGAGATCGAAGATCAACATAATGAGTAAGCGAACGAGGAGTGAGCGGCGTTACTTCGTTCGTCCAGTAGTCCTTGAGGGCTTTGCCGCGCGAAGGGTGGCGCAGCTTGCGCAGGCCTTCGCTTCGATCTGGCGGATGCGTTCGCGCGTCACGCCGAACTCCTGACCGACTTCTTCGAGCGTGCGCTGATGGCCGTCTTCGAGACCGAATCGCAGCACGAGCACCTTGCGCTCGCGCTCGGTGAGATTCTTGAGCACGTCCGCCATCTTCTCTTTGAGGAGCATTACCGAAGCGGCTTCGGCCGGCGCGACCGCTTCCTGATCTTCGATGAAGTCGCCGAGATGAGAATCTTCTTCTTCGCCGATCGGGCGTCTCGAGCGAGATCGGTTCCTGCGAGATCTTGATGACCTCGCGCACCTTTTCGGGCGTCAAGCCCATCTCTTCGGCGATCTCTTCGACCGACGGGTCGCGGCCGAGCTCTTGGAGCAGCTGGCGCGAAATCTTGATCAGGCGGTTGATCGTCTCGACCATGTGCACGGGGATGCGGATCGTGCGCGCCTGATCGGCGAGCGCGCGCGTGATCGCCTGGCGAATCCACCAAGTGGCGTAGGTCGAGAACTTGTAGCCCTTGCGGTAATCGAACTTCTCGACGGCGCGAATCAGGCCGAGATTCCCTTCCTGGATGAGATCGAGAAAGAGCATGCCGCGGCCGACGTATTTCTTCGCGATCGATACGACGAGCCGAAGGTTGGCCTCGGTCAGCTGGCGCTTCGCCTCCTCGCCGCTGTCGAGATCTCGAGTCGCGTTGCCGTCGCGGCGCGCCTCGAGCTCGCCGGCCTCAATCGCATCGCCAGCGACTTCTCCTCTTCCATCGACAGCAGCGGCACGCGGCCGATCTCTTTGAGATACATGCGGACGGGATCGTCGAGCGAGAGCCCGTCGGGAATCGTCTCCTCGACCTCTTCCTCACGCTCTGCCTCCGGCTTTTCGTCTTTTTGCTCGTCGATGAGCTCGATGCCGGCGGCCGTAATCTCTTCGAAGAACTCGTCGAGCTGTTCCGGGCTGACCTCGTCCAGGACGTCGAAGGTGCTTTGATTTCCTCGTACGTCAGCGAGCCTTGCGCCTTGCCGCGCGCGATGAGCTTCTTCTTCAGCTCCTCGAGCGTCGCCGCGGGCGCCGGTTCCGCGACCGGTGCACCACCTTTCTTGCGAGCCATTGTTTTCGTCTTCACCCCCTCTCTTAAAAATCTATCGTTTCAGTTTTGCCACGAGCGCTTCGAACTCTCCCCGCAACTCTTGGGAGACCTCGCTGGCCGCCCGAGATCTGATCGTCGATCAGGTCGGACAGCTCTCGATAACGCTGCCGCTCCTCTTCGAGTTGCAAACGCTCGACCACCCGCTCCAGGTGCGCCCGCCGCTCCTCCGTGTCACCGTACCGCACCGCGGAGCTGCGATCGCGCCGGCTCAACTCGGCCAGCACGTCGAGGCTGCCCTGATCCTCCGCGAAGAGTCCGAAGACGTCGGCCGTCGTCGGTATCGAGCCCGAGCCCGCAACGATCCGCTCGTAAATTCGCCGATAGACCTCGTTGCGAAAGCGCGCCGGAGATATGCGTTGGGCGTACTCCGTGCCGAGCGCGGGCTCTTCGAGCAAAATGCCCAAGACCTCGCGCTCGAAGGAGAGCGGTTCCACCGACGTCGTGGTATGGCGGCTTTCGGACAGGCCCCGCGCGCGAGGCGCGAAGTTGGCGCTGTCGGCGAGGAACCGGCTATTCCGAAGGTCGTCCACGTTCACCTGCAGCCGGGTGGCGACGTAGTGCGCGCCAGCGGTCCCATTCCTCACGCGGCGTTAATCCGCGAATGAGTGCCTCGGCCCTCGGCGCGATTTTAGCCGGTGAATCGAACCCGGCGCGCAGCCGCTCGACTTCTATGTCGATCTTGAACTCGATCGCGCGTCTGGCCTCACCGAGAAGCCGCCGGAAAGCGTCGGCACCGCGGCTCCGAACGAAGCTGTCGGGGTCTTCTCCTGGCGGCAGTAGCGCGATGCGTACAGCCGATCCGGTGTGCTCAATGGCTTTAGACGCCACGTCCACCGCTTTGGTTGCAGCGGCGTTGCCGGCGGCGTCGCCGTCGAAGCAGAGGAACACGTAATCGGCGTACTTGCGCAGCTCGGCCGCCTGCTCCGGGGTGAAGGACGTGCCGAGCGCTGCCACAGCGTTTTCAAAGCCGGCCTGGTGGAGCGCGATGCAGTCGAGATAGCCCTCGACCACGATGATCGTGCGGTCGGCCTGCGCCGCCTTGCGAGCGAGGTTGAGCGCGAAGAGGTGTCGCCCTTTCGTGTGGACCGGCGTCGTGGACGTGTTGAGGTACTTCGGCTCGGCATCGCCGAGCGCGCGTCCGCCGAACGCGATCACCTCGCCCGTCGTCGAGTACGTCGGGATCATCAGGCGGTCGCGATAGAAATCGTAGTAGCCCCGTTGGCCGGGCTTGACCAGTCCCGCCGCGAGCGGCCGTCGTGAGGTCGAACCCGTTGCGCTCGAGTTCGGACGCGAGGCCGCCCCAAGAATCCGGCGCGTAGCCCAGCCCAAATCGCTCGATCGTCGCCGCCGATAAGCCGCGCTTGCCGAGGTACGCGCGCGCCGCGGCGCCTCCCTCGGCCGCCAGCATGCGCGCGAAGTACGCTGCGGCGACGCGATTCGCTTCGTAGATCGCCTCCCGCTCGCTGCGCGCCCGGCTTTCGCCTGGGCTCTCCGGCGCGAGCTCGACGCCCGCCTTCGTCGCGAGCGTCCGCACGGCGTCGCCGAAGCCGGCGTTCTCGATCTTCTGCACGAAGGTGATCACGTCGCCGCCGACGCCGCAGCCGAAGCACTTGAAGAAGCCGCGATCCGGGTGCACGTGAAAAGACGGCGTCTTCTCCGCGTGGAACGGGCAGAGCCCGACGAGGTCATTCCCGCGCTTGCGCAGCGTCACGTACTGCCCGATGAAGCTCGCGATGTCGATGCGGTCGCGGATCTCGTGAAGCGTGCTCTGTTCGTATCTCACCCGTGGCTATCTTCAGCAATCGGATGGAGTTTGCTTGCTGCGCGCGAAAGCGACGGCAAGTGAAACGCATCTTCGACCCGGTGCATCGCTTCATCGAGTTATCCACAGCGGAGGCGGAATTGCTCGACGTGCCGGTGATGCAGCGGCTGCGGCGCCTCCGGCAGCTCGGGCTTGCATACCTCGCGTTTCCCTCCGCCGAACACTCGCGCTTCAGCCACGCGCTGGGAGCGCTCGCGATGGGCACGCACGCCTACGACGAGCTGGCGCGCCACGCTCCCGATCTGTTTGCGAACGCCGCTGACGCGGCGTACCAGCGACGCCTCGTCCGCGCCGCGCTTCTGCTGCACGATATCGGCCACGGGCCGTTCAGTCACTCTTGCGAAGCGGTGCTGGGAATCCGCCACGAAGCGCGGACCGCCGAGCTGCTGGCGCTGCCCGACCTGGCGGACCGCGTCGCCGCGCTCGACGTCGACGTTGAGGACGTGCTGGCGCTCATCGTCGGAGATCCAGCCGGCCGCTATCCCACGCTGCGCGAGCTCGTCAGCGGACCCAACCTCGACGCCGACCGCATGGACTACCTGCAGCGCGACGCCTACTTCACGGGCGTCGCGAGCGGCCGCTATGACGCGGAGCAGCTGATCGCCTCCCTTCGTGCCGTGGAGCGCGACGGCTCCTTCGCGATCGGAATCGACCGGCGAGGAATCGTCGCGCTGGAGTCGTTTGTCATGGCACGCTACATGATGTTCGCGTCGGTCTACTTTCACCACACGACGCGGATGTTCGAACACGTCCTGCACGAGGTGCTCCGCGAGCTGTGGCCGGATCCTCGCGCCCTGGATTCCATTGACGAGTTTCTGCAGTGGGACGACCTTCGGGTGATGGATTCGCTTGACTACGCGAAGAGCGCCGCGGCCAACGCCCTGCGCAACCGCGTGCGTGTCTACGCGCTCGCCGCGGAGTTCAACGCGGAGCGCGACCTGCGGGCCTTCGAGGCGTGCGAGGCGGCGCTGCGCGCGCGCTTCGGCGAGCGCAACGTATGGGCAGACTCGCAGTCGCAGCTGCTGCACCGGCTGCCGTTTGGCATCGGTCAGGAGCAGACCGTCTGGGTCGCCCGCCCCGGCGGCGCCGTCGACGCGCGCGAGGCTTCGGATTTGATCGCGAAGCTCAGCGGCAAGGCCTACTGGCGCAAGCTTTTCGTGCGGGCGGACGCGGCGCCTAACGCGCGCGCCGAGGCGCGCCGCATCTGCGCCGAGGTAATCGCCTCAGCTTAAACTGCCGATCGCCGCCTGCGCCGCGGCCAAGCGCGCGATCGGGACGCGATAGGGCGAACACGAGACGTAGTCGAGCCCCAAGCCGTCGCAAAATGCGACGCTGCTCGGCTCGCCGCCGTGCTCGCCGCAGATGCCGATCTTGATACCGTGGCGCGCGCCGCGGCCGAGCTCGACGGCCTGGCGCATGAGCGTTCCAACGCCGCGCCGGTCGAGCACTTGGAACGGATCTTCCTTGAGAATCCGCTTCTCCAGATAGACGGGGATGAACGACCCTTCCGCATCGTCGCGGCTGTAACCGTATGTGGTCTGCGTAAGGTCGTTCGTGCCGAAAGAGAAAAACTCGGCATACTCGGCGAGCTCGTCGGCGACGATGCACGCGCGGGGAAGCTCGACCATCGTGCCGATGCGATACGGCAGCGTGACGCCGCGCTCGGTCAGGACCGAATCGGCGACGCGCTTGGCCGCAGCGCGCGTGGTCTGCATCTCCTCCTTCGTGCCGACGCCCGGAATCATCACGTCGGGGCGCGGGTCGCCGCCGCGGCGCTTCAGATCGCACGCCGCCTCGAAGATCGCGCGCACCTGCATCTCGTAGATCTCCGGGAAGACGATGCCGAGCCGACAGACGCGCAGCCCCAGCATGGGATTCTGCTCGTGCAGCTGCTGCACGCGCCGCAGGACCGCTTCCCTTTCGCGGTACTCCGCAGACTCCGCGCCTTTCGTCGAGGCGCAGCTCCGTCGTCTCGACGAGCAGATGTTCGAGCGACGGGAGAAACTCGTGCAGCGGGGGGTCCAGTAAGCGAATCGTGACGGGCAGTCCGTCCATCGCCCTCAAGATGCCGATGAAGTCGTCGCGCTGGAACGGTAACAGTTTTTCGAGCGCCTTTTGACGCTCCGCCGGATCCGCCGCCATGATCATCGCATGGACGATTGGCAGCCGTTCGGGCTGCATGAACATGTGCTCGGTGCGGCACAAGCCGATGCCTTGCGCGCCCAAGTCGCGAGCGCGCGCTGCGTCCTCCGGCGTGTCCGCGTTCGCCCACACCTGCATGCGACGCAGCCCGTCGGCCCACGACAAGAACGTCGCCAGCCAGTCGGGCAGGCGACTCGGCGGGCGAATCAGTTTCAGCTCGCCGAGCGCGACGTTGCCCGTCGTGCCGTCGATCGTTATCCAGTCGCCTTCCTTTAGCTCGTTGCCGCCGAGGCTCGCGTGCTTCGTGCGTCCGTCGATGCGCAGCGCGTCGCAGCCCGCAACGCACGGCTTGCCCATTCCGCGCGCCACGACGGCGGCGTGCGACGTCGCGCCGCCTTTTGCGGTGAGGATGCCTTCGGCCGCGATCATGCCGTGCACGTCGTCCGGCGTGGTCTCGTTGCGCACGAGGATCGTCTTGCGTCCAAGCTCCTTCCACGCGACGGCGTCGTCCGCCGTGAACACGGCCTGGCCCGCGGCCGCGCCGGGCGACGCGTTGAGCCCCTTGCACACGGCGCCGGCCTTCTCGTCCGGATCGACGCGCGCGTGAAAGAGCTGATCGAGCGCCTGCGCGTTGACCATTCCGACGGCGCGGCGCTTATCGATCACGCCCTCGGTCACGAGATCGAGCGCGATCTTCACGGCGGCCTCGGCGGTGCGCTTCGCGTTGCGCGTCTGCAGCATGAAGAGCTTGCCGCGCTCCACGGTAAACTCGAGGTCCTGCACGTCGCGATAGTGACGCTCCAGGCGCTGTGCGATCTGCTCGAACTGCGCGTATACCTGCGGCTGCCGGCGCGCGAGATCGGCGATCTTCTCGGGCGTGCGGATCCCGGCGACGACGTCCTCGCCCTGTGCGTTGTTGAGGTATTCGCCGAACAGCGCGCGCTCGCCGGTGTTGGGATTGCGCGTGAAGGCGACGCCGGTTCCGGAATCCTCGCCCATGTTTCCGAACACCATCTCCATCACCGTCACGGCGGTGCCCCAGTCGTCCGGGATGCGGTTGAAGCGCCGGTAGTCCACGGCGCGCTTGGAGTTCCACGAGTCGAACACTGCAACGATCGCGCGAGCGCAGCTGGTCGCGGACGTCCTGCGGAAACGCCTTGTCAGTGTGTTCGAAAACGATCGCTTTGAACCGGTCGACGAGTGTCTTCCAAGTGGCGGCGTCCAGCTCCGCGTCGTTCTTCGCGCCGCGCGCCTTACGCGCGTCGTCGATGAGCTCTTCAAACTCATGTTTGGGGATGTCGAGCACGACGTTGGCGAACATCATGATGAAGCGGCGATACGCGTCCCAGGCGAAGCGCTCGTTTTGGGTGAGCCTCGCGAGCCCGGCACGGTCTCGTCGTTGAGGCCGAGGTTCAAGATCGTGTCCATCATGCCGGGCATCGAGACGCGCGCGCCGCTGCGAACGGAGACCAGCAGCGGGTTCTCGGCCGAACCGAAACGCTTGCCGGTGCGCTTTTCGAGCTCGGCCAGCGCCGCATCCACCTGCTCCTGCAGGCCGTCCGGGAACTTGCCGCCGGCTTCGTAGAAGCGCAGACACGCTTCGGTCGTGATCGTGAAGCCGGAGGGCACGGGCAGGCCCGCTGCGCTCATCTCGGCGAGTCCCGCACCCTTGCCCCCGAGCAGATTGCGGATCGACGCACCCTCCGGCAGCTTCGTTCCCTCGTCGAAAAAGTAGACGTATTTCACAGTTTCTCGCCGAGGTATGCGCGCAGCGCGTCACCCGCGACGCGGTCCTGCTGCATCGAGTCGCGGGCCCGAACGGTCACACTTCCGTCGCCGAGCGTCTCGTAATCGACCGTGACGCAGAACGGCGTGCCGATCTCGTCCTGGCGGCGATACAGTTGACCGATGTTGCCTTCGTCGTACTGCGTTCGGTACGCCGGCCGCAGCGCCGCCTCGATGTTGACCGCACGCTCCACCAGCTCCGGTTTGTTGCGCGCCAGCGAAAACACCGCAATCTGGACCGGCGCGATCTGCGGGTGAAACCGCAACACCGTACGTTCCGTCTGCTTGCCGTTGGGGTCGACGCTGCGCTCGCGCTCGTAGGCGTCGATCAGGAACGTAAGAAGCGTGCGATCGACGCCGGCCGAGCTCTCGATCAGCAGCGGCGTGTAATGCGTCTTGGTGGCCTCGTCGAAGAATCGCAGGTCCTTGCCCGAGAGCTTCATGTGCGCGTCCAGGTCGTACGTTCCGCGGTGCGCGATCGACTCGAGCTCGCCCCAGCCCCACGGAAAGAGATACTCCACGTCCACGCCGGCCTTAGCGTAATGCGGGCGCTCAGCCTCGCCGAGCTCGTAGAAGCGCAGCCGCTCCGAGGCGACCCCGTAGCTCGCGTACCAGGCCTTGCGCCGCTCGACCCATTCCGTGAACGCCGCCATGTCGTTGCCGTCATCGGGAACGAAATACTCCAGCTCTGCCTGTTCGAACTCGCGCAGCCGGTACGTGAAGTTTCCCGGCGTGATCTCGTTACGAAACGATTTACCGATCTGCGCCACGCCGAAGGGCGGCCGTTTGCGCGCGCTCTGGTAGATGTTTTTGAAGTTGACGAAGATGCCTTGGGCCGTCTCGGGCCGCAGGTACGCTACGGAGGAGGTATCTTCCATCGGCCCGACCGAGGTGCGCATCATCAAATTGAAGTTGCGAGGCTCCGTAAAGGAGCCGTTGCTTCCGCAGTCCGGGCACTGCGACCGGTCGGGGAGTTGATCGTATCGAAAGCGGTGCTTGCAGACCTTGCAGTCGACCATCACGTCGTGGAAGGCGTCGACGTGGCCGGATGCCTTCCAGACCTGCGGATGCATCACGATCGCGGAATCGAAGGCGACGACGTCGTTGCGCCGCTCGACCGTGTCGCGCCACCAGGCTAGTTTGACGTTACTCTTGAGCACGGCACCGAGCGGGCCGTAGTCCCAAAATCCATTGATGCCGCCGTAGATCTCGCTGGATTGAAAGATGAAGCCGCGCCGCTTCGCGAGCGCGGTGACTTCTTCCATCGTGACGCGCGCAGCGGTCGCAGCGGTTTCCATTTCAGTGCCTAGATTAGTCCGCGCTGAGCGAAACCCCCGCCATACCGGCGTCCGCGCCATTCCACGCCTCGTCCGAGGTACGTGCAAAAGAGCGACGTCGCGAAGATCGCAAGTACGACGGCAAGACCGAGGTGAATACCCACGCCGGCTCCGGCGCGGAAGCGCGCGAGCCGCATTCCGCTCTCGGTTATCGCAACCATCGCAATGCGCCGCCAGGACGAGGGCGAGGCCGCCGAGCCAGGCGTTTCGCGCCAGCATCCATATCGCGACGAGGGGCGTCAGCGACACGCATGCCAGCAGCAGGATGCCGGCCGCGGCGCGCGCCGGCTGTCCGCGCGCGCCAATCGCGAAGTTCTTGACGAACCCGCGCCAGATCTCCGCAAACGAACGATACATGCGCGTGCGCACAAGGCCGTTCGCCCCGACCAGCGCGATCCGCCAGCGCCCGTCGCGCTTGAAGCGTCGCGCGAGCTCCAAGTCTTCCGCGATCTCGCCGCGAACGGCCGCGTGACCCCCGATGGCTTCGTAGGCTCGGCGCGAGACGAGAATGTACTGTCCGTTGAAGATCGCGACGTCGCGCTTCCGCGGATCGTTCACGTCGTCCAGCGGACCTATCCCGAGCAAGATGACGAACAGGATCGTGGGCACGAGGGCCCGCTCCGCCACGCCGATCGTTTCCTGATCGCTGAGCAGACTCACGGCGTCGCATCCGTTGTCGAGCGCATAGCGCGCGGCCGAAGAGGCGCACAGCGGTTCGTGCTCGGTGTCGGCGTCGGTGAAGAGCAGCCACTCGCCGCGCGTCACGCCGGCGCCCTGCGCGAGCGCCCACGGCTTCCCGACCCAGCCCGGGGGAAGCGGCGCACCTCCCACGACGCGCAAGCGCGGGAGCTCCGCCGCAATGCCGTCGAGGACGCTGCGCGTCGCGTCCTGCGAACAATCGTCGACCGCCACGACTTCGAAGCTCGGGTAGTTCGTAGCAAGGAGGGAACGCAAGCAGCGTTCGACGCGATCCGCCTCGTTGCGCGCCGGCACGACGATCGAGAGGCTCGGCAGCGTCGAATCGGGCTCGCGCGGTTCGATGCGCAGGCGCGAACGCAGAATGACGTGGAGCGACCGTACCGCAAATACGGCGTTCGCGACGAGCAAAACGATGACGACAGCGGTCACGGGAGCCGCTGGATGGCGCGGACGATGCGGTCGCGGAGTCGCAGGGGCAGCAGCGCCAGGACGTTCATGCCTTGCGCCGGTCCGAGCACGTAGCGCGCCTTCGGACGAGCCGCGGTGAGCGCGTGCAGAATCGCTTGCGCCACACGCTCCGCCGGCATTCCGGCTCCTTGTTGGGATTGGACGAAGCGCAGCAGGTTCTCGAGCGCGGGACGATAGTGCGGGCGCGCTCCGTCGCCCAGCGCGGCCACCACGCGCCCCCGCGACTCGGCGCCCTTGCGCCAGATCGGCGTGTCGACCGAGGGCGCCTCGATGAGCGAGACGGCGATGCCGGCGGGCGCGAGCTCGAGCCGAAGCCCGTCGGAGAGCGCGCGCAGCGCGAATTTCGATGCGCTGTACGCGGCGTTGTAGGGCATCGCCAAGCGGCCCGCGATCGACCCCACGAACACGACCCGACCGCCCGGCGACGGGACGCGCGGCAGCGCGGCCTGCACGAGCGCGAGCGCACCAACCACATTGACGTCAAAGAGCTTCCGCAGCGCGGGAACCGGAAGGTGTTCCAGGGGGCCGCCCTTCGCGATGCCGGCGTTGCTGACCACGCCGATCAACTCCACGCCGCTCGACGCGATGTCGCGCATCGCTTGCGCGATCGACGCGTCGTCGGTCACGTCGAGAAAGAGCGGGTGGATGTTCGCGTGCTCGGCGCGCAGCCGCGCGGCGTCGCCTTCGTTGCGCACGCCGGCGAACGCAGCGTATCCCGAGCGCGCGAGGAGGACTGCGGTTGCATGACCGATTCCGGTCGAAGCGCCGCTGACGACGACGCCTCGCCGCGGGTTCACAGCGCTCGTTCGGCCCGTTCGGCGCGCGCGTCGCGATTGAGCCGCTCCTGAATTCTCGCGTTGCCGAACACTCGGTCCACGAGCCCCGGGAAGAGCTTGGCGATCACGATCGGAACGGCATAGTAACGCGGTACGATCATGCACCGCCGCGGGCGAAGGATGGCGCGCACGACCGCGCGGGCGACGATATCGGGACCCGGGAGGCCGTCGCCCATCGCCACGTTCATCCGGCTGCGAACGAAGCCGGGCTCGATCAGCGTCACTCCGACGTTCGAGCTGCGCGCCTCGCGCCGCACGGTATCGGTGAGCCCGCGCAGGCCGAACTTGGATGCCGAATAAATACCCATCACGCCGGCTTCACCAGCGATCGAGCCGATGTTGACGATCGCGCCGCGACCGCGCGCCATCATCACGGGGAGTACCGCGTGGATCATGCGGGCCGAGCCGAGCAGGTTCACCTCGATGACCCGCTGCAGCTCCTCGTCCGTATCGTCGCACAGCGCCGGGCTCGAGCCGAGACCTGCGACGTTCGCCAGCACGTCGATCGTTCCGAAGGTGTCCAGCGCAGTCTTTACGAGTCGGTCGACGTCACCGCGAACGGTGACGTCAGTCGCGACCGCCAGCGCGCGAACGCCCAATTGCTCGACCTCGCCGGCGAGCCGCCCGAGAACGTCGATCTCGCCCGCCGGAGCGGCCAACACGACGTCCGCTCCCTCCGACGCCAGCGCGCGGACCGTAGCGGACCCAATGTCGCCGGACGCGCCGGTGACGATGGCGACCCTGCTGGCCAGCTTCATCCCTTCTTCTCGCGATCTTTGAGAAATGCGGTCACGGCGTGCTTACCCGCGCGGGCCAGCCACGCCTCGACGATGACGTCCTTGAGTTCCTTCGAGGTGATCTCGCTCAACCGTATTAGCACCGCGGGGTAGCCGTCGAAATGCGGCGTTGTGAAGTAGACGCCGGGACTGCTTGCGAGTAAGACCTCCTTCATCTCGAGATCCGCGGTGCGCACGCCTAAGACCGGCCCGGTCGGCGCCTTGTCTCCCAGCGCCGCGAGATCCGACTTCCGCAGCGGCCGCTCCCAGGTAAAGAATTTCTTGTTGACGATCCATGCGGCATTACCGCTCGCGCTATCCTCTTCGCTCACGCCCGGCAAGGCAAGCGCAATCCGCCGAACGTCCCGCCAAGTAGCCATCAAGCCGATTGTTTTGACGGACGAGCCGCTAGCCACTGCGCGTAGATCCACACCGCCGCGACCGCCGCAACGTTGAAGGCATTGGCGTCCCATGCGTCCTTGTTGTGAGGAAACACCGGAATTTGCGGGGCCAGCACGAGAGCGCTGAAGACCAGCAGCATGAGCGCAAGCAGTCGTGCGGCGAGAACGTCCAGAACGCGCACGAGTATCGCGATACCGGCGAGCACGAACGCGATGCCCGTGAGCACGACCCAGAACGTCTGCCCGGGGGGCAGCCACTTCGGCACGAGCGGCGCCACTGCCGAGATGCCGGTCAGGTGTGCCAAGCCAAACTCCACGGCGCTGAGGCCGAAGACCCAACGAGCGACGGCGGTCACTCGCGCTTGCAGCGGCAGGTCCTGCGGAGAACACAGCGCGTAGACGATCACGGCCGCACAGGCCAAGATGATCTGCTGCCCGACTCCGTCTAAAACTCCGATGTACACGGCCGGGTAGTGCCCGAGAAAGTGCGGCGCAGTGTACAGCCGCGGCAGCCAGAAGATGGTGAAAATTCCGTAGAGGATGCCGAGCGCGACTGCGCCCGCCCGCGCGGTGCGCTTCCATAGAATCGCGACGCCCGTGATGACGAGGCCAATTCCCGCGATGTACGCCATGATTTGGCGGCCGGGAATGTTGTCGCCGAAGGCCTGAATCGGCTCGTATCCGGCGGCGAATGCGCCCCAAGCGATATCGATCGCTCCGGTCGCGATCGTCGCAAGACCATAAACGACGATGCCGAGCTTCACCCTCAGTGCAGCGGCCAGGGATTGTGAAGCGGATACCTTCGGATACCTTTCGGATACGAGCTGGGATGCGCGCGCAGCCAGTCCTCGGAAAGCACCGCTAGGTATTCGAAGTACTCCCATCCATTGGGATCGCCGGCCTCTCTCCCGAACGCAGTATAATCGGCGAGCCGCTTCCAAGCGCCGAGGGCGACGCCGCAATACTGATCGACCATTATCGCCTGATCAACGACACCGTTCTTGACCAGACTACCCATTAACTCAAAAGTATTTCCAACCAAAATGCACGCGTGGTGCATGTCCGCGCAGGGCTTATCGACGTTAGGGGGTGGCACGCGTTGGCGTATCGCAATCTCGTAATCACGAAATTTCGGATCGGCTAGCGCCGTTTCGAGATCGCTGTTCATAGTCGTGAGAGCGTCGGTAAACTCGCGGCTATCGAGCTTCTTGTTGACGGCGAGCAGGGCGTTAATCTGATTAGCGGCGCGTAGGTGCCGCAGTTGGATAAGCGCGGCCAAAGCCGTTGCCCCCACAACGGTCACAGTGACCAGACTTGCGGCCGCATTAATCAGCTCAAGAGACATTCCGATACCCCCGAATGAGTTTTGGCGGCGTGCGCGCGCCTAGCCGCTCGCGATCGCACGGCAACGCGACGCTTCGTTTTCCTTATGATAGCGCGTGAGCCTTCGGTTGAGTTTCAGCGCGGAGTTGGCCGCAGGCGGCGGCGATGTCGCGGCCCATATTTTGCCGCACCGTCACGGGCACGCCGGCCTCATCCAGAATTGCTGCGAACTTCCAAATCTTCGCCTCGGGCGTCGCAGCAAACGCGGCGTCCGGCGTCGCGTTGTACGGAATCAGATTCACGTGGTAGAGATGCCCGCGCATGATCCGCGCTAGTGCTCGCGCGGATGCCGCATCGTCGTTGATCCCGTCGAGCATCACGTACTCGAAGAAGATCTTGCGGTTCGTCTTTGCGATGTAACGTTCGCAGCCGGCCATCAGCTCCACAAGCGGAAAGCGCCGGTTGACCGGCATCAGCTTCGAGCGCAACTCGTCGGTCGCGGCATGCAGCGAAATTGCGAGGTTCACCTGGAGATGCTCGTCGGCGAACGAGTCGATCTTGTCGACGATGCCGACGGTCGAGATAGTGATGTGCCGATGCCCGAGGCCGAAGCCGCGCGGATCGTTGAGCAGCGCGACCGCATCCATCACGGCGGCGTAATTGTGGAATGGTTCGCCCATGCCCATGAAGACGACGTTGGTGACGCGCTTGCCGCGCGCCGCAAGCCGGCGCGCCAGGAACAGGGCCTGATCGAAGATCTCGCCCGCGGTGAGGTTCCGGCTGAACCCCGCCTGTCCGGTCGAACAAAATGTGCACGCGAACGCACAGCCGGCTTGCGACGAGATACACAGCGTCGTGCGTTCGCCGCGATGCTCCATCAGCACCGCTTCGACCTCTTTACCGTCGCGCAAGCGGAACAGGGCCTTCGTCGTCTGACGGTCCGACGATTCTTGCAACACCTCCAGCTCGAGCCACGAGAACGCCAGGCCGTCCGCGGCGTACGCAGAGCGCAGCTCCTTCGGCAGCGTCGTGACGTCACCGACGTTTTCTACCAGCTCTTTCGTCGCCGCGCGATACAACTGCGCGAGGCGATACCGCTTTAGCTCGTAGCGGCGCGCAAACGCTTCAACATCGGCGAACCCCGCGCTCGCGACGACGTCGCGCAGCCAGATCGCTTGCGGATCGCGGCTCACTCGAAGAGCGTCCCTTGCGCGATCTCCACCGTCTCGACGACGATCGCGGGCGGTTCGTCGAGTTTCGCGCGCACGGCCTTCAAGTCGTCCCAGACGAGGCGCTTGACACCGTCGATCTGGCCGCCGGTTTGACGTAGGATGTATGCCGGATGGAACGTGATCATCAGGGGCGTGTCGCGCGGACCGATGTACCAGCGGCCGCGCATGCGCGTGATTTGAAAGTCATTGCCTAAAAACCACTTCGCGGCGGGCGACCCGAGTGCCAAGATGACCTGCGGCGCAACGATCGCGATCTGTTCCTCTAGAAACGGACGGCAGTTCTCCATTTCCTGAGGCTCTGGAGCGCGATTGCGCGGCCCGCTAGGGCCCGGCAGCGTCGGCCGGCACTTTACGGTGTTGCAGATGTAGACTTGTTCGCGCGGCAAACCGATCGCCGCGAGCATTCGGTCGAGCAGCTGGCCCGCACGGCCGACGAAGGGGCGGCCGAGCTCGTCCTCCGTCTCGCCGGGTCCCTCGCCGACCACCATGAGCCGCGCGTACGGATCGCCCTCGCCATAAACGTTGTTGCGGCGCTCGTATCCGATCGCACACCTTCGACACGCGGCGGCGGCTGTCGCAGCCTCGGCGAGCAGCTGCACGCGCGAGGTTTCGTTCATGGCTTTACGCTCGCGCCTCCGTCACCGCGACGGCGTGACCGAACGCCACCACCTCGCAGGCGCCGTCCTCTCCCTCCGAGACGAAAAACTGGAGCCCGATCACCGCGTTGGCGCCGAGCGCATCGGCTCGCTTGCGCAGCGCCTCCAGGGCTTCGGCGCGCAACTGCTCCGCGTCGCTGAGAAACTCCGCGCTGGCCACGCCGATCAGCATCCCCAGACTGCGAAAGGTCGAGCGCAGCCGGTTGCGCGGACGCGACGCGGCGCCCGAAACGTATCCGAACGTGCGCGTCGTGCGATATCCGTCGAGCCGGTCGAACGTGACGATGTTGTCGTTCGTGATCACGGTACCAAGCAGGCGCCTTTGAATTGCCGGTGGCACTTAACGGGCATGCCGGAGGTTTCACCGTCGGTACTGATCATCCGCCTCGATGGAATCGGCGATGCGCTCGCGCTGACGCCGTTGCTCGCGGCGCTGCGTTGCCGAGCGATTCCGGTCGACGTCGTTTTACGGCGGTCCAACGCCGGGATCTTCACTGACGCCGCCGCGCGGCGGATCGTCGTCGCCGATTTTGAACTCCGATCAAGCTTGGCGGCCAACGTCGCGCACATCGAAGAACTGGGACGGTCGCTGCGCCCCAACGGCTATTCGCACGCCCTCGTGGCGACGGAGGATCCGGGCGGCTATCGTCTCGCCGGCGCGATCGCGGCGCCCGCGCGCATCGGGTTCACGAACGGGTGGGGCAAACCGTTCAAGAGCCTGTGGGTACGCAGGTTTCTCACCGCCGCCGTCTATCGCAGCGAGGGGCTCGACCCACGCGCGGGGCATGAGTGCGAGGTGTTGTTCGGCCTTGGCGCCTCCCTGATCGGAGATGAGGCACCGGTCAAAGATGCGTCGGAGCTGCGCCCCCTCGTTCTGGAACGGGAGCCGGAGTCAGACGAACGCGTGGCCGTTCAGATAACGCGGAAGTGGGAACGGATCGGCCTGACGCACGCGCATGTGGTCGAACTGCGTCCGGCGGCTCGCCGCGAGCGCGGAGCTCCGATTGCTCTCGGCTCGAGCCGAGGCGCCTTACGGGGAGCGCGTCGCGCACGCAACGGGCGCAACGATAGATTACTTCGACGACGTACCGGAGTGGAAGGCCGCGATCGGCGCGGCGCCGGCGCTCGTCGCGCCGGATTCGGGCGCGATGCATGTTGCCGGGATCGTGGGCACGCCCGTCGTCGGCGTCTTTCCCGGGGGCCGCGACTTTGCACTGCAAGTCGCTCGGTGGGCGCCGTGGGCCGCGCCCCACCGGATCGTCCGCGCCGAGCACTGGCTGGCCGGCGCGCGCAACGGACGCGCTCGCCGACCTTCAGGCGCTGTGACCTATAGGCACGGGCCCGTGCGGCGATAGAGCTCGATGCCGCCCATGACGGCGACCTCGATGTAGCGAACGTCGAGCAGCTGCCGCGTGAATGCCTCGTTATACTCTTGCAGCCGCGCCGATTCCGGGAAGTCGCGATCGATCAGCACGAAGCATGCGTTCGTTTCGATCTGCGGAGTCTCTGGAAGCAGACGCGCATACGGATCCTTCAGCGCGAGGTGCGTGTAGGCTTCTTCCTGCGTCGCGACGCTCACCTCAGTGGGCAACGTGGTCAGGAACTGATCCAGCTCTTGGTCGCGCGACTCGACGGCACGCAGGTTCATTCCAGGATGCAGCGGATCGGCGACTGCAAACTCGATCAGACAGAGCACGACGCAAGCCGCCGACGCGACCCGGATGCGCGCGGGCTCAAGGGATCGCAGCCCAAAAGCGAACGCCGCCAGGACGTATCCGATCCATGCGCCGGCATAGTGCGTGCCCAGCGTGAACGTCGTCGACATGCGAGAGAGCAAGACTTCCGCGAGCGGCGCGAGCGCGAGCCAAAACATGCGCGTCCGCAACGGCAGAAACAGCAGCGGCGCGAAGATCAGCAGGAGGAAGCCCAGGCGCGCGCCGACCCCGGGCAAGATAGCGCGCGCCGTCGGCCGCACTCCACGCGTAAAAGCGCTGCGGCTGCCACTGCGACACCGACTCCGCGGACGCGTGCGGTTGAATGATTGCAAAGAATGCGACGAGCACGGCGAGACTGATCGCGGCGATGGCCGCCGCAACTCTGCCCCGCGCCGTTCCGCGGAAATACGCGGCGCCGACCCCGCCACCGATGGCGAGAAAAAGCGCCTGATCTTCCTTAATCGCCAGCGTCGTCAACGCGAAGAGGATCGTCCACGGCATGAGCCCGGCGTCAAACGCGTAGAGCATCCACGCTACGGCGGCCGGCGCGAAACTGTTCTCGTGAAAGTCAGCGAAAATCAGCCCGGCCAGCGGTGGGTACAGCCACGCGACAACCGCGGCGATCCGGGCGGCGCCGACGTCGCCTCGCGCGCGGAAGACGAGTCCGTAGATGGGCGGCGCCACCAGCGCTCCCGCCACGGCGGCGAGAACGAACAGGGTGAGCGGCGAATGCGCGAGAGACAGCGCTATTCCGACCGGATAGAGTATCGGCGAGAAGTGAAAGGCCCAGTGGCTGCCCTCGATCGGGTTGCAGAAGCAGCCGAACGCGCTCGCGGCCGTCTGACTGAATATGCCGAAGTCGACGAGGTTGCGATGCACCGCATACTTCGCCCACCCGAGGGCCGTGAACAACGCCGCGTAAAGAAGGCATCCCAGCCAGAGAAAGCGATCGCGCACGCGCTATTGCGAAAGCAGCGCGCGGCGTTGCTGCAGATACGGCCAGATAAACGTGTCGATACCACCGTCGAGCACCGCGGCGACGTTGCCGGTCTCGACGTCCGTTCGATGGTCCTTCACGAGCTGATAGGGCTGCAGCACGTACGAGCGTATCTGCGATCCCCACTCGTTGGCTTGGCGTTCGCCACGTATATCGGCAAGCTTGCGATCGCGCTCCTCGGCGGCGCGCGCAGCGAGTCTGGCTCGCAAGATGTTCATCGCCACGTCGCGGTTTTGCGCCTGCGATCGCTCCTGCTGCGACGTCACGATGGTTCCGGTGGGCTGATGGATGACGCGGACGGCCGACTCGGTCTTGTTGACGTACTGACCGCCGGCACCGCCCGACTTAAACGTTTCGACGCGGACGTCATCCGGCTTGATCTCGATGCCGACGTCCTCGCCCGCCTGCACTTCGGGGATGACGTCGACCGCGGCGAACGAGGTGTGGCGACGGTGCGCCGCGTCGAAGGGCGAGAGCCGCACCAGGCGATGCACTCCGCGCTCGCTTTCGAGCATCCCGTAGGCGTTGCGCCCGCGAACGAAAAACGTGATCGACTTCAGGCCCGCCTCTTCGGCCGGCGACTCGTCGACGATCTGCGTCGAGAAGCCCCTGCTTTCGGCCCAGCGCAGGTACATTCGCGCCAGCATCTGCGCCCAATCGGCCGCGTCGACGCCACCGGCGCCGGCGAAGACGCTCACGATCGCATCGTGAGAATCGAACTCGCCGCTGAAACTCGCCGCCATCTCGAGAGCGTCGACGGATGCCGTTGCCGCCGCGATGGCGCGCTCCGCTTCCTGCTCGGCGGTATCATCCGCCTGGAAGAGCTCGAGCAACTCGCGCGCTTCGCGGAGTTCGGCGGCGATATCGTCGACTGCCGCCGTGCGATCGCGCGACTCGGCCAGGTCCTTCATCACGCGCTGTGCCGATCCGGGATCGTTCCAAAAGCTTTGAGAGCGGGAGCGCTCGTCGAGCTCGGCTATGCGGCGACGCGTGGACGCGTCGTCAAAGACGCTCCTTGAGCGAGTCCAGGCGCTCCTCGAGGCGTGCGATGGCGGTCAACTGCGTGTCGCTCATACCGTCGCATTCTGCCCTTGCCGGGCGCGGGCCTCGTCGTGATCGAGTCGCAGCGATAACGATGGAGGTTTATTATGTTCGTTCAACCGCTCGAGGGCACGCTCGGGCAAAACTCTCTTCCGGCTACGACGGGAAGCGCCCAAGGCGAGAATGCGCTAATTCAAGGCGGCGTCGCGCCTTCCGCCGGCGACAACATTTCGCGGTTCGTTCCGCCATGGTTCAATCAAGGCAGCGTGGGCGCGCCGTATTCGGGCGGATACGGGAACGACGGTTCCGTCCAAGGGATGTTCGGACCGTTGATGGGCGTCTTGCAGCAGCTGATGCAGATGCTGCAGTCGCTGATGGGTTACGGCTGCAACTCTTCGTACGGAAGCGGCAACTGCTCCGGCGGCGGCAACGAACGCTACTTCCAAAATGCGAGCGGCTCGAGCGAAGGTGATCCGCATCTCTCTTTCAACGGTTCGAAGTGGAACAGCATGGCGTCGCAGCCGGATCTGCTCAACTCCGACTCGTTCGCGGGCGGATTTCAGATCTCGACTCAGGCGACGCCGCCAAACGGCAAGGGCGTCACGTGGAACCAATCCGCGACCGTTTCGCTGAACAACGGCGCAACGACGATTACGATGAACGATGGAGGTCAGCCGTCGATCACGAGCAACGGCCAGCAGATCTCGATGGCGCGCGGCCAAACGCTGCAGCTCGGCGACGGTGAGTCGGTCACGTACGAACAGAACGGTTCGCTCCGCGTGTGCGCGCAGAACGGCCAGGGTGGCCGCATCGACACGACGCTCACTCCGAATGAAGACGGCGTGAACGTCGACGTGACCGCACACGACGTCGATCTCGGAGGCGCACTGGTCAACGGCTTCGAGCGGCGCCGAGATCCCGATCCTCAGCCGGGCCCCGTGCCGATCATCTCAAATCCAATAATCGGCCCGATCTCGAACCCGAGCTACCCGGCGCCCCCGATTGGGCCGCCGCAGCACCCGGAGTATTTCGCCGGCTAGCGTGCGCTAGCAAGCAAGCCTCGACCGCACCTTTTGTTTCAATCTCGCGTTAATCTTAGGGAACTCACAGGGAAGGCCGCCCGCAGGACGAAAACGGCCGCTTTCCCTGCTAGGCCCCCTCTAGCTACTCCATTTTAACGAGAGGTTCACTTAAATATGTTCAAGCGGTCGCGAATCGCCGGCATTTTAGGATGCGCGGCGGTGCTCGCAATAGTCGGCTGCTCGGCCAATTCCGGCCTCACTCCGGTGAGCGGGACCACGGCGCAGCAGCAATCGCTCAAAGGCATCCCGACGGCGGGATGGGTCTATAAGGACGGCGCCCTCTACCACGTTCCCCACTACATGGCCACGAGAACCAATGCGCCCACGGTTAAGGTGCAACCGGACGTTGTGTTGTCGTACGGCGGCGGCCCGGTGCTCGTAAAACCGCACGCCTATTTGATCTACTGGGGCTACACCACGTACGGCGATCCGGACAGCGTGAAAGCGCTGCTCAGCAACTACATCAAAGTGATGGGTCACAGCGGTCATAACAAGATCTATACACAGTACTATCAAAAGGTCGGCAGTGTGACCACTTACATCAAGAACGAGCGTGGCCAGGAAGCCGGCGTCTGGGAAGACGATGTCGATGCCGTCCCGGCGCATCCGACGGACGCGCAGGTCGCGGCCGAGGCGGCTGCCGGCGTAGCGCACTTCGGCTATGATCCCGATGGTTCGTACGTCGTCGCCACGCCGCACGGTCGCAGCAGCATTGGTTTCGGCACGCAGTGGTGTGCCTACCATAGTGCGACGTATGTCAGCAGCAAGCTCGTTTCGTACACGAACCTTCCCTACATGCCGGACGCCGGCACCAGCTGCGGTGCTAACTTCGTCACGCCGCCGAGCGATGAAACCGGGACCGACGAGGGCGTGACGATCGTCGAGGGTCACGAATACGGCGAGTCCGTCACCGATCCGAATCCGCCGACGGGCTGGTACAACAGCCAGGGTGGCGAAATCGGCGACCTGTGCGCGTGGCAGGACATCCAGAACGATCCGTTCCGCAGCTTTTCGTACACGTCTCAGCCGATGTTCAGCAACAAGACGCAATCCTGCGTGCAAACGTATTAGCAAGGATCTGATAGCGGCTATCTAACCGCGATTAGATTCAGATGAGACGGGCCGTCCGGTTTGGCGGTCCGTCTTCAATTTTTGACCGCATGATTAGGAAGGGGCGGGCGCGGGGAACAATCCTCCCCGAGGTATGAAGCATGCGAGATGATCGAACCGTAGTCGTCAGCGAGAATTCGGGTAGCCCCGTTGCCTGGATCATTGGGCTGGTTATCGTCGTTGCGGCCGTGCTGTTCGTGTTGTTCTACTGGCATCCGTGGAACACGACGACTACCACGAACTCGACGACCACCATCACCCAGCCCGGATCGAACTCGAACTCGGGCTCGGGCTCGGGCTCGACGCAGCAGCAGAAGAGCAGCTCTTCGTCGAGCTCGAACGGGCCGCCCTAACCGGGCGCAAGAGGCCGCGCAGATAGGTCCGCTCTTCCTCGGGGTTCTGGTTTTGCTGGCGCAGGCGTCGCCCGGGAGCGCCCCGGGCGACGTGTATTTTGGTAGGCTCAATATGAGCGCCTTGCGAATCCGCTACGAGACGATGCAGCTCAAGAAGCGGTACGAGACCCACCAGCTGCTGCCCGAGCAGGCCGAACATCTAGTAGACTTGACGGACGACGCGTACATGGATTGGGCGCGCCGCTATCCCGGGGACGCGTGGCTGCCCTCAACGGGCTTCGCGTTGGCGCAGCTCTACGGGGAGCTGCCGGGAGCGACGGCGCGCGATCGCGCAGCGGCGCTGCTGAAATACGTTGCGCAGCGTTTTCCCAAATCGCCGTATGCTCAGAAGAGCCGGACGCTGTTGCATCGGGGCGTCACGGCGAAACCCTATCCCGCATGGGCGCGTGCAACGCCCACGCCCGCACCTTCGCTCGCGCCGCCTTCGCTCGCCCCGTCGCCTTCGCCTACGCGCTTGCCTTCGGCCGTGCCATCGCCTTGACCGGCGCCTTCGATTATCTGACCATCCTGATGTCGATAGTGATGGGCTTGGCGATCGCCAACGTCCTGGCTCGGCTCGCGACGGTCATCACCGCCCGAGAACGGGTCAACTTTTACTGGCCGTCCATCGCGTGGGCGATTTGGATCTTCTTCATCTGCGTCCAGCATTGGTGGGCGCAGTGGAGCGTGCGACACACGGAGCACTGGAATTTTGGCGCGTACTGGCTGCAGTTGCTCGTGCCGGTCGATCTGTTCTTGCTTTCCACGCTCGCGCTCCCGGAACGCGACGAGGACGGAAAGATCGACCTGTGCGAGTGGTACTTCCACAACAGGGCGTGGTTCTTCGCCGTCATGTTCTTCCTGCCGCTGCTCAGCATCGCAGAAGAGGTCGTGCGAACGGGACGCATGGCCTCCGTCCTGAATCTCGCGTTCTTGATCGTGTTCGACGTCATTATCGTCTTTGCGTTGGCATTACGTTCGCGGCGCGCCCAGGAGTGGATCACCGCCCAGGGGATGCTGCTGACGACCGTCTATGTCGCGGTGCTGTTTCCGCGGCTTCCCACCTAAGAAGCGGGGGAAGGACCGCCCGCTCACAAAGGAGGCAAGCGTGGCGCGATCCGGCCGGAAGCCCGGACCCTTCCCTTAGCAGGCTCGTTGTTGCTATAGTCAGGGGCGACCTTTCGCCTACTTTGCAAGGAGATTTTGATGCGTTTCCTTTCCTCATCGCTAATCATTGTGGCCGCGCTCGTGGCCGTCACGGCCTGCAACAGCAAGTCCGCGTCGAACTCGTCGGACCAAACCAACGCGGCGTCGACCGCCGCCGCCACCGAGGCGACGACGAGCCCAGGCGCCCCCGCGACGTCCTCAGCCGCCGGCGACGTGCCGGCGTACCCG
The DNA here is from genome assembly GCA_963756165.1 of Vulcanimicrobiota bacterium. Classification (GTDB taxonomy): domain Bacteria; phylum Vulcanimicrobiota; class Vulcanimicrobiia; order Vulcanimicrobiales; family Vulcanimicrobiaceae; genus Cybelea. Next base: position 220,850 of record CAVWMO010000008.1, on the reverse strand, counting down.
GGCGCCGTGACGCAAGCGTCGGGCAGCAGCTCCAATATGGGCTCCAGCGCCGCCGGACAAGTGATGACGACGGACGACTCGTTCGACAAAGTCTACACGTGGTATCAGCAAAATATGCCGGCGGGCTCGGAGAAGTCGCACGTGACGGCTCCGGTTCAGAGCGCAGTCTTTACGCTCGGCCAGCCGGGTCAGGCACAGACGTCGGTGACGCTCACCGTCTCGGGCGGTAAGACGATGATCACCATCGCCAAAGTCAAGATGTAGCGACTGCTTCGCTCACGCTAGGCGGCGCGACGCTCGTTACTCCGAAGCGTCGTGCCGCCGATATTTCCCGAAGACGCGTTCGGGGAGCCACGTCAGGGATACCACGCCGACGACGAGCACGATACCTAGGGCGTTCCACGCCTCGGACCTGTGCCCGAAAACGCCAAAGCCCACGAGCAGCGCCGCAACGGCCATGATGAACAGGAACGGCGCGGTGAAATAGCAGTGGAGACGCCCGCAACGCCAGGCATTGAGCCCGCATGCGGAGCCCATAACGGCAAGTGAAGCCGCCCAAACGAGCGCTTGCACACGCGGATCTACCCTAAAGAAGCCGATCACAACCAGCGTCAGTATCGGCAGCACGAAGGCGCCTGCGACGATTTGCGGGCGGCGCAGAAGGTCGCGCGTCTCGATGACGATTCCTAGTGCGACAGGGCGAGCGACGACGGGAACGCGATCGAGATCGTTTCCTTCGGTCTGCGCCGTTGACTCGGCGCGTATCTCGTGACCGCTGTAACGACGGTGCCGACACAGTAAAACTTGGTCTGCATCAGAATACTCTTCTTGATAGTGTGTCGTCCTGCCGGGCAGAGTAAGCGACCAGGAGCAAAGCCTATGAACGTTTCCCGTTTTCCAATCGGCGCCGTGGGTTTCTGCGCAGGCGCTGCGGTCCTCGCGGCGTGCGGTACGACGCGTGACGCCGCGGGCGGTTCGCTGGCCGTTCTACCGAGCGTCGACGCGCCGGCCGCCTCGGAGCAGGTCCTGTACAACTTCAGCGGCGGCAACGACGGCGGGAACGCGGCAACGGGTCTGATCCTCGATCGCAGCGGCAGCCTCTACGGCACGACGGTCATCGGCGGAGAGTCTGCCTGCGGAACGGTCTTTAAGCTAAAGCCGCGAGCGACTCCGCCTTGGTCGGAGAGCGTGCTGTACTCCTTCGGCTGCTTCAGCGACGGAAAGAATCCTCACGGAGGCGTCACCTTCGACCCCAAGGGCAACCTCGACGGCACGACCGTGTCGGGCGGATCGGGACCGTCGTGCGGGAGCTCCGGGTGCGGAGTCGTCTTTCAGCTGACGCCGACCAAGGAGAAGGTGTTGCACGACTTCGCCGGCGGTCGCGACGGCTTCGGTCCTGGGGGCGGCGTCACGTTCGATGCCTCCGGCAATCTCTACGGGACCACGCCCGACGGCGGCGCGCACTCTCAGGGCATTATCTATGAGATCACACGCGCGGGACGCGAGCGCATCGTCCACACCTTTACCGGCGGCAAGGACGGCGGAGTCGGATCGCTCGGGCTGCTGCTGCTCGAATCGGGCGCCCTCTACGGGGTGACGGAGGAAGGCGGCGCGCACAGCGCGGGAACGGTGTTCCGGCTGACGCGCGGCGGAAAGCGCTGGGCGCAGAACACGCTCTACGCGTTCAAAGGCACGCCCGACGCGGCGTCGCCCTACGGCGGGTTAGTGGCCGACGCGGGCGGCGACCTCTTCGGCACGACGTATTATGGCGGCGCGAACGGCATAGGCGCCGTCTTCGAGCTGGCGCGCAACGCCAAGGGTCGCTATCGCGAACGCGTGCTCTACAGTTTCAAAGGCGGCAGCGACGGCAGCTCGCCGACCAGCACCCTCGCGCTCGCGGGATCGCATCTCTACGGCACCACGTCGGCGGGCGGCGGAAGCTGCGGCTGCGGGACGATCTTCCGAGTAAACATAACGTCCGGCGCGGAGTCGGTGCTGCATGCGTTCGGCAGCGGCGCCGACGGAGCGTATCCGTACTATGGTCTGACGCAGGGGGCGAAGGGCGTCTTCTACGGCACGACGGTTGCCGGCGGAAGCCTCGGCGAGGGTGTCGTCTTCGAATTCAAACCATGAAACAGCCGCGCCGCGGTTGGGTCGCCCTCGGCTCGGGCGTCTTCCTGATGGTTTTCATGGCAGCCATCGCGGTGTGGGTAGATCGGCTGCTGACCGCCAACGGGCTACTGCAGCGCGATCCCAAGGCGGCCCAGTTTTTCGGGCGTATCAACGTCGCATTTGCGCTCGTGATACTGACGGGCATCCTGGGAACTTTCAACGGCTGGTCGATGATAAACACCGGCCGCCGTAACAATGTGCTGGTGCTTGCTCTGATCGCCGTGTTCGTAGCGGCGCTATTCGTGGCTTGCAGCGCGTCGAATATGTATCCCGCAGGCTCATAACTCTTTGCGGCGGCAAACGCTGGATTCGGCGTTCCCCTTCGCGATATCGGCGCTCGGCTTTATCGTCATCGCCCCGACGCTGTGGAGCGGCTGGCTCGGCGACGACGCCTTCTACTCCGTCCTCGACGGCGTGCTGGGCGCCGACCACGCGTCGCTCCTGCACGCCATGCGCCACTCTTTCGACCTCTGGTTCGTTGGCGAGGGCCGGTTCTATCCCGGGCTGATCGTCGAGAAGTACCTCGTCTTCGCCATTTTCACGAATCTGCTCGCCTATAAGCTGTTGCTCGTCGCGGCGACGCTGGCGACGCTCGAGATGTTCCGGCGCTGCGTCGCGGCATATACGACGCGCGGCCTCGCGAATCTCGCTGCGCTGATCGCGGTCACGCTTTTTGCCGAGCGCGGGTATCACGACTCGATCCTGTCGTATAATGCGATGCCGCAATTCGTCGCGCTCCTCATGCTGGGATCGCTGCTGGCCTTTCGACGCGTCCTCGACGAAGGCGCGACCGGGTGGCGCGTAGCTTCGATTGCGCTGTACGCGGCGGCGGCGCTGACCTATGAAGACGCATACGCGCTCTGTCTGCTCTATCCGATCGTAGCGGTCACGCGCGGACGGTCGTGGCCGCAGGCGCTGCGACTGAGCTGGCCGCCGTTGGCAATCGCCGGCGGCCTGGTGCTGTTCAGCCTCGCGGCCCGTGCGCGCGTCGGGGTTCCGGCGGGCTCCCTGTATGCCTTCAACACCGCCGCGACGCCGATGCTTCGAACGCTCGGGGATCAGATCGTCGCAGCCTTTCCGCTCAGCTACTACGTTCTCGATCCGTCGCATATTTTTAGCCGCAGCGACTTCCACGACTTTTACAACAACGCTCCGGTGCAGCCGCTGCTCTTCGTGGCGTTCGTCCTCGCCGCGACGTACGCGCTGGAGGAGGCGGCGCGCGAGTGCGGCGATCCACGCGGGGCAGCGCTAACGGGGATCGCGGTGCTGCTGCTCGCCGCCGCTCCGATCGCACCCATCGTAAAGTATCAACACGAGCTGCGTCCCGGCCTCGGATACTTACCCGTGCTGTACGAGGCGTTCGGCGTGGCCCTCACGATCGCGGCGCTAGCGGCATGGACGGTGCGGCGCGCGCGCGGTCGCTGGTCCGGCGTCGCGTGGGTCGCGGCAATCGCGATTGTCGGTACGATGACGCAGGCGACCAACGTCCGCGTGGTTCGTGAAGACCAAGCCGCTCGAGATGCGCGAGGCGCGCTCGAGTTTCAGCTCGATTCCGGACTTCTATCGCATGTGCCCGCGGGCGCCTTCGTTACGACCGCCCGGACGCAAGACTGGATCGCGTACGACGGGCAAGGGCCGGACGGCATCTCTACGCGCGGTCTCTTCTACATGCACGGAAAGAGCCGAATCCATCTCGTCGAGCCGAGCGATACGCGGGCGACGATCGTGCTCGTCTACGACTCGTCGACGCGGCGCTGGCATGCCGCGCAGCGCTGAAACTACGGCCCGAGAGCAACGCCGATCGGCAGCGCGAGATACGACCCGGTCACGACTTGACGCGGCTTCTGCTTGCCTTTGAGCGCATCCAACACGAAGATCGAGGGCGGTCCGTCGGCCGTCGTGCCGCTCGTCGAGTAGAGCACGGATCCGCTGAGCCCGACCCCGACCGGCGCCTTCAGCGCCGGGCTGCGCGACGAGATCGTGCGGTCGGGGAGCGCTCTTACCGTTGGCGGACGGCGAGTACGCAAGGATGTTGTTGTCGCCGGCGTTGGCCGCATACAGCTCGCCGTCGGAGTTGCTCACCGCGAGACCCGTCGGCGAGTTTTGCTGGCCCGTCCCCACGATCGCGCGCTTGAGCGTCGGCTTTGTCACCGGCGTGGAAAACTCGCTGATCTCGTTGGAGTCGGAGACGTAGAGATCTCCCGACGAGTCGAGCGCCACGCCGTTGACGTCAACGTGGTGATCGGGCAGCGAGATACGCTGCAAGGTGTGCGCGTTGCCTTGCGCGCCGGGGGCGTAGACGGCAACGTAGCCGTTCGTGAATCCGCCCACGAACTCGTGGCCGGAACGATCGACGGCGACGCAGCTGGGCACGAACGGCAGAGCCAGCTCGCGCTTGGGCTGAGCGTAGCCCGTGGGTTTTTTGCCGTAGACGAACAGCGATTCGGTATCCTCGTCGGTCACGAACAAGGTGCCGCCGGGGCCGATCGCTATCGGGCCTGGGTTGTACGGAAGCACCAGCGAAGAGCCCGCCGGCGACTGTAGCGAGCCGTCGGCGTTTCGTACGTACCGAAAGACCGACTTGCCGTACCAGTCGCTGACGTACAGGGCACCCGGTCGGGCATTGGGCCGCAGCGATTGTAGAAACGACGAGCTTGGCGCGCCCGGGCCTGACGCTGCGGGGATCGATTCGCTGCTGCAACTCGACAGCGCGACGCCTCCAACGACGAGGGCCAGGACTACGAGCGGCGAGCGTTGCTCGAACATTGTGCGCCTCCAATCCGATCGGCGCCGATGGTCTTTGAATTTTCAGGAGCCAACCCTTGGGACCCGGTGGTCGCTCGCCAGAGCCATAAGGAGGCAGGGCAGGCGGCGCCACACCCCGCAGCGTACGACCGGCACATGGACGGCATCAACCCGAGCGTCCGGCCTTCGGGAAGCGGATGCGTCGAATGCCTTGCGAACGACGCGTGGTGGTTTCACTTGCGCCGATGCGCGCAGTGTGGTCATATCGGATGCTGCGATCAATCTTTGGGCAAACACGCGACCGCTCATTTTAATGCCACCGGCCACCCGGTGATCGCGAGTTTCGAGCCCGGCGAAACCTGGTTCTACAACTACGAGACGGGAGACTTCATCGACGGTCCGCACATCGCGCCGCCGCGCTGGCATCCCGAAGATCAACCGGTGCCCGGCCCGCGCGGCAAGGTCCCAACCGGCTGGCAGGCGCTGCTCTAGCGAATCGAACGAGGACGCGAGCAATGAGCTCTTCTAAAAGATCGAGGCGATTTACGATTTGCGCTCCGCCGCGGAGAAAAAAGCGTTAGCCGAGAAAGCGGTGGACGAGAATCCGACGCCGCAAAACCGGGACGACCTCCTGGACCGGCAGATCGAACTCGAAGAAAAGACGATGACCGCGATCGAACGGTGCCACGAGTGCGGGCATGAACATGACCCGCAAGTCGCCCACCTCTAGTTCGACTCGCTGCTCGACGACTTCAAGAGGCGCAGCATTCGGCCACCATCGAGGAACTGGACGTCGTCGAGAAGGCAATGCATGATGAATAGGCCATAGCCGCGCGGGGCACCGCCCTGCGGCATCCGGATCGCAGGCGGCGGAAGAAAGCCGCCCCCGCTATCCCGGATCTCCGCGACGACCTTGCCGGAATCAAAATAACACTCGACGGAAATGTGATCGCCCCCGCCATGCTCGACGGCGTTTGCAAGCACCTCGCCGACTGCGGCCTCAAAGTCGTTGAGGTCGCGGCCGCGCAGCCAGGCTTTCGCGAAGGTTGTTACCGCGCAGCGAGCCTGCCGAGCGCCGATCGGCGAAGCCGGGAAAGTAGCTTGGTAGCGATGGGGCGCGTGCACGGTCACATTCAACTTTTCCGCTAAACAGCGGTGCATAAACACTCCGGCGCTTCAACCGGCACCAGCAACCAGGCTGTGGCTGCTTTCGCGCGTGCCGCACTTCATAACGGCACGGCGCGTTCAAGAGCGAATCGCGTCGCAGAACGTTGCGAGATCGATGTTACCGCCGGAGATAACCGCGACGATCGGGCCGTCGCCGGCCTTGCCGCTGAGAGCGGCGGCGACCGATAGCGCGCCCGCGCCTTCGGCGATCACGCGCGACCGTTCGGCGAGCAGGCGCATAGCGCGCCGCGTCTCGTCGAGCGTCACGACGATCGAGTCGTCGACCAGGCCGCGCATCCGCTCCCACATGCGGGGAAAGATGCTCTTGCCGCCCGCGCCGTCCACGAACGACGGACTCCATTCCTCGAAGACTGACGGCCTGCCGAGTTGCAACGAGCGCGCATAGGGCGCCGCCGTTTCGGGTTCCGCTACGAAGACGCGCACGTTCGGCTTCTTCGCGCGCACCGCCGACGCGATGCCGGCGACGAGCCCGCCGCCGCCCAGCGCGGTGATGACCGTTGCGACGTCCGGCAGGTCCTCGACGATCTCGAGGCCAGCGGTCGCGTTGCCCGCGATGAAGTTATCGTCGTCGAACGGATGGACGAACGTTCCCTCGACGCCGGGGAAGCCTCGGCGCTCGAGACCTTCCCAACAGGCGTCCCACGAAGCTTTGACGATGTTCGCCCCGAGCGCGCGCATGCGCGCGATCTTGGTCTCCGGCGCCAGCTCGATCGCGACGACGGTACAGGGGACGCCGGCTGCGCGCGCCGCATATGCCACGCCTTGACCGGCGTTGCCCGCGCTGATCGTCCAGACCCCGAGTGCACGCTTCTTAGGATCGAGCATCGCGACCGCGTTTGCCGCTCCGCGCAACTTGAACGAGTTGATCGGTTGCAGATTCTCCAACTTGAGGAAGATGCGCGGGCCGGCCGTGCCTTGCAGCTCGAGCAGCGGCGTGCGCACGATCGTTCCGGCGATGCGCGACCGCGCCGCCTGGATTTCCTCGAGCGTGATCGGCGTGACGCCGGCGAGACTATCTGCCATCGGATGCACTCATTTTGGCGAGGTTGGTGGCTGTCTTGAAGGCACCTGCCTGCTCCGCAGCGCACGTGACTCCAATGAATCCTTTGCGCTGCTTCTCGTGTTCCGCCGCGACTGCATTGGCGGCTGCCACGTTTATCTCTTTCGCTCTTCCCGCGAGCGCCGCCACGCCGTCGGCCGCAACCATCCAGAGCGTCGTCCGCGGCTTCATGGCGAAGAATCATTTGAAGGCGGTCATCGTACAGGTGCGTTCCGACGGCAGCGACGCGTATACGGGCGCGTTCGGCGAATCGATGACCGGCGTGCCGGCCACGGCCGACATGCACTTTCGCAACGGGGCGCTCGCGTTCACGTATATGGCGACCCTGCTTCTCGAATTCGTCGATCAGAAGAAGGTCGCGCTCGACACGAAGCTCTCTACCTTCTTTCCCGACCTCCCGCGCGCGAACCGCATCACGCTCAAAGATCTCGCGCAGATGACGTCCGGCTACGCCGACTATGTGTATCAAGACGCGTTACAACGTCCTCTTTATCGCGATCCGTTCCGTCGGTGGACACCCGAGCAGCTGATCCACATCGGCGTATATGGGCCCGAGCAATTCGCGCCGGGCACGAACTGGGGATACTGCCATACCAACTACGTCATTCTCGGCCGCGTGCTCGAGAAGATCGCGGGCATGCCGCTGCGCGACGCATTGCAGCGGTTCGTCTTAGGGCCGATGGGCCTGAAACAGACGACGCAGTCCGCGACGCCGGTGGTTCCGCAGCCGGTTCTGCACGCGTTCACGTCCGAGCGCCGCGCGATCCTCGGCATCAAGCCCGGGGTGCCGTTCTACGAGGAGGCGACTTATTGGAATCCTTCGTGGACGACGATCGACGGCGCGGTCGAATCGACGGACATCACCGACCTCGGCGTTTCGATCGAAGCCGTTGCATCCGGCAAGCTCTTGTCATCAGCATCATCTGCGGAGCAAATCACGCCGCACCTCATCGGCTTCGGACATTCGCAAAAGGGTTGTCCGGCTTGCCAAAAAGGCAGCCTGGAGCTGAGCTACGGCCTCGGCGTGATACTTTCGGGTCCGTGGATCACCCAGACGCTCGGATTCGCCGGTGCGTCGGGAGCGGTAGGCTACCTTCCGGCTCAGAAGCTGACGATTGCGGTGGAGGCGACGAACGGTGAGGGAGCCTACGACGCGAAAGGCAACGCAGGACTCGGTGCGGTTGACTTGTTTCGCTCACTAGCCGACGCCATCGCTCCCCACACGCTGCCGGCGGCTCGGCATTGACCGTCTATCGGCTCCTGCTCACCGCTCCGCTGCAGTAAAGTATTTCTTCGCTGCCACCACGCCGAGCGGGGTATCAAAGTTCCCCGTGAACGTCGCAATTGGCGAACCGCCGGCGGGGTATGCGAAAACCTCGCCGCCGTTAGTTCCTGCGTCGCCGCAATACAGCACGCCCTTAACGATCCACGTCTGCGCGCAGTCGCTAGCCCCGCTGTACTGAACGGTGTTCTTCAACGTCGCCGTCGTTCCACTAACCGTGTACTGATACGTCTCACTCGTGTCCTGATCGAACACGGTGAGGTAGGTGCCATCCCACTGCACCGAGCCGGGAAACTCCGGACGGTTGCTCGTTTTGATCGTAACGAATTTGCTGCTGCCCTTCGGAAGTTCGACGAGCATGAAGGAGCTCGGGCCGAAACCGTCGGCGAACATATTGCCGCTGGAATCGTAGCCGTTGAAATATTCTTTGGTCAACGGCGTATCGTACACTTTACCCGAGCCGGTCGCGTTCTTGAAGATCACGACCTGACCGCCGGCACTCTCAGTATTGCCCAATAGGACTCCGACTGCAAGATCGCCGCTCGTATTCATGGCGCAGCTGGATGTATATGAGTAGTTCAGAGACAGCGTCTTGATCAGCTTGTCTGGAATCTTGTATTCGTCAATCAGATTGTTCTGACGCGCGGGGTTCCAGATAATATTCCTCCCATACCCGTACAAAGCGTTAGTGCACCCTTGGCCGCCGGCGCCGGTAATCTGACCGACCATCGCAGTGCTTTTTGGATAGTTGAAAATGCTGGCGTATGTCCCATAAAAGTTGATGATGTACTCGAATCGTTTTCACTTCAATTTATCCGGTACGAGCTCTGCGTAACGCGGCAGTGGATTCAGCCTCGCCGCCGTTACCGGCCTCCCATATATGAACAGCGTCCTACCTACGTAGGACGTATTGAGCGTAGCGGCTGACGGCGCGACCGTCGAGCCGCTCGCGCACGCCGAAACAATTACAAGTGCGACGACAGCGCCGGCGCACTTAAGTAAACCCGGGGTCTTCATTAAGCTTGCTCCTCTTACAGTAGATATCAAGCGTCGCGCTCGGCTTCTTGCAAATGTGAGGCTTAGTTATGAATCAACACGCCGAATAGCAACACCGGTATCTTTGGTGTTCGACCGGCATTGAGACCGCGCCTCGTCGGTTTTGGATTTTATAAACCGCCGTGCAACTATGCCGAAGCGGATCTTTTGCAATTTCCGATTCGTGCGGGCCGACGCGGCACGTGCGGTCACGCACTTACCCTACACATCAGCCCGCGCCCTTGGCAACGGTCCTCGCTGCCGATCTCAGCGATTTTTGGCAGCCTTCTCCAAACCGGCCCGCAGATCGTCGAGGTTCATAACAGGAAAGAGTTCGACGCTTGCGTGCATGTTCACGAAGAGCGGCTCGGCAATCGAGGGAATATCCGACGGGTCCTTTAGATCGAAGACGAAGATTCCACCACGTTTACCTTCCTGGGCGAAAAAGTAGCATGCTTCCGGATTTAGACGTTCAATCATCGTCTGCAGCGTGTGCTGCAAGCGGCCCTCGCTCAGGGCGGCGTTCGAAGCTTCTACCGGAAATGTGGCGCGCAGCAGCGTTCGCATAGTTGACCTCCTTTTAGAGGGGGCTTGCTTATTTGTCAGGCCCGAGAAAGCCTGCGTTAGTTTGCCGCTTCGCCGAGCGCCTACCGATCCCGAATAACGTGCCGCGACGCAGCACCCGACTTCGGCTAACGTTTCCAAGCCGTTTGCGCCGCAGCGCTTAGCGCCGCGTAAGCCAAGATAAGCGGATCGGGGGGTCCGTTTTGGCCTCGCCAACTCCTATGCCGTTACGCAGCTGCGCGGGATAGATACCGTATTCGACGTCAAGCTAATTCGCATCAAGGGCGATGCCGTACCGAAGAATACCGTAGGCGAGTGGCGCTGTCGTCGCACTTGTAATTGTTTCGGCGTGCGCGAGCGGCTCGACGGTCGCGCCGTCAGCCGCTACGCTCAATACGTCCTACGTAGGTAGGACGCTGTTCATAAATGGGAGGCCGGTAACGGCGGCGAGGCTGAATCCACTGCCGCGTTATGCAGAGCTAGTACCGGATACATCGAAGTGGAAAAAATTCGAGTACATCATCAACTTTTATGGGACAGACGCCAGCATTTTCAACTATCCAAAAAGCACTGCGATGACTGGTCAGATTACCGCCGCCGGCGGCCAAGGGTGCACCAACGCTTTGTACGGGTATGGGAGGAATATTATCTGGAACCCCGCGCGTCAGAACGACCTGATTGACGAATACAAGATCCAGACAAGCTGATCAAGACGCTGTCTCTGAACTACTCGTATACATCCAGTTGCGCCATGAATACGAGCGGCGATCTTGCAGTCGGAGTCCTATTGGGCAATACTGAGAGTGCCGGCGGTCAGGTCGTGATCTTCAAGAACGCGACCGGCTCGGGTAAAGTGTACGATACGCCGTTGACCAAAGAATATTTCAACGGCTACGATTCCAGCGGCAATATGTTCGCCGACGGTTTCGGCCCGAGCTCCTTCATGCTCGTCGAACTTCCGAAGGGCAGCAGCAAATTCGCTACGATCAAAACGAGCAACCGTCCGGGGTTTCCCGGCTCGGTGCAGTGGGATGGCACCTACCTCACCGTGTTCGACCAGGACACGAGTGAGACGTATCAGTACACGGTTAGTGGAACGACGGCGACCTTGAAGAACACCGTACAGTACAGCGGGGCTAGCGACTGCGCGCAGACGTGGATCGTTAAGGGCCTGCTGTATTGCGGTGACGCAGGAACTAACGGCGGCGAGGTTTTCGCATACCCCGCCGGCGGTTCACCAATTGCGACGTTCACGGGGAACTTCGATACCCCGCTCGGCGTGGTGGCAGCGAAGAACTACTTTACCGCGATCCAAGCCGCAACGCGTTAAGCGCCGCGTGCGCCGCAGTCCGCAAGCGATGCAGCTGCCGCGGTGAAGCCCCAGCGGTTAGGCCCGGGCCCAGCAAAGCGAAGCGCCGAGCGACCTAAGGTTCCCATGAGCGATGCCCTCGAATGCGATAGTGCACGTGGATTACTCCGGTGTCAAAACGGCGCGTATCGAGGAGTTCGAGATTTCGCCGTAAGGCGGCTCGGAATGCCGGTTTTCCGCCGCCGACGATTACCGGGTTGAGAAACAGGTGACATTCGTCCACAAGATCGGCTTCGAGCGCAAGCCCCGCAAGCTCGGCGCCGCCGATTTCGATGTCGTGTTCCGATTCCCGCTTGAGCTTTCGAATGGCCTCGAGGTTGAAGTTTCGCTCGACGCGCGTGTTGCGCGTCGTAGCGCCTGCTAGCGTCCGCGAGAAGACGATCTTCTCGGCCTTCTGCCAGACGCGAGCGAAGTCGCGTTGTGCAGACGGATAACCGTCCACCGGCGCGTCCCAGTAGGCCATCGTCTCGTAGAGTCGCCGCCCATAGAGATAGGTTCCGATCGGTCGCAGCAACTCGGTGATGAACGCAAATATCTGATCGGGATCGACCCAATCGAACGCACCGGCTTCGTCCTCAACATAACCATCGAGCGACGTATTGGTGATGTAGCTCAACTTCGCCATAGGAAAGAAGTGAAACGTCGCGTTACGTTTGCCCTCCCGATAAAGCCTCGACCCGGCCCGTGATATGTACGAGCAGCGCGAGCCAGTCCCCAGATTCCAGGCATGCAAACCGGAAAGTCCGAAAGGGAGCGGGTCGGCGAGGTGGCCGAGAGTCGCAGTGGAGGAATGGTTCGTGCGTTGGGGTTCGCTATTTGCTCGCTTGTTGACCGCTTCGACGATCGCGGTCGCCGTCTGCACGTGTTTTTTACGGCTGTCCCGGCACGAAAACCGCAAAGTACGGTTATGATTCGCATCCGGGACGCAGACTAGAACGTGGCATTGAGAGCCCCGCTTCCGAGCGGAACGATAACGCTGCTGTTTACCGACATCGAGGGCAGCACGCGGCAGTGGGAGGAGCGGCGTGTCGCGATGGCCGAGGCGCTGCGCCGGCACGATGCGCTTTTGCGCACGGCGATCGAGGCAAACGGAGGCTACGTCTTCAAGACGGTAGGCGACGCCTTTTGCGCCGCTTTCGCACGTCCGGCCGATGCGGTTGCGGCAGCTGCGGACGCGCAGCGCGCTTTGGCGGTGGAGGATTGGAGCGCGGCCGGCGGACTGGCGGTTCGCATGGCGCTGCACAGCGGCGCCACCGATGAGCGAGACGGCGACTACTATGGACCCGCGGTCAATCGCGTCGCGCGGTTGCTGGCAATCGTGCACGGCGGTCAGGTGGTCGCATCGGCCACCACTGCGCTGCTCCTACGGGGCATGCTGCCCGAGCAGACCGAGTTGCGCGATCTCGGCGATCACCACCTCAAGGATCTCGTCGAGCCAGAGCGGGTCTGGCAAATCCTCGCACCCGGCCTGGCGGAGTCGTTTCCACCGCTGCGCTCGTTGGAGTCGCTGTCGAATAATTTACCGCGCCAACTGACGCCGCTCATCGGCCGCGATGACCTGCTCGCCGAGGTCGAACCGCTCGTGCTAGAGCAACCGCTAGTTACGCTTCTGGGAACCGGCGGCATCGGCAAGACGCGTCTTGCATTGCAGGCCGGCGCGGATCTGCTCGACAGCATCGGCGACGGTGTCTGGTTGGTCGAGCTGGCGACGTTGAGCGATGCGGCGTCGGTGGTCCCCGCCATCGCGTCGATCTTCGGCTTGCGCGAGCAGGGAGAGCGTTCGATGCTCGACGTGCTCGTGCAGTACCTCAAGTCTCGCCGCCTGCTGCTGGTCTTGGATAATTGCGAGCACCTCGTCGCGGAAGCGGCGCGCGTCGCGGATGCAATTTTGCGCGCGGCTCCGCAAGTCCGCATCTTGGCCACGAGCCGCGAGCCGCTCCGCATTGCCGGCGAGCGTGTCTATCGCGTGCCGCCGTTGTCCGTGCCCTCGGGCGAATCACTGACGGCCGAAGACGCGCTCAAGTACAGCGCGATCGCGTTCTTCGTCGAACGGGCGCGAACATCGGATCCAAAATTCGCCCTGAACGATCAAAACGCGCCGCTCGTCGCCGAGATCTGCCGGCGCCTGGACGGTATCGCCCTGGCGATCGAACTGGCGGCCGCGCGGGTGAAGGTGATGGCTCCCCGGCAGCTGGCGCAGAGGCTCGACGAGCGCTTTCGCGTGCTCACCGGCGGCAGCCGTACGTCGCTTCCGCGCCAGCAGACGATGCGCGCGCTCATCGACTGGAGCTACGAGCTGCTATCGGAGACGGAGCAACGGCTGTTTTGGCGGCTCTCGATTTTCATCGGCGGCTGCACGATGGAAGCGGCCGAGGTGGTCTGCGCCGACGAGACGATCGACGCGCTCGATGTGATCGACCTCGTTGCGTCGCTGGTTGACAAGTCGCTCATAGTCGCCGAGGTAGAAGAAGATTTCACGCGTTACCGGCTGCTCGAATCGACACGCGCTTTCGCTCTCGAGAAGCTGCAAGAGAGCGGCGAGCGCGACGTGCTGGCGCATAGGCACGCACGGTGGGCCGGCGATCTCGCCGACCTCGCATACAAGCAACGGTGGTCGACCGGGGTGACGGAGCCGTGGTGCGCGCGGTTCGACCCCGAAGCCGAGAACGCGCTGGCGGCGATTGATTGGGCGCTTTCGCATGGTGAGGTTGCGCTCGTGGCACGCGTCGCCGTAGGATTGTCGAGCGCCTATCGAAGGCTCGTCGGAGAGGCCGAAGCGAGAAACCGGCTCGAGACGGTGCTCGAGCGGCTCGACTCGGCCGCGTACCCGGAGCTCGCGGCGCGGACGTGGGGCACGCTCTCGCGGATGACGGGCGGACTACGCAGGGTTGAGGCGGCGCACCGCGCCGCCGCGCTTGCCGAGCAGGCGAACGACGCCGCGGATACGGCGCTAAGTTTCAACGAGATGGCATTCGGGTTTGTGCAGGCCGGGCGAGCGGACGAGGCGCAGGCGGCAATCGAGCGCGCGATACAACTAGTGCAGCAGAACGCCCTGACCGGGTCCTCGATCCATGCCTGCGTCCTGAACAACGCAGCGTTGGTCGCAAACGATTTCGGCCGCCTTAACGAAGCGCGCCAACTGTATCACGAGGCGCTCACGCTCTCGACGTCGCACGGCGACAAAGCGGCCGCTACCGGAGTCCGCCTGAACATGGCAGAGCTGGAATTCGACACGGGGCACCCCGACACGGCGCTCGAGCTCACGCGTGACGTCGAGGCGGAGCCGCGTACACCGCGGATGAAGCGGCATGTATTCTTCGCTCTGCAGAATGGAGCGGCGTATCGGCTGGCACTCGGCGATTTCGCCGGCGCCCGAGCGGCGGCACTCGACGCGCTGCAGATCATTCGTGGAACGGACCCGCACTACGTCACGATCAACATTGCGCACCTGGCGACCGTCGCCGCGTGCAGCGGCGATGCTCGGCGCGGCGCGCGCCTTCGCGGTTACGTTGACGCGCAGTATCGCAGCGAAGGTTACGTGCGCGAGCCCACGGAGCAGCGTATGGACGAACTCCTCGCGAGCGCACTGAGAGAGAAACTCAGCCTTGGTGAAATCGACGCCTTCGCAGCCGAAGGCACGCAGCTATCGGAAGACCAAGCCGTCGCGGATGCGCTCGCCACCTAGTCGCGGTTTAGGTGAGGGCACGCCGGGGGTCTCCGGGTTGTGTACCACGGCGATGACGCTGGAAGGGTAGCCGCGCACATTCTACGATCGCGCGATCGTCGGCGAGCACGTCTTCAAACTCGAACCGGAAAACTTCGCCTTCGATGCCCGCGGAAAGCCCGATCCATCCCTGCGTGAGAAGCTGAAATTAAGCAATACGCAGAATGTAAGCTAACCGCTGATCCGTTCATGGAGGGAGGCAGATGAAGAGCTTAATTTTTGGCCAGTACGCGCTAAGCGCTTGCGTGGCTGTTTCAATCCTCGCAGGCTGCGGAACCACGCCGCTGAGCCCATCGGCTGCCGGAATCACGGCCAAGCGAGCACGCCCGAGCGTTACGTACGACGTGCTCTATAGCTTCAAAGGTGGTTACGCGGACGGCTACAACCCATTGGGGGCCTCGTCAGCGTCAAAGGCACGCTCTACGGCACGACCGCTTATGGTGGTTCAGGGTGTAGTGGGCAGGGGTGCGGCACCGTCTTCAAGGTGACGCCGTCCGGCACGGAAACCGTGCTTCACAGCTTCGCTGGCGGCTCGGGAGACGGTGCATACCCGTTCGCCGGTCTCATCAGCGTCGAGGGCACGCTCTACGGCACCACCTTCGAGGGTGGTGCAAACAACTTCGGCACGGTCTTTAAAATCACGACGTCTGGCGCTGAAACCGTGCTCCACAGCTTCGGCCCCTACAAATTGGACGGGGCGTTTCCGTCATCGCGGCTCCTCAACGTCAACGGCACGCTCTACGGCACGACCCAGCGTGGGGGCATGTATTATTGCGGGGAAACTTGCGGCACAGTCTTCTCGATCACAACGTCCGGTGCGGAAAAAGTTCTCTACAGCTTCAAAGGTACCCCGGACGGTTACGAGCCGGTTGCTGGCCTCATCAACGTCAACGGCACGCTCTACGGCACAACCTACGCTGGGGGCACGAACGCCGACGGAACGGTCTTCTCGATCACGACGTCCGGCACGGAAACCCTGCTCCACAGTTTCAAAGACAGCCCGGACGGCTACGGTCCGGTTGCGGGGCTCATCAACGTCAATGGCACCCTCTACGGTACAACATGTTGCGGGGGCACGCACGGCAGGGCGCATGGCGGTTGGGGTACAGTCTTCTCGATCACGACCTCCGGCAAGGAAACCGTGCTCTATAGTTTCAAAAACGGCGCGGGAGACGGCGCACGCCCGCGGGCGGGCCTCATCAACGTCAAGGGTACGCTCTACGGCACGACCACTAAGAAAGGCGAGAACAACGGCGGAACGCTCTTTGCGATTACTACGTCCGGCACGGAGACCGTGCTCCATAGCTTCGGCGGCGGCTCCGATGGCGCGTACCCACTAGGGAGCCTGATCAACGTGAACGGCACGCTCTACGGCACAACGTATCTGGGGGGCGCGAACCACTGGGGAACGGTCTTCAAGTTATCGCTGTAGGCGTAGCGAGGACAGCGCCGTCGGCTGGTCCGAGCACGGCCTCGGCCATCTGCTCAATCCGATCGACCCGACCAGCGAAGACCGCAGTTGGATCGCGCAGGCCTGGCTCGGCATCATTCGCCGATCGCTGGGACTCTCGACCGAGCCGCTGCCATTCGCCGATCGCGTGGCGGTAGGGCAGATCACCGTCAGCAGTCCGGAGCTGTTGCGACCGCTTGCGACGCTCAACGCGGGCAAGTCCTACGAGCAGCAGATTAAACCATTCAACTTCATCCTGAGCTGCCACGTGGCAAAGTTCGGCCATCCGAACGACGCCGATCCGGAGCGCTTCCACCTCCTCGCGCCGTACGAGCGTGACCCGCGCAAGTGGTTGGCGCTGCCGTGGATCGATCAGTATTCAGGCAGGCAGATCAGTGTGGCGCAGAACATTGTTATCACCGGCGGCCGCTACGGTTCCAATGCGACTAATGCGGCCTCTACGACCAGCGGCGGGATCGCTTTAACTGGTGCAGCTGTGAACGTGACGATCACCGGCGCTGACTGCTCCCCCGTTGTTCCCATGTATGGCACGCAGCCGCATGCGCTCTCGATCACGGCTGCCGTCGAAGGCCTGTACGTTCGTGGCTGCAATTTCATGGGCTATGCCGCGAACAGCCCTGCGGTCTATGCAAATGCCGCGGGAACGGCCATCGAAATCACAGACTGCGCCGGTTACAACGATGCACGACCGACCTTAACGACGACCCCGCCGGGAAACAATGTGGTGTTTACCGCTGCGACGTACGGTTACTACGGACGGGCCGCATTTTACGTGCACGGCGGCGTCGGCACATCGGTTACAGTCGATAACAACGCAACTAATCTCACATCGGGCGGCTTCACGTTGGATCCAGGCGAGGTCGCCGCAATCAACTACACGGCCGCCCCGAGCTTCGTAATGGTCGGAAAGTAAGGAGGAGCCGATTGGCCTCGAGTTGCGACCCACCGCCACCGTTGCGGCTGCGCGCCGCTCGGGGCCTCCGATCCGGCGATCTGCGGCGTCGTATCCTGGCCGCTCTACGAACGCGCGGCGGCTGGCCGGGACCGGAAGTTCAAGGCCCTTATGTAGTATCCCCTGGCAAAATCGATCGTATTTATCAAACACTGAATGCATCGATCCATTTGCCGCGATTATGCATCCGCGGCACAGCGTGAAAAAGGCTTATGCCATATAGCTTTTTCGACACGTCGCGAGATTTGCAAACGGCGCTGCAAACTTGGCACGAGCCGCCGCGCTAAGGTCGGCAATCGGGAGATAGGCGAAAAGGCCCATATTTTACAGGCTTTTCGCGAGGCCCAGCGGCGCGGCGATCGCCGAGCGGGGTGGCCGGTTTTGAGGGCCTAAAACGGGGCCCCCTCGCCATCCTGGGATCCGGTCGCCCGCCCTCGGCAAAAGGCTGTAAAAATGGGCTTTTTCAACTCTCGCGATCCGGCCGGCGTGGCGCAGTGCCTCGTGCAAACTTTGCAGCGCCGTTTGCAAAAACCGCGGCGCGTCGAAAACGCTACATGGCATATGACTTTTTCGCTACGTGCCACGATGCGTGGTCGAGGGCGATGCATCGGTGCTTGCATTCCGTCTAGCGTCGGGCGCTGCGATCGGCGCCGGGCTGCGCAGCTGCGAGGCGGCTAGGCTACAACGCTAGCTAGCGCGATGCGGCCTCGCGGGCGGGGCGGCCAACGAATATATTAAAGATTGAAACTGAACAGGTCGCCGATGCTTTTGGCGCGACGGTCGGTAGCCCCCAGGCTTCCAAGGTCCCAGTTTTCCTCAATGAACTTCAGAATGCTTCCGAATTCGTATTGCGTGTGTGAAACGTAGCCGCGCTTCGCATAGGGTGAGACGACGATCATCGGCACCCGGAAACCGAGCCCCATTACATCTAGTTGGGGCGGAGCGACGTTATCGTAGAAGTTGCCGTCACTCGCGTCGTTCCAGATGACGACAATTGCGGCGTGTTTCCAATAGCGGCTCTGTTGCGTCGCGTCCACGATCGACTTGACCCATGTAGGGCCGCCTCCATTTCCGGGAATGTCGGAGTCTGCGAGAGGCGAGAGAACCCATGAGAGTGGGGCGAGATGGCCCCGCGACAGATCCGAGAAGATGTTCGTCGCCGGCGCGCTCATATTCCGTTCCCAATCGTGACCGAGGCGTACATACGAAATCGCGTCAAACGGATTAAATAGAAGCGAGAGATGCCCGCCCCAATAAAATTTCCACGACACGCGCCCTTTATCGAGCAGGTTCGCGACGCTGGGAAACTCCGTGAAGCATGGAAATGGGCCTTGGAGTTTCACCTGACCATTTATTAGCACCGGCGTGTGGGTGCCAGGGGGCGCGTCGCATCCCCAGGGGAAATTTGTAGGTGGTCCGATGGCAAACGTGCGGGGCTCAATCTTAGTTGTTCCAGCTACCAGGTAAATCGAATCGGCGAAATCGCCGAAGTGGGTCGACTCGAACATCTGGTCGGCAAGGGCAAAGTGCTTTGCCAGGCTCCAGTACGGCTGGGTCTCGCTGCGTCCGACGCGCGTGTAAGGGCAGAGAGGATGCTTGGGGTCAATCAGATTCCAGCCATCCATCTTTCCGTTGTCATAGATCGTTTGAAAGTGACGAACTTCGCCGACGCACGGCATCCGGCGCTTGAGAGTTATCGGCTGCAGACGAACGTATTTGCCGGTGCTCGTTAAACCCTTCATTGGGGCATCGGCGTTTGGATAGCCCGCGAAGAGGTTATCGAAGCTGCGGTCCTCTTGGACGATAACGATTAAATTGTCAATCGTGCGCTTGATATCAGCGCGGCCCGCAGCTCCTGGAAGTTGAAGCGGCGCCGGCGGCCCTACCGATGGCCCTCCGCCGCCGCAACCAGCCAGCAATGCCGCAGCGGCGATTATGATTCTTGGGGCGTACCGGTTACGCGCAAACGTTCTCACTTTGCCTGCCTCGCTAGTAGCCTTTGATGCCGCGGGGTGTCCCCCATCCCCCCGGTCCCGAATAGTACTTTTTATATCGTCCACAGCCGCCCAAGTAATTACCGGTGCAGTCTTCGCCAGTCGGATGGTGGAAATATTTCTTATGCTGCTTGCTGTTGAACGACCAGAACGTTTTGCCGCCGTCCATTCTGTCAGCGTTGCCTGCAAGACCGATGACGCCAGCAGTAAACGGCGACGCAACACTCGTGCCGCCAACGCCGAACCAGCCGCCGTAGAGGCTGCTGTAGACGGCAACGCCCGGCGAGACGCCGGCTTCGGCTGATACGTCACCGACGGTGCGGTAGGTGCAGTCAGGGTCGTGCTGCCATGCGGGCTTTGGGACTCCGGGACTGCCGACAATGCTTGGGCTCGAGCAGCCGGCGCCGGCGTCGGACCAGAGAGCCTCGGTGTAGGTCGAGCCGCTCTTCGAGAGCTGCGTACCGCCGACAGCGATGACGCTGCCGAGTACCGACGGACCACCGATGACGTCGTAGCCGGAATCGCCGGTCGAGGCGAGATAGGCGACGCCCGGGTTGCTAAAGTAGTTGCCGAAGTTCGTATCGCCGCAGTCCCAGCTCCGGGCAGCCCCAACTGTTGCTGACGATGGTCGCGCCGAGCGTGACGGCTTCCGCTTCGGCTTTTTCGAAGTCGGAGATCCCATCGGTGCTGTTGTTCTTGGCTTCCATCAGATAGATCGTGCACTTCGGGCACGAGGCGGAGACCATTTCGATGTCGAGGGCGGTCTCGACGCACCAGCCGTAGTCTTCACACGACGGCGGATAGTTAGATTGCTGTCCGCTCTCGTTGTACTTGAAGAAGCTGGCCGTTCCGAGGCCGTACTCGCTGCGGTACGTCGCGAGATCCGTCGCGGCGCTAGAGAGGTCGCCCGCCTCAATGACCGCGACCTTGGTTCCCGATCCGTTTCCTAACGAAGGGCCTAGACCATACGCACTCTCGAGCTGTGTTGCGGTAAAACCGCAGGTTGACGTCGGGCTGCACGGCGGCGGCGCACCGTTCTTAATAACCTCTAGCGCGAAGCAGCTCGGCTTTCCCGGGACTTGTGGGCGCGTAGCACGCGCGAGATGCTGCACTTGCCATTTCGGTTCGATGTTGCGCATGCGGCTTTGCAGCATCGTGCCCGGCTCGCCGATCGGCGGCTGCGAGCCGCCGCAGGCGGTGAGCGTTGCTACAGCGACGCACACTGGCGCGAAGCGAGCGAGGTCTGAACTACTCATTACCAGCGGATCACGACCTCGCCGTTGCCCTTCGCGTTCTTCCAGCCTTGCCAAACCTGGAATTTTTTCGCACTCGGTTCAATGTCTGATGATCCACCGCCGCCGCCGCCACCGCCGCCCCCGTAACTGAATCCAAAACCACCTGTACCGCCGCCGCCGCCACCGTAGTAGCCGCCACCTCCGCCTCCGCCACCGCCTTCATCGCCGCTGCAGCTGCTGCCGTAGCAGTTGGAGCCGCCGGCGCCACCTTCGCCGAGCGATCCGGGGTCGCCGGGATTACCGTTCCCCATGGAGCCCTCTCCACTGGACCCGCCGCGCCCGCCGTAAGTTTGGGTTCCACCTGTACCTCCACCGCTACCGTTGTAAGGGTATTCGAAGCCCCCAATACCGGAGCCGCCTGTGCTGCCTCCACCTTTACCACCGGCGCCATCCGGTCGAAATGTATAAGTATTGAGGCCGCCGTAACCGCCGCCGCCGCCGGCGACAACAACGCGATTCTCCAGCCTGTCGCCGTCTTGCCGTATATCCGACGCGCCGCCGCCGCCAAAGCCGTAGCAGCGCGAACACCGCGACTCCGTTCCGCCATTGGCGCCCCCATTGAAGCCGCCCGTGGTTCCCGAAGCAGTACCGGCGGCGTAAACGTACAGCGTTTCCCCCGACGTGACCGGAATAACCGCATACACCCGCCCGCCGCGCGCGCCTAGGGTGCCAGCGCCGGCGGCGCCGCGAGCAACGACCGTGAGCCATTTCACACCCGCGGGCACCGTGAATCGTTGGCGCTTACCCGTGAACTGAAACGTTCGGCTATGATTGTATGAAAGAGAGTTCGTGACGCCTTTTGACGACGGCGCGACGTTGGTCGCTATCGGCGGCTGCGATCCACCGCACCCCGCCAGCATTGCCGCAGCGGCGCAGCTGCAAAGCGTGTAGCGGCCAAGACTCAAGCTTCTCATCCGTTGCTCCTCGCCGCGTGAACGCCACACAGCCTAGCTTCGTTTCGGCTTAGCCTAGCTGAGCCTCGGTCGATGATATACGGTTATGCGAGGCGAAGGCGGCGGCGATCTATTGGAGTGCGTGGTCAGCCGTGCCGATCCGCCTGCGCGGCCGCGATCTCACTCGCGTTCCGTTCAAGTGGACGCGCTACGACTCGCGAGCGTCCGCGTTGACCAACGGACCTCGCGCCGCGACTAATCCCGTAAACGCGCTCCTGAACTACGTTTACGCGCTGCTCGAATCGGAGTCGCGCCTCGCGCTCCTCGCAGGGGGTTTGGATCCGACGCTCGGCGTGCTGCATGCCGACCAGCGCAACCGCGATTCGTTCGCGCTCGATGCGATGGAACCGATCCGGCCGGCGGTCGACGCCTTCGTGCTCGATCTGCTGGAGGAGCGCGTGCTAACCTCGCGGGATTTCGTGGAGCTGCCCAACGGGGTGTGCCGCATCCGCGCGCCGCTCACCCACGATCTCGCGATCACCCTTCCACGGTGGCGGCAGCTGGTTGCGCCGGTCGTTGCGTACCTCGCGCAGACGTTCCGCGCTGGGCTTCCAAGTCTCCGTGCGATGATCGTAGGACCGCGAGGAGACCACCGAGACCGTCTACGGATTCCCATGGAAGTCTCGGAGGCTCCCGCGATTCCACGCACAAACGGGCGGTCTCGCCGAGCGACTACATCGTTGCCGCTCACATCGGGGCAGTCTCCCCTTTCCAGGACTCCGCGAAAACAGCGCGAGAGGCGCCCCTATAAGAGGAAGACTTGGAGCACGCCACGCCCCGAGGCCCTCGCACTGGTTCCCACCGCCTGCGCCGCGTGCGGGAAGCCCGTGGTCAAACGGCGGCGTCGGCACTGCGATGCGTGCATTCCCCACATCCGCGCGGAGCACGCGAAGAAGGTCGTCGCAGTAGCGCGAAAGGCGCTTGCGGAGCGAGCGGCAGCAGGCGATGATCCTCGCGGTAGCCGCGAGGCCAACTGCAAGCGCGGTACCGCGAACGCAGAGCACCATCGCCGCAACCACGAATGGGCACGCGACCCTGGCAACGACGAGCGCGATCCTGCGTGGTTTCGTTGCGAGGTCGTGCCGAAGCTCAAGGCCTATCCGTTGAGCAAGATCGCGGGAGCGACGGGGCTATCGCTTGCGGCATGTTCGCGAATTCGGGCTGGAAAGCAGATCCCGCACCCGCGTCATTGGGAACCTCTCGCAGCCATCGTCGGCAAAAACCGTCGATGACCAAGCCGCCAAACGCCAACTGAACTCTAGCGCGGGGGAGGACATGCGTGGTAGGGTGAAATCGTTTTTTGCGCTAGCGCTAGACCGCTCTGGATTTCTTTCGCATATGATAGCGACCTCATGCAGTGATTCCAAATGCTGAAGAACTTGCGTCTGTCCTGGTTGGTAATGGCTTTGATCTCCGGCGCTATCTCGCTAGAGCTATTGCATCACGTAGAAATGACCACCTCAGAACCCGTACCGAGTATCGGCGGCGAGGTTTACTACTTGGGGAATCTGCGTGCGCCCAAGGCCCCCGATTTCCTTATTTCAATCGCCGGGGATTCCGTGCGCATCGCCGCGATGTTCAAAGCGATTCCACATACTCAAATGAAGATTATAATGACCGATATTAAGCCTGAGACCTGTGGCTCAGCCAACGCGACTATAAATGTCTGGCCAACAGGTACATGGTCGATATTGGAGCGCCGCGGGACCATTCCGTTCGGTACGACGGAAGAACATCCCATGCTGATCGATGTACATCCTACGGCTATCGATGTGCTCGTCTCATGTGACACATCAACTAAACCATTACACGATTCTTACGCGACGCGAGCGCTCGATTTCTATCCGCCGGCTGCAGGCAAACTGGTTCTAGGCCCAACCCGGGAAGTTTACCGGCGGAGTTTACCCGAGCACGTTGCTTTTAGCGTAGCTGGCAATCTCGACACTCATATAACGGGGCCGTTAGGCCGAGGTGTGATACCCTCCATGTGGGACGAGCGCGTAGTTGGCTCAGATGCTTTCGTGATTAGAGCCCGCTGGGAAGACATACGGGCCCGGATTGAACGTGAATACTACACATTCTTTGCGGCCGCACTCTTAGGCTTGGCCTTTGCGGCAATCATGGAAGGGCTAAGGCGTTTGCTCGATCTACCATTTCGGAAAGAAACGAACGATCCAAAATAGGATTTCGGTTTCAGCCGCGGCCGAGGCAGTGACGAGACTTCGCCGAATCGGCGCCGTGGCCGCGGAGCCGTGGCCGGAGGCCCCTTTGGCCTGGGCGGCCTGGCTGCTCCGCTGGAACTGAGCTCCGCAGCGCCGAACGTCCTCAGCCGTGATCCATTCGCGAAGCGAGGAGCAAGGCAGAGGAGCAGGGCAGATGAGAAGCTTGGGTCTTGGCCGCTACGTGCTATCGAGCTGCGTCGCTGCGGCTTTGCTCGCAGACTGCGGCGGATCGCAGCCGCCGATCGGCGCGCCTGGAGCGATGCCGCAAAGCCGCCCGATCGCAACGCAAGCCGAGCGCGGCGGATCGTGGATGCTGCCGGAAGCAAAGAGCGAGGACCTGCTGTACGTTACCACGCTGGCCGGCGTAAAGATCTACTCGTATCCCGGAGGCAAGCACGTCGGTACACTTAAGGCGTTTGCGTATGACAACTTCAGTATATGTTCTGACAAAGAGGGTGACGTTTTCATTGCCTACGAGGATACCGTTGTGGAGTATAAGCACGCCGGCAAGAAACCTATTAAGACCCTGACGCAGCAGGGTTACCGCGCGGGCCCTTGTGCGAGTGACCCCGCAACGGGCGACCTGGCTGTAACGTGGGGTGTGTATCACGGCACTAAAGTCGTTGGTTACCTCGCCGTGTATCAGAACGCCAGCGGGACGCCAACGCTTTACAGCAAGCGTGGTATGGTGCCCGATTCCTGCAGCTACGACAACAAGAGTAACCTTTTCTGCAACGGTGAAACCCACCATGGCGACGAATTTCTGTTCGCGGAACTTCCGACGGGCGGAACAGTATTAAAAAGCGTAACCCTAAACCACAGTTTTGGCTACTGCTGTGGCGTTGTTCAGTGGGACGGCAAGTATGTCACCGTTACGAGCGGCGACCCCTCCGACAACAACGTCTACGGCTTTACCATCTCTGGTAGGAGCGGCACGGTGAAGAGAACCGTTGCCTTGGTCGAGGAACCGTCGGAGTATCTCCCCGGGGGAACGTTTATTATCGGCAAGAGAGTCATCGAGGCGAACATCTCAATTTCCCATAATCAACCGTATGGCCAGGTAAATTACTTACGAATATCCGCAAGGCGGTTTATCCACCAAGGATATTTCTATTGGCCTTGACACTGCTCCAAAAGGCGTCACCGTAAGCCTCGCACCAAAGTAGCGCCGCCTGGCCCCCGCCGCCCCGCCCACGAGGCCGCATTGGGGCGCTGCACGGCTTTGCGTTTTGGTTTTGCGGGCATAGCAGCTGCGCAGCATGGCGGTGCCGATCGATAGCGGACGTAGCAGCTTGGATCGCGCAGCGGCTTGGCCTGGCGCGGGGGCTCAGCCGCGCTAAGCCGAAACGATGCTAGGCTGCGTGGCGTTCACGGAGCGAGGAGCAAGGTAGATGAGAAGCTTGGGTCTTGGCCGCTACGCGCTTAGCAGCTGCGCCGCTGCGGCGTTGCTGGCAGGGTGCGGCGGATCGCAGCCGTCGATCGGTGCGCCGGGCGCGTTGCCCCTAAGCCCGGCAATCGGACAGTACGCCGACGGCAGCGGGTCGTGGATGCTGCCTGAAGCTAAGGGCGAAGATTTGCTGTACGTCTCGAACGTTTACACCGTGACGGTTTATTCGTATCCCCGCGGTAGGCACGTCGGGACGCTCAGGGGTTTCTACAGGCCAATCGGCGAGTGCTCCGATAAAGCCGGTGATGTATTCATCGCCAATGGGGACACCATCTTAGAATATAAACATGGTGGCACGAAGCCGATCGAAACGCTGACCTTTTCGGGCTATGATGCAGAGAGTTGTGCCGCCGATCCCGCGACCGGCAGTCTCGCTGTTACGTGGGATCAGGGCCTCTCGCAGGGCTACGTGGCGATCTACCGGCACGCCAGCGGCTCGCCGATACTCTACCGTAACAGCAATATGCTATTCGTTTGGTGTGGTTATTGACAATGCGGACAATCTCTATGTTGACGGCCAGTATGGTTCAGGCGACAATTTTGCATTCGCGGAGCTGCCCAAGGGCGGCACAAGCCTCAAGAGCATAACGCTTAACCAGACCTTCGTGAATGCTGGTGCTGTTCAATGGGACGGCAAATATGTGGCCGTCGGCGATGATGGTGCGCAGAAAATTTATCAATTTACGATTTCTGGTTCGACTGGAACACTCGAAGGCACGACAAACCTCGGGAACGCGCAGTCCGTTTATCAGTGGGTAATCAATGGGAAGAAAGTTGTTGGTTCGGATGACCTTCCCAACACCGTCTGGTACTGGGACTATCCGGCTGGAGGTTCAGCAATCAAGTCCATCACTAAGGACGTTTTCCATCCGGTCGGCGCGGCAATCAGCAAACCGCCGCACTAGCCTCTGCAGCCCCCCGCCCGCGAGGCCGCATCGCGCTAGCTAGCGTTGTAGCCTGGCCACCTCGCAGCTGCGCAGCCCGGCGCCGATCGCAGTGCCCGACGCTAGGGGGAATGCAAGCGCCGATGCATCGCCCTCGACCATGCATCGTGGCACGTAGCGAAAAAGTCATATGCCATATAGCGTTTTCGACGCACCGCGGTTTTTGCAAACGCGATTGCAAAGTTTGCACGAGAGCGATGAGCGTTGCGCGACCAGCATGCGAGAGGCGAAAAAGCCCGTATTTTACAAGGCTTTTTGACGAAAAGCGAGGCGTGGCGCGCGAGGCGAGGGGGGCCTGGTTTCGGGCTCGTTCCCCTATGCCGTTACGCAGCCGCGCCGTGGCACTTCTTGTATTTGCGTCCGCTGCCGCAGGGGCAAAGTTCGTTACGGCCGACCTTTGGCTGTTCGCGCTGCATAGGCTTGGCGGGCGATTCGTCGTCTTTGTTGGTGTGGAACTGTTGCACGCGGCGGCCGCCGCCGGGCATCGGCCCGAGCATTTGCTCGACCTGGTCCGGCGGAAGCGCATTGCCGGCGGAGACCGGTTGTGGAACGAGCTCGCCCGACGGGATCGGCTCGAACTGTGGGCCCGGCATCATCTGCGGCTGCGGCGGACCGTGCTCGATCACTACGCGGAACACGCCCTTGATCGCCTCGTCGGCGATGTTGTTCTTTAACGACTCGAAGATCTCGAACGCTTCCTTCTCATACTCCACGCGTGGATCTTTTTGGCCGTAGCCGCGCAGTCCGATGCCCGTCTTGAGGTGGTCCATCACGTACAAGTGGTCCACCCACTGCCGATCGATGATCGGCAGCAATAGATAGCGCTGCTCGACCACGCGCAGGATCTCCGGAGTTAGCTCCGTCTCCTTCGTCTCGTAGGCCGCACGCGCGTGCTCGCGCAGAATGCGGCGGATCTCCTCGCGGTCCTTGCCCGCGATATCCGCAACCGACAGCTCGCGCTTGATCGGGAAAATCAGCTCGAGCGCGTTAAGCATCTCATCGAGATCCCATTCGCTCGGATGGGCGTTCTCCGGCGCGTTTTCCTCGACCGCCTCGTCCACCTTGGCCTCGAGCGTCTGCAGCATGAACGTCCGCGAGTCGAATTTGCCTTCCAGCGTCGCACGCCGATCCGCATAGATGATCGTGCGCTGCTTGTTCATCACGTCGTCGTACTCGAGCACGTGCTTGCGGATCTCGTAGTTGTGGTTCTCGACCTTGCCCTGCGCACGCTGAATCGACTTTGTCACGAGTCCCGACTCGATCGGCTGCTCGTCGGTGAATCCGACGCGCTCCATGATATTCGTCATCCGCTCGCCGCCGAAGAGCCGCATCACTTCGTCTTCCAGCGACACGTAGAAGCGCGACGACCCCGGATCGCCCTGGCGTCCCGAACGCCCGCGCAGCTGGTTGTCGATCCGCCGCGACTCGTGGCGTTCCGTGCCGATGATGTGCAGGCCGCCGTTGCGCGCCACGCCCTCCCCAAGCTTGATGTCGGTGCCGCGGCCGGCCATGTTGGTGGCGATGGTAACCTGGGCTTCCTGCCCCGCGTCCTTGATGATCTCGGCCTCTTGCTCGTGATACTTCGCATTGAGTACGTTGCACTCGACGCCCTTACGGCGCAGCATCGCCGCCAGCAGCTCGCTTTTCTCGATCGAGCGCGTTCCCACGAGCACCGGTCGCCGCTTCTGGTGCTCCGCAATGATTTCATCGACGACCGCGTCGAACTTGGCCTTCTCCGACTTGTAGACGATATCGGAGTTGTCTTTGCGGACCATCGGCATGTTCGTCGGCACGACCACGACGTCGAGGCCGTAAATGTCGCGGAACTCGCGCTCCTCGGTCTTGGCGGTACCGGTCATACCGGCCAGGTGTTCGTACAGCCGGAAGAGATTCTGAAACGTGATCGTGGCGAGCGTCTGATCCTCGCCGCGCACCTTGATGCCTTCCTTCGCCTCGATCGCCTGGTGGATGCCGTCGGAGTACCGGCGGCCGTACATCAGGCGTCCGGTGAACTCGTCGACGATGATCACCTCGCCGTCCTTCACGATGTACTGCTGGTCGCGGTGGAACAGGTTCCACGCCTTCAGCGCCGCGTTGAGCTGGTGCGCCAGCTCGATGTTGCGCTGCTCGTATAGGTTCTGGATGCCGAGCATCTTCTCGACCTTCGCGACGCCCGCTTCCGTGATCGGCACGGCGTGCGCCTTCTCGTCGACCGTGTAATCCTCGACCTTCTTCAGCCGCGGCACGATCTGCGCGAACTTGTCGTAGAGCTCGCCGGACTCTTGCGACGGTCCGCTGATGATCAGCGGCGTGCGGGCCTCGTCGATGAGGATTGAGTCCACCTCGTCGACGAGCGCGAAGTAGAGCTCGCGCTGCACGAGATCTTCGACCTGCCACGCCATGTTGTCGCGCAAGTAATCGAAGCCGACTTCGTTGTTCGTCACATATGTGACGTCGCAGGTGTACGCCGCCCGCCGCTGCGCCGAGTCGAGGCCGTGCTGAATCACGCCGACGGTCAGTCCGAGGAACTGATAGATCGGACCCATCCACTCGGCGTCGCGGCGGGCCAGATAGTCGTTGACCGTCACCACGTGAACGCCGCGCCCCTCGAGCGCGCGCGCGTAGACCGGCAGCGTTGCGACGAGCGTCTTGCCTTCGCCGGTCTTCATCTCGGCGATGCGTCCCTCGTAGAGCACCTGGCCGCCCATGATCTGCACGTCGAAGTGCCGCATGCCGACGGTGCGTTTGCTGGCCTCGCGCACCACGGCGAACGTCTCGGGCAGCAGGTCGTCGAGCGACTCGCCCTGCTCTAGCCGGCTCTTGAACTCCGCCGTCTTGGCCTGGAGATCGGCGTCCGAGAGCGCCGCCGTCTCCGCCTCCAACTCGTTGACGGCCCGAGCCGTGCGCCGAAGGCGCGCGACCTCTCGCTCGTTGCCGTCAATGATTGTCTTGAGAAACGCCATTGTGGACTCTTAGGGCACTATTCCCAATCCGGTCACCGCGCCCGGCGACGAGTAGGTGGACATCGGCGCGACGTTTTCGTGGCCCCGCGCTCCATCGCCGGCCGCGAAGATCAAGATGATTCCAGCGCCTCCCTGCGTCTCGTCCGCGACGTACATAACTCCGGCCGAGTTGACCTTGATGTCGGTCGGCGCGACGAGCCGCGTGCTGCAGCCCTGGATCTTGCGGATCGGCTTCTTGTATTGGAGCCCCTTGTGATACGCCGGGAACACGAGAATCGACGGACCGGCGTGCGAATGACAGCCGGCCTTCGGCTGGCCCTGATCCGCGATGTAAATGTTCCCGCTCGGGTCGAGCGCGATGCCGACGGGCGTGATGATGCCGCTGGCCGCGGTGATCGTGAAGCGCGGGAAGATGTTGACCGGCGTCGGCGTCGGAGTAGGAGTCGGCGTCGGGCTGGGTGAGGTGCTCGGCGTTGGGGTCGGACTCGGCGTCGCGCTCGGCGTCGGGGTCGGCTTTGGCGTGGGCGATGGCGTGGGCAGAATGAAACTCTCGACCGTCTGGCCTTGAATGTTGGTCACGTAGAGTGCGCTCGATGCATCCAGTGCCACGCCGCCAGGCAGCTTCAGACGCGTCCGCGGGCCGGCGAGCGACTGATACGGCGAAACGGTGCCCGCTCTATAGAGCAGCACGCGGTTCGGAAAGGTAATGGCCGGATCGTTGTCGGCGATGACCATGAGGTTCGGCACGGGGCTCGCCGAGCTGGACGCGTCGGGCTTCGGCTGCTTCGGTGTGATCGCGATGCCGCGCGGGTGCCCGACCACCGAGTTCGCGGTGAGCGGCAACACGTTGCCGGTCGCGAGTGCCTCGAACTCGATCAGCAGCGCCTTGTTCGTGCTCGGATTGTAGTTCGTCACCCAGAGATTCGAAAGATGATCGAAGGCGAGATATTGTGGGCCGTTGAGCGTGGTGCTGCCGCCGCCGATCTGGTACGCCGGGCCGCCGCCGTCTTTCGTTCCGTTCGAGTAGATGCTAATCGCATTCTGGTTGCTGTTGGATGCATAGAGCGTCTTCGACGGGAAGTTCGGACCCACGTTGACCCCGGTCGTATTGCCGAGGTTGCTGCAGGCCATTACCCCCGCCGCCAGCACGAGTGCGAAAAACCCTGCCGTCAGCTTAGGCAGCATTCGTTTCCCCCAACGTCATCACGCTGCGGACCCCTTTCTCTTCCATATGACAAGTACTGCGGAGATGCGCTTCCCCCAGCGGCTCCAGTTTCCTGGCCCCTTGCATGGTGAGCAAGGAACCACCAACAGGCGGCCACTACCAGAACGAGCAGCAAGACCGCCGCCAGCGCCCTGCGCAAACGCCGCCGGACGTATGCCGGCCGGCTCGACTCCGTGTCGATGATCTGGCGCGGCATCCTTACCTAAACCGCGCGGCGCAATGGATGGTTGAGCTCGTTGATCTGCACGAGCTTGAGCAGTTCTCCCACCGTGACGAATTTATACCCGGCCCGCTTGAAGCGCTCGACCACGTAGGGCAGCGCCTCAATCGTCGCCAGCTTGCCGCTATGCAGGAGCACGATCTCGGGCGCCGTCGCATAGGCGAGTAGATGGCGCTGCAGCCGATCGACCGTGACGGTGCGCCAGTCGCCGCTGTCATCCGTCCACAGCACAACCGAGTATCCAAGCGCCTGCGCGATCCGCAGCGTCCGCTCGGTGTAGCGTCCGTGCGGCGGTCGCATCAGAGTGCGCACCGCGGGATCGTGGCTGAGCGCCCACAGCGCGTCGCGCCCCTCGAGGATCTCGCGGCGCACGATCGTCCGCGGATTCTTGATCGAGGTTCGGATGCGTATAGGTGTGATCGCCGATCTCGTTTCCCTCGGCCTCGATCCGGCGCGTGATTTCGGGCCACTGCTGCGCGTCGACGCCGATCAGAAAGAACGTCGCCGGCACGCCGAGATCGTGCAGGACGTCGAGCAGCATCGGCGTGTAGACGGGATACGGTCCGTCGTCAAACGTCAGCGCGATGAGCCGCGGCCGCCCCGAACGGTTTTCGGTGGGAAGCTCGTGCATCACGCGGTAGAGCCGCGCCTCAACGTCGCTCGAAAACGCGAGGCGCACGTTCGTCTTGGGCGTGACCAGCGCGGGCGGCACGGCGCTGCGGTGCACGACCGCGCGCCAGGCACCGGCGATCAACGCGACGACCACCACGACGGCGATGATGCCCTTGGTCTGCGCCGACACGCGATGCGGGGTTACGAGTGGTCCGGCAGCAAGTCGGCCGGCGCTGTCTTCGTGAGGTCGCTACCCACGATGACGGTGACGTCGCTGGTCTGCGTCGCCGTAGCTGCCGGCGAGCTGCTCGGCGACCCTTCTGGAACGACGACCGCCTTGCGCAAACCCTGCGGCAGCGCGCTGCGCACCTTGGCGCCCGCGAACGTGACGCTGGAGTGTTCGTGGATCTCTGTCGTTCCGTAGTCCGAACGGTCGGCATCGCCGACGTCGCCGATCGTGAAGCCGGCCTGCTTCAGCACGGTTGCGACGCGGCGCGCGGCGCCCGTGACGCCGCTGCCGTTCTCGACGTCGACGCGCAGCGTGTTCGGCGCGATCGCCGCGAGCGCCATCGAGTCGGGCGACGCCACCGGCGCGGGCGGCGCGGTCAGCATCGTGGCGACTAGGTGTGCGCGCGCGGCCGTATCGGGCACGAGCGAGTCGCCGTAACCCGGAAGATTCACGTCGTCGGTGTACGGAACCTGATTGACGACGATCGATGAATCCGGCAGGCCTTGGTAATAGTTCGCGATCGAGAGCAGCTCCGAATCGGTGAAGTCCGTCTGCACGTACTTGCGGAAGACGCCGAGCAAATCGCCGAGGTGCAAGAACGTATTGACTTTATCGCCCTTGACCTTGGCGATCATGGCGTGCAGCACTTGCTGCTGGCGCATGATCCGGCACGGGTCGCTGCACCAGTCGTGTCGGAAGCGCATGTAGGCCACGGCGCCCTCGCCGTTGAGATGCTGCAAGCCTTCCTTCAGATGGATATGCAGGTGGCCCCAGGTGTCGTTGTAGTCGAGCGTGTCGCCGGTACAGTCCGTCTTATAGCGCAGGCAGTTCGACGACTTGACGTCGACGCTGACGCCGCCGATCGCGTCCACGAACTCCTTGGTCGCGTCGATGCGCAGCACGGCGTAGCGGTCGAAACCCGGGATTCCCAGCCACCCCGAGATGACGCTCCTGGCCTCCTTCACGCCCCCGTCCGACTGCGCCTGATTGATCTTCGCCTGCGTGCCGTTAGGCAGCGTGGCGATCATGTCGCGAGGGATCGAGAGCTCGTAGATGCGTTTGTTGGGGAAGTCGAGGTTGACCGCCCAGATGACGTCGCTGCGCGAGTTGGTCGAGTACTCCTCGTCCTTGTCGGTGTAGTCGTAGTCGAGACCTTCGACGAGCACGAGCAAACTATTCTTTCCGAACACCTGTTGCGGCGTCGGGATGAAGATCTGGCTGAACGCCGTGACCGGATTCTTGTGCTCGAAGACCGCGTAGCCCGCCAGCGTCGAAACGAGGCCGACCACGACGATCCCGACGATCGTGAGGACGCGTCTACTCAACCGGCGCTACGCTCCGGTATCGCTCTGCCGAAGAAATCGAATGCGCCGTGTCCTTCGAGCCGCACGTGCGTGAATTCGCCCAGGCTGGCTTGGCCGGTGAAGTAAATACCGCCATCCACCGCGGGCGCTTCACCGTCCGACCGTCCAAACCATGCTCGGGATTCTCCCAGGTAGCGGCGCAAGCCGTCGCGTTCGCGCAGCCGGCGCGACTCTTCCACTAGCACGCGCACCGTACTGCCGCAGCGTTTGCTGCGCGCCTGCTGCGAGGCGAGCCGCTGCGCTTCGCGCAAACGAATTAAGCGCTGCCGGCGCCGCCGCGCGCCGACGCGATCGGCGAGGCACGCGGCCGGCGTGCCCTCCTCCGCGCTGTATTCGAAAAAGCCCACGCGATCGAGCTGCGCTCGGCCGATCCAGTCCTCGAGATAAGCGACGTGCTCGTCGGTCTCACCGGGAAACCCCACGATGAACGTCGAGCGCATCGTGATGCCGGGCACGCGCGCGCGAAACTCGTCGATGAGCTCGAGATAGCGCTCCCCGTTGCTCGGCCGTCGCATGGCGCGCAGCACCTCGGGATGCGCGTGCTGCAGCGGCATGTCCATGTACTTGCACACTTTGGGCAGACGCGCGATCGCGTCGATGAGCTCGCGATCCACGGTGGCCGGATAGAGATAGAGCAGCCGGATCCACTCGAGCCCGTCGATCGCGTGCAACCGCTCCAGCAGCTGCGCGAGTCCGCCGCGGCGCACGCCGCGATCGCGGCCCCACATCGACGTGTCTTGAGCGATCAGCACGAGCTCCTTGGCACCGCCCGCGACGAGCGCGCGCGCCTCCGCGCAGATCGACTCCGCGCTGCGGCTGCGGAACTTTCCGCGCAGCGCGGGAATGATGCAGAACGTGCACGGGTGATCGCAACCCTCGGCGATCTTCAGGTAGGCCGTGGCGCGCGGCGTCGTGACGAGGCGCGGCAGAAAGTCGTGTTCCGGCTCGGGCTCGAGCTCGAGCCGCACCGGCCGGCGGCCGGCCTCGACGTCGGCCAGCAGCTCGACGATCCCCGCATACGCTCCGGTACCGACCACGCCGTCGATCTCGGGAATCAGGCTCTGCAGCTGGTCTCCGTAGCGCTGCGCCAGACATCCCGCGACGATCAGCTGCTGTCCCGCGCGCTTGCGCGACGCGTGCTCGAGGATCGTCTCAGTCGATTCCGCCTTGGCCGGATCGATGAAGGCGCACGTGTTGATGACCACGGTGTCGGCGCATGCGGCATCGGATTCAAGGCGCCACCCCGCGCCGCCGAGCTTGGCCAGCATCACCTCGGTGTCGACCAGATTCTTCGCGCAACCCAGGCTGACGAACGCGACGCTCGGCATGAGTTAGCGGTAGTTGACGAACTGCAGCGGCAGCTCGAACTCCATCGAGCGCAGCGACGCGATGACCTTCTGCAGGTCGTCCTTGTTCTTGCCCGACACGCGGATCTGCTCGTCCTGATACTGCGCGTTTACCTTGAGCTTCAGCGACTTGATCCGCTCGATCAACGCCTTGCTCTGATCCTTGGGGATGCCGCTGCGGAGCGTGACCGTCCGGCGCACGGTGCCGCCGGCGGCCGGCTCAACCGCGCTAAAGTCGAACGCCTTGATGTCGATGCCGCGCCGCACGGCTTTGCCCTGAAGCATGTCCACGACGTTCTTCATCTTGAGCTCGTCGTCGGAAATCAGCGTGATCTTCTTGCCGTCGAATTCGATGCTCGTCTTCGAATGCTTGAAGTCGAAGCGGTTCTCTATTTCCTTGCGCGTCTGATTGAGCGCGTTGTCGAGTTCCTGCCCATCGACGCGCGAGACCACGTCGAACGAAGATTCGCTCGCCAAACCTTACAATCTCCTTTTATAGTGTGAACGCGTGCTCCACGACGTCGCCCTGCTTTCCGAGCTTTCCGACGTCCTTGCCGTCGACGTAGATCTCCACGCCGCCGGCGTTTCCGATGCGCACGAGTGCGCTCTTCCCGTGGAACGTCTTCGACGTTCCGGCCGGAAACGTGCCTTCCATGCTAACACTTCCGTCAACGGTCACGCGCAGCCAGGAGGGGGCGGAGAGGACCAGCGCGAGCGACTTGGCGGCCCCGAGCACCGGAGCCGCGGGCGTGCGGGTCGCCGGCGAGGCCGTGCCCGCCGAGGCGATCGGGCTCGCCGCCACGGGTGCCGCGCTGGCGACGGCGGCGGCCGGCAGGCCGGCCCGCCGGGGCATCGTCAGCTCGGTGAACACCACGAAGGCGATTAAGAGCACCGCGACGGTCCCTGCGCCCCAGAGGAGCGCCGCGCCCGCCCACGACGGCGCCGCCCCGCGCGGCTCCGGCTCGCGCGCGGGGCTCGTCTGCGGGAGCGGTTGTGTGCGGTTGAAGGCGGCCACGGCCTCCTCCGGGTCCAGCCCGAGGAAGCGTGCGTACGTTCGGAGGAAGCCGCGAACGTACACGGGCGCGCCGATCGTGTTCCAGTTTTCGTCCTCGATGGCGGCCAAATAGAGCGAGCGAATTCGGATCTGCTCGGCGACGTCCGAAACCGACATGCCGCGCGCCTCGCGGGCCGCGCGAAACCGCTCACCCAGCGCTTCAGACGCTCCTGACATTTGGGCTTTGAGTTAGCTTCGCCGTAGTGTTATCCTGTTCGCGAAAGTCATATGGCAAAAGAGCGCGTCGTTGCGGCAATGAGCGGTGGAGTCGACTCCGCCGTTGCCGCTGGTCTCTTGCTCGAAAGCGGTTATGACGTCGTCGGAATTACGATGAAGATGTACACGCCGTCGCGCCCCGCGCACGCGCGCAGCTGCTGCGGGATAGACGACTTCGACGATGCGCGGCGCAGCGCCGCGGTGCTCGGAATTCCCCATTACGTATTGGACTTCGAGGAGGCGTTCCGGCGAAGCGTCGTCGAGCGGTTCGTCAACGATTACGCGGCCGGCCGCACGCCCAACCCGTGCGTGTCGTGCAACAATTTCGTCAAGCTTGGGACGCTCGCGCAGTACGCCGATAGGCTCGGCGCGCGCTACGTCGCCACGGGTCACTACGCGCGCATCGAGCGCCGCGACGACGGGCCGCATCTCTTCCGCAATTCGCACGCAAAGGATCAGGCGTACGCGCTCGCGCAGCTCACGCCCGCACAGCTCGCGCGCCTGATGCTGCCGCTCGGCGAACTCGACAAGGCGGCGACGCGCGCGCACGCGTCGCGCATGGGGCTGCCGGTGCACGACAAGCCCGAATCGCAAGACATCTGCTTCGTCGAGGGTGGTGACTATCGCGACGTGATCGGGCGCATGCGCCCGGAGATTGGCGGCGTGGGCGAAATCGTTGCGACGACGGGAGAGCGCCTCGGCGAGCACGCGGGAATCGGGTACTACACGGTCGGACAGCGCGCGCGCCTTCCCGCCAGCAGCGCCGGAGCTCGTTACGTCACGCGCATCGATTCCGCGACGAACACGATCTTCGTCGGGCGCGAGGACGAGCTGCTCTCCGACGAACTCGAGGCGGACGCTCTAAGTTTGATCCGGCCCGAGCGCTTCGCTTCGGACGAAACGCCGGTGCGCGCAATGATACGGTACCGCGCCGCTCCGGCAGCGGCGATCGCGACCGTGCTCGAGGACGGCCGCCTGCGGCTGCGGTTCGAGCGCGCGCAACGCGCAATCTCCCCCGGCCAGCTCGTGGCGCTGCTCGATCCGAGCACCGACGAAGTCCTCGGCGCCGCCACTATATCCGCCGAGGCGGAGCCGGCGGTGACGCCGTGACGGTTGAAGCTCACTCCGCCGCGGCCGGCGGCTCCATCGTTCGAAGATAGTAAGCGAAGACGCCGCCGCCTATCACGAGCAAGACCAGCGAATCGAGGATGAAGCGCAGCGTCAGCTCGCCGCGGATGAGAGCTTCGATGACCCATGCGGCGTCGGTGAGCACTATGATCGCCGCAACAACGAGGGTGAGATACGTTAGCCATCGTCGCACTGGGGACTCGTAGAGGTCGCTGCGCTTCCGAAGTTCGCGTTGAATAAGCGAGTGCACGTACACGAACGTGGGAAACGCGACGATGACCGTCGCGACCTGCCACGCGATGTCGTCGCGAAGGGAGCCGGAATATGCTGTCGTCTGCACTGGATCCGGCAGCCAGTACGCGATGAGGCGATAGAATATTTGCCCCAGTGCGACGGTCCAAAATCCGAGCGTAATGAAATTCAGCAGATAGTAGAACGCGTCGCGCGCATTCTCCGCGCCTTGGTATCGCTTCGGCAACGGCGCACCGAGCCGGTCCGCGTAGAACGCGGAGTACGCGCGATAGATGCGCCGTTCGGGCCAGCCGTTCTGTCGCAGCAACGCAACCGCAAATTCATCGCTGATTTGCTGTTCTTTAGCCGCCCGCAGAAATGCGATCAGCTCGGCGTCCGGATCGGGTCTTAGGCTCATTTTAAGCCAATCGGCGGGTCATGCTTCGACAAGCTCAGCATGACACAGGGCATTCGCGGCCCTTGGACTGCGGCGCTTCGCGCCTTGCTCAGGATGACATCGTAGCGCCCAGCTTCCCTCAAGCGCTACGATGCTGCCGTCGCCAGCGCTAAGTCGTTGCGGAGGTTCCAGTACGTATCGCGGAGGACGGGCCTGAAGCCGGCCTTGAGGATGAGCTCCTCGAGGTCGCGGCGCGTCGCCTCGTTGGTGCTGCCGGCGTCGTGCACAACCTGCTCCTCGATGATCGTGCCGCCCATGTCGTCGCAGCCGTAGAACAGCGCGAGCTGCCCCATCTTCAGGCCGGGCGTGAGCCACGACGCCTGCAGGTGCGCGAAGTTGTCGAGGTAGAGCCGCGAGATCGCGAGCACGCGCAGGTACTCGAGGCCCGTGGCCTCTTTTCCGCGCAGCGGCGTCTTGAACGGCACGTAGTACCACGGGATGAAGGCGGCGAAGCCGCCCGTCTCGTCTTGAAGTTCGCGCAGCACGTGCAGATGCTCGATGCGCTCGGCCGGCGTTTCGATGGAGCCGAACATCATCGTCGCCGTCGTCGGCAAGCCGAGCAGCTGCGCCTCGCGCATGACGCCGAGCCACTCGTGCGGCTGTACCTTGCGCGCCGAGATGCGCTTGCGCACGCGCTCCACCAGGATCTCCGCGCCGGCGCCCGGCAGCGACTTCATCCCCGCGGCCTTCAGGCGTGCGAGAACCTCTCGCGTCGAGATCCCCTCGACGTGCGCGATCCCGACGA
Source organism: Vulcanimicrobiota bacterium (assembly GCA_963756165.1). Lineage (GTDB taxonomy): Bacteria > Vulcanimicrobiota > Vulcanimicrobiia > Vulcanimicrobiales > Vulcanimicrobiaceae > Cybelea. The sequence continues at coordinate 182,643 of CAVWMO010000008.1, read as the reverse complement.
TCTCGGAGACCGAAAGCGAGTGCAGGTCGGCCTGCGGATACTCCGAGCGCACCCGCTCGAAGAGCCGTTCGAACCACTCGACGCCGAGCTCCGGATTCACGCCGCCCTGGATCATGATCTGCGTCGCGCCCTGATCCACAGCGTACTTCACGCGGTCCAGCACCTGGTCGTGCGACATCGTGTAGCCTTCTTTGTGGTGCTCCGGCCGGAAGAAGGCGCAGAACGTGCAGTGCACGTTGCACACGTTGGTGTAATTGATCGTCGTGTCGATAACGTACGTCACGACGTCGGGCGAGTGCAGCTGCACGCGGCGAGCGTGCGCTGCCGCGCCGAGCTCGTGGATGTCCGCCTCGTTGTAGAGGCGCAGCCCTTCTTCGAAAGCGAGGCGGCCACCGCCGGCCGCGCGGTCGAGCAGGCTAGCCAGCGAGGGCACTTGGGACCTCCCGCAGCGGCGCCGGGACGTCGGGGATCGCGCCGATCTCAACCAGCTCGCGGCAGTACGCCGCGAGACCATTGCGCGCCGCGGCGTGAAACATGAAGTTGAGCTTCCCGAAGTAGCTCTCGTAAAACCCCGCGGGACGCGGAATCGTATGCTGCGCGAGCGCGACGACCTCGGGCGAGTGCGAGCGCGACCACGTGTACGCGTCGGTCAGCGCGTGCATGCAGGCGTGAAACGGCGCCGGATCGTGTTCGTACGCGTCGCGGCGCGCGGCCCACACTGCGAACACCGTCTGGTGACCGCTCCACTCGTGCCACAGTCTTCCCAAATCGTAGACGATCTCGGACGGAAACCGCTCGATCGCGTCGATCGCGGCGTCGCCGATCAGCATCGTCGGTTCGCCTGCGGAAGCTCGCGCGAGCGGATCGCTCTCGTCGACATATGCCGGCCGAGCCCGATAGCGCTGCTCCAAAATGATGCGCAGCAAGTATCGCCCGCTCGCCGACTCCCCGGTGACGTACACGGGCGAGGCTCCCAGCAGCGCCGGCGGGGTCCGCGAGACGAGCACCACCGACACGACCTCGTCGCGCGCGCCGATGCATAGGTCGGGCAGCAGCACGAGACGATTGGAGTTCGCCGCCCATGCGAACGCGCTGACGGGTCCCATGTCGAGCTCTCCGCGCAGCAGCATGCCGTTCAGGCGCGCCGGCACGTCGGCATGCAGCGTCCCCGGATACTCGAGCGCCCCCGCATCGAACGCCGCGTAGATCGGCAAGTCGTTCGTGTATTTGATTCGGCCGCAGCGCAGCATCACGACGACACTGGGAGAGCCGGCGTCCAGTCAAAGGCGAACTCGTCGTAGGTCGAGTTGCGGCGGATCGGCACGTAGCCGGCCTCCTCGATTAGGCGGCGAAACTCGCGGTCGTCGACGTATTGGCCCGACTGCGTGCCGGCCGCGTGATAGATCATCTCCTCGTCGGTCGAGCCGTGCGTTCCGTCCATGTCGTCGGCGCCGAACTGCAGCGCCACCTGACAGACCTTCAGGCCTTGGATCATCCAGTAGGCTTTGATGTGGTCGAAGTTGTGCAGCATCAGGCGCGCGACGGCGAACGTGCGGATGTCGTCGACACCCGTCGTCCAGCCGCAGTACGAAAGCTCGTTGCCGTCGGGATGGAACGCCAGCGGAATGAAGGCGTTATAGCCGGGCGAGCGTTCCTGCGACTCACGCAAGCGAATGAGGTGATCCACGCGGTCCTCGAGCGACTCGATGTGCCCGTACAGCATCGTCGCGTTGCTCGCGATGCCCTGGCGATGCAGCTCCTCGTGAATCTCGACCCAGTTCGCGGCCGAGACCTTGTTCGGACAGATCTTCGAGCGCGTGCCATCGGCGAAGATTTCGGCCGCGCCGCCGTTGACGTTGTCGAGCCCGGCCTCCTTGAGCATGCCGATGATTGCCGGAAATGCCAGCCGGTGCCGCTTGGCCATGTATTCGATCTCGGCGGCCGTGAAGAGCGACAGCTGAACGTGCGGAAGCGCCTGCTTGAAGCGGCGCATCAGCGGCAACCAATAGTCTAACGAGAGCTGGCGCGGATCGTGGCCGCCGACGATGTGAATCTGGTTGAAGTTCGTTCCGGTCTCGACGGCCTTGGCGAAGACCTGATCCGCGGTCATCCGGAACACGCGCTGCGGTTCCTTGAACTCGTCCGCCGCAAACGAGCAGAAGGTGCAGCCCGCGAAGCAGACGTTCGTCGAGTTGATGTAACGGTTGAGGACGTAGAAGACCTTCTTGCCGCTCTTACGCTCCTTCTGCTTGCGCGCGAGCCGCCCGAGCGTGTGCAGATCCCACGTGCGGTAGAGCGCGAGCCCGTCGTCCATCGAGAGCGGCACGCCGGCATCGAGCTTGCGCTCGATCTCCACGAACATCGGGTCGGAAAACGGCATCTTGCGCTATTCGGCCGCTCTGTGCAGCCGCCCCGCAGCCTCCCGGGCCGAGATGGCGTGCGGAACGACCGAAAGTCCGGCCGAGACCAGCGCGACCGCGAGGAGCGCCCCGCCGACGAGGTCGGTGACGTAGTGAGCGCCGAGCGCGAGGCGCGCCCAACAGATCGCGATCGCGAACAGCGCGAGCAGCGTCGCGGCCGTCTTCCGGGTGGCACTCGGCAGCTCCGAGATATACAGCATCAGCGCCCAGAGGCCGTAAAATCCCGTCGCAATCGTGGCGTGCGAGCTGGGATACGAACCCGCGGTCTCGTGCTTGACGACCCAATCGAGGCGCCGCGGCCGCGCGAAGAGATGCTGCAACAGATCGGCGCCGCGCCAGCAGAGCAGCAGCATCGCGACGCTAAAGAGGATTCGCACGCGCCACTCCGGCGCCAGCCACGCGACGATCAGGAGAATCACCGCGAGCGGGACCATGGCGTAAACGTAGCACGACCACGTCAGCCACCATGCGATAAGTGTCGAATGCCCGACCAAAGCGTGCTCCCAGGAGTTCAGCCACGCGGGCTCTCCGAAGTGAACGACCTGCACTCCCAGTACGGTTAAGAGCGCGGCCGCGACGATCATCACGATCATCGCGCGTATTGCGTAGCCGAAATCGTAGCGCACGCGGTCAGCCGCTCGCGAAGAGGTCTTGCTGGCCGCCCGGATTCTTGCCGAGGCGGGGCGCCATCAGCTCGAGCTCCGGCAGGCCGATCAGGATCTTGCGCGGCTTCGTCCCCTCATGCTGACCCACGACCTTGAAGTCTTCCAGCTGCTTCATCACCCGCACCGCGCGCGGATGTCCGATCGAGAACTGCGACTGCAACGCGGCGGTGGACGCGTAATTCGCCTCGATGATGAATTTCGGCGGCCTCGTAGCACAGAGGATCGGCGTCGCGGCGTGACTCCTCGTCGCCGACCGGCACGACTTCCACGTCGAGCAGGTTATCCGGTCGCGCCTGACGCGCCCAGAACTCCACGAGCCGGCTCACCTCCGAGCTCGTGATGAACGCGCCCTGTGCGCGAATCGGCTTCGGCGCGTCGATCGGAAGGTACAGCATGTCTCCGCGGCCGAGCAGACGCTCCGCGCCGTTCATGTCGAGGATCACGCGCGAATCGGCCTGCGAGCTCACCGCGAAGGCGATGCGCGACGGCACGTTCGCCTTGATGAGACCGGTGATGACGTCGACCGACGGCCGCTGCGTCGCGACGACCAGATGAATTCCGGTCGCGCGCGCGAGCTGCGCCAGCCGCATGATCGTCGTCTCCACCTTCGCCGGCGCCACCAGCATCAGGTCGGCCAGCTCGTCGATCACGATGACCACGTACGGCAGGTTTTCCTGCGGATACTTGGCGTTGTATTCCTCGATCTTGCGAACCCCGGCCTTGGCGAAGCGTTCGTAGCGCGACTCCATCTCTTTCGTCATCTCGAAGAGCGCACCGGCGGCGAGCCGCGGATCGGCGATGACCTCTTTGATCAGGTGCGGAATGCCGTTGAACACGGTCAGCTCCACGCGTTTCGGATCGATCATCAGCATCTGCACCTGGTCCGGTGTGGCGCTGACGAGCAGCGAAGCGATGATCGTGTTGAGGCAGACGGATTTGCCGGCGCCCGTCGCGCCGGCGACGAGGACGTGCGGCATCTTGCAGAGATCGCCGAAGACCGGGCGGCCCGTGATGTCTTTGCCGAGGGCCATCCATAACGGCGGCACCTGCCCGCGATTGGGCAGGGCGTCGAGAATCTCGCGGATCGCGACGACCGACACCGTTTGATTCGGGACCTCGATTCCGACCGCGGACTTTCCGGGGATCGGGGCCTCGATGCGCACGCTTGTCGCGGCCAGCGCCAGCGCGACGTCGTCGGAGAGCGACGCGATGCGCGAGATCTTGACGCCGCGTTCCGGCTTGAGCTCGTAGCGCGTTATCGAGGGACCGCGCTCGATGTGCACGACCTTCGCACCGACGCCGAAGCTGTTCAGCGTGTCCTCGAGGATGTGCGCGCGATTGGACTCGTCGACTACCTGACTCGGCGGCACGTCGAACAGCGCGAGATCGGGAAGCCGGTACGCGCCCTTGAACGTGGGGAGCGACTTCGGCGGCACGATCGGTTTCGGCTCGATTTCTGCGTCGATCTTCGGCTCGATGGGCGGCCCGACGTCGGCTTCGATCTCGGGCTCGACGACCGGCTCGGCGACGCTCTGCTGCATCGGCACGGCGAAGGCTTCACGCAGCCGCGGCAGCCGCGGAAGCTGCGGCGCCCGCAGGCCGCCGAAGAACACGATGACGCGGCCGATGAGCTGTTTCATGCTCGCGTTGGTCAGCCACAGCGTCAGCGAGAGCGCGGCGAGGCCGAGCAGAATCCAGGCGCCGGCCGGACCGAACAACGCGCGGAGTGCCCACCAGATGTTCGAGCCGATTATGCCGCCGTTCGCCGGCCCGCGCGCGCCGAGCATCGCGTCGATGATGAGGAAATACGCAAGCGCGCTGCTGCCGAGGCCGGCAATCATGCGCGGTACGTTGACTTCCAAGAACGCGATAGCGCCGAAGAGCGCAAAGAGTATGGGGAAGAGCGGTGCCGCGGATCCGAAGAGCCGCCGCAGTCCTGCGGCAGTCCAAGCGCCGATCGCTCCGGCGTGATGTGGAAACGCGAGCGCGATTCCGCAAAGGACGGCGAGCGCTATCGCGGTAATCCCAACGATCTCGAGGTTGAGCCTCGCCCTGGCATTCGCTCTGCGGCGCTTGCGGCCGGCGGAGTCGTAGCGCGCCCCTGCCATGGAATCTATCTCTTCTTCGTCACACTGGGAGTTCATTTTGGCGCTTCGACCCGGCTCGGCACAGGTTCTCGTCATCCTCGAGGGCGATCAGACCGGACAGGAGTTGCTGCTGGAAGCGCTGCGCGTGCTCGACCGCCGGGTCATCGGCATCGAGCTCACACTCCTGCCCTACGACCTTTCGCTGAAGAACCGCCGAGCGACGCGCAACCGGGTCGTGCACGAGGCGGCCGGCGCGATCAAAGAGCATCGTCTGGGTCTCAAGGCCGCTACGATCACGCCGGAGGGCCGTCACGACGTCGGCTCGCCGAATCGCATCATTCGCGAAGCGATGGGCGCTTCAGTCATCGTTCGCACCGGAAGAAAGCTGCCGCGCGTCCTGCCCGTCGGCGGGATTCATGCGCCGATCTCGGTGGTGCGGATGGCGGTCGGCGACGCGTACGGCGCACAGGAGTGGCGCGAAGGCGATGGAGCGGATGAGATCGCGCACCGCACCGAGACGATCTCGCGGCGCGTGTGCCGCTCCGTCGCCGAGTACGCGTTCCAGCACGCTGCTAAGACCGGCGCGACCGTCTTCGGCGGCCCCAAGTACACGGTCAGCCCCGTCTACGAAGGCATGCTCAAAGAAGAGATGGACGCCGCCGCACGGCGACATCCAGGCGTTCCATATGATCCGCAGCTGATCGACGCGACCTACGCTCTGCTGCTATCGGCCGCCGGAGATGCGCCGCTCGTGATTCCGGCGCTCAATCGCGACGGCGACTGCCTCTCCGATCTCGTGATGCAGCTCTTCGGCTCGATCGCCGGGTCCGAATCGGTGGTGCTCGCGTTCGACGAGAACCTTGCGCCCTCGGCGATCATGGCGGAGGCGCCGCATGGCACCGCGCCGCGTCTCGAAGGCAAGAACGTCGCGAATCCGCTCGCCATGATCCTTGCGACCGCCGCCGTGCTCGCTTACATCGAAGATCCACGCGCCGTCGCCGCCTCGCGCGCGATCTACGACGCAGCGATGGCCACCGTCGCCGAGGGAATCGCCACCGCCGACCTCGGCGGCCACGCCACGACGACGGAATTTACGGACGCCGTGATTGCCCGGCTCTCCCTTTGTCGCGGCTAACACGTCCTTCGACTGCGCCTGTCCTGAGCGACGCTGAGCCTGTCGAAGCGGAGTCGAAGGGCTCAGGATGACATAGGGAGTAGCTACACTTCCATCACGACGGGGATGACCACCGGGCGACGCTTCGTTCGCGCAGCGGAGCGGGCCAGCGCGCTGCGTATGTGCTCCTTGACGGTGTTCACGTCGCGCATCGCATCCACGGAAATTCCTTCGATCATCGTCGTGAGTTCCGCGCGCAGTTCGTCGAGCACGCCGTCGGCCTCCGGGAGATAGAAGACGCCGCGCGAGATGAGATCCGGACCGGCGATGACGCGCGCCTCTTCACTATCGATCGCCACGACCACCATGATGATGCCGTCGTTGGAGAGCGCCTTGCGGTCGCGCAGCACCGCCTCGCCGACGTCGCCGATGCCCGATCCGTCGACGAACACGTGGCCGCCGTACGTCTTGCCGATCTTGTCGCCGTATTCGTGCGTGAACTCCAGCACGTCGCCGTTCTCCACCACGAACACGTTGCCGGGCTCGACGCCCGTCTGAACGGCCAGCCGTCCGTGTGCGGCGAGCATGCGATACTCCCCGTGCACGGGGACGAAGAACTCCGGCCGTACCAGATTGAGCATGAGCAGCAGCTCCTCTTGGGAGGCGTGGCCGGAGACGTGCGAGCGGCCGTCGGTGCCGTGAATGACCGTGGCGCCGAGCTTGCAGAGGTTGTTGATCGTTCGATGCACGCTCTTCTCGTTGCCGGGAATGGGCGTCGCGCTGATCACGACCGTATCCCCCGGCACGATGCGAAACTGCTTGTGATCGCGCACCGACATCCGCGTGAGGCCGCTCATCGGTTCTCCCTGCGAGCCGGTCGTCATAACGACGATGCGCTCGGGCGGATACTGATCGATGTCCTCGATCTTGATCATCGTGTCGGGCGGGATGCGCAGGTGTCCGAGCGACCCCGCGAAGTGCACGACGTTCCGCATCGAGCGGCCGAGGAACGCGACCTTGCGATCGAATCGCACCGCGTGGTCGACCGTTTGCTGAATCCGGGGCACGTTCGATGCGAACGAGGCGATGACGATGCGCCCCTTCGCGTGCGAGAAGATCGAGGTAAAGGCCTCTCCGACGATCCGCTCCGAAAGCGTATGCCCGGGCCGCTCGGCGTTGGTGGAGTCGGAGAGCATGCAGAGTACGCCCTCGTCGCCGACGCGCGCGATGCGGGCGAAGTCGGCCGGCTTTCCGTCGATCGGCGTCTGATCGAATTTGAAGTCGCCCGTGTGAAAGACCATGCCCACCCGCGTGCGGAGCGCCAGAGCGCACGCCCCGGCGACGGAGTGGTTGACGTGGACGAACTCGGCCTCGATCTCGCCGTACCTGACGCGGTCTCCGGGTTTGACCGTCGTAAACTCCGCCTCGCCCAGATGCTGTTCGCGCGACTTCGCCTTGATCAACGCAATCGTCAGCGGCGTCGCGACGATCGGCGTGTCGCGAAATTCCTTCGTGAAGTATGGGATGCCGCCGATGTGGTCTTCGTGGCCGTGCGTCACGAGCAGCGCCCGCAGCTTGTGCGCGCGCTCGCGCACGTAGGTGAAGTCGTTGATGACGATATCGACACCGTACATCTCTTCGTCCGGAAACATCAGGCCGCAGTCCACGACGACGAGGTCCTCGTTCGTTTCGATCACCGTCATGTTGCGACCGATCTCGCCGCAGCCGCCGAGCGGAACGATGCGCAGGTACGCTTGCGAGGGCGGCGCGGCAACGGCCAAGGCGTCAGAGCTCACGAGCGGTGCTTTTGCGCTTTAGCCTTGCTCCCCCGCGCGTACGGCGTGAATTGCGCCGCGGAGGTTGCCTACTATGAATGTCTTCGCCCTGCTATCGATCCTGCTCGCCGCGCGTCCCGCGGCCTCGCCATCGCCGGGCGCCGCGCCCGCCGCCGCAGCCTCAATCGCTCCGCTCTCGCCCGATGCGCTCTATTCGCGACGCGCGCTGCGCCGCGCGCGGCTCCTCATTCAAATGCGCATGCTGCAGTTTCGGGAGGGGCGCCTGGAGTGCGTGCGCGCCGCGCTCTTGCGACAGCTGCCTCCCGCGCTGCGCCCCCAGGAGCCCACGACCTGGGCGGCCGCTGAGAACGCTTGCTTCCCACGCTGACTTGGCGGTCCTGACACCATCTGAGACTTTTTTCCGTTAAGCGGGTAGATGCTGGAAGAAAACTGCTTCAACCTTACGGAATACATTTGAGATGGTGAGAAATCGAGTACTGCCCACCTTGATTGTGGGCCTTGTGGGCGCCGTTATCGGCAGCTTCCTTATGATGCTCTACGCGAGCAGTCACTTCGGCGGCGCGACCGGCCCCGATCGGACTCCGCCCGCCGTGGCCGCGGTCCCGCTGAGCGGCGTCAGCGACCAAGATCGCATCGTCAGCGCGGTCAAACGCACGAAGTCGTCGGTCGTGGCGATCACGGAACAGGTCAACGGCCAGCAAGTCATTCCGGCGGATCCTTTCTTTCAACAGTTCTTCGGCGGCCAGGGTCCCGGAATCGTGCAGCCGTACCGCGGCGAGGCGTCGGGCTCCGGCTTCGTTATCGACGACCGCGGCGACATCGTCACCAACGCGCACGTCCTGCAGCCGCCCAACGGCGGACACATGACGAAGCTGACGGTCGTCTTCGCGAACGGCGACCACGTGCCGGCGCACGTGATCGCGTACAACCTCGCGGCCGACGTCGGAATCCTCAAGGTGGACGGTTACTCCAAGCTTCCGCCGCCGCTGGAACTGGCCGATTCTACCCGGCTCGAGCAGGGACAGTGGGCGATCGCGATCGGCGAGCCGCTACAACTGCAACAGACCGTGACGGTCGGCGTCGTCTCGGGGTTCAATCGCCAAGAGCCCATCCCCACGGAGAACGGCGGCGAGATCGACTTCAAGGGTCTGCTCCAGACCTCGGCGCCGATCAATCCGGGTAACTCCGGGGGCCCGCTCATCGACATCGACGGACAAGTCATCGGCATGAACCAGTCGACGGTCAAGTCCGCCTACGCGCAAGGGATCGGTTTCGCGATTCCCTCCAACACCGTGCGCAGCGTCATCGCTTCGCTCGAGAAAAACCCCGGAGCGCACCAAGGCACCGATACCGGCTTCCTCGGCATCTACATGGCCGACCTGACCGCCGGCGTCAAGAACCAGATCGGCTACAACGGAAGCTCCGGCATCGCGGTCCAGCAGGTCTTCTCCGGCTCGCCCGCCGACCAGGCCGGCATCCAGCCGGGTGACGTCATCCTGCAAGCCGACGGCAGGTCGTTTGACAGCGTCAAGGCATTGCACGACTACATCGGGGGCAAGAAGCCGGGCGATACCATCCGCCTGAACGTCTGGTCGCAGGGCATGAAGAAGTTCGTCGCCATCAAGCTGGGCGAGACCCCCGCCGAGCAGCCGCTTTCGGTCGAGCAGCAACAGCAGCAGCAACCGGAGGAACAGCAACCCTAGCAAAAGTCCCTACCGGCAAGCGCCGTAGGCGCGCAGTCTTGACGAGGCGCCCTTGGGGCCGTCCTTCGACGGAGCCTGTCCTGAGCGACACTGAGCCTGTCGAAGTGGAGTCGAAGGGCTCAGGATGACACGAAGAGGAAGTCCCTGCAACCGCCGGGGCTTCTCTTGTGTCTTTGGGTAGTAGAACAACTTGGCCGCGCATCGAGTATGATAGTGCGGTATCCCATTTCCGATCCGTTCGTAAGCGGCAAGGCGCCGCCGGCGGTGCGGCGCACGGCTTTAAACCTCGGCCTGCGCGACGTCATCGCACGGCACTGCTGGTCCAGAGCAATCGGGCACATTTCAAGGAACGAGGTAAAGAGTTTCATGGCTAAGACGGTCGGCATCGACCTGGGCACGACGAACTCCGTCGTGGCCGTAATGGAGGGCACACAGCCCGTCGTAATTCCCAACGCTGAAGGCTCGCGTACGACGCCTTCGGTCGTGGCGTTTACGAAGACCGGCGAGCGCCTCGTGGGGCAGCTCGCAAAACGTCAGGCTATCACCAATCCGGATCGCACGATCAGCTCGATCAAGCGCCACATGGGTGAGGCCGATTATCACGTCAAGATCGACGGCAAAGACTATACGCCGCAAGAGATCTCGGCGATGATCCTGCAAAAGCTCGTCAACGACGCGAGCAACTATTTGGGCGAACGAGTGACCAAGGCGGTCATCACGGTGCCCGCATACTTCAACGATTCGCAGCGCCAGGCAACGAAGGACGCCGGCAAGATCGCCGGCCTCGACGTCCTGCGCATCATCAACGAGCCGACGGCCGCCGCGCTGGCGTACGGGCTCGAGAAGAAAGGCAACGAGACGATCCTGGTGTGGGACCTCGGCGGCGGAACGTATGACGTTTCGATCCTCGAGGTCGGCGACGGCGTCTTTGAGGTGAAGGCCACCAACGGCGACACGCATCTCGGCGGCGACGACTACGACCATCGCATCGTCGACTGGCTGGTCGATCAGTTCCGGCGCGATCAGGGCATCGACCTGAGCAAGGACAAGCAGGCGATGCAGCGTCTCACGGAGGGGGCGGAGAAGGCCAAGATCGAGCTGTCGTCGGTCGTGCAAACGACGATCAACTTGCCGTTCATCACTGCCGACCAGGAAGGCCCGAAGCATCTCGACTACGCGCTGACGCGCGCGAAGTTTGAGGAGCTGACCGGCGATCTGACCGATCGCTGCGTGGGCCCGTTCCGCAACGCCATCGCCGATGCGAAGCTCGACGTCTCGAAGATCGACGAGGTCATCATGGTCGGCGGCGCCACGCGCATGCCTGTGATTCAGGAGCTCGTTCGTAAGCTGACGGGCAAAGAGCCGAACCTCACCGTCAACCCGGACGAGGTCGTCGCGATCGGCGCGGCGATCCAGGCCGGCGTGCTGTCGGGTGAGGTGCGCGACGTCGTTCTGCTCGACGTCACGCCGCTCTCGCTCGGGCTCGAAACGCTCGGCGGCGTCATGACGCGGTTGATCGACCGCAACACGACGATCCCGACGAAGAAGTCGCAGATCTTTACGACCGCCGAGGACGGTCAGACGTCCGTGGACATCCACGTGCTGCAGGGTGAGCGCCAGATGGCTGCGGACAACAAGACGCTCGGGCGTTTCCGCCTGGAAGGCATTCCGGCGGCGCCGCGCGGCGTGCCGCAGATCGAAGTCACCTTCAACATCGACGCCAACGGCATCGTCAACGTCAGTGCCAAAGATCTCGGCACCGGTAAGGAGCAGGCGATCACGATCACGGCTTCGACGAACCTCACCAAAGAGGAAGTCGACCGCATGGTGCACGACGCCGAGGCGCAGTCCGCGGCCGATAAGCAGAAGCGCGAGGAGGCGGAGGTCCGCAACAGCGCCTCGAGCTTGATCTACTCGACCGAGAAGTCGCTTAAGGAAGTCGGCGACAAGCTCGACGCGCAGGCGCGCGGCGAGGTCGAGAGCGCGCTGGCGGAGCTCAAGCGCGTCAGCGACAACGGCACGATCGCCGAGATCAAACCGGCGGTCGAGGCGTTGCAGCAGGCGAGTTACAAGATGGCCGAGCTGCTCTACAAGGCGGCGTCACCGCAGGGCGAGCACGCGGCCGGGGGCGACGGAGCGCCGACCGGTAACGGTGCGGCGGCCGGCGCGGGCGGCGAAGACGTCATCGACGCGGAGTTCAAGGAAGCCAAGTAGCTCCGAACCTGCCGATGTCTAACGATCCGTTATTGAAGACCGAGGCCGGCGAGGCCGAAATCGAAGAAGCCGCGGCGCAGCCCTCCCTCGAGGAGCAGCTCGCCGCGGCGAACGCTCGCGCCGACGAAAACTACGAGAAGTTCCTGTTGGCCGCGGCGGACTTCGACAATTTCAAGAAGCGCCTGTCGCGCGACGTCGATTTGACGGTCGCGTCGCGCCGGCGGATGCTCTTGGAGCGCATCTTGCCGGTGTTGGACAACCTCGAACGCGCGCTGCAATCCAACGCGGAAGGCGAGTCGCTGCGCGGAGGTCTCGAACAGACCCTGCGCGGGTTCGAGGCCGTTCTCGCGGGCGAGGGAGTCAAAGCGATCGAGATCCAGGGCAAAGCGTTCGATCCGCGCGTCGCCGAGGCCATCGGAACCTCCGACTCCGACGGCGTCGCCGATGATACCGTCATCAGCGTTGCGCAGAAGGGCTACACGCTCGGCGACGAGCTGCTGCGGCCGGCCAAAGTCATCGTCGCCAAGCATCACAACGAATGAACTTCAAGGACTACTATTCGATCTTGGGCGTTCCGAAGAACGCTGCCGAGAAAGATATCAAGTCCGCATATCGCAAGCTCGCGCGCAAGTGGCATCCCGACGCCAATCCCAAGAACACCAAAGAGGCCGAGGAGAAATTCAAGGAGATCTCCGAGGCCTACGAGGTTCTGGGCGATCCGGAGAAACGTAAGAAGTACGACGTTCTCGGGCCCAACTGGCAGCAGGCCGCGCAGCAAGCCGAGCAACAGCGCCGATACCACACCACCGTAGACGGACAAGAGTTCGAGTTCGACCTCGGCGGACCCGGAGGTCCGAGTGGCTTCTCCGATTTCTTCGACATGTTCTTTTCGGGAGTCGGCCGCCGGCAGACGGCTTCGTCACCGGGATTCGCACGCCGCGGACAGGACCTCGAGACGACGATCGAGCTCAGCCTGCGCGACGTCTACGACGGCGGCACGAAAGCCGTCTCGCTGCAGATCGAGGATCTGTGCCCGCGCTGCCACGGAACCGGCACCGAGGGCGGACGCCTCTGCCCGCAGTGCCACGGCACCGGCCGAGTGCTGCTCAACAAGCGCTTCGAAGTGACGATCCCCAAGGGCATCGGCGAGGGCCAGCGCATTCGCCTCGCCGGTCAGGGCGGCGCCGGAACAAACGGCGGCCCTAACGGCGATCTCTATCTGATCGTCACGCTGCAAGACGACCCGACCTACAAACGCAAGGGCGACGATCTCTACGTCGATCTCCCGGTCAGCATCTACGATCTCGTCTTAGGCGGCGAGGTGAAGGTGCCGACGCTGAGCGGCCAGGTCGCGATGATGATCCCCGCCGGTACGCAGAACAATCGGCTGCTGCGCCTCTCCGGGCGCGGGCTGCCGCAAGTCAAGGGCAAAAGCAGCGGCGATCAGTACGTCCGCCTCATCGGGCAGCTCCCGCAGAACCTCTCCGACAAAGAAAAGAAGCTCTTCAAAGAGCTGTCGAGCCTGAGGAACGGCAAAGCCTAGGCTGCGTTCGATGTGGGCGTGCTCGCTCTGCAACCGCACGTTTCGACGAGTCAATCAGCGACACGCGTGCGGCAGCGGCAGCGTCGCCGGCCTCTTGAAGAGTCGACCGCCGGCGATTACGGATCTCTACCGGCGGCTGGAACGTACGGTGCGCGGCTTTGGAGAGGTGGAGGTCGTTGCGCGCGACCGCTACGCGTTGTTCCGCTCGACACGCATCTTCGCGGACCTCACCGTGATGCGAGACGCGCTGCGCCTGGTGATTCACCTCGGACGCAAAGTGCGCAGGCCGTTTTTCGTCGAGATCGGGGAGAGCGGCAAGCGAATCTCACACGTGGCGCTCGTCCGATCCACTGGTGAGCTGAGCGCGCTCGTCCCCTTCCTGCGCGAAGCCTTCGAGCTCACCGAACGGGAAAATTAGGCCGCTCCGTGCGCGCCGTAGGACAATCCCGAGACCGGATGACGAGGGCGAGGCGGCGGGAGCACGATCGGTAGAACTCGCGAGTCGGCCGCTGGCGGCAACCTGGGGTATCTCGGCAGGGTTTGACGAAGGACCCAGACCCCTCTCATCACTTCCAGGAGAATTTTCGTGATTAAAGAGATTGCGTTCACCGCGTATCCGGCGAAAGACGTGGCCGGATTGCGCAAGTGGTATGAAGACAAACTCGGGCTCAAGTTCAGCGGTCCCTACGAGGAGGAGGGCGTCGAGAAATACAACGAGGCCAACGTCGGCGGGGGCTATTTTAGCGTTATTTGGAACGAGTGGGTCGACCGTGCACCGGGCAGCGCCTCCGGCGTCGTATTCGAGGTCGACAACATCGACGATGCGGCTGCGAACTTGCGCGGAAAAGGCATCGAAGTCGAAGACGTTTACGACACGCCGGTGTGCAGGATCACATCCTTCAACGACCTCGAAGGCAACAAGGTCTCGCTGCATCAGATAACGGTTCCGCACTAGATGCCAACCCGCCCTGAGCCTGTCGAAGGGTGATGGCCGGCCACGGGCTGATGTGGTCGAACATCTATCAGCCCGATAAACCTAAAGTCAAGCATCGCGTCGACTGGAAGCGCATGGCGGCACTCTTTGCGCCGTACTGGCGCCAGCAGGCGACGGTGCTCGCGTGCATCGTCGCCGTCGCGGCGCTCGGCCTGGTCCCGGGCTTCATCACGGCACACATCATCGACGCCGCCATCCCACAGCGCAATCTGACGGCGCTCGGTATCGACGTCGGCATCATCCTCGGCTCCGCACTGTTTGCGGCGGCGATCGGCGTGCTGCAGGGCTTTCTGAATTCCCTGGTCGGCGAGGGGATCATGCGCGACATCCGCACGAGCCTCGTCGCCCATCTCCACCGCATGCCGCTGGACTTCTTCACTGGCACGAAGACCGGCGAGATCATGAACCGCGTCAGCAACGACGTCGACAACGTCGACAACGTCGTGACGGGCACGCTGACGACGATCGTGACCAACGTCGTGCTGATCGTGACGACCCTTATCGCGATGTTTCTATGGGATTGGCGCCTCGCGCTAATCTCGGTCGTGATCGTGCCGCTGATGGTGCTCCCGCTCGGTCCGGTCGGCCGGCGCATGTATGAGATCCGCAAGAAAACCCGCGAGAAGCGCGACGAGATCGAGTCGATCACGCAGGAGACGCTGTCGATCTCCGGCATCACGCTCATCAAATCGTTCGCGCGCGAAGCCTACGAACGCGCGCGCTTCTACCGCACCGGCACGCGCCTCATGCAACTCGAGATCGACCTCGCGATGGTCGGCCGCTGGTTCCTGGCATCGGTCACGGCGATGGTCGTCGTCGGCCCCGCGGTCGTCTGGTTCGGCGGTGGATGGCTCGCCATCGTGTCCACGCTCAAGGTCGGCGTCATCGTCGCTTTCGTCTCATTCATCCAAGGTCGCTTGTACGGCCCCGCGGCCACGCTGGCCGGGATTCAAGTACAGATCGTCAGCGCGCTGGCCGTCTTCGAGCGCATCTTCGATTACCTCGACATGCGGCCCGAGGAGTACGAGCCGCCCGACGCCGTCGCGCTGCCGGCCGTCACGGGCGACATTCGATTCGAGAACGTGGTGTTCTCTTACGACGGAACGCGCGACGTGCTCAAGGGAATCTCTTTTCACGTGCGTCCGGGCGAGGTGGCCGCGTTCGTGGGTCCGTCGGGCGCCGGCAAGACGACGATCACGGCGCTCGTGCCGCGTTTTTACGATCCACAGCACGGGAGCGTGCAGGTCGACGGACACGACCTGCGCACCGTCACGCTCGACTCGCTGCGCCGTGACATCGGCATCGTAACGCAGGAGACATATCTATTCCACGACACCGTAGCAAACAATCTGCGGTACGGCAATCCGAATGCGACCGATGCGGAGATCGTGGCCGCAGCGCGCGCGGCCAACATCGCGGACTTCATCGCCTCGCTGCCGGCGGGCTACGAGACGATGGTAGGCGAGCGCGGGCACAAGCTCTCGGGCGGGGAGCGCCAGCGCCTCGCGATTGCCCGCGTGCTGCTCAAGGACCCGCGCATCCTCATCCTGGACGAAGCCACGAGCTCGCTGGACTATGAAAGCGAGGCCGCCATTCAGAAGGCCCTCGAGATCGTGATGCGCGGGCGAACCAGTCTCGTGATCGCCCACCGGCTCTCCACCGTGCTCGCCGCCGACGTCATCTTCGTCGTCGAGGATGGACGAATCGTCGAGTCCGGCCGCCACGCTACGCTTTTGGCGCGCGGCGGCCTCTACGCTCGACTCTACCGCACGCAGTTCAAATCCTTCGACTCCGCGCCTCCCGCGGAGCTTGTCCTGAGCGACACTGAGCCTGTCGAAGTGGAGTCGAAGGGCTCGGGATGACAACGGCGGCGGTGGATACCGCTATTGCGCGTATTCGATTCCGAGATTGACCTCGTTGATCGCCTGTCGGACGAGGTTGATCGCGTTCGCGCGATGACCGCCTTTGTTCGCCGTCGCCGCCTGGAGCTGGCTTAGCGCGTAGTTGAGATAGGTCCGCGCCTGCACCATGCGATTCTGCTGCGCCAGCACCGTGCCGGCCCCGGCAAGAGTAAAGAACACCGCGAAGATCAGCGCCAACGCGCCCAGACGCAACTTGGAAATATACATTGATGATGCCTCCGTAGCAAGAGAGGATGAGTGTGAACGTTTTCTCTCTGTCACCCTTCGACTCCGCTCAGGGCGACACCGGGAGATCACGGTGACACCGGGAGACGTCACACCTCATTACGCTGATGGCTCGTCAGGGTGACGAGGGATGTCCATGACCATGGGTTCGACCGGCACATGCAGTTTCGGTTCGGTTGCCGCCTGGATCTGCTCGACCGTGACCCCCGGAGCGACCTCGCGCAGAATCAATCCCTCGCTGCCGACGTCGATCGTGCCGAGGTCGCTGATGATTCGGTGTACGACGCGCCGGCCGGTGAGCGGGAGCGAACACTTGCGCACGATCTTGTGGGCGTTGCCCTTGGCGACGTGCTCCATCATCACGATCACGCGCTTCGCTCCATGCACGAGGTCCATCGCGCCGCCCATTCCCTTGACCATCTTTCCGGGAATCATCCAATTCGCGAGGTCGCCGTGCTCCGAGACCTGCATCGCGCCGAGGACGGCGAGATCGATATGGCCGCCGCGGATCATGCCGAACGAGAGCGCGGAATCGAAGAATGACGCGCCCGGCAGTACCGTGACCGTCTCCTTGCCGGCGTTGATCAGGTCCGGATCTTCCTCTCCCTCGTAGGGATACGGGCCCATTCCCAAGATGCCGTTCTCGCTCTGCAGCGTCACCGTCACGTCCGAAGGGACGTAGTTCGGGATGAGCGTCGGCAGGCCGATGCCGAGGTTCACGTATTGACCGTCGCGCAGCTCCTGCGCAACGCGCGCCGCCAGTTGCGTTCGAGTTAGTGCCACTATCCGGCCCTCGTGCGCGTCGTGACGCGCTCGATGCGCTTTCCCTGCTGTCCGACGTGCACGATGCGCTGCACGAATACGCCCGGCAGGTGCACCAGCTCCGGATCGATCGCGCCAGGCTCGACCAGCTCCTCGACCTCGGCGATGGTGATCTTACCCGCCATCGCACAGAGCGGATTGAAGTTGCGCGTGGCCTTGTGGAAGATCAAGTTTCCGGTGCGATCGCCCACCGACGCGCGCACCAGCGCGTAGTCGCAGACGATTCCGGTCTCCAGCACGTACTCGCGGCCGTGGAATACGCGCGTCTCCTTCTTCGGCGATGCGATCGCGACGCCGCCGTCGGATGTATGCCGCCAAGGCAAGCCGCCTTCGGCAATCAGCGTGCCGTCGCCGGCCGGCGTGTAGAAGGCCGGAATCCCGCAGCCTCCCGCGCGCAGACGCTCGGCGAGCGTGCCCTGGGGAACGAGCTCGACCTCGAGCTCGCCGTGAAGGTACTGGCGCTCGAACTCGCGGTTCTCGCCGACGTACGAGCCGGTCGTCCGGCGTATCCGCCTGTGGTCCAGCAGCACGCCCAGGCCCCAGCCGTCCACCCCGCAGTTGTTCGAAACCGTTACGAGGTCGGTGGCGCCCTGCTCCAGCAACGCCTCGATCAGGTTATGCGGAATCCCGTTGAGGCCGAAGCCGCCGACAGCGATAGAGGCTCCGCTCGGAATGTCGGCGACCGCCTCGGCGCAGGAGACGTAGACCTTCTCCATGGCGCCCTAATGCGCCGACGGAACGTGCGCCGCCTCCGTGGAACGAACTCGTCATGACGATGGCACCGACCGAAATAGAAACCAGCGGCGAAGAGGCCATGATTCTCGCGGCGGTCCGCGAGCTCGTCGCCGAGAAAGTCTGGCCGCGCGCGGCGGAGATCGACGCTGCCGGCGAATTTCCGTGGGATATCAAAGAGCTGTTCGCGCAAAACGACCTGCTCGGTATTCCGATACCCGTCGATTACGGCGGCCTCGGCGGAACGTTCCTGACGTACGTGAAGGTCGTGGAGGAGATCGCTAAGGCGTGCGCGTCCAGTGCGCTGATCGTCGCCGTGCAGGAGCTCGGGATGCTTCCGATCGTCATCGGCGGCAGCGACGAGCAGAAACAGCGGTTTCTCCCGAAGATCGCGTCGGGCGAACACCTCGTCGCCTACGCGCTCACGGAGGTCTCGAGCGGTTCGGACGCTCTGGGCTCGATGCGCACGCGCGCCGAAAAGCGCGGCAACGCCTATGTGCTCAACGGGCAGAAGATTTGGATCACCAACGGCAGCGTGGCGGACGTCGTCTGCGTGTTCGCGGTCACCGATCCGTCGGCGGGGTCGCGCGGCGTAACGGCATTCGTCGTGGAAAAAGACACGCCCGGCTTCTCCGTCGGCAACGTCGAGAAAAAGATGGGCATACGCGGATCTCCCACCGTCGAGCTCGTCTTCGAGGATTGCGAGATACCGGAGGGTAATCGGCTCGGCGCCGAAGGCGAGGGCTTCAAGATCGCGATGAAGGTGCTCGACAAGTCCCGACCCGGCATCGCCGCACAGGCGCTCGGCATCGCGGCCGGCGCACTCGACTACGCGACGAATTACGCCAAGGAACGCATCGCGTTCGGCAAGCCGATCGGCCAGCATCAGGGTGTGGGCTTCATGCTCGCCGACATGAAGACCGAGGTCGAAGCGGCGCGTCTTCTTCTTTATGAAGCGGCCCGGCGCTGCGACGCGGGCACGCCGGACGTCACCCTCTGGGCGGCCATGGCGAAGCTCAAGTGCGGCGACGTCGCCATGTCGGTCACCACCGACGCCGTGCAGGTACTCGGCGGCTTCGGCTATTCGGCCGACTATCCAGTCGAGCGCATGATGCGTGACGCCAAGATCACGCAGATCTACGAGGGCACGCAGCAAATCCAGCGGCTCGTCATATCGCGCAATCTCGTCGGAAGGACCTGATGCGAAAGAGCCGGCTCCTCCTGAGCCTTGCTATCCTCTTTGCTGCGGGATGCGTCATGCCGAGCAGCGGGCAAAGTTCCTACCGCGGCGTCACGCCCGCGTTGCCGCTATCCTCCGGTCCGGCTCGCGTCGACCCTGCGAATCCGGCGCTGCTCGGCAAGGGCAAGATCAGACACGTCGTCATCATCTTTCAAGAGAATCGCTCGGTCGACAATCTCTTCAATGGACTGCCCGGCGCAGATACGGCCAGCAATGGCGAGAACTCGCACGGGCAAGTCGTTAAACTGCAACCCACGCGCTTGACCGCGCCGTACGATATCAGCCACACTCATCGCGCTTTCGCGACGGAGTACGGCGACGGGAAGCTCGACGGCTGGAACAAGGTCCGCTCCCTTTGCAAAACGGGTCGCCGGTGCCCTCCGCCCGGAGTCCGCGCCTACGGGTACGTGCCGCGGCATGAAGTCGAGCCTTACTTTACCATGGCGGAGAGTTATGCGTTTGCCAACCACATGTTCCAAACGAATGAAGGGCCCAGCTTTCCCGCTCATCAGTACATCTTGAGCGGCACGTCGACCATCCGTAACCGCTCGCCTTTGCGGGCGGCGGAGAACCCGTTAACGCCCGACGGCGAGTATACGGGAGGGTGCGACTCGCCGCCCGGATCGCGCGTACGACTGATCGACCCCGCGGGCAAGGAAAATCGCCAGGTCTATCCGTGCTTCGAACGGCAGGCGCTGATCGATTTAGTCGAAGCGAAGGGTTTGACGTGGCACTACTACCAAGCACATCTCACGCCCAACCTTTGGGCCGGACCGGATGCGATCCGACACATACGAAAAAGTCCCGAATATGCGCTTGACGTCGTGGCCCCGTCCTCGCGAGTGCTCACCGACATCGCTTACGGAAACCTCGCAAACGTCGTGTGGGTGACGCCGTGGGCCCAGGCGTCGGATCACGCCGGTCTGACCAACGGCTCCGGACCGTCGTGGGTAGCCGCCATCGTCAACGCGATCGGCAAGAGCGCGTACTGGGACGACACCGCGATCTTCATCACCTGGGACGATTGGGGCGGATGGTACGACCACGTGAAGCCCCCGCGCTACAACAGCTACGAGCTCGGATTCCGCGTTCCGCTGATCGTCGTATCCGCGTACACGCCGCAGGGCTATATCTCGCGCAAACAGCACGAGTTCGGGAGCCTCCTGAAGTTCACGGAGCTGGCGTTCGGCCTGGGCTCGCTCGGCACGACCGACGTTCGCGCCGACGACCTGTCGGACTGCTTCAACTTCGCGCGGACACCGCGCAGATTCAAGGTGATTCACGCGCCTCGAGATAAAACCTACTTCCTCAACTCACCGCCATCGCTATCGAACGTCAATCCTGACGACGACTTCTAACTAGGAAACGATACCAGATTGAGAAAGTTAGAGTTAAGCCTCATCGGCGCGCTTGCCCTGTCGGCGGGCTGCGGCCCGCAGCCGGGCGCGCAGGTTCCCATGCAGCCGGCGTTGGTTCAAAGCGATGCCGGTCGTCCGCTGCTGGGCGACGGCAAGATCAAACACGTCGTCATCATTTTTCAGGAGAATCGTTCGGTCGACAATCTCTTCAACGGTTTGCCGGGAGCCGACACGGTCCGCCAGGGCAAGAACTCGCGCGGGCAGATCGTTTCGCTTGCGCCGACGCCGCTGACCGCGCCGTACGACATCAGCCACAGACATCGCGCTTTCGAGAATGAGTACGACGACGGGAGGCTCGACGGCTGGAACATCGTCAATTCCCGTTGCAAAAGGGGACGCCAGTGCCCTCCGCGCGACGTTCGCGCTTACGGGTACGTGCCGGAGCAAGAAGTCGAACCGTATTGATCATGGCGGAGAGTTATGCGTTTGCCAACCGCATGTTCCAAACGAATGAAGGGCCCAGCTTTCCCGCTCATCAGTATATCCTGAGCGGCACGTCGACCATCCGTAACCGCTCGCCTTTGCGCGCGGCGGAGAATCCGGTTACGGCGCACCGCAAGCTCACGGGAGGGTGCGACTCGCCGCCCGGATCGCGCGTACGAGTGATCGACCCCGCAGGCAAGGAAAATCGCCAGGTCTATCCGTGCTTCGAACGGCAGGCCCTGATCGATTTAGTCGAAGCGAAGGGTTTGACGTGGCACTATTACCAAGAATTACTTACGCCCAACCTTTGGGCCGGACCGGATGCGATCCGACACATACGAAAAAGTCCCGAATATGCGCTTGACGTCGTGGCTCCGTCCTCGCGAGTGCTCACCGACATCGCTTCCGGAACCCTCGCGGACGTTGTGTGGGTGACGCCGTCGGCCCGGGAGTCGGATCACGCCGGCATAACCAACGGCTCCGGACCGTCGTGGGTAGCCTCCATCGTCAACGCGATCGGCAAGAGCGCGTACTGGGACGACACCGCGATCTTCATCACCTGGGACGATTGGGGCGGATGGTACGACCACGTGAAGCCCCCGCGCTACAACAGCTACGAGCTCGGATTCCGCGTTCCGCTGATCGTCATATCCGCGTACACGCCGCAGGGCCATATCTCGCGCAAACAGCACGAGTTCGGCAGCCTCCTAAAGTTCACGGAGAGGACGTTCGGCCTGGGCTCGCTCGGCACGACCGACGTGCGCGCCGACGACCTGTCGGACTGCTTCGCGTTCTCGATGGCGCCGCGCGTTTTCCAACCGATTTCGACGAAATTTCCGGCGAGTCACTTCCTCAACGCGCAACCATCGTACGAGATACCAGACACCGATTACTAACTCCCAAAGACTGCAGCGGCGGCTGCTCCGTTGGTACTCGCGGTATGGACGCGCGAACCTCCCGTGGCGCGTGCGGCGCGATCCTTACCGCACGGTGATCAGCGAGTTCATGCTCGCGCAGACGCAAGCCGATCGCGTGGCGCCGAGGTTTGAGGCGTTCGTCGAACGCTTCCCCGATTTCGCCGCTCTGGCGCGCGCCTCGGCGGCGGACGTTCTGCGCGAGTGGAAAGGTCTTGGCTATAACTCGCGCGCCATTCGCCTCCACCGCCTGGCAAGAGACGTCATCGAGCGGCATGGCGGCGCGATGCCGAGCGACGGCGCCGCGCTGCGCTTGCTGCCGGGAGTCGGGCCGTATACGGCGGCGGCGATTCGCGCGTTCGCCTTCGACCTCGACGACGCGCCTGTGGACACGAACGTGCGGCGCGTCGTGCATCGGCTGTGCCTCGGCGTGGAGTGTCCGCCCCGCGCGACGGCGCGCGAGCTCGAAACGCGCGCCCTGAGCACTCGTGCCGCCGGGGCGCGCGCACGACTGGAGCTCGGCGCTGATGGATCTGGGCGCGACGGTCTGCACGGCACGCGCGCCGGACTGCGGCCGGTGTCCGCTGCGCGCGGACTGCGCGGCCGCGCCGATCGATCCGGCGCAACTGCGGCATGCACGCAAGCCGGCTGCGCTGCCGTTCAAGCATACGGCGCGCTACGCGCGAGGCCGAATCGTCGACCGGCTGCGCGATTTGCCGCCGGGCCGGCGCATCTCACTGCTCGACCTGCACCGTGCCGTCGCTCCGGCGATCCCGCGACGCAGCGTCGACGACGTTCGTGAATTCGTTACGGCGCTGGAGCGCGACGGCCTCGTGACCAGCGACGGGGACGGCGTCGCGCTGCGCGAATGATCCCGCCGTGCCGGCGATTCCGTTTCCGAAAAAGAAGGTACCGCGCAAGGTCGCACTCGAGGAGCTCGCGATCCTCGAGCAGACATACCCGCACGCGGTAACCGCGCTCGAGTATCGCAACGAGTACGAGCTGCTCGTCGCCGTGATCCTGTCCGCACAGTGCACCGACGTGCGCGTCAACATGACGACGCCCAAGCTCTTTGCGAAATACCCCACTCCCGAGAAGCTCGCGCGCGCGCGTCAGCCCGATGTCGAAAAGATCATCAAGTCATGCGGCTTCTTCCGCATGAAGGCCAAGAACATCATCGCGTGCGCCCGCGATCTGGTCGAACGGTTCGGCGGCGCCGTGCCGCACGAGCGCGAGGCGCTCGAGTCGCTGGCGGGCGTCGGCCGTAAGACGGCCAGCGTCGTGATGGCGGCAGCGTTTCGAGAGGCGGCGCTCGCCGTCGACACGCACGTCTTTCGCGTCGCGCACCGGCTCGGACTCACGCTGGGCAAGACGCCGCGCGATGTGGAAGAGGACCTAACGGCGCTGCTCCCCGAGAGCAAGTGGGGCGACGCGACGCACTGGCTGATCCTGCACGGCCGCGCCGTCTGCAAGGCGCCGACTCCAAAGTGTCCGCAGTGTCCGGTCAATCATCTCTGTCCCACGCCCGCCATCATCGCGAAGGCGATAACGGCTAAAGCGAAGCGTTAAGATCGTAGCGTCTTTATCGCTTCGCCGATACGCCGGATGCCCTCCGGGATCTCGTTGCGGGCGACCGCCGTGAGGGCCAGGCGAAAGTAGTGATCGCCGCCGGAGTTCGCAAAGAACGCCTCGCCGAAGAGAAACGAAGCGCCGAGGCGCTCCGACGCGTCGAGCAGCGCGCGGGCGCGTAGCTCGCGCGGCGTCGACGTCCACAGATAGAATCCGCCACTCGGGCGGCTCACCTTCAGGCTCGCGGGCCAGTGCTCCGCGATCGCCGCGTCAGCGATCGTACGCCGCAACACGAGTTCGTTGCGCAGCTGCTCGACGTGCGCATCGTAGGCGCGCTCCAAATAATCCGCGACCGCCGCCTGCACGTATAAGCTGGTCGCCATGTCGTACGCCTGTTTGCGCAGCAATAGACGTTCCAAGATCGTGCGCGGCGCGGCCAGCCAGCCGACGCGTAGACTCGGCGCGATCGTCTTGGAGAACGTCGAGATATAGACGACGTGGTCGGGGGCCAGCGCCACGAGCGGCGCGCCCGGCGGCCCGAGCGGACCGTACGGATCGTCTTCCACGATCGGCACGCCGGCGCGCCGTGCGATCGTCGCCAATCGCTCGCGCCGATCCTCGTTCATCGTCGCGTTCGTCGGATTGTGCAGCGACGGCATCGTGTAGATGAAGCGCGGGCGCCGGGTGCGCAGGATCGCCTCGATGTGGTCCACGCGCATGCCCTCGTCGTCCACCGTTACCGGGATCGCACGCAACCCGTTGATTTGAAAGACCTGCAGTGCTCCGGGATACGACGGCGATTCCACGATGATCTCGTCGCCCGGCTCGGCCAGGCTCTGCGCGACGATCGCGATGCCCTGCGTGGACCCGGTGAGCACGATGATGCCGCCGGGCGCGATGCCGGCGGCACCGCGCGCATTCATGCGCGCCGCGATCGCCGCGCGTAACGGCTCGTAGCCTTCCGAGTCGCCGTACGACAGCACGAAGCGCGGATCGCGCGCGACGCGCGCGAACGACTTCGCGAGCTCGCCGAGCGGTGACGGCTCGTCCGGCGCGACGCCTTGCACGAACGAGATGCGCCCGGCCTCGGGTTTGGCCGCGAGCTCGCCCAGCACGTTCGGAAACTCTCCGACGCGCCACGGCGGCAGCGTGACCCACCATGGGACGCCCGCGGCTCGCTCCGGCTGGCCGCCGCGCAGCTGCGGCACGACGCGCGAGCCCGAGCCGACCCGCTGCTCGATCAGGCCCTCGCCCACCAGCTCGCGATAGGCGTGCACGATCGTGCTGCGGTTGACTGCGAGACGCTCCGCCATGGTCCGCTCGGGCGGAAGACGCGTCGATTCGGGGAGGGTTCCGGCCAGAATCGCTTCGCGGAGATGCTCATAGATCTGGCGGTAGAGCGGCACGATCGAGTCGCGATCGAGCTGCGGCAGGAGTCCCGCCCATCCAATCCTCGACATGGATGATTCCATTTCGCGGATCTTCCTGGGGAACGCTTCCGCCCCGGCGAAGCTTGGCCGAATGAGCAGTGCAGAATACCAGGTCGACGTCGCCGTCATCGGCGCCGGTCCCGGCGGCTATCACGCCGCCATCCGTCTCGGTCAGCTCGGCAAGAAAGTCCTGTGCATCGACCGCGACGAGGTCGGCGGCGTCTGTCTCAACTGGGGCTGCATTCCGACCAAAGCGCTGCTGCACGTCGGCGAAGTGATCCGTCACATCGAGCGTGCAGGTTCGCTCGGCCTCAAGGTGCCGAAGGCCGAGATCGAACGGGAGACGGTGGCGAAGTTCAAGACCGACGTCGTGAACGCGAACGTCGGCGGGGTGAAGACGCTGTTCAAAGCCAACGGCGTCGAGTTTCTCGCCGGCGAGGCAACGCTGCGCGGACCGAAAGAGCTCGCCGTGAAGACGAAGGACGGCGGCGGCGCGAAGGTGACGGCGGAGTACGTCGTGATCGCAACCGGCTCGGCGCCGGTCGACGTGAAGGCGTGGCCGCGCGACGGCGAAGCGATCATCAACTCCGACGACGCCGTCGGGTTGGCGCGCATACCGAAGAAGCTTCTGGTGATCGGCGGCGGCGTGATCGGCCTGGAGTTCGCGACGGTGTACGCGCGACTCGGCGCCGAGGTCTTAGTCGTGGAGATGATGCCGCAGATCCTCACCGGCACGGACGCCGAGATCGGCAAGACCCTCGCACGCATCCTGAAAAAACAGGGCATCGAGATCATGCTCGCCACCAAGGTCGGGGCGGTCGAGAGGCACGGCAAGACGGTGCGCGCGACGATCAACGGCGAGGGTACGAACTACTCAGGGCAAACTCGGACGAGACGCGCGAATTCGACATGGTGCTCGTCGCCGTCGGCCGCAAGCCCGTCACGGATAACCTCGGGCTGAACGCCGCCGGATTGAGCACGGACGAGCGCGGCTTCATCGCTACCGACCGGCAGCAGCGCACGAAGGTCTCCAACATCTTCGCGATCGGCGACGTGACCGGCGCTCCGCTGCTCGCGCACCGCGCGATGAAGCAGGGGGTCATCGCGGCGGAGGTGATCAACGGCGACAAGTCCGCGGCGTTCGATCCCGTCGCCGTACCGAACTGCATCTATACGGATCCCGAGGTCGCCACCGTCGGGCTCTCCGAGGAAGAGGCGAAGGCGGCCGGTTACGAGCTGCGCATCGGCAAGTTTCCGTTGGCCGCAAGCGGGCGTGCGCGCACGATGAACGACACCGATGGTCTGATCAAGCTCGTCGGCGACGCCCGCAGCGATCTGCTGCTTGGCATGCACATCGTCGCGCCGCAAGCGGAGTCGCTGATCGGAGAGGGCGTCATGGCGCTCGAGATGGGTGCGACGCTCGAGGACATCGGTCTCTCGGTCCATCCGCATCCAACGCTGACGGAGGGCATCATGGACGCCGCGGAGGCCGCGCACGGCAAGGCGATCCACATCCTCAATCCCAAGCCGAAGCCGCCCGTGGCCGCGAAGGTTTAAGACGTAGGCGTGGGTTTGAAGGATAAATGATGCGGGCGCGATTGCTCGATCTCGGCGTGCGCGGCTATCGTGAGGTGTGGGACCTTCAGCATCGCCTGCACGACGGCGTGCGCGACGGGCTCGAGCCGGATACGTGGATCGTCGTCGAGCATCCGCCGGTGATCACGCTCGGCAGGCAGGCTAAGCCCGAGAACGTCTTGATGAGCGCAGAAGAGCTTGCGCGCCGCGGCGTCGACCGCGTCGCGATCGAGCGCGGTGGGGACGTGACCTACCACGGACCGGGGCAACTCGTCGTCTATCCGATTCGCCGGATGGAGCGCTTTCGCGAGGTCGTGCCGCTCGTGCGCGCGCTCGAGGCGGCGGTGATCAACGTGTGCTCGCGCTTCGGCGTACGCGGCGAACGCCACCGCGAACATGCCGGCGTGTGGGTCGGGCCCAAGCAGATCTGCGCGATCGGTCTCGCCGTTCGCGCGATGGTTACGCTGCACGGCATCGCGCTCAACGTCTCCACGCGCCTCGACTACGATCGCCTCATCAACCCGTGCGGCCTGAGCGATCGCGGCATCACGTCGCTCTCGGCGGAGACCGGCCGCACGATCGAGATGGACCGCGCCAAACGCACCCTGCTCGAGGAGCTCGCGCGCACCTTCGACGTCGAATTCATGCCGGCTCTGGCGGTCTGATGGCGATAGAGATCGACCTGATACGCAGGCGCAAACCCGATTGGTTGCGGGTTTCGCTCCCCATCGGCGACGACTACGAGCGGGTGAAGGCCAAGGTCAACGCGCTCGGCCTGCACACCGTGTGCCGGGAGGCGGCGTGCCCGAACCTGGCGGAGTGCTGGGGCGCGGGGACGGCGACGATCATGATCCTCGGCGACACGTGCACGCGCGGCTGCCGGTTCTGCAACGTCAAGACGGGCAACCCGCGGGGCGACGTCGACTGGCTCGAGCCATACCGCGTCGCCGAAGCCGTGCGCGACCTCGGCTGGAAATATCTCGTGCTGACGGCCGTAGACCGCGACGATCTCGCCGACGGCGGCGCGCTGATATTCGCAAACACCGTGCGCGCGATCCACGAGCGCGTTCCCGGCGCCCGGGTCGAGATCCTCAGCGGCGACTACCGCGGCGACTTGGCGGCCGTAGACATCGTCATGGACGCGAAGCCCGACGTCTTCGCGCACAACCTCGAGACCGTTCGGCGCCTCACGTCATCGGTTCGCGATAAGCGCGCGGGGTACGATCAGTCGCTGAAGGTGCTGGCCCACGCCAAGAGCCGCGCTCCGCAGCGCTACACCAAGACCTCGCTGATGCTCGGGCTCGGTGAACGGGACGCTGAGATCGAGACCGCGATGGACGACGCGCGCTCGGTGGGAGTCGACATCTTCACGATGGGGCAGTATTTGCAGCCGAGCAAGAAGCATCTCCCGGTCGTCGAGTTCGTGACGCCTACGAAGTTCGCAGAGCTCGGCCGCCTCGCACGAGGGAAGGGGTTCCATCAGGTCGTGTCGAGCCCGCTCTCGCGCAGCTCCTACCATGCGGAGCAAGCATTCCCAGATCATGCGGGAAGCTGAAACCGCGGGTACCCGCCTTAGGTTGCTACAGCTAACGTGACGAAGCTCTTCCTGAATCGGCCCGTCCTCGCGGCGGTCTGCTCGCTTCTCATCCTGATCGCCGGACTCATCGTAATGCCGGCGCTCCCGATCGCGCAGTACCCGCAGATCGCGCCGCCGGTCGTCACGGTGACCGCCACGTACACCGGCGCGAGCCCGCAGGCCGTCGAGGCGCAGGTTACGACGCCGCTGGAGCAAGCCGTCAACACGGTGCAAGGCCTGCGCTACATCAGCTCGACCAGCTCCCAGGGCGCCTCGACGATCACGTGCACCTTTAACCTTGGCGTCAACCTCGACATCGCCGCGGCCGACGTGCAGAACGCGGTGCAGTCGTCGCTCGGCCAGCTCCCCGCCACGGTCCAACAGCTCGGCATCACCGTCGCCAAGAACTCGGGCTCGTTCGTCATGGGCATCGCGCTCACGTCCGACAACAAGAGCCTCGATACCCTGACGATGAGCAACTACGCGCAGATCAACGTCGTCAACAACTTAGAGCGCGTCGACGGCGTCTCGCAGGTGATCATCTTCGGCCAGCGCCAGTACGCGATGCGCATCTGGCTCAACCCGGTCAAGCTCGCGCAGCAGGGGCTCGACGCCAGCGACGTGGTCAGCGCGCTGCAGGAGCAGAACGCGGAGGTCGCGGCCGGCAGCATCGGCTCTCCGCCCGCCCCCCAGAACCAGCCGTACACGTACACGGTCAACGCGCTCACGCAGCTCTCCGATCCGGCACAGTTCGCCAACATCATTCTCCGAGCGAACCCCAACGGCGGGTACGTGCGCCTCTCCGACGTCGCCCGCATCGAGCTCGGCGCGCAGAGCTACACGACCGACCTGCGATTCGACGGCAGCGGCCAGGTCGTCGGCCTGGGCGTCTTGCAGTACCCGACCGCCAACGCGCTCGACGTCTCGCGCCGGGTCAGCGCCCAAATGGCGCAGCTCGCTCCGCAGTTCCCATTGGGGATGCACTGGGTGGTGGCGTTCGACGTTACCACATTCGTCAACGAGTCGATCAAGGAAGTGCTCCTGACGCTCCTGCTGTCGATCGTGCTCGTGATCCTCGTCATCTTCGTCTTCTTGCAAAACCCGAAGTCCACGCTGATTCCGGCCGCGACGATCCCCGTCTCGCTGATCGGCACCTTCTTCGTGATGGAGCTCTTCCATTTCTCGATCAACACGATCACGCTCTTCGGTCTGACGCTCGCTACGGGACTCGTGGTCGACGACGCGATCGTCGTCATCGAGAACATCGCGCGGCACATGGAGATCAACAAGGGTAAACAGAGCGGCGTCGCGAGCGCGGCCGAGGCGATGCGAGAAATTCAGAGCGCCGTCGTCGCCTCGTCGCTCGTGCTCCTCGCCGTGTTCGTGCCCGTCGGCTTCCTGCCCGGAACGACCGGACAGATCTACAAGCAGTTCGCGCTGACGATCGCGGCCTCGATTACGATCTCGCTGTTCATGGCGCTGACGCTCGCACCGGTGCTGTCGTCGCGGCTCCTTACCGGTGAATACGAGTCCAAGGCCGCCTTTTTCCGCTGGTTCAACTCCAACTTCAAGCGCTTCCGCGACTGGTACGGTCGCGCGCTGCCCAACATGTTCCGCCGGCGTTGGCTCGTCGCGGGCATCTTCGCGGGCGCCCTCCTGACAACACTGTTCCTGGCCTCGAGGACGCCGCAGGGCTTCTTGCCGGACGAAGACCTGGGCTACTTCATCACGCTCGTCCAGGCGCCGGAGGGAACCTCGCTTCAGGGCTTGCGGACCATATCCACGAAGGCCGAGCAGATCATAAGAGCACAACCCGAGGTGGAGCACATATTCGATGTCGGCGGCTTCGGCTTCTCGGGTACCGCGCCCAACCGCGGCATTATGTTCACGCTGATGAAGCCCTGGAGCGAGCGAAAATCGCCGGCCTGGTGCCAGCTGATCTTCCTCTTCGCTCACCCCAACGCGTGCATCCCGCACAGCGTTTTCGCCGTCGAGCAGCGTCTTAACGGCGCCTTCTACATGCAGATTCCGCAGGCGCAGATCTTCGCGTTCAACCCGCCGGCGATCAACGGCGTCGGCAACTTCGGCGGCTTTCAGTTCGAGCTCGAGGATCGCGGCAACGTTGGCCTGCCGGTCCTGATGAATACCGCGTATGCGATGATGGGCGCGGCCGCCAAGGATTCGCGCCTGGCAAACGTGTTCACACAGTTCCGGATCAACTCACCGCAGATCGACTCCAACATCGACCGCAACAAGGCCAAGTCGATCGGCGTCTCGCTCTCGGACATCTTCACGTCGCTCGAGGTCGATCTCGGCTCGCTCTACGTCAACAACTTCACGTATCTGAACCGCTCGTGGCAGGTGGACGTCCAGGCCGACGCGCCGTTTCGTAACAGCGTGTCTTCGCTCGGCAATCTGTACGTGCATTCCAGCTCGGCGCCGGGAACGACGGTCGTGCCGTCGGGTATCGCCACGCCGGCACCCGGTAACGGCGAGGCCGCCTCGACCACCGCAAACGGCGCGGTGATGACGCCGCTCTCCGCGCTGATGCAGATCCAGAAGGTGCTGGGACCGCCGATCATCTCGCACTACAACCTCTACCGCAACATCGAGCTCAACGGCAGCAACGCGCCGGGCACGAGCACCGGCAGCGCGATCCAGGCGATGCAACAGATCGCCGCTAAGGTGATGCCCAAGGGCGTGAGCTACGAGTGGACCGGTCTGCAACTCGATCAGATCGCGGCCGGCCCGCTGACGATCGAGATCTTCATCCTGGCGCTCGTGTTCGTCTTCTTCGTGCTCTCCGCGCAGTACGAGAGCTACATCGATCCGCTCATAGTGCTGCTCGCGGTGCCGACCGCGCTGCTCGGCGCCCTGCTGTTCATCAACCTGCGCCACTTCCCGATCCCGTTTCTCTTCGACCCGACGCTCTCGCAAGACGTCTACGCACAGGTGGGCTACGTCATGCTCATCGGACTCGCTAGTAAGAGCGCAATTTTGATCGTCGAGTTCGGAAATCAGCAGCTGCGCCAGGGCGCGTCCATCGTGCAGGCCGCGATGCGCGCCGCGCAGACGCGGCTGCGGCCGATCCTCATGACGTCGATAGCATTCGTGATCGCCGTCATCCCGCTCGTCTTCGCGACGGGCGCCGGCGAGGCCGCGCGCCACTCGCTCGGCACCGTGGTCTTCGGCGGAATGCTCATGTCGACCATGCTGAACCTCGGGATCACACCGGTGCTCTACGTCATCATCAAGTCGTTCGAGCTGCGCGGCAGCCCTGCCGGACGCGACGGACACACGCGCGGCGAGATCGCGCAAACGCCCGCGGCGCCACCCGTCGGCGTGTAACAGTACTTCTTACCGACGTCTTCCGGGGGTGTTCTCAAGCGGAAGCTGCGACGAGCGCGGACCAGCGCAGGATGCGCACTTCGTTCCGAGCTTGCTCGTCCGCGCGAGCGCCGCAGCAGGAGGAGCACACGATGTGCGACGACGAGCGGTTCCGCGGAGAACACCCCCGGAAGACGTCGGTAAGAAAGGTGATTTGGCGATTAGATGATTTAGGTCGGAAGGAACCCGATGCGATAAGCGCAACCCTGATGCTGACTCACTGATAGTTTTAATAACCGCCGTCATCGTCGGCTTTGGGAGTTGCTTGCATGCTCGGTAATTTCTGTCGCATAGTGGCGGCCGCGGCGGCGGTGTTTTCGAGCTGCGCCACCGTGCTGCCGGCGCTCGCCGACGGCACCGAAAACGTTTATCAAAACTCGATCGTTCCGGGCGCCAACGATGCGATCAAGGGCGTGATGTCGCAGCCCGTGACGCCGCCGCAGCCGCGTCCGCAGGCCTCGGCCGGTAACGGCAGCGTCGCGCAGGTTCCACCGGTGCAGCAGCATCGCGTCGGTCCGAAGATGGAACTGCCCGGCAATCGGATCGAGTATCGGCTCGACGTGTCGGCCGCGTATCCGTGGGGCAACATCGGATCCTACGGCAAGGGCTGGCTGATGGGCGGCATGGACGCATCGGTCGGATACGGATTCAACTGGTCGACGCGTCTCGTCGCCAGCATGTTCCAGCTGCAGCACTGGCCGTACGGGTTCAATAGCGGCCTCGCGCCGGTCTATTTGGCGGGATTCCAAAATCCGGTCGGCTGCGCGGATCTCTCGGACGGGAATAAGTGCGGCCCTGGCGCGGGGCGGAACATCAACGTCCGCACGAAGGATACGTTTGGCGTCTTCATGCTTCAGAAAATGTTCGTGATCAAATCCGACAAGCTGCCGGGCCCCGTACCGATCGTCGTGACGCCGACGTACGTCGCGCGCGGCGGGCAGATCGGCTTCGCGGCCAACAACAACGACGTCGTGCCGTTCACCTACAACCTGCCCGACGGTCCCGTCATCAACATCCCGGTGCGCACCGCGCAGTACTATGCCGTCGCCTTTACGCTTCCGTTCTTGAAGACGCCCAAGATGTTCGGAACCATCACGTTCGCGCCGCAATGGCTCGTCCATACCGCTGGAGCGAATGTGGGCAACTCCATGCAGCTGCCGCAGGTGATCTATCTCGAGTATACGCCGTTCCGCGGGACGACGCTCTTCGTCGAGCCGCAGAGCGCCCGCGACTATCTGCCGACCGATCCGTATCCCGAACATCTATTCGCATACTTCCTCGGCGCGTCGCAGCGTTTGAGCAAATACGCTTTCGTTCAGGTCGTCCTCAACAGCGGCAATCCGACCAATCGCGGACCGGACGGCATCACCGGCATCAAGTGCGTGACCGTGCAGCAGGCCATCAACAACGCATGCGGGCTCGCGATCGGCGGCCTCAAGGCGACGCAGCTGCAGCTGCAGTTCGGCATCGGTTCACCCAGTGTCTTCCCGTTGTAAGTGTCAGAGGTTCACATGAAAAGCTCTCGCGTATTGGCTTGTTTGGGGTTGGTCGCCGCGCTCAGCGGCTGCGGCGGGCTAGGCGGCGGACAAGGCGTCGTCCCGATGAATGCCGCCGGTCGCGTTCGTGACGATGCCGGCGTGGCGCAGAAGATCGTCGGCGTCGGCGATAGCTTGACAGCGGGCTATCAGGCGGACGGAATCTTGGGTCAAACCGGCGTGCCGAACCCGCTCGACCCGGGCACATCCATTCCGCCGACTCAGGAGAGCGGCTGGTGGTCGCTGCTGGTGGAGCAGGCCTCGAGCTCGTCGCTGAATCTGCTATCGCTCAAATGTACGACCCGTCCACGAGCCCGCTGCCGCTCATCACCGGGCCGGGCCTCGACAACCAAATCGTGCGACCGCTCCCAGCAGTTTCGAGCCCTTCGGTCAATTCAAGGGCACCGATCCGTGCACGTACGCACGCGACTTCAATCAGGCCGGCTTTGGGTTTAAAGCCTCGGCGCGCGTGCGTTTGAACCCGACTTCGACGACGATTCGTAACGTCGGCATCCCGGGCCTGACGCTGCACGAGGCGAACACGATCCACCAACCGCAGACCAACACGTGCAGTCCCCTCCCGGGTATTCCGGGGCTGCTTAGCGACGTCGTCAACGAGGAGAGCGGAACGTACTGGCCGGTGCTGCGCAACTTCACCAACCTCGGGCCGCATCTCACCGAGGTCAACGCCGCGGCATCGCGCCATCCGACGCTCGCGACGGTGTGGCTAGGAGCAAACGACGTGCTCAAGTACATGGGCAGCGGCGCCCGCTTCGTCGGCGGAGACCGTAGCCCCGGACAGGCTGAGAGCGATCTGCGCGCGACGATTTCGACACTCCAGCACGCCGGCGCGCGCGTCGTTCTCGCGAACCTACCGGATATCGTCGAAACCGGATATTTTCAGCGCGTCCTCGACCACCCGACAAATGCGCCGCAATGTCGTCGCGCAAGCTTACGCTTACTGTCTGCTCGAGCTCGCCAGTCTCAGGGAGTCGCTCCCCGGAATCGCAAGACGCTATCGGCCTTGATACCCCCAGGGCTGCATCCCAACCTCAATAACGAAGCCATGCGGCTATCTGACGCTTCCGGCAGCGCTGCTTATCGACCAATACGCCAATAACAACCAGGGCCAGATACCGGATTTCGACTGTGCGCATCCTTCGCCGCATTGCAAACCGGTAAAGGCAGCGGGCTAGGGTCAAACTACATTACGCCGGAGTTCGCCGCGAAAATTCAGCTACTCAACAACGCGATCAACCAGGGCATTGATGACGCCGCGTCGTCCGAGCGCGTTCCGCTGGTCGACGTGCACGCAATCTTTCAAGGTTTGGCCGGCGGCGACCCCCGAACCAGTACTTCCGGCGGCGTCGTCGATCGCGCCCGGCGTCTGCTGCACGCTAGGGTACATTTATTTTGGGCCGTCGCCGTCATTCGTCCCGCTGACCGGAGGAATCTTAGCTTCGACGGCATCCATCCGTCGAACTCCGGTTATGCGTTAATCGCGTACGAGTTCATTAAAACGATCAATGAGGCTTACGGCGCGCACATACCTGAGGTCGACGTCAAGGCCGTCTACGACGGCTCGCGCTGCAGCAACAAAAAATACTGCTTCCCGGATCCGTACGCCCCGCACGCTTAGGGCTCTTCGTCTCAGCGCGTCCTCGTGCCGGCGCTCTAAGCGCTCGGTGACCTCGGCTTTCACGTCGTCGGGAACGTCGGGCTTTTCCAGCAGTTCCCGATCCTCGTCGTCGAGAAGCGTTTCGAATTCGTCGGTGTTGGGCTTCTTTTCGGGGGGTCTCATGTGAGTCGGACCTCTTCATTCGTCACGTGGCTGCGCGAGCTGGCCGCGACGGTGACGCTTTTCGACCGCTCGGCGCTCGAGCCTGGATTCGCCGTGCGCTGCACGGTCGGCGTCGCGATTCCCTTGATCGCGGGAGCGGCACTCGGACGACCGGCGTTCGGCATCACCGCTGCGATCGGGGCGTTCATTACCGGATTCACGTCGCTGCAGGGCATCCATCGAACGCGGTTGAGTGCGATCGTCGTCGCGGCAGTAGGCATGTCGGCCACCAGCTTCGTCGGTGCCGTTGCCGGTCATTCTACCCCGGGCGTGATCGCGGCTACCGCGGTGACGGCATACTTGTGCGCCACGATCGGACAGACCGGGCCCCTCGCGGCGACCGTGGGCCTCAACTCGCTCGTCGCCTTCGTGCTCTTCTCGAGCCAGCCGCTTACGCAGCCGGCGGCGCTCGTTCAGTCGGGCCTGGTCGCGGCGGGCGGCGCGATCCAAGCGCTGCTGCTGCTGCTCGCGTGGCCCTTCGCACGGCTCGACGCGGAGCGGTCGGCGATCGCGCGCGTCTATCGCGACCTCGCCACATACGCGCGAGCGGTAGCAGACGGCAAGCCGGGCCTGCCGCCGATTACACCGTTCGCCACCGCGCGCCAGGTACTCGCCGACCCGCAGCCGTTCGCCCGCGCGGCCGAAAAGGCGCGCTTGCAGCGGCTGCTCGAGGACGCGGAGGTCATTCGCAAACGGCTCGGCGCGGCGGTCTCGACGCGCGAGCCGACGCTGCCGGTCGCGGAGCGGCTCGACGCAATCGCCGCGTCGCTCGAAAGCGACGGCGAGACCGAGTGGCTGCCGAGCTTCGATCTGCTCTCGCGCCCGCGTCCCGGCCCGTACGTCGGAAACCACATCGAATGGCTAAGCCGCGACTCGCTGCGCTTTGCACTCGTACTCGCGATCGCGATGGCGATCGGCCGTCACTTTCAGGCCGACCGCGGCTACTGGATTCCGCTGACGACGGCCATCGTGCTCAAGCCGGATTTTCTCACGACGGTCGTGCGCGGCTTCGCTCGGATCGCCGGCACGCTCGTCGGCGCGGTCGTCGCCTCGCTCGCGACGGCGCCGCTGCGCGGCCATGCGGCGGCACAGGTCGCCGGCGTGATCGTCGCCGCCGCGGCAGCCTACGTCAGCTTCAATCCGAACTACGCGCTGTTCACGATCGCGATCACCTCGTTCGTCGTGATCTCCCTCGGAATGCGCGGCCTTCCCGGCACGACCACGATAGATCAGCGCGTGCTGGACACGCTCGTGGGCGGCGCACTGGCGATGATCGGCTACCTGGCATTGCCGACGTGGGAGCGCAAGCGTACGCGTGCGCTGCTGGCCGACCTCCTCGACGCGCAGCGGGCGCTCGCGAGCGAGATCTTTCGCGCCTACACCGACCCTTCGGAGGACGCGCGCCCGCGGATCGAACGCGCACGCACCCAGGTGTGGAAGATCCGCACCGCCGTCGAGGCGTCCATCGACCGCACGCGCAGCGAGCCGCATCGCCACCACACGATCGGCGCCGCGCGAGCGCTGCGAATCCTCGCCGCGACACAGCGCTTCGCGTTGGCCAACCTCGCGCTCGAGGCGGGGCTGGACGCCGGAGCTCCGACGAACCCAGACGCGCTGCGCGCGTTCGCGGAAGCGCTCGACGAACGCATGGCCGCGATCGCACAAGCGCTGCGGCAATCGCGGCGCGCGCCGGCCGACACGGACCTCGCGACCAGCCTCACGCGGCTCGACGAGCCGATGCGCGATCGCGCCGGCGCGTATGTCGACGCCGTCAGGCGCATGGCGCGCCTTATCGGTTACGCGTAGATGCCGCGGAGTTTCAAGGCCTTCACGACGCGATCGATCGCTAGCGTATACGCCGCGGTGCGGAGCGTCGCATGGCGCGAGTTGGCGATCGAGCGGATCTGATGCATGTTGGTGAGGAGGAAGTCTTCGAGTTTCTCGTTGACCTCGGGCTCCTTCCAAAAGTATCCCATCCGATCTTGCGCCCACTCGAAATACGAGACAGTCACGCCGCCGGCGTTGGCCATGATGTCGGGAAGCACGACGATGCCGCGCTCGCGGAAGATGCGGTCGGCCTCGGGCGTCGTCGGTCCGTTGGCGCCCTCGACGATCAGCTTCGCCTTCACCTTGGACGCGCTCTCGGCCGTGAACACCTTCTCGAGCGCCGCCGGGACGAGCACGTCGCACTCGCTCGCGAGCAGCTCGCTGTTGGTGATCTTCTCACCGCCCTTGAAGCCTTCGAGGGTGCCAAACTTGGCCGCGTGTTCCATCGCGCCGGCGACGTAAATCCCGTTTTCATTGTAGTATGCGCCGGTGACGTCGGAAATGCCGACGATCTTGCAGCCGCGCTCCTCGAACAGCTTGGCCGCGTGCTTGCCGACGTTGCCGAATCCCTGGATCGCGATCGTCGCCTTGTCGGGGCGCAGCTCCATCTCGGCCATCTCGTCGAGCGCGCAGATCGTCACGCCCCGGCCGGTCGCCTCGACGCGTCCGCGCGAGCCGCCGATCTCCAACGGTTTGCCGGTCACCACTCCGGGCGTGTTTTGGCGCGTGTGCATCGAGTAGGTGTCCATGAACCACGCCATGACCTGCGGCGTAGTGTTCACGTCGGGTGCGGGAACGTCTTTATCCGGCCCGACGACCTCGACGAGCTCCGCGGCGTAGCGGCGCGTGATGCGCTCGAGCTCGTTGGAGGAGAGCGTCGCGGGATCGCACGTCACCCCGCCCTTGCCGCCGCCGAACGGCAGGTCCACGACCGCGCACTTCCACGTCATCCAAAAGGCGAGCGCCGTCACCTCGTCGAGCGTCACGCCGGGGTGGTAGCGGATGCCGCCTTTCGCTGGACCGCGCGCGAAATTGTACTGTACGCGATAGCCGGTGTACACTTCGAACTCGCCCGAGTCGCGCTGAAACGGGATCGAGAAGATGATCTGGCGCGACGGATGCGTGAGTATGCGCCGCATCCCGCCGTCGAGCTCCAATAGGTCCGCGGCTTCGTTGAAATAGGCAATGGCGTCGCCGAATACGGAGACGTCGCGCACGGAGGGTCCTGAGCCCGTCGTAGGGCGCAGCGTAGCGGTCATGGCCTAACCTTTGTCGGTTGCGCGCCGGAGCCCCTGGGGCCTTAATTCACACGTTGAAACGAAAATTGACGACGTCGCCTTCTTGCATCACGTAATCGCGTCCCTCGCTGCGGACGCGACCGGCCGCCCGCAACTCGTCCATGGTGCGATATTTGACGTAATCGTCGTACGATACGATCTCGGCTCGGATGAAACCGCGCTCGATATCGCCGTGGATCGTCCCCGCCGCCTGCGGGGCCTTCGTGCCGCGTCGGATCGGCCAGGCGCGAGCCTCCTTTTCGCCCGCGGTGAGAAACGTCGCGAGCCCGAGCAGGTCGTAGGCGGCGGCGGCGAGTTCGTCGAGCCCGCTGCGCTCCATCCCTAGCTCCCGGCGAAACTCATCCGCCTCGCGCTCGTTGAGGCCGGCGAGCTCCGCCTCTACCTTCCCGCTCAGCACCACCGCGCGGCCGCCCTGAGCCACGGCGATCTCACGCACGAGCCGCACCTGCTCACCCTCGGCGGCCAGTTCCGTTTCGCCGACGTTCGCCACATAGAGCACCGGCTTGGCGGTGAGCAGGAACGAATCGGCGGCGACTTGCGCCTCCAAGGAGTCGGGCGCGAAGCTGCGCGCGGGCCGCGCATCCTCCAGCGCCGATTCGAGGCGTCGCGCAGCGTCGAGATGCCCGCGAAGCTTCGGATTAGCGCGCACCTCGCGCTCGAGCTTGGGGATGCGCCGGCGCATCGTCGCGAGGTCCGCCAGCGCGAGCTCGATCGCCACGATGTCGGAGTCGCGCTGCGGGTCTGGATGGCCCTCGACGTGCGCCACGTCCGCATCCTCGAAACAGCGCAGGACCATCGCGATCGCGTCGGTTTCGCGAATGTGGCTGAGGAAGGCGTTGCCGAGTCCTTCGCCGGCGCTTGCGCCGCGGACCAAGCCCGCGATATCGACAAAGCGGACGGTCGCCGGGACGATCCTGCGCGCATTGACGAGCTGCGCGAGGACGGGCAGCCGCGAATCCGGCACCGCAACCTCGCCGACGTTCGGCTCGATCGTCGCAAACGGATAGTTCGCCGCCAGGGCGTGCGCCGAGCGTGTGAGCGCGTTGAAGATCGTCGATTTGCCGACGTTCGGCAACCCGACGATTCCGCAGGAGAGTGGCACTGCAGGCCGCCGGTTCGTCCGCTCGCGCTGTCCGACCTTGCGCCTGGAGGCCCGGCGCGACGACCGCGGCAAGAGAATCGTCCGGACGTGTCGGATACGTCGTCATGCGCCAAATGAAGGTCGACAAACTCGGCATCGACCTCCTGACCCACGACCCGGTGGTCATCCTCAAGGACATGGACGGCTCGCACTATCTCCCGATTCTGATCGGACCGTTTGAAGCGACGGCGATCGCGCTCGCACTGGAAGGCGCACCGGTTCCGCGGCCGCTCTCGCACGACCTCATGCGCAACATCCTCGAGTCGCTCAACGCGAACCTGGAACAGGTCGTCATTCACGACATTAAAGACTCGACGTTCTTCGCCAAGCTCGTCGTGCGCACGAATGGCGAGCTCCAAGAGATCGATGCCCGACCATCCGACGGCATTGCGCTCGCGCTGCGCGTTCCCGCGCCGATCTTCGTCTCCGACAAGATCGTACTCGAGGAAGCCACCGCCGAGAAGAAGCCCATCAACGACACCGAGATGGCGCGCTTCAAAAAATTCCTCGACGACTTAAAACCCAGCGACTTTAATCGCTAGTTTCCCTGCATGACAATGTGGGTTTAAGGCGAACCTGCCGGGGCTTATGACTGATGAACTGCGCGCCGACATAGGCGTGTTCGGCGGGTCGGGCTTTTATTCGCTCATGGAAAACTCGCGCGAGGCGTGGGTGGAGACGCCCTACGGCGCGCCCAGCGACAAAGTCGCGTTCGGCGAAATCGCCGGAAGGCGCGTGGCGTTTCTGCCTCGACATGGCAGAGACCACCAGTTCCCTCCGCAGTCGATTAACTACCGCGCCAACTTGTACGCGATGAAAAAACTCGGCGTGAAGTGGATCATTGGGCCGACGGCCAGCGGTTCGCTCAAGGCCGACGTTCGACCGGGATCGATGGTCGTGTGCGACCAGCTCGTCGATCGCACGACCGCCCGGAAAGACACGTTTTACGACGGCCCGATATCGACGCACATCAGCTTTGCGGATCCGTACTGCCCGACGCTGCGGCCGATCGCCGTCGACGTGCTGCGATCGCTCGGCATCGAGACGCACGAGACCGGGACGGTAGTCGTTATCCAGGGACCGCGCTTCTCGACCCGAGCCGAATCGCACTGGTTTCAAGCCCCGGGATGGGAAGTCATCAACATGACGCAATATCCCGAGGCGTATTTGGCGCGCGAGCTCGAGATGTGTTACGTAAACATCTCGCTCATCACCGACTACGACGTCGGCCTCGAGGGGATGCCGCCCGTCTCGCATCACGAAGTCATCGAGGTCTTTACGAAAAACAACGAACGGGTGAAAGCGGCGATCGGAGAGATCGTCACGAAGATCGACATGGACGCTGACTGTTCGTGCCGGCACGCGCTCGAGGGAGCCCGCTTCTAAAGCGATGCAGCGCCGGCGGCCGCGACTCGACCTCGGAATGTACGTGCGCGCCGTTCCGCTCTTGTTGCGGCATCCGTCGATCTTCGCCATGCCGCTGCTGGCCGCGGTCGTCGATCTGCTGCTCTCACAGCTCTCGTATCTGTTCACCGACCCGCTCGGCGGCGCGGGCGCCGGACTCTTTGGGCTCATCGTGCAGCTCGTCTATCTGTGGGCCTTCGGCGTCACGATCATCCAGGCGAACAACATCTGGCGGCGTCAGCGGGGCACGTTCGACGAAGCCTGGGAGGAGGGGCGCCGGAAGTTCGGCGGCATCGCGCTCGCCGCGATCGGATTTCAGTTCGTCGTCTGGGCGGCGAGCTACATCGGTTCGTTCCTCGGCGGTCCGATCGGTCTCGCCCTCGGCGCGGTCGCGGCATTCTTCCTGATCTACACGATTCCGTCGGCGGCGATCGGCGGACTGCCGGGCGCGCTCGCCATCTCGGGGTCGATCCGCGGCGTGCGCGCGGAGCCGATCGGTTCCATCGTTCTCGCGATCGTGTTCTTCGCGATATGGTACGTCGCCGTGCCGATCGGACTGCCGTACCTGTTGGTAAGCCTCTCGCCGACGTTCTGGTCGCTCGTGACGGCCGCCGTGCGCGCGCTCGCGCTGGCCTACCTCGCGTTTCCGTTCGCCAAGCAATACGACGACGTCGCGTTCACCGGCTACTGGTGAGTGCCATGCGGACGTACTCGCCGATCAGCGCCGGGCTGACGTTGGTTCGCGCTAGGCGCGCGGCCTCGTCGAGCTTCGCGAGCAGCGAGGCCGCCTCGCGCCGGCCGAGGGGTTTCAGCTTGCGCAAGCGATCGGCGTGATCGACCGACATCAATGCGATGCCGTCGTGACCGCCTGCGACGATCCAGTCGCGCACCAGCGTCTTAATCGTCTCGAGGCCTTCCGCAAGCGTCTCGCGCGTCGCCCACGGGTCTTGCGGCGATTTGCCCTCGACGCTGTCGAAGAACCAGCGCACGATCGCAGCGCGTAACGATTCCTCTTCCTGCTCGAGCGCGGCCAGCGCCCGCGTCACGCTGCCGCCGGAGAGCGACGCGCCCAGCTCCGCATCGGCATCGCCGTAATGCAAGCGGCGCAGCACTTCCGCGACTTCGCCCTTGGCGAGCAAGGCGAAGCGCACGTCGATCACGCGCGAGCGGATCGTCTCGAGAAGGCGCCCGGGCGTTGCAGTCGTCACGATCATCACGACGCCGGCCGGCGGCTCCTCTAAAAACTTCAGCAACGCGTTTGCGGCATGCTGCGTCGCGAAGTCGACGTCGCCGAGCAGCAGCACGCGCAGGCCGCCGCTGTAGGACTGCATCGAGAGCTGGCGGACGAGGTCGCGCGCCGAGAGCTGATCGGTCTCGCCGAATCCCGCCGGCGCGTCGCGGTCGCCGATCTTGAGCACCCCCTCGTGCTCGAGAAAGTCGGGATGGTGCGCGTTCTCGCCGCGAAACAGCGCGCACGAAGAGCACGTCTCGTCATAGCCCAGCACGCCGCTCTTGGGAGCAAGGCAAAGCAGCGACTGCGCGAGCCGCCGCGCGAACGTCTTCTTCCCGACGCCGGCGGGTCCGGTGAAGAGGTAGGCGTGCCCAAGCGTCTGCGGCGTGAGCGCGCCGAAGTAGCGCTTGGGCCCCGCCGCGCCGACGACGTCGAAGTGCAGCGCGCTCACAGATGCCGCAGCGCGTCTTCGACCAGGCGATCCGGCGAAAGCGCGCCATCGAGCACGCGATGACGCGGGCCGCGCGCGAGCTCGAGGAAGCCTTGCCGCACGCGCTCGTGAAACGCGTCGTCCTCGATTTCGATACGGTCCGGCGCACCCGAGCGCTCGCGCAGTCGCGCGCGCACCGCGGCGACCGGCAGATCTACGAGCAGCACCGCGTCGGGCTCCACGCCGCCGGCCGCGAAGTCGCACAGCGCGCGCAGCAGCTCGAGATCCATGCCGCGTCCATAACCCTGATACGCGAGCGTCGAGTCCGTAAACCGGTCGCACAGGACGATGGCGTCCGATGCAAGCGCGGGCCGGATCACCTCCTCGACATGCTGCGCCCGCGCGGCGTTCACCAAGAACGCCTCGGCGAGCGGCTCGATGGTCAGGCGGCGGTCCAAAAAGACGTTCCGCACGGCGTCGCCGAGCGGTGTGCCGCCCGGCTCGCGCGTGATCGCGACGCGTTTTCCATCCGCCTGCAGTCGCGCGGCTAGACCCGCGACTAGCGTACTCTTCCCGCTGCCCTCGATGCCCTCAACGACGACGAACATTCCGGGCCCCTTCGACAGCCTCAGGGTGACAATGCGTCTGACGTCTTATAGATCTTGACGCGGCGATTGGGCTCGAGGCCGGTGCTGCGCGACTGCAGGCGATACCGCTCCGCCAGTTGATGCTGCATCCGCCGCACGTACGACGTCTGCGGCGAAAGCTCGATCGCCTGATTGGTCAGCAAGACCTGATAGACCGCCTCCTCGGCCTCGCGCAGCGCGAGCTCCTCATGATCGATGGAACCGAGGTTGAACACGTCGCGCAACGCGGCCTGGATCTGCGTCGTCGTGTTCGTCTTGATCGAGTAGATGGGCACGTTGTCGGAGGCGATCTGCTTGAGCTTCGGCTGCTCCTTGCGCTCGAGCGTCTTGAGTGTGAGCACCACGTCGGCGTCGTCCCAGTTGCGAGCGATCGAAGCGTGGACGCGCAGGTTCGCGATGGCGCGCTCGATCTTGTTGCGCGACACGCCGTACGGGAAGATCGAGAGCGGACGGT
This sequence comes from Vulcanimicrobiota bacterium, assembly GCA_963756165.1. GTDB lineage: Bacteria > Vulcanimicrobiota > Vulcanimicrobiia > Vulcanimicrobiales > Vulcanimicrobiaceae > Cybelea. Next base: position 139,067 of record CAVWMO010000008.1, on the reverse strand, counting down.
CGCGTTCGTCGTGCTCGCGCTCGTGATCGTAGCGGTCGGCCAGGCGCGGCATCGACTCGGGATCCGCCTCTTGAACCACCGTGACGGCGCCGCTCGCCTCGCGCTGCCGGATCTCGGGCTGCGGCTGGTAGCCGCGCAGGAGCGCGTCGATGACGTCAGCGACGTTTTTGTGAATCGCGAGGCGATCGCGGTCGTGGATCTCGACGACGACGTCGAAGGTCGGCGGCGCCTTCCGCTCGAGCACCGTCTTGCGCGTGCCGCGGCGGCGTGCCTCTTCGTCGGAGAGCGTCACCGCGCTGACGCCGCCGACGAGGTCGGAGAGCGTCGGGTTCATCAGAAGGTTTTCGAGCGTCTGCCCGTGCGCGGTCCCGATCAGCGTCACGCCGCGCTCCGCGATCGTGCGGGCTGCTTCGGCCTCCGCTGCCGTGCCTATCTCGTCGATGACGATGACCTCCGGCATGTGGTTCTCGACCGCCTCGATCATCACGGCGTGCTGCAGCGCGGGATCAGCCACCTGCATGCGCCGTGCCAAACCGATGCCGGGATGGGGGATGTCGCTGTCGCCGGCGATCTCGTTCGAGGTGTCGACGATGACGACGCGCTTGCGCTCTTCCGAGAGCACGCGGGCGCACTCGCGGAGCATCGTCGTCTTTCCGACGCCGGGACGCCCCAATAGACAGATCGACCTTCCGCTGCGCAGCACGTCGAGTAGGATGTCGATCGTACCGTAGACGGCACGGCCGACGCGACACGTGAGGCCGACGATCTTCCCGGTACGGTTGCGAATCGCGCTGATCCGGTGCAGCGTCTGCTCGATGCCGGCGCGGTTGTCCGCGCCGAACGGCGAGATGCGCGAGCAGACGTGTGCGATGTCTTCGTGGCTTACCGGAGAGTCGGTGAGATACTTGAAGTCGTTTTCAAAGCGCGCTTCGGGCGGGCGCCCGAGATCGAGCACCACTTCGATGATATCTTCGATGTTGTTGAGACGGACGAGCGCTTGCCGTATCGCGAGTGGAAAAATGTCGAGGAGCTGAGAGAGTTCCCAACTAGGGGAAACGTGATGGACTCTAACCGCCAATACTGATCCCCGTTTCCGCGCCTGGCCCCCGAGGCACTCTTACGGGGTTACTCGGACCGCCGCTTCACTCCTTTACGACGCGGATCGTGCGCAGCGTGTCGTCGTACGGTCCTTGGATGCGAACGCCGGCCTTCATCTCCAAGCGCAAGTAGTCGATGATGTCGGGCGTGAGCTCCTCGCCCGGAGCGATGACCGGGATGCCTGGCGGGTAGGGCGTGATCGTCTCGGCGCAGACGCGTCCTCTGGACTCGCGCAGCTTCACCACCTCGGTGTCGGCAAGGAACGCTTCGCGCGGCCGCATCCGCATCGGGGGCACCGCCGGGAGACGAAACGTCCCGCGCCGCAGCCGCTCCTCGAGAATGCCCGATGGCGCGAACATGTCGAGCTCGCGCTCGCCGCGGGCCAGCTCCTCGAACGCCTCCACGAACCGCCGCGCCGCGTCGCGCGTCGTGCCGATCGTGAAGAGCGCGACGACGTTGAAGAGATCCGCCAATTCGACCTGGATGTTGTAGCGGCGGCGCAGTATTTCCGACGCCTCGTATCCCGTGTAGCCGAGGCCTTTGACGGTCACGGCAATCTTCGTGGGATCGAGCGCGAAGATGCCGGGGCGCCCTTGCAGCTCCGCGCCGAAACAGTAGATGCCGGGAATCGCATTGAGCCGGGCGCGCGTCTCCTGCGCGAGCTCGATCGCGCGCGACAGCAGCGCCGCACCCTCCGTCGCCATCTGCTTGCGCGCGACGTCCAGCGACGCGACCATCGGGAGATTGGGCGACGTCGAGAGGAACATCTTAAGCACGGCCTTGAGCCGATCGAGCCGTACGCGCGGGCCCTTCTGGTGCAGCATGGCGCACTGCGAGAACGCGGAGAGCATCTTGTGCGTCGAGTTGATGCAGAGGTCCGCGCCCGCGGCGGTCGCGGACATCGGCAGCGCCGCGTGAAAGTGAAAGTGCGGCCCCCAGGCCTCGTCCACCAGCAGCAGCTTTCCGGCGTCGTGCACGATGCGCTCGATCGCCTGCAGGTCGGCGGCGACGCCGTAGTACGTCGGCGATACGAGATAGACGGCCACGACTTCCGGATGCTCGCGTAGCGTCGCCGCGACCGTCTCGGGCGTGACGCAGTGGTCCATGCGCAGCTCTGCGTCCACCTCGGGGCGCATGTACACCGGCTCCGCGCCGCTCATTACGAGGCCGCCCAACATCGATTTGTGCGAGTTGCGGGGCACTGCGATCTTCTCGCCCTGATTCACCGCGGCCATCATCATACACTGGTTACCGCTGGTCGAACCGTTGATGAGGAAGAAGGTGTTGTCGGCACCCCAGGCCTCGGCCGCGAGCCGCTGCGCCTCCTTGATCGACTCGGTGGGCTGCAGCAGGTCGTCGATGCCGGGCATCGGCGTCAGGTCGATCGCGCAGATATTGTCGCCGACGAACTCGCGAAAGGCGAGATCCATGCCGTTGCCCTGGATGTGACCCGGCGTGTGGAACGGTAGCACGCCGGCGTCGACGTAGTCGAGCAACGCCTGGAAGTACGGGGTCTTATGTTGATCCAACGCTCATGCCAGCACTTCGAAGCCGAGGCGATCGAGCATGCCGAAATCCTCGGAGTCGCTGCGGCCTCGCGTCGTGAGGTAATCGCCGAGGACGATGCCGCTCGCGCCGCTGCGCATTCCGAGATCTTGTAGACCCTTTAGCGTCACCTCGCGCCCGCCCGCGAAGCGCACGAGCGCGCGCGGGAGCGCGAGCCGCACCATCGCGACGAAGCGCAAGGCCTCGGCCGGATCGAGCAGCGGGCGCAGGCCGAACGGCGTGCCGGGCCGCGGGTTGAGGAAGTTGACGGGAACTTCTCCCGGCTGCAGCTGCTGGAGGGCCTCGAGAAACGCGATGCGGTCGTCCAGCGTCTCGCCCATGCCGATGATGCCGCCGCAGCACAGTTCGAGGCCGTGCCGTTTCACGCGCAGGCAGGTCTCCCAGCGCTCCCGGTACGTATGCGTAGTACACACCGAGGGAAAGTAGCGCTCCGAGGTCTCGAGGTTATGGTTGACCTTGTCGACGCCGACCAGGGCGAGCCGCTCCATGTGATCGTCGGTCAGGATGCCGAGCGATACGGCGACCGTCAGCGGCAGCTCGGCCTTGATCGCGGTCGTGGCCGCACAGACGCGCTCCATCAGCTTTTGGGACGGCCCGCGCACCGCAACGACGATGCAGAACTCACCGGCGCCGCGCTCGTGCGCGGCGCGCGCCGCGGCGACGAAGCCGTCGACGGTCGAGAGCGGCTCGGCCTCGACCTCGGTGGCGTACCGCGCACTCTGCGAGCAGAAGTTGCAGTCCTCCGAGCAGCCGCCCTTCTTCGCGTTGTACAGCACCTCGACCGCGACCGCGTTGCCGGTGTAATGCGAGCGCACGTCGTCGGCCAGCGCGAGCAGGTCGGGAATGCGCTCCGCCGGTAGCTCCGCGAGTTCTCGCAGCAGCTGCGCATCGGCGGGGCCGCCGCGGCCGAGTACTTGCGCGCGAGCGCGTTCGAGCGAGGTTTGGGGGTTCGTCATCAGTTTCTTTGTATGAAAGGCAGCAAGAGATTTGCGGCCGCCGCTACGGAGTCCGCTTCGGCGGGTGCAAACCGCAGAATGCCAAGTGTCGGCGAGTTTCCCTGCAGCGCGCGAGTAACGTCGTCGCGATACTCGGCACCGGTCGGGCCCCAGCGCTCGACCAAAATCGCACCCGCGACCGGAATGCCCCTTTCTTGACAGGCTTCGAGCGTCAACAGCGCGTGGCTGATGCAGCCGAGCCGCAGGCCCACGGCGAGCACGACTTCCAGCTTCGCCAACCGCGCGACATCGACAAGGCGCTCGCGTTCGTTCAGCGGCACCATGATGCCGCCCGACCCCTCGACGACGAGCGGACCGGCGAGCCCGTCGATACGAGCGGCAAGCTCGCGGGCATTCAGCGTCGCGCCGCGCGCGAGCGCCGCCGACCACGGGTCCGCAGGCTTCTCGAAGCGCTCGAGCTCGACGCTCGGCACGCCGGCGAGCGCGCCGGCTCGCATCGCATCGCCCTCGGCCTCCCGCGCAACGCCGGTCTGCACGACCTTGACGACCGTCGGCGTACTTCCCGCGCGACGGAGCGCGAGCGCGAGCGCCGCAGCCACGCGCGTTTTGCCGACGTCGGTGTCGGTGCCGGTCACCAGATAGCGGTGCTGTGCGGGGTTCAGATTTTGCCGAGCTCCTCGACCAGGCGGTCGATCTGCTCCGCCGTGTGATCGGCGCGCACCGAAACGCGCAGGCGTGAAGTTCCGGGTGGCACGGTCGGCGGCCGTATCGCCGGTACGAAAACTCCTTTCGAGAACAGGGCATCGGAAACGCGCAGCGCGCGTTCCTCGGCCCCGAGCGGCACGGGGACGATCGCGCCGGCGGCGCTAGGCACCGGAAGATTTATCGCGCGCAAGCCGTCGCACAGGCGCGCCACGTTCGCGCGCAGCCGCGCGCGGCGATCGTCGGCGCGGCGCGCGAGCAGCAGCGCTATGCGCGCCGCCAGTCCGATCGCCGCGGGCAGTGCCGTGTCGAAGACAAACGTGCGCGCTTCGTTGACCAGGAGCTCGATCACCGGCGCGGGACCGGCGATGAAGCCGCCGTGCGCGCCGAGGGCCTTCGAGAGCGTGCCGAGCACGACGACGCGCGGATCGTCGAGGTCGCGCGCGAGTCCCGCGCCGTTTGCGCCCACGACGCCGAGCGCGTGCGCCTCGTCGAGCAGCAGCACGCCGCCGAAACCCAAACTCGCCAGCAGCGCGCGAGGATCGACGGCATCGCCTTCCATGCTGAAGATCGTCTCGCTCACGACGCAGGTTGGCCGGTCGTTCGCGATCGGTATCGTGGCGTGGTCGTAGATAGCGTGCGGCACCGCCGCGAGGCGGATCCCGTCGATGAGCGAGGCGTGGTTCAGGCGGTCCGACACGATCGATTCCACGCAGCGCGCGAGCACCGGAATCGCACCGACGGCCGCGTGATAACCCGACGAGAAGAGCAGCGCGCGCTCGCGTCCGAGCCAGCTCGCGAGTTCCTCCTCGAGCAGCGAAAGCTCGCGATGCCGCCCCGCCAACAGGCGCGCTCCACCCGAGGCCACGCGCGACGCGCGCTTCAGCGCCTCCACGACCTGCGGCTCCGTCGCCAAGCCGAGGTAGTCGTTGGAGGAAAAGTCGATGACGTTCGAGAGCTGGCGTTCCGGCAGCTCGCGGTAGCGCCGTTTTGCGCGGATGTCGTTCAACAGCGTCTCGACGCGGTTCAGGTAGGTCACCTTTCCTTCGTCCTTCGACTTCGCTTGGCTGAGCTCGCCTCGCTCAGGATGACAAAGAGGGCGTCGAAGAATGCGTCGATTTCGGCGTCGGTCGAGCAGAGCGGCGGCACGAACTGCAGCACGTCGCCGATCGGCCGAGTGAAATGGCCCGCCGCGTAGAGGCTGTCGGCGACGCGCCACGCAGCCGTGGGCGAGCCTTGCGGATCGATCGCGCCGGCGCGCAGCTCGATGCCGATCATCGCGCCGGCCTGACGCGCATCGCGCACCAGGGGATGCGCGCGAAGGTCTTCCATCCGTGCGGCCGCGCGGCGCGCAATTCCGGCGACGCGCGCGAGCGTCTGCTCTTCGTCGAAGAGGTCGAGTGACGCCAGGGCGGCGGCGCACGCGATCGGGTTGCCCGCGTACGAGTGGCCATGAAAGAGATGAACGAACGCGCCGTAGTCGCCGAGGAACGCGTCGTAAACGCGGCGCCGCACGAGCGCGCAGGAGAGCGCCAGCGCTCCGCCCGTGATGCTCTTGCCCAAGCAGAGGATGTCGGGACGCAGCGCCGTCTGCTCGAAAGCGAACATCGTCGCGGTTCGGCCGAATCCGGTCGCGATCTCGTCCACGATCAACAGCGGCTCGATGTCGCGCAATGCGGCGTAGACGGCGGGGTCGACGAGCCGCATGCCCGCCGCCGCCTGGATCAGCGGTTCGACGATGACGGCCGCGACGTCCGGCCCGAGCGGCACGCCGTCGTGGAAGGCACGGGTCTCGAAAGTCAGATCGGCGAAGCGCGTCTTGAACAGCGCGATGTCCGAAACGCTCATCGCGCCGATCGTGTCGCCGTGGTAGGCGTGACTCAACCGAACGAAGCGGCGCCGCTGCGGTTGACCGGCGTTCTGCCAAAACTGCGCGGCCATCTTGATCGCTGCCTCGACCGCGCTCGCGCCGTCGGAGGCGAAGAACGCGCGATCCATCACAGCGAGCGCACAGAGGCGCTCGGCGAGCGCTTCCGCCGCCGGATTCGTCGCTCCGAGCAGCGTCGCGTGATCGAGCGTCGCCGCCTGACGCGCGATCGCGTCCACGATGCGCGGATGGCAGTGCCCGTGTACGATCGTCCAAATCGAGCTCACCGCGTCGTACACGCGCGCGCCGCGGGCGTCTTCCAGCATCGTCCCGAACCCACGCACGAAGCTCCGCGCGCGAGGATGGAAACCGCGCATCTGCGTGAACGGCAGCCAGAGGTGCGCCATCAGCGCAAAGAGCTACGCGTAGGCAACGATCAAGATCGCTCCCGCGATGGCGACAACATCCTCGGCCAGCGCCGCGGGCACGGGACCGATCGAAGCGACGGCGCGCATTCGCAGCGCCAAACCGCCGTACGCGCCCAGGATCGCACCGAGCGCTCCGGCGACCGCGGCCGCGATCGTCAAGCCGTCGCCCGACCACGCCAGTCCCCAGGCGCAGAACGCGCCGCTCGCGATTCGGACTACGAGCGGCCCGGCGCTCGTGCGCGCCGGCACTTTCGGAAGCAGATCTACGAGGTATTCCGCGAGGGCGGCCACGCCGAACACATACGCAAGCATCGACGTGTGGCGCATCAGCCACAGGACGGCGGGCGCGGTGAACGTGCGCAGACCGGCGACGCAGCCCAGCAAAAACGCGGCAAGCAGCAGCGGCATCTCCCGCCGCTTCGGTGCTAGTGGACGACCACCTAGTCTGCCGAAGGGTGAATCGCGGGGCGATAGCCGGCCGCGAGGATCGCGACCGCCGAGCGCGGCGTCAGCACTTCGACGTCGCCGCGGCCGCGCGGTCGCCGCCGCATGTAGCCCGAATCCGACCATGCGAACAGGTTGGAATCCCAGACCAGCCAAGCCTGGCCGTCGAGCGCAACGTACGCGCCGTCGGGAACACGGACGAGATCCTCGCGATAGGTCTTCTTCCGCTTACGCTCGATGCGATCGGCGTGGAGACGCGCGTCCATGACGTCCGCGCTCGCGGGCGCGCCCGACCACGCCTCCCACAACCGGAGGAACCGATTGTAATCCGCGCGCCGGCATTCCGCGCATGGCCGGTGGCCGGCGCCCAGCGCGGTTCCCTCGTCGAGGAAGAACAGTTCGGTGTAGCGATGCGGCGTCATCACCTCGCGATGGCGGCCGCGAAACTCGAGCACGCACGCGATCCAGCGCTTAGCCTGGAACGCCCGCACGATGCGCCTGTCGTCGTCGTGTAAGATTCCGCGATTGCCCATCATCAGTCCGCGACCTGGGAGCGCGACGATATCCCCGTATGGGGTGACGCGATTCTGAAGTGGTCCATCGGCTGCGCTCAGGACGGCCTGCTAAGTTTCGATGCGCTCTTCGATCGAGACGTTGTAAAGGAACAGGAACTTGCCCCACTCATCCGGGAGCGTGTTGCGCTTGATCTGAATCCACGGAATATACTTAGGCTGCCGCGGCTTGCGCTGCAGCGACATGTTCGCCTCTTGGGGCATGCGGTTGTTCTTGCGATTGTTACATCGCATGCACGCGCAGACGAGGTTCTCCCACGTCGAGTCGCCGCCGCGGCTGCGAGGGATGACGTGATCCACCGTCATCAGCCGCTCGCCTTTGGCGCCGCAGTATTGACAGGTGTGATCGTCGCGAATCAAGACGTTCTTCTTCGTCAGCGCCACCTTCTGCATCGGCCGGCGGATGTAGTACAGCATCCGGATGATCGAGGGCATGCGCATCTCGTAGCTCGGCGACGCCAAGATGCGATCGCGGCCGTGCAGCATCTCCGCCTTACCGGCAAAGATCAGCTTCACCGCGCGCTGAAAACTCGTGACGTTCAGCGCCTCGTACGTGAAGTTCAGAACGAGTACCTCGCTCATGTGTAACCGCTCGGCACTCCGCGCCTGGCGTGGGGCGCGTCGCTCCACTTTCGGCACTGGCTGACGCCGCGCCGAAATCTGCGCTGCGCAGCCCCCGCGCTGACTACGCCGCGCGGGCCCCCCATGCTCTTATAAAACGAGCCATCTTAGGTGCCTCGCTTCCGAACGAAGGTCAGACGGGTTTCGGTTAGCATCTGTGTGATTGCCAACCGCTCGTTCGGACCCAATCTTTCCTTCACGCGTTCGAATGCGGCGGTCGCAACGTCGATGGCAATTTCCGCAGACGCGTGATCGGGTTCGCGGCCCTCCCCCTCGGTCAAATAGGCGTGCGCGGCCAGCGCGAGCGTCGTTATCACCTCGCCGAGTAGCGGCTCAACGGGCGGTATCTGGCCTTGAAATCCTCCGTGTGTATCCGGAGAGGTGGCCGGGTCGGGCATCTTGGCCCCAACTACGCCGCTGCGGTTTTCTTCCCTTGCTTGGATAGCATGCCGAGGAAGTAACGATGAACGCGGTCGTCCGCCGTGAGTTCCGGATGGAAAGAGGTCGCGAGCACGTTGCCCTGACGCACCATCACCCCGTGCCCGTCGCGCTGCGCGAGCAGCTCTACCCCTGGGCCGCAGCGTTCGATCCACGGCGCGCGGATGAAGATTGCGGGGAACGGCGCGCCGCCGAGCGCCGGGATGGGCAGGTCGATCTCGGCGGACTCGTTCTGGCGACCGAAAGCGTTACGCCGCACCGTGATGTCGATGAGGTTCAGCGTCGGCTGCTGGGCGTCGGCGACCTCGCGCGCGGCGACGATCATTCCCATGCACGTACCCCACAGCGGCATTCCCGCACGCACGCGAGCGACGATCGGCCGGTCGAGCGCGAAGCGAGCCAGCAGTTTCATCACCGTCGTCGACTCGCCGCCGGGAATGACGAGCGCATCCGCACCCGTGAGGTCGCGAGAATTTTTCACCGGAAATGCTTCGGCTCCGGCCCTGCGCATCGCGGCAACGTGCTCGACGACATCGCCCTGGAGTGCGAGTACGCCTACCTTGTCATCCTGAGCGGAGTCGAAGGGCTAGTTGCCACGGGGGGCCATCAGCTCCACGTCCTTGAGCTGACGGACGTCCAGGCCGGGCATCGCTTCCGAAGAGCCCAGCGACCGGCACGCCTCGAGCACCACGCTCGGCTCGTTGAAGTGCGTCGTTGCATCGACGATGGCGCGCGCGAAGCGCTTGGGATCCTTCGACTTAAAGATGCCGCTGCCCACGAAGATGCCCTCGGCGCCAAGCTGCATCATCAGCGCGGCGTCGGCCGGCGTCGCGACGCCGCCGGCGCAAAACAGCACGACGGGAAGCTTGGCCTGCGCGGCGACCTCCGCAACGAGCTCGAGCGGAGCGCCGACGTCGCGCGCGCGAGCTACGAGCTCTTCCTTTGGGGCGACGCTCAGGTCGCGGATCGCGTCGCCGATCGCGCGCATGTGACGCACCGCCTCGACGATGTTGCCGCTGCCTGCCTCGCCCTTGCTGCGGATCATGGCGGCGCCTTCGGCAATGCGGCGCAGCGCCTCACCGAGGTCGCGCGCCCCGCAGACGAACGGCGTCGTGAAGGCGTGCTTGTCGACGTGATACTTATCGTCGGCCGGGGTCAGCACTTCGGACTCGTCGATGTAGTCGACGCCGAGCTGCTGCAAGACTTGCGCCTCCGCGAAATGGCCGATGCGCACCTTTGCCATCACCGGAATGGTGACCGCATCCATGATGCCGCGGATGAGATCGATCCCGCTCATGCGCGCCACGCCGCCGGCAGCGCGAATGTCGGCCGGAATCCGCTCCAGCGCCATCACGGCCACGGCGCCGGCCTCCTGGGCGATCGCCGCGTGTTCGGGGGTGACGACGTCCATGATCACGCCGCCCTTGAGCATCTGCGCGAGCCCGCGCTTGACCTTTACGGTCCCAGTGCCTTCCATGTTCCTATCATAACAAGCGATCCCAATGAGAACATTGAGAACGCCGCTAAGGCGTCGGGGTCACCGCCGCCGCTGGGGTGCCCGCGCTGCCGGGGGACGGCTCCTCGGTTGCCGGCTCGGCCGGCTCGACCGAGGGTGGGATCGTCGGCATGGGCTTCTGTCGCCAGATCGGGATGTTCGGGTTCGGCGTCGGCGTTGGGACGGGCGTGGGACGCGGCTTAGGCGTCGGCGGCAGAGTAGGCAGCGGCTGTGGCGGTACCCGCGGATCGGGGAAATGCGGATCGCCCGCGGCCGACAGCGCCTGCGAGCGCTTCCAGTCCGGGCCGTAGGGCTGGGGCGACGCGTTGGGCGATGGACTGACGGAGACCGGCCCGACCGATTGCAGCGTCTGCTCCGTCGCCTGGCCGATGACGCGGTCGCCCATGCGCTCGCCGATCGCCACGGCGACGAGCAGCACGACGGCGCCGACCGCTAGGACGATCGTCGGCAGTTTCATACGCGCGCCAGCGGACGCACGACGTCGAGTTTGGCCGCGCGCGCGCGGCGATCGCTCGGCTTCCCGATCAGATGCACCTCGCGCAGCTCGCCGGGCGTCATGTCGACGCGCGCCGTGTGACCGCGGAACTCGAGCAAGACGTTGCGCGGGCGATCGGTCAGGTTGCCGACGAAGATCCGTACCGCGCCGCTCTCGTCTTCGAATGCGATCGCGCCGACTTCTACCGGCGACGTCGTGACCTCATCGCTGACGTCGCGGCCCGCGTAGATGCACTTGAACGGCTCCTCCGCGGACAGCTCCGGCATGTCGCCGTAGATCGTGTCGTTGCGCAAATCCACGACGTACGTGCAGCGGCGCCCGCCCCAGTGCACGCGCGCCGCGGCGACCCACTGCCAGCCCTTCGGACGCAGGGGCGCCAAGTGTGGACGGCCGCTCGTGCGGTAGCCGTTGAGTCCGCCTACCGTCTCGGCGACGGCCCAAAGAAACTTCGCGCCCGTCCACGGCGAGAGATACATGCCTCGATTACTGAGCGAACCGCCGTCGAACCACTCGGCAAACTCGCCCGGAACGGTGTTGCGCGGACTGCCGCCCTCGATCGCAGCGTATGAGACGCTGAGGAAGTGCACCGCCGCGTCGGTCATCCCGTTGCGCGCGAGCGCCACGCAGAACCAAAGCGTCAGGTCGGGCCAGATGCCGCCCAGCAAGCCGAAGCCGTACGAGGGGAAGTACCACGCGTCGGCCGTGGAAATTGTGCGCAGCCCGACCGGCGTGACGAAATCCGCCTCTTGCAGCCGCGCGAGGATCGCTTGGCGCTGCGGCTCGTCGGCGATGTTGAACAGCACCGGGAAGATCTCATCGGCGGTGAAGTTGTCCTGATAGTTCCCGTCCTGATCGTAGTTGAGCACGAAGGCGCCCGTGTCGTCGTTATACAAATAGTCCATCATCGCTTCACGCATCCGCTGCGCCTCGTTGCCGTAGCGCTCCCAGTGATCGTTGTCGCCGACCACCGCGCAAAGCATGGCGGCGGCCTCGAGCGCGAATACCGCCTCCGCGTTGATCTCCGTAACGGCGCCGTCGAGCGTGTAGTAGGGAATGATGTTGCGCCACGAGCTGATGCCGTAGAGGTCCACGCCCTTGGCGCGACAGGTGATTAAGCCCTTGTCGTCGCGCTGCGTGAGCATGTAATCCGTGAGTTTTACGATCATCGCGCTGTGCTCGCGCACCCAGTCGTCGTCGAGCGTGGCATTGTAGTGATGCAGCATCGCGACGAGGTGCAGCGGCGTGTCGTCGTTGATGTTGAGATCGTAGTCCGTCTTGTAGCCGCTGACGCCGCGTACGTATTCGACCATCAAGCCGCTGTCTTCCATTGCGCGATTGAACACCTCGAGCGCGTTGCGGCTAAACTCCGGCCAGAAGTAGTCGAAGCCGTGAACGAGCCAGGACGTGTCGCGCGAGACCAAGATGTCCGAAGGCGGCGAGTTGGTTGCGCCCCATCCGTGCGGATACTCCTTGACGATGCGCAGCATATTGGCCTTAGCCCATGCCATTCCGCGGCTGATCTCCGGCGACGGCGTGAGAAAGCGTGCGTCGGCGAGCCGCTGCGTGAAGTATCCCTGAGTGTCGTGCAGGGCGCGCTCGTCGCGGATCAGCGACTCCAGCACCGGACGGCTGCGCTCCGTTCCGCCCTTGTGATAAACCACGGCGAGGCGCAGCGATTCGCGCGCTCCCGCAGCCACCTCGATGCGATACTCGAAGGCGCCGAAGATGCGGCGGCTCACGAGCTCGGCCTGCTGGGGCGTCACGTCCCCTAGAGTCTGTGGGGAATCCCCCGTCGCGAGCGTCGCGCGGCGCATCGCTTCCAACAATACCTGCTCGCGCAGCGAGAGCTGTACGGCGACCGGCGCACGCGAGCCGCCCCACCAACGCTCGCCGCCCGTCTCGAGATTTTTGGAGCAAATGAAGCGTCCGTCATTCCAAGCACGTACCTCGTGTTCCGGTTCGCCATAGAACCGCTGGCCGACAAGCATCGCCCAGGGGAAGAGCGCGACCTCGACCCTCTCGGCGCCGGGATTGTAAAGCGTGACGTCGACGACGAAGGAGACGGCGCGATCGAAGTCCGGACCGAAGGGAACGTAAAACGCTTCCGTTACGTGGAGGCGATGTTCGAGCGTGAACTCGGAGATCTGCGCGTACGGTAGGAACGTGAGGTCGCGCTCGATCTGATGCGGGAAGAACGTGCGATCGCCGAGCCGGTACGCAATATGATGCGTGCCGAAAATGATCTGATCGGTGTCAGCGTCCCACAGCCCGCGCACGCCGCCCTTCGCGGTCGACTGCGCGTAGGTCTTGAAGTTACCCAGCAAAAGCCCGTAGGGCGTCTCCGACTCGTGCAGGACGTAGGCGCAAAACTCGTTGCGTTGCGCGTCATAACTAGACCCCATGTCTTTAGCGGCTAGTGCGGCGCCAAGCGCAAAGGCGCCTCCTGCGGCGGCGGCAAACGACAGCCGCGTGCCGATCCTCCAGGCTCCCGCGAAGATCAACCTCACGCTCGAGGTTCTCGCGCGGCGCGACGACGGCTACCACGGCATTCGCAGCGTCATGGTACCGCTCGAGCTGGCGGACGAACTGTCTATCGAACGTAGCGAGCGCTTCATCTTCTCGTGCGACGTGGCCGAACTCCGCGGCGAGCGCAATCTCGCCGTGGCGGCCGTGCGCGCGCTCGGGGATCCTCCGCCGGTGCGCATCGCGCTGCGCAAGCGGATACCGACGCAGGCGGGCCTCGGGGGCGGATCGAGCGACGCGGCCACGGTGCTGCGCGCGGCAATGAACGGCGTCTTCGGCGACGGCCGCGCGCGCGATTGGCTGAGGATCGCGCGCGCCCTGGGGTCGGACGTCCCGTTCTTTCTGGCCGGCACCGGCGCGCTCGTCGAGGGGACCGGCGAACGCATCACGCCGGCCGGAGTCCTGCCGCGTTGGCATCTGCTGATCGTGAAGCCGCCGGTCCCCGTCGCGACGGCGCAGGCCTATGCGGCGCTCGATGCGCGGCCGCGTCCGCAGCGTGCCCGCAACGGCAGCGTGTCGTTGGCGCTGCTCGAGGCGCTGCAGCGCGCCGATTTCGAACGCGTCGAGGCGCTGCTGCAGAACGACTTCCACGACGTGATCGCGGCGCAAGCGGCGGAGGTCGCGACGGCGTTGGAGGCGCTGCGCGTCGCCGGCGCGCGCAACGCGCTGCTGGCCGGCTCGGGCTCGTGCGTCTTCACGATCGCGCCGGAGCGTGCGCGCATCGAAGCAATCGGCGAGCGGCTCGCGCTGCCGAATGCGTACGAACGCTACGTGAGCGCGTTCGCCGCGACGCCGGACTGGCGCTGAACGTGGACGCGATCGTTCTCGCCGGCGGGCCGCTCGACGACATCGCGCTCCTGCAGCCGGGCGCCCCGAACAAGGCCTTCGTGCCGATCGGGGGCGTGACGCTGGTCGGGCGCGTGCTGCGGGCGTTGCACGGATCGCATGCGATCGGACGCATTGTCGTCGTCGCGCCGCCGAACGTCGCCGGGCATCCGGATCTAGCGCAGGCCGACGAGCTGCGCCCTGACGGCGTGCGCATCTCGGAGAGCCTACGCAGCGGACTCGCCGGTTTTGCGCCGGATGCGACCGCGCTGGTCGCCGCGTCCGACATGCCCGTGCTCACGCCCGAGTCGGTGGAGGATTTCGTCGGCGCGGCTGCGCGCGCTCGCTGCGGACGTCGTTTACGGGTGCGTAGAAAAGAACGCACACTTGCGCCGATTTCCCAACGTGCCGCACACGTGGGCGCGTATGCGCGACGGTACCTACTGCGGCGGCGGCATCGTCGGTATCAAGCCGCGTGCGCTGCCGCTGCTCGAGCGCTTCATCGAGCGGCTCGGCGCCGCACGCAAGCATCCGTTTCGGCTCGCGTCGCTGTTCGGGTGGGACATGCTCGCGCGCTTCGCCGTCGGACGGCTTCGCATCGCAGAAGCCGAAGCGCGGGCATCGAAGATCCTTGGCGCGCCGGTGCGCGCGCTCGTCTCCCCCTATCCCGAAACCGCCGTCAACGTCGACCGCGTCAGCGACGTGGCGCTTGCGGAACGGTTGGTCCGGGAAGCCGGGCAGTAGGTCACAGCTTGCTCCGCTGGAACGTTGGCTTGCCATGAAAGCGACCTTGTACGCGCGGATCCTGTTTGGTGCATCGGCGGTGCTGTTCGGCGTCATCGCGCTCATGTGGCACGACCCCGACACCTGGCAGAGCCTGAGCAGTTTCTGGAAACTGCCGGCCGGCAACAGCGTCGGCGCCATTCTGATGGTCGCCCAAATCGCCGGTGGCATTTTGCTGGTGTTCCCGCGCGGCGCGCGTTACGCATCGATCGTCCTGATCGTCGTCTATGCGCTCTTCTCGCTGGCATGCATTCCCGGCATCGTCGCCGCGCCGCGCGTCTTCGGACAATATGATGGATTCTTCGAGCAGTTCTCGCTGCTGTGCGGGGTGGTCGCCGTATACGCGGCGACTTCGGCGATTGCGGGCCGGGCGGTAATGCTCGGACGGGCCGCGCGTCTCGGATTCGGATTGAGCGTGATTTCGTTCACGCTGGCTCAGATCGTCTACCTTCGCGTCACGTCCGACTTGGTTCCGACTTGGATACCGCCGAATCAGATGTTTTGGGCGATCCTCACCACGGTCGCGTTCGCACTCGCGGCGGTCGCCATCCTCGTCAACGTTCGGGCCCGCCTCGCGCTGCGTCTGCTGACTTTGATGCTCGCGCTCTTCGGCGTGTTGGTCTGGGTGCCGCGTCTAATCGCGCACCCGGAGGCGCACTTGAACTGGTCGGAGTTCGCGCTGAACTTCCTGATTACGGGCGCCGCCTGGCTGGTGGCTTCGTCTACGGTGAGCGCCAGCGCTTGAAGAGCTCGTTGGCGATGCCGAACTGGTCGAGCGCCTTACCGACCGTGTGCGCTATGATGTCGTCCACGCTCTGCGGGTTGGCGTACATCGCCGGCACGGGCGGCAGTATGACCGCGCCGATCTCCGCCAGCTGCGCGAGCGTGCGCAGGTGTCCGAGATGCAGCGGCGTCTCGCGTACCACCAGTACGAGCCGGCGTTTTTCCTTCAAACAGACGTCGGCGGCGCGAACGAGCAGGTTCGAGTTCATCGAATAGGCGATCGCGCTCGCGCTCTTCATCGAGCACGGCATCACCAGCATGCCGTCGGTGAGGAAAGAACCGCTCGAGATCGCCGCGGCCAGGTCGTCGTCGCGGTGCGCGACGTCGGCGAGCCCCTCGAAATCTTCGGCGGTCATCTCGGTCTCGAGCTCGATCGTCCTCCGAGCGGCCGCGGTCAGCACGAGATGCGTCTCGATGCCGCCGATCGCGCGCAGCGCTTGCAGCACCATGTAACCGTACAGGCTACCACTGGCACCACTCACGCCGATGATGATGCGCCGCATCGGAAGGCGGTTATACGTTGGCTGCAGGGGCGCCTGGTGGAACCTGTAACTTCAGATCGTGGCGCCGCCCGAGTCCACGTTTTACCATTCCTTCGTCGCGGATGCCGTCGAGTGGCATCGTACCGGCGGAGAGGAATCCCTGCTTCGCCTGCTTCGTTCGCCGCATTCCGGCGTTGGTCACGACGTCGCGGCCGCGTATGCGACGGTCGCGCGGCGAACCGGCGCGCTGCTCGACGCGATCGACGGCGGGAGGCTGGCGCTGCCGCCGGTGGAGCGCGACGACGTGCTGCGGTTCGCCCAACGCGCGCGCCGCGTTCGCGCGATCCCGCATGACGTCGAAGCCGAGCGCCTGCGCGCGTTGTTCGCGCAGACGTTCGATCTGCCGCCCGTCGCGCCGGCCTCTCCTCATGGCGACCTCCACGCCGCTCATGGCGGCGGCGACATCGAGCTCGCGCAGGCGCGGCCGCCGGAGCTCCGGGCCGGCGTGGAGGGCTGGCACCGGCACTTCAGCGCTTCGGCGCTCAACGTGTACGCCGAGTGTGCTCGCAAATGGTTCTACCGCTACGCGTGCGCGGCGGTGGAAGATCCGGGCTCGGCGGCATCCGCATACGGCACCGCGCTGCACCTCGCGCTCGAAGACTTTCACGCGGATTTCCCACGGCCGACGAAGCGCGACGAGACGCAGATGCGCCGGCGCGTGCGCGAATGCGTGACCTGGGCCTTCGAGCGCAACCGCGACGGATTCGAGACGGCGGTGGAGTTCGAACTCCAGGTGCGCCGCGCACAGCGGACGGCGCAGCGCTATGTGGACTGGCTGCTCGTGCAGGAGCGGGAGGCGCCGTTCGAGGTGCTCGGCCGCGAAGTCGCCGCCAACCTGGACCTCGAGGGGCGAGCGTTCGTGGGCTTCATCGACCGGCTCGACCGCGACGACCGGTCCGGCGGGATCGGCGTCGTGGACTACAAGACCGGCAGCATTGCGATGAGCGCGGCGGAGTACTGCGAAAAGGTCCGCCGCTTTCGCGACTTCCAGCTGCCGTTTTATTACTGGGCGCGCACCGCCGCCGGCGATCGCGTCACAAAGCTGGTTCTGATCCCGCTGCGGGACGCGTTGCTCGACGTGCGGCCGATCGTCCTGGACGTCGCCGATCGAGCGCCGACGCCGTCGCCGTCGCGCGATAAGCGCTCGGCGCGCGGCGCGATCGGCATCGACGAACTGCAGCGCTCGCGCGCCCGGATGATCGAGCTGAGCGATCGGCTTTCGTCGGGCGAAGTTCGCGACTTCGAGCCGACGACGGACCCCGCGGCGTGCTCCTTCTGTAATTACGCGACCGCGTGCTCGCGCCGGCCGCCGCCGGAGGGCCGGCGCTTCGGAAGTTGATCGAGACGAGCCTCGCCCAATGCGTCGCAATCGTCGGGGGCCCGGCGAGCGGTAAGACCACCGCGCTGCTCGAGCGCCTCGAGCGCGCGCGCGCCGAATTCCCCGACGCCGATCCGCTGTACGTCGATGCCACGCGGGACTTCGATGCATACGCCGCGTCGCTGCTCGCCGCCGAGGGCGTAGAGGTGACGCTCGTCGACGACGTCGACGCCGAGCTGCAGTTCGCGACCGCTTGCGCGCCGCTCTTCGCCCTGGAGTGGCCGGAGTTTGCGGAGAACCAGCTGGATCCCGAGGTGCCCGGTTTGCGCTCGCCCGAGCGCTTTCTCGCGTCGGCGTTTCGGCTGATCCGACGGTTGCGCGATGCCGGGGTGCCGCCGGCCGAATTTCTCGCGGCAGCGCGGACCGGCGCGACAAACTTCCACGCAAAGCCGCCGAACTTCGCCGATCCGTCGCTGCTCGCGGCGACCAAGAGCAACTACTACGACTCCCTGGAAGTGGACGAAAAAGAACTCGATCGCCAGCGCCGGCGCGAGCTCGACCTGGCCAAGATCCTCGCGCGTCTCTACGAGGCGTACGTGGAGTTGATCGAGACGACCGGCGAGATGACCGGACGCGACGCCGCGATTGCCGCGGCGCAGCGCGTGCGTTCGAATGCCGCCTTGGCCGCGTCCCTGCGGGCGCGCCACCGCGTTGCGTTCGTCGACGAGGCACAAGACCTAACCAGCGCTCAGCTTGGACTGCTGACCGCGATCTTCGGCGAAGATCTGTCGGGCGTGACGCTCTGCGGCGACCCCGCATCGGCGATCTCGCCGGTGCGCATGACGCATCCGGAACAAATCTTCGCGCGCGCCGCGTCGCGCATCGAGTTGCAGCCGCGCAACGGCGTGCCGAGACCGGAATGCGTCAGGACCGCAACGCCCGTCGACGAGGCTCGGCTGATCGCGGACCGTGTCGCTGCGTGGGTGGCCGGCGGCATCGCGCCGAGCCGGATCGCGGTGCTCTTCCGCTCCGTGCGCAACGTGCAGATCTACGAGGCCGCGCTACTCGACCGCGGCGTGCCCGCCGTCGTCACCGGCGATGCGAACATCTTCGAGGACCGGCGCGTGCTCGACGCGCTCGCACTCCTCTGGAACGTACACGATCCGTTCCGTCACGACTGGCTGCTCCGCACGCTATCGAGTCCGGCCGTCGGGCTCTCCGATGCCTCGCTCGCGATCCTAAGCGGCGAGCCGGCCGACCCGCAGCGGCAGCTCTTTACGTTCGAAGACGAGCCTGCGCCGACGCTGCGTCCCGGACGATGGGACCCTAGGCGCGACCTGCGGCTCGGTTGGAACGTGCTTCGCGGCGAGCGCGACGACGCCTTGAGCGCCGACGCCCTAGAACGCATCCAGCGATTTCGGCGCATGCGCGAGGGATGGGTCGAACGGCGCGACTCGGAGACGTTCGAAACGTACGCGCGCGCCGTCTGGCGCGAAGGTCTCGCGCGCGAGGGAGAGCCCGGCTCCGCTCGCGCCGTCGCGCAACAGACGGTTCTGCGCCGTCTGCTGGCGCGATTGAACGAGTTCGTCGAGCACAACCGCGGTGCATCGCTCGAGGACGTTCTCCATTACGCACAGCAGCGAATGGAGACTGATTTGGAAGCCTGCGCGCCGCCGATCGGCGGCCGGGAGCTGGTACAGCTGCGCAGCGTCGAAGCCGCCCGCGGGCTGCACTTCGAGCGCGTCGTCGTGGCGAACGTTCGTCCCGGCGCGTTTCCGCTGTGGTACTCGCCCGAGGCATTCCTCTTCAGTCCGAGGCTCGGTATTATCCCAAAGGAGAATGCGGGCGCCGCGCGAGCGTCGCGGACCGCCAAGTTCAGCTACTACATGTTTGCCGCCAAGGCGGCTCGACGGTACAACGACGCCGAGCGCCGCGCCTTCAACTATGCGCTGCGGCGTGCCGGCGGCAGCGTCCTGGTCACGGCCTCCGGCACGCCGACGCGCGGCGTCAGCGCACCGGAGCTTCTCGAAGAGCTCCGATAGTGAAGCTGCGCACGATTCCCACCAACGCCTACGCGCGCGAGGTGCTGCCGCTCACGGCACCACTGTGGGCGGGACGCCGGACCTTCGAACAGTACGCCGCGCAGACCCGAGAGCTCGCCGCGAGTACGTACGGCCGCCGCAATTTTCGCACCGTGGGCCTCTACGACGGCCGTCGTCTCGTCGCGTCTTTCAAGCGCTACGAGCGCACGTTACGCGACGGACCGCGGGTCCTGCGCGCGATCGGGTTCGGCGCGGTATTTACGCCCCGTGAGCTGCGCGGACGGGGCTACGCGAGCTTCATGCTCGCTGCCGCGCTCGACGCCGCGCGGAGCGACGGCTACGACCTGGCCTATCTCTTCTCGGACATCCGGCCGCAGTTCTACGCGGCCGTAGGGTTTCGCGCGTTGCCCTCGCGCGACCTGACGCTGCGGGCCGACGCGCTGCCCTGCAATCGCCTGCAGATCGCTTCGCTCGCGCGCACCGATACCGCGGCGGTGCGCCGCTGCTTCGAGCGCTCCGACCTGCGTCGCGGCAGCGCCTTCGTACGCGACGACGCGACCTGGCGATGGATCGCGACGCGCATCGGCCACGGCTCCGAACACCGCCTGGGCCACGCGACGAACCTCGCGGTGCGGCGCGGCCGCGGCGTGTGCGCGTACGTGCTCGGCGCGCGCGTGCCCGAGCGTGACGCCTACGTCTTCGACGAGTTCGGTTTCTCCGACGACGCCGCGGCGCAGATCGTCCCCGCGCTGCTGCGGGCCGCGGCCGGCGACCTACGGCGCGTCGCGGGATGGCTTCCGCCCGACGGCGCGCGTCAAGTCTTGCCGAAGGGCACGACGCGCAAGCGCAACGGCGCGACGCTCATGATGGCTCCCCTCGGCAGTGACGGCAGGCGTCTGATCGACACGCTTTCACGAAATGTAAGCTCGGATTTCGTCTGGGCGACGGATCACGTTTGAACGCAGTTCAGAACTATTAGTTTCAGAGATTCTTCACCTCGCGGCGCTAACGTGCGTCGAATGAAACTCACGCATGTATTCGTAACGACACTTACTACGACGTTGATCGCGAGCGGCTGCAGCCGGAACGGAGGGGGCATGACGGGCGCGTTGCCCGCGGCACCGCCGACGCTCGCACAGGATCGCGGCGCGTCCGCCCTCGCGGCAGACGTTTCCATCCTGAAGCAGCTGCGCAAGCAGGTCGTCATCGGCTCGACCGTCGATCCGGCGAACGGCGCGCAGAATCCCTACGGGTTGACAGTCGCGCCGATCACGTCTGGAAAGTTTACCGCGGGCGATTTGGTCGTCTGCAATTTCAACGCGAAGTCCAACGTGCAGGGCACGGGACGGTCCATCGTCGCCCTTCATCCGGTGACGGGGTCGAAGCCGCTGCACGTCTCTTCGGACAAGACGCTGCTCGGCTGCGACGCACTCGCGCTGGGCAGCGACGACACGATCTGGGCCTCCTCGATGGTCGCGAACGACAACCCGGAGCTCGGCGCAACGGGCAAGCTGATCACCAACATCTCCGGGAAGCCGTTCGCACAGCCGTGGGGCCAGGTCTTCGCCGCGCCCAAGAAGGGTGCGCCCGCGTTCTACGAGACCAACGCACACACCGGGACCGTCGTGCGCATCAACCTGGGTTCGAAGTTTACCTATGACGTGATCGCCACCGGATTTCCCGTCAATCGCGGGAAACCGGGAACCGCGTTGGCTCCGTCGGGCCTCGCGTACGATCCCAACGTTGACGCGCTTTACTTCGCGGACGGCATGAACAACACGGTCGTAGCCTTCAAAAACGTCACGAAGATTCCGAAGGGCGGCATCAAGGCAAGCGGCGACGGCATGAAGTTCAGCGGACCGTCGGCCAAGGACGCGCGGGTGCTCTTTGCAGGGGCTCCTCTCAACGGCCCGATCAGCACCGCATTGCTGCCGAACGGCAACCTCGTGGTGGGCAACACGCTCGATTCCACCGGCAAGAACCTCTTGATCGAGCTGTCCGCAGCGGGCAAGGTGCTCGACGTGCGCAACGTCGACAAGGGCGCCGCCGGAGCGCTGTTCGGGCTCGTCGCGACCGGCAAGAGCGCGACGGACGCGAAGGTCTACTTCAACGACGATAACGACAATAACGTTCAGGTGCTCGAGCGGTAAGGGCGTCGCACTCCATCTTAGAACAGACTCGTCTGCAGCGCGTCGCCGCCGGTGAGCGACGCGACGCGCGTCCCGAGCAGGCGCACCGGCGCCCCCTCGAGGCCCGCACGGCGCAGGCAGTGCACGGCGGTGCGAAAGATGCGGCGCGCTTCACGAGTCGGCTCGGTCAGGTGCGCCTGGCGGCCCACGATGGTGAAATCCGCGCGCCGGACCTTCACGCCGACTGTCGCGCAGACCGTGTGCGCGCGTTCGAGCGCTTCGGCGAGCTCGCACGCCTGCACGCGCAGCACGTCGATGAGCCGGCGCTCGTCGCGCACGTCGTACTCGAACGTCTCTTCTGTCGAGATCGACTTCGTTTCACGCTCCGACTCCACCGGGCGGCGATCGATGCCGTGCGCGAGCTCGCGCACCTCGCGCCACCACGATCCGAATATTTCGCGCATGCGCGCTTCGTCGAGAGCGGCAAGCTCGCCGATCGTCGTGATGCCGAACACGCTGAGCCGAACCTGCATCTTCGGTCCGATTCCCCATAGCCGTCCGACGGGCAGCGGCGCGAGGAACGCGGCCTCCTCGCCTGGAGGAACCGCGAGCAGCCCGTCGGGCTTGCACGCATCCGACGCGATCTTCGCGATCATCTTTCCCGTCGCCACGCCCGCACTGACCGTGAGCAGTGTCCGTGCGAAGACGTCGGCGCGGATCTGCGCAGCGCACGCGCGCGCGTCGTCCAGCGTCGCGGCGTCGATCGTGACGAAAGCCTCGTCCATCGAGAGGCCCTCGACAGTGCGGCCGCCATCCGCGAAGATCTCGAAGATCTCGCGCGATATCGTCCGATACTTCTGCATATCGGGTGCCACGACGATTAGGTCCGGACACGCCATACGTGCCTTGTAGAGCGGGACCGCGGACCGCACGCCGTACGGTCGCGCCTCGTACGACGCCGTCAACACGACGGCTCGGCGGCTGCTGCCGGCGACCGCGACGGGCTTGCCGCGCAGTTCCGGATTGTCGCGCACGGCGACGCTCGCGTAGAACGCATCGACGTCGAAGTGACCGACGAAGTTATTGTTGGCGTTCACGCTGGCGGCGGCGTTGCGCTTTGGCTTGATTGCCACACGTCGCCATGCTGCACCACGCGCGCGACGCGTTTTTCGTGCGATCGTAATACGCGAAACGGCAGGAAGGCTTCCGGCAGGCGCGCAGGCGCGACCACGTCCCGAGCAGCTGCGACTCGTAGACGGTAGCCAGCAGCGAGGCGATCGGCCCCTTGTCTTCGGGCGACAACTCGAGGCCCCGCGCTGGGCTAACGGCGAGGCTGAGGCGAGTGCTCGCGAGGAACGGCCGCAGATGCTCCCAGGCGCTTGGGGCGTCGCCCTCGCCGTTATTGGCGAAGAGCAGATCGCGCAACGCCTCGCGGAAGTCGCGCAGGAGCCGGAGGTGCGTAGCGTCTCTGGGCGGCGCCAATCCGTAGCTGAGACACCACGCCCGAGCTTTTTCGAGCGAATCCAGCTCGTCCGGGCCACTGGGCAAATCCGCAGTATTGACGAAGCGCCGGACCAGCTCGAGCGCCCCGGGCGCCAGGTCGGCGACCGCGATCACGGAGCCCGGGTCGGCGACGGCGTAGTCACCGTCAAAACTGCTTGACAAGTTACTGTCACCCTTATATAATGATTGGAGGTTACCCGTTCGTCAAGAGGTCTCAAACAATGTTCCGCGATCCAATCCGCACCGCCCCGTTCGTCTCGGACATCAGCGACGTCGAGCTGCGCCTGAAGATCCAGCGCGCCGACTCCGCCCTGTTCGTAGAGTCCAACCAGCGTCTCCCGCACCTGCGGGTCATGTAGCTCCCTTCGCAATCGCGAGGATGGTCTGCATGTTACGCAGATCGTCCTCGTCGGTTCCGGGCGTCTCCAAAATCGCCGTCTTGTCGCGCAGCTCCCGGTGAGCCAGCAGCGCCCGGAAGCCTTCGAACCCGATGTTGCCTTCACCGATGTGCCAGTGCCGGTCACGACTCGCGCCGAGCGGCACTTGCGTGTCGTTGAAATGGAACATCACGATCCGCCCGACGCCGATCTGCCGTTCGGCCTCCTCGACGAAGCGATCCACGCCGTGCGCCGAGTTGATCTCGTAGCCCGAAGCCCACGCGTGCGCCGTGTCGATGCAAAACCCGAGCTGAGGATGCTGCAGGCTCCGCGAGAGCGCGCCGAGCTCCTCGAGCGTACCGCCCATTAACTGACCCGCGCCGGCGGAGTTTTCCAGCACAAGGAAGACGCCCGGCTCGATCGCGCTCAGCGCCGCCTCGAGCGCACGGCACGTCGCGTCGAACCCTTCGCTGCGGTCGCGCGTGCCGTACGAGCCGAGATGCGTGTTAACGAACCGCATCCCGCCCGCGGCCGCGACGGCGAGATCGTGCTCCAAGAGCCGTAGCGAGCCTTGGGCGATCTTCGGATCGGCGCTCGCGAGGTTGATGAGATACGCCGTGTGGATCGCGCACGTCTCGATGCCGGCGTCATGGCGCAGCTGCGCGAATCTGTACAAGGCGCTGCGGTCGATCACTGCCGGACGATAGCCGCGTGGATTCGTTGCGAACACTTGCATCGCGCCGCAACCCACGGCTTTCGCGTGCTCGACCGCCTTTACGTAGCCGCCCGCGACGTGCACGTGCAGGCCGATCTTCATCAGGGAACCTCTCCCCTACGAGACTTTGACGCTTTCGAGGCTGAACTCGAGTGGCTGTCCGGGCTCCAGCTCCAGCGCCGGCAGATCGTCCAACGAGCGTAATCCGAACGATTCCAGGAAGAAGGGCGTCGTCGCGTACAGCATCGGCCGTCCGACGACGTCCTTGCGGCCCGCCTCTTCGATCAGGCCGCGATCGACCAGCGTGTTCACGACGCTGTCGGAGTTGACGCCGCGGATCGCTTCGATCTCGCTGCGCGTGACCGGTTGAAGATGCGCCACGATGGCGAGCGCTTCCAGCGCCGGCGTCGAGAGGCTCGTCTTCGGCGGCAGCAGGTAGGCCTCGATGGCATCGCGCGCGAGCGGCGAGGTGGCGAAGCGATAGCCTCCGGCGATCTCGCGCAGCACGATGCCGCGATCCGCGTAGTCCCCCTCGATGCGCTGCAATACGGCGGCGATCTCGTGCTCTTCCGCGCGCAGCAGCTTGGCGAGCTCCTGAATCGACAGCGCCTCGCTCGCGACGAAGAGCAGCGCCTCGATCGGGCGTTGCAGGCGGCTTATGACGTCGTCGAGCTCCGTCACGCCGCCTTCGCCCAGAGCCGAATGTCGTCGAACGCCTCGGGCTGCTCGAAGCGGATGCGCCGCCGCCGAACGAGCTCCAAGATCGCCAGGAACGTGACGACCACGACATCGCGCGTCATGCCGAGCTCGTTGCACAGCTGGGAGAAGTACACCTCGCCGCCTTCCTTTATGCGGCGCATGATGTAGTCCATGGAGGCGAGCAGCGAGATGCGCTCGCGCGCGATCGAACGCTTCTCCGGCCGCGCCTGAGTCAGCATCGCGATGAAAGCGCGCTTGAGCTTCTCCGGATTGATGTCGTAGCGCTGCACGACCTCGCCGGCCGGATCGCCGGACTCTCGATAGAAGTACGATCCCGCCTCCGCCTGGCGCTCGCGCAGCTCCTCTCCGAACTCGCGATACTTCGAGTACGCGATCAGTCGCCGGCGCAGCCGTTCCTCGACCTCTTCCGGCGTCTCGCCAGGCTCCTCTTCGAACTCTTGCGGGATCGGTGGCAGGAGCGCCTTCGACTTCAAGAAGACGAGCGTCGCGGCGATCACGAGATACTCCGCGGCAATCTCGAAATCGAGCGCCTGCATCGTGCGCACGTACGCGAGATACTGCTCCGCCACGCTGGCGAGCGGCACCGTGGCGACGTCGAGCTGCTGCTCCTTGATGAGACTCAGCAGCAGATCCAGCGGACCGTCGAACGCGTCGAGCCGCACGCAAAACGCGGCGTCGTTGACCGTTTCGCTCGACAACTTACGACGAGAGTGAGGTTTGCGCCGCGATTGCCGGCTCGCCCATCGCGTCGGGGTTTTCCGCTAAGAATTCCATGGCGAGGTCGATCAGGCGTTTTTCGTTCACGTACTTGAGGGACTTGCGAGCATGCGCCACGTCGAACCAGCGCGCGTCGTCGACCTCGTGATCGTGGTTCGCCGGATCGCCCGACAGGTAACGCATCAGGAAGAACGTGACCGACTTCCGGTGTTTGGCCTTGCCCACGTAAAACCAGTAGGCGATCTCGCTGAGCCGCGTGACGATCTCTCCCCAGCAGCCCGTCTCCTCGTGGACCTCTCGAAGCGCCGCTTGCTCGGTCGACTCTCGGTGTTCCACATGTCCCTTGGGCAGCGTCCAGATCCGCGGCGGTTCGCCGCGCCCGATCAGTAGCGCATCGTAGGTCGAATCACGGCGACGCAGCAGCAGCCCGCCCGCCGACACCTCGTACTTGATTCGCATGGCGCTCCGTGTCTGGATGGGGAAGGGGGCCACTTGCGAGCCCCCTGTTACATTCATTATAACTACCCGGCCCAAGAAGCGGCTGCGGGCAGGGAGCGCCTTTTTTACGCCAATTTTGCCTGGCCCCTAGCCGCCCGGAGGACTTCAAAGGCGGCGCTCGCCGCCATGCCGCGGAGCTCGGGCACGGCGGTCGCTTCGAAGCGCGAACCGCGCACCGGCGGCCCCACGATCCAAAGCCCGTCGACTGGCGCACCGGACGCGCCGACCGCCGCGAGATCGAACGTCGTTCGCAGACCGACGCCGCGGGCTCCCGCCGAGACGATGCCGTCGGCTAGCATGCCGGCGATCAGCGGATCGCGCGCCATGGCGTGCACGCCGCCGACGCCCGAGCAGTTGACGATCCAATCGGGATGCAACGAGACGGTTGCGCCGCCATCGAGGGTGATCTCTGCCTCGCCGCCGCGTAGTGCGGTGAGACGGCCCGCATAGGTGAACGCCTTGCCGGACCGCGCGTACGCGTGGCGCACCGCGTCGACCTGCTGCGGCGCGCGATGCCGATGGCGCTCCCAGTGCGTGCGGAGGTGACGCTCGAACCGCCGCCGCTCGAGCGGCGACAGGCGCCGCCAGAGCGATTCCGACTCCGGACGAATGGCGTCGATGACGCTGCGCCAATCGAATCCGCGTTGCTGCGCGTCCGCGACGTGCCGGCGCAGGCCGCGCAGCAGCGTTCGCGCGTCATGCGCGTCGAGCGCGGGGATGACGTCGTACGCCGCGACGTCCGCATGCACCGCCGGGTAGCGCCCGTGGCGGGAGACGACGTGGACGGTACCGCGATGGCCGCTCGCGCGCAGCGCGACGAGCACGTCGAGAGCCGTCAGGCCCGAACCGATAAGCAGCACGTGCCCTCCGATGCTGCGATAATCGTGGCGCCACGGATCTGCAACGTAACCCGAGTGCTGCGTGACGCCCGGCGGTAGAAACCGGTCCGCCGGAAGCGCGTTACCCGTCGCCAGGACTACGGCGCGAGACTCGATTCGCGTACCCACCGCGGACTCGACGATGAAGCCGCGGTCGCTCCTGCGCACCGAGGTTACGCGGCCGTTGACGAGCCGGAAGTGTGGACGCTCGAGCGCGCGTGCGGCAATCTCCGCGACGTAGTCGCCGTAGAGCCTGCGAGAGACGAAGGCCGCACTGTCTGCGCGCGATCCCAGCCAGCGCACGAAATGATCGGGATCGTCCGGGAAGAGGCTCATCGCCGCAGCGCGAGTGTTCAAGAGATGCTCGGAGTGCCGCGTGCCGTACGCGGCGCCGCGCCCGAGCTCGCCGGGCTCGAAGATACGCACCGAAAAACCGTCGGGAGCATGGCGCGCAAGCTGTGCCGCGACGGCGCAGCCGCTGAAACCTCCGCCGATAATCGCGACGTCGAGATCGATCATCGCCCGCGTAACGTGGCGTACGGCGAGATGACGTCGTCGTATCTTCCGAAGGCGGCCTCGCAGCGCCGCGCGAGCTCGTCATAGATTAGATACTCGCGCAGGGGACCGGAGTAGACGTGGAGCGACACCGTGGGAACACCGGGGGCGGAGACGCGATGCAAATCGAAGCGGCCGGCGCGCGTGTCGAGCCCTCCGGCTTCCAGGATGCACGACGATTGCGCCTGGATCTGCG
Source organism: Vulcanimicrobiota bacterium (assembly GCA_963756165.1). Lineage (GTDB taxonomy): Bacteria > Vulcanimicrobiota > Vulcanimicrobiia > Vulcanimicrobiales > Vulcanimicrobiaceae > Cybelea. The sequence continues at coordinate 111,259 of CAVWMO010000008.1, read as the reverse complement.
CGTAGCCGCGCTCGGTTCCAGGATCGAGCCGTACGTAGTCGTCAACCTGCAGGCTTCCGGACAGCACCAGCATCCAGCAGTCCTGGTCGCCGTGGTCGTGAATCGCCGAGGCCGCCCCTGGCGCCCAGTTGAGCAGAAGAACCTCGAAGCCGTCGTCGCGATAGGCGCACGTCCGCGTATAAGCGGCACGCCGCTGGATCAGCCGCAGGCTGTCCGCCCATCGCACGCTTGCCTGCTGCAGCAGCCGGCCGACCTCTGACGAGGTCCTGCCGGAAGGCGGCCGAGACCGCAAATCGTCAACGAGCTGCCTCAGCACTCGATACCTCGCAAAAAGAAATACGTTAGTTTAATAACTGGAGTCACCTTTTTCCGAACGACGGGCTTCCCTCCCGCCGGCTCGCAGAAAAAGGCGACCCCCGAGTCGGAGCCATCTGCCGCCCGGGTCCCCTAGGTAGCGATCGCGAGAGTAGCAGCAGCAAAGATGACTCAGGTCATCTTTTCTCCAAGCCGGTTTAGGCTCCTTCGGCCGCGGGATACCAGCGCAAATCGGGCTGTCGCGCGGCGCGCGTCTCGTCGACGCGGCCAACCACCGTGTTCACCGGCGCCGCGAAGAGCTCTTCGGGATCGCGCTTAGCGGTCTCGACGATCGTGCGTAGTGTCGCGACGAACGCGTCGAGAGTCTCTTTCGATTCCGTCTCCGTCGGCTCGATCATCAAGCATTCCGGCACGATCAACGGAAAGTAGATTGTCGGCGCCATGTAACCGTGGTCGAGCAGCGCCTTGGCGAGATCGAGCGCGCGCACGCCGTGCTCGCGTTTGAGCGCCTGGGCGGACGCGACGAACTCGTGGCGGCACGCCTCGGCGTACGGAGTCTCGAGAAACTCGGCGATCTTCACGCGCAGGTAGTTCGCGTTGAGAACGGCCAGCTGCGACACCCGCTTGAGGCCTTCTGCGCCGTTGGCGTACAGGTACGCGAGCGCCCGCACCGCGTGAGCGAAGTTCGACCAAAAGGAACGCATCGGACCGATCGACTTCGGGCGGTCGAAATCGAGCCGAAAGGTCGAGCCGTCGCTCGTGACGACGGGCGTCGGGAGATACTCGGCGAGGTGCGCGGCCACGCCGAGGGGGCCGTGACCGGCGCCGCCGCCGCCGTGCGGAATGGTGAACGTCTTGTGCGTATTGAGATGCATGAGATCGAAGCCCATGTCGCCGGGGCGCGTGTATCCCATGATGGCGTTGGCGTTCGCGCCGTCGTAGTACATCAGCCCGCCTGCGCTGTGGACGGCGGCCGCGATTTCGGCGATCGCGTCCTCGAAGAGACCGAGCGTGTTCGGATTGGTCATCATGCAGACGGCCGTATCCGGGCCCAGCACCTTGCGGATCTCTTCGACGCCGACGCGACCGCGCGGATCGCTCGGCAACGAAATCACCTTGAACCCGCACATCGCGGCCGACGCGGGGTTCGTGCCGTGCGCGGTGTCCGGCACGATCACCTTGTCGCGTTGAGTCTCGCCCCGATCCTTGAAGTATTTTTTCGCGATCAATAGCGCGCCGAGCTCCGCGTGCGCGCCGGCCGAGGGATTGAGCGAGAACGCCGCCATCCCGAACAGCGAGCTCAGCGAGCGCTCCAGCTCGTACAGCACCGCGAGCGCACCCTGCGCGAGCTCGTCGGGCGCGTACGGGTGCAGCTGTGCGAACTCAGGGCGCGCCGCGATGCGCGTCGTTGACGCGTGGGTTGTACTTCATCGTGCAGGAGCCGAGCGGATAGAATCCGAGATCGATGCCGAACGTGCGCTGCGAGAGCTGCGTGTAGTGGCGCACGACGTCGAGTTCGCTGTTGTCTGGGAGTGGCAGCGCTTCACGCAGCACGGACGCGGGCAGGAACGCGTCGAGCGGCTTCCCATCCTCGAAATATTTGTTGGCGCGTCCGGGCCGGCCGAGCTCGAAGATCAGCGGGATGCCCCGCTTGCGCGTATCAGACGGCGGCGTGCTCACGTAGCACCTCCTTGAGCGCAGCCGCGAGAGCGTCGATGTCGCCGCTCGTCGTCAGCTCGGTCGCCGTCATCAGGACGCAGTTAGCGAGCTCGGGATAGAAGCGTCCGAGTTCGATGCCACCGAGGATGCCGCGATCCTGCAGCTCGGCTAGCACGGTCGCCGCCGGGCGCCCGACATCGGCGACGAACTCGTTGAAAAACGGCGCGTCGTACGGCAGGCGTATGCCAGGCACGTTCGCGACGGCGCTCGCCAGCTCGCGCGAGCGCGCGAGGTTGAGCGACGCGGCGTCACGCAATCCGGACGCGCCCAGCAGCGCGAGATAGATCGTCGCGATCAGCGCGCAGTGGGCCTGGTTCGTGCAGATGTTCGAGGTGGCGCGCTCACGCCGGATGTGCTGCTCGCGCGCCTGCAGCGTCAGCACGTAAGCGGTGCGTCCGGCGCTATCGACCGTCTTTCCGGCCAGGCGTCCGGGAATGCGCCGCATATGCTCTTTGGTCGACGCGATGAAACCCGCGTAGGGACCGCCGTAGGCGATCGGCACGCCGAAGCTCTGCGCCTCGCCGGCGACGATCTGCGCGCCCCAGGAAGCCGGCGGCGCGAGCGCCGCGAGCGAGAGCGCCTCGGCGACGACGGCGATCGGCACCGCGCCGCTCGCGCGCAACCGCCGACGCGGCGTCGGGCGACAACGCGTCCACGCAGCCGAAGAAGTTCGGCGACTGCACGACGACGGCGGCGTACGACGCGAGATCCGCATTCGTCAGCGCATGCGAAATCCGTCGTGCCCGAGTCCGTGAGCGGAATCTCGTCGATGGCGATGTCCAGGCCCTCGCAATACGTCCTGAGCACCGCGCGGTAGTTCGGGTGGATCGCGCGCGACACCAGCACCTTGTGTCGATTCGTCGCGCCGTGTGCCATGATCGCGGCCTCCGCCAATGCAGTGGCGCCGTCGTAGACCGACGCGTTGGCGATCTCCATCCCGGTGAGCAAACAGATGTAGGTCTGCCACTCGTAGATCGCCTGCAGATAGCCCTGTGAGACCTCCGCTTGGTACGGCGTGTAGGCGGTGAGGAACTCGCCGCGCATCGCCAGCGCCGCGATGGCGGGCGGCGCGTAGTGGTGATAGGCACCCCCGCCGAGGAACGAGCGATACTCTATGGCCGTGTTGCGCTGCGCGAGCAAGTCGAAGCGGCGCGCGATCAGGTACTCGGGGAGCGCCGGAACGACGTCGAGCTTCTCCTTCAGCGCAATCGCGTCGGGAACGCGCAGGAGATCGTCGAGCGAATCGACGCCGACCGCCTGCAGCATGCTCTGGATGTCGGTTTCGGTGTGCGGTGCGTACACGCGGGCTACTCCGTGACGATCTTGTCGTATTCCGCGGGCGGCAGCAGCGTCTTGGCCTCGTTCGGGTCAATGACGCGGACCTTGAGCAGCCATCCGCTGCCGTACGGATCGCGGTTGACGGCGGCGGGATCGTTTTCGAGCGCGCCGTTGATCGCGAGCACTTCGCCGGAGAGAGGCGTGAACAGGTCCGAGACGGCCTTGACCGACTCGATCACGCCGACGGGCGCGAACTGCTCGATCGCGGCGCCGACCTTCGGGAGCTCGACGTAGACGATGTCGCCCAGCGCGTTCTGCGCGTAATCGGTGATGCCGATCGTTGCCGAGTCGCCGTCGAGTTTGACCCATTCGTGTTCCTTGCTATACAGCAGATCTTCCGGCTGCGCCACTAGGTACTCCCCTTTTTTCGCTATTTCGCGCGCTTGTAAAACGGCAACGGCACGACGCGCGCCGCGTGCGACGTGCCCCGAATCGTAACGACGAGCTCGGTGCCGTCGGTTGCGACCTCCGGCGCGACGAGCGCCGTCGCGATGTTCTTGTTTCCAACCGACGGCGCGATCGAGCCGCTGCGAACCTCGCCGACCTGCCGCCCGTCGAGCAGCACCGGATATCCCTCCCTCGCCGGCGCGCGCCCTTCCATGACGATACCGACGATGCGCGAGTACTCGTCGCGTTCGCGCTGGGCCGCGAGTGCGGCCTTGCCCAGAAAGTCGGGCTTGTTCAGCTTGAGCGCCCAGCTCAAACCGGCTTGGACGGGCGTGATCTCCTCGGTGAGCTCGTGGCCGTAGAGCGGCATCCCAGCCTCGAGGCGCAGGACGTCGCGCGCGCCGAGCCCGCAGGGCTCCAGGCCCTGCCGTGCGCCGGCCTCCAGCAGCTCGCGCCAGAGCCGCGGCGCCGATTCGCCGTCGACGAAAAGCTCGAAGCCGTCCTCGCCCGTATAGCCGGTGCGCGCGATCACCGCGGGAACGCCGCGGGCATGGCCCTCGGCTGCGAAATAGTAGCGCAGCGACGCGAGATCGACGTCGACGTGCGGCTGCAGCAGCTCGACCGAGCGCGGCCCTTGGATCGCGATCAGCGCGCGCTGCCCGTGCTCGTTGCGCAACTCCACGCCGGAGCCCCCATGTGCGTTGAGGTGCGCCCACATCTTGTCCGCGTTCGCCGCGTTGACGACGAGCAGCCAGCGTCCGTCGAGGCGGTAGAAGATCGTGTCGTCGTGCGCGCCGCCCGCCTCGTTGCAAAAGACGTTGTAGCGCGCCTGGAGCGGCTTCATCGTGGCGACGGCGTTGATCGTGAGCGTGTCGGCCCACTCGGCGACGCGATCGCCGGTAAGGTAGAACTGGCCCATGTGCGAGAGGTCGAAGAGACCCGCGCGCTGCCGCACCGCGTCGTGTTCCTTCAAGATGCCCGCGTACTGCACGGGCATCTCAAAGCCGGCATAGGGAACGAGACGCGCGCCGGCACGCACGTGCTCGTCGTAAAGCGAAGTGCGACGCATCAGGCCGTTTCGGAGCCTGTCCGGAGCGCTTCGACTTCGTTCAGCACAGGCTTCGTCGAAGGACGAGGTTTCTCTTCGGGATAGGTATTGAGGAAGTTGAGCGTCGAGTGCGCGACGATCTTGTCGCCGCTGCGCACGTAGACCTCTCCATAGCAGATGCGCCGGCCGGCGCGCAGCACGCGCGCCTCAGCGACGAGGTCGTGCGGCGGCCCGGCGGGCGCGAGAAAGTTGCACTGCAGCGCGACGGTCGTGGTGTCTTGCTCGCGGCCGTAGATCGAAGCGAGCGCCACGTAGAACACGGTGTCGCAGAGGCTGACGATGGCGCCGCCGTGGACGGCGCCGGTTCCGTTGGTGATCTCGGAACGATACGGCATGCGCATCACCGCACGGCCGCGCTCCACCTCTTCGAGCTTCAGGTCGAGCAGGGCGACGAAGTTGCTCTTCTCCTTCTCCCAGGCGTGCGGGGCGCGCGAATAGTCGATGGCCATAATAAGCGGGGTTTCCGGACGGCTAAAACGTATCCCCGCCTGCGGCCAGCATGCGCCGGAGGTAGAGCGGGAGCGCGAAGAGCCGCCGGTGCGTGACGGAGTCGTAAAAGAAGTTGTCGCCGCGAAGGCGCGCGCAGTAGGCATCGATATCGCTGCGTCCAGCTCGGAGAGATCGACACGATCGCTGCACGCGAGGAAGGCCCACTGCGTGTCGAACGCTGGTACGTGGGTCGCGAAGGAGACGACGTGCGCGTAGTGCCGGCGCAGGGTACGGGCCATCTTGCAGTGCAGACCGGCGTTGTGCACGGCCGCGGTGCTCGCCTGGAGCGCGTAGACGCCGCCTTCGAGCAGCCGCGACTTGATCAGCGCGAACACGTCGTCGTTGAAGAGCGGATTGCTCGGCGAGTCCTCCAGCGGCTCGGTGAGGTCCGATACGATCGTGCCATAGCGGTCCGTCGTTCGAGCGCATGAAGTCCAGTGCGTCCCCGACGATCACCCGCGCGCGCGGATCGTCGAACGCGCCGGCGGACCACTCGTCGAGATACTTCTTCGAGAGGTCGACGACCATCGCGTCAATGTCGACCATCGTACAGCGCATCACGTCGGGGCAGCGCAAAACCTCGCGCAGCGTCGCGCCTTCTCCGCCGCCGAGAATCAGCACCTCGCTGCGATCAGGCGCCGCCGCGAGCGCCGGATGCACGAGCGCTTCATGGTAGATCCGCTCGTCCGCCTGCGAGCTCTGCGTGTCGCCGTCGATTACGAGCATCTTGCCGAAGACGGGCGAGCGTACGACGGCGACCTGTTGGAATTGGGAACGGCCGGAAAACAAAAGCTCGTCGAGCGCGTGATGGTGCTGCTCGGTCGGCGCGAACTCCTCGACGTACCATTGCCAATGCTGCGTCTTCGGCATGTGCGGCCTAGATTGGCGCCGCGAACGAAGAACCCCGCCGTGTCCGGCGGGGCCCCGGTATCATCCTCTCAATGTCATCCTGGGCCTGTCAAGGATGACAACGCAGTAACGCCTAGCCTATTGGAAGCAGTTGACCGCGAAGTACAGCGGCACCAGGCCGCTCTTGCCCTTCGGCGGAAGTTCGAAACCGCGCGGCACGGTATACTGCGCGAGCGTGACGGTCTTGCCTTTCACGGGACCTGTGATCGGCAGCGGCTTCCACAAAGGCTTGCCTTTGGAGAACGTCAGCACGGCTTCGCTGCACTCCTTGCCCGGCAAACCCTTCGAGTCGGTGATCACGTACTCGAGGACCGGCTTGTTCCTCTCGACCTTCGGAATGATCGGAACGCTGCCCTGGTTGATTGCCCCGGCATACGCGATCGTGGTTCCCTTGGCAACGTACTTCGGAAACGCGGCACCCTTCCAGGTTTCGATGTCGCCTTTGTCGGTCGCATCGGCAACGTACACGGTGGCGGGCTTCTTGAGACTATTCGCGCCGATGCTGCCCGTGACCGTGAGATCCATATACTTGGCGAGCGAGAAATTCGCCCCCGTGGGTTTGAGACTGATCTTGGTGCAAGCGCCCTTCATCACCCACTCCCCTTGCGGGGGTTTCGTCGCGCACGACGTGACATCGGGCGACAAAAGGTCATCTTGCGATAGTGTGTCGACGCCGTTCGACGGGCCGAGCGGAGCTTGCGACGTCGGAACGATGCCGTGCCCGGCGCAGGCTGCCAGCGCGAGTGCACTCGCCGCACAAATCACGCCGGAGCGAAACAGAGAGAGACGCATGGAGTTCGTTTTTGACCTCACTCGAGAAAGCAGAGACTTGAAACGCAGAATTGGACTCGCGAGCGCAGCGAGCCTGCCGTAATAAGGTGATAATTGCTGATGATGCCGGTTAAAGAACCGACCGCTACGCGCTCAGCACGCGCAAGTCGTGATTGCGACTTAAAACGTGCGTGAACTCCCCGTCGCTTTTTTCGATTCCGCGCTTGAGTTCGGTGGCGAGCACGCTCCTCGCGCGCAAAGCCTGTACGGCATACTGGAAGGCAAGCCAGGGGTCGGTGTGGTCGCCGCACGTGTAAAAGTCCATAGCGGCGTAGCCCTTCTCGGGCCAGGTGTGGATCGAGAGGTGCGACTCGGCCAGGATCACGGTACCCGAAACGCCCTGCGGCTCGAAACGATGAAAAGCGCTCTCCATAATTGTAGCGCGGGCGGCCTTCGCCGCCGCGATCATCATGGCTGCAATGCCGTTAATCTCGGAAAGCGCCGCGGGCTGACAGCCCGAGAGCTCGCACACGATGTGCCTGCCCAGTGCCTTCAAATTTCCAGGTCTCCTTGACCCTCGAGGAATCCCACCTCCGGACTTCGTCGGCTGGCGACTGCGGTGCAGCCTCCTCCCCCGACCTATCGGCGAGCTCTTGCCGGCGCTTTTGAGCGGTGCGCGAGCGACTTGCCGCGATGGCGCGTAAGGGCGCGCCCTCCCCAGAACCGGTGGGTCCGCCCCGGGACCCGAAGCCCTTCCAAACCTGTGGATATTGAAGGACAGGGGGCAATCATACCCCCTGCACCCCCCGCTGTAAAGAGCCCGCGGAGGAGCAACCTCCCGCAGGCGTAATTCGGTCGGCATTCGTTTGGCACACCAGTGGCCAAGCGGTGCTCTGCCCGAAACCTGAAATCGTCGGCTTGAAAGCTGGCCTGCAGAGCGGTGAACGCTCCCTAGATGCTGGCTAAGTGCCCCAAGCGAAGGCGCAGAAAATAGAGAATGGCCTCGGGTGCACGCGCAGCGGCTATAGAGTCGGGGGTTTAGTGGCCCTTCCGGCCCTCTGCGAGATCATGGTTATGGCGTATGCCGGCTACTGCAATCCCTGTACGTCCTGCCTCTAGAGCCTCGCCATCCACGGCCCTTCCCTCGACCCGCTCGCCTGCTGATGGGCCGAGCGGACCGCAAGGAGTTAGTGAAGCTCTTACTTTACTATCTTGACTATGTCCCTGGAGGGGGGTACGCTCATCTGTGCTATGGCTGTCAAACTCCAAGCCCCCGTCGCCCCATCGGACCTCATCGAGGAGTACCGCCATGGGTTCCATGACCCGGAAAATTACGTCTTCAAATCCGATAAGGGGCTGACCCCGGAGATCGTCGCGCGGATCAGCGCCATGAAGGACGAGCCGGCCTGGATGCGCGAGTTCCGGCTCAAAGCGTACGACCTATTCATCGCCAAACCGATGCCGTCGTGGGGCGATACGAAGCTCTTGAGCGAGATCGACTTCGCCGACATTCACTATTTCGTGAAGTCCACGGATCAGACGGAGCGGTCGTGGGACGACGTGCCCGAGGATATCAAGCGCACGTTCGACCGTCTCGGCATCCCCGAGGCCGAGCGCAAGTTTCTCTCCGGCGTTTCGGCGCAGTACGAGTCCGAGGTCGTCTATCACAGCACGAGCAAGGCGCTCGACGAGCAGGGCGTGCTGTTCTGCGACATGGATACTGCGGTCAAGCAGTACCCGGACATCGTGCGCAAATATTTCGCGACGATCATCCCGCCCGGCGACAACAAGTTTGCAGCGCTGAACTCGGCCGTGTGGTCGGGCGGTTCGTTCATCTACGTGCCGCCGGGCGTCGAGGTGAAGATGCCGCTCCAGGCCTACTTCCGCATCAACGCGGAGAACATGGGCCAGTTCGAACGCACGCTGATCATCGCCGACAAGGGCGCGAAGGTGCACTACATCGAGGGCTGCACGGCTCCGAAGTTCTCGACCTCGTCGCTGCACTCGGCGGTCGTCGAGCTGGTGGCGCTCGAGGGCGCGTCGATCCGGTACACGACGATCCAGAACTGGTACCGCAACATCTTCAACCTGGTGACGAAGCGCGCGGTCGCGCACGCCGGCGCCACGGTCGAGTGGGTGGACGGCAACATCGGGTCGCGCCTGACGATGAAGTATCCCTCGATCTACCTGATGGGCGAGGGCGCGCGAGGCGAGGTCCTCTCGATGGCGTTCGCCGGCGAGGGCCAGCATCAAGACGCGGGCGCCAAGGTGATCCACGTCGCACCGCGCACGACGTCGGTCGTTACCAACAAGAGCGTCAGCGCGCACGGCGGCAAGACGACCTACCGCGGGCTCGTCGAGGTACACGCGGGCGCGGTCGGCGCGAAGACGCGGGTGCGCTGCGACGCGTTGATCATGGACGAGGAGTCGTCGAGCGACACGAAGCCGACGATGAAGATCCACGAGCAGCGCTCGACGGTGGAGCACGAGGCGAGCGTCAGCAAGATCGGCGAGGAGCAGCTGTTCTACGCGATGTCGCGCGGCCTTTCCGAGGCCGACGCCACCGCGATGATCGTCAACGGCTTCTTCGACTTCTTCGTCAAAGAGCTCCCCATGGAGTACGCGGTCGAGCTCAACCGGCTGGTCAAGATGGAGATGGAGGGCGCGGTCGGCTAAAGCCGCGCCGTTTCCCGGGCGACGCCTCGCCCAGCCCTTCCGTAGCGCGTCGAGCTACACTGGGGGAGCGCCCGACCGTGCCCGAATAGGCGCCGAGTGGCCAGCAAAGCACAGGTTGAAAAGGCGATTCTCGATCGCGAAGGATTCCGCGTAGAGCTCGAGCTCTTCGAGAAACGACTCTCGCTGCCGCCGCTACGATTTTTCCGAGATGGCGCCGCAACGATGGAAGGTGTCGGATTGGAAGAACGCGCGGCTCGATGCGTATCGCCTGCTGGCGAAAGGCGCCACGATCTATCTCGGCGACGGTACGCCCATCGCTCGCGATCTCCAACTCGGTAACCTGCGCGACAGCTATTATGCGGCCGCTCACGGATCTTTGAAGCCGCCGGGCGATACGGACGAGAGGTCCAAGGTCACGCCCCTGCGGCCGCATCGAAAACGCTAGGCCGCGGAACCCGTTGGACTTCTACGCTGCGGCGAGAAGGTCCGAGTTTTCCGTGACGAGCGCGCGGAGTTCGCGCAGCGGCGCGGAGTTCAGGACGTTCGGCGACCGCGTGGAGTAGTCGAGGAATCGTTCGAGGCTGCCCATCGCCTCGCGCCAGCGCGAGCTCGCGGGGTCGCCCGCCGCGTGGTGAAACGCGTCCGCGATATCTCGCGTCGCGCGCGCCGCGGCATACGCGGCGAACCGCGTCGCCGGCTTCATCTCGAACAATACCGTGGCGATGTCAGCGCAGATGTGGTCGCAAATCGCTTCGTACTGCAAGATTCGTAACTCCTTGGTTTACACTGAGATGTTAAGATCTGCGTGCCAACAGCAGCACGCCGGGAGTGACTAATAGCGCCGCGACGCCGGTGATGAGAAACATGTCTGCGTAAGATAACGCGGCGGCCTGTGCTTCGACTGTGGCGGCGAGTTGCGCCAGGCCGCCGTGCTGCACGAAGTCCGCCACCGGCAGCCGCGATAATGACGTCTGTGCGGCGAGAATCGTCTGATGGAATTGCAGTCGCCGATCCAAGAACGCCACGACGGACGCCGATGAGATCGAACCGCCTAGCTGAAAGAACAGCACGATGAACGACGCGGCCTTCGCCGCGGCCTCTGGCGCTACGGCGCGCATCGTCGCCACGAGCAGCGGCGTGTAAACGAACGCTGAGCCCGCTCCGATGAAGAGCAGCGGAGCGATGAACGTGCCGAAGTTACTGTCCGTTGTGAGACGGGTCGCCAGCCATAGCGAACCCAAACCGCACACCGCCAAACCGCCGCCGATCGCGAAGCGCAGATCGAAGCGCGGGAGACTCGCGAGGCGCGCGACGGGGATCGTCAGCAGCAGCACCGGCAGCGCGCGCGCGCCGATCAGCAGGCCGGCGCTCGTACTCGTGAAGCCGAGGTTATCGATCGTGAACTGCGGCAGCAGCAGCAAACTCGGGAAGATGATGGCCGCGTAGGCCGCCGCAATCGTCAGCGCCGCGGCCACCGCCGGCTTGCCGATGACGCGCAGATCCACGATCGGCTGCGCCACGCGCAGCTCCCACCAGACGAACGCCGCCGTTGCGGCCGCGGCCAGCCAGCTGCACACGACGATGGATTGGTCCGCGAACCAGTCGTCGTGCTGCCCCTGATCGAGCACGTATTGCAGGCAGCTGACGGCGACGACGAGGAGCGCGATGCCCGTGACGTCGACCGGAGCTCGTTGCCGCTTGCCGTCGTCACGCATGTAGCGCCACAACAGAACGAAGGCCAGCGCTCCCGGCACCACGTTCACGTCGAAGACCCACGGCCAGGAAAAGTTGTCGACGAGGATTCCTCCCAGCGTCGGCCCGACCGACGGCCCGACGATCGTGCCCAGCGCGAAGATCGACTGGCTCATCCCGAGCTGCTCGGGTGGAAACGTGTCGCGCAGAACCACCTGCGCCGTCGCGAGCAGGCCGCCGCCGAACGCGCCCTGCACCACACGGAAGAGAATCAGCGCCGTCAGCGACGTCGCCATCCCGCACAGCACCGACGCGAGCGTGAACCCCACGATCGACGCGAGGAAATAGTTCTTGCGCCCGAAGCGCAGCTGCAGCCAGGGCGTCATCGGAATCACGATGACGTTGGCGATGACGTATCCGGTCAACACCCACGTGCCCTCGTCGACAGTCGCACCGAGGTTACCCTGAACCGTCGGTAGCGCGACGTTGACGATCGTAAGGTCCACTGTCTGCAGCAGCGCCGCGAGCATGACGCCGATGACGACCAGATAGCGCGAAACCCCGTACTCGACGAGCGACGAGGCCGCCTGGCGAGGCGAACCATTCGTCGAGACTGGCGCGACGGGCCGCGCGGGAAGAGTGCCCCGAGTGGTCGGGGCTTGTTCAGCAACTCGCATAAGGGTAGTCGTGGTCTTGGGGAGCGACTTGCTTTTAGATTAATCGGTGTGCGATACTATTACTAGAACCGAGTTTATCCTAGCACTGACGCGGACACCTTGAGAGGCTCGCTAATGATTTCCCTTCCCCGGCGCTCGGAACTGAGCGATTTCCTGCGCACCCGTCGGGCGAAGATCGTCCCCTCGGACGTCGGCTTGGTCGACGGCGCCCGCCGGCGCACGCCCGGCTTGCGGCGCGAAGAGGTCGCGCTGCTGGCCAACATCGGGGCCACGTGGTACACGCGGCTCGAACAGGGGCAGCCGATCAATGTCTCCGCCGAAGTGCTCGACGGCATCGCGCGTGCGCTGCGGCTAACCTCCGAGGAGCGGCGCCACCTTCACTTGCTGGCCGGAATGGCGCCGACCGTCGTCGTGCCCGACGAGGAGCGCGTGAGCGAGCTCGTGCGCCGCGTGCTCGACGGGCTCGATCCGTTGCCCGCCTACGTGCGTGGCCGCCGCTGGGACATTCTCGCGTGGAACGCCAGTGCCGACGCGCTCGCCGATTTCTCGAATGCGCGTGGCCCGGCGCGGAACATCGTATGGCGCCTCTTTCGCGACCCGAACTCGCGCTGCCGGTACGGCGATCCCGAGTGCACGATGCGCCGCGCCGTCGCGCAGTTCCGCGCTATCGCCGCGAAGTACCCCAACGATCCGGGCTTCGTCGAGCTCATCGACGACCTGCGCACGAACTCCGCGGAGTTTCGCCAATTGTGGGCCGAACACGACGTGCTCGGCTCGACGGACGGCCTCAAGCGCTTCAACCATCCGGAGCTCGGCGAGTTTATCCTGGATCACACGACCCTGGAGCTTCCGGGCGACGGTGACATCAAGATGGTCGTGCTAACCGCAGCACCCGGATCCGAAACGGAGAGTAAACTGCGGTTGCTGGCGCCACGCGCGCTGACGGTGTAGCGCTATAGGATCAGGTGGACGTCGCCGAACTCATGGCAGAAATAGCCGCGATCCGCGGCTTCGGCGTACGCGTCTTGCAGTAAATCCTCGTCGATAAAGGCCCGCAGCATCGAGACGTGCGTGGCGGTTGCGTCGTGGAAGCCCGAGAGCAGGGCGTCCACGGACCTTAGCTGATACGCTTGGTCTATGAAGAGATCGGTCCAGCCCTGCGACGCGATCACGACGCGCTCGGTGGCGGCGCTTTCGAGCGCGCGCACGACGGTCGTGCCGACCGCGATCACGCGTCGGCCCTCGCGGCGAGCGGCGTTCACTGCCTCGGCAGCCGCGGGCGAGACGAAATAGCGTTCGGTTCCGGGACGCTCCGGCGACTCGAAGCTCGCGACGCCGCAGTGCAGCGTTACGGTCGCAATCTCTATCCCGCGATCGCGTAACCGCGCGACGACGCGTTCCGTGAAGGGCCGCGCCGCCGACGGCATTTCCGACGATCCGGGCTGCGCGCGAACACCGTCTGATAGTCGGCCAAGGGAAAAGTGCGATCGAGATATGCGTAAGCGATCGGCGTGCCGTGCCTCCGCGAGATACGACGTACATCGGCTCCGGCAATTCGAACGCGGCATACCACAAGCGAGGGCGCTGCGGATCGACGGGCGCGAGCAGCGTCGCGGCGCTCCGCCGGGCAGCATCAGCGTTTCCGCCGAAGACGACCGGCCCGCGCGGCTCGACGGTCCAAAGCCGCTCGTCGATCTGCGTGCTGACGTGCAGCGGCAGCGTGCTGCCGCTACGCCGGCGCGCGAGCAGCGCGGCCGGCAACGTAGCCGAGTCGTTGACGACCAGGAGGTCGCCCGGTCGCAGCAGTGATGGCAAGTCGTAGAAATGCGCGTGCGTTTGCGACCGGCCCCGGCGATCGGTAACGAGCATGCGCACGGCATCGCGCGCGACGCCGCGATACTCCGGCGGCTCGGTCGCCTCGACCAGGCCGCGCGAAAGTGCCGCAGCCGCCGTCACGCGACGATCAAATCGGTAGCGCGCACGCGCTCGAAGCCGACTTTCATTTCGGCGATCGCGCGCAGCAGTGCACGAGCTGAATCCGTGGGGTCACGAAGCTCCGCCGGGTCGGCATCCGGCATTGCATCGCGGTGCATCGCGGTGTCCATGTCGCCGGGATCGAAGACCAGCACGCGCGTCGCGCTTCCCTCGAGCTCTGCTGCGAGCACGCGCGAGACGTGCTCCAGCGCTGCCTTCGTGGCGCCGTATCCGCCCCAGGTTGGGTAAGCCTCGATGCCGGCGTCAGACGTGATGTTGACGATCGTGGCGACATCCGACCGCGCCAGCAGCTCGAGGGCATGCTGCGCGAGGTGAATCGGCGCGAAGACGTTGACGGCAAACAGGGCATCGAAGGTCGGGCGATCGATGTCGGCGATTGCTGGCAGCGGCATCTTGCCAAGGATGGACGCGTTGTTGACGAGCAGATCCAGGCGCCCAGCGCGCTGCGCGGCCGCGATCAACGCGTGGGCGTGTCGCGGATCAGCGACGTCGCCGCAATGGCGACTACGTCACCGGTACCGGCAAGCTCCGCGCGCGTGCGCTCGAGCTCCGCGGTGTCGCGCCCGTCGATGATGACCACGAGGCCTTTGCGGAGCAGCTCGCGAGCGAGTGCCTTTCCCAATCCGCGCGATCCGCCGGTGACGATCGCGACGTGTTCCGGTTGAAACCAATCCATATTGAGGACGAGTCTACAACCTAAAGTATAGTTGAGGTCAAGCGATGGAGTATCTAACCGTCGGCGAGGTCGCAAAACGCAGCGGACTGCCCGTGTCGACGATTCACTTTTGGGAGGCGAAAGGCCTGATCCGCAGCGCGCGCAGCAATGGGAATCAGCGGCGCTTCGCACGCGCCGAGCTGCGGCGGATTGCCGTGATCAAGATCGGTCAGCGCGCGGGCATTCCGCTAACGGAAATCCGCGACGTGCTCGACACGCTGCCGGCGGACCGCGCAATCAACGCGAGGAACTGGGCGGCGCTGTCCAATCGCTGGAAGCGCAGCCTCGACGAGCGCATCGCGCGGCTGACGGCACTGCGCGATCAGCTCGGACAGTGCATTGGCTGCGGCTGCCTATCGCTCGACAAATGCTGGCTGCGAAACCCCGACGATAAGCTCGGGAAGACGGGGCCGGGACCGCGCCTGCTCGGCTTTACCGATCAGGCAAAACTAGGCAACTGACCTCGGCTCGCAACCTCGGCCACGAGCGCGGCCCGGTTGTTGACGCCGTACGCCCGAAACACTGCCTTTAAGTGATTCCGCACCGTGTGCTGGCTCAGTTCCAGCTGTTGGGCGATCTCCGCGGTCGTCATCTTGCGGCAGAGCATTTCGAGAACCGTGCGTTGCATCCGCGGAAGCTTTACGGGTGCCGCCGCGGCCGCGTTTTGCGTCGCGATCTCCCGTACGAGCCAAGATCGCGGATAGGGCTCGAGCTTGTCCTCGGCAAGGTGCCGCCATCGCTCCTTCCCAGTGGCTTCGAACAACCGTAACGCCGTGCGTCCGGCGCGCCAGTCGTAGCCGATCCGATCGAAGACGACCCACGCTTTGCGCAGCGCTTCTTCCGCGCCGGTTTCGCCGCTGCGGAGCCGAACGAAACCCTCAACATAACCCGCGAGCGCCTCGCAGCGTTGGTCGAAGGCGAAGAGCGAAACGGGCGAACGCATACGCTCGAGGCCCTTATAGCGGGCGAGGAAGTAGTGACCCTTTTCCGGGTTGTATTCGACGATGGCCTCGGCCATGAGCAGCAAGCCGACGCGCTCGTCGCCCGGCGCCTCATTCCAGTCAATCTGATCGAAGAGAACTTCCGCCTTCGCGACCTCGTCGCAGGCCCAGTTCGTTTCTCCCACGATGTGGGCAAAGTACGCGCGGTCGAGCAAGAGGATCGCTTCGAACACCGGACTCGGCTTGGTGCGTTCCGCGGCACGCAGATAACGAAAACAGCCCAAGAGGTCGCCGCGCAGCGCGCACGACCAGCCCACGCCTTTGAGCGCCTGGAAGCGCTGGACCGCGAGATCCGGCGGCCACTCGATGTCTGCGTCCACTTCCGCCTTCGCGATATCGGCGGCTTCCGGCAGCGGCAGCTCTCGGCCAAGCAGCGCCAGGTTCTGAACCGCGTGGAACCACTCTTCGAGATGCTCTTTGCGTCGTTCTCCGATGAGCCCGATCGCGCGGATCGTGTGCTCGGCGGATTCGCGATAGCGCTCTTCCTGACAAAGGATGAACGATTCCAGCAGTTCGTGCTTGATGCGGGCGCCGAGAGACTTGTCGCACGACATCTCGCCGGCGTGGCGGCGCGCCTCGGCTAATTTACCCTCGAGCATATAACGGCGCGCGAGCTGGTACGCGAGGACCGCTCGTTCCGCCGGCAAGCGCGCCAGCCTGCCCGCCATTTCGAAATGGTGATCCGCGCGTTCGAAGTCGCGCATCCGTGCGTATCCAATCGCAACCAGCAGGGCCCACTCCGCGCGCTCCCGCGAGGCGTTCGCCTTGGGAGGTCGACGAATCAGAAACGCCACCGCCCTGTTCTCATCGCGTTTGAGCAGGATTTGCGCCGCTAGCAGCTGCGCCGGATACGACGGCGAGGCGCCGGAGTCGACCGCCTGATCGTACACGTCGCCGGCCGCCAAAAACTGACATCGTTCGAACAGCCCGCGCATCACATCGAACCAACGAGGGGCGATCGGCTGTTTCTTCGCCATGGCCAAATAGATTAGCGCGGCGGCGGCCCCGGCCCCGCCACCGCGGACGGGATTAGCCTCCGCCTTGGCTGCCGCCCACTCCGCCGCCGCCCGGACCGGGCATCGTGCCGCCGCCGTCGGGTGGGCCCATCGAGGCGCCCATTGCACCGGCTCCGCCGAAATGCGTGAAGCCCCCGCCAAGACCCCCGAAGAGGCCTAACGCCAACGCCAGCGCGTGGAAGAACATAAACATCGTTATACATCCTTTCCCAGCGCGGAAAAAACCACGCAGTAGCGACATGGAACTAGCCTAATCGGGCTAAAACGTATTATCGCGCGTGCACTTGGCGAATGATATAATCAACTGAACGCTTACTTGTATGGCGTTAAGGTCCCGCGATCGTGTCGGCGAATCCGCTTCGTCGAGGTTGCGCACCCGCGTATCCCACTGTCATGCTGAGTTGAGCGCGCGCAAGTGATTGCTTGCGTCACGTTTCATAGACCGCGATGCCAGTCGCATAGAATGACGCAGGTAGTTTTTGCGTTGCGCGACTTGCAACAGATAACAAGAGTTATTGCACTGCAATCATCTTTGTCACAAATTTATTTCGCGCTGTCTTGACCGCGCGAATCGCAAACCAATAGACTTGGTTCAACCGCATAGCTACTTCGGAGGACGGTAAGATGATTCGCACCCGTTTCTCGGCGCTTGTTGTGATCGTAGCACTCGTTGGATGCTCCCAAAACTCGACGTCGCCTACACCGCCTCCGGTGCCGCTCGCGGCTCGGCCAAACGGCGGGATGCAGTGGCTTTCAACCGGCACCAACACGCCGATCACTCACGTCGTCATCGTATTTCAAGAAAACCGCTCCACAAACGACCTCTTCAACGGCTTCCCCGGCGCCGAAACCGTCAAGTCCGGTGAAAACTCGCTGCACCAGACGGTGGCGCTCCAACCGCGGCTGCTCACCGCGCCCTACGACGTCAGCCACACACACGACGCCTTTCTCACCGAATGGGCGAACGGCAACATGGACGGCTGGAATCTCGTGAAATCCAAGTGCAACAAAGGAGCGACGTGTCCGCCCGCGGACATTCGCGCGTTCGGCTACGTTCCGGAAAAGGAGGTCGAGCCATATTTCGTCATGGCGCGTCGCTACGCGTTCGGCCCGAACATGTTCCAGACGAACCAGGGACCGAGCTTTCCCGCGCACCAGTATATTTTGAGCGGCACGTCGACGATCTCGGACGAGTCCAAGCTGCGCGCCGCCGAGAATCCGCAGACGCCGGAGAAAAAGAGCACCGGCGGCTGCGACTCGCCCAAGGGGTCGCTGGTCCAGCTCATCGACCTGAAAGGCAACGAGAATAAGAAGACCTATCCATGCTTCGACCGCAACTCGCTCATCGCGCTCGTCGAGGCCAAAAATCTGACCTGGCACTACTATCAGGCCGGCACGGGTCCGGGACTCTGGCACGGGCCGGACGCGATCCTGCCGGTCTATCAGAGCTCGGAGTTTGCGACCGACGTCGTCAGCCCGCCCGCGCAAGTGCTGTCCGACGTCAAAAGCGGAAATCTCGCCAGCGTCGTTTGGGTGACGCCGACCGGGAAGGCGTCCGATCACGCCGGCGTCACCGATGGCAGCGGCCCGTCGTGGGTGGCGTCCATCGTCAACACGATCGGCGAGAGCAAGTACTGGGACAACACCGCGATCTTGGTCACGTGGGACGACTGGGGCGGCTGGTTCGATGGGGCTCCGCCTAAGCTCTACAACTCCTACGAGCTGGGCTTCCGCGTGCCGCTATTGGTGATCTCCGCGTACGCAAAGCAGCACTACATCTCGCACGTGAACCACGAGTACGGCAGCCTCCTCAAGTTCACGGAGAAGACGTTCGGTCTGGGCTCGCTCGGCACGACCGACGCCCGCGCGGACGATCTCTCCGATTGTTTCGACTACTCGCACGCGAACAAGTTCGTCCCGATCCCCGCTCCGCTCGATGCCGAATACTTCTTGCACCAGCCCGTCGGCGGCATTCCGGACGACGACTTCTAGAAGCTAACGATTAGCTGGGAGCTCGAAGATCGCTGCACCGATCGCGGCGCTTCTTCGGCTTCCCTAGTACTTCGGGAGTGGCGCCCAGCCTTTGATGGTCTCGATCTCCCAGCCTTTGCGTTGCCGGTGCGGCTGCGATACGTTCCGTCTCCGCCGGCGCAGCCGCCGCCGGCGCCCAACGCCTGCGCGCAAAACGACGCGACCACGTACTTCCCGTCGTATCGTACGTGCTGGTCCGTGCAGGCGGTCATCCACTTCGGATAGCTCGACATGCCCCAATCGGACGCGAGCACCACGTCCCAGCCGACGATGTCCTCGTGCGCCGTCCTCGCCTTATACAGGACGCAATTGTCCAAGCCGAAGATCATCGGGTCGCGGCCGGGTAGGTTCACTCGCAGCACGTGGCCGAAGCGCCCCGCATCCTGCTTCGAGAGTGCATAGGACACGTGCGGCACGCAGCCCGTCGCGACGATCAGAATCGCTACCGCAGCAGCACGAAGCGTCCGCCGTCTGTAAACAGGATCACGAGCAGCGTCGAGATCAGCGTCGATTCGTAGTACCATCCGGGGCCCGTCCTTTCCCCAGAAGCCGGTCTTCCAGACGAATATCTTCTTCTGGATCGCACCCAGCATGATCAGCATCAATCCGACCGCGGCGAGCTGCTGCAGCACGCCGAAAATGATCGCGAGTCCGCCCGCGAGCTCCGCCGCCGCGAGGAAGATCGTGAAGGCTTTCGGCAGCCCGATGCTCTTGCTGCGCGCGTCCGGGTCCTTGAGGTCGTCGTAACCGCTATCGGCGAAGATCGCGCCGACCATTAGCCGCATCAGCAGCAGCCCGTAATCCGTGAGGTGGCTCAGGTCAAACACGCGTGTCGAACAGTGCCTGCGCGCGCTTGACTTCGTCCATGTGGTCGTGCGCCCATTGCGTGACCGATCCGAGAGGGCCGCAGAGCGTGCGCCCGAGCGGCGTGAGCTCGTACTCGACGCGCGGGGGCACCTCGGGATAGATCGTCCGCTTCACCAATCCGTCGCGTTCGAGGTCGCGCAGCGTCTGCGTGAGCATCTTCTGCGAGATGCCGCCGATCAGGCGCCGCAACTCGTTGAAGCGGCGATGCTCGGCTTGGGCCAGGATGCCGATGATCAGCGTCGTCCACTTGTCGGCGATCCGATCCAGGATCAGGCGCGAGGGGCACTGCGCCTGGTTGTAGACGTCGGCGGTGGTGGGCAGGGGCGGAAGCTTGATGGTTTCCATTGGGTTCCTAGGCTACTTTAGAGTGCGTACTTGATTCAGGCTTGTAAGTATGCAAAAGTTACTAGCATAACGATAGCACACTTTGAAGCTATCGGCAACCATAAGGAGCCAGAGACCCAACCATGACCACCCAGCTGCAAGAGAAGGCCGTTTACGCGCTAGACCCAGCGCACACGACCATCGAATTCGTCGTCCGCCACCTAATGATCACCAAGGTGCGCGGCCGCTTCACCGCCTTCGACGGGTCGGTCGAGCTGGAGCCCGACAGCGATGTGCCCGCCACGGTGGGCGCGACCATCCAGGCCGGCTCGGTCGACACCCGCGAAGATCAGCGCGACGCCCATCTGCGCTCGGCCGACTTCTTCGACGTCGAGAAGTTCCCGACGCTCGCGTTCGAGAGCACCCGTATCTACGGCACGCCGGACGAATTGACGATCGACGGCAAACTGACGATCCGCGACATCACGCGCGACGTGACGCTTCGCGGCAGTTTCGAGGGCCGGGCGAATGATCCGTGGGGCGGCGAACGCGTCGGCTACAGCGCCCACACGACGATCAACCGCAAGGACTTCGGCCTCGCCTGGAACGCCGCACTCGAGACCGGCGGCGTCGTCGTGGGCGACGAGGTCCGACATCGAGCTCAACGTCGAGGCGATTCGCAAGCAATAATCGCCTCGATCACGCGCTTGGTCTCTTCTGGATCGCGCACCTGTATCGTGTCGGTGCCGGCCTCTTTCGCCGGATAGTCGTTCCCGCCCGGAAAGATCGCGTCGCCGATGAACAGCATCTCGGCGATCGGGATACCGAGTTCGTCGCGCAGCTTGCGGATGCCGTAGGCCTTGTCGACGCCCGGGCGGGTAACGTCGATCGACGTCGTGCCGCCGAGGCGCACCGAAAACTCGGGAAGCGTCTTGGCGAGGATGGCCTGGATCTGCTTGCGCTTCGAGAAGTCCGGATCCCACTTTTCCTTCGCGTCGAGCGGCGCTTGCTGGCCGAGAGCGGAGTAGGTGATCTGCGTTCCGCGATCCTCGATGCGCTCGCCCCACGTCTCCTTCGGCTGAAAGCCAGTCTCGGCGACCGCGCTCTCGAGCGCGTTTTCGATCTTCTTCTTTTGCTCGTCGGTGAGGTCTTCGGAGTAAAGTTTGCGCCACTGACCGTCGTACACGAAGAATTTCGTCCCCGACGTCGGGAGGATCGAGAGGTTCGCGAGGTCGCTGCCCGCGGGGAGCCGCTCGAGCACCTGTTTTTGAAACTGCGGATAGTCGCCGCCTGAGATGATCGAGACCTTGATGACGCCGATGAGGCGACCCAGAAGAACCGCCATCTCGTCGTCCAGCGCCGCCTTGCTCAACGCGAGCGTGCCGTCGAGGTCGAAGACGATGAGCCGCTTCAAGGGAGCTCTTTGAACGACTGCTTCACGCGGTACTCGCTGACCGGATAGCGCGAGCGTAGGTTGTCCCACTGCTTCAGGAGCTCGTCACTGTTCGGATCTCGCCGGTAGCGCGTCACGCCCAGATAGTACAGCGCCTCGGGCGCGGCATACGTCGTAGAAATTGCGTGAGCGCATCGGCGTAGCATGCCTCGGCCTGATCGAAGCGCTTCAATCTAAGGTACGCCATGCCGAATCCGCACAGTGTTCGCGCGACAAACTCGGGCGGCGGCAGGAAGCCGTCCCAGCGGTAGAGCTCGGAGCCGTCGTGGTACAGGATGCGAATGTCCGGCGTCCAGATGTGGTGGATGCCGTGCAACAGTTTATTGTTCTCGGCTTTCGAATTATCGATCTGAACTGGAACGCTATGCGCCACGATCGCCTCGGCGACGGGTTGTAGAGGATACGTCACGGTATCCAGCGCTTGGCATCCCCCTCAACCAGGGTTGAAGACGTCGAGAAAGACAAACTTGCGCTCCGAGCGGGCGCGGTCGAGCGCTGCCTCGTATTCGGACATCCAAGGAATGTTTGCCACCGTCATGCCTCCATTCGAGCGAACCCGTAGGTTCGCCGAGCTCGACGACAAACTCCCGCCAGTATGAAGCGGGATGACTTTTTGCGGCGGGGGGCTGCCGTTTCGATCTTAGCCGGTGCGCCGCGTATCGCCATCGCGAAATTCGAAGAGGCTTCGTTCGCGCCGACGCTGCGCGCGTGGCGCACGTTCCGGCTCACGACGCTCGTGACGCTGCCCGGTTCTCCGCAACCCGTTCGGGCGTGGATCCCGGTTCCAGGATTTGTTGAGTCCGAATGGATGCGGCCCGGCGCCACGACGTGGGAGACCAATGCGACCTCCGCGAGCATCGTGCGCGAAGGCAAGTGGGGCGTCGCGATGCTCGTCGTGGATTGGCTCAGGCCCGAGCCGTCGGCGACGATCAAAGTAACGAGCCTCGTGTCGACGCGCGACCGCGTGCTCGATCTCACCAAGCCGGGACGACCCCAGCCGCTCAGCCGGGACGAATACGCGCTCTACACGTCGGCGACGAAACTTCAGCCGACCGACGGCATCGTGGCGGACACGGCGAAGAAGATCGTCGGCTCCTCCACGAACGACGCCGCCCGGGCGAAGCTCACCTATGAGTGGGTCGTGGAGAGCGCCTCGCGCAACCCGAAGACGCGCGGCTGTGGCCTCGGTGACGTCGGCTTCATGCTGGAAACCGGGGATCTCGGCGGCAAGTGCGCCGACATCAACGGATTGTACGTCGCCCTCGCGCGCGCCGCCGGCATACCCGCGCGCGATCTCTACGGGATTCGCGTCGCGCCGTCGCGCTTCGGGTATCACAGCCTGGGCACGAGCTCGAGCACGATCAGCAAGGCGCAGCACTGTCGCGCCGAGGTGTATCTCAGCGAGCATGGCTGGGTGCCGGCCGATCCGGCCGACGTGCGCAAGGTGATGCTCGAAGAGCCGCCCGGTCATCTCGCGCTGAGCGACCCGAAGGTGAAGGCCGCGCGCGAGACGCTCTTCGGCGCGTGGGAGGGCAACTACGTCGCGTACAACGACGGACATGACGTGGCATTGCCCGGGTCGAGCGGCGACGACGTCGGCTTCCTGATGTACCCACAGACTGAGATCCGCGCGGAGCGTCGCGACAGCCTCGATCCCGCGACGTTTGTCTATGCGATCGAGTCCGAGGAGATGACGCGTGGCTAGACATAGCGTCGCGAAGGTTTCGGAGATCGCGCCCGGCGCGACGCGCCGCGTCGTCGTCAACTCCACCGAGATCCTGCTATGCAACGTCGACGGGAAGATCTACGCGATCGAAGACGTGTGCACGCACGACGGCGGCCCGCTCGACCAAGGAACGCTCGAGGGCGAGCACGTGGTCTGCCCACGACACGGCGCGACCTTCGACGTGCGCACCGGCGACGCGCTGACGCTTCCGGCGGTTGTCCCCCTGATGACGTTCGACGTGAACGTGGACGGCGACGAGATCTACGTCGACGTCTAAGACGCTCGGCCGGCTGGCGCTCGCGGCGCTCGTACTGATAGGGTTGATCGTACTCGGGTTCGTTCTCAACGTCGTCACCGGCATGCGCTCGCACGCCCGCGAAAGCGGCACCGTCTCGGGCCTGCGGCTGCGAGCCTCGGTGCAGATCTTACGCGACGATCGCGGCGTGCCGCACGTGATCGCAGGCAACGAGCACGACCTCTTCTTCGCGCAGGGTTACGTCGAGGGATCCGACCGGCTGTTTCAGATGGACACGCTGCGCCGTTTCATTCTCGGCGAGCTCGCGGAGGTCTACGGCCCGCGCGCGCTCTCCGCCGATGAGACGGAGCGCGCGATCCCCGTGCGGGCGATCGTGGAGGCGCAGTGGGGGCGGCTTCCCATGCGGTCGCGCGAGATACTCGGCGCATTTAGCGATGGCGTCAACGCCGCGATGGAACGCGAGCCCGTGCCGGTGGAGTTTCGCCTCCTCGGTTATCGGCCGGCGCCGTGGACGCCGCGCGACTCGCTCGCCGTCGCGATGGTGACCGTGCTGGATCTGATCGACGACTGGGACGCGATCGCGCGCCGGGACCGTGCCTACCGCCGCGGCGGACTCGCGTTGCTCGCCGCGCGCTATCCGTTCACCGATCCGTGTTACGACGCGCCGGTGCTTGCCGGACTCGCGCGCATCGCACCCGGACCGCACTGCCGGCGCGGCGTCGCGACGCTCGAGCGCGAGCTCGGCGACGGGCGCCCGCCGATCGGAAGCAACGAGTGGGCTGCCGGCGCGAGCCGCACCGTGCAGCGCCGCGCGCTCCTCGCCAACGATCCGCACCTGCAGCTGCAGATGCCCGGCGTATGGTACCTGCTCGATCTGCGTGCACCGGGCTTTCACGCAGCCGGCGCGACGCTGCCCGGCTGCCCTGCGATCGTGCTCGGCCACAACGAGCGGATCGCCTGGGGCGCGACCGACGGTACGGTCACGTCGCTCTCCGCGTTTCTGCCGCCGGCGCGGCTCGATCCGGCCGGCTGGCACGCGGACCGCTTCTCGGTGCGCTTCGGGCCCGCGGCGACGAAGCGCTACTTTCGCACGGCGCGCGAGTTCGGCACGCCGACCGCCGACGGGCGATTCGTGCTCGTGCACTGGAACGCGTACGACGATCCGGTGACGCCGGCACAGACGTTCATCGATCTCAACCGCGCGCAATCGATCGAGGCCGCAACCGCGGCCCTCGCGAGGTTCCCCGGCCCGACGCAGAACTTCGTCCTAGCCGACACAGACGGACGCGTCGCGTATCAGCTCGCCGGGCAGATCCCCAACGATCCGGTGCGGGCGCGCTGGCTGCATCCGCCGAGCGATCTCGCACGCAGCTATCCGGTGATTCCGTTCCTGCGGATGCCGAGGGTGGCGCCGTCGCGCGACGCCGTTGTCTGGACGGCCAACAACAAGATGTATCCCGGCACCTATCCGCTGCCGCTGAGCCCGCAGTTCGCGCCACCGTATCGGGCGTATCGCATCGCGCAGCTGCTGCGCGCGCGCCACACGTACGATGTCGCCTACTTTACTGCGATGCAGCTGGACGCGCTCTCGCTGCCCGAACGGGAGCTCGCGCGCGACGTCGCACCGCTTCTGCGCGATCGGGACGCCGCGGTCGCCGCGGATCTCGCGAGCTGGAACGGCGAGATGGCTGGCGACTCAACGACGGCGACGGTCGTCCAGGGGCTGCGCGTGGCGCTGACGCACCGCACGACCGGACGCGTGCCGACGCTGCTCGCACGACCGATCTCGTCCCAGGCGCTGCGCGCGGCCGCGCTACCGGCTCCCGCGGCGTGGCGCGAGGCCGGCGCCGTGCCGGTGCCGCACGCGCTGTCGTCGCTCGGAATCAACTTCCTCGACGGCACGACGCTGCCGGGATACGGCGACGCGCTGACGCTGCACGTGCAGTATCCCGGCTACAGCCAGAGCTTCCGCGCGGTGTGGGACGTCGGGAACTGGGACTCCGGCGGCATCACGCTGCCGCAGGGCGAGTCGGGCGAGATCGGCTCGGGTCACTATATCGATCAGGCGCAAGCGTGGATCGCGGGGCGCCTCTGGCCGCTGCCGTTCAGCGACGCAGCGGTGCAGCGCACGACGGTCGCGCGCGAGACGCTGGCGCCTTGATTCGCCAGGTCAAGGACGAACGCGACTTCAGAGACTTCTACGAGTTGCTGGTCGAGTACGAAGCCGCGCTGCCGCCGGTGCTTCGCCACGGCTCGGTTCCGGCGGCCGGCGAGCTGGAAGTCGTGTATCGCGGACGCAGCGCCGCGTACTTGGCCGATATCGCGGGCCACGCCGTCGGTTGCGTGGCCGTTTCGGAGCTGGACGCGCGGACGGGCGTGATCATGCGGCTCTTCGTACGGCCGAAGAGCCGCGGCGCGGGCGCGGCGCGCGCGCTCGTGCTGCGCGCGCTCGAATTTCTAGAGACAGAGGGATATAACCGCGTCGTCCTCGACACCGACAAGGAGCGTCTGCCGGCTGCGTACCGGCTCTACGGATCGCTCGGCTTCACCGAATGCGGCCCCTACGCGAGGGTCAGTTATCCCTGTCCGACGTTCATGGAGCGCCGCATCGGTTAAGCCGCTGTCTAGGGCTGTTTGTGATGGAGGCCACAAGAAATAGCCGACGATCGGATTTGAACCGATAACCTATCGCTTACGAAGCGATTGCTCTACCGTTGAGCTACGTCGGCCGGGCCGCCCGTCTTCCACGGCGCCGGGCTCGCCCCTCCCCGAAAGCGGGCCGGGAGCGACGGCCTTTTTGAGCGGTCTTTGATAGCCTCGCGCGTGCCTCGGCGCCATCATGTTCTTTACCATGAAAAGCATTTCATTGCTCACCCTTCTCATTGCGTTAGCGTCGCCGTCGTTCGCATCGGCCGACCAGGACGCGACGTATCGCGGCCCGCTGAGCGCAGCCGAGAAGGCATTTGTCGCCAGCATGGCCACCGATCTCATGGCGCGTTACCCGACCGCCGCCGACGCCGAGAAGGCCGGCTACGTTCGCTACACGAGCGAAGACGACACCGGCGCGATCAGCTACGCCAACCTCCAATGGCGATCGTCCGACGTCCGTCATCCGAGTCAGCTCTGGTACGACAAGAACGGCCTGTTGCTGGGCGCGGATTACTCCGTGCTCGTGAGCTCGAGCGCCGCGCGCCCGCAGCTCTGGGGCGTGAATCCGGGCCGATGGGTCGAGTTCGACGGACACGTGCATTGGGTGACGCGCGATCCCGCGACCGGCAAAATCACATACGACGGCTGGGCCTGGGACAAGGCGTTCGCCGCGGCGGGCGGCAACCCGCAGCACCCCACCGCCGCCACCGTGGTGGCGATGAACAAGGTCCCGAATGCCGCCACGGTCACCACGATCTTTCACTTTCCGGCGATATGGGATCTGATCGTGTGGGTGAAGCCGAATCCGAACGGCGCGTTCGCCTGGAAGAACCCGACGGTAACGCCGTAAACTTAGTCCGCGTCCGCGTCGTGAAAGGTGCCGCGCTTCGCGCCGGCATCGAGCTCGAGGTCGTCGAGCAGGTAATAGACGATCTTGCGGTCGGGAAAGCCGATCTTCGCGAGCGATCGGCCGTCGATCTCGACGACCTCGTGCACGTGCCCGATGCGCCCGGCGTATTCATAGTTGACGTCGCTGTAGTTCGGATCGCCCGGTTTCGGATGCGGGATCGCCTTGACGCCGCGCAGCGGCGTGCGGTGCCTGTGCATGGCCGCGAGGTTCGACGCGCCGCCCTGCGAAGCATCGCCCATGATCATCGAATATAAAGGCAAGCGGCCGCGCGTCGCGGCGTCCGCGTTCGTCGCCCCAACCGCCGTGCTGATCGGCGACGTCGAGATCGGACCGGAATCGAGTGTCTGGTTCGGCGCGGTGCTGCGCGGCGACAACGGCCCGATCCGCATCGGCGCCCGCACGTCGGTGCAGGACAACGCGGTCGTGCACGTCAGCGAGTACGGTCAGACGATTATCGGCGACGACGTGACCGTGGGGCACTGCGCCGTGATGGAGGATTGCACGATCGGACCGCACGCGCTGATCGGGAGCAACGCGACACTGCTTAACGGCTGCTCGGTCGGCGAACGCACGCTGATCGGCGCCGGCAGCGTCGTCGGCGAGGGCACCGCAATACCTGACGGCGTCGTCGCCGCCGGCGCGCCTGCGAAGGTGAAGAAAACGCTCGAGGGCGAGGCCGCAAGCTGGATCGAGCGAGCCGCCGACGCGTACGTCACGCTATCGCGTTCGTACTTAGCCGAGCGAATCAGCGAGGCTACGCCGGATGGATCGCGGTCCAGATCAGCAGGGCGTTGAGCACTAAGATCGTCGCGCTGCGATGGCGGCGAGCGCGGTCACCCATCGCGCGTTGGTCATGGCTCCCATCGTGTCTCGCCGCGACGTCAGCAAGAGCAGCGCGATCAACCGCACCGGCAGCACGAAGCTCAGCACGACCTGACTGACGATCAGCGTCTGCGTGACGTTGAGCGAGATTCCCGACGCCATCAGCGAGATGAGAAACACGAGCGCCGCGAGGCCGCCGAGCAGCGGCGTCAGCGTGCGCCTCTGGGCGGCGACTCGGCGCGATGCCGAATCGAACCCCGGCTACGGCGCCGCCATGCTCTTCGCGACGATCGCGGCGCCGCGCTTTGCGTTAACTCAACGCGAGCAGCACGTACTCCGACTCGCACTCGAGGGCGGGACCGATGCGTCGATCGCCCGCGAAGTGGGTATTTCAAAGCTGCGCAAGGCCGGCGTCGTCGATGCGCAACTATCTGCGCGAACACCCCGAGGAACTGCGCCCATATCGTAAAGCCGACGCCGCTATTGCGCGGCGAGCTGACGCGCGGCCCGCGTAAAGAGGTTACGGGCTGGGAAAGTGCGACTCGTCCCCGTAGGGTAAAAACAGCGTATATTCGCGCTGGAAGCGCAGCTTGACGGCGCCCGTCGGACCATTGCGGTGCTTGGCGATGATGAACTCGGTCATGTCCGGCTCCGGAGTCTCGGCGTTATAGTAGCCGTCGCGATAGAGGAACGAGACGACATTGGCCTCTTGCTCTAACGAACCCGAGTTATGCGTGATCAGGTCATCCACGCAGAAATTGTGCAGATCTCCGACGGTCAGATCGTACGCTTCCTCGACGCCGTCGGACGTCAGCGACACGATGGTTTCCCAAAAAACATCGGAAAGCGCGGAGCTGTCGCGTTCGATTTCTTCGAACTGTTCGGCCACCGCGATGGCCGCGCTGCCGCCCGGGTGGCTGTCACCGATCAGCCCCCCGAGCAACAGCGCCTTCCCCCATGAAATCCTCGCTTCGCGCCGGGCCGAGTCAGGGTAGGCTCGTGGTCCCGCTACCGAATCGCCGGGTCGCAGCCGTCTGAGTTCCTTCCAGCCATCCATGGACAAGAAGCGATGCCCGTCGGTGCAGCGGATCGTGCGCCCGCTGTGCGTCGTGACTCGATAGATTTGGCGTCGACCGACGCTCCAGGCGTCCACGATCGGCCGGCGCACGAGTTTGAGCCGCTCGTCGGTCGCCCACACGTTGAAACGCAGTGGCCTTTCGGCGATCTCGGAAACGGAAACACGGTCGCCCGTATCGGCGTTCGTCACGAGCGAATCACCGGCGAGACAATCACGTAAATCTGAGAGCATCGGGCGTTTGTCGTTGCGGATTCGACGCCGCGGTTGAGCTGCGCGAGCGCGATGATCGGGACGTTCGAGCTCTTTCGCCGTCGCTTTGAGCGTGCGGCAAATCTCGGAGAGCTCTTCGTTGCGATTCTGTTGCGCATGAGCACCGCAGGACGCAGCAACTGCAGGTAGTCGATGAACACGCCGCGAGCCCGCGCGTGGATTTCAAGCGGCGGCAACGGCTGCGAATTTCGGTCACGGAGAGCGAGCCCGAATCGTCGAGATAGATCGGCATCTCGTTGAGCGCGCCCATCGCGCGCGAGATGTGCTCCCATTCGTGCGCCTTGATCTTGCCGCGGCGCAGGTCTGCATCGAATGCGCGCTTCGGCGCAGATAGCAGCGCTAGACCAGCTCGCTGTTCGTCATCTCGAGCGAGAAGAACGCGACCGGCTCTGCCTCGCGCGCGCCGCCGACACCGCCATGTTGAGCGCGATCGACGTCTTGCCCATAGCCGGACGCGCGGCGACGATGACGAGGTTGCCGGGTTGGAAGCCGGCCGTCATCGCGTCGATGTCGCCGGAAACCCGACGTGACGCCCGTCCGGTCGCCGCGTGATGATAGAGCCGGTCGATCTGATCGAACGCGTCTTTCTTGAGGAGCGTGCTGACCGGCATGAACTCCGTGGCGCCGCGGCGCTCGCCGATCGCGTAGACGATCTGCTCGCTCCGGTCGAGCGCCGCCGTCGACGTCTTCTTCGCTCTCGATAGCCGATCTGCGTGATCTCGGTGCCGGCGTGGATCAACCGACGCAGGTCGGACTTCTCGCGCACGATCTTGGCGTAGTACTCGGCCGACGCTGCGGTCGGCACCGTCTCCATCAGCGAGCTCAAGTAGGAGAGGCCGCCGACCCTCTCGAGCGACGTCGCGCCGGCGCAGCTCTTCGGCAACCGTGATCTTGTCGAGCGGCTCGCCGCGCTCGTAGAGCTGCGAGAGCACGCCGAAGATCGTCTCGTGCACGTGGGCGTAGAAGTCGCTCGGGCGTAACGATCTCGCTGACCGTCGCCATCATCTCGCGATCGACGAGGACCGAGCCGATGACCGCCATCTCGGCTTCGAAATTGTGCGGCGGAATGCGGTCGATGGTCGAGGCGAGCAGGAGCGATCATCGCCACGTGCGGTTCCGGCGCTGCGGCGGTGAACGCCTTGTGGGCCCCTCGTGGGCCGGTTGTGCATAGCCCCGATTTATGGGGACAGTGTGCCATACGTGGTGGCACTCCGGACGATGCTACCGGCGCCGGGACTTTCGACGGGAGGTGGGCAGGCAGCGCACTCGCGAAGGACCTGATCCACGCTCGCGACGTCGGCGATTTCAGACCGGCCAGCGGCGATCGAATTCGCGCACGTTTTCGCTTCGGAAGCAGCACCGTCCGCATCCCCGCCTGGCGCGCCGCATAGAGTTTCTCGACGATGCCGCCGACGGCGCGCACCTTGCCTTGAATCGAGACTTCGCCGGTCACCGCGACGTCCTGCGGCAGCGGCGTCTTCGTCAGCGCCGAGTACAGTGCGAGGAAGATCGCGAGCCCGGCCGACGGTCCGTCGATGTTGCCGCCGCCGACGATGTTGATGTGCAGATCGAAGTCGCGCGATGTCGATGCCGGTCGATCGCGCGCAGCACGGTGGCCGCATTGAAAACCGAGTCCTTGGCCATCGACCCGGCGGTATCGTTGAAGCGCATCGTCCCTTTGCCCGTTCTGGCCGCGGGAAACGCGACCGCCTCGATCTCGATGATGCTGCCGAGGTGGTGCAGCACGCCGAGGCCGAACGCCTTGCCGATCTCTCGCGTCGCGCGCGCCCTTCACCAGCGTGTGCGCGACGAGCCGGCCGGCGTGCACGACGCGTGACGTCGTCCTCGTATCGACTTCTCACCGCGACGCCTCGGCGTGCCGTGCCGGGCTGCAGCCGGTACGAGCGCCTGACCGTACGCATCGGCGAGAATCTGCACGGCCTTGCGGCCTTCGATCGTATACGACGCGATCAGCGGCGGCACGCGCTGCGCCGCGCGCGCGCCCAGCCGCTTGATCGCGCCCGTCGACGATCGATACGATCTGCGGCTGCGTGAGCGGCTCGAAGTAGACTCCGGCGCAGCGCGAGCGGATCGCCGCGTCGATCTCCTCGGGTTCGCGCGTCGTCGCACCGATCAGCATGAAATCGGCCGGCGCGCCTTCGCGGAAAAGCTTCTTGATGTACGCCGGAACGTTCGGCGCGCTCTCGTCGTAGTACGACGACTCGAACGTCACGCGCTTGTCCTCGAGCACCTTGAGCAGCCGCGTCTGCAGCGACGGATCCATCTCGCCGATCTCGTCGATGAAGAGCACGCCGCCGTGCGCCCGCGTCACCAGGCCGAGCTTCGGCTCGGGGATGCCCGCCTTCGGCCAATTCGCGCCGGCTGCCCTGATAGATCGGATCGTGCACGCTGCCGAGCAGCGGATTGGTCGTCTCGCGCGGGTCCCAGCGCAGCGTCGTGCCGCTCGCTTCGACGAACGGCGCATCCTTGGCGAACGGCGTGTACGGCGCGCGACTTCGCGACCTCGAGCACGAGCCGCGCGACCGTCGTCTTGCCGACGCCCGGCGGACCGTACAGAATCACGTGCTGCGGATACGGCGAGCAGATCTTCGCCAGCAGCGCACGAATCGCGCGCCTCCTGACCGACGACGTCGTCGCAGCGTCTCCGGGCGCAGCAGCTGCAGCGCCGAGGTCGTGAGCCTGCGCTTGTCGAGGCGCTTCGAGCTCCTCGAGCTTGGCCTTTGCGTCGCGGGAGTTTCGGGTCCGCCGTCCTCGCGCAGCGCTTCGAGCTTGAGGTCCTTGAGATACTCTTGATGGCGCTCGGCCATCTTGACGTTGACCCTTGTCTCGATCTTCTCTTCGACGCTGCGCTGCGCGACGATTTCGGCGAGCCCGTCTTCGATCTCGGCGATCGCCTTGCGATATTTGCGCGCGGGTCGCCGAGCGCGTTCGAGCGTCGGGTCTTCGAAGACCAGCCGCTGCAGCGCGAAGATTCGCTCGGGCAGCATTCGGCGAGCGCATCATCTTCAGCGCGCCGACTTTTCCGGCGCGCAGATGAGCTTGTCCTGGACCGACGGCGCCGCGAGAGCATCTCGTAGAGCGCGGCAACGTAGCGGCTCACGCTCGTCTTCGCCGCCGGTCTTGCGGCGGAAGCGCGCCACGTAGGCTTGCTCGGCGCCCTGTGCCAGCTCCTTGCGGCTAGTTCGCCGAGACGACGTCTGACCGTCGCCTTCGCGACGACACTTTTATGCAGACGGACCTCGATCGGATAGGAGCCGAGCGACTTGATTCTGGCCGGGAGCTCGATCTTGTGCCGATCGACGGCAACGCCGAGCGTTCGCTCGATCGCGGCGGCGACGTCGGCGTTGGTGACGGCGCCGAACAGCTTCCCGTTGCCGCCGGCTCTTGGCGGTGACGCTCGACTTCGCCGGTCTCGAGCGCGCGGCGAGCGCCTTCGCCTCGGCGAGCTCTTCGGTCGCGCCTCTGGCGCGCCTTCTGCTGCGCGTCGCGCTGTTCGAGGTCGCAGCCCTGCCGGCCTCGGCGGCGAGCCCGCGGGGCAACAGAAAGTTGCGGGCGTAGCCCTCGGCGACGTCGACGACTCGCCGGCTTTGCCGAGCGACTTCACGTCGCTCAGCAAGATGACTTTCACGGCCTCGTAGTCCGCCACGAACGGCAAGAACGCGATCATGCGCGCCCGCTTGACGGCCGGTCAGCGCGCGCTGGTGCTTCGCGCAGTTGCCGGAGATGCGCCGTGGCAGGATCTTTCCGCGCTCCGAGACGTAACGTCTTGAGCCGGGCGACATCGCGATAGCTGACCGCGATGGCCCGATCGGTGCAGAAACTGCACGGTTTGCGCTTGGTGCGCCGCTCTTTGACGGCGCGCTTAAGCCTGGTTGGCTTGGTTGGCATGGTATCCTTTCGACTAGGTGGTTGCCGGTCCGGTCTCCCTGTGCGGGATCAGGACCCTAGCCAGGTGACGCCGTAACGCGGACGCCACCACCCGCCCCGCGCAACGCGTGGGGCCGGATTTGGAACGGATGGTTCGGGCAACGGCGGGGGCGCCCTGCCCTTTTCAATGACGGGCCGCTCGCAATGGTGTATACTGCATGGGTTACCCAGGTTTCGAGGCCCGCTAGAGTCCAGAAAAGCGAGTCGGATCCGGAGAACAAGTCACCCAAGATTTAGGAGATTCGCTCGTTTTATGTATACAGATGAAATGCTCACGTGCGTTGACTGCGGGCAGCAGTTCGCGTTTACCGCCGGGGAGCAAGAGTTTTTCGCGATGAAGGGCTTTACCAACAAGCCCAGCCGTTGCACCGATTGCCGCGCCGCCCGCAAGGCCGGCCGCGGCTCGAACGGCGGCGGCTCCCGCGGCGGCGGCATGCGGGAGATGTTCAAGGCGACCTGCAGCCAGTGCGGCGGCGTGGCGGAAGTGCCATTCCAACCGCGCGGCGACAAGCCGGTTTACTGCCGCGACTGCTTCGCGACGCGCCGGTCGTCGTACCGGTAAGCGCTTCGGCGCGGCCACCGCGCCTCGCATAACCGAGAGCCTGCCTCCCCGGCAGGCTCTTTTTCATTCGCCGTACAAATCGCAGCGGCGATGGAGCGACTGGCTAGGTACGGCACCGGCGCCGGGTTGTCGATCATTCACGTAGGCGCGCTGTGCGCATTCTTGCCGGCCTTCTTCAGTCTCTCCGGCTTCGTCGTCGCCGCGATCGTCGCGTATCTGACCGGCGTGCTCGGAATCACGCTGTGCTACCATCGCGTTCTCACTCACCGCAGCCTTCGGCTGCGCAAGCCGCTGGAATACCTCTTCGCGCTCTTCGGGACGCTGGCGCTACAGGGCGATCCGATCCGCTGGGTCGCGATTCATCGTAAGCATCACGCGAACGCCGATCACGAGGGCGACCCACACGACATCCGCCTCGGGTTCCGATGGGCGCACGTGGATTGGCTCTACCGCCACAACGTCGCGATGCCGTCGAACGACGAAGTGATGCGCTATGCGCCCGACCTCTACGCCGACCGGTTCTATCGCGCGCTGCAGCATCTCGCCCTTCCGCTTCAAATCGCGCTGGCGGTCGCGCTGTTCGCGCTCGGCGGCTGGGCGTGGGTGTTCTGGGGCGTCTTCGTGCGGCTCGTCTTCAGCTATCACTCGACGTGGCTCGTCAACAGCGCCGCGCACATGCTCGGCTACCGTACGTTCCGCACCACCGACCGCTCGACCAACTGCTGGTGGGTAGCGCTCCTATCGTTCGGCGAGGGCTGGCACAACAACCACCACGCCTTCCCGTTTTCTGCGCGGCACGGATTGCGCTGGTTCGAGATCGACATGACGTGGTGGCACGTCCGGGTGCTGGCCTTCCTGCGCTTGGCCGACCGCATCCGGATCCCGAGCGCGCCGATGCGGCGCCGGCTCGCGTACGCAAACGTGCGTTCGTTTGGGACGACCGGCGCAGATACGGTATACTGACTGCATGAATCAGCCTCGCCAGCATTGGGAGCGGCCCGACTTTCAAGAGCATCCGCTTGGCGCTGAGGTTACGGCATACCTGACCTCACCGATTCGCAAGCCGAAGCTCTAGCCGGTCGGCTCCGCGCCGTCGGCGCGGCGCGCTACCACGACAAGCACCCTTTCCATCAGCGACTCGTCGCCGGCACGCTCGATCGCGCGCAGGTACAGGCCTGGGTAGCGAACCGCTATTACTACCAGAAGCAAATCCCGGTAAAGGACGCGGCCATCCTCGCTAACTTGCCGTCGGCGCCGCACCGGCGAGCGTGGATCGCGCGCATCACCGATCATGACGGCACCGGCGACGGGGCTAATGGCGGAACGATCGCATGGCTGCGGCTCGCGCAGGCGGTGGGTCTCGACGAGGCCGCCGTGATCTCCGAACGCGGCGTCGCTGCGGGCACACGCTTCGCGGTAGACGCGTACGTCACGTTCGCGCGCACAAAACCGTGGGTCGAGGCCGTCGCCTCATCGCTGACCGAGCTCTTCGGGCCGCCCGTAATGGAGCGCCGCGTCGCGGCGATCGTCGAACGCTATCCCTGGATCGATCCCGACGGGCTCGCATATTTTCGGCGGCGCATCCCGCTCGCGAAGCGCGACGCCGAGATCGCGCTCGATTGGGTCTTGCACGAGGCCACGACGCCCGAGGTCGCGCGGCGCTGCATCGAAGCTCTGGAGTTCAAGTGCGACGTGCTCTGGTCCATCCTCGACGCGACCGCGCTGGCGAGCGGGGTCTTCAAGTGAAGGATCAGGCGCGGCCGCGACTCGGCAAGGGCGTGAAGCTGCGTCAGGACACCGAAGGCAGCGCGATGCTGCTCGTGCCCGAGGGCGCGCTCGTGCTCAATCCGTCCGCAGCGGTGGCGCTCGAACTCGTCGACGGCGAGCGCAGCGTCGACGAGATCGTCGCCGCGATCGTCGAGCGCTTCGACGTCACGCTCGAGCTAGCGCACGCCGACGTCCACGAGCTGTTCGAACGCTTGGAAGTGCGCGGTTTTCTGGAATGAGCGCGCCGCGGCCTTTGTCGTTGTTGTGCGAGCTGACGTATCGCTGCAACCTGCAGTGTCCGTACTGCTACAACCCGCTAGCGTTGCGCGAGTATCGCGACGAGCTCTCGACGCAACAGTGGCGCGGCGTGCTCGAGCAAGCGGCGGCGCTCGGCGTCGTGCAGTCGCACTTCTCCGGCGGCGAGCCGACGCTGCGCCGCGATCTGGCCGAAATCGTAGCGTGCGCATCGCATGCGGGGCTGTATACAAATCTGATCACGCAGGGCACGTTCCTGGACGAAACGCTCCTCGACGCGCTGCTGGCCGGCGGACTGGACCACGTGCAGATCAGCATTCAGGCGACTGAAGCCGCGCTGGCGGATCGCATCGCGGGCGCGACGGCGCACGAGCGCAAGCTCGACGCGCTGCGGCGCGCGCTCCAGCGCGACGTCGCCGTTTCGCTCAACTGCGTGCTGCACCGGCTCAACCACGACTCGATCGAAGACGTGATCGCGCTCGCGGAGAGCCTCGGCGTGCGCCGCCTGGAGCTCGCCAACGTGCAGTTCTACGGTTGGGCCTATCGCAACCGGACGGCGTTGATGCCGACGCTCGAGCAGGTCGAGCACGGCGAGGCGGTCGTCGCGGCAGCGCGCGAGCGCTTACTCGGCGCGATGGAGATCGTCTACGTCGTGCCCGATTACTTCGACGAGTTTCCCAAGCCGTGCATGAACGGCTGGGGGCGGCAGTTCCTGACCGTCGCGCCGAACGGGACGGTCTTGCCGTGTCCGGCGGCGGCGGCGATCCGCACGCTCCGCTTCGAGAACGTGCGCGATCGAGCTCTCGCGGAGATCTGGCGCGAATCGGATTCGTTCCGGCGCTACCGCGGCCTCGGCTGGATGCCCGAGCCATGCCGCTCGTGCGAGCGCCGCGAGATCGATTGGGGCGGCTGCCGCTGCCAGGCGTACTTGCTGACCGGCGACGCCGGCGCGACCGATCCGGTCTGCTCGCTGAGTCCCGATCATCATCTCGTCGTCGCGCTGCGTGACGAGACGCAGGAGCGCGAGCTGATCGCTCGGCGGACGTGATCGTTCGGGTCCTCGGGTCGGCCGCGGGCGGCGGCGTGCCGCAATGGAACTGCGCCTGCGCGAACTGCGCGGGGGCGCGCGAGGGCCGGCGGCCGCGCCGCACGCAATCCGGCGTCGCGGTCAGCGACGACGGGGGGCGCTGGCTGCTGCTGAACTGTTCGCCTGACGTCGCCGAGCAGATCGAAGCGTTCGCGCCGCTGCATCCCGCGCGGCCGCGCGGCACGCCCATCGCCGGCATGCTGATCACCGATGCGAACGTCGACCATCTCGGCGGCCTCGGCGTGCTGCGCCAGCACGGGAAGCGCGGCTTCGTCGTGCGTTCCAGCGGCGTCGTTCGTGCGATCGCCACGGCGCAGCCGACGTTCGCCCCGTTCGCGCGTCCGCCGCATCGCTGGCTCGAGGCGCCGCTGGAGGCGGTGTGCGAGGCCGACGGCGACGACGATCTCGCCGCCAACCGCCTCGGCATGCGTGCGATCCCGGTGCCCGGCACGACGCCGGGCTACGACGGCCGCCGCGGCGTGCGCGGCGCGGTCGTCGCCTACGAGATCCAGGCTCTGTCGGAGGAGAAGCGCCTGCTGTTCGCACCGGTCTTCGCCGAGATCGACGACGCACTCGCGCGCGCGATCGCGTCCGCGAGCGTCGCGTTCCTCGACGGATCGTTCTTCAGCGACGACGAGCTCATCGCGCAGGGGCTCGCGAATAAACGCGCGCGCTCGCTGGGACACCTGCCGGTGGGCGATGCGAACGGCACGCTGGAGAGATTGCGCGGCACGAAGACGCGCGTCATCTTCACGCACATCAACAACTCTAACCCGATGCTCGATCCGGACTCACCGGCCGCGGCGCGCGTGCGCGAGGCCGGCGCGGAGATTGCCTTCGATGGGATGGAGCTGACGCTCTAATAGTCGTCGTCCGGCTCGATCTCCGGCTGCCCCCCGCCGGCGAAGAACGCGCCCAGGCGCATCGACGGGATAGGCTCAAACGGCAGGGCGCGCTGCGAGAAGTCGAAGCAGTCGGCGAGCGTCGCCGCGCGCACGTCGGTTGTGTTCAACGAGTGCAGCGCGAATGCCGCCTCGAGAAACTTTACGATGCTGCCGAACTCGTACTGCTGATGCGATACGTAGTGGTGCTTGGCCCACGGCGAGATCACAATGAACGGAACGCGCGGACCGAGCCCCATGCGATCGAGCTGCGGCGGCGCGACGTGGTCGTACCAGCCGCCCCAGTCGTCCCATACGACGAAGATCGCGGTGCTGCTCCAGTCGCGGCTCTCGCCGATCGCGTTGACCACCGATGCCACCCATTCGGGTCCGTACTGCGCCGTGCCGCGCAGGCCCACGTCCTTCTTCGAGGTGTGAAACGGCAGCGCGTGATCGGAGTTCTGCATCTTCGGAACGACCCACGTGATGGACGCGATTTTCCCGGCGCGCGCGTCGTCGAGCACCCTCGTCTCCGGCGAGACGACGTTGCGCCAGCGCGCTGAGTATCGGATGTGCGCGATCGCGTCGAAGGCCGACCAGATGCTGCCCAAGCGATTGATCGCCGGCGCGTAGTAGCGCCAGCTCAGTCCCGCGTCGCTCGCGACGTCCGCGATCGTCGGAAAGTCGAGACACGGGAAGATGCCGGGATCGACCTCCTGCCCGTCCGCGCCCATCAGCGCGACGCGCGTGTAGAGCGGCGAGTCGCAGCCCCACGCGAAGCGCGTCGTACCGAGGTGGTTGGGGTTGCTCACCGTGTACGCGGCCTGACCGGCGATCAGATAGAGATGCGCGGGGAAACTCGGGCCGGTATTGGATTGAAACATCCGGTCGGCGAACGTGAAGCGCTCCGCCATGGTCCAGTACGGCATGACCTGGCTCTCGGGTACGTAGGCGTAGGGAAAGTCCCTCGGCTGCCGCGGAAATGTCGCGACGCTCGCGAAGCCGTCCATCCGTCCGCCGTCGTACTCCGTTACCCAGGCGCGATGCTGATGATCGACGTCGGCCGGGTAACCGAGGTCGACCGGGTGGAGGGCGACGGGACCGATGCGCCGCTCTCCGAAGCTTACCGTGTCGGCGCCCGGAAAGCCGTTGAAGAGGTTATCGACACTGCGATTCTCCTGCACGATGATCACGACATGCCTGATGTGAGCGCGCACGTCGTTAACGAAGCGAGCGTTCGTCGCTCCCATGGCGAGCCACGCGAGTGCCAGCGCCGCGGCTTTGCTCAGCCTGCCGCTCATAGTCCGTTAAGTACCCGGGAACACTCTTAGGGGATGGAGCCGGTGCTGGAACGGTTGGTCGCGACGCTCACGATGGCTATCGTGGCCTGGACGCAGTTCCGCTTGGATCCGCAGAACAATGCCGTCCTCGGGGGCGATTTGCACGCGGCCTGGCGCACCGAGACCGGCGGCCAAATCTCGGCTAGCCCGACGGCCGGCGACGGTACCCTCTACATCGGCAACAACACCGGTTCCCTGTACGCCCTCGACGCGCAGACCGGGCAGATTCTCTGGAAGGCGCACGTCCTCAATCCGCTGATGAGCGCACCGCTGATCTTCGGCGATCTCGTGATCATCGGCGAGGGCGATCCCACGAGCCGCACGTCGTCGCCCTCCGAGCCCGTGATGGTCGGTCAGGGTCCGAGCGCGCTGATCGCCTTCGATCGCGGCACCGGCCTGAGACGCTGGCAGACGACGCTCGCCGGATCGGCGATGCCGACGCCGGCCATCATCGACGGCGTGCTCGTGCATCACGACGGCGCCGGATGGGTCAGCGGCCTCGACCCCGCGACCGGCGAGAAGAAATACGCGCGTTCGATCGGGTCGATGGCCTCGATGACCGCGATGCTCCCGGTCGGAAACGGCGACTTCGTCACCATGGGTGTCGGCAGCAACGCCGCATGGCGACTGCATGCCGACGACGGAACGCTCATATGGCGCAGTCCCTTCTCGAAAGGCGCCTCCGGCATAGGAGACTGTCCTCCCGTTACCGATGGCGCGCGAGTATTTTGCGATTACGTTTCCCCGGTCTTTCCGGATACTTCGACGGTCATCGGCAATCTCACCGTCCAGCGCGTCTACGCCCTCGACGTCAATAGCGGCGCGCCGGTTTGGGACGTCGCGCTCGAGGGCGGCTCGCTGCCGATCCGCAACGAGGCCGCCATTCCGCTGTTGGCCGACGGCCTGCTCTATCTAGGCAGCGCGATCACGCCATGGATGCACGCGCTGGACCCGGCGAGCGGCATGCTCGTGTGGGAGTCGCCGACGCGCGGTTCCGTCAAGGGCGGCGTCGTCGACGTCGACGGTGTCCTGTATTTCGGCGACCTCGGGGGCTATCTGTGGGCCCTCGACGCCAAGACCGGCCGCGTGGTCGGCGACAAGCTGATGCACACGCCGTTCAACGTCGGCTCGCCGATTGTCGTCGGCAGGACGCTCGTGATCGGAAGCGACTCCGGCACGGTGATTGCGATCCCGCTCGACGACATCCGCAACTCACACGATTCGTAGCGCTCGTTTCATCTTTAGCGTTCTGCCGACCAGACGTCCTTCAGTGCCCGAAGCGTCGGACGCGGCGTCAGCCTGTCGACGGAGCGGACGCTCTTCGTGACGGCGTTGAGGCCGAACCAGGCTTCATCGCGGGCACATCCGGGGAAATAATTCGTGAAGTTGAGGTCTCCCACGTGCCTGCCCCGAAAATCCCAGTTGTTGGCGTCGGCCTTCCACCACTCGTCGGTCCACTCTAGATCGAACCCGCCGGAAACGACGCCGTCGGCTTTGTAGCCGCTGTACAAAAGTTCCGCGCTGTTCGTCACGTAGTCCACAACACCGGCCATGTTGGGATTGCTGCTGGTGTTGTTCGGCAGTTCAGCGACCTCGCGGGTTAGGGGCGTCTTTGTCGGCTCGAGTGGATTGCAGACTCCGTTCTTAGCGGGATCGTTTTTCGGATAGGAGTACGTGTTTTCTTCAATCGTATGATATGCGACCGTTGCGCCGTACTCGGTTAACATGACCGGCTTGGTCGTCGTATCCCGGACCTGAGTAAACAGGTCGGGGTACTCCGTGAACGAGCGTCCACGGAACGAGTTCACGCCCCACACGTCGACCGCTGCACGGTATTTCTCGCCGTAGTAGATCTGGGCTATTTGTTTCCGGCCTTTGTAGTCAAACATGGTGAGGTGGTCGTAGTCAGACGTCGTCACGAGCTTCTTCGCGTTCCCAAATCCGCGCTTCGCCGCCGCCGCGACCTGATTGAAGCGCGTCCACCACGTCGGGTTGTCCTGATTCTTGAGGTTTATGATCTCGTTGCTGATCGCGACACCCATGACGGCCGGATACTTCGCGTACAGTTTGTCAAGTTCATAATACTGGTTCGCGAGACTGCTCGCTGCCCCCGGGTCCAAGAGAGCGTCGCTGCCGAAGTGGACGCTCATAAGCACGAAGATGGGGTCCTTGCCGTTGTTCCAAGCGGCATCCAGGAACTCGTTGATCGTGCCCACGTGCGCTTTTGGCCCTTCGGCGTACGGCGGCGGAGTGACGTTGTAGACGTGGATCACGTTGACGCCCATCGCCCTCAACAACGGAAGGTCTCGCGACCAAATGTCCTTGTTACTGTTGCGCAGCGGCGAGTTACACGCGGGCGGGTCGGAAACGCCGTTGCCGATCGGCGTCGGCGAGTAGCCGATCCCCTTCACGAAGAAGTGCTGCGGCGCCCCAGTTCCGACGCGGTATTCTATGTAACGCCCATTTGTGGTGAACTCGGTATTCGTCGAAGGCGAGCTGCTGCCGCCCTTGCCGTCACAAGGATCGCCGCCAAGGCTGCGGAGCCGCGACGACGCCCCGGCTCCCGCCGACATTGGGGCGAGCGGGCCGCTGCCCTGAGAGCCGCCGCAGCCGGCGAGAAGAAAAATGGCCGTGCACGTGCCGACGGCACGCCGATAGAAAATTGACGATTTCATGTATTTCTCCGATAGCAACTTCCGCGGCCCGGTATGGAGCAGCAGTCTAGCGGCTTCTTCGCATCAAGCCGCCGTTGACCTTTTGCAACAGAGCCGGCACGCATTGCGCAGCCGCGGACGTCGGCGCGAAACACGTACCGGCCCCATTGTCCCGCGGCTCATGGCTAAAAGAGATTCCAGAGGTACTGGTTGTAGACTTCGTGGTGGTACTGCACCTCTTGCGCCTTCACGAAGGTTCCGAGTAGGCGCGGGCAGCGATCGGCGCTGGCCTGTTTGAGGTCGGCATAGCGATTTTTCACCTCGTCGCCCATCAACTTGCTCGTCCACTCCGAGGCCCGGAACGCCGCTAGCGCGTCGTAGATGTTGTCGGGCAGATAGCGATCGGCTTGACGCAGGTTTTTGAGCGTGCTCGTCGTGCCCTCGAGGCCGGTCTTGAAGACCGCCAGCATCACCATATATGGGTTCGCGTCCGGCGCGACCGAGCGCACTTCCGTACGCATGCTTCGCTGGTTGCCGATCGGGATGCGGATCATCGATCCGCGATCGATCGCCGAGGCCTTGAGCTGGTTGGGCGCCTCGAAGTGCGGGTCGAGCCGCCGGTACGCGTTGACGCTCGAGTTGAGCATCAGGCAGATGTCGTTTCCCAGGGTGAGGATGCGATCGACGAATTTCCAGCCGAAGCCGCTCAGCTGCTCTTGCCCCTTCGGATCCCAGAAGAGGTTCTTGCCGTTCTTGCTCACCGAGACGTTGGTGTGCATGCCGCTGCCGTTCACGCCGACGACCGGCTTGGGCAGGAAGCTCGCCGTCATGCCTTGCCGCGTCGCGACCTGCCGGCAGATCAGCTTATACAGCTGGATCTGGTCGGCCGCCGCAACGACCTCGCCGTAGTTATAGTTTATCTCGAACTGCGAGGGCGCCACCTCGGGGTGGTCCTTCTCGTTCTGGAAGCCCATCGCGCGCTGCACCTCGGCGACGGTGTCGATGAAGTTGCGCAGCGGATCGCCCGGGAGCGAATGGTAGTAGCCGCCCGTGTTGACGTACTCGAACTTGCCGCTCTCGTGATAGCGCCGCTCTGCGTCGACGCCCTGGAAGAGGAAGCCCTCGATCTCGTTGGCGGCGTTGAGCGTGTAGCCTTCCTTGGCATAGCTGTCGTTGGCGAGCTTCTTGAGCGCGCCGCGGATGTCGCCGGCAAAGGGCTTGCCGTCGCGGTCTAGCACGTCACCGAAGACGAGGATCTTGCCCGGCCCGAACACGTCGGCCGGCACCCAGTAGAACGCGCTCCAGTCCAGCGACAGGCGCAGGTCGCTCTCGCGCTGCGCCGTGAAGCCGCGGATCGAGGAGCCGTCGAACGTGAGGTTGTCGTGGGCGCGCAGCAAGAACTTCTTGTCGTAGTCGAGCATGTGGAGGCGCCCCTCGAGATCGCTGAACAGCACGGTCAGCGCCTTGATGCGCGGCTCCTCCGCCAGGTAGCGCAATCGTTCTTCCTGCAGCGCCCGAAGCGGAACGCGCTCCTGGCGCTGCGCCTTGGCGCGCAGGTTCAGCTCTTCGAGCTCCGCGTAGGGAAGCGCGAGAAAATCCCGGAGCTCTGCACCGGTCGGCATCGCGGTCGAAT
The DNA here is from genome assembly GCA_963756165.1 of Vulcanimicrobiota bacterium. GTDB lineage: Bacteria > Vulcanimicrobiota > Vulcanimicrobiia > Vulcanimicrobiales > Vulcanimicrobiaceae > Cybelea. Next base: position 67,938 of record CAVWMO010000008.1, on the reverse strand, counting down.
TCATTCGTGTCTCCTGTGGCGTAGGACGCGAGCGTATTGGTGCGACGCTTGCACAAGCGACGGCCCGTGCCTTTGGACAAGTGGTAAAACGTTCGGCTCTCCGGCCAACACTTTTGGGTCTGCGAGCGTCTTTATGGTATGCCCTTAACGCTGGAAGCCGGCACCGTCGAGGAGGCCGCGCGCGGCGGCGAGGCGCTGGAGCGTCTGATCGCGGCCGTTTGGCCGGAGGCCTTCCGCGTGGCCGTGACGATTCTGCGCGACCGCGGACTCGCCGAGGATGCTGCGCAGGAAGCCTGCGTGGCAATCGCACGCGGGTTGCCGCGGCTGCGCAGCTCGGGCGCTTTTTCGGCGTGGGCGTACAAGACGATCGCCGGCCACGCGCTCACGGTCGCGCGCCGGCGGCCGCACGCGTTGCCCCTAGAGGCCGTCGCCGATCGCGCGACTCCCCGGGACAGCGGCGACGCCATCGATTTGCATCGCGCGCTCGCGACGCTATCACCACAGCAGCGCGCCGCGACGCTCCTGCACTACTACGCCGGCCTGCGCAGCGAAGAGATCGCGGCCGCGATCGGCGTGTCGGCGTCGACAGTTCGTTTCCATCTCATGATCGCACGCAAAAATCTGCGCGAGGCGCTATCCGCGCCGATCGCACCAGACCGCCCCTTCCTTCGAGGTAGTCTCGCATGTACGATAACGCCCGCATCGCCGCCGCCTTCGAGTCGCTGCTCGGGGCTACGAGCGCGCCGCCGGCGCCGCTGTCGCGCATTCGCGAGCGGCTCGCGGCGGCGCAGCCCGCAAGGAGTTCAGACCGCTTGGCCTTCGCCATAGCGGCGGCGGCCGCCGCGGCGATCGCGCTCGCGCTGCCGCGCGTCGCGCCCGCGCTCACGGATGCGATCGAGGCGCAGATCCAGTTGATCCTGCACTGGAAGCCTCCGCCGCCCGCGCCGCGGCGCGTATGGTCGGCGATGCGGCCGCAGACGGTGAGTCTCGCGCAGGCGCAGTCGCGCGCCGACTTCACGATCGTGCCGCCCACCGGACTCCCGCGCGACGTCGTCTCTGAAACGGTCGCGACGCGGTCCCCGGGTCTCTATTCGAAGACGACGCACTCGTGGAGCGTAGGGAAGCCGGCCGTCCTTTTCACCTACCGCCGCTCCGACGGCCGATCCTTCACGCTCGACGCGATACGCTACGACTCGCGTGAGGGTCCGCCCGCAAAGTACATCTTCGAAGACATGGACCGCAAAGTGAACGGGCGCGAGCTGATACTGCGCCGCGACGTGTTCACGTGGCGCAACGGCGATCAAAAGATGGGCGTGATCGCCGACGAGGGCATTACCGATGCGGAAGCGATCGCGATTCGTACCGCGATGGGCGGCGTGGCGATTCCCGGCGTCTGGCCGCGACCCGAAAGCGGCCCGATCGAAGAGTACCGCCTTCCGTAGGAGCTCGGCCTCGCTACTTCAGCGCGTAGAAGAAGCGCACGACGTGGAAGAACACCGGCGCGGCGAAGATCAGCGAGTCCATGCGATCGAGGATGCCGCCGTGCCCCTGCACGAGCGTTCCGTAGTCTTTAACGCCGCGATCGCGCTTGATCGCCGAAAACACGAGCCCTCCCGCGAACCCGAGCAGCGTGACAAGCAGCGAGATCGCGGCCGCCACGAGCGGCGTGAACGGCGTCAGCCACCACAGCGCCGTGCCGATCGCCGTGGCGGTCAAGATGCCTCCGGCGAAGCCCTCCCAGGTCTTGTTCGGGCTGACCGCCGGCGCGATCTTGTGACGCCCGAAGACCTTGCCCCAGAGGTACTGCAGCACGTCGCTCGCCTGATCCACGATCACGAGGTAGAGCAGCAGCTTCGCGTCCGGACCGTAGCCGGGGATGTCGAGCGTGAGCAGCGCCGGCGCGTAGCTCAGACAGTACACGCAGATCATCAGCCCCCACTGGATCTTGGCGGCCCGCTCGAGGAACGACTGCGTGTCGCCGGCCAGCGCCATGATCGCGGGCAAGAACAGGAACGCGTAGACGGGGATGACGATCACGAAACCGGACCAGCGCAGGCTGAGCAGATAGTACTGCAGCGGCGTGAATATGAAGAACGTCCAGAAGAGCGTGTGATGGTCGGCGCGGCGCGTCGAGACGAGCGTGATGTATTCACGCAGCGCGAGGAAAGAGATCAGGCCGAAGAGCACGAGCGATCCGGTCGGCCCGACGACGAGCGTGAGGCCGAAGATGATGCATAGCGCCCACCAGGTGCGGATGCGCGCGTTGGCGTTGTCGATGGTCGAGCGCACCGACGGCGCGCGGACGACCGCCTTCAGCGCCAGGCCGATGACGGTGGCGAGCGCCAAGACGGCGAGGATGCCGCCGAACGCCCATACTAGCTGCGGATCGAAGCGGTGGCCGGCGAAGGTCATCGCGGCTGCAGCGCGCACAGCGCGTCGCGCATGCGCGCAAGGAAATGTCCTTTCGATTCTTCCGGTTCGATGAACGACGGCGAACCGAACGTGACTCGACTGATGAACGGCACGGGCAAGAACTCTCCCTTCGGCAGGATCCGGTTGAGGTTTTCAATGTAGGCGGGGATCAGCGCGAGCTCCGGCTTGCGCAGGCACAAGTGGTAGAGCCCGCTCTTGAACGGGCCGATAGACTCGCCGGTGCCGCGCGTTCCCTCCGGAAAGATGATCAGCGAGTAGCGATCGCCCATCTCCGCGGCGATGCGATCGATCGTGTCGCGGGCGCCAACCTCGCGACTCGTCCCGCCATGACCGCGCGGGATCAGGCATGGCGTTGAACACGTCCACGGCGAGCCCGCGGCGCATCCCGTGATCCCAATAGTCCTGCGCGGCGACCGGCCGCGTCTGCTTCCGAAGCTCGCGCGGCAGCGACGACCACAGCACGACGAAGTCTAGATGACTCGTGTGGTTGGCGAAAAAGATGCTCTGGCGCGGGAGCGGAAGGCCGTCGCGCCACGTCACTTGCACGCCGCTGATCAGCCGCGCGCCGCCGGCGATGACGCCGCCGAAGGGCGCCAGGTTCACCGCGCGTTGACCTCCGCGACGATGCGCAGCGTGCGCCGCACGAGCGTCACGAGCGATCCGATCGCTACGATCGCCAGCGCGAGCGCAACGACCTGGCCGCGCCAGCCCAGCAGCGGCTCGAAGACCGCGAGCACGCACGCGACCGTCATCACGGCCATGCGCTGCGGCTTGGCCATCGGACCGATGAAGTAATGCCGCGCACCCATCGACGCGCCGAGCACGCGCGCATAGGCGGTCAGCACGGCGAGAACGCCGGCGACCCATCCCAGCTCGCGCCCCCACGCGAAGGCCGTGAGCGAATAGCCCGCGCCGACCAAGATCGCGAGGTCGGCAAAGCGATCCGGCATATCGTTGAACAGCTCACCGTGCGGCGTCTGATGGCCGCCCTCGACGGCAACCATGCCGTCGAGCATGTTGCACAGCAGGCGCAGCTGGATCAGCCCGGCCGCCGCCAGCAGCTCGAGCGCGCGCGCGACGCCGAAGCTTTGTCCGCTCGCCGACAGTGCGGCCGCTGCGCCGACGGCGAACGCGAGGCTCGCTATCGAGATCGCGTCCGGCCAAACATGGGCGGAGTTGAGCGCGCGCGCCAGCGCCTTCGCCCACCCGCGCTCGCGCGTCGCGAGCGGACGGCGCTTCGGATCAGGCGTCAACGGCGCCGTTTCGGGCCATCTTCTTTACGTTCGAACGCGATCCAGCATGTATTCGTAGAAGTTCACGCAGCACGGGCGGCGCTTTCCCTCGGCAAGTTGTTCGATCGTTCGCGTGATGCGACGGGCCCGCGTCTCGGGCGTCTTGGCGCCCTCGATCCAGCGAACCCAATCGCGACGGCCGAGCGGCGTGAGCTCCTTCCACAGCGCTTGCGCCTCGTCGGATGCGGCGAAGGCGGCGCGGAGATCGGCCGGGAGGGTGAGTTTGGGCTCCGGTCCCAAGACGGCGATATTCACCGTGTCACCGACGCCGGCTCGGGCGCCGTTGAGCATTGCCTTGTTCACGCGCAGCGAGCGCCTTCCGGACGCGTTTTCGTCCAGCGGCGCTCGGAAAGGATGATCGTTGATGGTGCCTTCGAGCATGGCAAGGCCGTGCAGTTTCTTCGCAATCGCCTCGGGGAGGTTGAGCACGGTCGAATCATTCTTCGCCGTATTCGAATGCCGAACGAGCCGCGCAGCAAAGCGCAGCACCGCCGGACCGTCCGCCATCCTTAGGCTCTTAGAACGGGATCTCGTCTTCGAGGTCGTCGCCGACATTGCTCGAGCCGCCCGCCGGCGCGTGCGCCGGAGCCGGGCTGCGCCCACCGTTATAACCGCGATCGCTCGCGTCGGCGTCGTCGCGGCGCGACGAGAGCATCTGCATGCCGGAGATCACGACCTCGGTCGCGGTGCGCCGAATCGGCTGCCCGCTCTCATCCTTGAGCTTCGTGTCGTCGTACGAGCGGATCGAGAGCCGGCCCTCGACGAGCACTGGGCTGCCCTTCTTCAGATAGGTGTTGCAGGTCTCGGCGAGCCGCTCCCAGGCGACGATGTCCACGTACATCGTGTCTTCGGGCTTGGCGTCGCGCTTGTTCGGATTCACGGCGATGCGAAACTTCGTCACCGCCGATCCCGAGTTGACGTAACGTATCTCCGGGTCGCGGGTCAGGTTTCCGACTAAGATCACCCTGTTGAACGAAGCTGACATACTACACTCTCTTTCGCGAATATCTTAAGGTCGCTACGAAATTACGCCGCAGAGTGTCAACTGTATGGCACGGATGTTGCCGAACGGCTGCGTTTTTATGCGGACGGCGGAGCCGCCGGCGGCGCCGCCGCGGCCAGAGCCGCCATGTGGGTGAGCATCTTCGCGTCCAGCCGGACGACGAGCGCCCGCAGCACGTCGTCGTGCAGCTTGAGCTGCCGTTCCAGTTCCTTCGAGACGGGCGGTTCGCTCTTGAACTGCATCACGACGTAGTTGCCCTCGCGGACGTCCTTGATCTCATAGGCGAGCCGCTTCTTGCCCAGCCGCTCGATGGCGGAGACTTGGCCGCCCTGACCCTTCACGATCTCGCCGATCGCGTTGGCCCGCTCTTCGACCTCAGCCTCTTCGAGCGATGGCCTTAGGATATAGGTTACCTCGTAGTCATTCATCGGCCGCCTTGTTCGCGGGACCGCGCGCCCCAGCCTGTACGACGTTGAGCGGACCCGGCGCTCGGCCGCCCGGCGCACTCTGATTTGGGCTAGAAATTTGCGTGTGAAAAGTGACGGCGGTCGCTCGGCGCTGCAGGCGCTCAGAAAGGCTATTCGAAGCGCGACGTATTCGCCTGTGTGCTACAGGGAGGTGTAGAAATGCTTTTTCATAGACGCCTAGCGCCGATCGTCGTCGGGACGCTGGTGGCGACGTCGGCATGCGGCGGCAACGGCGCAGTGCCGTCGAGCGCCGGAGCGAACAGCGCGTTTTCGCAAGATTCCATCTTGAATGCCAGCGCGGTCTCACCGGACGACAGCACCTCGATCCTCAAGAGGCTCAAGAAGGACGTCATCATCGGTTCGACAGTCGATTCGAAGAATGGCGACACCGGCCCGCGCGCTTTGTCTCGAGTACCGTCTCAATCGCGGGCCCCCTTAACGCCGATATCGGGAACGCTGACGACGGGACCGCTGGTCGTCTGCAATTTCGCCAACTCCGCAGGCACCGCTGGTAAGGGAACCACGATCGAGGTACTGGACCAGAAGCCCGGATCGAAGCCGACGAGGTTCGCTCAGAGCAAGGAGGTGGAGGGATGCGACGGCGACGCCGTAAGCTTTGGCCACAGCGTCTACGCCGCCGGCCTCGCTAGCAAGGTCGTCGAAAAGTACAGTGAAAAAGGTAAGGCGCAGAAGACGTATGGGGCGCCGATCAAGGATCCCCTTACGACCGCCGACGCGTATTGCGGCCTGGCGTACGCGCCCGAAATGATCTACGTCGGCGACGCCAAGACCGGCTCCGTCGTCAAGTTCGCAGCCGGTTATCTAGGCCTCCGTAACGAGACGCCCGTCATCGAAGGCTTCGCGGTCAAGGGAACGGGCTGGGGCACCCTAGGCCCTTCCGGCATCCAATATAACGGAACGCTGATCGGCCACGGAAACAAGTGCAATGACACGCTCTACGTCGTCGATGGCGTTGACAACACGCTCGTGGCGGTTTCGAAGGCGAGTAACTTGCTGATCACGGGCGAAATCCAGGTCGAGCCCGGCGGCAAGACCTTCGTCTGCAAGGCGAAGAAATTCACGTGCGCGACACTGGTGCATGGCGGCTCGCCGCTGGACGAACCCATGGCGCTCGCGCTGCTTCCTAACGGGAATCTCGTCGCTGCGAACGGCAAGGGCGGCAACGTCCTGGTCAAGATCTCGGCTGCCGGGAAAGTGCTCGCGACCAAAAAACTCAATAACGACAGGATCGCGGACGTATACGCACTGGTGGCGGCCGGAACGAATGACGGCAACACGACGCTTTTCTACACCGATACGGCGGATAACAGCGTACACGAACTCGAGCAATAGCCTGTCGCGCTGATAGCGCGATCCGGGAGTTCGGCTGGGACGTCGTCAGCGGGCGCCGGCGTTGCCAGCATCGTTATGACCGCTGGCAACGCCGGGCGCGTAGTTTCTACCGCTCGAGTTCGTGAACGCTGTTGTCGGCGGTGTCCGTATAGAACAACGCCGCGTTCGAGTATTCGGTTCCGGTCGCCAGCAGCCCGAAGACCTCCTGAGTCTTATCGCTGTTGAGCGTCTTAGTCGCGAGCACTTTTCCCGCTGCGGAGATCTCGACCAGCGTGTTGCCGCCGGCGCCGTTCGCCGCGATGAGATTGCCGTTGGGCATCAGAGCCAGCGCCACAGGGGAGTTCAGCGGAGAGCCGCTGTAAACGAGCGTCGCACACGTGAACTTCTTCGCCTTGCAGACGAAGGTCTTGCCGCCCGGCTGCACCTGGATCTCGCCCGTCGTCAGCAAATTGCTGGCCTTGGACACCGCAACGAGCGTGTTGTCGACGCCGTCGGTGATGTAGAGCGTGTCGTTACACTTGTTTCCCTTGATGAGAGTCTTGTTATATTGGATTCCCTCCGGACCCAAGGCGCCCCAGCCGGATCCGCCAACGTCGAAGCCCGTGATCACGGCCATCGCTTTCTTGAGCCCGTATATACCGGCGGCGAACTTGACGACCGAACCGGTTTTGGCGTCGCCCACGAAGATGCTTTCGGGGGCGTACGGCAGGCCGCAGTCCGCGTCATCGGTAACGACCGGCTCCTCGATGGGCGGCCCGTAGGTCTTGATGGCCTTGGCGCTCTGGTTGAACTTCTCGACGATTCCGCTAGACAGTCCGGCCCCGTACACGCCGTCTTCGGCGCTCACGGCATCGCCGGAGCAACCCTGGATCTTACTGCTCTGCACGAACGTCGTCGGCGTCGAGCCTGTAGTCGGATCCAGCAGCTCGATGGTCTTGCCGTTCCCGGCGGTGCCGGAGGAATCCTCAAAATTGCAGACCGCTAGCTGCCCCTTCTTCAGCACGCCGTAAGTCAGGCGCACCTGCGACAGATCGCGCGGCCCCTGGTCGCCGTTCGTCGGATCGACCGTCGAGCCGATTACGATGTCCTTCGTGAGCTTCTTGAGGATCGACCGGCCGTCGGGTGTAACCAAGCTTTGGTCGCCGACGGCAACCTGCGAGAGTCCGTTGTTCGCGCCGACGCTCGACGGGACGGCGTTGCCGCCGCACGCAGACATCGCGATGAGGCCGCCGAGCGCCAGCGGCGCCGGCAGCAAGTTAAAGAATCGCATGGTATTTAGGGCTCCAGTTCATGGACGTTGTTGTGAGCTGAGTCAGTATAAAAAAGCGTCGTGTTCGCGTCGCTCGTTCCGGCTGCGAGCAACCCGAAGACCTCCGCCTTTTGGTCGCGGTTGAGCGTCTTGGTCGCGAGCACTTTGCCCGCGGCAGAGATCTCGACCAGGACGTTGCCGCCCTTGCCGTTCGCGACGACGAGGTTCCCGTTAGGAAGCAGCGCCAGCGCCATGGGCTCGTCCAGCGGAGAGCCGCTGTAGAGGAGCGTCGCACAGGTGAACTTCTTCGCCTTGCAGACGAAGCTCTTGCCGCCCGGCTGCACCTGGATCTCGCCTGTCGTCAGCAAATTGCTGGCCTTCGATACCGCAACGAGCGTGTCGTCGACGCCGTCGACGATGTAGACCGTGTCGTTACACTTGTTTCCGCGGATGAGCGTCTTATTATATTGGATTCCGCCCGGCCCGCGAGTGCGCCAACCCGATCCCTTGACCGCGAAGCCCGTGATCACGGCAACCGCTTTCTTGAGCCCGTAGATACCGACGGCGAACTTGACGATGGAACCGGTCTTAGCGTCGCCGACGTACATCGATTCGGGCGCGTAGGGCAAGCTGCAATCCGCGTCTGCGTCGGTGAGCGGCTCCTCGATCGGCGGTCCATAGGTCTTGACGGCTTTGCCGCTCTGGTCGAACTTCTCGACGACTCCGCTCGTCATGCCGGCTCCGTACACGTTGTCGGCCGCGGTCACCGCGTTGCCGTCGCAGCCCTCGATTTTCGTGCTTTGCACGAACGTGGTCGGCTTCGAGCCCGGCTTCGGATCCAGTACTTCGATGGTCGTACCTTTTCCGGCGCTACCGGCAGAGTCGACGAAGTTGCAGACTAGTAGTTGGTTCTTCTTCAAACCGCCGCGGCTCAGATGGACCTCCGACAGGGCACGCGGACCTTCATCGCCGTTCTTCGAATCGACCGTCGCACCGATGACGACGTCCTTCTTGAGTTTCTTGAGGATGGACGTGTTATCGGCCCGCGCAATCAAACCGGCGTCGCCGACGCCAACTTGCGAGAACGCACCATTTGCGCCGACGCTCGCCGGCACGGCTCCGTTGCCGCCGCATGCCGACGTCGCCAGCAGCGCCCCGGCGACAATCAGCGCGCGGCGTTTTAGAAAAAACACTTTTACTCCTCGCTAGCACGCAGTGAAAGACCGCCCTTCGAATCGCCTTCTTAGCCACCCTGCAAGAGCGAGCGACCGTCGTCACCTTTCAGACAAAAGTCCGTACAAAGAAAACTATAGTCATCGTGACGCCGATGACGACGACGATCGCACGCGCCACCGGCTGCGGCACGCGCCGAAAGAAGCGAGCGCCGAGATAGCCGCCCGCGAGTGCGATGACCGCCATCGGCAGCGCAAAGCGCCAATCGACGATGCGCGCGATGACGAACGGGATCAGCGCAACGCCGTTGATCGCCACCGAGAGGACGTTCTTGATCGCGTTCTGTGCGTTGAAGCTCGGCAGTCCCGAGAAGGCCAGCACGGCGAGCATCAGGATGCCCATCCCCGCGCCGAAGTATCCGCCGTAGATCGCGACGCAGAACTGCACGGCGATCTGCCACGGCGCGTGCCGCGGTGTCGCGGCCGCGCCGCGCGTCAGGCGCGGGCTCAGCGCAAAGACGATCGTCGCAAAGAGCAAGAGCCACGGTATCAGCCGTTCGAAAAGGCCTGGCGGCGTGAACAACAGCAGGCACGCGCCGATCAGCGACCCGACGATGCTGACGGCGATCACTGGGAGCAGGAGCCCGCGATGTTCCGCTACTTCCTCGCGATAGCCGCGCGCGCTGCCGATCGTGCCGACCCACATCGCCGCGTTGTTCGTCGCGTTCGCCGAGATCGGCGCCACGCCCGCGAACACGAGCGCCGGAAACGACAGAAAGCTTCCGCCGCCGGCGACGCTGTTCATCGCGCCGGCCGCAAACGCGGCGAGTCCGGGCAGTAGGATCAGAGCGCCGTGCGTTCGCGTTTGGTCACGCGATAGACCCGCCGCACGTTCTTGAGCGTCTCGACCTTGGTGAGCAGCTTGTGCAGATGATCGAGGTCGCGGATCTGCACGGTGAGGCTCGCCACTGCGACGCCGTCCTTGCGGACGCGTGCGTTCACCGAGCTCACCTGCGTCTTGAGCTCCGAGAAGACCGCCATGATGTCTTGCAGCAGCTGCGCGCGATCGTCCGCCTCGACCTCGACGTCGACGCCGTGCGTCAGGCCCGCATCGTCGATCCACTGTGCCTGCAAAATCCGCTCCGGCGTGGCATTCATGTACGCGACGTTGGGACAGTCGGCGCGATGGATGCTGACGCCGCGACCGATGGTCACGTAGCCGATGATCGGATCGCCCGGCACCGGAGAGCAGCACTTCGAGAGGCGCACGAGCACGTCGTCCACCCCGGCGATGCGCACCCCGCTCGACCGGCGTACGCCCTTGCGCGGCGCCGGCCGGCGCCCGATCTTCGTAAGGTCGACGACGTTGTCGTGCTTGAGCTCGTCCCGCACGCGATTGGCGACGGCCTGCGCCGAGGCGTCACCGAAACCGATCGCGGCGTAGAGGTCCGTCGGCGTCGCGTAATTCAGCCTCGACGCGATGCCTCCGAGCAGCTCGCCGCGCGCGACGTCGGTGCGCAGGCCCGCGCGGGCCAGCTCCTGCTCGAGCGCCTCCTGCCCGGCCAGGACGTTTTCCTCGCGGCGTTCCTTACGGAACCACTGCTTGATCTTATGCTTCGCGCTGGAGGTCTTGACGATCGAGAGCCAATCCAGCGACGGGCGACCGCTGGATTTGTTGACGAGGATCTCGCAGATGTCGCCGTTCTGCATCGCGTAGTCTAGCGGAACGATCCGCCCGTTGATCTTCGCACCGACGCAATGATTCCCGACGTCGGTGTGCACTTGATAGGCGAAGTCCAGCGGCGTGCCGCCGGCGGGTATCGAGTAGACGTCGCCGCGCGGCGAGAACACGAAGACCTGCGAGTCGAACAGGTCGAGTTTGAGGTTCTCCATGAAAACGCGCGAATCGCGCATGTCCTTCTGCCACTCGAGGAGCGCGCGCAGCCAGGAAAGCTTATTCTCGAATTGGTCGGCCTTGCCGCCCTCCTTATAGCGCCAGTGCGCGGCGATGCCGTACTCGCCTGTGCGGTGCATCTCCCAGGTGCGGATTTGAATCTCGAGGGGATCCCCGCTCGGCCCCACGACCGTCGTGTGCAGCGACTGATACATGTTAGGCTTGGGCATCGCGATGTAGTCTTTGAAGCGCCCCGGCAGCGGCGTCCACATCGCGTGAACCGCGCCGAGCGCCGCGTAACAGTCCTTCACGGTATCGACGATGATTCGAATCGCCGTCAGATCGTAGATCGTCGAGAACTCGCGGCCCTTGCTGATCTTCGAATAAATCGAGTAGAAGTGTTTCGGCCGCCCCTGGATCTCGGCGTTGACCTTGAGCGCCTTGAACTCGTCGCGCAGCCGCGCGATCGCGTTTTCGACGTCGGCCTCGCGCTCGCGCCGCGTCTTCGCGACGCGCTCGACGATGTCGTGATAGCTTGCCGGATCGAGATAGCGAAGACACTCGTCCTCGATCTCCCACTTGATCTTCCAGATTCCGAGCCGGTGCGCGATAGGCGCGTAGATGTCGAGCGTCTCCCGCGCAATGCCCTGCTGCTTAGACGGCGGCAGACTCGCGAGCGTGCGCATGTTGTGCAGGCGGTCGGCCAGCTTGATGATGATGACCCGGATGTCTTTGGCCATCGCCAGGAACATCTTGCGCAGGTTCTCGACCTGCGCGTCTTCCTTCGATTGATACGGAATGCGGGTCAGCTTGGTCACGCCGTCGACCAGGCGCGAGATCTCGTCTCCGAACTGCTCGGCGACCTGCTCGTTCGTGATCGACGTGTCCTCGACGACGTCGTGAAGCAGCGCCGCGGCGATCGTCTGGTGGTCCATCTCGAGGTCGGCCAGGATGCCGGCGACGGCGAGCGGGTGCTCGATGAACGACTCGCCGGAGGCGCGGCGCTGGCCCCCGTGTGCCGTGACCGCCACCTCGTAGCCGCGCATCAGCGCCTCCGCGTCGGCGGAGGTGTCGTAGCGGCGGACTCGCTCGATCAGCTCGGTGATGGTCATGGGTATCCCGCCATTATAACGCAGCGGGCCCGGCTAGGGGGGCGAGGGACTCGGAGCCGGGGTCACCGTCTCGACATCGAAGCGATTCTTGAAGAGGATGGTAGCGATCTTGCCCTGCACGTCAAGCGCCAGCCAGAGATAGAGGTTCCCCGAGGTACAGCGCATCTGATAGATGTAGCCGCGCGCTCCGGCCGGGAAGTCGGGCGCGACCCAGGGCCCGAGATAGACGACGTCAATCAGCGGGCCGAGCTGGCCCAGCGCCTTCGACGTGTCGGCGATCTTCGCGTCGTCGATCTTATCCAGCACCTGCTGCGCGTAGAGGCTCTTATTGATGGTCCCCGCCTGCCACTGCACGAACTGCTGGCGCGCGAGCTTCGTGATCGCGGGATCTGCGATGGGGGTCGGCGTGGGCTCCGGCGTCGGCGTGGAGTGCGGACGCGCGGCGCTCGGCGCAGTCGCGAGCAGAGTCGCTGCCGCGATCCCCGCGGCGACAAAGAGCAACCTCATCGGCGATCAGTAGGAAAGGAACGCGACGACGTCATGCCCCGCGAGTTTCTCGCGCCCGTTTAAAGCCGTCAGCTCGACCAAAAAAGCGAAGGCGTCGACGCTGGCGCCGAGACGCTCGAGGAGCCGCCCGGTGGCAGCGGCGGTGCCGCCCGTCGCGAGCAGGTCGTCCACCACGAGGACCCTATCGCCCTTACCGATTGCGTCTGCGTGAATCTCCAGCGCGTTGGTCCCGTATTCGAGCGCATACTCCTCGCTGAGCTTGTCGTGCGGCAGCTTTCCGGGCTTGCGCACCGGGATGAATCCGGCTCCGATTGCGTACGCGATCGGTGCTCCGAAGATGTATCCGCGCGCCTCGACGCCCACGACGTAATCGATTCCGCGGCCCGTGAAGCGCTCCACGAACAGGTCGATCGTGCGCCGAAAGCCTTGCTTATCTTTCAACAACGGGGTAATGTCACGGAAAAGGATCCCGGGAATCGGAAAATCCGGGATCGCTCGAATCAGCGTTTCGATCTCCACGCGGGGACCGGTTACAGTCGGGGGATCGAAGGGCCTGCAGAAAGGATGGACATGATGAGACCGTACGCCCTGGCCGCCGCGCTGACCGCGACGCTCGCCGCGGGCGCGGTTGCTCCCGCGCTAGCTAACGGCGCGGGCAGCACCACTACGATTCTCGTACTCAGCGCCGCTGCAGCCGGCTCCGTTCCACTCGTTGTCAACTACAACCACAAAGTCAGGGAGAAACGAGCGGAGGAGCAGGAGGTGGCGCGCCGACAAGACGCCTATCGCGACTGGTTTTATCACAAGTACGGCTACTATCCGACCTACGAACAGTTCAGGCAGTGGTACGTGCAGACATACAACGCAAACCCGTAGGCGACTAGAGACGGAACAACGCCGAGCCACTCCCGAAAGGGAACCGGCTCGGCGTTCTTCTTGTAAAAGCGAATGAAACTCGACCTCGGCGAGCCGAAGAACCGGCTGCTGCTCGCCGCCGCGATCTCTGTTGCGATCCACGAGGCGGCCGCCGGACTCGTGCCTCAAGGCCTCGCGCGCCCAACGCCGAGTACGGAAGTGATCACTCGCGCGCGCAGCCTGCGCATCGCGCTGCGCTCGACCCCGTCGCCGACGCCGCGGCCGGTGCGCGTCGCGGCGCGCGTTCGTGCGGTTCCAATCGCTCAAACGCCGCGCCGCGCCGCCGCTGCCGCTCCGCAACGAGCCGCGCAAGCCTCGAGCCGACCCGCGCAGCCGCAGCGCGTCGTGGCGCTCGCGTCCTCGAGCCGCCCCGTATGGGATGCGGCAGGCAGCGCAAACGCGGGCGCCATGGTAGCGTCGGCGCGCAGCGCGGCCGGCGGAGGCACGGCCGCGGGCGCGGGCGGCGAAGGGGTTGCGCCGTCCGGCGACACGCGCCCGTGCGGCCTCGTGACGTTCTCGGATCCGCACGGCTCGCAGTACGATTCGCGCACGCGCGGCTTCTGGGTGGACATCCGCATGGCGGTGCGCTTCTCCGACGGATCGACGCAGTCGATGATCCTCGACTATCCCTGGTACTATCCGAGTGAAGCCGCCAATCCGTGGTCGGACCAGAACCTGCGCGACCCAAACTTCCCGACGCGCTTTCAGCAGCCGCCGTCCGAGAAGGCGGCGAGTGAGCCGCCGCTCGTGCAATACGTCATGACGCATAGCACGGCGGACGGACTCACCCTCTTACGCGACTGCCCCGCGCCGGATCCGGCGCCGTCCTAGGATCGAAGGATCGCTAGGTGCCCAGCGCGGCGTCCGGGCTAGCCGCGATCGGCCACTCCCCGGGAAAGTTAGCTGTACAACTTCTTCTCGTCACCGCTCAACGAAAGCGCGAACGGAGACCCGGTTACGGGAATCGTCTTCGACGGACTGGTCGAGCCCGCCGGAAAGTAATGTTAGCGCCATACAGCAGAGACGTTGTTTTCTTTAGACTTTCAGCTCGACCTTTTCCAGGGCGCCCTTCGTCGACACGACGTGGTGATTGAGCCGCAGCTGCTCCGGTTCGAAACCGAACGCAAGACCGAGGAGCTGGGGCAGATGGAAGATCGGAACGTCGATCTCTTGCTTGAGGACGCGCGCGGCATCCGGCTGCTGTCCATCGAGATTCAGGTGACAGAGCGGACACGGCGTGACGAGGAGGTCCGCGCCTTTCTCCTTGGCTTCGATGATGTGGTTGCCGCCCATCGCGAGCGCCTTGTCACGGTTGAACGTCAGCATCGGGAAGCCGCAGCACTTCGTCGAGCCGCGATACTCGACGGGCTCGGCGCCGAGCAGCGTGATCAGCCGCTCGAGGTACGTCGTACGCTCCGGACGTTCGCGCAGCCCGAGCGACTCGATGGGGCGCAGAATGTAGCAGCCATAGAACGGCGCGATTTTGAGCCCCGTGAGCTTACGCTGGATGCGCGCGGCGACGCGGTCGATGCCGATGTCTTCGAAGAGCATCCAGAGCAGGTGCTTTACCTTGGTCGTGCCGCCGTAGCGGAAGCCCTGATCGGCGATCGTCGCGTTCGCGCGATTCATCCGCTCCGAGTCTTTTTGCAGGTGGTAATTGTGATTGGAGAGCACGCCCTGGCATGTACTGCAGATCGTCATGAGGTCGGCATTCTCGGACTCCGCCATGGCCAGCGTCAGGCCGTTGAGCGCGTCGGCGAGCTCCGGGTTCTGCTCGCTGAGTACGCCCGCGCCGGTGCACGGCGCCTGCGTCAGCTCGTGGAGCTCGAGGCCGAGCGGCTCGGCGATGGCCTTAGCCGACACGTAAAGCTCCGGGCAGGCGCCCTTCGAGACGCAGCCGGGATAGAACGCAACCTTCACTTGAACCGTCCTCCGACACGTTCGAAAATCGCCTTGATGCGTTTGAGTCCTGGAATCTTATGATGGATGAGCGGCGGTAGCTTACCGGCGCGCAGCAGGTTGAATGCGCTCGGAAGCACCTTGAGCTGCTCGACGACGTTGAAGTAGCCGATCGATTTCGGCATCAGCGTGAGCTCGTTGAGGCGCCCGCTGTCGCGTACCGACTCGGCGAAGGCATCGGCGTGGCGCGTGCCGGCATTGTGGGTGAACCCGGCGTCGACCGCGAGCTTACGCAGCTTGAGGATCTGCTCGAGCGGCGCGACGCCCTTGGGGCACTGCGTGACGCACTCGTAGCAATGCGTGCAGTCCCAGATGCCGCCCGGCTCGCTGTATTTGCCGAGCCGCTCTTTCGTCTCCGCGTCGCGCGGATCGCCCGTGTAGCGATACGCCTGCGCAAGCGCCTGCGGCCCGAGGAACTCGGAGTTGACCGCGAACGATTCGCAGTCCATCAGGCAGGCGCCGCAGCTGATGCAGCTGACTTCTTGGATGAGCTCCTCCATCGCCGCATTCGGAACGCGGTATTCCTCGTCGGGCGGCGGAATCGGCTGTTTGTTCTGCAGCCACGGCTTCACTGCCAAGTGCTTCTCCCAAAACGGCGCCATGTCGCATACGAGATCGCGGATGACCGGCATGGACGGCGGCGACTCGACGCGCGTCTTTCCATCCTTGGTGAACTCCTGAAGCTTGCTCTTGCACGCGAGGTTCGCGTGGCCGTTGATCCACATCGCGCACGAGCCGCAGATCGCGCTGCGGCACGCGCAGCGCACGGCCAGCGACTGATCTTGGTATTCGCGGATCTCGATCAGCGCGTCGAGCACGACCGCGTGCTCCGGCAGATCGACGGTGTACGTCTGATAGCGCCGCATCGGCGAACGGCTCCACGGTGGCGGATACGGCTCGCCCGGGATCGCGTTGTCCGCGTAGCGGCCTTCGGGATTGTAGCGCCCGACTTCGATCGTAAACTGCATTTAGTAAGTGCGCACCTCGGGCTTCCAGCGTGTGATGGTGACGGGAACGTGCGAGACCTCCGGTTCGCGCTCGCCGCGATGGGTCAGCACGACGTGCTTCAGCCAGTCCTCGTCGTTGCGCTCCGGATGTTCGGTGTGCGTATGCGCTCCGCGACTCTCCTTACGCTCGAGCGCCGCGCGTGTGATGGCCTCGCCGCAATCGAGCAGGTAGCCGAGCTCGAGTACGAACTCCAGCGCCTGATTGAAGACCCTGCCTTTGTCGCCCACGGCGATGCGCTCGTAGCGCTTCTTGTATCCCTCGATCGCGCCGAGCGCCTCGCGCAGACCGGCATCGTTGCGATAAAGTCCGACCTTTTCGTCCATCATCGTCGCGAGCTCGAGGCGCAGCCCGGCGGGCGTGTCGCCGGTATACGGACGCGCGAGCAATTCTTGCAGGCGCGCCTGCTCCGATGCCAACAAGTCCTCGCCGCCCGTGCTGGCCGGCGTGCGCTTCGCGTACTCCGCCGACGCCTTGCCGGAGCGCCGGCCGAAGACGATCGTGTCGAGCAGCGAGTTGGCGCCGAGGCGATTGCCGCCGTGGACGCTGACGCACGCGACCTCACCGGCCGCGTAGATGCCGGGCACGCTCGTCGCGCCGTTCACGTCGGTCTTGATGCCGCCCATCTGGTAGTGCATGCCGGGGCGCACCGGGACGGGCTCCTTGATCATGTCGATGCCGAGATAGTCGAGGGCCATCTCGTGAATCTGCGGGAGCTTCTTCAATATGACGTCGGGCCCGAGGTGGCGCAAATCGAGTAGCACGTTGCCGTCGATGCCGCGGCCCTCGGCGATCTCGGTCGCCTCGGCGCGGGACGTCACGTCGCGTGCCGCCAGCTCCATCTTGTTGGGCGCGTAGCGCTTCATGAAGCGC
Organism: Vulcanimicrobiota bacterium; assembly: GCA_963756165.1. Lineage (GTDB taxonomy): Bacteria > Vulcanimicrobiota > Vulcanimicrobiia > Vulcanimicrobiales > Vulcanimicrobiaceae > Cybelea. The sequence goes on along the minus strand of CAVWMO010000008.1, from coordinate 50,704 downwards.
TCGCCCTCGGAGTTGAGCAGATAAGCGCCTTCGCCGCGCGCCGCCTCCGTCATCAAGAAGCCGCTGCCGGCCAGCGTAGTGGGATGGTACTGCACCATCTCCATGTCCATCAGCGGCGCGCCGGCACGGTACGCGAGCGAGTATCCGTCGCCGGTGCAGATCAGCGCGTTGGTGCTCGGCTCGTAGAGACGGCCGAGGCCGCCGCTGGCCACGACGACCGCCTTGGCGCGCAGCAGGTGCAGCTCGCCGGTGATCATCTCGAGCGCCACGAGCCCGCGGCACGCGCCGCCTTCCATGAAGAGCTTGGTGGCGAACCACTCCTCGTAGATCTTGACGCCGGCCTTGAGGATCTGATCGTACAGCGTGACGAGCAGCGCCTGCCCGGTGATGTCGCCGACGAAATACGTGCGGGCCAACGACGCGCCGCCGAACGCGCGCTTTCCGAGCCTGCCGTCGGGGCCACGATAGAAGATGACGCCCATGTGCTCGAACTCGATGATGTCGGCCGGCGCCTCTTGCGCCATGATCTCGACGGCGTCCTGATCGGCGAGATAGTCGCTGCCCTTGACGGTGTCAAAGGCGTGCGATTCCCAGCTGTCCTCCTCTGAGATCGCGGCGTTGATGCCGCCCTGCGCCGCGCTCGAATGACTGCGGATGGGATGCACCTTCGTGACGATCGCAATGTCGGCGCCGCCGCGCGCGGCCTCGAGCGCAGCTCGCATGCCCGCCAAGCCGGCGCCCAAGATCAAGACGTCGTGATCGCGCGTCACGAGGCCGTAGTTTCCTCTAAAAGCACGGCCCCATTCCGAACGGGTGTTCGATGCAATTCTCGTCCCATTTCGACTCCTGCGAGCATAGCAAAGCGCCGGAGCACGTCGCTACGTTTTTCGTAGCGGTCGCGCGACTCTAGCCGCCACGGCAATCCGTCGCAGTAGGCCTCCCGACTCATTCCGCTAGGAGGCTTCATGCTGCAGAATGTCACCGCGGCGCCAGCGCGCCGCTCGCTCGAGTTCGGAATCTACCGCGACGGCGACAATAATCTGGACGCGATCCAGGAGTCCACGCTGTCGCAGGCGCTGCGCACGAGCCGCACCGATTCGCGTATCGAGTTCACCGTCGAGGACACGACCAGGCTGCGGGCCGGCGGGGACGCCGTCGTCTCCGGCACGCTGCACACCGAGCAGTACACGATCGCCGACGGAGACGTGTCGCGCGTGCACCTCGCGCGGGCGCACGAGATGAGCGACGAGACCAACTTGGCGCGCTTCGTCGCGCACACGCTCGATAACGCGCAGGCCAGCGGCGCACCGGCGACCTGGATCGACCTCGTCGATCACGGCGGCGGCGACGGCGGAGGCCTCGAGACGCGGGACGGACGCGTCATGAGCATGCCGGATATCGCCAAGGCGATCTCCGACGGCGTCGCGCTGCACGCGCGAGAGCATCCGGAGGATGCCGGCCGCGGCATCGACGGCGTCGTCGCGAATCAATGCCTGATGGACACCATGGGATTCGCCGACGCGCTCTCGCACGCCGGCGTGAAGTATCTCGCAGCGAGCCCCGAAACGATGCTCGCGCCGGGCGTGCCGAGCGGCGTCGCGCACGTGATCGCGTCGCACGCGCACGAACCCGAGGCGATGGCGAAGGGTGTCGTCAACGACGTCATGCGCGCGAAGTACGACGCGGGCGAACTCGACTTCGGTCCCGCCGCCGCGTTCGACGTGCTCGATCTCGATCCGGAGAAGGTCGCGCAAGCCGAACGCAGCATCCGGCGGCTCAACGACCGTGTCGCCGCCGAGGCGCGCGAGCCCGGCGTGCGCGGCGCGCGTGCGCGAAGACGCGCGCGCGATCGAGGGAATGGCGCGCTTTCCCGAGGCGACGAGCGACATGCCGTGGCGCGCCGACCGGCCCGCGATCGCGTTCTACGAAAAGCTGGCGAGCGACGTGCGGCTGAGCGACCACGTTCGTTCCGACGCGCGGGCCGCCGCGGACGCAGTCGGCTCCCTCGTGCTGTCGCATCGCGAGAGTGGCGACTTTAAGGCGTTTGGCGGATCCGACTATTCCGACGCCGTCGGCCCGACAGTGCACCTTCCGACGTCACGCCGTCAGATCGATCCCTGGGCGGATTCGGGGGTGACGGAGACCGACAACGCGTTTTATCAGGCCGTCGACGAAGATGCGATGACCCGCGTCATCAGCTGAGACAGGCGGCCCATCGAAGCCGAAGGAAAGGTGATGGCGCGCTGGTTCGGACAGCCCTCCGGAGTACTTCAAAGGGGATGTTATGGCCGCCAAATCTCTGATCGCTATTTCCGCGCTGGCCGTCGCCCTTGGGGCAGGATGTGCCTCCGGCAGGTCTTCGAGCGCGCTACCGCAGGCCGTCGTGCCGGGGCTTTCGCCGACGGCGCGCAGCCTCGCGAGCGACTACATCAAGCACGTCGTCGTCATCATCCAGGAGAATCGCAGCTTCGATAATTTCTTCGCCGGCTACCCAGGCGCCGACGCCCCGATGGAAGGCTGGGGCCGCAAGGACGGCAAGCTCGTCAGGATTTCGCTGCATCAGGATACGTTCGAAGTCGAACCCAACCTCGCGCACTCGTATTCCGCGGCGATCCTCGACTGGGACGGCGGTAAGATGGACGGCTTCTCGAAGTGGGGTGTCAACGGCGACGACGCCGCCTACGCCTACATCGAGCGCTCGCAGGTCAAGCCCTACTGGGACATGGCGAAGCAATACGTGCTCGCCGACCACATGTTCCCGACCGAGTTCGGGCCGAGCTGGACCGCGCACATCACGCTCGTCGCGGGAACCGACAACGTCATCCAGACCCCGCTGCAGTCGCTGGTCGACTTCTCGGACAGCGGCTTAAACGACTGCGACGCGCCGCCCGGAACCAAGACCGACACCCTCAACCAGCACCGCAAGGAGAGCTTCGCCACCGGCCCCTACCCGTGCTTCACCCAGTTCAAGACGATGGCGCAGGACCTCGATCAGAACAACATCACCTGGAAGTTCTACGTCGACGGGCTCCATGCGCCTGGGATCTGGTCGCCCTTCGAGGCCATCAAGTACGTGCGCCGCGGACCTGATTGGCACAAGGACATGGTCGCGCCCGAGACGCAGGTGCTCACCGACGCGCAGAACGGCAGTCTCGCCCAGGTGAGCTGGGTCACGCCGAATCACGACGATTCGGATCATCCCGGCTCGCACAGCGACAAGGGCCCGTCGTGGGTCTCGTCGGTCGTCAATGCCGTCGGGCAGGGCCCCGACTGGAGCTCGACCGCGATCATCCTGCTGTGGGACGATTGGGGCGGATTCTACGACAACGCGAAGCCTCCGGTCGAAGATTTCCGCGGCCTGGGCATTCGCGTTCCGTGCCTGATCATCTCGCCGTACGCGAAGACCCACTACGTGTCAAGGAAGCACTACGAGTACGGCAGCATTTTGAAGTTCATCGAGAAGGTCTTCAACCTCCCGGCGCTGGGCCAGCTGCGGGGGGCGTCACCTTGGCAAGGCTACACCGACACGCGAGCCAACAGCCTGGACGACAGCTTCGACTTCTCGCAGCCGGCGCGTACGTTTCAGGTGATCCACGCCAAGTATCCGGCGAGCTACTTCTTCACGCTGCCGCGGTCGAATTTGCCGGTCGATACGGAGTAACCTAACGTAAGAGGTCGACTCGGGACGGATAGATCGGCCGGTTGATGATGCGCTGGAGCGTCATCGCCGGCGCGCTGAGCGCGAGGTTGGAGAACTGCGCGAACGCCTCCCGAGTCGCCTCGCCTTCGGCGTAACGCTCGTTGCGCTCCATCTCCACCTTTCCCGCGACCGGCAGAAAGCGCACGAAGCGCCCCTCGTCGTCTTCGCCGACCTCGACGAGGCCTGAGTCCGCGAAGATGCGCAGCGCCGCGCCGATCGTGCGATCCGTCACGCGGTCGACGTCCAAGATGCCGGCGAGCTGCGCGTTGTCGCCCCGAACCAAAGCCTGTCCTGAGCCTTCGACTCGCTCGCTGCTCGGACAGGCCTAGTCGACGCAGCCCGCGGTAGATCTCGCGCAACCGCGGCAGCGGCGGGGCGTCGATGTCGATGAGATACTCGTTGAGCGCGCGGTCGTGCTCGCCGTAGAGCAGATGGATGCGCGCGGGCGCGCCGTCGCGACCGGCGCGGCCGGCTTGCTGATTGAACTCGCCGAAGTCGAAGTTGAGATGGTAGAGCACCACGTTGCGCACGTCGGGCAGGTCGATGCCCTCGCCGAAGGCCGACGTCGCCACCACGACGCGCAGGCTCCCCTCGCGAAAGAGCCGTTCCGACCTCGAGACGTTCGGCGTTGGGCATCTTTCCGTGGTAGAACACGACGCGATTGCCGAGCGCCTTGCGCAGCCGCTGGGCCACCTTCGCCACCTCCGGCCGCGAATTGCAGTACACGATGCCCTTTTCGTTCGCTCCACCGGCACCGAATAGGTCGGCCAGGTAGCCGACCTTGTCCTTGGTGTTGCGCGCGTCGACGACCTCGAGGTTCTCGCGCACGGTCGGATCGATCACCCATGCGTCGATCTTCAGTTCGTCGATGATGCGGCGAAACGCGTCGTCGCGGGCCGTCGCCGTGAGCGCCAGGATCTGCGACGCGCCGAGCGCCGCAATCGTCGCCGCGAGGCGCGAGTACGCCGGACGATGCCGCGACTCGTGCAGGTGGTGCGCCTCGTCGACGACCACGAACGACGGCGCGCCGCCGCCGCGCAGCGCATCGCGGTGGAACTCGAGGAACTCCGGCGTCGCGAGCACGACATCCCACGCGCCCTCGCGCAGCGCGTGAAAGAGCTCCTCGCGCTCCTCGTTGTCGATCGATCCGTTGGCGCGGAAGCAGCGCAGTCCGAGCGGATCGAGCGTGCGGCGCAGCGCCTCGTATTGATCGTTGGCGAGCGCACGCAACGGATAGATCACCAGCGTTTTGGCGTCGCCGTGCCTGCCCTGCGCCTGTCGAAGGGAGCGCATCGCCGCGGCAAACTGAAAGCAGAACGACTTGCCGCGCCCCGTGCCGAGCACCGCGAGCGTGTTCTTCCCGGCGTCCAGCCGCTCGAGCACGGCGAGCTGCGCGGCGTGCGGTCGAGCGGAGCCGATCAGCGCCGACCGCACCAGCTCCGCGACCCGCGACTCTTCATCCAGCAGCGCCTGTCCTGAGCCACACTGAGCTTGTCGAAGTGCGAGTCGAGGAGCGCCGCTCCGGTGCCAGCGCGCCTGCCGATTCGCGCTCGACGAAGATGTTGACGCCGCTGGTGCTTGGCCTGCCCTGAGCCGTCGGTCGAAGGGTCCTGCGATCCTCCCGTTAACGATGCGATCCGAGCGCGATAACGCGCGCCCGCATCCATACGCGGCGCGATGTGCGCCGCCATGCGCCGGTTGAAGAACCCCAGCTGCAGGTTCCCGTAGCACACGGCGATCGCGTTGGGATCGTGCGGGTTGTGCGGCTCGCGGCGCAGCTCGAGCGCCGCGCCGGCGCGCAGGCCGGCGATGACGTCCTGACGGCCCTCGAACGACACGCCCGCGATCTTCGTGTGGAAGCGCGGCGCATCGCCGATGGTCGCGTACGGATCGCGCAGATACGTCTCGCTCTGCGCGAAGATGCGCTGCACGAATTGTCGGCGCTTGGCTCCGTCTCGGCGGCGTTCGTCCGTCGCGACGCGGATCGTCGACGGAATGAAGCGCTGAAAGCGGTCCGTTGGCGCGTCCCGAGCCTGTCGAAGGGCCGCCTCGAAGGCGAGCTCCGAGCGCGTCGGCTCGGGGAGCGCTCTACTCCTTCGGGTGCTCTGAGCTTGTCGTTTGCTCGGACTCAGCTTGCCCTGAGCCTGTCGAAGGAAACTCTTCGAGATTGAGCGCGATTTCTTCGTGGCCTTGCTCCATCGCAGCATCGTGCAGCCCGGCGTTCTGCGCGTCGAGCGGATCGAGCGCTCGTCTCCGCGTCGCCCGCATAGGACTCCTCGACGGCGACCGCGCCGTCGTCGCGCTTCTTGCGATAGCGCTGCGGGGTCGTCGGCGCGACGGTGCGCGCCGCCTTGGCCTTCGCGCGGCGCTCGCGGCGCGCGGCGACGATGTCCTCGCGCGGCACGCCGCCGCGGCTCTGCAGCGCGCTCGCTTCGGAGCGCGTCCGCGCGGTCACGGTACGATCGTGCGCGAGCCCGGCGCGGCGGCGCCTCGCGGCCGCCTCGAGCTGGCGCTTGCGGAAGACGAGTACGAGCGGCGCCGAATAGAAGATCGAGTGGTAGCCGCCCGAGCAGATGCCGACGAGCAGCGCGAAGGCGAAGTTCTTGAGCGACGCGCCGCCCAGCGCGAGCAGCGCCACCAGCGTGATCACGACCGTCGCGAGCGTGTTGAAGGATCGCGTCATCGTTTGCTTGATCGACTCGTTGACGATCGTGTCGTAGGCCGCGCCCGCCATCAGCTTGGTGTTCTCGCGTATTCGGTCGAGGATGACGATCGTGTCCATGACCGAGTAGCCGATGACCGTCAGCACGGCGGCGAGGAACGCGTCGTCGGCGCGCTTGTCGGCCAGCGCGTAGATGCCGATCATCATCAGCGGCGTCGCGCACGAGAGCGATGACCGTGACGAGGCCGAAGATGTAGTTCCAGCCGAACCGAAACGCGATGTAGAGGAACTGGATGCCGAGCGCGATCACGAGCGCCCACAGCGCCTTCGTCAGGTACTCGCGCCCGAGCGACGGGCCGACCGCCGTGATCTGCGATGCGGCGCGATCGACGGGCGCGACCGTGCCGAGCGCGTTCCAGACGGGGGCCGAATCGTTGGCGAACGACGTCTGCGTCTGGACGACGAACTGCGTCGCCGTCGCTGCCGGCGGTCGTGACCGACTCCTCGGTCAGGCCGAGGCTCGCGAGCGCCGCCTTGACCTTGTCGGTCGTCGCCGGCTGCGTGAACTTGACCGCGATGTCGGTGCCGCCCGTGAACGAGAGGCCGAGGCGCAGCACATGCGACGGCTGGAACCCGTTTCCGCCCTTGAAGCCGTTGTAGACCATCGCGCCGATGCCGAGCGCGATAATCAGGCCTGAAATCGTCTGGACGATTTGGAACCAGCCTACGATGTTCCAGTTGAGCCTGCGGAATAACATCGCCTACGCCCTCGCCTCCGCCGCGGCGCCCTTCGCGAAAATGCCGACGTCGTTTCGCTTGACGCCGTAGAGCTCGGGCGCTCGTGAGAATCTCGTTGTCGACCAGCACGTCCACGAAGAAGCGCGTGATGAAGACGGCGGTGAACAGCGAGACGACGGTGCCCCAGAAGAGCGTGAACGCGAAGCCCTTGACCGTGCCCGTGCCCAGCATGTAGAGCACGCCGGCGCCGACGATCGTCGTGAAGTGGCTGTCGAAGACGGCTGAGAACGCGCGCTGGAAGCCGACGCGGACCGCGGCGCGCATCGTCTTGCCGTTCCACAGCTCTTCCTTGATGCGCTCGAAGATCAGCACGTTCGCGTCGACGGCCATGCCGATCGAGAGCACGAAGCCGGCGATGCCCGGCAGCGTCAGGTTCGCCCCCGAGACCGCGAGGATCGCCAGCATGATCAGGACGTAGATCGCGAGTGCGACGTCGGCGAGAAAGCCCGGCAGGCGATAGACGAAGATCATGAACAGCAGCACGAGGCCGAGCCCGAGAGCCGCCGCGCGCATCGACTGGATCAGGTCGAGCTTACCGAGCGTCGGGCCGATGGTCTCCTTCTCGATGATCTTCACGCTGACGGGGAGCGCGCCGGCGTTGAGCTCGTTGGCCAGCGTGATCGTTTCGTCTTGCGTGAAGCTGCCCGTGATCTGGCCGCTATCGTAGATCGGGCTCTGAATGATCGGAGCCGAGAGGTAACGATGGTCGAGGAAGATGCCGAGCGGCTTCTGCAGATTCGACGACGTCAGCTTGCCGAACTTGGCCGGATTCTTCGTCTGGAAGGTGATGTCGGGATGGCCGGACTGGTCGTAGCTGGCCTGCGCCGCCTTGAGATCCTTGCCGGAGTACACCACGTCGCCGCTCTTCTCGTACGCGGTCTTCGAGACGTAGAGCTCTGCGTCGGCCTTCGCCTTCGCGTTGACGTTGGGTTGCTTCAACAACGCGTTGGCGGCCTCGGCCTTCTGCATGACGTCGAACGGCACGATCTTGTACTCGAGCACCGCGACCTGCTTGAGCACCTGCTCGGCCTGGTCCGGATTCTTCACGTTGGGAAGCTCGACCAGGATGCGATCGCTGCCGACGTTGCTGATCGACGGCTCCGCGACGCCGAGGCCGTTGATGCGGCGGTCGATCACCTCGCGCGTCTGCGCCTGAACCTGACTCGTGATCTGGGGAACCTCGGCCGTAGGATAGAGCTGCAGCAAGAGGCGCGCGCCGCCCTGCAGGTCGAGGCCGAGGTGAACGTTCTTCTGCACCGGCCAAACCAGCCAGATCGAGACCGCGCAAATCGCGACGATGACGAGCGCCTTAAACGGCGCCTTCAGGTTCTTCCAGTTCATTGGAGCCGGTGGAGCTTAGCCTTCCGGCGGCGCCGGGCCTGCCATCGGAAACGCCGGACGCCACAGACGCCGCCCGATCGCGAGCAGCCCGGCGATCGGCGGCCGCCGCGATCGCGCTCCACACGGCTCCCTGGGCGGCCCGCCCGTAGATGAAGGCGCCCGCTGCGAACAGCGCGCCGTACACCGAGGCGAGGCCGAGCACCCAGCCGAGCAGCGCGAGCGAGAGCGAGTCGGGCGACGCCGGGAGACCGCTCGTGCGGCGCACCCGCGCCCAGCCCGGCCCGGCGGGCCGGACCAGGCGGTAGAACGCCGCCAACGCTTCGGCGCCGACGGGCGGCGTGAGGAACGTGGTCGCAAGCCACACGACCGTCGTGATGCCGATCGTGATGAGCAGCGCGTCGACGCTGGCGACGGCGTGGCCGAGCTTGCCCGCGACGAAGAACGCCAGCGAGACCACGAACGACGCGGCCATCGCGCTCACCTCGCTCCAGGCGTTGATCCGCCACCAGAACCAGCGCAGCAGGTAGATCAGGCCGGTGCCCGCGCCGATCGAGAGCAGCAGGTTGAACGCATTTTTCGCGTTATCGAGCGCGAGCGTAAGCGCGACGCCGACGCCCATCAGCAGCACGGTCACGAGCCGTCCGGCGAACACGAGCTCGCGCTGGCTCGAGCCGGGCCGGATGAAGCGCTGATAGAGATCGTGCACGAGATATGAAGTGCCCCAGTTCAAGTGCGTCTCGATCGTCGAGCGATACGCCGCGAAGATGCCTGCGACCATGAAGCCCGCAAAGCCGGCGGGCAGGAAGACGAGCATGGCCGGATACGCGATGTCGTTGCCGATCAGGTTGGCGGCGACGTTGGGGAAGCGCAGCTGGATGTCGTGCAGCGACGGATAAACGATCGTCGAGGCGAGCGCCACGACGATCCACGGCCACGGGCGCAGCGCGTAGTGCATCGCCTGGAACGCGAACGTGCCGAACAGCGCGTCGGACTCGGTGCGCGCGGCGAGCATGCGCTGCGCGACGTAGCTGCCGCCGCCCGGCTCCGCGCCGGGATACCACACCGACCACCACAACACGGTGAGCGGGATCACAAAGATCGCGAGCGCCGTCTTCGGATCCGCGAAGTTCGGTAGGATCGAGAGAGTGAGTGGATGCGCTTGCGCGACGTGCGTCACGAGGCCGTGCAGGCCACCGACGCCGGGCGCGTGGATCGCGAAGTACGCCGCGGCGAACGCCGAGGTTATCGTGATGCAGAACTGGATCGTGTCGGTGACCATGACGCCCCACAGCCCGGCCGTCGCCGCGAAGACGATCGGGACGGCGACGCATATCGCGAGCGTCTCCGCGCGCGGCCAGCCGAACAGGATGCCGGCGATCTTGACGAGCGCGAGGTTGACGGTCGCGATGATCCAGCAGTTGAAGAATAGCCCGAGGTAGATCGCGCGGAAGCCGCGCACGAACGACGCAGCGCGTCCGGCATAGCGCAGCTCGTAGAACTCGAGGTCGGTGAGCACGCCCGAGCGGCGCCATAGGCGCGCGTAGAAAAAGACCGTCGCCATTCCGGTGAGCAGGAACGACCACCAGAGCCAGTTCTCGGCGACGCCGCCGTCCCGCACGAGATTGGTCACGAGGTTCGGCGTGTCGGTAGAGAACGTCGTCGCGACGAGCGAGATGCCGATCAACCACCACGGCGCCTGCCGTCCCGCCGCGAAGAACTCGGTGATGTTGCGTCCCGCGCGCCGCGCCAGCACGATCGCCGGAACGAAGCTCACGCCCAATGATATGACCACGATTGCCCAGTCCAAGGGCGCGAGTTTCATGCAGGCAGCGCGTTCGGTTCCCTCTCTTCGATGACCTCGGCAGGCGCGAGCGTCACGTCGCTCGGCAGCTCGCCATAGGCATACACGCCGATCCGCACGCCGCAGCGCAACAGGAAGTCCGCGAGCATTGGGCGCAGCGCGGCGGTGCAAACGACGGCGGCCCGGTCGCGCGGCGTCCGGGTCGCGTACGCTTCGATGCGCGCGCGAACGGCCAGCGCCGTCGCGGGATCGTAAGCGTCGGAGCGGCACCAACTCGCGATCAGCCGCTGCTCGAACGCGGGCTCGAAGATTGCCGGCTCGAGCTGCCGAACGCCCCTGCGCCGCAGCAGGTCCGGCACGATCGCTCGTCGCGCCGCCTCGGCGAGCTCGCGCGGCTCGTGCGTGCCGGCCTCCAACATCGCTTCGATGACGGCGATCGGATCGCGCGGCCACGCCGCCTCGCGCAACAAAAGCCCAAACGCGCGATGCAGCGCGCCGAACGGCAACGCATCTCCGCCGATCTCCTTGACGAGTGCCGGAACGCTGGCGCGCAGATGTTCGACCAGCGTTTGCAACTCCTGACGCCCGACGAGCTCGGCCGCGTGGACGCGCGCGATCTCGGCGAGATGCGATCCGATCACCGAGATCGGATCGAACACGAGCGCCCCCGCGTTCGCCGCAGCCTCGCGCCTCTCCGGCGCGATCCAGGCCGACGGCAATCCGTAGACGGGTTCGGGTTCGATCCTCACGCCGAACGACGCGAGGACCGCTTCGTCGGCAACGGCGAGCAGCCGGTCGAGCTCGAGCCGCCCGGCGCCGACCAGGCGATCACGCACGCGGATTCCATACGTGCGCGATTCGCGTGCGAGGTCGTCGCGAAGGCGGACGCCGGGCAGCACGACGCCGATGTCGGCGGCGAGCGCGCGGCGCACCTCGCCGATTCGGTCCAGCAGGGCGTCGGAGAGCGGCGGCGCGAGCAGCGCGGCCAGGTCTGCGCCGATCTCGACGGCAATCGCTTCGACGCCGACCAGCCCGAGCGCGAGCTCGGGACGGCGCATTGCATTGCGCTTGATGCGCTCGCGTGCGTCGGCGGCTTCGGCTTCGCCGCGAGCGCGATGCCGCTGCGCCGCGCTCGCCATCACAAACGCACCCGCGCCGAGCACGGCAAACAGCGGCCGCGGCAGCGCCGGAACGAGCGCGAGCACGAGCAACAGGGCGCCCGCGCTGCGCAGCACCTCGGGTCGCGAGAAGAGCTGCGTGGCGAGGTCGGCGCCCAGCGCGCCGTCCGACGCAACGCGCGTGACCATCATGCCCATCGCGGTCGAGATCAGAAACGCCGGCAGCGTCGTGACCAGCGCGTTGCCAATGGAGAGAAGCGCGAAGGTGTTGAGCGCGTCGATCGGCGACAGGCCGTGGTACGCGATGCCGACGACGACCCCGCCGGTTAGATTGAGCGCCACGATGATCAGCGCCGCGATCGCGTCGCCCTTAACGAACTTGCCGGCGCCGTCCATCGCGCCATAGAAGTCCGCCTCACGCTGGACGGCCTCGCGCTTGCGCCGCGCGCCCTCGGCATCGAGCGCTCCCGCGTGCACGTCCGCGTCGATCGCCATTTGCTTGCCCGGCATTGCGTCGAGCGTAAAGCGGGCCGCCACCTCGGCAACGCGCTGCGAACCGCTTGCGATGACGACGAATTTGAATCGTCACCAAGATGGAAAACACGATCAGCCCGACGATCAGGTTCCCGTGCACGACGAAGGCGCCGAACGCGGGAATGATCGCGCCCACGGCGCCGGAGGTGGCTCCCGACGTGAGAATCAGACGCGTCGCCGAGACGTCGAGTGAGAGTCGAAAGAGCGTCGCGATCAGTAGCGCCGGAGCGAACGCCGAAAATTCGAGCGGATCCTCGACGGTGACGGAGAGCAGCAGAACCAGGGCGGAGCCGAAGATGTTGACGCCGAGCAGCAGGTCCAGCAGCCACGGCGGCAGCGGCACGATCAGGATCGCGACGATTGCCAGCAGCAGACCGGCGAACGAGTAAACCGCCGGCTTGCGCGGCATCATTAGTGCAATGCCGGCGCGCGCAGCAGCGCCGCGACAACCTCTGCGACGGCGACGTAATGAGCGTGCGGTATCGGTTCGCCGGCACGTCCGTCGCGGTAGAGCGCGCGAGCCAGGTCGGCGTTCTCCACAACGGGAACGGCGTACGCCCGCGCCGCGTCTCGAACGAGCAACGCCAGCTCGTCGACGGCGCGCACCAAGATCTTCGGCACGGCAACGGCCGGAGGCCGGTACTCCAGCGCGACGGCAACGTGCTCGGGATTGACCACGACGAAGGCGGCATCTTTGACGCGTCTCAGGCCGCCCCGCAGCAGCGACCGGTGCAGCGCGCGGCGGCGGCCGCGCGCGACTGCGTCGCCCTCTTCGTCCTTCGTCTCGCGTTTGCGCTCCTCGAAACTCATGTACAATTTCCGCAGCCATGCGCCCCGCGCCGCTCCGTACTCGGCTATCGCGAAGCACAGGCCGACGGCGCCCGCCGCCGCCGCGACGCCCTGCGCTCCCTTCCACGCACCCGCCGCCGCGGTGTGCCAGCTCGCGGCGCGCAACATCGCCGCCGCGCTGGCTTCGATCGCCGGCGTCATCGCGACGAGCGCGCAGGCAAAGGCGAGTGTCGCGCGGAGCGTGCGAGTCACGGTGTCGCGCGAACAGATGCGCCGCAGGCCCTCGAGGGGATTGAGGCGTTCGAGCTTCGGCGCCGCGCCGGCAAACGTCACGCCGGTCTGCATGACACCCGCCAGCGCGCCGGCTAACGCAGCCGCGCCCACGACGAGCAACGCGACCGCCAAGACCAGCGCGCAGCTAGGCGCGACGACCGCTTTCGTCGCCGCTCCCACGATCGCACCCGCGGCGACGGTACCAAGCACCGGGGCAGACGCGACCGCGGTTGCCGCCGCGGCCGCGAACGAGAAATTGGCGGAGAACTCGCTCGACCGCGCGACGTTTCCCTCGCGCTTGGCTTTGGCGATTCGCCGCGGCGTCGGTTCGAACGGTTTTTCGGAGGCGTCGCTCATCGCACGGCTTCGGGCACGGCGATCGCCGTCATCACGATCGCGGCTGCGAACGCGAGGGGAAACGCCAGCGTGAAGCTCCCAAAGCGCGGAACGACGCGCGAAAGCGCGCCGAGCGCGATCTGTACGACGAACGCTAAGCCCACGGCAGGCGCCGCAACCTGCAGCGCCACGCCAACGAAGGCGGTCGCGAAATTCGTGACAAAGGCGCCCCACGCCGATGGGTCGGGCGTGCTGCCCGGCGCGATGTCCGCGAAGCTCTGCGCGAACCCCGCGAGCGTCAAGCGATACGCTCCGGTCAGAAAGAACGCGCCGGTGAGCGCGAGCGACCAGACGCGCCCGAATCCGCTCGGCGCGACAAGCTGCAGGCTCGGGGCGATCGCCCGAACTCCGACGTAGTCGTCTACGACGCGGCCGCCGGCGTAAGCGCCGTCATAGAGCAGCGAAGCCGCCATGCCGATCGCGCCGCCGAGCAGAAACTCGGCGACGAAAGCGACGACGAACGCGACGCCGCCGTCGTCCGGCACGGCCGCGCGCGCGCCGGGCGCGACCGCCATCGCGAGCAGCAGCGCGAATCCGGCGCGCAACGGTGCGGGCACGCTCGGATGCGAGAACCCCGGCGCGCGAAAAACGAATCCCAGGCAGCGCGCCAAGACGAGCAGTTGCGTCATCAGCGGCCCGCGCACAGGGCCGCAATAGCATCGAGGGCATGGTAGAACAGTGCAGCGAGAAGGCGCATCGCCGAAGTGCCGAACAGAGCGACGGTCAAACCGACGGCCACGACCTTCGGCAACAGCGTCAGCGTCTGCTCTTGCACCTGCGTGGCCGCCTGCACGACCGCGATCCCCGTGCCAACCGTCGCCGCGACGGCGAGCATCGGTAACGCGATCGCAGCCGTCGTCATCAGCGCGTCGTGCATCAACCCGTCGAGCGCCTCCACCGCTCAACGGTACAGCGACGCGGTTACTGCCGCGTTACCGCGTTGTTATGGAGAAGGCCGGACGCCACGCGCTGGCGGCGAGCAGCGACGACACGATCGCTCGCGTCGCGGGCGATCGGTTGAGCGTGTAAAAGTGGATGCCGGCCGCGCCGCCGAGCAGCAGTTCCAACGCCTGCATCGAGGCGTAGGCAACGCCGAGATCTTCCACGGCCTTGTTGTCGCCCTTGCGCGCCTCCATCTCGACGCGAAGCTTGGGTGGAATGCTGGCGCCGCACATCGCGACGAAGCGCTGAATCTGCCCGAAGTTCGTGATCGGCATCAGACCCGGAAGCAACGGTATGTCGACGCCGGCGGCGCGCGCGCGGCGCTCGAACGTGAAGAAATGCGCGTTGTCGAAGAACAGCTGCGACACCAGGAAATCGGCGCCGGCATCAGCCTTGATCTTCAGTTTGAGCAGATCGTCTTCGAACGTCGGGGCCTCCGGATGCTTTTCGGGATAGCACGCCGCACCGATGCAAAAGTCGAAGTTGCGCTTGAGCATCGCGATGAGGTCGCTCGCGTGAGCGAAGCCGCCCAACGGCGGCTCGAAGGCGGAGCCCGCCGGCGGATCGCCGCGCAACACAAGCACGTTTTCGATGCCCGCGCGCGCCAGCTCGTCGAACAGTGAGCGGAGCTCGGAGCGATTCGCGCCGATGCACGTCACGTGCGCGACGACGGTCAGCCCTGTTTCTTGCTGGATCTGCTTCGCGAGCGCCACCGTGCGCGCGCGCGTCGAGCCGCCGGCGCCGTAGGTAATCGAGACGAACGACGGGCGCAGCGGCTGCAGCGCGGCAATCGTTTCAAAGAGCCGGCGCGAGCCGTCGTCATCTTTCGGCGGAAAGAACTCGAAGGAGAAAAACGGCCGCTGCGTCGCGAGCGCCTCGCTGATGCGCATGGGAAGCGTTTATCGAAAGCTCGCCGCTACGCCTCCACACAGGAGCGCCCAGCCGTCGACCATGACGAATAGGAGCAGCTTGACCGGCAGCGAGACGACCGGCGGACTGAGCATCATCATCCCGAGCCCCATCAGCATCGCGGCGACCGCCAGATCGATGGCCACGAACGGTAGATAGAGCGCGAAGCCGATGGCAAAGGCGTTGCGCAACTCGCCGACCACGAAGGCCGGGACGAGCACGTTCAGCGGTGCGTTGCGCTCCGGCTCCGGCCGCCGGTGCGCGATGCGCTCGAAGAGGCTTACATCGGCGGCGCGAGCCTGGCGCAGCATGAAGGCCCGGAGCGGATCGATCGCCCTCGCGAGAGCGCGTGAGGCCGGGATCTTTCCGTTCGAATACGGCACCACCGCGTCACGTGCGATGCGCTGTACGGTCGGCGCCATAACCACTAAAGTCAAGACGAGGGCCAAGCCCGTGAGCACCGCGTTCGGCGGGAGCGCCGAAGCACCGATCGCCGAGCGCACGAGCGAGAGCACGACGACGATCCGCACGAACGACGTGCACATCACCAGCAGCAGCGGCACCAGCGAGAGAACCGTGAGGCTGACGAGAAGCTCTAGCGGCATAACCGGATGCCGGCTTGACGCCGCGGCGAGCGCGTCGAAAGACATCAGAGTGCGAACAGCTCGGTGATGCGCAGCCCGAAGTTCTCGTCGACCGCGACGATCTCGCCGCGCGCGATCGGCCGGTCGTTCACGAGGAGGCAGACGGGGTGATTCGCCGCTCGATCGAGTTCGACGACCGATCCCGTACCGAGCTTGAGGATCTCGGCGACCGACATCATCGCGCTCCCGAGCTCGACCGTCAGGCGCAGCGGGATGTGCATGAGCAGGTTCATGTTCGCCGGATCTGCCGGCTTCTCGGCCGAGCTCACGCCGTCTCGCGGATCACCTTCGCCGCTACCGCGTAGCGGCCGTTACCGACGCCGCACGCGCCGCGCGCGATCGGCCGTCCCGCGATCGCCAACGTGCAGCGGCGCAGATCCTCGGCGCGAATCGGGAGCATCGTTCCGACGGCAAAACGGCCGACGTCGCGAACCAAAGTGCTTCCCAAATCGATCGCCGCGACGGCGGCGACGCGAACGTCCACCAGATGCAGAAGCTCGAAGCCGCCGCGCGGCTCCGGTGCCGGATCGCGAGAAAGCGCGATGCCGATCCTGGCCTCGACCGGTCCCTCGAGCGACATCTCGAAAAACGTGACGAATCCATCGATCGCGCAGACGCGCTCGACGGCGCGGCTCTCGCGCGCTCCGCAGACCGCGATCAGGTTCGCCGCGATCGCGTTCGCCGCTCGGTCGACGACGTCGCGCTCGATCGGAGAGAGTTCCCGCGCGTCCGGCGTCGCCGGTTCGCCGAAAATCGCGCTCGCAATGGCGATCGCGTCGCGTGCGCGGAGAACGATAGCCGCATCGGCCACGCTGCCGCGAACGCGGTACATCGTCGCGCGCAACGCGATGGCGTCCCACGCGCGCGGATCGGGAATTACCGGCTCGAACAGCCGCAGTATCACCGGCGCCCCGAGTAGCGCGCTCAAGGTTTCGCGTATGCCGTTGGCCACGACGCATGCGGCGCTCGCCGGAAGCGAGGAACGCCGCTCGAAGTGAGCTTCGCGGACGCGCTTTCCCGTGTTCGAACGGCTCGCGGACGCGGGAGCGAAGCCGAGCGACCTCACTTGACGAGATCCATGGTCGTCTTTCCGAGATGCGCCTGGGCGGCTTCCGCGGCCTGGAGCGCGTCGAACTGTAGGTAGGCATCCTTCAGCCGGATCAGACTCTCGTCGACATCTATCCGACTACGATCCCTCTGCATGGTCGCGAGCGGCGCAAAGCGCTCGCCTCCGGGCAGGCCGACCTCCTGCGCGATACCCGGCGGCGGTTGCATCTCGTCGCCGTCGCCGACGAGCCTCGTTCCAGCCGGAAAGCGCGCGAGAACGAGGCGCCCGACGACGACGCGATGCGATTCGTGTGCGCCGCTGCGCGGGTCGATCGTATCGCGAAGGTAGGCAAAGCTGCCGTCGCGCTCGAGATGAGCCTCGCGGACACGCCCCAGCGATTCATCGACCGGATCGACGTGCAGCGGCTCGGGCGAGCCGCCGGCAGCGCGCACGCCGAGCACGGCTCTCCCGCTGCTGCCAACGAGCGTGCCGTTACGCAGCGCGAACGCTCCGTCACGCGTGTACGCGTTGTTCCCGCGGTCGTCGGTCGTCACGAAGTACGCATGGTCCGGAGCGCTGACCGTCAGGGGATCGAGCGTGAAGTCGGAGGCATCCGCGGGCGTCGAAACGTCATCGTGCGCCGGTACGGCTCCCGGCGTGAAGGCGCGCCGCACGTCGGCGGCACGCTCGGCGATTCGATCGAGCGCGGCGCTCATGGCGGCATTCAAAAACATCTGCGGACTCCTTGCGCGCGCAACTCGACGCCGATGCCGCGCGCCGCGAGGGCAACGCGCGCTTGCGCGAGCGCGCGTGCGACCGCGTCGCTGAGGTGCGGACTGCACAAGGCAATCAGCGTCGCCCGATTCCCCTTAGTCTGCAAGACGACGTGGATGCGTGCGTTGCCGCGGCCCACCGTGAAGGTCGCGCGACGCAGGGCACTCGCAGCGAACGCGCTTTCTATCGCGCGCGCCAGCGGCGGCCGCGGCGCGGCAACGTCGCGAAGACGGCGCGATTGGGCGTCCGTCGAGGCTCGCGGTTCTTTGGCCGAGGATCTTCGCGCCGCGACGATCGTTCGCGCACGCGCGCCGAGCGGCGCCGCGGCGCGCGACTTCCACGGTGATCCCGCCCAGTGTGGGCGCGCCGGTGCTCGCACCTTACCCGCGGTTTCCGGCGGCGCGTCGCGTTTCAGGCGTAAAGCGGCATACCATGCCTGCGAAAGCACGCGGCGATCGATCGCCAAGAGGGGAGCGGCCAAGATGCTCACTTCCAGTTGATGCGTCATCATCGCATGATGATGGCAGCGCCCTGTGAGCCTTCGTTGGTCGCGAGGTTGCCGAGTTGCGACCGCAGCGCGCGATAGCGGACCAAGACACCGCGTACGTAGTTTCGCGTCTCAACGTACGGCGGAATGCCGCCGTATCGTTCCACAGCCGCAGGACCGGCGTTGTACGCGGCGACCGCGAGCGCGACGTCGTGAAACCGGTCGAGGAGCCCGCGCAGATAGCGCGTTCCACCTCGAACGTTCTGCGCCGGGTCGTACGCATCGCTCACCCCGAGGCTCGCCGCGGTCGCCGGCATCAGCTGCATCAGGCCGCGCGCACCGGCTCCGGACGTGGCGCCGGGATCAAATGCCGATTCGTTGTACACGACCGCCTGGACGAGCGCGGGATCTACGCCGAACTCCGCCGCGCTCGCGCAGATGATGCGATCGATCGCCGCGCGTGAGACGCCGCTCGCCGCGCCCGCGTCGTGTCTTTCGAACGAGGCGTTGAGGGCCGCCGTAAACGCACGCCCGGGTTCGCCCGGCCCGGCCGCGATCGCTTCGACGCGTCGCCGAATCGCCGTCAGCTCGTCGGTAATCCCCATCACACGTCGCCCAATATCGCGGCGATCTCGAAGAGCTGCGAAAGCGTCTCGCCGGCGTCGCTGCGTCCGTCGGATTGGCGCAGGAACCTCTCGATGCGAGGCTCGGCCGCGACGGCGCAGCGCGTGGCACGATCGGCCGGTTCGATGCCCAGCATACGCGCGTCGTCGCTGCGATCGAGCAGGGCGACCGCGCGCCGCACTCGCCGCGCCGCGCGCAGGTGATCTTCGGCCGATACCTCAGCCATCGTACGGCTCGCGCTGCGCAGCACGTCGACCGCAGGGAACTTACCCGAGTGGGCGAGGCGCGTCGAGAGAGCGATGTGTCCGTCCAGCAACGACCGCGCCGCTTCACTCACGGGATCGCGGTCGTCGCCGTCGGCAAGCACGGTCGCGAAGAGCGTGATGGATCCCGAGCGCAACGGTCCCGCGACCTCGACCAATCGTGCCAGTTCCGCAAACACGCTCGGTGGAAACCCTCCGCGCCCGGTACTCTCTCCCGCGGCGACGCGTATCTCACGCAACGCCGCGGCGACGCGTGCGAGGCTATCGACTATCAGGACGACATCCAGGCCCCGATCGCGTAACGCGCGGGCTTGCGCGACCGCGACGTGACACGCAGCGACGCGTTCGTGAGCGGCCCGATCGCTCGTCGCGCAAACGATCGTGTCACGCTCGCTGCGTGACGCGATCCAGCGCTGGGCCTCGCGTCCGCGCTCGCCGGCGAGCGCGACGACGACCGCATCTGCGGCGCAGCCGCTCACGATCTGCTCGACAAAGATGCTCTTGCCGCTGCCGGGTGCGCCGAAAATTCCAACGCGCGCCCCGCGGCCGATCGTCAATAACCCGTCCACAACGCGAATGCCGGTCCACAGCGGCACGTTGACCGGCGCGCGCTCGTTGGGAAGCGGCGCGGACGGTTCCACTGCCACGCGCAGTCCTCGCAGAGCGGGGCCATCGTCCAGCGGCGCGCCGGACGCGTCGATCGCGCGGCCGAACGCACAGGTTCCGAGGTCGAGCGCCCTCGTCGTCATCGAGAAGCGTGAAGGACCGCGTTCAAGCGTGACTCCATTCGCAAGTCGATCGTTCCGCTATGCAGCTCGAACACCGTGTCTCCGCGATGCAGCGTGTCGTCGGCAACGACCGCGATCGGCAGATCTGCCAGCGCCTCGACGTCCGCCGGAGCTGCGCGCAGAATCAGCAGCGTTTCGTCGGCGAACCGCTGCAGCGCGGCGGCGACGATCGCGGCGACGTCGACCGGCGCAAGCCGAAGCTCTCGCGCTAGCAGATCGCGAGCGATCGCCGGCAGCAGGCGCGCTACCGCTACGTCGACGGCGTCGGCCAAGCCGGCGCGAAACCGGCGCGCCGCACCGATCGTCTCCGCGCGCTCGTTCGCGACGGACGTTATAGCGGACGGCTCGATCGCGGGAATCTCGGGCTCGCGCGGCGCCGGGCGCAGGAACACGTCGAGCGGAACGAACTCGTCAGGCACGCGGACTCAACAGTTCCTGCGCATCCTCGAGCAGTGGCGAGTGCCGGCGCTGCATTCGGCTGACGATCGCTTCACGCTCGTGTGGCGGGTAGAGCTCGAGCACCGCGGTTGCAGTCGCCGCCGGGAGGGCGCTGATGATCGCAGCGGCCGCGTGCGGCGGCTCGCGCTCGAGCATCGAATGAACGCGACCCGGCGCGACGCCTTCTGCGGCCTTTGACGTTCGGGCGAGCAACGCACGCTCCGCGAGCTCTCGTACCAGCGCGGCGATCGGAGGCAGCGCAACCCGGGTGCACGCGACCAGTCCAATCGTCAGGATAACGACCGGCGCCAGCGGCACGATCGCGCCGTAGAGCAGCCACCAGACGTCCTTGCGCGCGACGGGAGGGCTGCGAAAATCGACGGCCTCGACCGCTAGGCTGTCGCCCCGGCGCGCGTCGTATCCCACGGTCGCCGCGGCGAGATCCCGGACTTTCGCAAGATCGAGCGCACGCGTCGCGTCGACGAATACTGCCGTCGAGACGCGCTTGATCCCGCCGGACGGCTTACGCGAGATGAGTTCGCGCGTCTCGCTTCCGCGATCGTCGCCCTGCTCGACGTGACGATAATGCTTGCCGCTGCCGTCGTAGCTCTCGCTGCGGCGCACGGCGGCGATGGGCTGCGCACCGAGCGCCGCTCGACGGACTTCGCGCTCCGCATACTGCGTGCCGTCGTATTCAGCGCGTACGCGCACGATCGCCGCGCCGTCCCCGAACGCGCCATCGAGTGCCGATTGAAGCGAACGCTGCAGGTCGGCCGCGTCATCGCCGGCGCGAACGTCGTCGGCAAGCGCGACGCCGCGGTCGTCCAGAATCGTAACCTGAGAAGGCCTCAGCTGCGGGACACTCGCCGCGACGAACGCGCGAATGCCGGCCACGGCTTCGTGCGACAATTGCGTACCGGCGCGCAACCGCAGCCGCACGCTCGCGCTGGCGTCCTGCGCAGTCTCGTCCGCGAACTCTGCCGACTTCCCGGGCGCAACGATGACGCGTGCGTCGTCCACGCCGTCGATGCCTCGTAGCCCGGCCTCGATGTCGCCCGACAATCCGGCGCGCGTCTGCGCGTCGACTACCGATTGCGGCGTGAGCACGCCGATGCCGGCCATGGCCTCGCCGGTGCTGAAGAGGTGCTGATGCGGCACCCCGGCGAGCGAGAGCCGCAACAACAGATCGTTACGGCGCGCCGCGTCCACGAGGACGTTGTCGGCCGTCGGCGTGAACGCCACGTTCCAGCCGGCGAGTCGTTCTTCGACCTCGACGAGCTGCTCGGGATGCAGCGGCTGCGCGAAGAGCGTCGAACGCGACGCGTGCCCCAGCACTATCCCGCCGATCCCGGCCGCGATCACGCCGATCGCGACGACGGTTGCCGCCCAGCGCGCAGCCCTCGGCAGGGCGTTCCATCGCGTCAAGATCTGCGCGAGTGCAAGCATCGGGTTAGGAAGCCTAGATCTGCATGTTGAGAATGGACTGGATCGCCTGCGTTAGACGCTGCGCCGCGGCCGTCGCGACCGACAGCGCCACGTCGGCGCGGGCGCGTTCATAGACGGCCGTTTCGAGCGAGCCCGTACCGTAGGCGAACGCGTCCTCGGCGCGATTTGCGCCGGTGAGTGCATTGCCAACCGCGTCGAGCGCTCGCGTGAAATCAGCGCCCTCGCCTTGCGCAGCCGGTGCCGGCGGGAGATCCGGCGCGATCGGCTCGACTCTCACAGCCGCTCCAACTCGATCGTACGCTCGGCGAGCGTTTTCCCGACGTCGAAGATCGATGCATTGGATTCGTAGGCTCGCGAGGCGTTCATGACGGCGATCATCTCGGTCAGGATATCGACGTTGGTTCCGCGTTCGGTATGCGTCCCCTCAAACTCGACGCGAGCGTCACCGTCGCCGGCGTCGAGCACGCGGAAATCCGGAATCATGCGCGCGTAATCGGCGTTTGGACCGGCCGCCTCGGCGGCGGCGACGTTACGCGCCGCGACGTCGAGCGCCGCGCGCTGCGCGTCCATGCCGCTGGCGGCCGCATCCAACAAGTCGATGCTCATTTGGCGACCGCCTTGATCTCCTCGAAGCGGGTCCGTTCTGCGCCGAGCAGCGCCTCGGTAAAGATCGCGGCCTGCGCGGTCTGCGCCATCGCGGCGTCGGCCGATCGGCCCGGTGCCGCACCAGAATTTGCGCGAGCGACTGCGGCCTGTGCGTCGCGCAGGCGCGCATGGGCGGAGCTTAAGGCGGCGCGAAGAGAGTCTCCAACGTCAAACATACCGCAATCGTAGCGAGCCGGTTTGGCTGCGGCACATACCGCAGTTTGCCGCGATATGACGTGAAAGCGGGATGAAGATTAAGTTGGAACGGCCTAATTAACGGGTAAGAATACCTTGAAAACCGCTCTCGGTGCCCGGTCCACGGGTAAAGAGGAGAGGGCACTAGGCTATAATGGTGTCCGGAAGAGGAGGAAACGTGCGAATCATAAGATCGCTCCCCGCAATCATCGCGGCAATACTCATTACCGCAATCCCGCTGCCCTCGCTGGCGCAATTCACCGTCGGCGTGGGCTTCACGATCGGCTCACCGCCGCCCCCGCTGCCGGTCTATTCCATGCCTGCGGCGCCCTACCCGAACTGGCAGTGGACCCCCGGCTACTGGGCCTGGGGACAGGCCGGCTATTACTGGGTACCTGGCGTGTGGGTGGCTCCGCCGGCCGTGGGCGTCTACTGGACCCCCGGCTATTGGGGCTACTCGGGCGGCGCCTACGGCTGGAGCGCCGGCTACTGGGGCCCATCGGTAGGCTTCTACGGCGGCGTTAACTACGGCTTCGGCTACTTCGGCACGGGCTTCGTCGGAGGCTCGTGGTACGGAGGCGCCTTCCGTTACAACACGGCCGTCGTCAATGTCAACCGGACCGTCATTCACAACACCTACAACAAGACGGTCATCAACAACTACAACCACTCACGCGTGAGTTATAACGGCGGGCATGGGGGCGTCTCGGCCCGGCCGACGCAGGCTCAGATCGACGCGCGGCGCAGCGGCCGCGCCCCGACGACGGCTCAGGTGCAAACGGCGAAAGTAGCGGGTCAGGATCGCAACCTCTACGCCAACGTCAACAAGGGCAAACCGCCCGTGACCGCAGTGCAGAAACCCATCAACGATCCTAAGCAGCTCCCGAAGTATGCACCGGTTACTGCCGCCGACAAACAGGCCGCGCAGACGAGCATGAAGGGAACGGCCAAGGCGCCGGCAACCACGAACAAGGCGATGGAGCCGGCACACAAGGCGCCGACGACCACGACGGCTACTCACAAGCAGCCTGCGGCCCAGACGATGCACAAGCAGCCTGCGGCCCAGACGATGCACAAGCAGCCTGCGGCCCAGCCGATGCACAAGCAGCCGCAGCCGACGCATAAACAACCGCCCAGCGGTGCGATGCATCAAGGCAGCACGCACCAAGGCGGTGCGATGCATCAGGGCGGCCAGCGTCCGCCTGGCGGAGGCCAAGCTCATCCGAACGGCGGCGGCAAGCCTCCGGCCGGCGGCGGCGCTCAGGGTAAGAACAAACCACCTCGCGGTTAAAGCTCCGTTCACAAACACAGGGACCCGCTCTCGGGTCCCTGTTCTTTTTTAGGAAGACCTCAACGTGCGATCGGCAGGTCCGCGGCGTCGAGCGGAACGCCGAGCATGAGGCGCGTGACCTCGTCGTAGTTCGCGACGCCGGACGCGATGCGGTTGGTCTTAAGATAGGCATTATACGTGCGCCACGACCAGTGCGCGAGCAGCGCGTTGATGTGCCGCGCGTTGCGCCGGCGCAGGGCCGCGAAGTCTTGCCACACGAGCGGTACGAACTCACGGTGCGCGTAATGCCGCTTCTGCGGGAGATATAGGAACAGCTCGAACCATCCGGAGTACTGCACCGCCGGATCCGGCGAGCGCAGGCACGTCACTACGGCCAAATAGTTGGCCTCGTCCTCGCGCGCGTATGCGGCGTCGTGGCTCCACTCGTGCGCCAGATCGAAGGGCCGCTCGAACCACAAGAGGTCCGACGCCGTCGCGACGTTAAGCGTGAGCGGGTTGATGAAGCCGCTCGTTCCGGTCGCGACCATGAACGGGTCGGCCACCGTCGGCTTCGGCGGCGCCACGCGCGGCGTCCAATCGTCACCCGCGCGCTGCACCGCAGGCAGCCACGTCGCGCGCAGCGCCTCGAGATCGAGCGGCGTCGCCGCGCGCGCATGGGCCGCGGCCGCCAGGGCGTTCATCTGCGCCATCGCGCGGGCGCGCAGGATCGAAGCCGCCTCCGGCGTCACGCGCGCCGGATAGAACTGCACGCGCGTCTCGAGCGGGGCGCGCGCGTAGTTCCATCCCCAGCTCAGCTCGAACCAAACCGCGTAGACCGCGACGACGACGAGGCAGCTCAGGAGCAGCGCCACCAGATCGGCAACGCGCGACCGCGATCGCGAAGACGCGCGAAAAAATCGCACGACGAGCGCAAGGATCGCGGCGACGCCGATGAGCGCCGCAACGTCGCCGAGCGACCACGGCAGCGGGTAGGTGAGGGCGAACGCGAAATGCTCCCAGCCCGGATACGCGCCGTTGACGTAGGCGCGCTCGAGCCAGTCGGGTGGCGGTTGAAACAGGAGCGCGATCGCGCCGAGCGCGATCGCGATGACTTTGACGGCTGCGCTTAGCGTTTGCTGTATTGGAAGCGCTTGCGCGCGCGCTTGCGGCCGTACTTCTTGGACTCTTTTTCGCGCGGATCGCGCGTGAGGAAGCCGTTGCGCCGCAACGGCTCTTTCAGCGACTCGTCGATCGCGAGCAGCGCGCGAGCGATGCCGTGGCGAATCGCTCCGGCCTGGCCGGTGACGCCGCCGCCCTCGGCCTTGACCGTGACGTCGAAGCGCGAGCCGCTCTGCGTCGCCTCCAGCGGCTGCCGCACGATCTGCAGCAGCTGCGGCCGCGGAAAATAATCGTCCAGCGCCTTGCCGTTGACGGTTATGATGCCCTGGCCAAGGCTGAGCTTCACGCGCGCGACGGCGCGCTTACGGCGACCGGTGGATTGGATGATGTCGCTGACTTGATCCAATGAGGCCTCCTACTTCGCGCCCGGAAGCGGCGCGGGATTCTGCGCGCCATGCGGATGCTCCGCGCCGGCGAAGACGCTCAAACGGCGCAGCTGCGCGTCACGCATGCGGTTGGTCGGAAGCATGCCGCGCACGGCCTTCTCGATCAGGCGCTCGGGGTGTTTGTCGGCCATCTCGCGCGCCGTCTGCACTCTCAGGCCGCCGGGATAGTTGCTGTGGCGGTAGTAGAGCTTCTGCTTCCACTTCTGGCCGCCCAGCTCGACCTTCTCGGCATTGACGACCACAACGTGATCGCCGTCGTCGATGTGCGGCGTCCAGGTCGGCTTGCGTTTGCCCGACAGCGCGCGCGCAATCCGGACGGCGAGCGTTCCGAGACGCTGGCCCGCCGCATCTACGATAAACCAGCGATGCTCGGTCTGAGCCGTCGTCTGCTGATAGGTGCGCACAACCCACGTATCCTACGGGAAAGGCGCGAGGCCCGTCAAGGCGCCCCGGCACCCACGAGCCTAAAAGACCGGCGGCTCGGCGAAAGAGTCGTATCCGTCGTAGCGCACCCCGGCTAGGAAGAGGCCGTGGGCCGGTGCGGTCGCCGTGCCGAGCGGCCGGCCGTCCTGCAGCCCCTCGGCCACCTCCTCCGGCCGGCGCCGGCCGGTCCCAACCTCCAGTAGTGCGCCGACGACTGCCCGCACCATGTGACGCAGGAACGCAGCGGCGGTCACCTCGATACGCAGCAGGTCGCCGCGCCGCTCGATCCCGACGTGCGAGATCGTGCGCACCGCGGGTCGCGTCGCGCCGGCGAGCAGCGCGCGAAAATCATGCTCGCCGACCAGGCAGGCGGCAGCCGTGCGCATGGCCGCGAGGTCGAGCCCTCGCGGAAGGTGATGGCTGTATCGCGCGAGCAGAGGGCTGCGCTCGCCACGGTTGTGGACGGCGTAGACGTAGGTCCGCTCGACCGCGGAAAACCGCGCTGAAAAATCGGCGTCTATTTCGGCGGCGTCGCGGACGCCGCAGTCGCGGGGCAGCAGTGTGTTGAGCGCGAGCGCGAGGCGCTCCAACGAGAACGGCCGGCTAGCGGAAAACGACACGACCTGTCCGGTCGCGTGCACGCCCGCGTCGGTTCTGCCCGCGCCCGTGATCTTGATGGGCTCCGCGAAGAGCGTCGCGAGCGCGGCCTCCAGGGTGCCGGCGACGGTGCGCAGCGCCGGCTGCCACTGAAACCCGCAGAACTCCGTGCCGTCATACTCGACGGTCAGGCGCAGGCCGATCGAACTCTACCTGGCGGGTGCCGAAGTCAGGTGCGCGCGGCGCAGCTCGGCCTGCGCGCGCGCGAAGTCGCGTCGGAACGCCGCATCCTGCATGATGACGTAGGCTGCGAGCGTGCCGGCCGTCCAGCCCGATGCGATATCGGTCGGGTAGTGCAGCCCCAAGAGGATGCGGTTCGCCGCGAAGATGCGCGCCTGGGAGAAGATCGCGTAGCGATGCTCGGGCAGCAGCTGTGACAGAACGATCGCCGTAGACGACGCGAAGGCGGCGTGCCCGCTCGGATACGAGCCGTGCTTGTTCGCGGCGCCGTCGGGTCGCGGCCGCTCCCAATACTGCTTCGCCCCGGCGACGAGCCGCTGCACGTCGGCGCTCACGCGCTCGAAGAACGCGGCGGTAACCGGCAGGCGCTGCGGCGCGAAACCCGGGCCGACGGACTGCTCGAAGAAAAACACGCTGCGCTCCGAAGCCTCGCGCGCCGCGAGAAGCTGCGCCGGGCTGCGCGCCGCGACCGCCGCGTTCACCGCCTGCATGTCGACGTGCGCCTCGGGCGAGCCGGGCTGCGGCGGCGGCGGCAACAGGAGCGCGAGGTCGATCTTGCGCGGGTCGAGATAGTAGTAGCCGGTCGCGGTCTGGGGCGAGAGTGGCGCGAGCGCCGTCGCTGCGAACACGATCGCGAGGATCGCGACGCGACGCGCCGTCGTCATCCGTGTTGGCGCTGCAGCGGAAAGAGCAGCACGTCACGCACGGAGCGCTGATTGGTCAGCAGCATGACGAGCCGGTCGACGCCCACGCCGATGCCCGCGGTCGGCGGCATCCCGTACTCGAGCGCGCGCACGTAATCCCAGTCCGGTTCGGGAATCTCTTCGTTGCCGGCGAGCCGCTCCGCGACTTGCGCGTCGAAGCGCGCACGCTGGTCGTCGGGGTCGTTGAGCTCCGTGAACGCGTTGGAGATCTCCATCTCGGCACAGAAGAGCTCGTAACGATCCGCGATCTCGGGATCGTCCGCGCGCCGCTTCGCGAGTGGCGAGATCACGACGGGATAACCCGTTACGAAGGTCGGCGCGAGCAAATGCGGCTCTACGACGCGCTCGAAGATCTTGTCCAGCGCGTGGCCATGCGTCGGCGAGGCGGGCAGACCGAGCTCTCCCAGGATAGCCTGCGCGGCCGCGGCCTCGAGCAGCCGCTCGCGCGTGTATTTTTCGCCGCCATAGCGCGCCATTGCATCGAGATACTCGATGCGCGCAAAGGGCCGCTGGAACGAGATCGTCGCGTCGCCGTGCGGCAGATCGGTGCCGCCGTCGGTGGCGATGGAAACGAGATGAGCGATCAGCGCCTCGTTGAAATCCATCATGTCGGAGACGTCCCAGTAGGCGGCGTAGAGCTCGAGCATCGTGAACTCGGGATTGTGGGTCGTGTCGATGCCCTCGTTGCGGAAGATGCGGCCGATCTCGTAGACGCGCTCGAGGCCCGCGACGATCAGCCGCTTGAGGTTGAGCTCCGTCGCGATGCGCAGCTGCATCGCCTTGTCCAGCGCGTTGCAGTGCGTGACGAACGGCCGCGCCGCCGCGCCGCCCGCGAGGTGCAGCAGCGTGGGCGTCTCAACCTCGTAGAAGCCGTGCGCGTCGATGAAGCGGCGCGTCTCGGCGATCAGGCGGCTGCGCATCACCAGCGCGTCGCGCACGTCGGGATTGACGATCAGATCGACATAGCGCTGACGATAGCGCTTCTCGACGTCTTGCAGGCCGTGCCATTTGTCCGGCAGCGGGCGCAGCGCCTTGCCGATCGCACTAAACTTCGTGACGTGGAGCGTCAGCTCGCCGAGCTTCGTGCGAAACATATAGCCGCGCACGGCGACGAGGTCGCCGCGATCGAGGTCGTCCCAGTCGGCGAAGTCCTCTTCGCCGACGTCCTGCTTGCGCACGTACAGCTGCAGGCGCCCCGTGCGGTCGCCGAGGTCCGCGAAGACGGTCTTGCCCATCGTGCGCTTCGAGAGGATCCGGCCCGCGAGGCTCCATGCCTCCGCGGCCGCATCCTGTCCGGGCACGAGAAAACCGTAGCGCTCCGACAGCTCGGCGGTGGTCGCGTCCACCTCCGCGCGCCGCTGCGCGAACGGATCCTTTCCCCGAGAACGCAAGGCGGCCAGATTCTCACGTCTGGCCGCCACGAGCGCTGCTTCGGTCTTACCGAATTCCTCCAAGAAGACCCCTTGCGTCTATGAAGCTTTTTTTGCGGCCTTTTTGGGTGCGCTGCTCTTGATGGACTCGATCTTGTATTTGACGAGCCCGCGCGGCGTTGCGACGTCGACCGTCACGCCCTTTTTGTGGCCCATCAATGCGCTGCCCAGCGGCGATTCG
The DNA here is from genome assembly GCA_963756165.1 of Vulcanimicrobiota bacterium. Classification (GTDB taxonomy): domain Bacteria; phylum Vulcanimicrobiota; class Vulcanimicrobiia; order Vulcanimicrobiales; family Vulcanimicrobiaceae; genus Cybelea. Next base: position 21,679 of record CAVWMO010000008.1, on the reverse strand, counting down.
TTGGAGATACGGCGATTCGGCGGGTCGGCCTCGGCCGAGCCGACGATCGAAAACTCGTACGCCTCGTTGTTCTTGAGGTCCTTGACCTTGACGATCGCGCCGAGGTGCACTTCGTCTGCGGCGTACTCCGATTCGTCGATGATGCGGGCGTTGCGAATCATCGCCTCGAGCTTCAGAATACGACCCTCGATAAATGCCTGCTCTTGCTTGGCATCCTCGTACTCGGCGTTTTCGCTCAAGTCGCCGTACTCTTTGGCCTGACGGATGCGGTCGTTCACCTCTTTGCGATGCACGCTTTTGAGCTCGTCGAGCTCGCGCTCCAGCTTCGATAGACCTTCCGCGGTCAGGACGATCTCCTTGTCGTTCAACCTAAAAACCTCACCGGGGTTCTTGCGGCGAACCCCGCAGCTGTATGGCGTATGCTCCAACGCTGGCGCGGTCTGTTCTAGGGGGCCGCCTCAAGGCCTCCTCACAACGGGACGCCTGCCGGGAGGGTATACCCAGGCCCTAATCCGCCTTAACGACGCGGGGTTTCAGCCGCAGCTCGTGCAGCACGCGCTCGTAGTCCGCCGGCACGACCTCGCTCCACGCCTTCCCGAGCAGCGCCAACAGAGCCGCCTCCAGAACGTTGGTTCCGAACGAGCGGCCGGCGAGATCGGGCGTCGTCGTGATCAGCATGCGGATTCCGCGCGCCGTGAGCTCCTCGACGTTCCCCCGCGTGACCGTGTTCGTCAAAATGATCTTTCCGTCGAGCCGCTCCGGCATGAACTGGCGCATGAAATGGAAGTCACCGGCGATGATGTCGGCGTCGTGATAATACCGCGGATATTTCGGTTCGGGAGGCTTCTCTTGCTTCTTCCCGGTTGGGTAGAAGAACTGAAACGGCAGCTTGCACGCGTCGGGAAGATACTTCTCAGCCATTTGCTCGAACTCGTGCAGGTCGCGAACCGGCATGTCTTTGTCGAGCGCGAAGATGAAGTCGCCGAACAGGACGTCCGCGCCCGCGTCGACGAGCGCCTGCGCCATGCCGAATCGATCCAGCGCGCTCACCATCAACACGTTCTTGCCGCGCAGATCGATGCCGAGCTCGTCCCGCATGAAACGCACGGCCTCGCGCTCCAGCGTGTTCTTCAGCCCGCTGCCGTCGACGATGGGCGTCACCTTAGCCGCCTCCAGCAGACGCAGCCCGTCGCGCAGCGCGTAGCGGTGGCGCCCGGCGTAGAGATACACGTCGATGCCGCCCAAGCCGATCGCGTCGACGTTGCCGTCGAGCTCGCGCACCCTGGAGATGGCCGCGTCGAGCTTGCCGTCCATCCCGACCCGCGAGATGTCGAACTCTTCACCCAGGAAGTTCACCCGCGCGCGATGGTCGCGACTGCTCGAGCCCAGCGACACGGAAACGACCGTCTTCACGAGCTCGCCCCGCTGAGCGCTCGAGCCGCGGCGCGAGTAGCCGCGAGCTTCTCGGAGGTGATCGCCGCGTCGAAGGCGCGCATACCCGCGAGTTCAAAGCCGCATCGCTGCGCCAGCTCGGAGATCTCGACGACGCGATCGAGGGTGATTCCGCGGCCGAGCGTGTACGGCTCGAGGCGTCCCTCGAGCGCGAGGATCATCGTCTCGCTCATGCACGCGAGCGCGGTGCGCGGCGGAAGGTTCAGATCGAATTCCGTGCCGGGTTCGCGTACGCGCTCGAAGCGGGGATTTCCGGGAACGAGCATGTTGCCGCCTTCGACGACGAGCACGTCGGGGCGCTGCTCCGCGACGCGGCGGCTGACGTCGTGCGGCAGCGACAGCTCGCACACCACGGCGCCCGCCTGCAGATCCTCGGGCTCGATGACGTCGCGGGTCGAACTCGTGGCGGTCAAGATCAGGCGCGCCGAACGCACGGCCGAGGATAGATCGGTGGTGTACTCGCTCTCGCACGGCAGCGTCGCGGCGACGGACTCGTGGAACCTGCGCAGTCGCGTTTCGTTGCGCGCGACGAGCACCACACGCTTGACCTTCGGCGCGATGAGCTGCACGCACGCGGCGCCGATCGAGCCGGTCGCGCCGATGACGGCCGACGACGACGATGACGGATCGATGCCCATCTCCCGCGCGCCGCGGAACAGACTCTGCACGCCGGCGGCGATCGTCAGCGAGTTACCCGTCGTCACGGGCATCGGCGAGCGCTCGTTGATCGTGACGCCCGCGTCGCCGACCACGCCGGTGAACGCTCCGAGGCCGGCCACCTGCGCGCCCAGCTGCGCGCCGATCTGGATCGCGCCGAGGACGCGCCGGTAGACCTCCTCGCGCGGAAAATCCATCAGCTGCTGCGGCAGGAGCGGCGCGGCGACGAACCAGCCCTCGGTCTCGCGTCCATCGGGCGCACGTACTCCCGTGACGTGGACGGCAGCATAGGGCGGCATCCACTCCATGATCTTGCGCAGGATCGGCTCACCCTTGCCCTTGGCGCCCGGCTCGTAGCGCGCGATGTCGTCGAACGAGAGCGGGTGGATGACGAAGCAGAATTTGTTCAGTGGCGGTCTTGCTCCGCTTGACGTTTGAGCGCGGCCAGCATCATCTCGCTGTTCTCGCGCACCTTCTTTTGTAATGTGGGACCGATCAGCTCGGCGAGCGTCGGCACGCCGAAATCGTAGTCGACGCCGAGCACGACGTGGGTCGCGCCGTCGCGGTGCTCGAAGGTCCACGCTCCCTCGAACTTGTCGAGGTCTCCCTCGAGCAGCCGGTACTCAATCCGCAGCGCCTCGTCATCGAAGCGATCCTCTTCCGTCCACTCGATCGGAGCCTCCTCGACCAGCGTCTTCCAACGCGAAATCGCACCGTCGGCGCGGCGCTCGACTACGGTCACCGTCTCGACGTCGGGCATGAACTGCGGGAACCGCTCCTGATCCTTCGCCAGCTCGTAGACGACTCGCGCGGGTGCGTCGATCACGATTCTACTCTCGACATACGGCATGTGTTACGCGCAGAGATCGCCGAGTTTTTGATAAGCGGCGGCGATGGCCGAGCGCAGCGCGAACAGCGCGCGGTCGATCTCCGGTTCGGTCACGATGAGCGGCGGCTCGAGGCGAATGACGCGCTGCTGGTTGAGTGTCCACGCCGCCGTCACGCCCGCCTTGAGCATCTCCGGGATGATGTAACCGCCGTAGCCCTCGTGCGTCAGCTCCACGCCCACCAGCAGGCCGAGCCCGCGCGCCTCGCGCACAACGGCGGGAAACTCGGCGGCCACGGCGCGCGCCCCGCGCAGCAGCCGTTCGCCCCGCTCGCGCGCGAGCTGCGCGAGTCCGTCCTCTTCGAGCACGTCCATCGCCGCCAGCGCGGCGGCGCATGCGATCTCGCCTCCGCCGAACGTCGACGTGTGGGCGAGCGGGGCGTCGCCGAACGCGCGCTCCCAAACGTCCGGCCGGGCGATGAACGCGCCGACCGGGACGACGCCGCCGGAGAGTCCCTTGGCCAGCGTCATGACGTCGGGCACGACGCCCTCGCGGTCGCAACCGAAACGAAATCCGCAGCGCCCGAGACCCGTCTGAACCTCGTCCGCGACGAACAGCGCGCCGGTTCGATCGCACGTCTCGCGCACCGCCCGCAGATAGCCCTCCCGCGGAATGTTGACGCCGCCTTCGCCTTGAACGGGCTCGACGACGAACGCGGCGGCATCGTGCAGCGCCGGCTCCAGCGCGTCGGCGTCGCCGTAGGGTATCGAGACCGAGTCGGCCAGCAGCGGACGAAACGGCGACTGGAAGCTCTCGCGCCCGCTGACCGAGAGCGCGCCGAGCGTCTTGCCGTGATACGCGTCGACCGTGCCGACGATCTTCGCGCGTCGCGTCGCGGCGCGCGCTAGTTTGATCGCGCCCTCGATGGCCTCGGTGCCGCTGTTGCACCAGAAGGAAATTTGCAGGTCGCCGGGGGCGAGCTCCGCGAGCCGGCGCGCGGCGCGCCCGAGCAGCACGTTGAACATCGTCTTGCCGGACAGCGCGATCAGCTCGAGCTGTGCGCGCACCGCTTCGACGACGCGCGGATGAGCGTAGCCGAGCGTGAATACGCCGTAGCCTCCGGCGAAGTCCAAGTAGGCCTTGCCGGTGTGATCCCAGATGGTGCAGCCCTGCGCGCGCACCTCCACGGGCGAACCGGATAGCTTCATCACGCGCGCGAGCGGCGGATTGACGAACCGCTTGTAGTTCTCGTACGCCTCCGCGGCCAGCGCCTGCGGCGAAGACGCGCCGTAGAGGTCGCGTCGTTGATCGATCACGTCTATGCGGCGACCGGCGTTTCGAGCTCGAGCCGCGCGATCGTCTCCTCGATCGTTGCGATCGTGTCGGCGGCCGAATCGAGACGCATGATTCTCTCGCGCAGCGACGCCGCGCCGGGCACGCCCTTGAGATACAGCGCGACGTGTTTGCGCATCTGCGGCACGGCCCGCGGCTCGCCGAGCTCGTGCAGCATCCGGCGATAATGCACGATCGCGAAGCGCAGGCGATCCGCCGCGGCGGGCGACGGCTGCGCGTCGCGCCCCTCCATCAGGTCGCGGATCTGCGAGATCAGCCAGGGGTTGCCGAGCGTGGCGCGCCCGAGCATGATCGCGTCGACGCCGCTGTCGCGCATGCGGCGCATCGCGACGTGCGCGTCGTCGAGATCGCCGTTGCCGATCACGGGGATGTCGACGGCGGACTTGAGCCGCGCGATGTGCGCCCAATCGGCCTCGCCCCTGTAGAACTGCCTCGCGGTGCGCGCGTGCAGCGCGACGGCCTGCACGCCGGCGTCTTGCGCGCGCCGTGCGACGTCGACGTACACGAGCGCGTCCTCCGTCCAGCCCAGCCGCATCTTCATCGTCACGGGACAATCCACGGCGCCCACGACGGCGCGCATGATCGCTTCACAGCGATCCGGATCGCGCAGACACGCGGATCCACCGTTTGTCTTCGTGACCTTCGGCGCGGGGCAGCCGAAGTTGATGTCCACGATGTCCGCGCCGCACTCGCGCACGACCTCGGCCGCGCGAGCCATCGTCGCGGGGTCGTCGCCCCAGAGCTGCGTCGAGACCGGCTTCTCGAGACCGTGCTGATCGATCATCTCCATCGTCCGCCGGCTGCCGTACGCGAGCGCGTTGGACGAGACGAACTCCGTCACCGTCAGCCCGAGGCCGAACGGGCGGTAGAGCGCACGCATGGTTCGATTCGTAACGCCGGACATCGGCGCCAGAATCAGTGGCGGCCAAATTTCGATCGAACCGATACGTAGCGGCGCGGGGCGCATGGCTATCTCTTAAACGGCTCGCCGCCGCGCGCCTCGGCCTCGTGAAACAGGCGCAGGCCCGTCAGGCTGAGGTGCGGAGCGATCGCGTCGACGACCGGCGTCTGCCTGGCGACGATCTCGGCGAGGCCGCCGGTGGCGACGACTCGAGCGGCCGGGTCCATCTCGCCGCGCATCCGCGCGACGATGGCTTCGGTCTGTCCGGCGAAGCCATAGACGATGCCGCTCTGCAGCGCCTCGACCGTGTTGCGCCCGATCGCGCGGCCCGGCGCCTCGAGCGCGATCTGCGGCAGCTTCGCGGTGCGTCCGATCAGCGCGTCGATCGACACGGTCACGCCCGGCGCGATCGCGACGCCGAGGTATTCGCCGGCGGCGGAAATCGCGATGAAGACGGTCGCCGTGCCGTAGCTCACGACGATCAGCGGAGCGCCGAAGGTGCTTAGCGCTCCGATCGCGGCGGCCACGAGATCCGCGCCTACTTCGGACGGATTCTCGGTCACGATCGGGATCAGGCGCTGCGACTGCGGCTTCAAAAAGACCGGAGCGACGCCGAAGAAGCGCTGACACGCCGATTCCAGAACCGGATCGAGCTTCGGGACGACGCTCGCGATCGCGATCGCATCGATCGCGCGCGGTTCAAGGTCGCTCGTAGCGAAGAGTTGCGTGAAGAACACGCCGTATTCGTCGGGAGTGCGGCGCAGCTCCGTCGTGACGCGCCAGGTGTGCTGCAGGTCGCGCCGCGGAGAAACAGCCGAGCTTCGTTTCGGTGTTGCCGACGTCGATCGTCAGGAGCATCGCATCAGTTCCTCGATCGCGTCCAGCAGGCGCGCGGCCAGCGCCGCCTTTCCGGCGCGGCCCAGCTCGCGACGGCCCGTATCTCCCCACAGCAGCACGAGGGCATTATCGCCCGGACCGAAACCGCGTTCGCCCGACACGTCGTTGACCGCGATCGCGTCCAGATTCTTCGCGCGCAGCTTCGCTCGCGCGCGCTCCTCGTGGTCGATCCGTTTCGGCCGCGAAGCCCACCAAAAATCCGGCGTCCTTGCGCGCGTCCGAGCTCCGCCAGCACGTCGGGGTTGGGCGTCAGCCGTACCGTGAGATCCTCGCCGGTCTTCTTCACCTTCGAATCGGAACGCTCAGCGGGCCGCCAGTCGGCGACGGCCGCCGTGGCGATCGTCAGGTCCGCGCCGGCAGCGTGCTCGAGCGCGGCGTCGTACAGCTCGTTCGCGGTCGTGATGCGCACGAGCGTCCACGCCTGCGGGCGGCTCGAGCAGCGTCGGACCGAGCAGCAGCGTTACGCGCGCGCCGCGCAGCGCCGCCTCGCGCGCGAGCTCGATTCCCGTCGCGCCGCTCGACGCGTTGCTCAGAAAGCGTATCGGATCGAGCGCCTCGCGCGTCGGACCGGCCGTGATCACAACGCGTTTGTCCCGCAGCGCCCGGCGTCGCGCGAGCGTCACTTCGAGTGCGTCGAGGATGCGTTCTTCAGCGGCCAGGCGGCCGAGGCCGACCTCGCGCTCCGCCAAGAAGCCGCGCTCGGGGTCGACGAACTCGTAACCTCGCGCACCCAACGCCGCGATGTTCGCCTGCGTCGCCGGATCTTCGTACATGGCGTCGTTCATCGCCGGCGCGAGGATGCGCGGAATACGAGCGGCGAGCAGCGCCGTCGTGAGCAGGTCATCGGCGATGCCGGCGGCGAGCTTCGCGATGACGTTCGCCGTCGCCGGCACGACGAGCGCCACGTCGGCCTCGCGCACGAGCCGGATGTGCGGGATCCGCTCGGGCGCGTCCCAGAGCGACGCGTACACCGGCCGCGCCGTCAGCGACGAGAACGTGAGCGGCGTAACGAACCGCTCGGCCTCGGCCGTCATCACGACGTCGACCAGCGCGCCGCGCTGCACGAGCGTGCTCGTGAGCGCCGCCGCCTTATAGGCCGCGATGCCGCCGCAGACGCCGAGAAAGATGCGCGCTCCGTTCATTCCGACAACACGTTGTCGATCAGCCGCGTCGACCCGAAACGCGCGGCGCCGACGATCAGGGCCGGCGACCGCGGCCGTTCGAGCGGAGCGAACGTCTCGGGATCGACGAGCTCGAGATAATCGACCTGCGCCGCGGGGCTCAGCGCCGCGGCGCCCGCGGAAATCGCAGCGGACTTCGACTCGCCGCGCGCCAGCGCGTCGCGTACCGCCAGCAACGCGCGATGCAGCGTCGGCGCATCCGCGCGCCGGCTCGCGTCGAGGTAGTGGTTGCGGCTCGACATCGCGAGGCCGTCGCTCTCGCGCACCGTCGGCACGATCTCGAGCTCGACCGGAACGTTAAGGTCGGCGATCATCTTCCGCAGTATCGCGGCCTGCTGCGCGTCCTTCTGGCCGAGAAAGAGCAGGTCGGGACGAACGATGTTGAGCAGCTTCGTCATCACGGTCGTTACGCCGCGGAAGTGCTGTGGGCGCAGCGCTCCTTCCAAGATCTCGCCGAGCGGGCCGACGTCGACGTAGCTCGTGAAATTCGAGGCGTACATCGCCGCCGCGTCAGGAATGAAGACCCCGACGACGCCCGCCGCCGCGAGCTTGGCACGATCGCCGGCCTCGTCACGCGGGTAGGCCGCGAGGTCTTCGTTGGGCCCGAACTGCATCGGGTTGACGAAAATCGACGCCGCCACGGAGGCCGACCTCTGCCGCGCCCGCCGCACGAGCTCGAGGTGACCGGCGTGCAGCGCGCCCATCGTCGGCACGAATCCGAGCGGACGCGACAAGGCATCGAAGAGCGCGCGCGCCTGCGCGATGGTGCGAACCGTTTCCATACGTCGAACTTACGTGCGGGTTACCCGAAGCACGGTCCGGCCGACGACGAACGGCACGCCGACCGGCAGCGGCACTGCACCGACGACGGTCTTCCCGCCGAGCCGCGTGCCGTTGCGGCTGCGCAGGTCGGTAAGACGGATCGCGCCGGAATCGATCTGGAGCCGAGCGTGCCGGCGCGAGACGTAGCGGTCCAGGGCGAGGCACGCATCCGCCAACGCGTCGTCGCGGCCGATCGTGATCTCGCGCTCGAAGGCCCATGTCTTGCCGTCGAGGGGACCGCTGAGCACTTCGAGCAGGTACATGGCTGCCAGCCCTTCTCTAGCCGATCCGGGCGCCTCCTGGCGTTCGTATGACTAAGAAACCGGCCCGCCTCTGACGATTACTAAGACGGAGGACATGAAGGACCGAATCGACGAGCTGATCGAGCTGCTCGAGGCGGAGCCGGAAGGGCTCCGTGCCGCGGAGTTTCTCCAGGTCCAGGACGTCCTCGCGGACCTGGCGGGCAAGCGCGTGCAGCGGGCGACAATCGAGGACACGCGCGTCGTGGTCACGACCAACGACGGCTGCCGCTATTACTTCTACGGATTCCTCGGCTCAGAGGAGAGCGCGCGCCGCTAACAGGGCGCCGAGATAAGCGTGCGCGGCGTTGACGCCGCCTTGGACATACACCTCGAACGGCGCGCGCATCGGCGCGTCGCACGACAGCTCGATCGTCGAGCCGCTGACGAATGCGCCCGACGACATGATGACGGGATCCGCGTAGCCGGGAACCGGTCCCGGCTCGGGGCGAAAGCGCGCGTTGACCGGCAGCGCCGACTGGAGTCCCGCGGCGAACCGGCCTAGCAGCTCGGGCTTGTCGAGCCGGATGGCCTGCACGATATCCGTGCGAGGCGCGCCGGCGATGGGATCCACCGCGAAGCCGAGCCGCTCGAACAGCGCCGCGAAGAAGTCGAGCCCGCGCAGGCACTGTTCGACGATCGCCGGCGCGAGGAAGAGGCCGTGGATGAGGGCGCGCCCGAGGCCGAGCGTAGGGCCGAGCGCCGCACCAAGCCCGGGCGCGTAGAGTCGCGCGGCGACGCGTTCGACGAGTTCCGCGCGGCCGGCGACGTACGCGCCGGCGGGCGCCAGCGAACCGCCGAGATTCTTGATCAGCGAGCCCATCACCAGGTCGGCGCCGGCGTTCGCGGGCTCGCGTTCCTCGACGAGTTCGCCGTAGCAGTTGTCGACGAGGACGGCGACGCCGGGAGCGGCGTCTTTTACGGCCGCATACGCGCGCTCGCACTCGGCGACGGAGAGCGACCGGCGCGGCGCGTAGCCGCGCGAGCGCTGCACGAATGCGACCGCGACGCCGCCGGCCGCCAGCGCTTGGCCGACCGCGCGCAGGTCAATGCCGCCGTCGTCCGCTAGCGCCAGTTCCCGGTACGCGATGCCGTGTCGCACCAGCGCGTGCGGCGCGTCGCAGATCGCGTTGCGCAGCGTGTCGTACGGCGCTCCGGAGATCGCGAGCAGCGTCGCGCCGGGCGGCGTGCAGGCCGCCAGCGCGGCGACGATCGCGTGCGTGCCGCTCACGATCGAAAGACGCGCGATCGCGCGCTCCGCGCCGAGTACGCGCGCCAGGAGCGACTCGTATCGCGCGCGCGCCGGGTCGTCGTAGCCGTACCCGAGGCCGCCCGCCAGATCGCTCTCCGCGATGCCCTCGTCGAGGAACGCCTGCAGCACGCGGGCCTGCACGCGCTCCTGCGCGGGATAAGTTATCGTGTGCGTCCGCGCGTACGCATCGAGCGCCGCCGCCCGCAGGTTTCCGGCGATACCAAACCGGTCGCACAGCTGCGCGATCATGACGATTCGAGCACGTGACGCTCGTACGCGCGCACGAATGGATAGTAGATCAGAGTGGCGAGCAGGATGTTGATCGCGGCGAGTGCGATTGCGCGAACGTCCTGGGTCGCCAAGTACGTCGAGACGAACGTCGGCACGGACGACGGAATGTAGAACGCCGCACGCGAGACGAGCCCGCCGGCGACGGCCGCGTAGGTAACGGTCGCGAGCACGAGCGGAGCGGCGACGAACGGCACCACGAGATGCGGGTTGAACACGACGGGCGCCGCGAAAAGCAGCGGTTCGTTCAGATTGAAGAGCGACGGGATGAACGTCGCGCGGCCGACGCGGCGAAGCCGCGGAACCGCCGATAACGCGAGCAGTCCGGCCAGCGGCAGCGTCGCGCCCGCACCGCCGGGGAACACGAAGAGAAAGAGCGAGATCACGACGACGTACGGCAACGGCGCGTGCGTCGTAAACGCATGCGTGTTCTGCATCTGCATCGTGAGGTAGACCGGCGTGACGATGGCCGCAAGCATCGCCGGCCCGTGGACTCCCGCGGTCCACAGCAATGTCTCGATGACGACGATAGCGACCAGCGCGAGATACGTGTCGCCGAGCCGCGCAATCGGATGCATTGCCGACGCGATCGCGCCGGACGGCGAAACGTGCAGCGCGGCGAGCAGTGCGAACGTCGCCACACCCAGCAGCGCGCCGCCCCAATCGGCGAGCGGAGAACGCAAGCGCCTCCGCAGCAGCGCGATCCACGCCGCCGTGACTCCGCACGCCAGGATCGCGACGAAGAGCCCGGACGCCCCAAGGATGCGCAGATACGCGATGACGTCGGGCCCGAACGGCCGCGGAAGCGCGAGCCCGAACGACGCGGCGCTCGCGGCCGCCAGCGGCACGACGGCGTAATGCGCGGCGCGCGCGAGCCGCACCGCGAGCAGGACCGTCAGCGCGGCGGCCATGATGCCGAACGACGGAAGGAGCGCCGAGGCTAGGCGCAGGCCGAGCGAAGGCGTCTTGGGCTCGCCGTGGGCGAGCTGCACGCTGAAGATCACGACGAATGCGGCCGCGAGAGCGAGGAAACTCCAGGGCAGCGCGTCGCGCACGGCGGCGACGAACGCCAGCTCGCCGACCCGCCGCATCAGCGGGACGGCGCGGCGTTCGAACGCTAAAAAGGCTCTAGAGGCGGCGGACGACGGCTTCGACGCGCCCGACGATCTCGACATCGCTCGCGTAGATTGGCGCCATCGCCCGATTCTCCGGCTGCAGCCGGATGCGCCCGGCCTCGCGATAGAAGCGCTTGACGGTGGCTTCGCCGTCCATCATCGCGACCACGATCTGCCCGTTTTCTGCCGTCCGTTGCGGCCGGATCAAGATCAGGTCGCCGTCGAGAATCGCCGCGTCGACCATCGAGTCTCCCTGCACGCGCAGCATGAACGCGTTTGAACCCCGCGGCACGTAGTCGGACGGCAGGAGAAACTCGCCCTCGACGTTCTCCTGCGCCGTGATCGGCACGCCGGCCGCGACGCGCCCCAGAATCGGCACGACGAGCACGTTGTGAGGCGAGCCCGGTCCTGCCGACGAGCGCAGCGCCCGCGGCTTGGTCGGGTCCCGCGAGATCAGGCCCCGGCGCTCGAGCGCCTTCAGGTGGGCGTGGATCGTGGAAGAGGAAGAGAGGCCGACGCGCTCGCCGATCTCCCGCACCGAGGGCGGGTAGCCGTGCTCGACGGTAAATTCGCGGATGATCTCCAGGATCCGGCGCTGCCGGTCCGTCGCCGGCTTTTCAATCGTCTCTTTCGACATGCTTCTCCCGCGCCAGAATGCCAGGCGTCTGGCACTCATGGCGGCTATAAGACTACCACGAAGCGCCATCGAAGGCAAACATACGTTCGAAATCCCCTTGACAGCGCCGCTCGGCGGCATGGTAAAATGTAGTGGACGAACAGGCGTTTGGCACAAGATATAGGAGGGAAGAGTGGGTAGGCGCAAACGATTCACCCTGATGCCGGCGATCGCACTCGCCGGGCTCGGTCTCATGGTCGCGCTGCCGACGTTGTCGAGTGTCCGGCTCTATGCCGCGAGCGCCGAGCGCTACGCCGTCGTCACGGTCCATCCGGGCGACACGCTCTGGTCGATCGCTTCGGCCCATGCCGGTCCCAGCGCGGACCTCCAAGAGTTCGTCGACCGCATCAGCGACGCCAACCATCTGCACGGCGGGACGCTGCAGCCCGGCCAGCACCTGAGAATACCGGAGTAATCCTTCGACCCGGCTCAGGATGACACGAGTGATCGCTCTGAGCTCAGGATGAAAAAGGCCCGTATCTGGGCTTTTTTTATTTGCGTGACGTAAGCACGACGGCGTGGCCGTCGTGCTCGTCGAGAAACGCCAGCCCGTCCATCATCCACGTGTCGAGGCCGTCGGTCGAGTGGCGCGCGACCTCGCGGACCACATGAACGCGGTCCTTGAGCCACTGAAGCTCGCTACGGGTCGTTACCGGAAAGATCGCGTTCTCGCAATCCTCGCACCGGTAGCCGTAGCGGGCTATGTCTTGGCCATCGTATCGGAGACGAGATTGAGTGTCGTCTGATAGATCGTCGTCGACGTGCCGACGACGCCGTTATCGTGCCGCTGCGTCACGTATTCGTCCACGGAGAGAGGCACGGAGCGCTTGAAATCGTAGTTGATCTTACTTTGAATGTCTGTCGTCAGGCTTCCGCCTTTTGGATTGCGGACACTGCGGAGTTCGCCGATCTGCATGATACCGTTTAGGTTACTATTGATCGTGTAGTCGGCCTTGACGTGGAGGGAGGGGTCGTTCTGCACGATCTGCCAGTGACGCTGTGCGTCCAGGCTGCTGGGGTCGACGAAATTCCCGCCCAGGAAACGCAGAAGCGTGTACTCCTCGCTGTAAACGGTCTTGCTCGGGTCGCAGATGACGTTCGTGTTGCCGTAGACGACGCACTCCGCCGGGCCGGCCCTACGCGTGCTCTCGCCTTGCTCGCTGATCGTAACGACCAAACCGCCGTCGGGCTGTTGCTTGAGAATGGCGACGCTGATGGTCCCCTTGTCATTCAGCGAACCGCTGTAGTGGCTCATTCCGCTCGAGCCGTTAGAGCCGACCAAAGTAGGCTCGACGTTGTTTACCGAGTCTCGCGCCGTCGTGGTGTCGTTCGAACCATAACTGAATGAATAAACCAGGCGGCCCATCGGTGTGTCGGCTCGCGCCGCGGTGAAACCGCAAACAAGCGCCATAATCGCTCCACTGACCAGCAGCCCCGTCCTTTTCATTGTCCACACTCCTTTAGTGCGTCGGTAATCGTGGTACCGGCGGCGCCTTCACGTTTCTGAGTTTCGGTTCGCAGCCATTGCATCGCATCCATGATTTTTGAGAGCGGATTGTAGCCGACGCTCAACCCCGGTATCGTGGTCGGATCGAAGGCGTACGGATTCGGCGGAAGGCCGGGCGTGTTCGGGTCCTGCCACGGGTTCGGGGTTCTCTTGACAATGGGTGTCGTTATGTCGGTCCCCTGAATCTCGGCAAGGAACTCCTCTCCGGCGTGCTGCAGCTCGCCCATCTGCTGCGTTTGGACGAACCCATTGATCAAATCCAGAGAGGCGCTTTGAAAGGCGATCGTGTCGAGGAGTTGCGCCTTGATCTTCGCTAATGCGGCGTCGTCCTTCGCACTGCCCGTCGGCTCCGCCATCTTCGCGTCTTCGAGCAGCTCCCGGGCGGCTATGAGGTTGCGCGCAATGGGGATCACCAGATAGGACATCTGTTGCAATGCCATGTCGGTCTCGGGCGACTGATTGTAGATCGAGTCGCCATTATTCGACGGGGAGCCGTTATTCGCATACGCGCCGTCGCCGGCGGCGAGCGTGCCGCGCTGGTATTTCTTGAAAAGCGGCGGGCTTTTTGCGATCCTGCCGTCGTTTTGCAGAATCATCGCCACGCTCGGCCGGACGCGGTCGTGCAGCCGCGCACACAGCGCCGTGGTGATGACGTGGTAGATCTGCGGCGGCGGCGTTGGGGTGGAGGCGGCGATGGTGCCGGCCGACCGCGCCGTGAGCGGCACAAGGCCGCCGCACGATAGCACGCACAGCAAGAACAGAAGCCCTCTCGGCATCGGATCATTCTTTTCTTGCGTTCGGCGCCTGCGCCTGCCGCAAAGGCGAAGCGGGAGCCGTTGCCGGCTCCCGCTTGTAGGGTGCTACTTCCTACGCGGAGTTGCGATCGCTTAGATCTTCACCGCCGCGTTGAAGTAGACGTTGAGCGGTGGTGGGAAGCCGCCATTCGCGCCGTTGATCGAGGTCGACGGCGTATAGCTCTGCTGATACGCCACCGGCGTACGAGCGCCGTTGGCCTTGAAGTCGTTGATGCCGGTGCCGTTGTAGAAGTTGCTTGGATAGACGCTGCTATTGAGCGAGCCGCCCGCCGGACTGTATCCGCAGACGGCATACCCGGGCGGGTTCGCGGCCGACCACGGAGTCGACGAGCCGCCGAAGCAAGCATGGAAGAGATTGGCGCCCAACACCGTCAGCTTGATCTTCGGGGAGAGGTCGTACGAGACTTGGAGGTTTCCGACGATCAGGCTTGGGTTCTGGTAGTTGTCGAAGGCGAAGGTGCCCGTTTGCGGATTCGGGATCCAGAAGTAGCCGAAGGTGCCGTAACCCGGTGCGACTGCGGTCAGGTAGTTGCACTGCAGCGGGTTGGTCTTCGGCGACAGCTTCGTGATGCCGGTAGACGCCGAGTTTTTCAGGCAAGCCCGCGGATCGAGACCGTTGATGTCGAGCGGACTGCCGTAGAAGCCGCCGGTCTGGAAGCCGATGCTCGGCGTGATCGACAGCTTGTCCTTACGGTAGTTCAGGAGCAGCGAGCTGGTCCACGGCGAGATGTAGCTAGTGATTGAGCCGGCCAGGTTCGGCGCGATCTGGGTCGTGTATGGGTTGTACCATCCGCCCGGATTGAGCAGCCCCTGCTCGGGCTGGTTGTAGTACGGATTCTCGATCGTGTCGCCGACGCTACCGCTCTTCGTCGAGCACGGCACGCCGACGCCTTCCTGGCCCAACGTGGTGATCTGGTAACACGGGCTGCCGCCGCCCTGCTTCGTCAGCTTGTTGTACTGGGCGATGGCCTGATTGAGCGACGTCGTCTGATTCGGAACGAAGCCGCCGGTGCTGAACCCGTAGTTCGCAAACTGGATCTTCGCACTGGTGTAGGTCACCGCAAGTTGGCCCGAAAAGCCGTTGCGCGTGAAATCGCCCTTGTTGAACTGGAACTCGGCTCCCTCGTTGCGGCTGATGCCGACGGGAACCTGCGTCACGAAGCCGGGGCCGATGAACGACTGCTGTTGCCAGTTCGGCGTCCACGTGTAGAACGGCGTGAGCTTGAAGCTCATGTCGGTGCCGCGGAAGTGATGCTCGATCGAGGCGTCATACTGCGCCGCCGAGATCGCCGGAATCGGGTGGAACGGCGAGTAGAAGCCCAGCGGGACCGACGGCGTCCACACCGAGCGCTCGTCGCCCGATGCACTCAAGTACTGCACCGAAGCCGAGAGCGGCGGCTGGACGAAGCGTCCCGCCGACGCCCGGACTACGGTATCCGTATTGAACGTATACGTCGCCGACACGCGCGGGCTGTAGAAGCTCTGCGAGTACGCGCTTGGCGAAGCGGCCGTGAAGTTCGGCGCCGCGATTCCGTCCTGAGTCGTCCCGTTGGGGTGGACCCAGCCGGTATGCGGCCCGTTCGGAGCCAGCGCCGTGGCCGCGGCGTCGCAGTCGCCGTTGACGTACTGCGCCGGAGCCGGGGGCGGAGCGCCCGGCGGCAGCGGCTGCGTCAGCAACTGATTCGTCGCCTTGTAGACGCACGTGTAGTTCGCGAACATGGTCGCATAGAACTCGGTCGCCGCCGTCTCAGAGTCCGGCAGGTTATACGTGAAGTTGTCGTAGCGAACCGAGGCGTTGATCAGGAACCTGTCGCTTGGCCTGAACTGATCGCTCAGCGACGCGTTCGAAAAGCGCGGACCGACGTTGTTGAGCGAGCCCGTCGCGTTCCCGGTCCAGAGGCTGTCCCAGGTAGCGCCCGCCTTGGCCGCCGGCGACCCGCCCGGGGCAAAGCCGTCCGGGCCGCCCGAAGCCGTAGCGACCCAGGTCGGAGAGACGTTTCCCTTTGAGGCGACGTCGTAATACGCCGAGGAGATACAGGCCAGCGGATTGCCGCTCGAAGGATCGTAGCAAGTAAACTTGCCGTTCTTCGAGGACATGTAGCCGATAGGCTGCGTCGCGCCGTACGCCGAGGTATTGTTCCAGCGCGTCGTATTCGACGTGATGTAGTTCCCGCCGAGCGCGAGCAGGTTCTGGTCGTTGATCTGATCCTGAAAATCCAGCGCACCGCCGGCCGTATGCGAATCGAGCAGGTAGTCGGCGGCATAGAGGCTCGGGGTATAGCCGGCGGTCGCGCCGTACGACGGATACGTGTTGAACCAGTTCGAGTAGAAGGTATAGCCGTAGAGCCGCAGATACGCGGCCTGACTCAAAGCGTACGTGTACTGAACCTTCGCGATGCCGGTGTCGTTCTGGGTGTTGTTGATGCTCTGGTCGTTCAGCGGCAACGGCCCGTCGAACGCGTGCGCCGGAGTGCCGGGCGCCATGTAGACGCCGGGCGCTTTGACCGGCTGCCCGTTCCGCGCGACTACCGTGCCGAACGGAGCGTCGTACGCGACGTTATCGGCGTAGCCGATGTAAGTCGACGCACAGCCGAGGAACGGGTCGCTCGGGGGTGACTTGCCGCAGATGATGCCCAGCGGTGCAAGAGAAACGATCTGGCCCAGGCTGGAGCATCCGTTGACGATGAGGCCCGGCCCGACCGTCTCGGGGCCGCAGGTCGGCGCTTTGGCGATCGTGTTGTTCAGGGCGTAGATCAGCTGGTTGTTGCCGGGGCCCAGGTCGTTGAGACTCTGGTTGCCGTACTGCCAGAGGGCCGAGCCACTCCATAAGACCTGCACGTCGTCGCGCAGTCCGTTACGCTTGGGAATGCCCATGTGCAGGTTGATGACGCTCTCGCGATCCGCGATCTGCGCGATGGAACCCGCATTGGTGCCGTTGTAATACTCCCAGCAGCCCTGCGCCGGCGGACTCTTCCACGCCGTTCCATAGAGCGAACAGGTCGGCTTGACGCCCTGACAGCTGCCGATCGTGAAGCACGTCGGGCCGACCGCGATGACCTGGTCGCTGAAGAAGCCGTAGCCGATGGCGTTGCCGGTCGCGGGACCGGAGTAGATGCCGCCGGGTATCCCGTACGCCGCAGCGTTGTTGTTGTCGATGAAGCGGAAGTCCTGGTTGTAGCCGCTCAAGCCGACGTAGTAGCTGAAGGTACGGTCGGGCGTCGATCCGCCGATTTCGACCTGGGCCTGGTGGTAGAACGTCGGCGTTGCAACGCCGAGATTGGCGTCGCCGTAGCCCGGGAAGGTGCCGGTCTTGATCACTTGGTTGATAAAGCCGGCCGTGCCCGCCGATGCGACCGATGCCGGGCCGCCGCCGGTGTACACCTGCAGCTCCTGCAAGCCGAGGCTAGACTCGGTCGAGGAGTTGTAGTTGTCGAAGGCGCGGTTGACCGGAATGCCGTCGTATTCGAACGCGGTTTGGTAGTAGTTTGCGCCGCGGACTTCGGCGCCGTTGGAAATCCAGCCCATGCCGCCCAGGGAGGTTTGAATTCCCGGAACGGAGGCCATCGCGGAGTAGGCGTTGTTGAGGTTGCCGCCTCCACCGAGCGCCTGCGCGGCACTCGCTTGTGCGGCGTTGACGCTGTAGAGGTCACCACCAACGCCCGATTTGACCAGCGAGGCGCCGGCCGTCGAGGTCACGCGAGCGATGGTCTTCAGCGTCTTGACCAGCGTGTAAGCGACTTCCTGAGTCTGATCCGCGAACACCGTAACGCCGGGGAAAGAGACGCTCTGATAGCCTCCCCGGGTCAAATTGATCGTATAGGTGTCCGGTGCTAGCGAGAGGAGCACAAAGTGACCCCCCGCGTCCGTCGTTGCAGTCCTGCTCATCGAAGGTGCGATTGCGTCCACTTGCGCTCCCGCAATAGGTGCGCCCGTCGCATCTTTGACCGTACCCGCGATATTGCCGGTGGTCCCGGCCAGTGCCCATGTTCCCTGGCCGAGAAACGCTAGCAGCAATAATGCGGTGATGACCGCGTGACGGAGGGTTTTGTATGAACTCATGTTCTTTTTACCCTCTGTTCTTGTTGAGTTGTCAAAATGTAAGCCGCCTGGGCGCCCCGCCGCTACGCGGCACAGGCTCGTCACAGGATGACTCACAGCGCTAAGGATTTGCTCAGGCTGGCGGCCGTACCTTTTAAGTCCCCCTAGGGGGCCTGCTATGTTACTCTTAAGGACTCGTTCCCGTAGCGCGCTAGAGCGCTCGCTTGGCTGCCCGCTGCTCTTGCAGCAGGGCGGGGATTTCGGCTGGTCGTTCGGCAACCGGCACGCCCGCTGCGGCGAAGGCGGCGATCTTGCTTTGCGCGGTGCCGAACTCGCCCGAGATGATCGCACCGGCATGGCCGAGCGATTTCCCGGGCGGCGCGTTGCGGCCGCCCACGAACGCGACCACCGGCACTTCCGGTAGATGGGCGGCGACGAAGGCTGCGGCCTCCTCCTCGTCCGAGCCGCCGATCTCGCCGCAGATGACGATGGCCTTGGTCTGCGGGTCGTTCTTGAACTCGCGCAGGCACTCGGCGAACGTCGTGCCGATGATTGGGTCGCCTCCCACGCCGACGCAGGTCGACTGACCGATCCCCGCCCTGGTGAGCAGGTCGACGACTTCGTAGGTCAAGGTTCCGGAACGCGAAACCACACCGACGTCGCCCTCTCTGAAAATGTGACCCGGCATGATGCCGACCAGCGCCTTTCCGGGCGAGACGAGCCCTGGACAATTGGGACCGATGATGCGCATGCCGCTCGTCGCCCCAAACACCTTGAGCGTGTCGTGGACGGGAACGCCTTCGGTGATGCAGACCGCCAGCGATATGTCGGCCGCGTGCGCTTCGAGGAGCGCATCGGCGGCAAACGGCGGCGGCACGAAGATACAGGTGTGGGTGGCGCCCGTGGCGTCGACCGCTTCCCTGACAGTGTTGAACACCGGGAGACCCTGCGCCGTTTTCTGACCGCCCTTTCCCGGAGTGACGCCGCCGACGAGGTTGGTGCCGTAACGCATCATGCGTTCGGCGTGGTACGAGCCCTCCGCACCGGTGATGCCCTGCACGATCACCTTACTGTTCTTGTCGAGAAAGATCGACACGTGCGCTCCTTACGCCGCGAGGCGAACGGCCTCGCGCGCGCCGTCTTCCATCGTCTCGACCGGTTTCATGCCGGCGCCGGCTAAGATGCTGCGCCCCTCTTCCTCGTTCGTGCCGGTCAGCCGGATGACGAGCGGAATTTTGCGCGATCGCGTCTGAGCGAGCGCCTCGACCATCCCGCGCGCGACCTCGTCACCGCGCGTGATGCCGCCGAAGATGTTGACGAAGAGCACCGTCGCGCTCGTGTTGTTGACGACGAGTTCGTAGCAGCTGCGTACGCGCTCCGCGTTCGCGCCGCCGCCCACGTCGAGAAAGTCGGCGATCTTGCCGCCCGCGTTGCTGACGGCGTCCATCGTCGCCATTGCGAGCCCGGCGCCATTGGCCATCGTTCCGACGTTGCCGGGAAAACGGCGAAAGTTCCGGATGCCCAGGCCGGCTTGGGCCGCGAGCAGTTCGTCCTCGTCGAGCGGAAGCGTCTCGCGCCACTGCGCGAGCGTCGGATGCCGGAAGAGCGCGTCGTCGTCGAGCTCGATCTTCGCGTCGGACGCGACGACTCGTCCGCCGGACGTCAGCGCGAGCGGATTGATCTCGACCAGCTTTGCGCCGTACGCGAAGAACAAGTCGTACAACGCGCCGGCGACGACTGGAAACTCGCGGTTATAGCCGGAAGCGAGGCGGGCACTGAACGCGAGCTCGCGCCCGATGAACGGCGAGTACCCGACGGCCGTGTCGACGTAATAGCGCGCGATCGATTCCGGATGACGTGCAGACACCTCCTCGATGTCCATCCCGCCGAAGCTGCTGACGATGAAGACCGGCTTGCGCGCCGCGCGATCGATCGTTATCGCGCAGTAGGCCTCGTGCGCGATGTCGAGCCGCTCCTCGACGAGCACGGAGCGGACGTCTTCGCCCTGCGGGTTCTGCCGGTTGGGGGGCATGGGCGTCGCCATGATGTCGTGGGCCGCGCGGCGGCTCTCGTCGGGGTCGCCAGCCATTTTGATCTTTCCAGCCTTGCCGCGCCCCCCCATCAGCACTTGGGCCTTGACCACCCACTGCCCCGGATGTTGCGCGATGAACTCGCCGACCGCGTCCGGTGAAGCGGCGTGGTGACTTCGGGGCACGGCGATGCCGGCCCGCGCAAAAAGCTGCTTGCCTTGGTACTCCATTAGGTTCATCGGGGGCCAGGGGTTCGCGCACGTACGGGCGGACCCTTGATGGACGACGTCTGTGGGCTGCCTACCTGGCTGCCGAGCCACATTTGTCGCGGCCGGCGGGCGTCACATTCCTGCGTGCCGCGGCGTTGTGTTGGTCGTGGCGGGATGCGGGTTCCGGACCGCCGTTCGTTTAACACTCAAGAACTGTCGCCGCGTCGTTGCTGGAGCCGTCGGATGAAACGTTTCACGTTGCTGCGATCTACCTCATTGGCACTTTGTTTCGTTGCCACATCGTCGTTGCTGGCAAGTTGCGCCGGCACGCAGAGCGGCGAGCATTTTATTTTACCGCAGGCGCCGAGCATGCCGCTCATTGCCGCAGCGCATCGCGGCGGCTCGTGGATGTCGCCCCGCGCGAAGCGTGAGGACCTCGTCTACGTTTCAAATTCGGCGAACAATACCGTGTCGGCGTACGGTCTTTCGGACCATCGGCTCGTGGGAGTGCTGACCGGCGTCAGCCAACCGTTCGGGCTCTGCACCGACGCCGGCGGAAACGTGTGGGTCGTGGCGTGGGGCAACAACACTATCGTGGAGTACGCGCATGGCGGAACGACGCGTCTAAAGACGCTGTACGCGCCGCACGATGACATCTACGATTGCTCCGTCGATCCCACGACCGGTAATCTCGCCGTCACGAATTGGGGAGCCAAAAACTGGTTCAAAGGTAACGTGCTGATCTACCCGCACGCGTCGGGCAAGCCGACGCCGTACATGGCCGACGGGGTCTGGTTCTACTACGGCTGCGCCTACGATCAACGCGGGAATCTGTACGTCGACGGGTGGGACGCCTACCTCAACGCGTACGTGGCGCTTGCCATGCTGCCCGCGGGTCAGACGAAGTTCAGAGACATCACGCTCCATCCTTCGCTCGAGCCGCCTATGCTCGGCGGCATGCAGTGGGACGGCCAGCGCGTTGCCATTCTCAACTGGGAGTGGCTCTACATTTACAAGATCGGCCGGACGTTCGCGACCGGCGTCGCCGTAACGTTCCTAACCGATAAGTTCCCGATCGGCATGTTCTGGATCACGACGGCGCGCAATGGCGCGCAAACCGTCATCGCGCCCGATTCCGCCGGCGATCCGAGTGCGGTGCAATTCTGGCAATATCCGCACGCCGGCAACCCCAGGGCGACGATCACGAACGGTCTCGATCAAGCCTACGGTGTGGCGGTGAGCAAGCTTCCCGAATAGCTCGCTGCCGCTAGTCGAGTCTTCCGAGGAGAGCGCGCGCGATGATCAGCTGTTGGATCTCGGACGTGCCCTCGTAGATTTCGGTGATCTTCGCGTCGCGATA
>CAVWMO010000007.1:0-593608 GCA_963756165.1 Vulcanimicrobiota bacterium | reverse complement strand
CAAGGCGATCGTCGTGCTCGACAACCGCGGCACGTGCTGCCACTTCGGCAACTGCACGGACCATCTGCCGCAGGTCTTCCATCACGAGGGCGATCCGTTCGTGACGGCCGACGGCGCCGATCCCGATGCGGTCGACGCGATCGTACGAGCGTGCCCTTCGGGTGCGCTCGGATTCGTCAAGGACGGCGTGAAGTACGAGGGCGAGCGGCGCGAGGCGGAGATCTACGTGGCCGAAAACGCGAGCTACTACGTGCGCGGCGGGATCGAGCTCGAGGGCGAGCCGATGAACAAGGGCGCGCTGCGCGAGCACTATGCGCTGTGCCGCTGCGGCCAGTCCAAGAACAAGCCCTTCTGCGACGGATCGCACTGGTACGCGGGCTTCAAAGACGAGGACAACTGAGGGAATCCCAAGGTTCCCTCGGGCACGTCAGCTTTTGGTCATGCCGCGCGCAAGGCGGCGCCGTGCGGGATTTCAAACCAAGGGGCCTCTGCGTTCTGTCACGAGAAAGGTTTGAAAAGATGCACGCACATCGCCTTTTGGGCGCCTTGGCGCTCGCTGCCGGTTCGGCCCTAGCGGCGGGTTGCGCGAGCGGCACCCACGTCGTTCCTCCCGGGAGCTCGGCGGCAGCGCCATCCGGCGCACGCTCGGGCTGGCTGTCGCCGCAGGCGACGGGCGCCGGTAAGCTGTACGTCGCCGATCAGCCGAATCAGCGCGTCGCGATATTCTCTCAGAGCACCGGCGCCTCGATCGGGCAAATCACCGACGCGATCGCCGGCCCCGACGGTCTATACGTCGATCCAAGCGGCACGCTGTACGTCTGCAACTTCGGCGCCGGAACGGTGACCGAATATCCCGAAGGGTCAGACGACGCACTCGAAGACGCTGACCGGCACCATCGGTCCCAAGTACGTCGTCGCAGGCCGCGACGGCACCGTGTACGTTTCCGATTTCGGCGACGGCTCGCACAGCAACCTGTACGAATACGCCAACGGCAGCACGACGCCGACGACGACCATTCCGTTCGCGACTTTTCCGGCCGGCGTCGCACTCAACACTCGCAACAAGCTCTACGTGGCGTACAACGATGCCACCAACACGGATATCGAGGTCCTCAAGTTCGCCGAGGGCTCGACCAAGGGAAAAAACCTCGGAATTCACCTCAAGAACGGCAACGCGGGCGGCCTCGCATTCGATAAGAAGGGCGATCTGCTGCTCGACGACCAGAGCCTCCCGGGTGTGGACGTCTTTCCGCCGGGAGCGACCACGCCGTCGAAGCAGATCAAGGGCTTCAACCTAGCTTACCAAATCGCGCTCAACCACAAAAACACGCATCTCTTCGTGAGCGATCCGTTCGGCCCGTCGGTTGCGGAGGTCGCGTATCCCTCGGGAACGCCCATCCGCAGCTTCTCCAGCGGTCTGGCGGGAGCGTTCGGAGTCGCGACGAGTCCGGACAGTCCGTATTAATCGCCCGTCGCAGTTCGTCGAGCTGGCGCGGCTCTTGCGCCGGCTCGACGACCCGGAATCCGTCCGCAGGAACCCGCTGGTGCGCGCCGCATTCGGCGGCCCGACGACTGCAAATGCACTCGTAGACGACAATCTAACGCTTCTGCGAATTCGCGCGGCCGTGCTCTCGGCGGTAGCGACGCTCGATACCGAGCTCAACGCGCGCAACGTGCACTTCGCGCGTCAGCGCGCGATCGTGACGCGCTGCGACTTGCGGGGAGAGAAACACGCCGCGGTCGCCGCCGATCTCGGCGTCTCGCTGCGCGAGTTCTATCGCGAGCGGCGGCGCGCGCTGGAGCGCCTGCTGGCGAACCTCGAGGCCAACTTACGCGACGCGCAACGGCCGGTGCGAACCCTGCCGACCCGTTTTGAGCTCGAGCTCGATCGCGTGGCGAACTTTCGTCTGGTTGGGGCGTTCGGCGCGGCGTTCGAGCTGCTGGAGCGCATCGCGAGCGACGCGACCGACCCGCACGACGGCGTACGCGCCTGGTGCTACGGCGTCGAAATAGCGACCGACATCGGCGACAACGAACGCGCGCGGCGGCTGTTTGCGCGGGCCCTGCGGCTATGCCCGGGAAATGCCCGGTGAGTTGCAGGCGATCGGCGAGGTGAATCTGCAGATGGCCTCCGCGTACGTGGCCTGGAACGCACGGCAATGACCTGGCGGACGCGACCGTGCACCTCGAGAAGGCCGCCACCGCCGTCGAGAGGCTACCGCTCACAATGGAGCGCGATCACGTTCGGGCGGCCGCCGGCGCGCTGTTCCATCGCGCGGAGTTGTCGTGCCTGCACGGCGATCCGGCCGCGGCGCTGCACACGCTCGGTCGCGCGCGGCGGCTGATCGACCGGTTACGTTACAAGCCGGACGACCTGCTCGGCCGGCTCTTCATCGAGCTCAGCGTCGTGCACACGCTGGTCGTCGGGGGCATGCCGCGCTCGATCGAGTATGCGCTCGAAGCGCTGGACGTGTTCGAATGCGCTCGTCACGCCGAAGGCGTCGCGGTCGCGAGTGGCTTACTTTGCTCCGCGCTGACGCAGTGCGCCGAATTCGAGCATGCGCTGGCGCTCGGGAACATGGCGCTCGAGACCGCGCGCACCGCCGGAAACCCAAAGCTGATTGCGGATAAGGCACTCCTGCTCGCTCAGGCGCACGCGCTCGGCGGGGATCCAAGGATCGGCTTAACGCTCGCGCGGAGACCGCGACGCTTGGAGGGACCGCGCTCTTTGCCGTGCGAGCGCCGTTGGCGATGGCGGAAGCGCATTTGGCGCTGGGCGACGCCGAACGCGCGCTGTCCTATGCCGACGAAGCCTCCCGCTATGCGTCGGCGCGCGCCATGGAGCGTTATACGGGGATGGCCGCGCGCGTCGCCGCCGACGCCTACGCCGCTCTCGACCTTCCGCTACAGGCGCGCGAGCAGGCCGACCTGGCGCTGTGTATTCTGTCGGCCCACGGTCATCCGCACTCGCTCGCGCGCGCATATGCGACAGCGCAGCGCGTGGGAAGTGGCGGCCCGGCGCTGCGGCTCGCGCAAGAACTCCGCGAAACGCTGCGCGCACCCGCGGCTATGGCGCAGCTGGCGGCGCGAGGACTGGCGTAACCGCCGCAATCTCCACCGGAAAGTTGACCGACCGTGCGATGAAACACAAACGATGCGCATCTTCGTGCAGCGCCAGCGCGCGCGATGTATCGGCATCGGCCGCGAGAACGACCTCGGGGTGCAGCACGACGCCGACGAATCGTCCCGACCCTGCGGGCTCTTCACGCATCGTCCCGGTAGCACGATCGCAATAGTCGAGCACGACGATTCCGTTAGTCGCGCAGAGATGCAAGTACCACAGCATATGGCACGACGAGAGACTCGCGACGAGCAGCTCCTCGGGGTTGTACCGCGTTCGATCGCCGCGGAACGCCGGATCGCTCGACGCGGGAATCTCGGGCTTACCCTCGACCACGATCGTGTGATCGCGCCTTAGCTGCGATAACTCCTCGTGCCCTCGCCATCCGCCGCGCTCCACTGCACGTCGACCGCGTATGTGTGCGTCTTTTCCAAGAGACGCTGTTCAGAAGCCGGCTCAGTGCAATCCTCCTTCAGCTCCCCGGAGAGCAACTCGTACCGCGTGATCCTCGACGAACGGCTCCTAACTGACCGTAACGCTGACGCCAGCGGAGACGATACCGTTGACGACGACATAGATCGTGCTCGCCCCGGTCTCGATGCCGGACGGAACGTCGAACATCGTGGACACCGTCTTATTCGATCCGATGCCCATGTAGCTATGGTTGTGGGTCCTGCAGTAGAACACTGCCCGGTCGAGTTATTCACGATGCGCACCAGCGGGTAGTTCGTCGCTTGCTGATCGTCGTCGCCGTAGAAGTTGGCCTGCGAGAAACCGTTGAATCGTTTGCCGCTGACCGTGTACGTGCTTCCGGCCGCGAGCGTGGTCGGCACCGAACTGATGTGGGGGCGACGCCGGGGTAAGGTATGGTCGCCCCAGTATAGATCTCGACGTCGCTGGATCCGTCGGCCTCCAATACTTGGCCCGTTGGAAGCATCAGAAGGCGAACGTTGTAGCTCGAGTCATTCACCGCGTTGGGCGGTGTCGCGATGCTGTCGAGCTTTTTGCCGTTGAAGATGTAAAAGGTCGCGGGCGATTTGTAGACCCCGGGGCTGGCAGCGAGCATCACCTGGCCGTTGGTAAGCAGCGACGACGGAGCGTCGGCCGTGTCGATTTGCTGGCCGCCGATCATCGGAAACTTTGGGCCTTTCGTCCACTTCCCAGTGTCGGCATTGTAGATTGCCGTGAACCCGTTGATCCGGACGACGAAGACGGAGTTATTGGGGCGCAGCGTCTGGGCGCCGATCTCGGCTGCAGTCACGAGGTTCACCGGAATGGCTCCCGCCGATTGCCACGGTTGCCGAGGGAACTGTAATACTCCGAGTTTGGAGCGCGCGAGAACGTCGGCCGTCAGGATATCGCCGTTCGAAGCAGCGTCCAGCCTTCCTCGCTGTTTGCTTCGTGTTTGCCAGCTCCTATCTGGTCCACGTCATCGAGGCCTCGTCTAAGAGTGCCTGGATCGCTCGCTGCAGCAGTTGCCCAGCATATATGTGCCGTTGTCGAGCACGGCGCTCTGCCCGTCACCGATCATGCTCCAGCCGCTGGGCGGTAGACCGCGTTCCATTTGTTGGCAACCGGATCGTAGATCGCACCGAGGTTGGTTTCTGCTGCGTCCCCGCGAAGAAATTGTACTCGCCGCCGTTGACGATCAGTTTGCCATCGGGGAGAACCGCTGAAGCGAAGTAGAGCGGGACGTAGTTGGACGGCATCGAGGCCTCTTGGTCCACGTGCCGTTGACGTAGCTTCCGGTCTTGTCGGGCGCGAGGCTGAACCAGTGGACGTGCAGTAGTCTTGCACCATCACGGTGCCGTTGGTCATTAAGAGTTCGGTGCCCGGACCGTTGCTCCACGGCACCACGTTTGTGACCGGAGTCCATCCTCCGGCGAGGGCGCGTGCCCGCTCGGCGCTCGTGACGCGATGGCGCCGCGGCGGCGGAAGCGCCGGCGTATGCCGGAAGCGCAGCAGCTGCGCAGCAGCGCTCATCCCTGCCGAGTGATCGAAGGGGACCGCCGACGTGCCTGGAGTGTTTGCGATCGGCGCACCCGCGTTGCCGCTGCAACCGGCGATCAACACCGGTACGAGCGCCGAGAGAAGGAAGCCTAAACGTCGCATGATGACTCCTCGTGTGAGAGTAGCGCGGGAACCTACGAGCCGTATATTACAGCGCTTAGCTGCCGATCGGCAATCCGCCGAGTCCCATTCCGGGGCGGCGCTTCGGCGCGCGGCCCGGAATGGAGCGTTCCCCTCGGTCGTGGCATTTGAGGCCGCCAACTCGCGTCCACGCAACACGGTGAGCGCCAGTCGAGATTAACAGGCCACCTTTAGAACGGATCGGAACTCGACGGGATGCTAATACGCGCGGTAACACCCGCCGACGAAGCGGCGTGGGCGCTCCTCCGCTCCCGGCTCTGGCGTTCCGCCGACGCCGGCGAGCTCGCCGCGGAAACGCGCGCGTTCCTCGAGGGCGCGACGATGCCGGCGATTGCGGCCGCTTTTATCGCGGAGGAGGGAACGACTGCTCTCGGCTTCTGCGAGCTGGCCGTGCGCTCATTCTCCGACGGCTGCGAATCGATGCCGGTGCCGCACGTCGAGGGTTGGTACGTAGAGCCATTCGCGCGGGGACGGGGCGTGGGCCGAGCGTTGATGGATTCCGCCGAAACGTGGGCGCGCGAGCGCGGCTTCAGCGAGCTGGCCTCCGATACGGAGCCGTGGAACGAACGATCCATCGCCGTCCACGCTCGCTGCGGCTTTCGCGAGACTGAGCGGCTCGTCAAGTTCTGTAAGACCCTCCGCTAGCATGCGGATCATCACGTTCAATGCCAACGGCATACGTTCGGCCGTGCGGCGTGGCTTCTTCGAATGGGCAAATGCGCAGGAGCCCGATGTCGTCTGCATCCAGGAGACGCGCGCGCAGGAGCACCAGCTCTTACCCGAAGCGGCGGCGCTTCCGGGCTTCACCGGCTACTTCGTCGACGCCAAGCGCCGCGGCTACAGCGGCGTGGCAATCTACACGCGCCAAGAGCCGATCGAAGTGCGGCGCACACTTGGCTGGGACGACATGGACGCGGAGGGGCGTTTCGTGCAGGCCGATTTCGGCACCATTGCGGTCTCGTCGCTCTACGTTCCATCCGGGATCAGCGGACCACCGCGCCAGGCCTTCAAGATGGATTTCCTCGAGCGGCTGCTCGCGGTGCTCGCACGCCTACGCCACTCGGGTCGCGCGCAGATCGTCTGCGGCGACTTCAACATCGCGCATAAGATGATCGATACGTACAGCCCGGGACGCAATAGCACAGTCAGCGGTTTCCTTCCGGCGGAGCGCGCCTGGATGGACACGCTGCTCGAACAGGTCGGCTGGGTCGACGCGTTCCGCGTCGTCAACCCGCATCCAAAACAGTACACGTGGTGGTCGAACTGGCCGGCGGCATGGGAACGAAATCTCGGCTGGCGGCTCGACTACCAACTCGTCACCCCGGGTCTGGCCGGTCGCATCCGATCCGCCTCCATCTATAAGGGCGCGCGCTTTAGCGACCACGCCCCGCTGACGATCGATTACGACATCTAACGCTTCCCGAGCGCCGCGAGGATCTTGGGCGGAATCAAACAGATCAGCGTGCCGCCGAGCGATGGATCGTCGAGCTCCACTCCGGCGAGACCGCCCTTCTTGAGCTCGATGCTCGCGCCGCCGATGAGCCGGCCCACGGCCGCGCTCATGCTCGGCTCGTGGCCGACGAACATCACCGCCGCGGCGCGGTCGCGCTCGCGCAGGATCGCAGAGACGCTGTCCGCGTCGAATCCGTGTGCGACGCGCGCGTCCTCGACGAGGCCGTCGCCGATGCGCAAGCGGTCAGCGACGATCTCCGCCGTTTGGCGCGCGCGAAGCAGCGGGCTCGTCACGATCGTGTCCACGTCCAAGTCGAGGTCGGCGATCGCTCGCGCCTCGCGCTCCATGCGCTTCTCGCCGTCGGGCGTCAGCGGGCGGTCGTCGTCGCTGCCGTGCCACGCTTGCGGCGCGACGGCGACGCCGTGGCGTAGGAAATAGCAGTTCATCGCCTGCAACTACGCAAACGTTATGGACACCACCTGGCAGACGCGACTCCTCCACTCCGCCGCAACCGTCCCCGAGGGCTACCGCTCGCTGGCGACGCCGGTCTACCGCGGCTCAACGACGGTTTTTCCCTCGGCGGACGCGGTGACCGACCGCTGGGATCAAGAGCGCTTTGGCTACACCTACGGGCTGTATGGAACGCCCACGACGCTCGAGCTGGCCGCGCGCATCGCGGAGCTCGAGGGCGGCGGCCGCACCATCCTGGCCCCGGGCGGACAGTCGGCGATCTCGCTGATCGACTTCGCCTTGTTGAAAAGCGGCGATCACATTTTGGTCCCGCACAGCGTGTACCGCCCGAACCGCCAGCTCACCACGGCGCTGCTCGCACGCTTCGGCGTCACCGCGACCTTCTACGATCCCGAAATCGGTGCCGGCATCGCGTCGCTGATGCGCGACGAAACGCGGCTCGTCTGGACCGAGAGTCCGGGTTCGGTGACCATGGAGGTGCAGGACTTGCCGGCGATCGCGGCGGCGGCGCACGCGCGCGGCGCGCTCGTCGTGCTCGACAACACCTGGTCGGCGGGCGTGCTCTTCGACGCGTTCGCGCACGGCGTGGACGTCACGATGCAGGCGCTGACGAAGTACGTCGGCGGGCACAGCGACCTGCTCTTGGGGTCGGTCACCGTTCGCGACGACAAGCTCTACGAGCGCTTGGGCGCGGCGCGCCAGGTGGTCGGCTGTGCCGCGTCACCGGACGATTGCAGCCTCGCGCTGCGCGGGCTGCAGACGCTCGCCGTGCGCCTGCGCGCCGTCGAGACGTCGGCGCTGGAGATCGCGCGCTGGCTGGCGGCGCGTCCGGAAGTGGAGCGCGTGCTGCACCCGGCGCTGCAGTCGTGCCCCGGCCACGAGTTTTGGAAGCGCGACTTCACCGGCTCGTCCGGCGTGTTCTCGATCGTGTTCAAACCGGGGCCGACGTGGGAGCAGGTTTGCGCGTTCGTCGATGCGCTGCAGCTCTTCGAAGTCGGCTACAGCTGGGCGGGCACGACGAGCCTCGCGGTTGCGTACACGCTTGCGCCCGCTGGCGGGCGGCCGGCGTACGATCACCGCCTAGTGCGATTCAGCATCGGTCTCGAGACGACGGACGATTTGATCGCAGATCTCGAATGCGCTTTGCGGATGTTAAAGCGCTAACAGCCTAAGTCACATGACGCGGTGTCGCGCAACATTGCCTAACGCGGCGACGCCCGCGCCGTGGGCGCGCAGGAGCTTCTTGAGGATGCCGGTCGCGGCGCTGGTTGCGATCGCTTTCTCATTGAACACCTTCATTTCGCTTATCAGGTGTCCAGCTCCGAGGGGGTCACATCAACGCCCGTTGTTGTAGTTCTCGATCCACGGGTAGAAATAATTTGTAGCAGCATGGATTGATACCGGGCTTGCCGCAAGGCCGATTCCGCGCCGCGGGCGCCTCGCTGGGTTATGCCGTGCGCGTCCTCAGAAGGCTAGTCCGCCGCCCTAGAAAACACGCTAGCCGTGGAGGCCAGGCTACACCCCGGTACAGCTTTGCTACAATCAATAGGGAGTAAAAACTATCGCCAGCATATATCGCAGCTCGTCGGGTGAGGCTGAGCTTCGGGCGTTGTATGTTGAGGCTACCAATGCTCTAGGTTGCCCGGTGGAAAGCCGCGACATTCAGACCTCCTATGGCTCGACTCACGTACTCGTTACTGGAGCGCCAGAGTCTCCAGCAGCCGTAGTTTTCCATGGCGGGAACTTTCTCAACCCTTACTCCCTCAGATGGATGCTGCCAGCATTGGCGAGGTTCCGGGTATTCGCTCCCGATACGGTCGGGCATCCCGGTCTTAGTGATCAGCGCAGGCTTTCTGCGCGGGATGACAGCTACGGACGGTGGGCATCTGCCGTACTGTCCGCTCTGGACGTAGACCAGGCGACTATCATCGGCACCTCTTACGGTGGGGGCATTGCGCTCAGGCTCTCTGAGGTCGCTCCTCAGCGCATCGAGCGTTTGATCCTACACGTGCCTAGTGCAATTGCCACGGCCCCGTTCGCACGGATAGCTGCAGTAGGGGTCCCGATGCTGCTCTATCGTTTCTCGCCAAGTCGGGAGCGCCTGATCCGCGCTGTGCGACCGCTGTGGGGGCACGATCCGGACGACCTAGGTTTGAGAATCTTAGACGCAGTGTTACGGCACGTGCGCCTTGTGGTTTCTCTTCCCCGTTTATCGAACGCGAAGGACTTGAGCGGTTTGACATGCCCTGTGCTCGTAATCGCGGCAACGCAGGACGTGCTCTTTCCAGCCGATCTCGTCCTACGACAGGCGCGTCGCCTAATGCCGTCGCTCGTCAAGACTGCGAGGCTGGCGGGGCATCATGTACCTGGAAGCGCCGATCTTCATTGGCTGCGCTCATACGTACGCGAGTTTTGCGAAAGCGTAGTTTAATCCGAATAATCGAAGAGGAGCCGCCGCCCCGCCCACGGCTCCGCGATGGCGGGTAGAAATCGCTTCTAGCAGCATGGAAGGCCCCGTGTGATGACCAGTTCCTCCATCGCTAATGGCACTGGCGGAGGGGGATGCACCTAGCACGAAGCGCGGGTTGATGGCGACTGGCGTGAAGCGGGGCCGGCCGGCCTCGGCTCGCCCCACCGGCACGGTCACGTTTCTGTTTTCGGATATCGAAGGCAGCACTGCGCGCTGGGAACGTGACCACAAGGCTATGGCTTCGGCGCTCGCACGTCATGACGCGCTAATGCGCACAGCGCTGAAAGCACGCGGCGCATACGTCTTTAAGACCGTCGGCGACGCGTTCTGCGCAGCCTTCGCGCATCCGCAAAAAGCGATCGCCGCCGCTCTTGACGCACAACGAGCGCTCGCTGCCGAAGATTTCTCGGCGGTCGAAGGCATCCGCGCACGCATGGCGTTGCACAGCGGCACCGCCGACGAGCGCGAGGGCGACTACTTCGGTCCAACGGTCAATCGCGTCGCGCGGCTGCTCGCGATCGGCCACGGCGGCCAGGTGCTGGTCTCGGGTGCCTGCACGGAGCTGGTCCAAGGCGAACTGCCGTCGCAGTGCAGCTTGCGTGATCTGGGCGCGCATCGGCTCAAGGATCTAGCGCAGCCCGAGCGCGTCTACCAGCTGATCGCGCCGGATCTGGCTCGCTGACTTTCCAGCGCTGCGTTCGCTCGACCACCTATCAAACAATCTGCCGGCCCAGCTTACATCGTTCGTCGGGCGCGAAGAGGACATAGCCGAGATCACCGCACTCATGCGACGAGCACCGGCTCGTGACGCTGACCGGCGCGGGCGGGGTCGGGCAAGACGCGCGCGTCGCTCCAAGTCGCGGCGAATCTGATCGACGCATTCAGCGACGGCGTGTGGTTCGTCGAACTCGCGCCGCTGACCAGCGGCGAGTACATTCCCACTACCGTCGCGCAGGCACTCGACTTGAAGCTCGCGAGCGACGGCGATCCGGTCGAGAACCTCGTTCGCGCTCTTAAAGGAAAGCAGACGCTGCTCGTCTTCGACAACTGCGAGCATCTGGTCGAGTCCGCGGCACGCGTGCTCGCAGCCATCCTGCGTGGTTGTCCAAAAGTCAAAGTGCTCGCCTCGAGCCGACAAGCGTTGGGGATCGACGGCGAGGTGACCTATCGGATGCCGTCGCTCACCGTTCCGGCGGCGACCTCGCTGTTCGTCGAGCGTGCGCGCGGCGTCGTTCACCAATTTGCGCTGACCAGCGAGAACACACCGGTCGTCGCCGACATCTGCCGGCGCCTGGACGGCATTCCGCTGGCGATCGAACTGGCCGCTGCGCGGGTGAAGGTGCTCAGTCCAAAACAGCTGCGCGAACGGCTCGACGAGCGGTTTCGTGTGCTCACCGGCGGCGATCGCAGCGCGCTACCGCGCCATCAGACCATGCGTGCGCTCATCGACTGGAGCTACGACCTGCTCGACAAGCGCGAGCGCACGCTCTTCCGAAGGTTAGGAATCTTCGTCAACGGCTTTGCGCTGGGGGAGCCGTTGCGGTTGGAAGCGGCGACGATCTCGATGAAGCTAACGTCTTCGACGTGCTGGCGTCGCTAGTCGATAAGTCGCTGGTGCTCGGCGAGCCGGAGGGTGATGCGCTGCGCTACCGGTTGCTCGAATCGACGCGCGCGTATGCTTTGGAGAAGCTCGCCGATGCGGACGAGCGCGATCTCGTTGCGGGCCGCCATCTGCGCTATCTGCGCGACCGCTTCGCGCAGCTGCGGGAACGGTACGAGCGGACCGCACGATATGCCGATCTCGTTGCGGCGCTGCAGACCGAGCTTGACGACGTGCGTTCCGCACTCGACGGTGCGTTGGCGCGTTCGGAGGTTATCGACGGCGGCGAGCTGCTCGCCAACGTTGGCCCGCAATGGGGAGCCATCGGACTCGATGCGGAAGGCATCGCGTGGTGCGAGGCGTATCTCGCAGCGCTCCCGGCGGACCAGTCGCGGCTACGCGCTCGGCTGTCAACCGCGTTGTCTTACATGCTCGCCTTTTCCGGCCACAGGGTGCGCGCATTTGAGCTGGCGACGGAGGCGGTCGAGCATGCGCGGGCCAGCGGCGACGACCCGTCGCTCGCCAGGGCGCTGCGGATGTACGCGTTTACGGCGGTGCCCCTCCATCGGTTTGATGACGCGGCGGAGGCGTTAGCGCAAGCCGAAGCGATTCCAGGGAACTCGGCTGGCCTTCGCCTGGCGTTGCTGGATACACGTGCAGTGTTAAGCCTGATTCGCGGCGATCTTGCGACGGCGGCGCGCATGTACGAGCAGCTCCACAATGAACATAGCTCGCTCGGAAACACTCAGGGAGAGCAGGCAACGGCGCTCAACCTCGCGGAGATCGAACACCAGCGAGGTCAGACGCAGCGAGCGATCGCAATTGTTCGCGAGACGCTACCGGCAACGCGATCTGGTGCCGATAATATCATGCTCAGCAAGATGCTCCACAACCTCGCGGGCTATCTTGGCGCGGTGGACGATCTTGCCGGCGCGGCTGCGGCGGCTCGTGAGGCGATCGGGACCTATGCCACGCGCGAGCCGGACCATGCCCACGTTGCGATTGCGATCGAGCACCTGGCGCTCACCGTCGCGCTGCGCGGCGATTTCTCGCGCGCGGCCACGCTCGAAGGCTACGCCGACGCCGCGTTTGGCCGACACGGATTCGAGCGCCAGTTCACCGAGACGACGACGCACGACCGCCTGACCCCACTCCTGCGCGAAAGCCTCGCGCCCGACGAACTCGCGCGACTAAGCGCAGAGGGCACTGCGCTGACACCCGAGGCTGCGATCGCACTCGCGCTTGAGGAACACGAAAACGAAATAGAGTAGCAGCCCCCCCCCGGCTTCGCGATCACGGGTAGAATTCGCTTATGGTAGCATAGTTGAAGGCCACGCGAGTGCGACCGGTGAGGCCACGCCAACGGAAGGATTAGTTCCGATGACAACCACGATCATGGGCGGCTAAAGTTTGGCCCCGCACAGCTAGATGGTTTGATTTTGGAGGGCCGCCTCGCCCGCGCTGAGGTTGGTAAAGCGGCGGAAGTTATCGAAGACACCGTTAAAGCTCCCCTCCCCAGCCATTAGGAACACATGTCCCCGGTACGTTTCGTAGATGTGCACGGCATACCATAAATCGGGCAGGCCCGGGCCGCCTATTTCCGTCACAAAACCTGACGAGGCATGCGATGGCAGCACATAGGGAGTATAGGTCAACTTTACGATGTGAGCGTTGCCTGCATCGATATACATCACGCCACCACCGTGCTGGGAGTCGTGAATCGCGCTCGCAAAGCTCACGGCCTGTGTCCCCGGGGAGCATTCCGAGCAACTCACCTGCGGCGGCCCGAACGAATAATCGCTGATGTAGTGCTCGTCATATGGTTCTTTGAAGAAGATTTTTCCCGCGGTCCAGGCCCGGTTTGACTCGTCATCGCGCTGTTGGATTTGCGAAGGGGAAAACGGATGGCCGTCGCGCACGATGCGAAAGTAAACGATTCTTACGAATCGACCGTCTTGCATCAGCAAGCCGCTGTCGCTCTGTTCTTCGTGTGTGACCGGGCCGACGCGCAGTTCGGTAGAGAAGTGACGCTGCATGCCGACCACGCCCCGCAGCGTCGCGTCAAAGGCGGTCTCGGCGCGGAGAACGATCGGCGGAACGCTTGCAGAGGTGGCCTGGGCACGCTGCGCTCCGCTCGCTACGAGTAATACAAGGCCGGCTGCAACGTCAAAGCAGTACCGCAGCTTCAGGGGTTTAGCGGTATGGTTGGCGGCGCAGTTCGACCAGGATAGCCCTTGCATCACATGCGTCGCCGCGCAATAAGTGCGAAGATGACGACGAGCACTCCGGCGACCACTATTAGAAGCGGGAAAGGGTTAATGGAGATCACGTGGCCGGGCACGCTATGATTATAACCCCTCCCGGTTGGTTTAGCCGTCGTGGCTACTCCTTGGCCCCAACTCAAACGCGACTTTTGTGGTATGATGACCGAGCGCCGGTTGCGTTGCATCCTCCCGTTGGGGCCAATGTGCGCACCCGGGCGCTAAACCCCAGAGAGTCGTGTCACGAGGGAGCGCGGCAGCCGCGGAGCGCTCCATTTTAGACGGCTAATTGCTGTTTATGTGCGGGCAGAAGTGGCTTCTGGCAGCATAGAAAAAGCCCGCTGTGGAGTGGTTTCCGCCCAGACCACGCCAACCAAAGGAACGATCTATCCGAGCCGAGCCCCAGAATTCCACATATTCCTGGTGGCGTTTACCGGGTGCCCGTCACGTAGTTAAGCCTTGACCTACGCCTGGCGGGCTTGTAGAAGGCGCGGCCGTTAGCAGATAGAACTTCGCTCGATATGACTCGCTCGTTGCTGGTCGGAGCTGCAATCGTCGCGGCGCTGGGTCCGCCGATCGTAACCCGCGGCGCGCCAGTGCCGTCGGGCGGGCGTGCAACGCCGGTTT
The DNA here is from genome assembly GCA_963756165.1 of Vulcanimicrobiota bacterium. Taxonomy (GTDB): domain Bacteria; phylum Vulcanimicrobiota; class Vulcanimicrobiia; order Vulcanimicrobiales; family Vulcanimicrobiaceae; genus Cybelea. Next base: position 579,454 of record CAVWMO010000007.1, on the reverse strand, counting down.
TCCGCCCCGCGCCGGCGCGCGCCGAAAACGCAGCGCGTCCCGCCGCGCAAGATCACTTCAGAGTTCCGTTCGACGTCGACGTGCGTGCGAAGCCGCTTCCGCAAACGAACAAGGAAGCGCCAGTTTATTCGTACACATGGCAGCCGAGGCCACGCTACGCTTGGTACGAACCGGCATGGTACCAATCCGGCTGCTACGCGAATAACCTCTTCGGAGTTCCGCCGCTCTCTCCGGCGACGCCGAGCGGCGTAGCGGATCCGACGGCAGACCTTTCGATCGGATCGCTCGTCGACTCTCGCTCGCGAAATCTCTTCTCCTCATCGCCCTCACATAACCCTGGCATCGCTCCGAGTAGCAACAATCTGGCCGCATCGAGCCCGGTGTCGTTCCAATACGAGTTTCACACTACGCCCTGCGGAACCGCGAATTCCTTCGGTTTCTAAATCGTAAGCTTGGCCTTTCCCGACGGATTATTAGTAACCCGAGAAGATCGATTTCTCGTTCGCATGTAAGGAGTCGGTGCAACAGCCGAAGCAGCAGCGGCCGAAAAGGCGAAGCGGAGTTCGGTAACATTCGCGCAGCGCATGATCCCTCGTCGCGAGAGAATAGCTACGCTCCGGAGAAGCGCCGACTGGTGCTTAGCACAGACGCCAAAACAGCCGGAGGCTTCGTTTCGCGTCAGGCAATTGAGCGACAGTCGGGACTTCCCCTCCTCCGGCGACATGATAGGTGCGGCCGCTCCCAGTTCCACGCGGCTGCGGGCACCTGGCTTGGCATGGAACACCCTGCGGCTACGACCGGAGCGAGCTATACAGCGATGAGGGGCCGCCGAATCGGCGCAGTAGCTACGGGATCGTGGGCCGAGGTTACTTTCAAGAGCTGAGGATTCGCCTCGCGCAACGCGAAGCATGCCAGTCCTTGTCCTTTTCTGGAGGCTACCTCATGAAGAAAATGGCCCTTTTTCTCTTCCTTACCGTCGCGATCGCCGGAAGCGCCATTGCATTGCGCGCCGACGCGCAATCCAACGACAACGCCGCGATCAGCGCGCTCTATCAACAGTTTGCCAACGCGTTTCGGCACAAGGACCTCAACGCCATAATGTTGCCCTACATCCACAGCAATACGCTCTTCGTCTTCGACGTCAGCACACCGCGCGAGCATGTGGGCTGGGATAACTATCGGACTGACTGGAAGGGATTCTTTGATTCCATCAAGGGCAATCCGACGTTCTCCATCAGCGAGCTGTCCGTGACGATCAGCGGCGACGTCGCCTTCACGCACAGCATTCAATCGTTTACCGGAAACATGGGCCACTTGCACGCGATGGCGGTTCGCGTTACCGACGTTCTGCGAAAAGTCAACGGTGAATGGCTGATCGTGCAAGAGCACGTTTCCGTGCCGATCAACTTCACTACGCTCAAACCGGATTTCATGTCGAGACCCTGAGGAGAGTCCTTTACAGCTGTTCACTCGGGTTTCACAGCCAAGCCTTTCGGCCGTGTTGTTTAATTGCGCCATCAAGAACTGTACGAACAACTGATATCACGCCTAGAACGTTGTACAAGTTGCGGCGTCTCGCGCAAAGAGTTTCGCTGGGCGACGATCTCCGCCGGCAGGTCGCATAGTAAACACGAGGCACCTAGACCGGCATGGAACACGCTTGCCGCTTCGACCGGAACCACGGTGTACAGCGACGAGGCCGCCGATCGGCGATCGCGGCTTTGCGTCTTCTCAACTTTGCGCATGGCTCTCGCGCTGGAAACTGACGTTATGGCGCCTTACAATCATTGACAAAGTCGGCAGGAAGGCGCACCGTAGCTGCATGCGTTGTCCCTAGTGCGTCGCGACTTTGGCTCGTCGCAGCTGCGCCTTCTGGGCAGCGCCTTTCAGAGAGAAGGTTGGAACCATGCGCAGTTCAATGAGCTTTTTCGTCGCAGCGTCTCTTAGTGCGGCGCTTTTGGCTGCGTGCGGCGGCGGAAGCGGCACGCCGCTGAGCCCATCGCCTGCCGGTGCTTCGACTGCGCTCAGGACGGCAGAGCGCACACGCGTGCGCCCCGATGAGAGCGTGCTCTACAGCTTCAAAGGCGGGGCGGACGGCGAAGACCCGTATGCGAGCCTCATCAACGTCAACGGCACGCTCTACGGCACGACCGACGGCGGGGGTGCCCATCCGCGGCTACGGAACGGTCTTTAAGATCACGACGTCCGGCAAGGAAACCGTACTCCATAGTTTCGGAGGGAGTTCGCGCGACGACGGCGGAGAGCCGGAAGCGGGCCTCATCAACTTGAACGGCACGCTCTACGGCACGACCTCCGTAGGAGGCAAAAACGCCACGGGAACGGTCTTCTCGATCACGACGTCCGGTATAGAAACCCTGCTTTACAGCTTCAAAGTCTTTGGCTCGGGAGACGGCGCCAACCCGGAGGCGGGCCTCCTCAACGTCAAGGGCACGCTCTACGGCACGACCTCTTACGGGGGCACGTTCGGCTACGGAACGGTCTTCTCGATCACGCCGTCCGGAAAGGAAACCGTGCTCCATAGTTTCGGCGGATCGGGAGACGGCAACGAGCCGTTTGCGGGCCTCATCAACGTCAAGGGCACGCTTTACGGCACCACCACCAGCGGGGGCAGGCACCTACGAGGGAACCGTCTTCGCGATCACGACGTCCGGCACGGAGACCGTGCTCCACAGCTTCGGGGGGACCCATCCTGACGACGGCGCCGTGCCGGAAGCGGGTCTCATCAACGTCAACGGCACGCTCTACGGCACGACCGTAATGGGGGCCCGGGGGGGATGACGCTGGAACGGTCTTCGCGATCACAACGTCCGGCACGGAAACCGTGCTCTACGGCTTCAAAGGCCGTGACAAGGGGGACGGCAATGGCCCGTATGCGGGCCTCCTCAACGTCAAGGGCACGCTCTACGGCACGACCGTTTCCGGGGGCACGCACGACGAATTCGGAACGGTCTTCTCGATCACGCCGTCCGGAAAGGAAACCGTGCTCCATAGCTTCGCGGGCAAGGGGGACGGCAAAGGCCCGTACGCGGGCCTCCTCAACGTCAATGGCACGCTCTACGGCACGACCTTAGAAGGGGGCACGCAGCAGATCGGAACGGTCTTCTCGTTGTCGCCGTGAAACGGCTGCGCTGAAAGCATCGCACAACGGGCCCGCTCAACGGGCTCGTTGCTTTTCACCCGTAGCCCCGCGCGAGGCTTCGCGGTCGCGAGGCCGTTCTGCATTGCAGGCTTTGGCTCAGCGTTTCAGCTGCGCGGCGCGGTAGCATAGCAGCGCAGACCGCATCGTGCATTGCAGCGAGCGCGTAGCGCGAATGCCTCAGAGCTTTGGCTTTGCAGGGTTGTGCAGCCGGAAGACATTACGAGCTTTGCGTTAAGGGGTCAGCAGAGATTCGTTCGCTCCGGCCTCCAGCCTAGGCCCACGACAATCTAGCATCGAAACACTCAGTCAGCTGAGGGAGCTACGTTTACGCCCGCGGCCGCTTGCTACTTCTCGAAAAGGCCTACTCATGAAACATCTAGGCAGTCTCGTCGGCGTGTGCCTAAGCGCGGCGCTTTTAGCCGCGTGTGGCGGCAGCAGTTTTTCTTCATCGACGGCTGCGCCGGTGGCGCCGCAGGTCGCTACCCCGCAATCCGCTGCGGGCGTGGCATCGCGTTTGGAAGCCTCGCTTGTGCGGCAACCGCCGACCGGCTCCAACTATAGGGTCCTGCACAGCTTTGGCGCGGGCACAGACGGCAAAAAGCCCGCGGCGAACTTGACCGTCGTGAAAGGCACGCTCTACGGCACGACGTACGGTGGCGGCGCGATGGGCGTCGGAACAGTGTTCAGGGTGAGCACCGCTGGCCGGGAACACGTGCTGCACAGCTTCAAGTACAGCGATGGCGCGCGTCCCGACGGGAAGTTGAAGTTCTTAAATGGCACGCTCTACGGAACGACGGCCACCGGTGGCGCGCATGGTTTGGGAACCGTCTTCAGTATAAACATTGCAGGCGAGGCGCGCGTGCTACACAGCTTCAAGGGTGGTAGCGATGGCACGAACCCCGAAGCGGGGCTGGCCGTCCTGAACGGTACGCTCTATGGCACCACCTACGCAGGTGGTAGCAGCCAATGCTATGGTGCCGGGTGCGGGACGGTTTTCGACGTGACCACATCGGGCCACGAGCGCACGCTCTACAGCTTTGGAGGCAGCAGCTACGATGGCGAGAATCCGCAGGCCAGCCTAACCCCTTTGAACGGCACCTTCTACGGCACGACGTACGCCGGGGGAATATTCTACGGAACGGTCTTCGCCGTGAACGCTGCGGGCGTGGAAAGTGTACTCTACAAGTTCCAAGGCGGCGCCGACGGGTTCGAGCCGCAGGCGAGTTTGACCGTCCTGAACGGCGCCCTCTACGGTACGACCTATTGGGGAGGTGGTTCGGGCTGCTATGGCACCGGCTGCGGGACAGTCTTCGAGGTGAGCACATCCGGCCAGGAGAGCGTGCTTTACGCCTTCCGGGGTGGCATCAACAGCGGCGGCGATGGCGCGTACCCCGAGGCTGATTTGACCGTCATGAATGGAACGCTCTACGGCACGACGTTCTACGGTGGCAGTAACGGCGACGGAACGGTATTCAGCGTGACCACGTCGGGCCAGGAGCGCGTGCTCTATAGTTTCAAAGGCGGCAGCGACGGGGAGCTTCCCGCAGCTGGTCTGACCGCCCTAAATGGTGTGCTTTACGGTACCACGCTTTACGGTGGCAGCGGATCGTGCCCATCCCGTAACGGCACGTCGGGATGCGGGACTGTCTTCGCTTTGACCCCCTGAAAGGAAAGCTATTGATCTCATGAAGATCTCGAAATTGACTCAACACGCAGTAGTCATGTGCGTAGTGGTCGCCATACTCGCGGGCTGTAGCAGCGGCGGGTCGCCCTCAGCATTAAGCCCTTCGGCGTCGATCCCGCAGAGCGCCACTCAATCACGCCTGAACGCGCAAGCACCCATCCGCGTACCAGCTCTCGCGTTGAAGAGCGGCGTCGCTCGGACCGTCCAGCCGGACCGAGAGCGGTCATGGATGGCGCGCGACGCCACGACGCAGAACCTCCTCTACGTCTCGATCGAGGGGTTCAATGACGTCTACGTTTATTCGTACCTGCCCGCACAGGTTAAGTTGGTAGGAAAGCTGACGGGCTTCAAGAAGCCGTTAGGCGAGTGTGTCGACAAAAAGGGCGACGTCTACATTGTGAACGCGAAAGCATATAATATCCGCGAGTACGCGCACGGCGGCGCGAAACCGATTGCGACCCTAAGTGACCAGGGTTCCGACCCCATTGGCTGCTCCGTCGATGCGACGACCGGGAATCTCGCCGTTTCGAACAGCAGTGCGGATGGTGGCGAAGGCGACGTCTCGATCTACAAGGACGCTCGGGGCAAGCCGGAGGCGCTCTACTCCTACATCAACATTCCTAATTCGCTAAGCTACGATGATAAGGGGAACCTGTTCGTCGACGGAGAGTATTGCTACTACAACGGCACTTCCTGCAGCTTCGTATTCGCCTTCGCCGAGCTTCCCAAGGGCAGCCGGACGTTTAGGAAGATCAGACTCAACCCCTATCCCTATTATTCCGGCGGCGTTCAATGGGATGGCAAGCATATAGCAGTTGGAGATGGCGCCAATACGATCTACCAATACACCATAAGTGGAAAGCACGGAACTGAATTCGGCTCCACAACGCTCGGCGGCGCGCACGAAGTAGAACAGTTTTGCATCCAAGGCACAAAAGTCGTCGGGGCGGACAACGGTTACGCGGACGTTGGTTTCTGGAATTATCCAGCCGGCGGTCCGCCTACCAAGAAGATCACTGGTCTTTATGCGCCCTTCGGCGTGGCAGTCAGTCTTAGCCAGTAGCATCGATCGTCGCGGCAGCGACCGCAAAAAGTAGGTTAGGCCCCCTGCATAAACGCGCAATCAGCCTCGTCGGCACGTTTCTTAGCCGCTCCGCGACGTAGAACCATACGGCATTGGCAGAGGGGCGCGCACGGCGCGGGAACGGTGTTTTCGTTATCGCCGTAAAACGACTACGCTGAAAACATCGCAAAACGGGCCCGCTCGACGGGCTCGTTGCTTTTTTTGCGCCTCGCGGCATCGCAGCAGAGTGGCGCGAATCGCATCGTTGCATTGCACATCGCAACACGGTGCACCGCGGCTTGCTTAGCGCTTTACTCCGCGCAGCTTCGATCGCTTCGCGGCAATTGTATCACGCGGCATTGCCGGCTGGGGGGCCTTGTATAGGCTGGAGATGCTATTATCCACGCGTGAGGGAGACCGATGGGGCGGCCTGGGGTTCATAACCCGTAAACGAGTTTTTGGTCACCTCACGCGGTGTTCCATCCATTCCGAACAGTTGCTCGGGCTTCGAGCCGCATTGATGAGATTGGAGTTGAAGGTTGGACGTGACCCGTAGGCGCATTTCAGGCGGCTGATAAATGTGAACGTGGTTGGGCTTAGGCTGGCGGCGGACTCGTTGCACGGTCTTGTTGTGTGTTAGCGCATGAACCAGCGCGTCAGTCGCCTCCGTGAATCTGCCATCTCGAGCGACGGCGATCCCATCTTTCGTTCTACGGGCAGAAGTGGTTTCTAGCAGCATGGATTAGGTGTCGGCCACGCCCCAGTTCCACGCGGCTGCGGGCACCTGGCTTGGCATGGAACACCCTGCGGCTACGACCGGAGCGAGCTATACAGCGATGAGGGGCCGCCGAATCGGCGCAGTAGCTACGGGATCGTGGGCCGAGGTTACTTTCAAGAGCTGAGGATTCGCCTCGCGCAACGCGAAGCATGCCAGTCCTTGTCCTTTTCTGGAGGCTACCTCATGAAGAAAATGGCCCTTTTTCTCTTCCTTACCGTCGCAATCGCCGGAAGCGCCATTGCATTGCGCGCCGACGCGCAATCCAACGACAACGCCGAGATCAGCGCGCTCTATCAACAGTTTGCCAACGCGTTTCGGCACAAGGACCTCAACGCCATAATGTTGCCCTACATCCACAGCAATACGCTCTTCGTCTTCGACGTCAGCACACCACGCGAGCATGTGGGCTGGGATAACTATCGGACTGACTGGAAGGGATTCTTTGGTTCCATCAAGGGCAATCCGACGTTCTCCATCAGCGAGCTGTCCGTGACGATCAGCGGCGACGTCGCCTACACGCACAGCATTCAATCGTTTACCGGAAACATGGGCCACTTGCACGCGATGGCGGTTCGCGTTACCGACGTTCTGCGAAAAGTCAACGGTGAATGGCTGATCGTGCAAGAGCACGTTTCCGTGCCGATCAACTTCACTACGCTCAAACCGGATTTCATGTCGAGACCCTGAGGAGCGTCCTTTAACTTCGACGTCCCTCGTTTGAAACGGCTTTAACGCTAAGAGACGTAACAGAGCGGCCCCCGCCCCGCGCCTGCCATCCGAGATCACGCGGCCGCGCCGCATTGCCGGGCCTTGGGGATATGGCTCACACCAGCACGAGCTACGTGAGCGGCGAGAGATGCTTTGGTTCGTAGAGGCCGAGCTTGTCGCCGCCGGGCAGTTTGAGCGTCGTTACCAAACCCCAGCCGCGATCGGCTACCGGTGTCGCTTTGATTCCCTTTTTCTCGAGCTGCTGTACCGTCGCGGCGATCTCGTCGCAGATCAGCCACAGTTCGTGTTCGGACTCGTCTTCCGTCTCATGGACGGCGAGTTCCGTCGGCGGTGCCGCGAAGAAGAGCCGCCCGTTGCCGGCGTCGATGTAGCTCAGGTCGAGCACGTCCTTGAAAAAGTCGTAAAGCTCCTTGGAGTGCTTGGTGTAGAAGATCGCGTGGATACCGGTGATCACTCTGTACCTCTTCCCTCGAACTATGCGCGCTTCGCGCGCTCCGCTCAGGATGACACTGTGGCGCTTCGCGCGCTCCGCTCGGGATGACTTTAAGTGATATTATTCTGGCCTGATTGCGCTCCATTCATGCAGCCGCCGAAAGATAACCCAGGCTCGAATGGGGACGTCGGGTCTTGTAGCTCTCGATCCACGGGTTGAAGTAGAGGTACGGCCCGTAGAAATGGTTGACAATCACTAGACAATCACTAAATGTGCCGCGTCAACGGTTAACGCTTGACCTCGGCCCGTGCGCAGAGCGTTTAGGGAACGGCGAACGATCCCTCGATCACGAGCACACAGTCGCCGGAGAGCCGCACGCGATTACCGCGATCCTCGACCCACAGCTCGCCCCCGCGAGGCGAGAGCTGTCGTGCGAAGAGCGACGGCTCTCCGAGCACGCCCGACCAGTAGGGCGTCAAAACGCAGTGCGCGGATCCCGTGACCGGATCTTCGGCGATCCCCAGCTTCGGCGCGAAGAAGCGCGACACGAAGTCGCAGTCGCCGTCAAACCCCCGCGCCGTCACGATGAGGCTTTTGAACGGCAGCTCGGCGATGCGGCCGATATCGGGGCGCAGCTCGCGCACCTGCACCGGATCGCTGAGCACCGCCATCCCGCGGTCTGCCTCCCAGAGCTCCTCCGGCCGCACGCCGATCGCGCCGGCGACCATATCCGGATCGAGCTCGCGTTGCAACGGGAGCGCCGGGAAGTCCAGGCTCAGGCGTTCGCCGTCACGTGACACCTCGACGGGGCCCGACAGCGTCTCGAAGCGAACGCGCTCGCGATCCGGCTCGAGCAGTTTGAGGATCACGTGGCCGGTTGCAAGCGTCGCGTGACCGCACAGCGGCACCTCGGCGACCGGCGTGAACCAGCGCAGCCGGTACGCGCCGTTTTCGCGCACGAAAAACGCCGTTTCGGCGAGGTTGTTCTCGGCCGCAATCGCCTGCAACGTGTCGTCGCCGAACCACCGCTCAAGCGGACAGACCGCGGCGGGGTTCCCGCCAAAGGCGCTTCGGGAGAACGCGTCGAGCTGATAGAGCGGAATCTTCACGCCCTTTAGTTCGTTGGCTCCTCGTGCAGACTCCGCTTGGTATGCCGGCTGAGGGGGTTAGTCTTGCTTGACCGCCTCGACGTCCAGGATGATGTCGACGTTGCGGCTGACGACGATGCCGCCGTCCGGCATCGAGTCGTTCCAGCTCACGCCGAAGTCGTAGCGGTTGATGCGCGTCCGGGCGGCAAAGCCGGCGCGCGTCTTAGGACCCTTGTCGACTCCGTCTTCCCACCACGGCGTCTGCCACGATCCGAGGTAGCGCGTGCGTAGCGTCACGGGCCGGGTCACGTCCCGAATCGTGAGGTCGCCGGTCACGAGATAGTCGACCGGACCGACCTCCTCGACCCCGGTGCTCTTGAAGTGAATCTTGGGATACTGCTCGCAGCTCAAGAAGTCGGCGCTGCGCAGGTGATTGTCGCGCATCTCGACGCCGGTCCAGCAGGTCGACGCGTCGATCGTCGTCTCGACCGCGAGCTTCCGCGGATCGGCGGGATCGAAGTCCAGCTTACCCTCGATGTTCTTGAACGCGCCGCGCACCCACGTGATCATCATATGCCGTGCGCGAAACTCCGCTGCGCTGTGTCCGGGCTCAAAAAACCATTTCATCGTAAGTACCTCGTAAGTACCTCTATGTCGGCTTGTGAATCGTCGATCGGGCTGCGAATCCCTGTGCGGCAACGGCGGCTGCCGCAAACGAGAGCAGGGCCGAGACGAGCATCGCTGCGCGGAAGCCGAATAAGTAGGCGGGCGCCGCCGTTACGACGACGCCGAGCACAGCCACGCCGATGAGGCCGGCGGTGCGTGCCACCGCGTTGTTGATGCCCGAAGCGACGCCGGAGTGCTCGACCGGGACCGAATTCATCACGGTCGTCGTCAGCGGGGCGACGAACAGCGCGCCTCCCAGCCCGAGGATCGTCGCGGCGGGAAAGAACGTCGTCCAGTACGATCCGTCGGTTCCCGGCAGCGCGAACGCGAGGAATCCGAGTCCCGCGAGGATCCCTCCGAGTACCAGCGGCCCGCGCGGACCGACGCGCCCGACCAGGCCGCCAGACCAGCGCGATGCCGCCACCATGATGACGATGAACGGCAGCAGCGCGGCTCCCGCCTCGGTCGGCGAATAGTGGTGGACGTTGATCAGAACGAACGGGACGAAGTAGAGGCTGCCTCCGATTGCCGTGTAGAGGAAGAACGTGTAGACGTTCGAGATCCTGAAACTACGCACGGCAAAGAGATCGCAGCGCATCATCGGGTCCTTGACGCGCATCTCGTACATAACGAAGACCACAAGCAGCACGAGGCCCAGAACGACCGCCGCGACGGCCGCAGCCGACACGTGTGCGGCGTTCATGTCGATCAGCCCGTAAACCAGAAGCCCTAATCCGAGCGTGGCGAGCGTCGCGCCGCCGACGTCGATATGGCGGTCGGCGGTCTCGTCGCGGCTCTCGGCGACGCAGAAGAAGAGAACCGGCAGGACGATCGCGGCGATCGGCAAGTTGATCACGAAGATGTAGCGCCACGAGAAGCTTTGCGTCAGCCATCCGCCGATGATCGGTCCGGCGGCCGAGGTGAGCGCGGAGAAGCCCGACCACAGCCCGATGGCGCGTCCGCGCGCGTCGCTCGAGTAGGCGGCGCTGATCAGCGCCAGGCTTCCCGGCGTCGAGAACGCGCCGCCGATGCCCTGCACGCATCGCGCCGCGATGAGCCATTCGACGCTGGGCGCGAGAGCGCAGCCGATCGACGCGATGGCGAACAGGGCGATGCCCGCTCCGAAGACCAACCGCCGGCCGTACAGATCGCCCAGCGCACCGCCGAGCAGGATCAGCGCGGAGAGGAAGAGCGCGTAGCCTTCGATGACCCACTGCGTCTGTCCGGTGGTCGCATGCAGCTCGCGCTGGATGACCGGCAAAGAGACGTTGACCGCCGTGCTGTCGATGAACGGCATCGCCGAGCCGAGAATCGCCACGAAGAGCACCCACCCGACCTTCATCGATCGCGCCCTTGTCGTTCCATGCGGCGGGCTCCTACAATAGACCGATGACCTCGGCGCTTGATCGGCCACTGCGCGCGGCGATCCTCGCGGCTGCGAACAACGCGTTCGTGCGTAGCGCCGTCACGCGCTACGGCATGCGTCTGGGGGCCGGGCGCTTCGTAGCCGGTGAAACCGCGGCGGAGTTCCTGCCGGTGGCCCGGGACGCGAACGCGCGGGGCTTCGCCGTAGCGGCGACGATCCTCGGGGAGAGTGTAAGCGATCGCGCGCAGACGCAGGCGGTTACGAGCGAGTATTGCGAGCTGCTGCGCGCGTTTGCCGCAGAGGGCAGTGACGCGAACGTCGCGTTCAAGCTCACCCACGTGGGACTCGACATCGACCCGGATCTCGCGTTCGACAACGCGGCGCGCATCGCAGCGGCTGCGCGGGAGAGCCGCAACACGGTGCGCATGGACATGGAGCAGTCGCGCTACGTCGATCCTACGCTCGCGATTTATCGCCGCCTGCGCGAGCGCTACGACAACGTCGGCTTCGTGCTGCAGTCGTACCTCTACCGCAGCCGCGACGACCTGCTCTCGACGCTGCCGCTGGAGCCGAACCTGCGCATCGTCAAGGGCGCCTACCTCGAGCCGCCGTCCACCGCCTTTCCGAAGAAAGCCGATGTCGACCGCAACTACGTCGAGCTCATGGAGCTGGCGCTCTCACACGCCGGCTATACGGCGATCGCGACGCACGATCCCAAAATCGTTGAACTCGCGATTGCATTCGCTCGGCAGAGGTCGCTGCCCCAGCGAGGCCGCTTCGAGTTTCAGCTGCTCTACGGCATCGCGACGCCGCTCGCGCGCAGCCTCGTGAAGCGCGGCTATCGCGTGCGCCTGTCGATTCCATACGGGGCGTATTGGTTTCCGTATCTGATGCGCCGCTTGGCCGAACGCCCCGCCAACGTCGCCTTCTTCCTCCGCAACTTACTCCATGTGTCCCGCTGAGCGCAGCGAGAGGAGTAATGTCATCCTGAGGAGCGCGCGAAGCGCGCGTCTCGAAGGACGCGCGTGATGCCTAGTCCTGAGCGAGCGAAGCGAGTCGAAGCACGAAAGGCGATGATCCCCGGAATTTGGTCCGCCGTACTCACGCCGGTCGATGCGGATCTCGCGCCCGACGCCGCCAGGGCGCTGCCCTATTACCGCGATCTGTTACAGCGCGGCTGCGACGGTATCAACCTTCTCGGCACGACCGGCGAGGCGATGTCGTTCAGCACCGATCAGCGGATCGAGTTTATGGAGACGGTGGCTTCGAGCGGCATGCCGATGGACCGGATGATGGTCGGCACCGGCGCCGCGTCGAGCGCTGACGCCGTGCGGCTGACGCGCCAGGCGTTTACGTGCGGGTTCGCCGCGGCGCTCGTGATGCCGCCGTTCTTTTTCCGCGATGCCTCCGACGACGGCATCGTCCACTTCTTTGAAGCGCTCTTCACGCGCACGAACCCCCCGCGCGAAAGCGTTCTGCTCTACAACTTTCCGAAGATGAGCGGCATCGCGTTTCACGCCGGGCTCGTCGACCGCCTATTGCGGGAGTTTCCAGATGTCATTGCCGGCATGAAGGACAGCTCGAACGACGCGCGCCTGCAAGCGGAGATCCTATCGAACCACCCCGGGCTGGCGGTATTGCCCGGCTCGGAAGCCGATCTATTGGCCGCCAAATCTCACGGCGCGAGCGGATGCATCTCCGGCAGCGTCGCGCTCTGGCCCGAGCTCGCGCGCGACGTCTTTGCGGGCGGAGCAGAAGAAGGCGACGCGAAGCTCTCGCAGGCGCGCGCGGCCCTCGACGGATTCCCATTCATACCGGCGGTTCGCTACGTCACGGCGCGGCTGCGGAACGATACGTCGTGGGAGCGTCCGCTCCCGCCGTTGCTTCCACTCGAGGAGCAGCAGCGGCGCGCGTTAGACCTTGCCCTAAAACCGCTTGCACCTGTGCTACACTTCTCGTAGAGTATGAAAATGATGCGGCCTCTATATCTACCGATGCTATGCGCGGCGTTGACCGGTTGCGGTTTGCACTCAGCGTCACCCGCAGTTCCACTACTGCCGATAAGTTCGGCATTCCGTGGCGATGGTATTGCGCCGCGCGCGGTAACCTTCGTCTTTACCTGTCAAAACGGCACCGTTTTCGACTGTCTGCTCTACACGAAGCACGGGAAGTTGAAGCGAACTCATACGAAAAACGTCGAGAGTCCTCTCGGCGTTGTGGGCAGCAAAGACGGCCGCTTCTACGTTGCGAACGAGTTCGGCAACGACGTGCTGGTCTACTCGCCTGGAGCCCGAAAGCTGCTCGGCAGCCTGCAGAACGGCGGTAACGTGCCGATCGATGTAGCGGTCTTCAACGGCGAACTGGCAGTCGCGAATCAGCACGTCATGACGTTCTTCGCGAACGGCGCCACGACGCCGACGCGCACTCTGAACGCGCCGAACGTCCTGCAAGGCAGCGGCGCGGCGTTCGACGCGGCCGGCAACTGTTATTGGAGCTTCTCGAATAATAGCGGGAAACAGACGATCGTCGAGTTCACGCGCTGCAAAGGCAGAGCGCATGAGCTCAAGGTGACGCCGGGATCGCCCTTCGGCGTCGCGTTCGACGGTAGCGGGAGATCTCTACTACACGAGCTACTCATCCCAGACCAACGGCGTCTACCGCTGCACGGGCACGAGCTCGTGCAAAGTTGATCTACACGCAATTCATCGATCCGCAGTATCTAAACTTTTCGGCCGGCTTCAAGGATCTCTGGGTCAACGATCCTGGCGACAGCGTCTCAAGGTAGCGCCATCTATGCGGTCAACGTTGCGACCGGCAAAGTAGTCGAGAAAATTACCGCCGGTCTAACCTTTTTCAATCCCCCGAGCGGCGTCGCCGTCGCGCCAGGAGCGTTCTAAGGCCGTACGTCAGCGTTACTTCCCATTATTCATGTCCGCCGCCGCCGGCCGGCGATGAGTTGGCGGTGCACAAGGGTTGGAAATCGAATCACCACGCTAGCAGGGTGGCTAAGCCCCTGCCAAGAGCCACACCATAGAAAGTGTAATGGCTGTGAAAAGGAATGTACTGACCTGGGGTGCCGTCCTAGTCTTCAGTTTCTCATTGGGCGCAGCTCGGACTGCTGTTGCAGCCCAGGCTTCGCTCCCTCCAGGCGCCCTTACGATCCATTTAGAGTCAGACCTGCAAGTCTATCATGTAAGCGAACCCGTGAAGATTCGCATATCAATACGCAACAACACCTCCGATGATTATGCCATTGCTCACCTGCCGCCGTGGGCGCTCTTCGACCTTATTATCTCGAATAAAGAAAACGAGCCTCTGAAAAGTAATGGCATCCAGGCTGGCTATGTGATCAGAGCGGCTTCGGAAAGGTACCGCGCAAGGAGCACGGAGTTTATCGGCTTCTGGGCTCCCCCCTTTACCACAGAGCGCCTTAGCTATTGGGCCCCCGTATCGTATTGGGGCTACAATTTGAATATACCCGGTAACTATACGATAACGGCGATCCCAAATTTTACCACCTGGACAAGTGCGAGTCCCGCGATCGAACGGCGTTACATCGTGTCCAGTCGTGAAAAGTCAAACGCGGTGTCCATCGAAGTGGTAAGGTAACGCTCCTCGCGGTGCTGATAAGCGATTCGCTGGCTGCACGGACCGCCGCGTCGCGCTTTTAGAAAGGCGAGTATCGTTAGCCAAATCGCGCGCTAAGCAAAGCTCTGATTCCTCGACGCAGTTCACATGACTCTCGCCACCGGCGCGACAGATTCTACGGACTCTTTACCCGCTCAGCCGAACGGCTGGCACTAAGTGCATCAGCGGCGATTTTCGACGCCCCGCGCTTTTTGCAAACGGCGCTGCAAAGTTTGCAGAGCGCGCCGCGCTGGACCGGCGATCGGCGGATGCGCTAAAAAATGGTCTGTTACAAGGCTTTTCGCGAGGCTGGCGGCTGCAGCCGAGAATGGAGGTGGGGGCCTGGTTTTAGGGGTTACCGAGGCCAACGGACCCCCTCTCCCGACCAGCTTAGCGGCGTCGATCGAAGCAATGCGATCTAGCTTCTAAGCTAAGCGAATCTAAGCTGCGAGACTGCGAGCCGCTGCAAACTATGCTGCGAGGCGCTCGCGATCAGCGCCGGGCCGACCGTCGCGCCAAAAGCATCGGGGACGTGTTCAGTTTCAATCTCTAATATATCGTCGGCTGCCTCGGCCGCGCCGCGATCACATCCTGGCTTTTTGCGCCTTGCGGCCTTGCAGCCGCACGGCATAGCGGCGCCGACCGCGTAGCGTGCCAAGCAGCCCAGATCGCGCAGCGGCTTGGCCGTCGCGGGGGCTCAGCCGGGCTAAGCCGAAACGTTGCTAGGCTGCGCGGCGTTCACGCAGCGAGGAGCAAGGCAGATGAGGAGCTTGGATTTTGGCCGTTACGCGCTATGCAGCTGCGTCGCTGCCGCATTGCTAGCAGGGTGTGGCGGATCGCAGCCGCCGATTGGCACGCCGGGAGCGTTGCCGCAAAGCCCGGAGATCGCATCGCACAGCAATCTCGGCGAATCGTGGATGCTTCCGGAGGCGAAGAGCGAGGATCTGCTGTACGTTACCACACTGGTGGGTGTAAAAATCTACTCGTATCCCCGCGGCAAGCACGTTGGTACACTTAAAGCCTTCGCGTATGATAACGGCTTTATATGTGCCGATAAAGCGGGTGACGTTTTCATTCCGGATGGGCGAACGCTCTTCGAGTATAAACATGGTGGTAGGAAGCCCATCCAGACATTTAGCGAGTCGGGTTACGATGCGGCCGATTGTGCGAGTGATCCGACAACCGGGAATCTAGCCGTCACATGGTACCGATATTACAGTGGTGCGTACGGTTTTCTTGCCGTCTATCAGAACCCCAGCACGAAACCGACGGTTTACAGCCTGAGTGGTATGGCGCCCATATCTTGCGGCTACGATAACAAGAGCAACCTCTTCTGCAACGGCTCAACGACCCATGGCGACCAATTTTTGTTCGCGGAGCTTCCCAGGGCTGGAACAGCATTAGAAAGCATAAGCCTAAACCTCAGTTTTCAGTGCTGTACCAGTGTTCAGTGGGACGGCAAGTACGTCACCGTTACGAGCGGTGACCCCTCTGATAATAGCATCTACGGCTTTACGATCTCCGGTAACAGTGGAACGCTGGAGAGAACCGTCGCCTTGGTCGAGAACCCATCGGAGTATATCCCGAGCGGAACGTTTATTACCGGCAAGAGGGTCATCCAATCGAACATCGCCCTTTTGGGCTACAAGCCTTATGGAAAAGTAGATTACTACGCGTACCCGAAAGGCGGTCCGCCTACCAAGGATATTTCGATTGGCCTCGACACGGCTCCAAACGGTGTAACCGTGAGTCTCGCGCCGCATTAAGAAGGGAGAGCCCACAGTGAAACGGCTGACCCTAGGCCGTTACGCGCTTAGCGCTAGCGCCGCCGCATTGTTTGCAGCATGCGGCGGATCGCAGCCGCCGAACGGTGCGCCGAGCGCGATGCCGCAAAGCCGCGTGCGCAACATCGAACCGCGATGGCTAGTGCAGCATCTCGCGCGTTACACCTGCCCGCAAGTCGTCGGCAAGCCGAGCTGCCAGGCGCTGCAGATTATTGGTAAGAACGGCCAGCCGCCGCCGTGCAACCCGACCTCAACCTGCGGCTTTACCGCAACACAGCTCGAGAGTGCGTATGGTCTCGGCCCTTCGTTAGGAATGGGATCGGGAACCAAGGTCGCGGTCATTGAGGCGGGCGACCTCTCTAGCGCCGCGACGGATCTCGCGACGTACCGCACCGAGTACGGCCTCGGAACGGCCAGCTTCTTCAAGTACAACGAGAACGGACAGCAATCCAACTATCCGCCGACGTGTGAAGACTACGGCTGGTGCGTCGAGACCGCGCTCGACATCGAGATGGTCTCCGCCTCGTGCCCGAAGTGCACGATCTATCTGATGGAAGCTAAGGACGGCAGCACGATCTCCGACTTCGAAAAAGCCGAATCGGAAGCCGCCACGCTCGGCGCGACCATCGTCAGCAACAGCTGGATCTGCTACGGCAGCTGGGACTGCGGCGATTCGAACTTCGGGAGCTACTTCAGCAGCCCGGGCGTCGACTATCTCGCCTCGAGCGGTGACGAAGGCTACGACAACATCGGCGGCCCGTCGGTGCTCGATAGCGTCATCGCTGTCGGCGGTACGCAGCTCTCGAAGAGCCGCTCGACCTACACCGAGGCTCTCTGGTCCGGCGCGGGCGCCGGCTGCGCGAGCTCGAGCGCCGTCGGCAGCCACGGCGTTCCGAAGCCCTCGTGGCAGCACGACCCTGACTGCACCTATCGCACCGACGGCGACATATCGGCCCAGGCCGGCACCTCGCCCGGCGTTGCCGTGTACAGCAGCCTCTACGGCGGCTGGATCGGCGTTGGCGGCACGAGTGTTGCGTCGCCGTTTACTGCTGGCGTTATCGGTCTTGCAGGCAATGCCAAGCGAATGGACGGCGGCAAAACGTTCTGGTCGTTCAACAGCAAGCAGCATAAGAAATATTTCCACCATCCGACTGGCGAAGACTGCACCGGTAATTACTTGGGCGGCTGTGGACGATATAAAAAGTACTATTCGGGACCGGGGGGATGGGGGACGCCGCGCGGCATCAAGGGCTACTAGCGAGGCAGGCAAAGTGAGAACGTTTGCGCGTAACAGGTACGCCCCAAGAATCATAATCGCCGCTGCGGCAATGCTGGCCGGTTGCGGCGGATCGCAGCCGCCGATTGGCGAGCCGGGCGTAATGCCGCAAAGCCACTCAATCGCAATGCATGCCGAGCGCAGCGGATCGTGGATGTTGTCGGAAGCGAAAAACGAGGACCTTTTGTATGTCTCCGTCCTGCGCCAGGTTTCGATCTACACATACCCTCAAGGGAAACTCGTTGGTAAGCTGAGAGGGTTTTATCTGCCTTCGGGCCAGTGCGTTGATAGCGCTGGCAGCGTTTATATCACACTGACTACGGAACGTCGAGGGTCTATAAATACGCGCACGGTAGTAGCAAACGCTTGCGAACGTACTTTGTTCCAAATGCTATCGATTGTTCGATCGACCCGCAGAGCGGAGATTTAGTAGTCGCTTCGTGGGGCAACCAGGGGGTCTGGATTTTTAAGAACGCAAAAGGCCCGCCACTCAACTATACGGATTCGCACTTTTACGGTTACTATTCGTGTGGCTACGACTCTAAGGGCAATCTGTTCACCGATGGGATAAGCCGACCGGGTAGCGGCAATGTCGTTCCGGCGGAACTTCCAAAAGGCGGCACTCGACCATAATCGTTTCAGCGTGAGCGGGATTCACTATAAAGTAGATAAAACGGGCGGAACGGTGCGGGCGATCCTAAACGACCGCTCACTCACTGAATCGTTTAAGTAAGCATCGAATCGGCGCGCAAGCGTTTCGGTTCGTGCCTCCACATCCCGCCCCCCGCCTCCGCACCCGCTCGTCCGCGCAGAATCGCGGCGCTGCTTTGCGGGCATTGCAACTGCGCGGCATAGCGGCGCTGATCGCATTGCCGAACTTCGCTTAGCCTCACTTCGTTGCATTGAGCGATCGGCTTAATCGCACGGCATGACTTTTCGGCTACGATCCATGCACCTGGGCAGCGCTGTGGGAGGGGCGTAAAGGGCAAGACCGCGCGCCATCCAAACCTGAGCCCCATGACTAGATTGGCTTCCCTACGCCATCATCGCGACTTTTCTAGCGGGGACAACGCTTACAATGGCGCGCGTCCCGACTATTACCGAACCGTTCCCAGGAAATAGCATTCTTAACTTCCCAATTGTTAGCGGTATATCCGGTCGACTTTTCCTCCGCCTGATGTCCCCGGCTCCAAATGGCACGGCGCTGACTTTGGCAACGACGACCGTCGTGTCCGGTCTCCCGATACCAAAGCATCTGCCCAAGCCGTCGCACCTCGTCGTCGCATTCACGATGCAAGTCAGCAGACCGATCCGCGCCGTGACCTTTCCCCAATGGCGTATCGGCGTTCCAAGTAGAATGACGCTTGAGCCGCCTTACGGCGTCGACGTGTACGTCACGACATCCGGGGCAGTTCAGTGGCGTGAGTCGTACGCCGCCAGTGCTAAGGGTTCAATCATTGTAACGCAACCACGTACTTGCCCAAACCCTGCAGTCAACGGTATTGGATGTGCTGCCGAGCAGTACGGACCTGGCAGTATTTACATCTTCGAAGTTCTGCAAAACCCGCCACTGAGTCAAATGCCGCGGCCTTCGACGCCCTACCCTCGCTAACCGTGCCCCCGCCGCCCCGCACTTTGCACGACATTCGTGAATGCGAGGCCGTTATGCATTGCAGCTGAGCGACATAGCGGCGCCGATCGCATAGCAGCGTGCCGCAGATCGGGCATTGCAGGCCCAGCGCCAAGCCTTATTGCCTGGCTGAGCAAGGTGTTATCGGACTCCGTAGTGGAATCTGGCTTCGAGCAGTACGATGCCGGAAGACATACGAGAAGATCAGGTCGTGTCCGAACGTTTGCGCATAAGGGCGCGTGTGCTGCCAGGCGACCGCGAGGTTTGCTGGACCAGAGATGACATCGAAGCAGCATTGCGCGAGGTAGCGGATGCCGGCTATGTCATTCTTGGATTTGATATACTCGAACCGCTGTCGGGGGGTGAGTTTCAAGACTGGGGTACGAGCGCCTACGACATCGGCCCGTTCCTGAAATCTAAGCCTTGGGATGAATGCGTCTCGCTCGCACTCGACGCAGCAATCAAAGACGTTAGGGACACGCACCGATTAACAGGGCTAAAGCCGCCCCACTCCCACCTTTGGTACTGCGTCACTGCGTGCGGACCTGACAGGTAACTCCGCACCTCTACCCCCGGCGCGCCCCACCGCGCCCGCTCGTCCGCGCTGAATCGCAGCTTTGCTCGCATTGCAGCCACGAGCGCCTCGCATCGCGGCGGCTTCGCCTCGCAGAAGGCTCGCAGTCTAGCGCGCAGAGCTTAACGCGTCACGGCTTGAGCCTAGCGGCTGGGCGCAGAGGGGGGGCGGCGTTTCAAAGCGGCCCAACTCCTTTCCCCCCAGGGGGCTTCGCCGTGGCATTTATTATATTTGCGCGTATGACGCTTTGAAAGGCCCTGTTCCGCGAAATCCGCCGCCATTAAGCATAGCGCGCCGATTCGTGCGCCGGGTCACTACGTTAACGGAGGCCGTACGCGGTCAGCTGGCCGTTTTCGTCGGAACAGTAGAGCGCACCGTTGACGACGATCGGGCTCTCCCAGTGCACGGGACCGATCGTTTTTCCGCTGCGCGTCGTCGCGCTGCTCCATAACTCTTTGCCGGAGAGCGCGTCGAGCGCGACGATCGCGTTGTCGAACGCGACGAAGACGATGCCGTTGGCGACGACGGGCGACGTGCCTTCTCCGCCGGTCGAGCCCGGGCTAGCCTGCCACACGAGTCGCAGCCGGCTTGCGCCCTTGCCGTTGGTTTGCAGACGGTAGGCCTCGACCACCGAGGAAAATCCGAGGAAGATCCACGCGTGCGAGCCATCCGTCCACACCGCCGGAGTGGAGAACAGGCCGCCCGGCAGATCGATCAGCTGCAGCTCGTTCCCGACGCCGGGAAGCGCGGCGCGATTCACGAGCTTGAGCACCGCGTCTTTCCCGCCCTGAACGAGCATCCACGGCGTCTGACTGGACGCCTGTTCCGGCAACATCACCGGCGACGTGCTGCCGAGATCGGTGTCACCTTGTTCTAGTTGATCGTAGTTGACGGGCGTATAGCTGCCGAGGAGCGACGAAAGGTCCGCGGAGAGCGAGATGACGGAGTCGCCGTAGTTGTGGCCGCCCTTGTTGGCGCTGAAGTCACCGTTCCCGGTCGCAGCGTATATCCGGCCGTTCATTGACGAATCGGGATCGACGACGGCGCCGCCGCGCGCCCAGATTCCCGAGCGCTGTTGCGGACACGATTCCGGGCCCGGCAGCCGCCGCTTGTTGCTGCACAGCGAGTTGAACACAGTGGTAGCGCCGTCGCTGAGCCGAACGCTGACGACGTGGCCGTCGTACGGCGGTGCGTCGCCCAGATAGCCGGACGTCACCGCGTACAGGTAGCCGTTAGCGACGTTGAGCGGCGACGCATCCTTCTCCGAGTTCGGCATGCGCGTGATGCGTGCCGGGAATCCAGGCGCACGTTCCTCGCGTCCGGTCGAAGCCGACAGTTTGTGGACCATACCGTCGATGCCGGGTACGTAGATCGATCGGCCCGACGGATCGGCCGCGGGCGTGGAATCGGTGATTTGCGAGCCGTGCGTCGCAAAGTGCCACATGATGTGCCCGGAGGCGGCGTCGATCCCCAGTGTGACGCCGTCCTTGGTCGTCTGATAGAGCATCGAACGATACGCGCGTCCGACGCGAACGCGCTGCAGCAGAATCGGCGTGGAATCCGCTACGGCGCCGAGCGAGATCTGCCAGCGCTCGTGCAGCCGATGGACGTTGCCGACGGTGATGGCGCGTTCCGCGGAGTTGAAGCTGCTGCGCGACGGATCGTAGCCGAACACCGGCCAGTTCGCGGCCGGCGCACGCGATGCCGTGGCGGCTATGCCGAGTGCGGCGACGAGGCCGGCGACGTGCCCGCGCATGCCTTGCAGTTGGCGGAGGCCGCAGGACGCACCTGCCAACAAAGGGTATGACAAACCTGTGTTGGGCCGATATCAAACCGCGATCTGCTCGCTCGCGCTCGTCGCGTTCGCCGGTTCCGGATGCGCGGGGCGATCGTCCCTTGACAACGGGCGCTCGATATTCCTCGAGGGCAAGGACTCCGACGGCGTTACGATCGCCGCCGCGACACCGCCGCTGCGCCCCTACTGCGCCGCCTGCCACGGCGCAAACGGCGCCGGTGGAGTGCACTTCCCGGACGGCGCGGTCAGCGCCGATTTGCGGCACGCCGCGCTCGTCACGCAGCAGCGGCACCCGTACACGCTCGCGCTGCTCGAGCGCGCGATCTCGACGGGGATCGACAACGACGGTAAGCCGCTCGATCCGGTCATGCCGCGCTGGCGGCTGAGTGCGCGCGACCTGCACGACGTCGCGTGGTACGTGCTGACGCAGCTGAAGTAGCGGCATGCCCGATCGGAACGAGCCGCCCAACTCGACGCCGCCGCCCGTGCAGGAAGTCGTCGTCGACGTTCCCGGCTGGCAACAGGTGCGTCCGCGCATTCCCGACACGCAGCAGCGCCGCACCCTGGAGAGGCGCCGCAGCGTTCGCGAGATCGTCTTCGGCCTGCAAGACGGCATCCTGACGACGCTCGGGATCATCACGGGGGTCGGCGTTGCGGAGGGCGCCCGTTCCGCCGTGTTCATTAGCGGTTTCCTGGCATTGCTCGCGGGTGCGCTGTCGATGGGCGTCGGCGAATATCTCGGCCGCAAGTCCGAGCGCGAGGTCGTGCAGGCCACGATCGACATGGAGAAGCGCGAGATGGCCCAGGACCCGCAGGGCGAGTTCACGGAGCAGGTCGCCTACTACAAACTTAAGGGTTTCAGCGCGCAAGAGGCCGAGATGATCGTCAAGCGGCTCGCGCAGATGCCGGAGATCTACCTCTACGAGATGGTTCGCGACGAGTTCGGAATAGACCCGCGCGAAGCCGATGATACCTGCCTGCGCGCGCCGCTATCGATGGGACTCTCGTTCGCCGGCGGCTCGCTCATTCCGATTCTGGCTTTCATGCTGCCGCTGTCCATGTTCAACTCGACGCTCACCTCGCTGCTGTTTGCGGTCGTCGGCTTGTTCTGCGTCGGCTACTACGCGGGCACCTTGAGCGAGCGGAATCCGATCGGCAAAGGTGTCGAGATCGTGTTGTATGGATGCGCCGTATTCGTGATCTCGTATCTGGCCGGACACTTCATCCCGCCGCTGTTCGGCCACGCGCCCGTTTCGGTCGGGGGCTGACGCTGGTTACGCTGGCGCACGCGCTCGCCGCCGGCATCGTTGCGGCGGCGGGATTCTTCTGGGACAGCCTGTTCGGGCTGATCTTCGGCTTTCTCGTCTCGGCGATCGTCCAGGTGATGCTCACCCCCGCGACGATGCACCGTTACCTCGGTCCGGGTCTGCGCGGGCTGCTCTATGGAGCGGGCTTCGGCATCATCTCGTCCGCCTGCTCGTACGGCGCGGCGGCCGCGGCGCGCGGATTCTATCGCAACGGCGCCGATGCCCGCGCGGTCTTCGCGTTCCTGATCTCCTCCACCAACATGAACCTCGCCATCCTCATCCTGTTTTGGTCGCTCCTGGGTTGGCGCTTTGCGTTCGCCGAGTTCTTCGGCGGCATCATCATCATTGCCGTCGTCACGATCGGCCTCTCGTTATTCTTTCGCACGAGCGGACTAACGCAATTGCAGCGCGCATACATAGGCGGTCGCGATAAAAGTGTCGAAGGAGAGTGCGAGCACCACCATTCGGTCGAGCACGGCGGCAATCGTTGGGCGGACGTCGCATCGACTGCGCTTGCCGACGTGCGCATGCTGCGAACGGAACTGATCGTCGGCTATCTGATCGCGGGCTTCGCCGCGGCGCTGATTCCGCCGGGATGGCTCGCGGAAGCGCTGCGCACCGTCGGGACGGTTCCGCTGGTCGGCTACGTCCTGCTGCTCATCGTGGGCCTGCTGATCGCGGTGGCGACCTTTGTGTGCTCGATGGGAAACGTGCCGATCGCGCGCTATCTCGCGAACGCGGGCATACCGCTCGGCGCGAACACGACCTTCATCTACGGCGATCTGCTGATTCTGCCGATGATCGCCATCTACCGGAAGTCGTTTCCGGCGAGGCTGGCGTGGACGTTCGTCGGACTCTTCGCGCTCGGCGCGCTGCTCGCCGGTGCGCTGATGGAGCGCGTCGTCGGCGCGACCGGCGGCGGCGCCATGACGATGCCGTCCATGGCGCTCAACGACCGGTTCACGCTAATCTCGAACGCCGTCGCGCTCGCCGCAGTCTTTGCGGTTGCCATCGCAGCCTTTTCCCGCAAACGCGAGGCGAGCGGCTAAACGCTACCAGCTGATTACGACGAGACCATCACCTACGGCGTGCTTCCAGCCTGGCCAGACGCGCGCGTTCTTGGCACGTTTGCCCACGAAAGACGGGCCGCCGCCACCACCGCCGCCGGCGCCTACACCGTAATCAGCCGATTCGGCTCCGCCGCCTCCGCCGCCGCCACCGTAGAAGCCGCCGCCTCCGCCGCCACCTCCGCCTCCGTCGTACCCGTCGCCGCCTGCGCCGCCGCTAAGAATGGTACCGTTTGCACCCGGATAACCCTCGCCGGTGTAGCACTGCCCGCCGCTGCCGCCCGTGCCGCCGGCCGTAAGCGATCCCCCGTCACCGCCGCTCCCTCCGCAGTAGTAGCTGCTGCCACCGTTGCTGCCGTCCCCGCCGGTGCTGCCGCCACCGATGCCGCCTGCGCCGCCGGAGTACTTGCCGCTGCTAGTGTCGGCGCCGGCGCCGCCGCCGCCGCCGGCAACGATCACGCGATCACCGAGCGTGCCGGCCCCGAGGCGGATATCGGATGCGCCGCCCCCGCCATAACCGTCGTCACCGTCGTCAGTCGAACGAAACGTATTCACGCCGCCCGGGCCGCCGCCGTTAAAACCGCCCTTCGCCCCGTTTCCGGCGCCGCCGACGTACACCATTAGTGTCCGGGCGAGCGATGCCGGAATGAGCGCGTAGACACGAGCGCCGCGTGCGCCGCCGCTCGTTGCCGCGCCGCCGCTAGCGCCCAGCAGCACAACCTGCAGCCACTTTACGTGCGGAACTTTAAAACGCTGCGGTTTGCCGCTGAACTTGAATGTTGCGCTATGCGAAAAAGTCTGATTTGGGACATCGACCGTTGGGATCGCCGGAGCGGCATGGCCGCCGCATGCCGCCAATAAGGTCGCTAATGCAGCGGTACCGACCGGCATCACGTCACGCGTACTCAGCCGAAAAGTCATCGCTTGCCTCCTGAAGCCTCGAGGGCTAGCGGCTCGTCGCCGGACTGACGACCGTGCCGAATAAGTAGGCGTTGCCGAACTTCTGCGCGCCGATGTGCGTGCGGAGCTTTCCTCCGATCGGATATCTCCAGAAGCCGACTTCGTCGGGCGAATCGCCGGTCCCATATGGTTCGACCATCGTCTCGCCCTGAATCCAAAACTGCACTTCGGTGCCCGAAACGGGCCCATTGAGCACGGTGCTTCCGATAACCGTGCCCTTCCCGCCGGTGATAGAGGCGTGGTAAATTACCGTTGCACCGTCGGCGAGAGCAAGGTACTTGCCGGCCCACTGGATATCGTACCAGAAGCTCGGTGGGTTATCCAGTTTGATGTTCTTGAACTTAACGCTGCCTTTGGGAATTTCCAACAGTGCGTAACCGCCGCCACTTCCGGCGTACTGACCGTCAATGAAAAGATCGCCTTTGTCATCATACGCGCAGAAGCCCCTTAGGTAGGCTTTTGGGTCGGTATAGTACGTCGGGTCGCCTTTAGCGCCGGCGTAGATCGCAAGGGGTCCACCGTCGTTCGTAACGGCAAGGTTTCCAGTCGTTGGATCGACGGAGCACGTCTCCGGGTAGTACCCCGGGTCGCTGAGCGTGGCGATCGGCATCGTTCCGCCGTGCGCGTACTCGAGGATGGCAGCGGTGCCGGTGTCGCCGCCGAAATCCGCGACGAAGACGTCGCCTGCCTTATCGACGCACTCACCAAACGGCGAGTTGGAATCGCTGATCTGCCCCACTAGCCTTTTACCGGGATAGGTAAACACACAGATGCCGCCGCAACCTCCGGTCACGTAGAGCAGATCGCCCGAGTTGGCATTGGGCTCCATCCACGAATGACCGGCAGACCGCGCCGCCGGAAGAAGCGTCGTTGGCGCCAATGCATTCTGTGCGCCACATCCGGTCCACATCACGGCGCCGATGCAAACCGCGAGCGCGCGAGACGAATAAGTGAAGAAAATCATTACGTTGAAGCCTTACTGACGGTGATACCATAGGGATCGCTCAACCCGTCGATGATGCTGGCAAACGGATGACCTCCGGCGGGGTACTGGAAAAACTCGACTTTGTACGGGTCGTCCTCGGTCACGACGATCTGATTTCCGCGTGCGCTTGTGCCGCCGACCGATGCGATCCAGAACTGCGCAATCGGACTCGAGGGCAAAAGCGTCGAGTAGCCCTCGAATATTCCGCGGTTGCCGGCGATCTTGAACCAGTCGAGGGTCTCCAACCCGACTACCCAAAACTGGCCGTCCCACTGCACGAATGTCGGGGGCATCCAGACCAGGTTCTTCGAGAGCACCAGCTGCTTGAGATGCGTCATGCCGAGCGGAAGCTGCGCAAACGCGATCAAATTCTTGGTGTCATAACTTCCGCCGTCGACGAGGAGATCGCCGTGCCCGCCGTAGGCGAGCGCATAATACCCGTACACTCCGCCGCCCTTGTAGCGTTTCGGTGATCCGCTCGCACTTCGATACACGGCGACATCGTTGGCATTGAGCACGGCCAGGTTTCCGGTCGTTGCATCGACCGAACACGCCAGCGGCTGTTCGCTCCCGTCCTGGAGCATTTTGATTGGTTGCGTGCCGCCGTGCGCGTATTCGATCACGTCGTTTCCGCCCTCGTTGGCAACCCAAACGTCGCCGGCGCCATCGGAACACAAACCGGCAGGATTGGAGAACCCGTCCAGCGAGCCGACAAGCTTCCGGCTCTGATATGCGTAGACGGTTACGGTGTCGTTTCCCGGATTCGAGACGTAGAGCAAATCGCCGCTCTTCGCCCCTGCCCGCATCCACGCTCTAGAGTTTAAGGTAGACGGAGGAACCTGCGCCTGCGTCCCATTGCATGCGGTTATCAATGCCGCGGCCGCACACATCCCTAATGTGTAGCGCCTAGTCCCGGTCGTACTCATCGCTCTCGCTCCCCATCCCGCACGCCGCAGAAGCCGCTACATTTCGACGCGGTCCGTATAACTCCGGTGGGCATTCTGCGCGGCACGATGGGTGCGCGCTCCGGGAGATCGACCGCCTTAAGTCCCCGAGGCCGCGCTCGCGCGGCGGGTTGGCAGGACGATCCGCATTTTCGTTCCTAAACCAGGCCGGGCTTCGATGCGTACATCGCGCGCCAAGGACGCGATCAAGAACAGGCCGCGCCCGTCTTCGTTCAAGGTGTCGGGAGGCAACGCGGCCGCGAGACGCGCCAGCCCGGGGCCGATGTCGGAAATTGTGACGATTGGATGCACATTCGTCCAATCGAAATCCACGTTCACCAAACCGGGCGCGTGCTCGACCGTGTTTGCCAGTGCTTCGCCGATGATGAGCTCGGCGCCAAACAGCTCGTCGTCGTTCGACGCCAACGGGCGCATGAACTCCGCGATCTCGCGACGCAGCAAATGGGCCTCTTGCGAGTTCTTCGAATCGTAATTCCAGGATTGACGAAGGCCCACCCCGAGTTGAGCGACGAGGAGCACGGTATCGTCGGCGGGGCTCGCGGAACCCATGACGCCGCGCTGGATAAACGTTGCCGGTCGCTCGACGTTGGGGTTCTCGACAAGGCTTGCAACGGCTCGTAACGCGGATCGCTCGGCGCGGTCGATGGCGCGCTCGAACTCGACGAGGCCATCGGTGTAAAAGAGGATCGCGGCGCCCGGCTCTAGGGCGACCGTATGCGCGCTTAGCGCGATCGGTACGTCGATGCCGAGCGGGACGCCGCCGTACGCCAACGAGTGCGCGGGGATGTTCGGGCCGGCGAGGATCGGCGGCGGATGGCCGGCGCTGGCGTAGGTGAGCGTCGAAAGATCTCGGCTCAGGACGGCGACCAGCGCCGTCGCCGGAGCGTTCCGTTCGGATCCGTGGATGCGGTCAACCTTGGCCAGAACCTCCGCGGGATCTGCAGCCTCGAACGCAGCGGCAAAAATGCTTTGACGAAGGCGCGCGGCGGTGACCGCCGCGTCGAGCCCGTGGCCCGTTACGTCGCCGATCGAAAAGGCAACGCGTCCGTCCGGCAGGTCGAAAGCGTCGTACCAGTCGCCGCCGATGAGCGTGTCCCGCTCCGCCGCGATGTAGAGCGCATCGCACCGCAGGCCCAAACGCTGCGGAAGATGGGCGGGAAGAAAGGCGGCCTGAAGGGTCTCTGCCGATCGCTTCGTCTCCTTCAAGAGCGCCTGAAGGTCCCGTCGCGCGGCCCGCCTTTCGGCGGTGATCGCGCCGAGCACAAGTCCCGTTACCGCGAGAACGGACATCCAGCTATCGACCTGCACGAGCCGCGAGTCGAGCGAACCCGACGCCCACGGCCCCAACCCGTGCGATGTTGCCCAAATGGCAACGCCCGAGACGAGCGCGATCACCGCCGCGGTTTCGCGCTGCCGGAAACGCAGGGCGGTCCAAATGACGAACGGATAGACGGAGAAGCGCAGCGGGAAGTTGCTCAAGAATGACACCGAGCTTGCGGCAAACAGCGTTACGGCGAGGGCGCCAAGTTCGAAGCGCTCCACTTTGCGCGCGCTCCTTTCGCCGGATGCTCGTGATCCATGTGAGCAACAGCGGCGTGACGAAAAGCACCCCCATCGCATCGCCGACCCACCACACCCACCACACCGACGGAACGGCACGCCACGCAACGATTCGGGCAAGAGCAAGTGCGACGACACCGTTGGTTGCCGATACCGTCATCGCAATCGCCGATCCGCATATGGCGAGGAGAAGGACGTCTCGCACTCGCTCGAGCGCGTTGTGGAAATCGAATCGTCGAAGGAGGAAGTTAGCAAACACCGGCGCGAGCGTATTTCCGGTCGCAATAGCCGCAGCCGTCCACATCGGTTCGGAGCTGAAGGCGTTGCTAACGAACGCGCCGAGCCAGATGCCCGGCCAAACGCGATATCCCCACAGCAAGAGAGCGGCGAGCGCTATGCCAGTCGGAGGCCAAACGGCCGTTACCTGTTTCGTCGCAAACGCCAAAGTGAAGCCGAGCTTCGCCGCAGTAACATACGCGATTGCGACCAGCAGCGGGGCAAGAATTGTTCGAGCGACGGTGGCCTTCAATAAGCTAAGCCTCTTCGTTCAAATTCATGAACGGCGACGCCGAACCTCCCGAGTCACGTCGTAGTGCGGTGAAGGGATCGGGCGTCAATCGCCTCTATCTTGTAGGCCTTGAAAACTGCCGATCGTCCCGCTCGGCTAACCATTTTCGGCCGCTTAGGGACGCTGCGAAAGAAACGCGGTGTAACCCTCAAGAGCGATTTGCACGCCGATGCAGAGCAAGATGAACGCCGAAAGCCGCAGCAATACATTGACGCCGGTTGGCCCGAGCTTTCGTAAGACGTGTTCCCCTTGGCTGTAGCAGAGATAGATCACGGTGGAGATGCAGGCCAGGCCCGCCAAGGCGCCCAGGCCATCGAGTAGCAGCGAGCCTCCCGGAGCGGCGAGCAAACTGCTGCCGACGGTCACCATGATCGCGATGGATCCCGGGCCGATCGTCAACGGCAGCGTCAGCGGGTAGAATGCGCCCCCGAGCACTTCCTCCTCGGAAGCGGGCGGCGCGCGATGCTTCGAGTCTTCCTGTCCCTGGCTCAGCAGCCGCCAACCCGCAATGGCAAGGACGAGGCCTCCGGCGACACGCACCGCTGACAGGCTTAAACCGAAGAACTTCAGAGCCAGCGGACCGACGATCAAAGACGCCGCGGTGAGAATGAAAGCATTGATCGCGACGCGCCGCGCGAGGCGTCCCACAACGGCGTCGTCAAGGGACTCCGTGTAGTTCAAGAAAATGGGTGCCATGCCCGGCGGATTGACGATTGGGAACAAGGCCAGCACTACGAAGAGAAAACCGTAGACGAACGGCCACTCTGCCACGGTCCTGAATGCGTCCACCGGAACGGTATCTCACGCCGCAGGCTACTCTCCCTCCCCAAGCTCGTGGTCTGCAGTTGATGGCCGCCCGCTCGACCGAACCTGGCGTTCGGAGGTTTGAAGTCCATGAAATCGATTGCACTATCCATCGCCGTACTCATTGCGCTTAGCGCTCAGGTCCCGGCGCCGCAACCGGCGCACCATCTCGTCTACGAATTCGGCTTCAACACAAAGGTTACGAGCTCCGGAAACGGCACCGGGACGACCACCATCGACATCACGCCCGCGAGCGACGGCGGCGTCATGATCAGCGGGACCGACCATTGGTGGAACACCGCGCGCCCGCGGGCGACGAACACCTGCGAGGTGTATCCGGACGGCGCCGTCACCTGCCAGAAGCCCGCGTACGCGATATCGCCGATCCAGTTCACCCTGTTCCCACTGCTCGGGAAAAACTATTTCCACCCGCTGTCTACCGGCGGAGGACACGCTAACTGGTCGCGCACGTACGACGTCAAGGCGGCGATACTGCCGGGAGCCTCCAGCGTGCTGAGCCAGCTCACGACGTTTAAGTGCGCCTACGCTCTGCAAGGAAAAGGTAAGATCGCCAACGCCGGCGGCACCATTTTGGTCGAGGCGACCGGAAAGCTCACGCAGCAGGGAGGGCGCTATTTGGCGGCGTCTTCGAAACAGCGGATCGCCTACGACCCGGCGGCTGGGATCCCCACGGTCGTGAGCGACGTCCGCACGCACCTGCCGATGCGCAGCGTCTATAGCAACGACTTGGTGGAATTAAAGCTGAGGAGCGCACACTAAAAGTCGTATTCCAGCTGAGCGCGGTTGTACTTAAACAGCGGCAGCCCGCCCAGAGTCTGCGTGTTGGACTGCGTTCGCTGCGCGTAGCGGTAGCGCAGCAGGAGCCCGCGATATCGGCCTTTGCCGACCGGACTCAGGTGGTAGCGTCCGTCGAGCACCCAGATATTCGTGCTCTGCGGGGCCAACGCGTTGCCGTAGTCGTACCAGGCGTCGGTCGCGATGAAGACCCAGCGCTTGTCGTCGGAGGTGAACGTTAGTGCGACCTTCCACGAGGTCCCCGGCGCGCGCCGGTCGGCCATGCCTTGCGTGACGCTGGTCGTGAAGAGCGGGTCCGTCGAGTAGCTGTCCGTATACGGGCTGGCCCAGCCGCCGTAGTAGATCTGCGTCGTGCCGTTGGGATTCGCAGAGCACTGCGCGGCATTCATCGGAAGGAAATACGCCAGCGTCGCCGCCTTCGTGGCGATCTGATACGAGTCGTTGCACGTGACGTTCTTGGGCAAGAAGATCGCATCGGTGCGCCATGGGATCGAGTCGTAAGCTGCGGTGATGCGAACGTTCTTCGTAACGTCCGCTCCGATCTGCACGCCGGCGTCTTGGCTGGCGATCTTCCCGAGATACGAGCGGCCCGTGTTGCTCTCGAAGCCGCCTTGCAACGCGACGAACGGCCTCCAAGGCAGTCTCGTAAATGTATAATCCGTATCGAACCACGCGATGTTGACCAGATCGGCTGATGCCGTAGAAGAAGCCGGAAGCCGAAAAACCCGTGGCCGGATCGGCATAAGCCGCCTTGCCGAAAGCAAACCCGTTCGTTTTCACGCCTTCCCCGCCGGGGAAGTCGATGTTGCTGGGCAGTCCCTTGGCCCCGGCGGGATAGCTCGTGAGCAGTGTCTGCTGGCTGAAGTCGGAGCTCGTGCGGTTTTCGAACGCGAGCATGTCGGCCGCCTCGAACGTCCAGTGCGTGACGCCCGAGTACGCGAGATCGCCGCCCGAAAACGCGGCCGGCTTGAGCCGAGAATCGGACGGATTTGCCCATGGAGAGCGGAACAACTGATTGCCGATCGTCCCCGCAAAGTTGTACGCTTTATAGGCAACGTACGCTTCGTAGAACGTACTCATCGTAAAGCCCGGCAGCGTATCGTCGGAGTTGGTGTTCGGTGGAACCTGCATGACGCAGACCGCGTCCTTGGCGTGATTTGCCGCGACGACGCACGGACCGTCCACCGGATTGGCGTAGAAGTACGACGCGCCGGCGCTCCATTGGCCGCCGGGAAAACCATAGTCGGCGTCGATCGAAATGCCGGTGTTCCATGCGGCCTCATTGACCCCGTTCGAGCTGTATTTCGCGCCCGGCGCATAATCGAATTGGGCGCCTGGATTATTCGACGCGTTCTGCCGCGTGAAATAGAAGGAACGGACGTAACCGTGATAGGTCAGCGCCTTCGGCGCGGGCGACGGCGTCGCGCTGGCCTCGGGAACGGTGCTCTCCTCGTCGCTCTCCGGCGTCTGAGCCGCGGCTATTCGTGCGCTCGCGATGAACGCCGCAAGAGTGAGGGCTGCAGCCTTCATACGCGGTTAGTTTACGCCGCACGACCGGCGCGGCAATATCCCAAAAACGCAAGCCCTGCCGTTTTGGGATAGAGCGCCAGGCAAGAAGTTGCTATCATGGTTTGATGGCGGAGGCGATTGCGGCCGCAAAACCCAAGGCCGTATCGACGCTCGAACTCTTCGGCGTCTTTCTCCAGATCGGCGCCACCAGCTTCGGCGGCGGCGTGGTCGCCTATCTGCGCAGCGCGCTGGTCAGGAAGAAGCGCTGGTTCGACGACACGGAGTTTCTGGAGCTGATGTCCCTGAGCAATACGCTTCCGGGACTCAACGCGACGAACATGGCGATTCTTGCGGGCGATCGCCTCCGCGGCACGCTCGGCGCCGTGGCGGCGATGATCGGAATGTGTCTCCCGGCATTGATCCTCATGACCGCCGCGGGCGTCGCGTACGGGATGAACGGGAATCGGCCGATCGTCACCGCGGCACTCCACGGCGTGGCGGCTGCGGCGACGGGGCTGATCGCGGCCACGTGGTTTCAGATCGGAAAGAAGACCGTCAAGGGATTTTACGACGCGTTCTTCATTCTTGCCGCCGTCCTGGGGATCAACCACTTCAAACTATCGGTGCCGGTCGTCCTGCTCTCGGTCGGCGCACTCGCGATTTTCGCGTATCGCCCGGTCAAGAAAACCGATCGCCCGCACGAGGACTCACACGCGTGGATCAGATCCCTGCAATAGCGCGCGTATTCAGCTACCTCTCGCTGCTGACGATCGGCGGCGGCATGGCGGCGTTTCCGGAGATGAAAGTGCTCGTGGTCAGCGTGCACCGCTGGTTGACCGACGCGCAGCTCATCCATATCTATAGCGTAGGCCAGCTGTCGCCCGGGCCGAACATGATGATGGTGGCGACGATCGGCGAACGGGTCGCCGGCATCCCGGGCGCGCTGGTCGCCGCGCTCGCATTCTTCGTGCCCACCGGATTCCTGACGTTCGTCGTCGGGCGCGTTTGGAAGCGGCTCGCGGCATGGCCGTGGCGCGCGTCGATCCAGCGCGGGCTGGCGCCGGTCGCGATCGGCCTTGCAGTAGCGCGGCCTGATCACGTTCGGCAGAAGCGCCGTGACGGGCTGGATTACCCTGCTCGTCGGGCTGGCCGTTTTCTACGCTGTCGCTGCGCACGCGCGTCAATCCGGCGCTGCTCATCCTGGGCGGGGCGGTCGGTCGGCGCGATCGCGCTGCGCTAGATTTTCGTATGCCGATCCGCCACCGAGTTCGCGCTGCGGGTGCTGATCGGCGGCCTGCTCGGCGCGCTGATCGGATTCGAACGCCAGTGGCGCCAGCGCGGAGCCGGAGTGCACACCTCCGCGCTCGTCGCGATCGGCGCGGCGTTGTTTACGCTGCTAGGGTCCGGTCGTCGGCTCCGATAGCGAGACCCGCATCCTGGCCAACATCGTAACGGGCGTCGGCTTTCTCGCCGGCGGCGTGATCCTGCGGCAAGGCGCGAGCATTTCAGCGGCCTCAACACGGCGGCGACGATCTGGGCGACCGCCGCCGTCGGCGCGCTCGCCGGGATCGGCCAGTTCGCTCATGCGTTCATAGGCTCCGCCGCAATCGTCGCATTTAACCTCGCGCTGCAGCCGCTCGTCGAGAAGATCGACTCGCGCGCCGCCGTCTACCAAGAGCGGCACGGGGAAAAGACGTATCGGCTCCACGCCGCGTGCGAGGACGCCGCAGTCGACGACGTTCGCGCCGCAGTCATCGACGTCGTCAAAACAGGCGATCTGATTCTTCACAGCATCTCGACCGGCTCAACGGAAAAGGGCAGGAAGTCAAAGTCGAGTTGCGGCTGGCGCATCGAGACGATCCCATCGTGGAGCGATTTTCGAGTGCCCTGGCGCAGCGTGCGGGCGTGCGTAACGTCAGATGGAGGATGTTGGATTCATGAATCCGGCCAAAATCATCGCGATCGTGCTGCTCGTGTCGCTGATGTTGCACACCGGCCTGCAGGTCAACGTAGCCCATCTGAAGACCGTTTTGCGAGACTATGGCCTGCTCGGGCGGGCGTTCCTCGCGAATTTCATCATCGTTCCGCTGCTGGGGGTACTGTTCGTGCGCGTCGTCTTCCATCCGAGCGAGCCGATCGCCACGGGCATCTTGCTGATGGCGATCTGCCCCGGCGTTCCGTTCGTCGTGCTGTCCGGCGGAAGAAGAAAAGGCGGGAGCCTCGGATTCGCCGTCGCGTTGGCGTTTCTGTTACCGGCGTTGTCCATCATCACGGTCCCGATCACGGCACGGCTCGTGCTGCCGGGAAGCTCGATCTCAGCGAATAGCGTGATCCTCTCGCTCGTGCTGTTCCAGCTCCTGCCGTTGCTGATCGGCATGCTGGTGAGCGCGCGCGCGCCGCAGGTGGCTGCGCGCCTCCAACGGCCGCTCCTTATCATCGTACTCGTCGTCATCCTCGCATTGCTGGTGGTGCTCGGCGGACCGATTGCGCGAGCGATCGGGACGGTCTACGGTTCCCTCGGCATGCTCGCATCGGCATGCGTCGTGCTTGCGTCGCTAATCACAGGGTGGATCCTCGGCGGACGCGAGCGCGCCTACCGGCGCACGCTCAGCGCGGGGACGGGGCTCCGTAACATCGGACTCGCGGCGCTGCTCGCGACGAGCGTCTTCGGAAGAGGCGACGTCGTGGCAGCGGTCCTAACCTACTTCATCATCCAGATCGTGCTCGCGACGCTACTCGGCGTCTTCTACACGCGGGTGCAAACCGAGCCCGCGTAACCTGACCTCCCGCTATCGTCCTGAGCGGAGCGAGCCCCTCGACTACGCTCAGGATAAACTTCGCGAGCGGAGTCGAAGGACGAAGCGCGTGGCCTTGCCTCAGTTCCCCTCGTCCCCGTAGATGAGCGCCGTCTTAGTGGTCCCCGTGGTGATCCAGTCCTTGAGCGGCAGCTGGATGTCTTTGAAGAACTGGTCGGCGACCTTGTCCGCTTCTTTGCCCTTCTCGTCGTCGATCGGATGATACGACCAGCCGAACTCCGCGATCAGCGGCTCGAACCTGTCCGGCACCGGCCGCGCCCAGACGGCGAGCGTCGCGGTGGCCGTCGTATGATGGCCGAAGAAGAAGTTGCCGAGCTTGGCCTCGATCTCGAAGACCTTCGCGCCGTTGACGATCGTCATCGTCTGGTCGAAGTTGATGTTCAACGTCTTCAAGTGAGGAAACGCCTCGGCTAGCTTGCGCAGCGGCAGCTCGACGTCGAGCTCGGGAGACTCGAGTATGCAGTTATTCGAATAGATGCTCGTGATCGTGCCGGGCGATTCACCGCGCAGGATCTCTTCCTTGAATTTCTTCTTCTGTTGTTGCGGGAAGGTCGACGTGCTGTCGAACGACTCGGCGCGGTCGCGATCGCCGTGACGCGCCTTGAACGTCAGCTCCCAGCTCTCGTCGGGCCAGAGCGACTGGCGTAGCTGACGAATGCGAAAGATCAAGCGATTCTTGCGCAGCGTTTGATCCGAAGTGTCGTAAAACTGTACGATCCGGAGCTCCGCTTCGATCGGGTCAAACGGCTCATACCGGACGTGAAGCTTAGCGGCGATCTCCTCGAGTAGCTTGTTGAAACTGAGCAGTGCCTGCCTCGTGGGAAAACGCTCAGCCTTTAACAACAGTTTGAACTCGCGATGCGTGATGCGGGACGCGACCGCGGATTCTGAGCCGGCCATGGTATGTTCTCCTTGCTGCGCAAGTGTACCGCGGGGCGGTGGAGCCTTCTATCCCAAAAATGCAGACTTGCACGGCCCGCCTCCTGCCCGTAAGATACTGACGGATGATCGAGACGGCGCGCGAGGGCATGGTTCGGATCGAGGGCGGGACATTCCGCATGGGCTCCGACAGGTTCTATCCGGAGGAGGCGCCGGTACGCGACGTTTCCGTGGACGGCTTTTGGATCGACCTCTGCGCGGTCACCAACGCGCAGTTCTCAAAGTTCGTCCGCACCACCGGTTACGTCACCGTCGCCGAGAGGCCGTTGATTCCGGCGGACTATCCGGGAGCGCTGCCCGAGAATCTCGTTCCCGGCGCGCTGGTGTTCCACATGACGGCGGGTCCGGTCGACCTGCGGGATTACTCCCAGTGGTGGTCGTGGGTTCCGGGCGCGTGCTGGAAGCATCCCGAAGGCCCGGGCAGCTCCATCGATTCGCGTCCCGATCATCCCGTCGTGCACGTGGCGTACGAAGACGTCGAGACCTACGCGCGCTGGGCCGGGAAACGGCTCCCGACCGAGGCCGAATGGGAGTACGCGGCGCGCGGTGGGCTCGACGGCAAAGACTTCGTCTGGGGCGACGAGATGGAACCGGGAGGAACACCTGCGACGAACACGTGGCAGGGCGAGTTCCCATACAAGAGCTCGGCGCGTCACGGGCCGCGCACGATGCCGGTCGGCAGCTTCGCGCCCAACGGTTTCGGCCTCTACGACATGGCGGGCAACGCCTGGGAATGGACCAGCGACTGGTTCGTGAACGACGCAACCGTCGTCGCGTCGCCCTGTTGTGCGGGCGACGCGCGTGACCGCAGCTACGATCCCTGTCAGCCGCAGGTCCGGATTCCGCGCAAGGTGCTCAAGGGCGGCTCGTTCCTTTGTTCGCCAAGCTACTGCCTGCGATTCCGCCCGGCCGCGAGGTCGCCGCAGATGAT
This sequence comes from Vulcanimicrobiota bacterium, assembly GCA_963756165.1. Lineage (GTDB taxonomy): Bacteria > Vulcanimicrobiota > Vulcanimicrobiia > Vulcanimicrobiales > Vulcanimicrobiaceae > Cybelea. The sequence continues at coordinate 542,574 of CAVWMO010000007.1, read as the reverse complement.
CGATACCGGCATGTCGCACCTCGGCTTTCGCTGCGTCCGGGACTAGCGGCCATCAGTCGGCAGTCCGTCGACCGCTTCGTCGACGTCGCGTCGGTCGTGTTGATCTCCATCGCCGCGGTCCTGTCGGCGACCTGCGGCTATCAATCCGGACGCTGGAGCGGACACCAAGCGCGGTCCTATAACGTTGCCAATGCCGACCGAATTGCGTCCGCAGCGGCGTCGGACCGAGCCAACATCCTGACCGCCATCGACGTGGCGCTGTTCCTGCAATACATCGATGCCGTAGACGCCGGCAACGCGCCCAAGGCACAGTTCATTTACCAGCGCTTACGACCGGAGATGAAGAAGGCGATGGCGGCCTGGCTTGCAACGAAACCCCGCAACAATCCTAAGGCGCCGTCGTCCCCCTTCGTGATGCCCCAGTACTCGCTGGCGACCAGGGCCGAGGCCCAGCGGTTGGAGGACACTGCGGGAAGGAGCTTCGCCGAGGCGCAGGCGGCCAACCAGCACTCCGACGATTTCCTTCTGCTGACGGTGATCTTCGCGGGCGTCTCGTTCTTGGGCGGAATCAGCACGAAAATGGTCTACCCGCGGCACGCGATCCTGGTCGGCCTCGGCGTCATCGGGCTCGTTTACGGCGCCGTCCGGCTCGTCGAGCTTCCGTTCTTGTGAGGCGTGCAATTCCCGGATAGACGGTCTCGGAGGCCGGTGGTACTCTAACAGTTCATGACGCCGCTGATCCTCTCGAAGTTCGGGTTTGCCACGCTCACGCTGGTCGACTACATTTCGCTGATCGCGGCCACGACTAACGCGTTCAACGGCGCCCTTCTGGCCCGTCGCCCCGACCACTACAAACACTTCACCGTCGCCGGAATTATCATCTTGGCCTACGCCGGCGGCATCGGCGGCGGCATCATCCGAGACGTCCTCGTCAACAGGATCCCCTCGCCGTTGATCAACCCGTGGTACCTGTTCTTGTGTACCGCGGCGGCGGCGCTGGCGCTCCTCATCGACTTCAACACCGAGCAGCGGTTCAAGGATGGGCTCTTCCAGTTCATGACCGCGTTCTCGCTGCCGTGGTACGCCATCGTCGGTGCGCAAGCCGCGTTGTCTGTGCACCTAGGCTACGCGGCCGCGGTGCTCATCGGCATCATCGCGACGACGGCGGGGCGCTGGATCATCGACGTGGCTTGCAACGTGATTCCCAAGCAGCTGGTTCGCGGCGAGTTCTTTGTGACGGCGGCGGCCTTGACCGGCATCGCTTACGTCGTTTGCAACGCCGCGCTCGGCTGGTCCGTCGTCACGTCGACCTTAATAGCGTTCGTGGTCGGTTTCGGCTTCCGCCTCGCGTCGCAAGCGCTGGGCTGGGAAGAGTGGGAGCCGTGGGAGCCCGCTCCGCTCGAGGCAGGCGAAAGTAGCGAAAGAGGCTCGGCGAGGGATTACGCGCGGAGCTTGCCGGCGGCCCTCCCCCCGACTCCCAAAAATCATAGCGCATCAAACGACGACTGGAGACATCCGTGGCCAAAACGAACGGTAAACCTGACCCGATTCAGCGCGAAGTCCTTCCTATTCCGGATAAGGCGTACGCCGGCTTTATCGCTTACGATGCCAAGGATCCCGACTCGAAGTTTCCGCCGATCGAGCCGTTGAGGCCGCCCGAGGCGGCGCCGAACGTCCTCATCGTCCTGATCGACGACGTCGGCTTCGGCGCGTCGAGCGTCTTCGGCGGCCCCTGCCAAGCGCCGACGGCCGAGCGGATCGCGAAGGACGGCCTGCGTTACACGCGCTTTCACACGACGGCCCTCTGCTCCCCGACGCGCGCGGCGCTGCTCAGCTGGACGAAATCACCACACCGTCGGGATGGGCGGCATCACGGAGATCGCGACCTCGGCTCCGGGCTACAATTCGATGCGGCCCAACTCAATGTCGCCGCTGCCCGAGATTCTTCGGCTGAACGGCTATTCGACGGCGCAGTTCGGCAAGTGCCACGAAGTGCCGGTGTGGGAAGCGAGCCCGGTCGGGCCGTTCGATCGCTGGCCGACCGGCTCGCGGCTTCGAATATTTCTACGGCTTCGTCGCGGGCGAGACGAATCAGTGGTACCCGGCGATTCACGAAGGCACGAAAGCTCGTGGAGCCGCCGAAGACGCCCGAAGAGGGCTATCACTTCATGGAGGACATGACGGATCGCGCGATCGCGTGGGTACGCCAGCAGCGTCTGCTCGCCGGCGACAAGCCGTTCTTCATGTACTTCGCGCCGGGCGCGACGCACGCGCCGCACCACGTCCCCAAGGAATGGGCCGACAAATACAAGGGCAAGTTCGACCAGGGCTGGGACAAGCTGCGCGAAGAGACCTTTGCGCGCCAAAAGAAGCTCGGAGTCATTCCGCAGGATTGCGAGCTGACGGCGCGGCCCGAAGAGATTCCGTCGTGGGACTCGCAGACGCCGGAGTTCAAACGCGTGCTGGCGCGCGAGATGGAAGTCTACGCCGGCTTCTTCGACTTCGCCGACCATCACATCGGCCGGCTGATCGATGCGCTCGACCAAATCGAGGCGCTCGACAATACGCTGATCTACTACATCATCGGTGACAACGGCGCGTCGGCCGAAGGCACGCCCCAGGGCACCTTCAACGAGATGATCCCGTTCAACGGCATGAACGCGCTTGAAACGGCCGATTTCCTGACCTCAGCGCATCGACAAGCTCGGCGGCCCGGAATCGTACAACCACTACGCGGTCGGCTGGGCGCATGCGATGGATACGCCGTATCAGTGGACGAAGCAAGTCGCCTCGCACTGGGGCGGCACGCGCAACGGCACGATCGTGCGCTGGCCCAAAGGCATCAAAGCCAAGGGCGAGATTCGCACATCAGTTCCATCACGTGATCGACGTCGCGCCCACGATCCTCGAGGCGGCCGGACTGACGGAGCCCGTCATGGTCAACGGCGTCGGCCAGCTTCCGATGCAGGGCGTCAGCATGGCCTACAGCTTCGAGGATCGCCAAGGCGGCCGAGCGCCGCGAAACGCAGTACTTCGAGATGTTCGGCAATCGCGGCATCTATCACAAGGGCTGGACCGCGGTAACGCGGCACCGCACGCCCTGGCTCATGACGGAAACGGCCCGCCGTTCGACGATGACGTTTGGGAGCTGTACGACACGAATAAGGACTGGTCGCAGGCGCACGATCTCTCAAAAGCAGATGCCGGACAAACTTCACGAGCTTCAGCGCTTTGGCTCATCGAGGCGACGCGCAACAACGTGCTGCCGATGGACGATCGCACGGCCGAGCGGATTAACTCGGATCTCGCGGGCCGGCCGCTGCTCATTCGTGGCACCTCTCAAGTACTCGCGAACGGCATGGGCGGCCTCAACGAAAACGGCCTCGTCAACGTCAAAAACAAGAGCCACTCCATCACCGCGCAAATCGTCGTTCCCGACGGGGAACCGGCGAACGGCGTGATCCTCTCGCAGGGCGGAATCGGCGGCGGCTGGATGTTCTACGTGAAAGACGGGAAGCTGACGTATCTATACAACTTCGTCGGACTCCGCCATTTCGTTGTCACGGCGACGCAGCCGTTGACCGCCGGAACGCACCAGGTCCGGATGGAGTTCGCGTACGACGGCGGCGGCCTCGCAAAAGGCGGCGGCGTTACGCTCCTCGTCGACGGAAAGTCCGTCGGGAGGGGCGGGTCGAGCAAACCGCGCCGATGGTCTTCTCCGCGGACGAGACCTCCGACGTCGGTGTGAAGCACGGGTCGCCGATGACGCCCGACGTGCCGGCCGCAGGCAGCGAATTCAATGGCGCCGTGAACGTCATCGTGATCGAGACGTCGGGAGAGAGCCACGACCATTTACTATCGCGCGAAGACGTGCTCAACATGATTGTCGCGCGACAGTAGTAGCGTCCAACCATTGAGGTTGGTTCCTTTCGCGGCCGCCGTGGAGGCGGCCGCCGGGCTCGCGCTCATCGTTGCTCCGTCGCTCGTTTCTGAGCTGTTGATCGGCAGCGATCTCTCCGCGCCGGGCGTCGCCGTTGGCCGCGTCGCCGGCTTCGGCCTGTGCGGGCTGGCGCTCTCGCGCTCCGCGCGGGGACTTTTTGTACAATCTGCTCGCGGCGATCTTCTTTCTGTACCTCGGAGTGCGCGGAGAGCTGGTCGGCGTATTGCTCTGGCCGGCCTTCGCGCTCCACGGCGGCCTCGCCGCGTTACTCGGCCGACTCGTGATCGGGGACTCGGGCTGTTGAGAAGACGATCTGATCCCAGCGCCAGAGCTGCTCGAAGAACGCGCGCGCGAGGTCCGGATCGGCCGTCGCGCGGCCAATGTCGCGGATGCGGCGCTTGCCGTCGATCGCTTCGAGCAGCCGCTCTTGCCGCGCGTCGATCGGCAGATAGAGGTCGGTAAACGTATGGTCGCGGTTGATTAGCACGGCTGATGCACCCGCGGGCAGGCGATCGTGCACGATGACGGTGTTCGGCGAGCCGTATAGGGACGTAGTCGAGCCAGGCGTCGCTGCCGAACGACACGGCGTGCTTGCGCGCGACGCTCCGCGTTCCCGTAGACGACGACGCTATGGCGAACCATCGTACCGCGAAAGAGTTCGATGGCCGCGTACTGCTCGTCCGGATTCAGCGCGACGAGCTTCGAATGGTGTGGCGAAGACGCGAGCGCGCCGCACCACGGCAGGTAGGGCGCCTGGCGCAGCCAGCGCCCGAACACCAAACCGGCGCCGTCCAGGAACTCCATGAGCTGCGGCACCGAATAGGAGCGGTCCCGAGGATGAAGCAGCGCGTCGGCGACGCCGGCCTTCGTCGCGAAATCGTGCGAGGAGCGCAACAGCGGCACGAGGGGGTGATCGGGCGGAAGCAACTTCAGGCTGGCGACGAGATTGTCGATCGCGCTCTCGCTCGAGCCGATGCCCAAGCGGCGGCAGTACTCCTGGAGCATGTAAACGCCAGCGCGTCCGTAAGGCGCATAGACCATCAGGTGCATCGCGCCGCTCAGCGCGAGCACGTCTCGCAACGCCCGCAAGCCCGCGTCGGGATCCTCCAGATGGTGGAGCACGCCGGTGCAGACGACATGCTCGAAGGTTTCTCCGAGCTCGGCTGCGCGTTCGACGGGAAGCCGGTGCAGCTCGAGATTGTCGAGCGCGTGCTTGCGTTTTAGCTCGCGCGTGTACTCGAGGCTCGTCGCGCTGACGTCGATGCCGACGACGCGCGCGTGCGGCCAGCGCACGGCGTAGCGGGCGGCCTGCGCCGTGCCGCAGCCGGCGACAAGAACGCTGCGGTCGTAGCGGTAGGTCTCGGCGGGCCAGAAGAGATGCGATTCAGCCCGACGACGGTGGTAGTCCCACCGTCGGCGGTAGTTCTCTAGATCGTCGACGGGCGGCGGGTAAGGGTGACTTTCGTAAAAGTCACCCACCCGCGATGTGTTAGCCGTGCGGTGTTTTCACCTGTTCCATGACGGCGTCGAGATTGAATGAGGCCGGTTTCTGTCGCGGCGGGAACTTGATGAAGTCGGCGACCGCCCCGGCCACAACGGCCTGCATCTCGTATAGCTGGGGAACGTGATCGACCATCCAGTCCTAGTAGGTGTTCGAGTTGAAGTCGGCCCGCTCGAAGGGATCGCGCCGCAAGCTCACGATATGCGGCAAGCGAAGCTTCACGAACGGCTCGGCCCACTGCTGCATCTGATTGGCGCGTTGCACGGACAAATTGAACTTCCAGTCGCCGACACGTACGGCGATGACGTCCCCGTCGTCGCTGAAGTATATGATCTCGTTCCTTGGGCTTACTTTCACAGCGCCGCTAAAATAGGGAATCATGTTGTAGCCGTCGAGATGGACGTTGAGCTTCTTCCCGCCGACCGTACAGCCGTCCAAAAGTTGCTTGGTCACGTCCGGATTGCCGGCCGCCGCTAGCAGCGTCGGGAACATGTCGATGTGGGAGACGATGCCGTTGTAGACCGAACCCGGTTTGATGACGCCGGGCCAGCGGATGAAGGACGGCACGCGCCAGCCACCCTCCCAGTTGGAATCCTTCTGCCCGCGGAACGGCGTGTTTGCACCGTCTGGCCACGTGTCGTTCTCCGGTCCGTTGTCGGTGGAATACATAACGATAGTGTTATCGGCGACGCCCAGCTCGTCGAGCTTGTCGAGCATCATCCCAATCTGTTCGTCATGCACGACCATCCGATCACTGTACGGGTCCTGGCCGCTCTTGCCGAGGTTCTTCTCTGCGACGTGCGTCCGGAAGTGCATCGCGGTCGAGTTGTACCAGCAGGAAGAACGGCTTGTCGGCTTTGGCCTGCTTCTCCATCCACGCAAGAGCCCTGGCGGTGATCTCCTCGTCAACCGTTTCCATGCGCTTTTTGCTAAGCGGACCGGTGTCTTTGATCGTTTGCTTTCCGACGCGTCCCCAGCGCGGGTCGACTGTCGAGTCGTCGATGTCGGTAGCCTTGCAATCCAACACGCCCCGCGGGCCGAACATTTCTTTGAACTTCGGGTCCTTCGGATAATCCGGAAGCTCGGGCTCCTCTTCGGCGTTGAGGTGGTACAGGTTGCCGAAGAACTCATCGAAACCGTGGACCGTCGGTAAGAATTCGTTGCGGTCGCCGAGATGGTTCTTGCCGAACTGGCCCGTGGCGTAGCCGAGCGGCTTGAGCATTTCGGCGATGGTCGGGTCCTCTTTCTGCAGTCCGACCGTTGCGCCGGGCATGCCGACCTTCGTTAGGCCGGTCCGAATCGGGTTCTGACCGCAGATGAAACAGGCGCGGCCGGCGGTGCAGCTCTGCTGCGAGTAGTAATCGGTGAAAAGGCCGCCCTCATTGGCGACCCGGTCGATGTTCGGGGTTCGGTATCCCATCATGCCGTTGCTGAACCGGCTAATGTTCCAGATGCCGATGTCGTCGCCCCAAAGTATCAGGATATTGGGTTTCTTATCGGGCATGTAGACGCGTCCTTTCGCTAGTGAGAACAAAAGTGTAGCGAAAAAAACGCCTCACCACTATCCTAAAAGTGCACGTGAAGCACGTTGCGCGAGCCGATAACACCGCTTAAGATACCGCCATATGACCGTGCGGCGCCGATTCGTTCGTGGCCTGGGCCCGGGGCTGGTCTCGGGTGCGTCCGACAACGATCCGACGACGGTGGGCGCGATCGCGGTCGTCGGTGCAGCGACCGGCTACGGTTTGGCGTGGCTCGTGGTCTTGCTGCTCCCAATGCTCGCCCTCGTCCAGGCTATCGCGGCATCGGTCGCGACGATGTCGCAAATGAGCCTGCAGCAGGCCATTGCTCGGACGTTCGGCCGGGGGCCGGCGATGGTTGCCGCGTCGGCGATCGTTCCGATCAGCCTGTTCACCCTGGGCGCCGACGTCCAGGCGGGCGCGCAAGCCTTGACGCTGCTCACTCGTCAACCGTTCTACTATTTTGTCGTTCCGATCGTCGCAATCGCGGGCTGGCTGCTCGCGACGAAGTCGTATCTGCGGATCGAGCGCATCCTGGCGTCGTTGACGCTCATCTTCCTATGCTACGTCGCGAGCGCGATCTTGGCGCGGCCCGACTGGGGACAGGTACTCGACGCGATTCTCGTGCCGCACTTCGAGTTCTCGCCGGTTTTTGTGGGCGGGGCGATTGCCTTGCTCGGCACGACGCTGACGAGCTACGTCTACTTCTGGGAATCGATCGAGGTTGCGGAGCGGCGACCGGAGCCGTCGCAGCTGCGCGCGGTCAAGACGGATGCCGTAGCGGGAATGCTCGTGGCCGGATCGAGCTTTCTCTTCATCTTGATCGCGACGGCAGCGACTTCGGGTGCGCATCACGTTCCGGTGCAAACGGCTGCCGATGCCGCGGCCGCGCTACGACCATTGGCGGGCTCGCTGGATCAGATTTTCTTCGGCATCGGACTGCTGGCGTCGGCGGCGATCGCGATTCCCGTGATCGCCTCCACGAACGGTTATGTCGTGGCGCAGGCCTTCGGCTGGCGCGCGGGATTGGCGAACAAGTTTAGCGAGGCAACCTCGTTCTATACGGTCATCTTTCTGTCGCTGGCTCTCGCGGGCGCTTTCGCACTCCTCCCGGTGCCAACGATGTCGCTGCTGTATTGGGTCTCCGTCGCCGCGGGTCTGGCGACACCGGTTACGCTGGTATTTATGCTGCTGATTGCTCGCGATCGCGCGACGATGCGGGGACGGCCGATCGGCCTGCCGCTAGCAATTGCGGGCTGGGTCGTGACCGCCCTCGTAGCGGCCTCCGCACTCGCCTTCATTGTCTCCGCCTCGCTGCGTTAACAACGCTCTAATTTCATATTTGCGTTTAGCGGCGTAAACTATGGTGGAAAGGAAAGTACATGGCCGAACTCTACCAGTGCACGCGTTGCAACAGCCCGTTCGTCGCGGATGACGGAGAGCTTATCGTGCGTCGCGGCGGCTCGTGCCTGGACTGCGCCAAGGTCGAAGTCCTCAAGCGCCTGGGGCTGCCGGCGGACTTCCTCATCCGCTATCCGTTCATCTAGGCGGTAAACGCCACGACGTCGTTCTCTTCCCGGTAGCTCGTCCACCACAGATCGCCGTCGAACGTGAGCGCGCGCGCTTCGGCGTTGATCGGCGCGATTAGTTCGGCTTCGGGCGCGTTCTTGCTCAGGTCGATGCGCGCGAAGGTCAGATTGTCGAACTCCTCGTCGGCAGAAAGCATACGACAGTCGCCCCGCGCCCGGAAGGCGAAGCCGCCGCAGCGCGTCGGCAGGGCGATGTCGCGCCGGGCGGCCCCGCTATCGTCGAGCTCGAGGATGCGGTGCTTGCCCTGCTGGCACAGGTAGAGCGTGAGGCCATCGGCGGCGAGGTGCGATCCCGTGAGGTCGGGACACGGCGTCTTGCTGTCGGCATCGAATCCATGCTCGGGGGTGAATCGAAAGAGATAGCGGTCGTCGTCATCGAGCGCGACGACCACGCGGAGCACGCCGCCTACGGATGCGAGCCCGAACGGCCTGCCCGGAGCATCGACCTCGCGCGCCACCGTCCATTGCCGCGCGTCCATCCCGTACAGCTTGTGTGTGTCCCAGGATCCGATCCAGAGCAGCCCGTCGTGGAACGCCAGGGGCTGCGGGCGGCCGCCCGGTGACTGACGGCGCTGAACTTCCTTGATTGTCTCCATGCGCCGTACGACGCGTCGCGGGCCTCGGCGGTTTCAATCCAATCGGCGCGCGGAAGCGTTCACGGGGAAGTGCGGACTGATGATTGCAGCGAAAGCTGCCGCGGTGGAAGACGCGAGCCGGCTCATGGAGCGCGTGCGCGCCCGTGATGCAGCTGCCTTCGAGGCGCTCTATGACGGGTATCATCGCCTCGTCTACGGGCTGGCGCTGCGCGTGCTTTCTGATCCGAGCGCGGCCGAGGACGTCACGCAGACCGTGTTCCTGAAGGTTTGGGACAGCCCGGCGCTCTTTCGCGGCGGGAATTTTGGCGCCTGGATCGCACGCGTCACACGCAATCGCGCACTCGACGTCGTGCGCTCCCGCAGGGTTCGCGACGAAGGAGAGTTCCCCGACTCGCTGCCGCTGGACGATACGCTCGAGGACGCCGCGATTGCCCACCTGGACAGCGCGCGCGTCCGGGAAGCCCTGGCGCAACTGTCGCCGGAACAGCGCGAGCCGATCGAGCTCGGCTTCTTCGGCGGCATAACGCACCAAGAGATCGCGCGTCGAATCGGGCTTCCGCTGGGAACCGTGAAGACCCGAATTCGTACCGGACTGCGGCGATTGCGCAACGTCCTGGAGGGAGCGATCATCGTATGAGGCCGCACGATGAGATGCTGGACAGCGTGGCTGCGTACGCGCTCGGGGCGCTACCGCCTCACGAAGCCTCCCAGGTGGTCGCGCATCTGCGCGATTGCGCGGAGTGCCGCGCCGAGTACCGGCTCTTGCAGCCGGCGGTAACGGCCGTCGCCTACTCCGCCGAGGCCTTCGCTGACGTCGAGTCAGGCGCAGCCGTGGCGAGCCCGCTGCTCAAGGCGCGCATCATGAAACACGTGCGCGGCGAGGTGCGGCGCCCGCGACAGAGCCGGCCCCGGCCCGCGTATGCCGCAGCGGCCGCCTGTCTGGCGCTGGCGGTCATCGCGGGCGCCTTCGATCTCTCACTGAGCGGTCGGCTCAACCAAGAGCGCGCGCAGGTTGCCGAGCAAAATCAAACGATCGCCGACTTCATGGCGCCCGATTCCCAGCGGCACCCGTTCGCACACGGTGAGGTGCTGATGCACGGACCGCGGATCTACATCGCGATGCACGACATGCCGATGCCGCCGCGCGGCAAGGTCTATCAGGCCTGGACGCTGGCGAAAGGCGCGAAGAGCGTGGCCCCGTCAAAGACGTTCATGCCGGCGTCGACGGGCATGACGATCGTGCGCCTTCCCGAGGCGGCCACGACGCTGGCCGCCGTCGCGGTCAGCATCGAGCCCGAGGGAGGCTCGCAACAGCCGACCAGCAAGCCGATCGCGATGGTCAGCCTCCAGTAGCAATCCAGGGCATCGTCTCGGTCGTTCCCTTCGAGTCTTAAGTCTTACGGAGCTACGGCTCGGAAAGGAACTCATGAAGAACGTTCGATGGACCGCTCTCGCCGCGGTCGCCCTCGCGATGGTTTTTACCGGCATCGCGTCGGCAAAATTGATGGCCGACATGGTCGATCAGCCGACCCGCTTCAGCGGCTCGTGCTGCGTCTATACGGGGGCGCCCGCGCTTCAAGTTACGCTGTCGATGATCGAGGCCGGCGGCGGCCCGAGCAGCTTCGACACGGCGAGGCTGCTGAAGGTGCTCGCGGGCTCGCACTTCGACGCCGAGGTGGCCAAACTCACGAAGCAGTACGGCAAGGATCAGGTGGCGCAGTTTCTCAAGACGTTCGACTTCGTCGTTGACGATTCGCTGAAGATCGTGACGGCGAAGAAAGTCGCCCTTCCCAGCAAGCCCGACCCGGATCCGAAGAACGGGCCTGAGCTCGCGGGCGCGCTCTGGGCCGCGGGACAGACCGGCGAAGGCTATAACGTCGAGGTCATGCTCGATCGCGCGGTCTCGCACCCGATTCACGTTCAAGTGATGCTCGATATCGACAAGAAATACGGGCTGGCGGCGGACGCTCAGTATCACGCGATCCTCACGACGGCGATGAAGGATCTCGCCGCGGCTTACCATCTGAACGCGATGGGGCAGATGCAAAGCATGTAGCGACGGCGCTCGAGCAGGGTGGTGCCTTGGTCCAACGAAACCTGCGCGACGATGCATCGAAATCGTCTCGCCGGCGCCACCCTTGCCGCAGTCATTATCTTTGCCGCGATCGCGCCCGTGCCGCAGGCGTTAGGGGCACCCAATGGGCTGGCCTGGGACTCGGTCACCAAGTTTTCGCGGAGCGGCGACGCTGCGACGCTGCAGCCCGGTTCGTTCGATCAAGACTACGCGCAGGCTGCAACCGTCGCTCCGCCGCCGGAATCCACGGGCGGCGGCATGATGGGCAAGATGAAGCAGGCCATGGCGATGGCGCAACACCTGCAAGCCCTGCTGCAGAACGGGTTCGCGGAGCGGTACTACGTCGCGGCCTCCAAGGAGCGCATAGACCAGGTCTCCGAGCAAACGGCGACGATCCTCGACTGCGCCGCCGGCACGATCACTACCCTCAACCTGCGCCGCAAGATCTATCGCGTCGAGTCGCTGAACGCGTCGCCCGCGCCCAGTTCCGGGGACGGCGGTGCAGGGGCGCCGCAACCGCGCGCCACCGACGATGTGACGAGCATCGCGATCACGATCGCGAACACCGCCCTGGGCGCGCGCAACGTCGGCGGCCAGCCGACTAACGGATTCAGCTCCGACATGAGCTTCAAGGAGACGACCGCGTCCGGAAAATCGCAGTCGTACAACGGCGATCTCGTCGGGTACTACAGCGGCTACGCGAATCCGTCGTCGGCGTGCGAGCGTCCGAGCCCATCGGCTAACGGGAGATCGCCTTCAGATGCGGCCCGGGCGATGACGGCGATGACCGGGGGCTTTGCGCGGTTCACGCGCGCGCTCGCACTCGCGGGCGTCGATTCACGCTTCAGCATCAAGCAGTCGGGTCCGCCGCTGCCGCGCGGAAAGTTCGCGATGTATCAGGCGGCAACGATCGGAGGCGGTCCGGAAGGCGGCGCGACGTTCGTCAGCGAGCGCGGCAACCTGCGCCCGGTAGCCGCTAACGATCCTGTTTTCAGCGTCCCGGGCGACTTCACGCGCGAGCAGTAGCGTGAAATACGTGCTCTACTATCAGTCGTCGCCCGATGTGCTGGAAAAGGCTCCGCTCCACGCGGAGGCGCATCGCGCCCGCTGGCAGGAGTTCGCCGCGGACGGGTCGCTGCTGATGATCGGCCCTTTCGCGAACCCGCACGAAGGCGCGATGGGCATCTTCACGACGCGCGAAGCGGCGGAGCGGTTTGCGCAGGGCGATCCGTTCGTGCTCAACGGCGTCGTCTTACACTGGGTTGTCCGCGAGTGGGCCGAGGCACTGTCTGATTAACTACTCCATTGGCGGAGCGACCGGCGCCGGCGTCTGACGCGACGGCGGGTGGAGCAGCGACATCGAAAAGTATGCGCCGATCCACGAGCCCAGCGCGGCGAAGATTACGTACGTCCAATCTCGCGTGTACGTGATCACGGCGAACGACGAGAGCAGATACCACACGCTGCTCCACGTCGCCGCCGAGATGCGCCTGCGGCTCGAGACGGACGCTGTGAAGAAAACGTAGACCGCGTCGGTGGCCGCCGTGCTCGCAATCACGCCGAGCGTTAGCCACGGGTGAATCTGCGTAAGATGCTGCAACCTGCGCAGCTTTTCGCACGATTCCCAACGATGTCATGCAGACCTAGTGCAGCAGCGTTTGCGAAGGCGTCTCTCCGAACATCATCCGGTAGTCGGTCGTGAAGTGACCCATGTGCCAGAAGCCCCAGTCGGTCGCCACGTCGATGATCCGGATGGCGTCGCGGTCGGCTCGCTGGAGCGTGCGGTGAACGCTGTTGAGCCGGAGGCGTTTGAGATAGTCCATGGGGCTGTGCCCGGTCACCGCCTCGAAGGCATTGATCAGCGACCGGGAGCGCATGCCTGAGACCTGGCTCAAGTCGAGCAGCGTAAGCGTAGCGTCCACGTGATCGCGCATATAGGTTTCGCAGAGACGAACGGCGGCGAGGCGACGATTGAGACACTTTGACGGCTCGACGGCGTGATCTTCGCCGGGGTCCATCGCCGACGCCAGCAACGGAATCAGCATCCCGTAAATGCCCCGTTGCGGGAGCGCGCGCTGCGTCGAAAAGGCGCGATTTAGCAGCGTTCGCATGCGGCAAGCGAGAATGGGATTCTCGGATACCTTCGTGGGCTGCACGTTGTCGAGCAGGGCGAGCGCATCCGGGGCGCGAGAGAACCCATTCGCGAGCGACTGCCGGTCGATGCTGACGGTATAGAACGACCCACGCCCCGACGTCGTGAGCTCCACGAACCCGGAGCTCGAGAAAATGCTTCTCGCGTCCATCTTGTTTCCGAACCAGCGAGCGCGCGTCCGAGGATCGGCGACGATGCCGATCACCGATTTTACCTTTGCCACCTGCGCCTCACCCCTGAAGCCGACGTTGAACTTACGCAGGGCGAGCCGCAGCGGGCCCGCATCCACGAAGCCGTAGCGCACCTCGAAATTGCCGGGTTCGAGCTGCGCCCACGCCAGCGTTTCAGGTTCGTACGTTCCTTTGGCGGCGTGCTCGAGGAGGTGAGAAGACTCGCAATTTCATGACGGAAGCCATGGACTCCGCGTGAGAGAAAAAAAGCCGTGGGGAGAGGTCAGGAAGGTCCGGCCGAAAGCTCCCGCAGAAGCTCGCCGACCAAGCTGTCTCGTGCGACTTCAGCGCGCTCCGCCGCTTCCCTTTCGAGTTCGGCGAAGATCCTTTTCATGTCGGTCGCAAGGCTCGGCGTTTGGTATCCCGCGGCACGCCAGCGGACGCGCAGGTCATCGTCGATGCGCTCGTAAAGCGCCGGGGCGGCCTCGTTCGCGTCGGTGAAACGCTCCTCGATCCGCTCGCGCCGGGCCTCGGCTAGCTCCTCTTCGAACGCAGCCGAATCGGCCCAAATCGCTTTACCATCGCGGAAGATTTGGATTGCGCCCAGACCTCTGCGCCTCAGCTCGTCATGTTCCCATTCGCATTCGTCGACCGAGCGCGCGAGCGCCGCACGAATCGTAAACTCCATGATGCGATTCAGGAGTGCGGCGTAGGTGACGCCGTCGGCGAGGCGGTGAGACTCGCCGATGCGCGCGGCATAGAGCGGTTTGTTCACACCAACTACATTGTATCCGCAGTATCCCGGGAAACTTATCCCAGAAATGCAAGAACCGGACTTTTGCGCCTTTGGGATAGACCGGCCGAGCCGCCCGCCGGTACAATCGAGCCCGAAAGGGCTGTATGAATTCGATCAACGTGATGAAGCGGTTTTGTGCCGTCGCGCCGCTACTGGCGTGCGCGGGTTTGGTCGTGATGGCAAAAGCGATCGCCCAAGAAACGCCGGCTCCGGCGACGCCGGCGCCCGCGGCGAGCCCAACGTTTATGGACCGGGAGTATGACGGGCGGCTCCATATCTTGGCCGCGCCGTATCTCTGGGCGCCGACCGTCGGCGGGACCTTTCAATTCACGATCCCGAGCCTGCCGCGCCGCTCGGGCGGAACGCGGCAGACCAGCGCGCAGGTGCCGCCCGTTACCTATCTGCCAAAACTCAACTCCGCCGCGATGTTCGCGTTCGACGCGCGCAAGGGCGGCATCGATATTTTCGGCGACTACATCTACGTGAACGCCTCGTGAGTGCTTCGGCTTCGGCGACGCTCACCGGCCGGTTCGGCAGGCTTCAAGTCCCGGTCAGCCTCAGCACCAACGCCCACCTGCGCGAATCGATCTGGGAGGCCGCGGCGGGCTTCACCGTCGCCAGGGGCCACGACGCGGATCTGAGCGTCTTTACCGGCATGCGCGAGTATCCACTAAACGTGTCGGTCGACTATACGGCCACCATTGGGCGGCGGCGTCCGTTTACTAAGTCGGGCTCGGTGCTAGACGGCGGACATCGCCCAAGACGTGATCCTCGGCTTGCGCGGAAAGGCATACTTCGGCGATGGCCATTTCTACGTGCCCTACTATGGCGACGTGGGCAGCGGGATCGGCAACTCGGCAATCAAACGTGGCAAGCCTATTCCGGGGCGGGTTACACGTTCAATCACGGTCAATCGCTCTCGTGCTTTACCGCGACGCTAAGCTATACTGGATTCGCGCCGATCTCGCACGTTCAGAAGCTCTCGATGTACGGTCCGCTCCTGGGTTATACGTTCAACCTATAGGAGCTTACTACGGTGCTTCTCGCCGCAACCGCCGCGGTCGTCGCGCAAGCCACGCAAGCGCCGCAAGCCACGCCGACTCCCGGCGCAGCCGACACGGGCGGCTTCGACGCGAGCAAGCTGACGCCGGCCCAGCAGGAAGCGCTTCGCCTCGCGGTCATCAAGACGTCGCAAAACCCGGTCGGTAACATCACGGTCTTCCCGTTTCAGAACAACTTCAACTACGGCGTCGGCCCCTACACGCGTTTCCAGTACAACCTCAACGTGCAGCCGGTCGTCCCGATCATGTTGAGCCGGAGCATGAACCTGATCGCGCGAACGATCATCCCCGTCCTGAATCAGCCGTCGTTTGCTGCGCCGGGAGTGTGCGCTTCGCCCGCGGGATGCCCATCGACGTTTGGGCTGAGCGACGTGCAAGAGCAGCTCTTCTTCGCGCCCAAGACGAAGCCGGGTCAGCTCATCTGGGCGGTGGGACCGATCTTTCAGTTTCCGACCGCGACTCCGAACACGCTCGGTACGGGCAAGTGGTCCGCCGGTCCCGATGCCGTCGCGCTCATCATGCCTGGGAGTTGGGTGATAGGCGCGCTCGTCACCCAGCTCTGGTCGGTCGCCGGTCTACCGGACCGCCCGAACGTGAGTACCTTTCTGATCCAGCCGTTCGCCAACTACAACCTGAAGGGCGGATGGGCGATATCGTCTGCGCCGGTCATTACCGCGAACTGGACCGCTAGCGCAGAACAAGTGGACGGTTCCGGTCGGCGGCGGCGTCTCCAGGACCTTCAAAAATGACGGGCAGCTGATGCAGCTGAGCGTGCTGTACTACACGAACGTTACGCGTCCGCTTACCGCGCCGCAGACGACGCTGCGCGTCTCATGGAGCCTGCTCTGGCCCGTCAAGCGCGGTATCGACATCCAGCAGCTTTTGCAAGAGTCAAAGTAAAACACCGGCGTCGCCAATGGCGACACCGGTGCTTGCAGTAACCGAAGACTTCGCTTAGCCGCCCAGCGAACGCTGCCCGACGACGCGGCCCACCGCCGGGGTCGTGTCCTTACCGTTGCCCCACGTGCCATTGAAGCTGTTGTTGTCGTCGTTGAACCAGAACGCAAACCAGCCGCTGCCGTTGGGGCCGGTCCAGGTCGCGCGTACCTTGTCCTTCGTCCGGAACTTGCCGTTGATTAGGATGGCTCCGGCGTGGCAGACCACCGACGGACCCGACTGCGTGCAGCGCATCAATCCGATGAAACCGCCCGGGCCGCCCGCGCCGGTCACGTGCCACGCTCCGGCGGCGGTGATCGGCGACGGCGGCAGCACCTTGTTGCCGACGAACGACCCGTTTGCGGCGCGCCCGTTGTAGCCCCACGTGCCGTTGAAGCTGTGCCCGTTCGCGCTCACGTAGACGGTCAGCCAGCCGGCGCCGCCGGGCCCGTGCCACTTGCCGTTGATTTGGCCGTCGGTGACGAACGTGCCGGTGAAGCCGTTGCCGTTGCTGGCGTTGCTGCCGACGATGCCGTTGCCCGACTGGGTCAACGTGATCGTAGAAGTGCTCGATCCGTTCGCGCCGGTCTGCTGAACGCTCCAGGTCCCGGTCACGTTCGGCGGGCTCGCGACCGCGGGCGCGGCAGACGTCGCCAGGACGGCGACGCCGCAGGCGATTGAAATAGCAAGACGTTTCACAATGATTTCCTCCCAGCGTCTAGTGTAGGAGGAGCGGAGCCCGCCTGCTATCCCGAAATTGCAGGTTACACGATGTCGTCGACCTGGCCGTGATGTTCATCTAGCTGGTCGTCGCGGTTTTCGTCGAGGCTGCTCTCGCCGTACTTCTGCTGCTCGCGCCGCACGGCTTCGGCGGGATCGATCGGCTGGTCGCGGCGGGGCGCGACGTCGGGCGCGATCGCATCGTCATCATCGTCGGGGTACGGAAATCTGTCGCTATCCATGGGGCGCCTCTAGCGGTGAAAGAGAACCGTTACGATCGTCGAGACCCAGCTCGTCACCACAATGCCGATCAGCCAGTTGAAACGCGACTCGATGGCGCTCTGGAGCGATTCGAGCCTGCGCTCCAAGGAGTCGAGGCGACGATCGACCTGGAGGAAAGCGCCTTCTACGTGAGCCAGGCGAGCCTCGAGTGGCTGAGCGCTCATGACAGATCCTCTCTTATCGGCGAGTCGCGTAACGCCTTCCAATCACACATTAGCCTTGCAGCATCACCCGGGCCGCGTTCCAGCCGGCGGCGCCCATCACGCCGCCGCCCGGATGCGCGGCCGCGCCGCACAGATAGAGCCCGCGAATTGGCGTCGCGTAGCTCGCGAATCCCGGAATGGGACGAAAAGCGAAGAGCTGATGCAGCGGCATCGCGCCTTGGAAAATGCTCCCGCCGGTCAGGCCGAACGTCTCTTCCAGGTCGACCGGCGTGAGAATCTGGCGATCGATCACGGAGTCTTTGAATCCGGGCGCGTAACGTTCCACGATGTCGAAGCAGCGATCGGCGTATTCGTTGCGCCGCGCGTCGGTCCACTCGCCGTCCGCGAGCCGGTACGGCGCATACTGCGTGAATATCGACATCAGGTGCTTGCCCGCTGGCGCGACCGTCGGATCGAGCGACGAGGGCATCGTGCACTCGACGACGGGCTCGCGCGAGAAGCGACCGTACTTCGCGTCGTCGTAGGCGCGCTCGATGAAGTCCTGATCCGGGCAGAGGTGCACCGTGCCGAAATGCTGCGGTCCCGGCTCGTGTCCGGGAAGCGCGCTGAAGCTCGGCAGCCGCTCGAGCGCGACGTTGATCTTGCACGACGCGCTGCTATAGGAAATCCGCGCCACGGCCGCGCTGAACTCCGGGGCAAGCTCCGCCGGTGTCGATCAGCTTCTCGAACGTCACGTGACAGTCGACGCCGCTCGCGACGCGGCGCGCCTGGAATTCGTCGCCGTCGCGCAGCGCGACGCCGGTCACGCGCCCGCCGCGCGTCAAAATCTTGGCGACCTCCGCCTCCGTGCGAATCTCGACGCCGAGCGCCGTCGCCGCCGCCGCGAGCGCCTGGGTGAGTCCGCCCATGCCGCCGCGCACGTAGCTCCACACGCCGCGCTTGCCGTTCGTCTCGCCCATGACGTGGTGGAACAGGACGTACGCCGTTCCCGGCATCGAGGGCGCCATGAATGCGCCGATGATCGCGTCGGTCGCGATCGTCCCCTTCAGCTCTTCCGACTCGAACCAGCGGTCGAGAATCGGACGCGCGGCGCCGGTCAGCACCTCGACGGCCTCGCCCATGCCCGGACCCAGACGCTGCAGCGCGCGGCCCATCTTTCCGGCCTCCAGCAGTTGCCCGAGGCTCGGGCGGACGAGGTTCGGCGGGACCTGCGTCAGCGTCGGCTCGACGACCGACGCCACCCGTTCGAGCATCGCCTCGTACTTCGGATAGTTCTCGGCGTCGCGCCGGCTGAACTTCGCGATCTCTTCGACGTCGTTCGCGACGCCGGCACCCAGCATCAGGTAGCGGCCATCCTCGAACGGCGAGAAGGACGCCGGGTTGCGTTCGATCGCGTCGAAGCCGAACTCGTGCAGCCGCAGATCCGCGATGATCTCCGGCCGGAACAGGCTGTTGACGTAGGCCGCCGTCGAGACCTTGAATCCGGGAAGATCTCCTCGCTGACGCAGGCGCCACCCACGATGTAGCGGCGCTCCAGCACGAGCACCCGCCATCCCGCCCGCGCGAGATAGCAGGCCGTGACCAGCCCGTTGTGGCCGGCGCCGATGACGATCGCATCGTACTTCACCCTAAATCTTTACTTTCACGCTGAAGTACGCGTTGAACGGAGTGTTGAGCGAGCTGGTCTGATCGTTGTATGTTCCGAAATACGGCTCGTAGGGATACCGCAGGAAGGTCTGCACGTTCGCTCCGGGATTGTAGGCGTTGCCGACCGGCGGCGTCGTGGGGCCGCCGATGAGGTTGGTGTACAGGCACGTCTGATTGCTCCAGTAGTAGGTGAACGCGGTGTGCTGGCCGCCGAAGCAGGTCTGCAGCAAGTTCGCCAGCGTCAGCGTGAGGCTCACGCGCGGCGAGAGCTCGTAACCGATCTGCAAGTGGCCGAGCAGCTGTGCCGGCTCGCGGAACGCGCCGATCGCGTCGAACTGGCCGGTGTAGGGATCGGGAATGGAGAGCGACGCCGCGCACTTCGACGCGTCGGCGTTGAATGGTCCTCCGCCCGCCGCGCCGTACGGATAGCGCGGATCGCCCTTCGTCGATCCCGGCAGCGGCGGACCGCATCCCGACGCCGGATCGATGCCGGCCGTGGTCAGCGGCGCGCCGTACCGGTTGCCCGCGACGAACTGCAGCGACGGCGTGATCGTGAACTTGTCGTGCTTGTAGTTGAGCAGCAGCGTCGCGACGTAGGGATAATTGTACGCGTTGACCCCCGACCCGATCGGACCCGGGAAGATCGAAAACGGCAGGTACGACGCCGTCGGATCGAACAGCGAAAACGCCGGCGAACGCCAGTACGGGTTCGCGATGCTGTCCGCCGGGCAGTTCGGAGCGGGGATGCCTTTCTTCGTGTAGCACGGAGCGGGCGGCTTTCCGTTGGTCGTCGTCCCGCACATCAGCTCGCCGAACTGCCGCTTCCCGTACGCGCTCCCGCCCGCCGCGCATGCGGCG
This sequence comes from Vulcanimicrobiota bacterium, assembly GCA_963756165.1. Lineage (GTDB taxonomy): Bacteria > Vulcanimicrobiota > Vulcanimicrobiia > Vulcanimicrobiales > Vulcanimicrobiaceae > Cybelea. Next base: position 522,568 of record CAVWMO010000007.1, on the reverse strand, counting down.
GTATACGCGTTGTATCCCGCGATCCCGGCATTGATCGGCGATATCACGGTCGTGCCGTTCGGCAGGGTGCCGTACTTTACGGTCGCGTACGTGTACGCGAACGAGAGCTGACCCGCGAAGCCGTTGCGGCTGAAGTCACCCTTGTCGAACTGGAACTCGAAGCCCGAGGAGGTCTGGTACCCGGCGTTGAGACCGGAGGTCAGCCCCGTGACGTAGTTGATGTAGAAGTTCTCGACCTGGTTCTGGGTCTGGCGCAGAAACGGCGTCAGCTTGAACGACATGTCCGTGCCTTTGAAGTGATGCTCGATCGAGAGATCGCTATTGTACGAGACCGAGGGCGCGACTTCGTGCCCCGGACTCGTGAACCCGAGCGGATAAAACTGCGCGAGCGTATCGGGCAGATTCTGCTGGAGCGCGTTGTACTGTTCGTAGGCCGAGCTGGGCTGCTCGTTGTAGCGGCCATAGCTGGCCCGCAGGACCGTGTCGGGGCTCACCGTGTACGTCACGCCGAAGCGCGGCTGTGGGATGTTGTAGTCGAAGGCGCCGGGGACGTTCTGCAGGTTCGCGTTGACGTATTGGCTCCCGAACGCCGAACAGGGCTTCTGCGAGTTGGTGCTCCACGAACCGCCGACGAGGTTGCTGCGATCGACGAGCGTGAGCGTCTGCGTGTCGTAGCACGTGTCCTGGTTGAAGGCGTTGAACCAGAATGCGCGAGCCGGCCCGGTGAGGGTGTTCGCGCCGACGAAACTGTAGTTGTCCACGCGGATGCCGGCGTTGATGAAGAGCCGATCGTTGGGACGCCACTCGTCGGTGAGCGAGTATCCCGCGAAGTACGGCGTGACCGTGTTGTTCAGCCCGTACGCCCCGTTCTCGACGACGTAGAAGCCGCACGGGCCGCCGCCGCACGTCACGCCGGAGAGGTTCGGCAGCGGCGTCCCGCCGTAGATGCTCGAAAGCGACGCGAAGGTCGGCAGCGTATTGCCGTAGACGACGCCGCTGGCCCCGCCGTCACTGCACGTCGTCGGCGTGGTGGTGTATGTGCTCTTGGAACCGGCGAGCGCGTAGCACGTCCCGCTGTTGGGATTGTTCTTGTTGACGAGCACGGCGAAACTGTCGGCGTAGCCGAACATCTGCTCGCCGTAGATGCGCGCGCCGCTGGCCGTCGTGTACGAGCCCTCGGCTTCGATCAGGTTCTGCGGGCTCAGTTGATCGGTGAAGGAGACGCTGACTCCGCGCGTGTGGTTGTTGATCTCATAGTCGCCCGAGTCGTAGTAGGCGTACGGCTGGAGCGACATCATCGGGCCGTTCTCGATCCAGTCCGAATAATACGTGTAGCCGTAGACGCGCAAAAACGCGCTGGAGCTGAAGTTCTTCTGATACTGCAGCTTGACGATGGCCTGCCCGTTGTAGCCGCGATCGCGCTGGTTCCACGGGTCCGGGATGGCCCCGAACAGCGGATGCGGCGGCGACGAGGGATACAGGTAGGGGGTGACGAGCGACGCGGGATTCGCCGGCAAGAACGATCCGAGCTGACCGCGATACTGGAAGCTATCGAGATAGTACGGCGGAAATGCGCCGACGGTGTTGATCCAATTGTTGTAGCCTTCGTCGTTGACCGAGCTCAGGAAGGTCGTGAAGATCTCGTCGTTGTCGTAGAGCAGCTGGATGTCGTCGCGGAGGCCGTCGTTCTTGTGCGGAATCGCGATGTGGAAGTTCGCGACCGCGGTGCGAGTCGCGACGTTGGCCGCGTTGATCGTGCCGAAACCGGTCGGCCCGAGGATCCATCCGGGCGTGCCGTTGAGGCCGACGTTGGGCGATCCGTTGGTGTAGCACGACGGCAAGACGGTCTTTGCCAATGAGTTCGGCGCCGGACAGACCCCGATGAGCTGTCCGAACTCGTTGGTATATGCCGCCCCGCCGAACTGATCGACGTAGCGGTGGTCCTGATTGTAGCCGCCGATGCCGACGTAATAGGAGAACTCGCGATCCGGCGTCGCGCCGCCGGCCTCGACGTTGAGGCTGTGATAGAACGTGGGAGTGCCGACGCTCGCGTCGATCGTCGCGTAGCCGGGAAACGTACCGTTCTTGATGACCTGATTGACGAACCCGGCGAGGCCCTGCGCCTCGGCGTTGGACGGCGTCGCGCCGGTGTAGACCTGCAGCTCGAGCTGACCCAGCGACGACAGCGAGCCCGACGGAAAGTTGTCGAACGCGCGGTTGATCGGGATGCCGTCGAACTCGTAGCCGACCTCGTACGCGTCGCCGCCGCGCACGTGCACGGCCTGTAGGTAGCCGTTCTGGTTGGCCGGGACGTACGCGCCCGGCACCGAGGCGATGGCCGAGTACGCGCTGTTGAGCGAGCCGCCGCCGCCGAGCACCGCCGTGCGCTCCTGCTGCGCGGCGTTGACCGAGTAGAGGTCGGCGGTGGTGCCCGGCCGCACGAGGCTCGACGCGCTGCGCGACGTGACGCTCGCGATCGTCTTGAGGGCTACGCGCATCGTGAGCGTGAGCGTCTGTTGCGCGTCCGCGAACACGGAGATGCCCGCGTACGAAACCGGCGTGTAGCCCGCTTTTTTCAGCGAGATCGTGTACTCGTCGGGCGCCAGGGAGACGAAGGCGAAGTGTCCGCGCGCGTCCGTGGTCGTGCTCGCGCTCTGCGAGGGGCTCGTCACCGTAACGGCGACGCCCGCGAGCGGCGTCGCCGTCCCGAACCCCGAGACGATGCCGCTGATACCCCCCGTCGTTCCGGCACGTCCCGGCAGGGCCGCGGCGACGCTGAGGATGATTGCAAGCGTAACGTGCTTCAATTTCATCGGCATTCACCCGTGTCCGGATCCGGTGGTAAATGGTGCGCGCTCAAAAAAGCGCGATAGGCGCCCATCGCGGTTTCGAACTGCGCGTGAATCGCCGCCGCCTCGCGATAGTGCGGCGGCAACGGCGGCCCCTGCGAGAGGGCGATCACGCCCTGCAGAATCGTCAGACGCTCGCGCAGGCGGTCCGGCATGAGCTGATCGTCCTCCGAGTTCACGACACCAGAGGTGAACATCTTTTTGTCATCCTGAAGCGGAGGCGCGCAAGCGCCGCAGTCGAAGGAGCGCGTGAGATAGCGTCTAATCGGTTGAGCGCGACGTCGATCGCCGACAGCTCATCATCCAGCGACTTCACGAACTCATAGCGCGCGACATACTGCGCCTGTGTCCAGGCGGCGCGCGGATCGGGCCGCACCTCGAGCGTCTGCTCGGCAACGACGTTATCAACCTGAAGCCGCACCGTGTAGCGTCCGGGCACGACGGTGGCTCCCGCGCCGCCGCGGTTCCAGTCGCGGGCCGAAAGCCATGCGACCGGCGGCGTCTCGGTGAGGTCCCACGCGGTTCGCTGCACGCCGGCCCACCCGGTGCCTCGAGGCAGCGAACGCGCCGGTTGCTCGAATCCAACACGTCGATCCGCGCGTGCGCCGGCGAGGGAAGATAGTACGTGATCGCTGCGCCCTCCGCGGGATCCTCGCCGCTGTACGATCCGGCCGCGACGCAGCACTCGTCGGGATGCGTTCCGTAGGCGCTCGTCCACCAGCGGTACCACGTGTATGCCGTACGCAGCGCAAAGAGCGCGGGCGCGCCGGCATCGGCGGCTCTGCGCAGGCCCGCGATCGCGCCGGCGTCGTCGAGGATCCAGAATCCGCGGCCGTGCGTCGCGACGAGTAGGTCGTGCCGCTGCGGCTGTACGCGCAGGTCGTGCACGGCGACCGACGGCATATTCAACTGAAGGCTGCGCCACTGCGCGCCGCGATCGAGCGAGAACCAGACGCCCTGCTCGAGCCCGGCATATAGCACGTTCGGATTGCTGGGATCTTCGCGCACGACGTGCACGTATTGATCGCTCGGCAATCCGGTGACGATCGAGCGCCACGTGGCGCCCGCGTCATCGGTCACGAGCACGTACGGGCGCGGGTCGCCCATGACGTGACGATCTATGGCGACGTACGCGCGGCGGGTATCGAAGCTCGAGGCCTCGACCGTGTCGACGCGCCCCCACGGCGCGACGTGAGGCGGTGTCACGTTCTGCCAATGCGATCCGCCATCGATCGTCAGCTGCACCAGGCCGTCGTCGGTTCCTACCCAGATGCATCGCGGATCGCGCCGTGACGGCGCGATGTCGAAGATCGTGTCGTAGAACTCTGCTCCCGACACGTCGGTGTTGATCGGTCCGCCCGCGACCTGTTGTTTGCTCGCGTCGTTGCGCGTGAGGTCGGGGCTGATCTGCGACCAGGTGCGGCCGAGGTCGCGCGTCTCGAACAGCACGTTCGCGCCGTAGTATGCGACCACTTTGTCACCCTGAGCCCCTCGACTCCGCTCGGGATAAACTCCGTCGAAGGTGGAAAAGGCGATCGGCGCCTCCCAGTTCGAGCGGAAGGCCAGGCCCGCGAGTGCGCGCCCGTTGGTATCGGTCGCGTCCGGCGTGACGTCGTAGTTCTGACGCGAGCCCATGTCATAGATGCCGAGCTGGCCGTTGAGCTCGTTGACTCCGACGTTCCAAATCGAGGACGGATCGCCGGGCTGCGGCCACACCCACGAGCCGTCGCCGTCGTTACCGACGTCGCGCCAGTCGGAGTTCTCGATGCCGAGCGGGCTCAGCGAGTCCGACGGGCCGCAATAGGAGTCGTTGTCTTGGATTCCGCCGCAGACGCGATACGGATTTTGTTCGTCGTAGCCGAGCCGGTAGATCTGCGCGATCGCGACGTTATAGCGCCAGTCCCACGTCTTTCCGCCGTCGGTCGAGATCGGCGCGCCGCCGTCGTCGGCCTCGATGATGCGCCGTCCGTCGCGCGAGATCCACAGACCGTGATGGTCTTGGTGCACGGCGGTCTCGACGTCGGCGAACGTCCTCCCGCCGTCGCGCGTTTCGATCAGGTCTTCGGAAGAGAAGAAGACGCGGTTGGGATCGGACGGATCCACGGCCAGGCGGCTCATGTAGAAGGGCCGCTGATTTACGAGCGTATCGCGCGTCATCAAGCGCCAGTGCGAGCCGGCGTCGTCGGAACGCCACAGCACGCCGTCTTTCGATTGAATCACGGCGTAGACGCGCCGGCCCGCGACGGCGAGGCCGATGCGGCCCATATCGCCGCGCGGAAGCCCGTTCCCGCGCAGGCGACGCCACGTCGCTCCGCCGTCCGTCGACTTGAACAGTCCGTCGCGGGCACCGCCGCTTTCGAACGTCCACGGCTGCCGCCGAAACTGCCAGAGTCCCGCGAACACGACGCTCGGATTGCGTGGATCGATCGCGACGTCCGACGCGCCGCTCGACGGTCCGAGATACAGCGTGCGCCGCCAAGTGCGGCCGCCGTCGGTCGTGCGATAGACGCCCCGAGCGGCGCTGTCGCGATAGGGATTGCCGACGGCCGCAACCCAAACGCGCCGCTGGTCGCGCGGATCCACGACGATCTGCGCGATCGCCCATGTGTCGCGCAGCCCGGCGTTGCGCCAGCTCTTTCCGCCGTCGTGCGTGACCCACACGCCGTCGCCGTACGAGGCATCGTTGCGCACGTTCGGTTCGCCCGTGCCGACCCACACGGTGTTTTCGTCGTGCGGATCGATCGCGACGGCGCCGATTGCGCCGACGGCGGCGCGCGGCCAGACGTCGCCCCAGGTTAGGCCGCCGTTAGTGGTCTTCCACACGCCGCCGCCGGCCGCGCCGAAATAGTACAGGTTGGGGTTCGCATCGGTACCGGCGACGCCCGAGACGCGGCCTCCGGCCACGGCGGGCCCGATGTTGCGCCAGGCCAGATTCTGCAGCGCCGGCAACGCGAAGCCGGCCGCGAACAGCAGCCCGAGCGTCTTAGGCCTCCATCACCGCGCGGTAATGACGGTCGAACGCGCTCAACAGTCCTTCGGCGTTGGAGTACGGCCCCGGCGAGTAGGCGCGCGAGCTCAAACCCAGCTGCGTGAGCTCGTTGACGTGCCAGTCCTGCCGGTTCGTCACGTCCCAGAACTCGACGACGTCGCTCGGGTCGAACCCCGGGTCCGCCATCGTGGCCGGATCGAAGAGGAACGCGCAAACCACGCGCGTGCGGCCGGCGGCGAGCGGCTCGACGTAGTGCACCATCACGTAATCGGGATGCGTGCTCAACATGAATGACGGAAAGATCGTATAGTAGTAGACGCGTCCGAGCTCCTCGCCGGAAACGGTACCGAGCGGCGGCCGCGAGCTGTGGCCGCTCACGGTCAGGCTCGTTCCTTCTTGGCGCATCTCCGAGTAGCCGCCGAGGAACGGCCCTTCCGAGAGATCGTTGCGCCCACTGTCCGACGGCGACAGCTTATCGAGCTGAGGATGGACGAGCGGACAATGATAACACTCCGAATAGTTCAAGAAGATGAGCTTCCAGTTGCACGCGACATCGTAGGTGAGACTGCGCGCGGTCTTCAGCCCTCCGATGTTCCAGCGCGCGAAACGCCCGATCAACGGCGCAAACGCGTCGGCGAATTCGGATCGCGGGTCCAGGGAAACGAAAACAAAGCCCTCCCACAGGGCGACGGCGACCTCTTTGAGCGGATACTCGCTGCGTTCGAAGTTGGGTACGTCGGCCATGTTGCGCGCGACCTTCAGCGCGCCGTCGAGTCCATACGTCCATCCGTGATACGGGCACTGGATCGAGCCGGCAAAGTGCCCGGAGTCGCGCTCGCAGATGCGCGTGCCGCGATGCCGGCACACGTTGAAGAAGGCGTGCACGCGGTCCGCGGCGTCGCGCGTGACGATCAGGCTCTCTCCGGCGCGCGCGACGGTGAAGAAGTCACCGGCGCGTGCGAGCGACTCTTCGCGCCCGACGCACAGCCACTCGCGTCCGAAGACGCGCTGCCGTTCGGCGGCAAAGATCTCGGGAGACGTGTACCACGAAGCGTCCAACGTTTTTGCGCCGGCACCGACGTTCGGCTTAACGAACGTTTTCATGGCAAGGGGTTCCTCAATATTTGACTAAAATGGCCCGTTCGGCAGCAGTTTGTTTGGCTTTTTGGCAAATGCAGCGATGAAACCTTCGGAAAATCTTGCCCTTGAGCCTTCACTTCCCCGCGCAGCGTATTGGGATGCAGAGTTCTACGCCCGCGAGCAGCGCGCCATTTTTTGGGACCAGTGGTTTTACGTAGGCCGACGCGAGCAGCTCGCGGAGGACGGCGCTTATCGCGTGCTCGACGTGGCCGGCGAAAGCGTCATCCTCATCCGCGACCGCGGAGCGCCGCGAGCGCACGTTAATCTGTGCCGCCACCGCGGCAGCCGGCTGCTCTGCGGCGACGGCGTCGTGCGCGGTGCGATTCGCTGCCCGTATCACTCCTGGGCATATGCGCTCGACGGCCGGCTCGTCGCGTCGCCGTTCGTCGCGGCCGACGACGTACCGCCGGAGGCGCGCCGGCTGCATCGCGTCGGCGTGGACGAGTGGGGCGGCTTCGTCTTCCTCCACCTCTCGCCCGAAACGGCGGAGGCCTCGGGCGCCACGCTGGCCGCGCAGCTCGGCGCGGTTCCCGAGCGACTGTCGCGCTATCCGCTCTCGGGGCTGCGCATCGCGCGCTCCATCCGCTACGACGTCGCCGCGAACTGGAAGGTGCTCCTCGAGAACTACAACGAGTGCTACCATTGCGCGGGCGTTCACCCCGAGCTCTGCCGCGTCGTCCCGGCATTCAAGCGGCAAGGCGGCTCGGGTCTCGACTGGGAGACGGCATCCCGTACCGCGAGGGCGCATGGACGTTTACGGCGAGCGGCACGAGCGATCGAGCGGCGTTCGCGACGCTCGGCGCCGACGAGAAGCAGCGCCACAAGGGGGAGCTGATCTATCCGAACTTCATGCTGAGCCTCTCCGCCGATCACGTCGCGGCGTTTTCGCTCTGGCCCCGCGGGCCTGCGCAGACGACGGTCGTGTGCGATCTTCTGTTCCATCCGAGCGAGATCGCAAAGCCGAGCTTCGATGCGTCCGACGTCGCCGAGTTCTGGGATCTCGTCAACACGCAGGACTGGCGCGTCTGCGAGGGCGTGCAGGCCGGCATGCAGTCGCGACGCTTCGAGCGCGGTTACTACGCGCCGATGGAAGACGCGAGCCTCGACATCCGCCGCTACATCTCAGGCCTCCTCAAATGAAGGAGTACGACGTGATCGTGCTCGGCCTGGGCGGCATCGGGAGCGGCGCGGCCTATTGGCTGGCGAAGCGTGGGGCGCGCGTGTTGGGGCTCGAGCAGTTCGAGTTCGGCCACGCGCGCGGCGAGTCGCACGACCAGTCGCGGATCATCCGCTACTCGTACTTTTCTCCCACGTACGTGCGGCTTGCGAAGGAGGCGTATGCGGCGTGGGATTCGCTCGAGCGCGACGCCGGGGAACGCGTGGTTTTCAAAACGGGCGGCCTCGACATCCGTCCCCGCGACGGCGCGATACCGCTCGAGCCCTACGCGGAGTCGATGCGTTCGTGCGGCGTGCCGTTCGAGCGCCTCGACGCCGCGGAGATTCGCCGGCGCTGGCCGGCGTGGCAGATCGACGACGATATCCACGGCCTGTTTCAGCCCGACGGCGGCCTGGTGGCGGCGATGCGTGCGACGGCCGCGCATCAGCGCGCGGCGGCGGCGCACGGAGCGACGTTGCTCGAGCGCACGCCGGTAACGAACGTCCGCGCCGCGGATGGCGAAATCACAGTCGAGGCCGGAGGCGAGCGCTATCGAGCCGGCCGGCTCGTGATAGCCGCAGGACCGTGGACCGCGCAAGCGCTTTCGTACTTCGGCATGCGCGTCCCGCTCGAGGTGACGAAAGAGCAGGTCATCTACTTCGAATCGCACGATCTCGACCGCTTCGCGTTCGGCAAGTTTCCGATTTGGATCTGGATGGACGACCCGGCGTACTACGGCTTTCCGGTCTTCGGCGAAGACGGCGCGGTGAAGATCACGCAAGACGCCGGTGGCAAACCCGTAGACGCCGAGACGCGCGGATTCGAAGAGGATCCGGACATCACGGCGCGCGTCACCGCATTCCTCGAGCGCTATCTCCCCGGCGCGCTCGGGCCCCTGCGGCTGGTCAAGACGTGTCTGTACACCTTGCCGCCCGATCGCGATTTCATCCTGGACACGCTGCCCGAGCATCCCAATGTGAGCGTCGCCGTGGGCGCAGGACACGCGTTCAAGTTCGCGAGCGTCATCGGCCGCATCCTCAGCGAGTTCGCGCTCGAGGGCTCCATGTCATCCTGAGCCGAGCCTCCCTGAGCGAGCGCAGCGATTTCGAACGATGATTTCAGCCCTTCCTTCAAAATCGACCGCCCGATTTTGCAGATGGATTCACCGCCGAAGGCGTATATGGTGTAAAGCCGCCCATCACAGTTCGTTTCTTCGAGCGTTGTAGAAAGGGCGTTCTTTTTAAAGGAGGCTTTGATGAAAGCACGGTTGATCGCCGCCCTGGCGGTAGCGGTTTGCGCGTCGGGGGCGATTGCGCGCGCGGACGAGCAGGCGACGTACTATGGCCCGCTATCCGCTGGCGAGAAGCAGTTTGTGGCGTCGGTCACACGCGACCTCGTAGCGCGCTATCCGCACGTCGCCGATGCGGAAAAGGCCGGGTACGTCCGCTACACGAGTCCGGACGACACCGGTGCCATCAGCTACGCCAACCAGCAGTGGAACGCGGATCCCACGCATCCCAGCCAGCTGTGGTACGACAAGGCCGGCAATCTGATGGGCGCAGACTTTTCCGTGCCGCGCCCGAGCGGCGAGCCGCGTCCGCAACTCTGGGGCATCAACCCAGGACGTTGGTACGAATTCAATGGACACGTGCACTATGTGATCAAGGAACCGGGCAGCGGCAAGGTGGTGTACGACCAGTGGATTTGGAACAAAGACTTCCAAGACGCCGGCGGGAGCCTCACCAAGCCGTCGGCCGACGTCGTCGCGAAGCTCGGCCGCGTTCCCAGCGCAGACTACGTTTCCACAATCTTCGAGTTTCCGACGCAATGGGACTTGATCGTATGGGTGACGCCGCACGGCGACGACCCATTCCACTGGTAATAGCGGCGCCGCCGCCCTGATCGTCGTCGGCTGATTTATAAATTGAGGGCCGCGGCGATCGCTGTGTCTTCGTCCCACTGAGCGCCGAGCGCCATGCTATCCGAAAGTCGTTCGCCGAACCGGTCGGTTAACGCTGCGAGGATGCGTTCGTACTCCTGCCGCTCGGTATACTCGCGCGCCGCCCCGAGCGCGGCGAGCCTCGCGTCCACGAATCCGAGCAACATCGCTGCGCGTTCGTGGCCGTCGTGCCGTCTGGGAGAGGGGGGTTGCAAGATTCCAACCGCCGCGAAGTGCTGCAGGATGAACGCCGTGAGCACCGTTGCCTTGACGTCGCGCGCGGAAGCTAGGGCTAGCGACGCGTGGACCTTCGCATCGTCGAAACAGTCGAGCGCCACGAGGTAGGCCGCCATGTTGCTCAGGTCGTTGGCCGCCGAGCGCCGATTATGTGTCGCCTCATGGCCGATTCGAGCCTCTTCGGCGCGCTGGAGTGCCGCCGCGGCGTCGCCTGCCGCGAACTCGACCTCAGCGAGATGCCCCGCGATCGACGCCGCCGGGCGCTCGAGACCCAGCGGCATGTAATGCGCGAGCGCCTCGGCGTAGTACGAACGTGCACCTTCGATGTCGCCGCGCCGGCTCCGCGCCGTTCCGATGTCGCCGAGCAGCAGCGCCTCGAGTCCGCGATTGTCGAGTCGTCGCGCGCTCGCGAGCGCCTCGTTGAGCAAGACCTCGCCTTCGTCGCCGCGCCCGAGTGCGCTCAGCGCGCTGCCTGCCGCCTCACGGGCGCGAGCGATTTGCAACTCGTCGAGGTCGTCGGCGCGTTTGAGCGCCCGTTCTGCCGCGGCGAGGGATGTTTTGTACTCTCCCAGCGCGCCGCACAAGCGCGCCTCCGCGATGTGCAGCTCCGCGATGACCGCCGCCGGCGTTTCGTCGTCGACCGATTGCAGCGCCGAGCGAACCCAGCGCCGGCCCTCCACGGGCGACAGCGAGTACCAGACGCGCGCAAGCGCCGCGGCTAGCCGGCGGCCCAACGGTAAATCGTGCCGTTCGGTGAGCGACCATGCGAGCGCGACGCGGAAGTTGTCCAGCTCGTTAGCTGCGTCCTGGAACCACATGCGCTCGTTGGCGGCGTACCAATTGCGGTCGAGCTGATCTGCGATGGATAGAAACGTCAGCGCATGGCGCCGCGAGAGCATCTCGCGCTCCCCGCGTTCGCCCGCGCGGTCGTGCGCGTACTGGCGTGTAACCTCGAGCATGTGGTAGCGCGCGGCGCCATATGAGAAGTCGGCCGAGACGAGCGACTGCGCGATCAGGGCGGCGATGAGCTCCAAGATGTCCCCCGCCACGAGGCTTTCGTCGCCGCAGACGCCGGTTGCCGTCTCGAGCGTGAAGCCACTGGCGAACACGGAGAGGCGGTCGAACAATAGGCGCGCCTGCGAAGAGAGGAGCGAGTAGCTCCAGTTGATTACGGCCCGCATGGTTTGGTGGCGCGGGTCCACACCGTCCGCGGTGCCGGTCAAGAGATCGAACACGCGATCGAGCCGCTCCGCGATCTGCCACGGCGACAAGACGGTCGCGCGCGCCGCCGCGAGCTCGAGCGCCAGCGGCAGGCCGTCGAGGCTACGGCAGATCTCCACCACCGGGACGACGTTCCGCTCGGTCACCGCGAATTGCGCGTTGGCGGCTTGCACGCGATCCGCGAAGAGCGCGACTGCGGCGTAGGACACCGCCTCCTGCGGCGACACGTTCGAGCGTTCGGGAACCGAAAGCGGCGGGATGCGATACACGCGCTCGCCCGAGATCGTAAGCGGCTGCCGGCTCGTGACGAGCAGGCTACTGCCGGGACAGTCGCGGAGCAACGATCCGATCGTGCGGCGGGCCTGCGCGATGACGTGTTCGCAGTTGTCGAAAATTATGAGGAGCTGCTTCTCCGCGAGATAGGCGAGGAGGGTCACCAGCAGGGGGCGCTGCGACGACTCTTGAACGCGCAGCGCCGCGGCGAGCGCTTGCACGACGAGCGATTCGTCGTTAAGCGGTGCGAGCTCGACGAAGCACACTCCATCGCCGAACTGATCGAGCATCTTGGTCGCCACTGCGATCGCCGTGCGGGTCTTTCCGGCGCCGCCGGTTCCTACCAGGCTGACCAGCGGCGACGCCGCGACGAGTTGCGCGATCTCCTCCACTTCCTGGTCACGGCCGACGAACGACGTCAGCTGACGCGGAAGGTTATGCGGCGGGGATGGATGGTCGAGCGAGCGCGAGCCGCGCACGCGCCGCGCGGAAAGCTCCAGCGCGGCGCGCGCGTCGTCGGGAAGCGAGAGTGCGTCGGCGAGGCGCTCGAGCGTTTTACGGTACGGAATCTTACGGTAGCCGCGCTCGAGCGCGCTGACGGCCTGTACGCTGATCAACGCGCGCTCCGCGAGCATCTGCTGCGAGAGGCCCGCACGCAACCGGAACTGCTTCAGGAGGGCGGCGAACTCGAGCGTTGGTTTCGGGCCTTAGCCGCCGGGTGCGGGCGCTATTCCGAACGGAGGATTCGTGGGGCCGCCTACCTGCATCGTGAATACTTTCGCGCCCGTCTTCGGATCGACGGCGTAGATGTCACCACCCGCGCCGGCGACCCACAATAGCTTGTCTTTATGATCGAAGTTCATATTGATGGGCAAGTCGAAGACGGTCGGGAATTTCTGGCAGTTCGAGGTCTTCTTGCAATGGTAGATGCCGGACGGCTGATCGATGTAATAGAGGTTGCCCTGCCGGTCGAGCGTGATCCCCTGCGCGTTTGCAATTCCCGATATGATAAGCGTTCCGCTGCCCCGACAGCCGGCAAATTCGACGATCGAGCCGTTGTTCGTGTTCGGATCGTTGAAGGCCCAGTAGCAGTTGCCCTGATCATCGATCGCGACGCCGGTGCCCTGCAGCGGATCGTTGCCGTATGTTAGCGTACGCTCCGGATTCTTTTGACGATCCAGATACACGCTGACGCTGCCGGCGCCGCCTGAGTTCGTGGAAGCGTTCGAGACGACTACCAGCCGCCGGGACCGCGTCGCATACACATTCGCCGGGAACTGCCCCGGATCGTTAAGCGTCATATCCTTTTGAAATTGGGGACCACGTTTTTTCGACAGGTAAACTAGCACGTTGGAAGCGCCGCCGTTAGCGACGTACCACCAGCCGTTGACCGTCGCCATCGTGCCCTGCGGCGACGATACGCCTTGCTTGAGCGTCTCGACATAATGGAGGGTGAGCCCCACGCGACGATAGACGCTCAAGTCTTCGCCGTAGAGCTGCGCCAAATAGATCCAGCGGCCGAAATCTTCGCCGTAGAGCTGCGCCAAATTCTTCCGGTGGCCGAAATCTTCGACGTCGGACGGCGCCCGCGACAAGGCGGCTAGGTCGACCGAGCTAGATGGGATGCCCGGCGCCGCGCCACCGGCACAACCGGAGAGCAGCGAAACCGACAGGACCGCGCCGACAAAGAGCCGGCCGAAGAGTACAAACACGGCCTGGGCTCCTTCCAAAGGCATCACGATTGTACCTGGGCGAGGGCGCCCGCCCCGCAAGGCTTGCAATTTGCGGGACGGGCGCGTTGTCACGAAGCTCCGAAAATTAGATGTCGTTGGTGATGCTGAGGTTAGCGTAACCCAGCGTCTTACCGCGCTTGCTAAGGTAGATGAAGCTGGCCGTGCACGAACCGGTCGTCGGGCCGGCGGTCACGATCCACTGCTTTCCCGCGCCCGGCGCGAGGGTTGCGATTCCGGACGCGCCGCCGCAGTTGTCGGACTCCTGGAGCTTGCCCTTCTTGTCTACCGGAGGGCGAACGGTCACCGTATCCGGGCCGGGGTTCGAAGCGTTGAAGGTCACCGTGCACGGGTCGACGCGGACGCCCCCATGCGGGGTGCAGTGGCCCTTAACGGCTGGACTCTGCTGCGTCGCCGAGCTGACCGGGGAGATCGGCGACGATGAACCGCTGCAACCGGCGACGAGCGCGATTGCTGCGGCGGCGGCAAAAGAGCCGAAGAGATAGCGGAGTGGGAGAGATTTTGCCACGGGTCGTTCTCCTGAGAAAGGAACCGGGTATTGGAGCAAGTCGCGCGAGTTATCGGCGGAAGTATTAACGCGCGGACGGAATCATATCACGCGGTCGGCGCGGGCGTAATCATGCACTTACGACTGTGTTAGGAAGTGTGAGACAAAGTGTGAGAGCGGCGCTCGGCAGCTCTGCGGCGTCCGGCGAGATAGATGGCGGCGCCGCCCAAAAGCACGACCGCCGTGAGGCCGATCACCTTTCCCACCGCGAGCGTCTTGTTCGGGTCATCGTCGGCCGGGAATCCGGCGAAGACGATGGCGACTAGCGTGGTTACAGTCCCGACGACGGCGGAGACCAGTACGGTGCGCTTGCCGCCCCAGATTCTGATAGCGAGCGGCGTTGCCGGTTCGGCGTGCATCTTGATCGCCGAACCGAACAAGAACACGAAGGGGATGAGCGTCGTGATGACCGTCGCGCTCACTAAGACGTTGTACGCCCCGCGGACGCTCGTCCCGCTCTGACCGAGGAAGATCAGGATCGCCGAGATGACGGCTTGCGTTATCAGCGCCGCGACGGGCGAACCCCAGCGCGGATGCATGCGGCCGAACGCGGCCGGCAGATAGTCGTCGATCCCCGCGACGAACGGAATGCGCGCGATCGCTCCCGACCACACGCCGGCGCTTCCGAGACAGCTCAAGCCGACGAGCAGCGCGGCGATCGGCGTCAGCGCGCCCCAGCCGAATCGCGACGCGATCGCGCCGATCGCCTGCATGACGCCGGAAGACGGGTCGACGTGTTGCGGCGCCACCGCCGCCAGCACGCTGACCGTCCCCGCTATATAAATGAGGGCGACGGCCGGCGCCGCAAGCGCGAGCCCGAGCGGAATGTTGCGGCGCGGATTGCTGACCTCTCCGCCCATGAACGATGCGGCCTCGGGACCGGTCCACGCGAATGCGATCACGGACCAAAAGATCAGGTCTTTCAGCTGCAAGCCGGGCCGTATGGTTTGCGCCGTTATCGGGGTCGCCGAGCCGAATCGCCACAGCGCCGCCGCACCGAGCGCGATGAGGAGCAAGGTGATCGTCCAGCGCGCAATGCCGCCAGCATTGTTCAACCACTTCCCGATTTGCAGCCCGTAAATGTTCACGATCGTAGCCACCGCCAGTCCGCCCAATGCGAATACGATGAAGTACAGCGGAGTGCGTGTCAGCACGCCCGCATGCGAGCCTGCGGCAAACGCGGTGTTGCCGGCGGCGAAATATAGGAGCGCCGGAAAGTAGGGCAGCGTGCTCGCCCAATAGGTCCAACCCGTCAGAAAGCCGGCGAATGGCCCGAACGCGCGCTTGCTCCAGACGTAGAGGCCGCCTTCATCCGGATGATGCGACGAGAGAAACACGACGGCGATCGAAAGCGGCGCGAACATCGCGAGGCCCCCGACGATCCAGACGAGGACCGCGCTGGGGCCGCTCGCGGCCGCCGTCGCGACCCATTGCAGATTGGAACAGGCTACGACAAAAAAGAGCGCGACGTCGAAAAGACCCAGCGTCCGCCGAAGCTGCATGTCGCGGCGACGTTCCACACCGGAATAGGAGTCGCCCACCGGCGGCTGCTGCTCGCCGGTGGGCGTCGCGTCACGAGTTTACGGGTCTAGTAGCGGTGAGACCAGTGACCCGGCACCCAATACCAGCCGTTAGGTCCCTGGCGCCAGTGTCCCGGACGCCAGACGGCGCCGGAGTACGGCTGGACGGCGTAGTGACCGCGCACCCACACATAGCGGTAGCCGTTCCATTGCCAGTAGCCGCCCTGCCAGTAGTAGTTCGACCCCGGCGACGCCGGGACGGTCTCGTAGACGGGCGCCGGAGGAGCCGTCTGAACGTAGACGCCGCCGTAGACCTGCGCAGCGGCCGGCACGGCCGCGAACAGCGTCGCGACGCCGAGTGCGCAAGTTAGGAGGAAGCTTCTTAGGTTCATCATGCCTCTTCCTTACCACGCAGGCGGCGCCGCTATGCGGTGCTGCGGATTAAAGCACGATTCAAATCTCGTGAGAAGCGTCGGCGCCGAGTGGCTGCTTCCACAATGCAATCGCGCGGTCGACGCACCGTTCGCGCTCGTCCTGAAGACGTCGCTGCGTTTTCCCCATCGTCGGCGGAAGGATGGTCAGCAATACGTCGCGATCGTGCGCTTCGCCGAGCGCGTCTTGCAGCGCTGTGAACCGCTCCGCGGATGATTTGAACGAAGGCTCCAAGTCCGCGAAGCGCTCGAACGCGTACCGGAGCCGTTTGCAGGCGATGCGAAAATCGTGCAGTCCCTGCTGATCGCGACGCTCGAGTCCGGAAGCGAGCGCTTCGACCTCACGCCGACGGGTCTGGACCACGCGTCGCACGACGTCGCGGAGCTCATCTACGCCGCACAGGTCGACGCGCTCTGGTTTCAAAGGAAACTTAAGCGCCGTAGGCGCTTGCGCGCCAGGCGAGTTGCGAGTTTTTCGTGCTCGAGCAGTTGGTCGACGAGCGGACGCGCGACGTCCGCCTCGCCTGGATCCATGCTGCTTTCCAGCAGCTGCCGGATGATCGCCGCGTCCCGCGCCGTGTCGGTCGCGGCGGCGGCACGCTTCACGCGCCGCAACAGGCGTGGACGCGGGTCGAGATCGGTCACGTCTTCGAGCAGCGACCGAAACCGTCTGCCATGGGTTCGCACGTCGTGCAAATGCTTTTCGTTCGGCTCGGCTACGAAGCGCCGGCGCGCGCGTTCCAGTGAGCGCCGTTCGTGACGGATCGTCTTCTCGAGCCAGTTCTTTTTCAAATCACAGGTCGAGTTCGACGAGGGTATTTTGGCCGACCTCCGCGAATTGCGGATTCAGACGTGAGATCGCCGCGCCTACCCGTCCTCATCGTGCTTCTGGCAATCATTGCCGCCGGAACGTGGTATTCACTCTCGCATCGCGCGGCGCGAAACGGCGAAACGATCGCCGTGTACTACACCAAGGAAAACGGTACGACGCTCGGGGACGTTCGCGTATCGGTTCGGCCGCGGCAACCAGGTGAAAGCGCGGCCGAGCACCTGCACAATACCGTGCTCTACGCCGCCGTCGAGGCCGTCGCAGGCCCACCCAACGCCGTGCCGGCCATTCGGTTTCCGCCGGGGACGCGCGTCCTCGGCATTAGCGTCGACGGGTCGACGGCGACGGTCGATCTCTCGAAGGAAGTGGAACGCCAAGCCGGTGGAACGTTCGGAGAGAACGGCGAGTTCAAGGGACTGGTCTATACCGTAACGGGAGTCCCCGGCATCGACGCCGTCGCAGTCACGGTAGAGGGCGCCCGGGTCGAAACGCTTCCGGGAGGACACTTGGAACTTGATCAACCGCTGCATCGCTCGGACTGGTAGCCGCGCCGCGTGCGCGTTGCTCGCGCTCGCCCCGCTCGCATTCGCGATCCCCGCGCTCGCGGACGCTCCCATCGACGCGTTCTATCAACAGCAGACCATTCGTTTCACGCATGTGTCTTCGGCCGGCGGCGCGCCGGCGATCGGCGTGCAGGATCCCGGATTCAAGGCGCTGCTGAAGGCGACCGGCGCGCTGCTGACGTGGAAGCCGGGAGAACGTTACGTCCTCATCACGACCTCTGCGCCGCTCGTCGTGAGCTTCGCGCTGGGCGACCGGCGTTACGACGTCGGGCCGATCACGCTCCAGGCCGCCTTCGCTCCGTTCGCGCGCGGTGACGAGGCGTATCTGCCGCTGGACGACGTGCTGCGTTCGCTCGATCTCGCGCTGCGCCGCGACGGCGCAGTTTTCGTGCTGCAGCCGCAGCTCGGCGGACTCGACGTGCGGCAAGACGGCAACCGGACGACGCTGCTGGCACACGCTGCCGCGCCGCTCCATCCGCGGATCGTGCGTGACAGCGACGGTGCCGTGACGTACGCGTTCGACGGGGTCGGCACGGCACTAACCGGCACGCGTCAAATCAACGCCGGCGGCGTGCGCAGCGTCCAGATCGAATCGGGCGGAACGGTGCGCGAGCCGCGCACGCTCGTTACCGTCACACTCGCTCCCGGCGCTGTCGCCGAGGCGCCGCGCGAGGAAGAGCGCGACGTAGCGCTTGCGTTCGACGGCGTCGCGCCGGCCGCTCCGGTCGTGGCCGAGCAATCGCCGACGCCGGAGCCGATGCCGACGACGCAGGCCACGAGCGGCCCGGCGCTGGTCACCGGTGTCACGCTGCAGCCTTCCGACGACGGCCTCTCGGTCGCGATCGCCATCTCGGGCAACGCGACGTACCAGTGGCACCGGCTGCGCGACCCGGACAACCGATTTTGGGTCGACATCGAGGGTGCGCAGCTTGAGGGACCGCCGCTCGAACAGAACGCGCCGGCTCCGTTGATCGCGTTGCGAGTGCGGCAAAACGATCCCATGACGGTGCGGGTGGCGCTGACGCTCGCCGGTTCCAAGGCCATCTCGGTCTCGCCGTCGGCGACCGGCCTCCAGATCATCGTGCAGGCGCAGGACGTCGCGGACGCGCCCCGCTCCGGGGGCGGAAGCGTGGGGAGCGTCGTCTCGGAAGGGCAGCAAAACCCCGTGCTCGTGACCCCGGCGCCGCTCGAGCCGGGCGCATCCGGAAGCTCCGACGGCACGTGGAAGTTTGGCGCCCGAAGCGGTTACGTCCCGACCAATCCACGCTTGATCGTGTTGGATCCGGGTCACGGCGGCAGCGATCGCGGCACGATTCACGGCGGCGTAGCCGAGGCCGACCTCACGCTCGACATGGCAAAGCGTCTGCGCGACATTCTCGTTGCGCGCGGCTGGGAGGTGAAGATGACGCGCGACACCGACGTGGACGTCTACGCGCCGGGCGACAGCGCGCGCGATGAACTGCAGGCCCGCGTCGACGTCGCGAACAAGGCCGGGGCGCGGCTGTTCGTCAGCATTCACGCCAACGCGTTCATCAACTCCGGACCGTACGGTACGACGTGTTACGTCTCGAAACCCGAAGATGTCGGACTCGCGCGGATCGTCGAGGCGCAGCTCGCCGGAGACGGAACGAAGGACGACGGCATCGTCAAGAGCCACCTCTACGTGACGTTGCACACGCGCATGCCGGCCGTGCTGATTGAGACGGCGTTCCTCTCCAATCCGAGCGACTACGCGCTGCTCACGTCGTCCGCGTGGCGGGAAAAGGTCGCGCAAGAGATCGCCAACGGCATCGGGCAGTATACGCGCGACAACCCCGTCGCCAATCAGTCCGCGCAATAGCGCGGATGATTGGGCTGTTCGACTCGGGTCTCGGGGGACTCACCGTGCTCGCTCGCGTGCGCGAACGGATGCCGCTCGTGGATACGATCTTCTTCGCGGATCAGGCGCACGTTCCGTACGGCGATCGCACGCACGCGAATCTACTGGGATTGTTGCGCGCGAACTTGGCACGCCTCGACGCCTACGGCGTCGATGGCATCGTCATGGCGTGCAACACGTCGTGTGCGATGGCCGAGCGCTACGGTTGGCCACCGTCGCGCGCGCCCGTGCTCGACCTGATCGAATCGGCAGCCATCGCGGTCGAGCGCGGCGGGTTTCGGCGCGTCGGCGTCGTGGCGACGGCCGCGACGGTCGGGGCGGGTTCGTATGGGCGCACGCTGCGTGCGCACATCGGCGGCATCGACGTCGTCGAGGTGCCCGCTCCTGCGCTCGTGCCGCTCGTCGAGGCGGGCGAACTGGATGGCCAGATTCCACGCGCGGCGGTCGCCGAAGTGTGCGCGCATCTTCCGCTGGATCTCGATGCGGTCGTGTTCGGGTGCACGCATTATCCCGTGCTCGAGCGCCACTTTCGCGTCGCGCTCGGCGCCGAAGTCGCGCTGGTCGACCCGGCGACGATGCAGGCCGAGCGTGCGGCCGCACTGCTCGGAGAACGTGCGCGCGGCACCGGCCGCTCGACCTACGTCACCAGCGGCGACGATGCAGCCTTCCGGGCCAAAGTCGCCCGCTTCATCGGTAGCTCCGACGTGGCGTAGGCTCGTTAGTGCGCCGACAGTAATCCGACGTGGAACAGCGAGAAGAAGAACGCCGTCGTGGCGACGGCCAGCGCCACTCCGGCCACGACCTGCATGATCGTGTGGGCACGCAGATAGACGCGCGCCCAACATACCATCGGGATCAGGATCATAAACGGCAGCGGCTGCCGGCCGTAGATCAGCGTAAGAGCGGTGAGCGGCGCCGTGATTCCTAAAGCGTGCGTGCTGATCTTCCAGTAGCGCGTGATGTATTGCACGATAAGCGTCGAGAGCAAATACCCGAGCATCGCCGCGATCATCAGACGCGGCGCGTGTGCGATCCATAGCGCCGCGGCGCCCAGGCTGTAGAAGATGACAAACGCCGTAAAGACCATCTCCCGCTCGATTCGAACCGACATGTCCAGATCCGAGATGCGGTCGGTTGCGTAGAGCCAGAAGACGTAAAGCATGGGTCCGAGCGACGTGAAGAACGTGGAGATGAAGAGCAGGCGCCAGAAGTCCCAGGTGTCCTTCGCGCCGATCAACGCGAGGATGACGAACAGCGCGAGAGCCGTCAGGAACGGGTTGAAGATCGTGGAGAGAATCCGCGCCAGGTCGCGCCAAACCCGCCGGTTCTTGATCGGAACCAGCGGGCGCAGCGGCTGCGCGAGCTTATCGGATTCGGACACGGCGGGGTATTGGTCGGCAGGCTCGCCCGAGCCTGCGGTCGTAGAGAGCATGCCGCAAAAGCCTTTTCTATAAGGAACACGACGCAATTTGAGCCCGCTCCTGTTAGCCGCAGCCACCGCGGCCAAGGCCGTTCCCTCGGCCGCCGCGACGATATTGCCCAACGCCGTCCCGCCGAATGCCCCCGCGCCGACTCCCGCGGTCGAGCCCAGGACCTGGATGGCCCAGCACTGGCCGTGGCTCACGCACGGCTTCGCCGGCATCTTCATCCTCTCGGCGCTCCTGCTGATCTTCTTGCTGGCGATTCAGACGACGAAACAGGAGGGGCTGACGGGCTCGATCGGCGGACGCGTAGAGAGCACCTATCGCGGCCGTCTCGGTGCCGACGAACAGCTCAAACGCCTGACCGGAATGGTGGCGGTCGTCTTCGTCGTGGTCGGATTCGTGCTCTCATTGACGGGGATTTAACCAGCATTGCTACTTGAGGTCGGTAATCTCCGAACGACGTTTCGGACCGAAGACGGCCTCGTTACCGCAGTCAACGGACTCTCGTTTGGACTGGAGGCCGGGGAGACGCTCGGCATCGTCGGCGAGTCCGGCTCGGGCAAGTCGGTCACCGCGCTCTCGATCATGCGCCTGTTAGCACGTACCGCCACGGTAACGGCCGATCGGATTCTCTTCAACGGAGAGGATCTGCAAAGCAAGAGCGAGGCCGAGATGCGGCGGATCCGCGGCTATGAGATCGCGATGATCTTCCAAGATCCGATGACCTCGCTCAATCCGGTGCTGACGATAGGAGAACAGATCGCCGAGGCCGTGCGTCTGCACCTCGGGCTGGGAAAGCGCGAAGCCCGCCAACGTGCGATCGAGATGCTGCACAAAGTGCGCATCCCTCGCCCGGAAAAACGGCTTGCCGACTATCCTCATCAGTTCTCCGGCGGCATGCGGCAACGCGTCATGATCGCGATGGCGCTGTCGTGCAACCCTCAGCTATTGATCGCCGACGAGCCGACGACGGCCCTCGACGTGACTATCCAGGCGCAGGTACTCGAGCTCATGAACGACCTCCAGCGCGAGACCGGCGCCGCCATCATCTTGATCACGCACGATCTCGGCGTCGTCGCGGAGTTTTGCAAGAACGTCCTCGTCATGTACGGCGGCAACCTCGTCGAGTACGCGTCCGCCGAACAGCTCTTCGCCCAGCCACGGATGCCGTACACGCAGGGGCTGCTCGCGTCGCTGCCGCGGCTCGACGACAGCGAGCACCGCCGTCTCGAGCCGATCCCAGGTCAACCGCCGAATCTTCTGCGGCTGCCGCCCGGGTGTGCGTTCGCGCCGCGCTGCGCGTACCGCATGCCGATCTGCGACGAACCCGTGCCGCTCTACGACTTCGGCGGGGGCCACGTAGCGCGCTGTTATCTCTACGACGAACGCGCCCGCGACCAGCGTCCCGAATCGGCGGCGGCCCTCCCCATCGTGCCTGCATCGTGAGCGACGGCCCGCTCGTCGAGGTCAAAGACCTCTTCAAGTATTTTCCGATTCACGCCGGGCTGACGTCGCGGCACGTGGCGGACGTGCGAGCCGTCGACGGAGTCAGTTTTACGATCGAGCAGGGCGAGACGCTCGGACTCGTCGGCGAGTCGGGCTCCGGCAAGACCACCATTGGACGCCTGCTGCTGCGGCTTCTCCCGGCGACGCGGGGCGAGATTCGGTTCGAGGGCGCAAACGTTCTCGCCATGAACCGCGGCGAAATTCGCCGCCTGCGCCGCTCGATGCAGATCATCTTTCAGGATCCCTTCGCCTCGCTCAACCCGAGGATGACGATCGGCGACATCATCGCCGAGCCGCTTCAGATTCACGGCATCACCAAGGGAAAGGAGACGCAGACGCCGCGTGCGCGAGCTGCTCGGGCTAGTGGGTCTTCAGCCCTATCACGCCAATCGCTACCCGCACGAGTTCTCGGGCGGTCAGCGCCAGCGCGTCGGCGTCGCGCGCGCTCTCGCAGTCAACCCGAGGTTCATCGTGTGCGACGAGCCGGTATCGGCGCTCGACGTCTCGATTCAGGCCCAGGTCATCAATCTTCTCGAAGATCTCCAGCAGAGGTTCGGCCTGACCTATTTGTTCATCGCGCACGATCTCTCGGTGGTTCGGCACATCTCCACGCGCGTCGCCGTCATGTACGTCGGCAAGATCGTGGAGCTGGCCGACCGGGAGGCGCTCTATCAAAATCCGCTGCACCCGTACACTCAAGCGCTCCTCTCGGCGATTCCGATTCCGGATCCGGTGTTGGAGAAACGACGGAAGCGCGTCGTATTGACGGGCGACATCCCATCGCCGGTAAATCCGCCCTCGGGATGCCGCTTTCACACGCGTTGCCCGGTCGCGTTCGACCGGTGCGTCACCGAGGAGCCGCCGCTGCGCGAATACGGGCCGGGACACTTCGCCGCGTGCCACTGGGTCGAAGAACACGGCGGACGGGCCCCCGAGCTCGCGCGATAAAGAAAGCGGGCGACCGCATCGCGATCGCCCACTTCGACTGGTTCTCAGAGACTAGGCTTTCTTCTTGCGCCCGCCCTTTTTACGTCCGCGCTTCTTGCGCGCCGCCTTTTTGCGGCCGCCGGCCTCTTTTTGCGTCCGCCCTTTTTACGGCCGTCCGGCGCTCTTTTTGCGCCCGCCCTTTTTGCGGCCGGCCTTTTTGCGCGCCGCCCTTTTGCGTCCGGCGCGCCTTCTTGCGCCGCCCTTCTTGCGTCCGGCGGCCTTTCTTGCGTCCGCCCTTTTTGCGGACCGTGCGTCCCTCTTACGTGTGGCCTTTGCGCGCGGCTTTGCGGGCACGCTTTACGACCGGCTTTGCGCGCCTTGCGGGCCTTCTTCCGGCCTTGCCGGATTTCTTCGACCGTGGCGGCGGCCGCCTTACGACGGCGTGCTTTGCGACGGGGCTTTGGAGCCTCCATCGGCATGTCGCCGCCAAGTATGGAATCCGAGTCCATTCATTCCTCCTCGTCCCCGGGGACGATTAGCGTTAGTGGACAGCGCCGTTCAGCGCGTTTGAGCGCATCATAGAGGATTTTTCCAAATGATGCAAATTCGCACGCATCTCTATTATTGTCATTCTGAGCCCTTCGACGAAGCCTGTGCTGAGCGGAGTCGAAGCGCTCAGGATAAACTCCGTAAAGGGCGCGAATTTGCGGCGCCTTGACCCCGGCGGTATACTAAGCCCCGTGAAAAAGCCCCTGATCATCGTGGAGTCGCCCACGAAGGCGCGGACGATCAAGAAGTTCTTGCCCGCGCGCTACTCCGTGAAAGCATCGGTGGGGCATGTGCGCGACCTTCCGAAGAGCACGCTGGGCGTCGACGTCGAACATGATTTTACGCCAAAATACCTTACGATCAAGGGAAAAGGCGACGTGATCAAGGAGCTGCGCGGCGCCGTCAAAAGCGCGACCGACGTGTACCTCGCGACCGACCCGGATCGTGAGGGCGAGGCAATCGCCTGGCACCTGAGCGAGCTCCTGCGGCTCTCCGACCCGAAGCGGATCGAGCTCCACGAGATCACGAGAGACGCCGCGCTCGCCGCTCTCAAGCACCCGCACCACATCGACATGGATCGCGTCAACGCCCAACAGGCGAGGCGCATTCTGGACCGTCTCGTCGGTTATAAGATATCGCCGTTACTTTGGGCAAAAGTGCGCGGCGGGCTGTCGGCGGGCCGCGTTCAATCGGTCGCCGTCAAGCTCATCGTCGACCGCGAACGCGAGATCGCGGCCTTCGTTCCCCGAGAATACTGGACCATCATGGCGCTGCTCGTGCCCATCGGAGCGTCCGCGGACGCCGGCTTCTCAGCGGATCTGGTATCGCATCGCGGTAATAAGCTCGAGATCGCCACCCAGGCGGCTGCCGACGCCATCCTGCGCGACCTCGAGGGCGCCGCGTTTCGCGTTACAGCCGTCAAGAAACGCGAGCTGCGCCGGCACGCGCCGCCGCCATTCACGACCTCGACGCTGCAACAGGAGGCGTCGCGAAAACTCAAGATGCGCGTGCGCCGGGCGATGCAGGTCGCGCAGGCGCTATATGAGGGCGTCGACCTCGGCGGGAGCCAGGGAACCGAAGGTCTGATCACCTATATGCGCACGGATTCGACGCGAATCAGCGACTCGGCGCACGCGGCGGCCGAGCAGTTCATCGTGAGCACATACGGCAAAGAGTTCCACGGCGGCACCCGTCATCGCGTGCGCGAGGGCGCGCAAGACGCCCACGAGGCGATCCGCCCGACTTCCGTGCTGCACACCCCTGAGAAGCTTGCCGGAGTGCTGAAGCGTGACGAACTTCGCCTCTACACGATGATCTGGGAGCGGTTCGTCGCCTCGCAAATGGCGCCGGCGCTGCTCGATCAGACCGTGGTCGACGTAACGGCGAACGAATACGGATTCCGGGCTACCGGGACCATCATGCGGTTTGCGGGGTTCACGCGAGTCTACGAGGAGAGCCGGGACGAGGAGGCCGCGGGCAAGGGGCGCGTCCGCATCCCCCAATTGGAAGAAAAACAGGAGCTGGATTGCCGGAAACTGGACTCCAAGCAACACTTCACGGAGCCTCCGGCGCGCTATACCGAAGCGGCCTTGGTAAAGGCGCTGGAGGACAACGGCATCGGACGCCCATCCACCTATTCCGCCATCGTCGAGACCATACAGGCGCGCGGCTACGTCACGCAGCAAGACCGCCGCTTCGTTCCGACCGAGATCGGGGCGGCCGTCAACGATCTGCTGGTCGAGCACTTTCCGAACATCGTCAGCCTGCACTTCACCGCGCGGATGGAAGGCGACCTCGACAAGGTCGCGGAGGGACACGAGAACTGGATCGGCCTGCTGCAGCGATTCTACGGCCCCTTCGAGAGCGACCTCGATATGGCCGAGAAAAAGCTGCCGCGGCTGGAGCTGCGCGACGAGCCGACGGACGAGATATGCCCGAACTGTGGACGTCCCATGGTCATCAAGACGGGCCGTTTCGGAAAGTTCATCTCGTGCACCGGGTACCCCGAGTGTAAGACCACCAAGCCGATCGTCAAGGAGACCGGCGCCGATTGTCCCAAGTGCGGCGGCGCCATCGTCGAGCGTCGTTCGAAGAAGGGGCGCCTATTCTACGGCTGCGCGAAGTATCCGAACTGCGACTTCATCTCCTGGGACGCCGTAGCGCGCGAACGGTGTCCCGTATGCGGATCGTACGTCGTCGAGAAAACGCGCCGCGGCGGCGCCGTCCAACTGCAGTGCGCAGCCGACCGCGGCCACGACGTCAGCACGCTCGCAACGAGCGAGGCCGCCGCAGCGGAGCGCGAACCGATCGAAGCATGACCCCCCGCTTGACCGTCATCGGCGGCGGGCTCGCGGGATGCGAGGCGGCATGGCAGGCGGCGCGCTATGGCGTCGACGTGGACCTCTACGAGATGCGTCCGCGGCGCAGCGGGCCTGCCCACCATACGGGCACGCTGGCGGAGCTCGTTTGCAGCAACTCGCTGCGCGGCGCCGCGCTCGAAAACGCCGTCGGACTGCTCAAGGCGGAGCTGGCGCTCCTGCGTTCGCTGATCGTGGGCTGCGCACGCGAAAGCGCCGTTCCGGCCGGCGGCGCACTGGCGGTAGATCGCGATCGCTTTTCGAGCCTCGTCGAATCGCGCATCGTGTCCGAGCCGCGGATCCGGCTGCATCGCGACGAGGTGCGAACCGTTCCCCTGGATCGCCCCGCCATCGTCGCCTGCGGCCCGCTGCCCGGCGACGACTTCCTGGTGCAGCTCGATGCTCTGCTAGGAGCCCGCACCGGAAACAGGCCGCGGCTGCATTATTACGACGCGGCCTCGCCCATCGTCGCCGCAGATTCGATCGACGAGTCGCAGATGTACCGAAAATCGCGCTACGACAAAGGTGAAGGAGACGACTACCTCAACATTCCGCTGGACCGCGCCGCCTACGAAGGGTTGCTCACCGACCTTCGCACGCTCGAGCGTCATCCCGCGAAGGCGTTCGAGGCGACGCGCTATTTCGAAGGATGTCTGCCGATCGAGGAGATGGCCGACCGCGGCGACGACGTGCTGCGCTTCGGGCCGCTGAAACCCGTCGGGCTGCGCGATCCGCGCACCGGCTGCGCGCCGTACGCGGTCGTCCAACTGCGTAAAGAGAACGCCGACGCGAGCGCCTACAATCTCGTCGGATTTCAGACGCGCCTCACCTGGCCCGCGCAGCGCGAGGCGTTCGGCAAGCTGCCCGGCCTGCAGCGAGCGGAATGGCTACGGCTCGGCGTCATGCATCGGAACACGTTCATCGACTCGCCGCGGCTGCTCGACTCGCACTTGAAGCTCCGTGGAAGCGACGCGCTGTACTTTGCCGGACAGATCACCGGAGCCGAAGGCTACGTCGAAGCGGCGGCATGCGGCGCCATGACGGGGATCCACGCCGCGCGCGCGATCGCGGGCCTTGGGCCGATCGATTTTCCGCGTGAGAGCGCGTTCGGCGCCGTCGTCGCGCACTTGCAAAATCAACAGACGCCGGACTTTCAGCCGGCGAACGTGACCTGGGGCGCGTTCCCGCCCGCGCCGGTACAGGATGCGCAGTTGGGCAAGCGGGAGAGGCGCAGGATGTCGGCGCAGCGCGCGCTGGCCGCGATCGAATCCCTGGCCGCTGAAACCCTCTTTGCGCCCGCGGGGTAGTCACGCTAGCATGAGGCTTCGGTCCACGACGATTCTGGCGGTGCGGCGCGACGGCAAGCTCGCGATCGCGGGCGACGGGCAGGTTACGCTCGACAAAACTATCGTCAAACACGGAGCGCGAAAAGTCCGCAGGACGTCGGGCGGCAAGGTGCTGGCCGGCTTC
Source organism: Vulcanimicrobiota bacterium (assembly GCA_963756165.1). Lineage (GTDB taxonomy): Bacteria > Vulcanimicrobiota > Vulcanimicrobiia > Vulcanimicrobiales > Vulcanimicrobiaceae > Cybelea. Next base: position 495,011 of record CAVWMO010000007.1, on the reverse strand, counting down.
GCCGGCTCGGCCGCCGACGGCATCACGCTGCTCGAAAAGTTCGAAAGCAAATTCGCCGAGTTCAAAGATCTCACGCGCGCGGCGGTCGAGCTCGCTAAGGACTGGCGGCAAGATCGCGCCTTGCGACGCCTTGAGGCGCTGATGATCGTCGGCAATGCCGAGCACCTGTTCGTCCTCTCCGGAACCGGCGACGTGATCGAGCCGGACGAGGGGATCGCCGCGATCGGCAGCGGCGGCGCCTACGCGCAGGCCGCGGCCGCCGCGCTGCTGCGCAACACGCAGCTCGACGCCGCGGAAATTGCCCGCAAGGCGCTCGAGATCGCCGCCGAGATCTGCATCTATACCAACCACGACATCATCGTGGAGACGCTGCCCTGAGCTTGTCGAAGGACGCTGCCGTGACGACAGCGATGACGAGCGTGGATCCGACCGCGCTCACGCCTCGACAAGTCGTCGCGGAGCTCGATAAGTACATCGTCGGGCAGGCTAAGGCAAAGCGCGCCGTCGCGATCGCGCTGCGCAATCGGTATCGGCGGGCGCGCGCGCGCGAAGACCTGCGCGACGAGATCACGCCGAAGAACATCCTGATGATCGGCCCGACGGGCGTGGGCAAGACGGAGATCGCCCGGCGCCTCGCCGCGCTCGTTGGTGCGCCGTTCGTCAAGGTGGAGGCCACGAAGTACACCGAGGTCGGCTACGTCGGACGGGACGTCGAGTCTATGGTGCGCGACCTGGTCGAGGCGTCGATCCGCACCGTGACCGACGAGCGCCACGAAGAGGTACGCGAGTTGGCCGAACGCCACGCGGTAGAGCGCGTCATCGACGCGCTCCATCCCGAGACGCGTCCGCCGGGCCAGTCGCAGGCTAATCCGTTCGGCGCCGCGCTGGGATCGATCTTCGGAAGCGGCCTCTCGGGACAGCCGTCGCAGGCGGGCCCGTCGGCCTCGGTTTCGCCCGATGCGCAGCGCGTTCGAGATCAGACCCGCGGTGAGATCGAGCGCGGGTTCTACGACGTTCGGTTGATCGAGATCGAGGTCGAGGAGACCCCGAGCCTACCGATCGGCGTCATCGGCGGGAGCATGGACCAGGCCGGCGACCTCGGCGAGATGCTGGGCGGCTTCCTGCCGAAACGCCGCACGCGTAAGCGCGTGACCGTCGCCGAGGCGCGGAAAATCTTCAAACAGGAAGAGGCCGCCAAGCTGATCGACATGGACGCCGTCAAACGCGAGGCGCTGCGCCGCGCGGGCGAAGACGGCATTATCTTCATCGACGAGATCGACAAGGTTGCGGGTTCGCAACAGCAACGGGGCGGTCCGGACGTATCTCGCGAGGGCGTCCAGCGCGACATCCTGCCGATCGTCGAAGGGTCGACCGTGAATACGAAGCACGGCACGATCAAGACCGATCACATCCTCTTCATCGCGGCGGGCGCGTTTCACATCAGCAAACCGTCCGATCTGATTCCCGAGCTACAGGGACGCCTGCCGATTCGCGTGGAGTTGGACTCCCTGACCGCCGAGGACTTCAAGACCATCCTGACGCAACCCAAGAACGCGTTGGTCGAACAATACAAGGCGCTGCTTGCTGCGGACGGCGTCGCGCTCGAGTTCCGGGGCGATGCAATCGAGCAGCTCGCGACGTTCGCGATGCGCGTCAACGAGCAGACCGAAAACATCGGCGCCCGGCGACTCCATACGGTGCTCGAGCGCGTGCTCGAAGACGTCAGCTTCGCCGCGCCCGAAACGACCGGCGCCGTCGTCATCGACGGCGAATACGTGCGCGGAAGGCTAGCGGACGTGGTCGAGAATGCCGACCTTTCGGGGTATATTCTTTAAGGATATTCACATTACGGCCGGCAGGGCCGAGAAGCCGGCGGAGAGGATGGTTTCCCCCATGAACAAGTCGATTGGCGCGCTATCCGCAATCCTTACCGCGGCGACACTGTTATCCGCTTGCAACGGTAGCAACAGCAGCCCCGCTCCTGGTCCGAGCAGCAACTGCGGCGGGCCTCCGAATCAGCTCGAGGTCCTGTATCCGATCCCAAATAGCAAGAATGCTCCGCCGGCATTAGGCAATGTCTACGTCTCCACCAAGGGTGCACTGCCGCCGAGCAATAGCTTCAACTTCTACCTCGTGCAATCGAACGGCAACTCGACGTTTACGGGCAACTTCGCTCAAATCAGTAAATCGCAGATCCCAACCCCGCACGCGAACCCGACGTACTCGAATCCGGTATACTACGCCTCGTCCTTGCCGCCGAGCTATACCATCGGGCCGGAACAGGCCGTCAGCCTGCTCTGGAACGACGGCGGAGTGAACTGCAGCCCGCACTTCTTGGTAGCGTCTTTCAAGACCAAATAATAGGGCGGGTGTTCGGCAAAAAGTAGCGGGCGGCGCCAACGCAGAATAGCCGCCCGCAATGCCGTATATTCGCGAGATCCTCGTCGAGGGTCATCCGACGCTGCGCAAGATCGCGAAGAAGGTCGATCCCAGCGAGATCGTCGATCCGCTCTTTCAGCAGTTGATCGACGACATGTTCGAGACGATGTACGCGGCTCCGGGAGTCGGGCTCGCGGCGCCGCAGGTCAACGTTTCGAAACGCGTGTTCGTGATGGACGTCAACGACGACGAACATCCGCCTGCGGTCGTGATCAATCCGAAGCTTGAGGCTCTGACCGAAGAGATCGAGCTGCGAGAAGGCTGTCTCTCGGTGCCCGGAATGGTCGGGGAGATCGCTCGCTATAAGCGCGCGGCCGTCACGGGCCTCGACCGTTCGGGGCGCAAGATTCGCATCGAGGGCGAGGGGCTGCTGGCGCAATGCCTCCAGCATGAAGTCGATCATCTCAACGGCGCACTCTACATCGACCGGGCGACGAACGTCCGCCCCGCCGTTTCCGAAGAGGACAAGGAGACGGCGGAGGTGTGAGGACGCTCTTTCTCGGCACTGCCGCATTCGCGGTGCCGAGTCTGCGCGTGGTCGCGGCCCGTACGCAGCTCGTCCGCGTGGCGACCCGCCCCGATCGCCCCGCGGGACGCGGCCAGCGCCTCACGCCGAGCCCCGTGAAGCGCGCAGCGCTCGATCTCGGCCTGCCTGTCGATGAGCCGCTCGCGCTGCGTGCGTACGCGGCCGAGCTGCAGAACGACGGCATCGATCTCATCGCCCTCGCCGCATACGGGCGCATCTTACCGCGAGAACTGCTCGACCTGGCGCGCGTCGGCGCGCTCAACGTTCACCCGTCGCTGCTGCCGAAATACCGCGGAGCGACGCCGATTCAGGCCGCAATACTCGGCGGCGACAGCGAGACGGGCGTCAGCATCATGCTAATGGATGCCGGCCTCGACACCGGCGACGTCGTTCTCCAGGAACGCGTCGCGATCGCGCCGGATGAAACCTATGGCGAGCTGCACGACCGACTGGCCTCGGCCGGCGCCGACGCGCTTGCGAAAGCCATCGACCTGGCTGAAGACGGTAAGCTCGAGGCGATGCCGCAGCGCGGCGAGCCGAGCTTGACGCGGCCGATCGCGCGCAGCGACCTGGACGTCGACCTCGAATGGCCACCGCAGCGCGTCGTCAATATCGTCCGCGCGTACTCGCCGCGTCCGGCGGCTCGGGCCAACGTCGACGGCGAAAGCGTCAAGATTCTCCGCGCGCACGTCGCGCCGGAATACGGACTTGTGATCGACGAGTTGATCGCGCCCAACCGCGGAAGGATGAGCGGTGCGGCGTATCTTCAGAGCCGCCGCGCGTGTCATCCTGAGCGAGTCGCAGGGGATGAACGCTCGGGAGGTCGCGCTCAGCGTCGTACGCGACGTGTTTCCAGAAGCGAGGGGAGTGGAGCGGGGAGCGCAGGCGTCGTTCGATTATCGCGTTCGCCGCGCACAGCTCGGCGAACGGGATCGCGCGTTCGCCGCGGAGCTTGCCTACGGCGCGATCAAGATGCGGCGCACGATCGACTGGTACCTCGAACCGTTCCTCGCCTCTCAGCGCGGACTGCCGGGGGTGATCCGCGAGCTGCTGCGGCTGGCGACGTACGAGCTGATCTATACGAATGCCGACGAGCACGCGACCGTCTTCGAATTCGTCAACCTCGCCAAGCGGCACGGGCATCGCGGGCTGGGCAACTTGGTGAACGCCGTGCTGCGGGGCTTTCTGCGGCAGCGACCGCCGCCGCCGCAGCGCGAGCAATTCGACAACGAGCAGGAGTATCTCGCGACGCTCTACTCGCTGCCGACGTGGCTCGTGCGTCAGTGGCAGCACGTCTTTAGTGCGAACGCGGAAAAGATTTGTGCGGCGGTTGACGAGCCGGCGCGAGGTGCGCTGGTTATCAACGCCCTGAAGGCCGCGCCGGACGAAGCGGCCGGGCACCTTTCGGCGGCGGGAATCGAGACACGCGGCTCAGCCATCGTGCCGGAGGTGCTGTTGATGGAACGCGGCGGCCTGCCGCCGAACGGCGACGGCGCGTGGTGGCCGCAGTCGGAGAGTTCGGCGATGGCCGTGGACGTGCTGGGTCCGCAGCCCGGCGAGGCGATTCTCGACGTGTGCAGCGGGCGCGGCAACAAGGCGCTGCAGATCGGCGCGCGTCTGGCAGGACAGGGCAGCCTGGCCTGCGTCGAGCGAGATGCGCGTAAGGTCGCGACGCTCGGCCGCCGGCTGGAGGAGGCCGGAGTCGTCGCCGGCGTCGTGACGGGTGACGCCGCGGCGCCCGAGCTGCTGGGAGCGCAGCGCTTCGACCGCATCCTCCTCGACGCGCCGTGCTCGGGAATCGGCCTCGTCGGGCGGCACCCGGAGATGCGCTGGAAGAAGCAAGGCACCGACGGCGAACGGCTGTCGCTAACGCAGCGAGCCTTGCTCGAGCGGATGGCCCGCCATGTTTACCCGGGCGGCGCGCTGGTCTACGCGGTTTGTTCGACGGATCCACGCGAAACGACGGAAGTGATCGACGACTTTTTGGCGCGACAGAACTTTGAGCGCGGCTTGATCCCGGCCGCGTACGAGCCGCTGCTGACGGAGAGCGGCGACGTGCTCGTTCCGCCGGGCATAGACGGACGCGACGGCTTCTACATCGCTAGGGTCGAGCGCCGTCCGTGAGCGTACTTTCGAAAATCGAGCAGTTTTGCGCGACGTTCATCGAGCGCGCGTTTGCGAAGTCGTTTCCCAGTGACCTGGAGCCGGCGCAAATCGCCCGTAAGCTCGTGTCCACGATGCAAGCCCAAACCCGAGGCGACGACGGGCGCCTGAGCTCACCGGCCGCGTACGTCGTCATCGTGAGCCCGGACGACTTCGAGCGACTCGCCGAGCACAGGGAGTACTTGGAGCGCGCGTGGGCCGACTTGTTACGCGATCTCGCCGCGCGGGTCGGGATCGCCTTCGAGGACGGCGAGGCGCGCGTGACGATGACCGCACGGCGCGGCATTCCGCTCGGCGCGATCGCGATCGAGGTCGGAGACGCAGCGAGTGCTCCCGAGCGATTTTGCCTGCGCATGGTCAAAGGGGTCCCGCCCGACGGGGTATATTCGATTGAAGGAACGGCTCGAATCGGCCGCAGTGAGGAGAGCGAAATCGTCTTAGTGGACCCCAGCGTTTCACGGGCGCACGCCGTCGTGGAGGTACGCGGCGGCGAGCCGGTCGTCCGCGACGTGGGATCGACGAACGGAACGTACGTCAACGGACGCCGCGTGCGCTCGCAGCCGCTGCGCGACGGAGACGAGCTGCTCTTCGGTGACACGAAGATGAGGTTCGAATCCTCGTGACGCTCGAGATCGCCGCCGCGGCCGGCTTCGAGCGGCAGATGCGCATCGGTTCGCTGGAGATCACCGCGGCGCTTGCGCTCGTCGCGGCGTTGAGTGCTCGGCTGCCGGCGCGCACCGCCGCGGAAATCGGCCGCGTCACGCCCGTGCGCCTGCGGCTCGAGATCCTCGAGCGTGGCGCGAACCGTTCGTTCGAGGGCCGCCCGCCGCTCGAGCTCGGGCGCGACAGAGGGACGGAGATCGTGCTGCGCGATCCCGAGGTGAGCCGCCGTCACGCCCGTTTCGAGGGCCAAGACGGCATCGTGTTCGTCGAGGATCTCAAGAGCAGCAACGGTACGTTTCTGAACGGTCGGCGGGTAAGCGATGCCATCGAGGTTCGCCCGGGCGACGAGATCGATGTTGGCGGGACGCGCATCGTCGTCAAGTCGGTGCGCCCGGGATGACCCTTGCGATCCGCGGCGACCGGACGTCGTGCCTGAGCCTTGAGCTCGGGCCGCGCACGTGGCTCTTGGCCATCGCGCGCGGTTTCGGCAGCATCGGCGGAGTGTCCACCGAGACCGCGCTGCTCGCACGGCTTCGAGCCGAATGCGAACGCCGCACTCGCAGCGCACGCTTTCGGTCGGCAGTCGATCGTCCCCAGGCGGCGGCGACCGCGATGCACGGCGTGTTGGCGCGCGTGAACGGCGACCTCTACGCGGCCACCGCGAGCCACGAGGATTACGTTACGGCGGCAGCGTCGTTAACCGCGGTCGTGATCGCGCATGGCCACGCGTACGTCATGCACGCCGGCTCGACGGCTGCCTACCTCGCCCGCGAGGGCGAGATCATGCCGCTGTTCCGCGACGACGTCTTCGAAGAGCGCCGCGGCCCGCTGCTCGTCCGCGCTTTCGCGGTCGCGCCGGTTCTCGACGTCACCATATCGAGCGCAATGCTCGCGCCGGGGGATACCATCGTGCTCCTCGGGCGGCGGATGCGCGGCGATGCCGAGCGCCGTGCGGTGCTCGCCAGCCTCGAGGCCGGCGACCCGGGCGAGCGCGCACTCATCGCGCGATTCGAACGGGACGACGTCACGCCGCGCGATGCGTGCGCCCGCGCGCCGCGTCCGCCGGGACGCCTTGCCGCTGCGATCGCATTCCTCGTCGCGGCGGTCACCCGCCGCTGGTAATCGTACGGCGCGTCGCTCCGATGGCGGGCGCGCTCTGCGTCGCCGCGCTGATCCTTTCATCCGCGCCGCGCAACACGATCGGACCGCCCTGGGTCTTCGTTCTCCTGGCCGCGCTCGCCGTGATCTGGGTGCTGTGGCAGCCGTCGAACGGCGTGCGCGACGACGCGCTGCCGGCGTTGGCCGTCGTGCTCGCGGCGCTCGGATTGGCGCTCGTAGATCGCCTCTCACCCGAGCTCGCGCAACGCCAGCAGGCGTGGCTGGTCGTGTCGCTGCTCCTCGCAATCGGCCTCGGCCCGGTATTCTCGAGTTTTCGCCGCTTCGCCGCGTTCAAGTACCTCTGGGTCATCGCGTCCCTGGTGCTGTTCGCGCTGCTGCTGTTCTTCGGCGAAGAGATCAACGGCGCGCGACTCTGGATCAAGCTCGGTCCGATCGAGTACGAGCCGATAGAGCTCATCAAGCTCTTCATCGTGTTGTTCTTGGCCGCGTACCTCGCGGAGACGGCGGACGTGATCGGCAACGCGCGGCCGTGGTCGCTGCGCGCCAATGTCAAGTATCTCGGCCCGCTCTTCATCGGCTGGGGCGTCTCCATCGCGATCCTCGTCGTGCAGCGCGACCTCGGCATGGCGACGCTGCTGCTCGCGACGTTCGCGACGATTCTCTACGTCGCGACGCGACGCGCGGACATCGTGCTGTTCGGGGCGCTGCTCTTCGTGGTGGGCGCCTTCTGGGCCGTCCATCACTATCCGTACGTGCACGCGCGCATCGCCGTCTGGCGCAACCCGTTCTCCGATCCGTTCGGCGCCGGATACCAGTCTTCGCAGGCATACTACTCGCTCGCCGCGGGCGGCCTGTTCGGGAGCGGGTACCGGCTTGGACATCCCGGAATGATCCCGGACGTGGCAACGGATTATGTGTACGCGGCGTTCGCGGAAGAGTTCGGCGTGATCGGAGCGCTCGTCGTGCTGGTGATATTCCTGAACCTCGTGCGGAGAATCTTCGCGACGGGTTTGCAGCAGCCGGATCTCTACACGAAGCTGCTCGCGACCGGGCTCGCCGCGACGCTGGGCTTTCAGGTCGTCATCATCGTCAGCGGCGTGATCGGGCTGCTTCCGCTCACGGGCATAACGCTGCCCTTCATGTCGTACGGCGGCAGCTCGCTCGTGGCGAACTTTCTCCTCGTCGCGCTCGTCTGGGCGATGAGCTCGCGTCCGCGCAAAACTGCATGAGGATCGCGTGCGCGCTCGCATTGGCGTTGCTCGCCGGCTGCGCAAAGAGCGGGCACGGCGCGGCCGCTTCCGCCTCGGCATCTGCCGAGGCGGCGAATCCGGCGTCGGCCAGCGACGGCGCGGTCGTTTACATGGCGAACTGCTCGAGCTGCCATCAATCCGACGGCGAGGGAGTGAGCGGGGCGTTTCCACCCCTGGCCGGCAATCCGGTCGTCACCGGCAACCCCACCGCGGTGATCGCCATCGTTAAGGACGGTCTCGACGGGAGAGTCGTCGTGAACGGCCGCGCATACAGCGGAATCATGCCGCACTGGGGCGGCGTGCTTTCGGACGAACAAATTGCCGCCGCGATCACGTACGTCCGCACCTCGTGGCACAACCGCGCATCCGGCGTCAGCGTCGCGCAGGTGCGCACCGTCAAATAGAGACGACGCCGCAGTCGCTCGTCTCGCGGAGCGCAGCTCCGAACTCTCGCTCGAACAGCGCTTCCACGAACTCGAGCATGGCCGGATCCGCGTGACGCAGGCGCGCCCGCGTCGCGCGCGGCCAGGGCGACGCGGGGTCGTTGGCCTCCACGTAGGCGCGCAACGATTCCGCGAAGTACTCGTCGACTCCGGTCGCCGCGTACGGCGTGACGAAGCTCATCGCACTCGCGAACAGGGCGCGAAGCCGCGGGTCGATGCCGCTGCGATAGACGCCGCCGCCGAGCGCGCAGTCGAGCGCGTGGCCGAATTCGTGCGCCACGGTCATCGGGCTGCGCGAGCGCAAGAACAGCGCTCGTTCCTCGACCACGAAGAGTCCCGCGGGGGGCGCCGGCCAAGCGTCGACGTCGATGCCTAGCCGAGCCAGGGCAGGCGACGCCTCGCGGTAGCGCTCTGCCGGACGCAATAGCACCACGCGAACGCGGCTGCGCAGCGCATACGCGAGCGCGCCGCCGCCGAAGCGCAGCAGCGTCTCGATCACGGCCGGCTCGGGCGGACGGCGGCGATCGCCCGCAAGGAGGCGCCGGGCGATTGCGGCCGGGTCCTTGTGCATCGGCGCCATCGTCGCGCAGCGACGTTGCCGCAACGTAGCGAGCCGGTTTTCAGAATTTTTTCACACCTAGGTCCTAGGGTGGTCCCACCTAACCCAGGCCCCTCGCTCAATCTCTGGAGGTTCGTATGACGAGTTCACCCACGCAACGAGTTGCCGTTGCGGCCGCCGCGATCTTGACGATCGCCGGCTGCCGTGGAGGCGCCGTCGTTCCCCCGCAAGCCGCGGGTTTCACGAGCCAATCGGCCGCTCGTGCGCTGCCCGATAAGGAATTCTCGATCCTCAAGATGCTCACGAAGGAAGTCGTAATCGGATCGACCGTCGACCCGAAGTACGGGCAGCTCAATCCCTACGGACTGACGGTCGCTCCGTCGACCACGGGCGACTTCACGAAGGGCGACCTCGTCGTCTGCAACTTCAACGACAAGGCGAACGTGCAAGGCACCGGCTTTACCATCGTTGCGCTGCACCCCAAGCCGCACTCGAAGCCGTCCTTGGTGTCTCACAACAAGACGCTTCTCGGATGCGACGCGCTGGCGCTCGGCTCCGCCGACGACATCTGGGCCGCGGCGTGGACCGCCAACGATAATCCCGTGATCTCCGCGACCGGAAAGCTCGAAGTCAACATTACGGGGAAGGACTTCGATCATCCCTTCGGTCAGATCTTCGCGCAGCCGACGTCAGGAAGTCCGGCGTTCTACGAAAGCAACGCCGGCGTCGGGACGGTCGTGCGTATCAACCTCGGCTCGAAGTTCACCTACGACGTGATCGCGAAGGGCTTCGCGGTCAACCACGGCAAGCCGGGCAGCATCCTCGCTCCCTCGGGCCTCGCGTACGACGCGAGCATCGACACGCTGTACATCGTGGACGGGACCAACAACACGGTGGTCGCGTTCGATAAGGTCAGCACGATCCCGAACGGCGGCATCATCGTCGAGAAGGGCGGACTGAAGTTCAAGGGTCCGTCGGCAGGCCAGGCGCGCGTGCTGTGGTCCGGCTCGCCGCTCAACGGCCCGATCAGCTCGGCGCTCCTCGCGAACGGCAATCTCGTCGTCGGAAACACTTCCAATCCGAGCGGACGGAACATTATGGTCGAGCTCTCGCGGTCCGGGAAGGTTCTCGCGATGCGCAACGTCGACAAGGGCGCTCCCGGCGCGATCTTCGGCATGGTCGCGACCGGACGGTCCGCCGCCGACACGAAACTCTACTTCAACGACGACAACAACAACGATCTACGCGTATTGGAACGCTAGGAGACGATGAATACGATGCGCTTCGCGTGCGCGCTGTCCGCTTGTGCGGCGGCCGCCGCTCTAGGAGCGTGCAGCAGCGGGGCTTCGGCCCCGCCGCTGGCGCCCGACACTTCGCTGACTCCCCACAGATCGCTCGTCCCGCACGCCGACCATACCGTCGGGCTCGGTAAGGTGCTCAACACGAAGAACGGTGGGCAGGTCTTCGGTTTCGACGTCGATCGCAACGGCACCGACGGCGTACTCGCGACCGCGAGCGACGTCGAGACGTTCGATCAGAACAGCGGAACGATCGCGAAGTCCTTTCCGAAGAAACTCCCGCCGGGGACGTCTTATGCCGTGGACGCCATATTCGCAGGGGACGTTGCGTTCGTCACCCGCTTCTTCGTGCCGCAGGGCACGATCTACGCGAAGCGCTTCTATGACGTGATGAATCCCGTCACGAAGGGCAAGTTCACTAACGTCTGGACCTCTCCGATTCGGGACGTTAACGTGCAGGCTGCCGGCCCCAACCAGGTAACGTCGACGGACGCGCTCTTCGCCATAGAGCTCAAGAAGCAAGACAAACCGGTCATCATCGTGTCCGATGTCGCGAAGAACACGGTCAGCAAGGTCATTCACCTCGACCCCAATCTGTTCGGCGTCGGTAACGATCCGCAGTTCGGGCAGGAGACCACGACAAACCAAGCGATTCTTGCGCTGTCGCCGGACGGCGGCGCCGTCGGCGGAGACGCGCCGCTCAACGTGATCGTCGACCTGACTACGGGCAAGGAGACGCGCTTCAACGGTCTCAACAACGGCTACTTCCACGCAGGCGACGTCAACGGATTGGCGGTCGATTCGACGACGGGGATCGCCGCCACCACGACCGAGCTCAACGCGCAGGTGGAGTTCTATAACCTCGCGCAGCAGACGGGCACCTTCGCGCAGCTACCCTGTACGAGCGACACGTCGCAGATCAACAGCGGTTCCGGCGTCGCGAACGATCCGGTCAACGGTCTCTTCCTCGTCACAGAGACGTACTACGGCTGCGGTTCGGGCAGCGCGCTGGTCGTATACGACGAGAAGGGCAACAACATCGAGACGATCACCGGATTCAAGTTCGCGATCGGCGAGCCGCCGCCGGTGATCAACCCGACAACTCGCACCGGCTGGGCCTTCGGCCCGGGCTTCAACCAACTCCAGCAGTTCTTTTACTAGCTTATCGAGTGCTTGGAGGTCGTTGAGCGGGGAGCGCTAGACGGAGGGGCGAGAAGCGTCCAACTTTTTCGGGCCGGCCACGGATGGCCGTTTCAAAACTTCGTTTTCCCGAAAAAGTGGCCGAGCAGGAGCGAACAGGATGTGAGCGACGAGCGTCTTCGAGTCCCTCGGTCTGGCGCTCCCCAGCTCATCGCGACAAAACTGTAAAGCCCGGATTCTTTGCGTGCGGCGGCGGCACGACGCGGATCGTCACGTGATCGCGTCGTGCCTTATCGGAGGCTTCGATGCGCCACGTGCCGAGGCGCAGCGGCCAGAAAGCGGTTCCCGTTGCGTCGAGCGCGAGCGTCTCGCCGCCGACGCTCCAGCGCACCGATCCGCCCGAACCGACGGCGCGCAGCGCCAGCTGCTGCTCTCGCGCTTGCACGGCGTTGCCGCCCTCGGTGCGGACGAACACGTCGCCGTCGTGCGGAAAGACGATGCGCAACGATCCGGGCGCGCCGTGCGGCTGCAAGGCGAGCCACGAGTCATATTGGTCCCGTGACGGCGCGGCCGGACGCCGCACCGCGGCGAGATCCTCGGGCCGCACCCATTCTTCCACGACCGCCGGACAGCCGGACTCCGGCGCGTGCCCGGTCGTCGCGCAAATCGGCGCGCGCACGAATCCCCGCGGCGGCGCGAAGGGCGGGGGTTCGTCGCGCCGCTCGTAGAGATGGAGCATGATGCGGTTCCACAGCGGCCCCGCGCCGGTGACGCCGGAGACGCCGCGCATCGCGCTGCCGTCGAAGTTCCCTACCCAGACGCCGACCGTAAAGTCGCGCGTGAAGCCGACGGTCCACGTGTCGCGAAAGTCTGACGACGTTCCAGTCTTGACGGCTGCGGGAAACGGCATCTGCAGCACCGAGCCCACCCCGAACGACTTCGCGCGCGCGTGTGAATCGGCGAGCATGTCGGTCACGAGTTGCCAGTCGCCCGAATCGCCGACGCTGGGCGCGCCGCCCCCGCGGTCCACGAGACGCAGCGGCACGACGGCGCCGTCACGCGCCATCGTGGCATATGCCTGCACGAGCTCCCAGAGACTCACCTCGCCGCTCCCGAGCGCGAGGCCGAGTCCGTAGTACGACGCGGGGTGCGTCAGGTGCGTGAAGCCGAGCGCGTGCAGCCGCTCGAGAAACGCGCCGACGCCGAGCCGCGCCGTCACCTGCACCGCGGGGGCGTTGAGTGAGTTCGCGAGCGCATAGCGCACCCGCACAGGCCCGCTGAACCGTCCGCTGTAGTCGGCGGGCTGATAGAGCTTGCCGCCGGGAATTGCGTACGAGGCCGGAACGTCGGCGAGGATCGTCGTCGACTCGATCGCGCGCCGCTCGAGCGCGAGCTCGTAAGCGAATGGTTTGAGCGACGACCCGGGCTGGCGCAACGCCTGCACGCCGTCGTTGCTCCCGAGCGCCTCGACCGAGAAGTAGTCCGGCGAGCCGACGTACGCCAGCACGTCGCCCGTGCGGTTGTCGACGACGAGCGCTGCGCCGTCGGTGACGTGATAGCGCTGCAGCGCCGCTATTACGTCCTGCGTCTGCGCCTGGACGAAGCGCTGCAGATCGCCGTCGACGGTCGTGCGCACGCGGCCGGCTCGCCCGCCGGACTGACGGTAGAGCAGGAAGAGGGCCTGCGCCGCGCCGTCGATGCCGTAATCGTGACGGCGGATCGCGAGCGACTCGTCGAACGCCTGCGCCGCACGCTCCGGCGTGATCTCGCCGAGCTCGGCCATGCGCTGAAGAACGAACCGCTGGCGCGCGCGAAGGGCGGCGTAATCGGCGTCGGGCGCGAGACGAACCGGATCGTTCGGGATGGCCGCGAGCATGGCGGCCTGCGCGAGATCCAGATCGCTCGCGGGCTCGCCGAAGTAGGTCCGCGCCGCCGCCTCGACGCCGTAGAGGTTCCCGCCCATTGGCACGCGATTCACGTAGGCCTCCAGCACCGCGCTCTTGCTGGAGGCGATCGCGATGCGCTGCGCCGCGACGATCTGCGCGAGTTTGCCGCGGATCGTACTGGGCTGGCCGCGCAGGAGGCGCGCCAGCTGCATCTCGATCGTCGAGCCCCCGCTGCGCGCCTCGCCGAAGATCGCGTAGTCGCGCGCGGCACGAACGAGCGCGCGTACGTCGACGGCGCCGTGGTGCCAGAAGCGTGCATCCTCTGCCGCGACGAGCGCGTCGAGAAATTCGGGCGAAACCAACGTCAGCGGCACGCTGACGGCGTGCATGGCGTCGGTCCCGAGAACGGTACCGAGCACGCCGCCGTTGCGGTCGGTGTAGGTGACCGATCCGCGCGGCACGTTGAGCCGCCCGACGTCGATGCCGCCGAGGCGCAGCACGACGATGGCGACCAAAACGCAGATGGACAGCGCCGGCGCAAAGAGTTTCATGACCTCTGCACGGAATGTACGACCCGTTGCGCTTCTTTGGCCTGCTCTTTGGCGTTTTTGCGGCGGTCGTGATCGTCGCGTGCGGCGGTCGCGCGCAGAACGCGAACCGCCTAGGAACGGTCGCGGCGCTTCCACAGCCGCAACTGCCCGCGTGGATTGCGTCGATCTCGCCGACCGGTAAGGCCGACACCCTCGCGCAGATTCGCATCATCTTCAACAAGCCGGTGGCACCGGTCACGGCGCTCTCGGGCCCCGGACCGCAGGACGTCGTAAGCCGCGCGAGCATCGAGCCGGCTCTGCGCGGGCACTTCGTCGTACTCACGCCGAAGATGATCGGGTTCGTCGCGGAGCAGGCGCTGCCGCTTGGAACGCGCGTGCGAATCACGCTGGCTGCGGGCCTGCGGGATCTCCAGGGCGACGAACTGCAGCACGACCTCGCGTGGACGTTCGAGACCAAGCCGTTGCGCTTCACGGACCTGCCGCAGACGACGGCGTCGGACGACGAGTCCACCCCGCCGCCGGTGAGCCTGCGCCCGACGCTTTCGGTGGCGTCCAACGCAGCCGTCGACGCAGCGTCCCTGGCGCAACGCGCGGCGCTCGTGGCCGGCGACGACCGCGTCCCCGTTACGGCCGCCATCAAGGCACAGCCGACGCCCTATCCCGGCAGCAACGCGCAAGAGTTGTTCGATCCGTCGCTCAACCAGTGGGCGTACGAGCTGCGCCCGGTTCGCGACCTGCGGCGCGCAACCATATACGCGCTGCAGATCGATCCCGGCGTGGCACCGCAGTACGGCAACGTTCCGACGACCGAGCGCTTCAGCGGCGCGATTCGCACCTACGACGCGCTCGCGATCGTTCCGACTGCGGCGCCGAGTCCGAACTCCGGCGGCCGCTTCGCGCGCGGCGACCCGGTCATCGCCTTTTCCAATCCGCTCGATCCGAAGTCCATCGCCGGCCAGGTGACGATCTCGCCCGCGCCCGCCGCGGTGAAGACGCTCGTCACCGTGCCGGATCAGTCGAACCAGATCGCGATCGATCCGTACGCGCTCGATCCGAACGCCACGTACACCGCCACGATCGGCGCCGGCGTGAAGGACACGTTCGGTCAAGCGCTCGGCTCTGCGCAGCAGGTGACGATTCGCACCTCGGACTTCGCGCCGGGCGCGTGGGCGCCGACGGGCACGACGATCATCCCGGCAGGCGCACCCGTCGCGTTGAATTTTTACGCCACGAATCTGCCTGCAAACGCCTATCAGGCCGCGTACGCGCGCGTCGATCCGCAACAGCTGCTCGGCTTCCCAGCGCCGCTTTCGATGCTGCCGGCCTGGAGGGGCTGGCCGTCGCGCACGTTGGCCGGCGCCCGCACGAACGCGCAGAGCGTCGTGCGCGTGCCGCTGCGCGACGAGGCCGGCGGCGATTACGGCGCGTTCGCTTACGGGTTCCGTACCGCGCTGGACTCGCCGACCTCGGATCCCTGGCTGACGGGCATCGTCCAGATCACGAACTTGGGCGTGTTCGCACAGTGGTTTCCGGCTCACGGCATCATACTCGTGCAGCACTTGACCGACGGCGCGCCGGTACGCGCGGCGGCGGTGACGGTGTATCGCCTTAACCAAGACAACAAGACGGCGCCGCAGGCGTGTGCGACTGGAGCGACCGATGCGAGCGGCGAGCTCGATCTGACCGGCGTCGACGTGGAGCGCTGTTCCATCGGCGCGCAGGACAACAACGCACCCAACGTCGGCGTCGTCGTGAGGGAGGGGGCCGACGTCGCGACGGTGACGGCATGGAACTACAGCGGCGTCTCGCGCTTTAACGTGTACGCCGGATGGACGAGCGGCGCGCCGCTGTCGCGCGGCACGATCTTCACCGACCGGCAGATGTATCAGCCCGGCGAGCGCGGCGAGCTTACCGGGTTGGCGTACTACGTGAAGGGCAACCAGGTTGTCGCGGACACCAACGCGACGTACAAGGTCACGCTCACCGATCCGAGCAACAACGCATCGCGGCTCGGCCAAGTACGCACCGATGCATTCGGCGTATTTTCGCTGCCGATCGTCTTTTCGAAGCAACAGACTCTCGGGTACTACGGCGTCAACGGCGTGGGCGCGAACGGAAACAAGATCGACGGCTCGCTGCGCGTCGCACAGTTCAAGCCGCCCAACTTCAAGCTGACGCTGACGCTAGGAGCGACGTCCGCGACCCCGGGCTCGAGCGTGCACGCCGGCGTCGCCGCTGCGTATCTCTTCGGCGCGCCGCTGCAGGGCGGCACGGCGCACGCGTACGTCACGCGCGATGTCGCGACGGTGCAGCCCAAGGGCTGGGACGACTTCTCGTTCGGTCCGCAGTGGTTCTACCCGGAGCAGACGCCGTCGTTCGATACCGATGTGTTGCAGAAGGACCTCCCGCTCGACAGTCAAGGCAACGCGTCGCTGGACGTGGCGGTGCCGGCGAACTTACCTTTTCCGATGACGTATCGCGTCGACATGGAGACGAGCGACGTCTCGAACCTCTCCGTCGCCGACTCGAAAAGCTTTCTCGCGCTGGCATCCGACGCCGTGATCGGCCTCGCGTCCGATACCGTCGGCAAGGCCGGCACGCCGATGGCGATCCGCACGATCGTGAGCGATGCCGACGGTAAAGCGATCGCGGGCCGTGGCGTGCACGTCGAGCTGCAGAGGATGACCTACACGTCGGCTACGCAGGAAGTCGAGGGCGGCGAGAGCGCGCAGCAGGCGATCAAATACGACACGGTCGCGACGGCGGACGTGACCTCGGGCGACAAGCCGGTCATCGCGTCGCTCACGCCGCCCGATGCCGGGCCGTACCGCGTCCGCGCCTCCTTCGACTCCGCTCAGGATGACAAAGGAAAGGGCGATGCGAGCGCGAGCGAGATCCAGGTGTTCGCGTTCGGCGCGGGCGAGGCGGATTGGGGCCTCACGGACACCAACGCCGTCGCGGTCAAGCTCGACAAGCAGCAGTATGCGATCGGCGACACCGCCGCGGCGCTCGTCGCGTCGCCCTACGCGCATGCCGACGTGTATCTCGCGGTCGTGCGCAACGACGCGATCTATCGCACGACGCTGCACGACGTCAGCGGCGCGGTACACGCCACGTTCAAGGTCACCTCACAGATGCTGCCCAACGCGGCGGTCGAGGCGGTGGTCGTGCGGCGCAGATCCGCCTCCGAGACGAAGGGTCCGGACACGCTGGCGCTCACCGGCATGGCCGGATTCAACGTCGACCTCGCGAGCCGATACCTCAAGCTCGCGATCGCTCCGCAGAACGCGACGGTGCATCCGGGCGGGCCGCAGCGCGTCGACTTCCGTGTGACCGGGCAGAGCGGCGCGCCGGCGCGCGGCGAGGTGGTCGCGATGGTCGTCAACGACGCGATCCTGCAGCTCTCCGGCTATCGCCTGCCGGACGTCGTGCAGACGGTCTTCGCCCAGCAGCCGATTGCGACGATCTTCGCGGACAACCGCGAAAACGTCACGCTCAAGACGCAGACGCCGCCGCTGGAGAAGGGCTTCGGTTATGGTGGCGGCTTCCTGGCCGGGGCGGCAAGCACGCGCGTGCGCGCAAATTTCCTGCCGATGGCGTATTACGGCGTGCTGCCGACCGACGCCCAAGGACGCGCGAGCGCGGCGTTCGACATGCCCGACGATTTGACGACGTGGCGCGTCATGGCGGTCGCTCTGTCGCAAGACCCTTCGACTCCGCTCAGGGCAGCCTATTTCGCGACCGCGGACACGACGTTCGTCTCGAACCAGCCGCTGATCGCGAATCCCCTGCTGCCGCAGTTCGCCCGGCCCGGCGATCGCTTCGATCTGGGCGTCTCGATCGCCAACCAGACCGGCGCAGCCGGCGCGCTCGACTTGATCTTGAAGCTCACGGGCGCGCTGAGCTTCGCGCAGGGCGACCCGCGGACGAACCACGCCTCGGAACAGGCCGCGACCGGCATCTCGGCGTTTCGCTTCCCGGTGAACGTCGGCACGCCGGCGCCGTCGACTCTCGCGGCCAACGCCGCGCTCGGTGGGCGGTCGGACGCATTCAACGTGCCGTTCACGGCAAGCGATCGCGCGGTGACCGATTCGGTTATCGACACCGGCGTTGCCCGCGGCGAGGCCTCGGTCCCGATCGATCTAAGCTCGGGCGGATCGCTGCAGATCACGCTGGCCAACTCGGTCGTGCCGCAGTTCGCCGTGCCGGCCGAGCGCATGATGACGAGCGACGCGTTTCTGCTCGCGGACGAGGCGGCCGCGCGAATGACGATCGCGAGTGCGCTGCAGCGCCTGCGCGGTCCGTACAACCTCAAACTCTCCTTCGATCCGGCCGCGGCCGCTGCGACGAGCCTGCAGCGGCTGCTCTCGCTGCAGCGCGACGACGGCGGTTTCGGCATGTACGTCAACGCGCCCGACAGCGATCCGTTCGCTACGGCGGCGGCGCTCGAGGGCCTCGCCTTCGCGCGCGCGCACGGCGTCACCATTGACGCCGGCGCCGTCAGCCGCGCTGACGAAATTTACGGCGCAAGCGCTGGCCAATCCGGGGCGCTTTAAGTGGTGCTCGGATGCGCTGTGCAAGGCGCAACTGCGGTTCGAGGCTCTTTGGGCGCTCGCCGCCGTAGGGAACCCGCGCACCGATTTCCTCGCAAACATCGTCGCGCAGTCGGACAACTTCGACAGCGCGACGCAAATTCGGCTGGCGCGGTACCTGCGGCGCACGCCGGGCTGGCAAGCGCAAGGAACGGCGATGGCCTCGCGCCTGCAGCAGACCCTCTACGTGACGGGACGATACGCGGTCGCAAATCTCTCGTACCGCTGGTCGTGGCGCGGCTCACTCGTTGAGGCGCAGTCGCAGATGCTGCAGCTCATGCTCGAGCGCCGCGCGCCTGCCGATCAGATCGACGGCGCCGTGCGTGCGTTGATGGCGCAGAAGTGCCGCTGCGGCTGGGGGACGTCGGACGACACCGCGACGGCGCTTGTCGCGCTCAGCGCGTATGCGGCGACGGAGCGCCTCGTTCCGTCCACGGCGATCGCGACGATCGGAGGCGCGACGCTAGCGACGGCGCGCTTCGGCGCGACGGCGTCGTCGCAGACCGTGACGGTGCCCGTTTCGAACCTGCAGGGGAAGAAGATAAACATCAAAGGAGTGACGGTGCACTATACGGTGCTGTACACGTATCCCGTGCCGTCGAACGCGGCGGGCGAGCTCGCCGCATTCCGCGTGGTGCGAACTCTGAACGATCCGTCGAGCTCGGCGTCGACGGGCGCAGGCGTGGCGCTCGCGACGATGGACCTCGCGCCGGCGAGCGCGGTCAGCGTGGCGGCGGGACGCGTGTTCGACGTGGGCGTGCGCGTGATCGCGGATCACCCCGTCGACCGCTTCGTGATCGAGGACCCGCTGCCGGCCGGCTTCGAGGCCGTCGACACGAGCTTCCGAACGGCGCTGCAGGCGGTCGTTCCGCAGAGCAACAGCTGGCAGATCGACACGAGCCAAATCTATACCGATCGCGTGATGGCGTATGCGTCGCACCTCGATCCGGGGGTTTACGACCTGCACTACCTCGTGCGCTCCGTGACTCCGGGAACGTTCGCATGGCCCGGCGCGCGCGCGTATCTGCAGGATGCTCCGGAGCAGTTCGGCCGGAGCGCCGCGACGACGGTGCGGATCGGCCAATAGTGAAGGTTCGCGTTATGCCGGCGAGCAAAGCAGGACCGCATGGAGTGTAACCGCGCCGCATTCTTGACCGGTTCGCTCGCGCTGGCGAGCGGTGCTCTCGCTCGATCCGCCGATGCTGCGACCGCACCCCCGGCGAGCGCGACGCCCGAGATGCTGCTGGGCCAGCTGATGGCCGGCAACAAGCGTTTCGTCGACAACGACTTTCCTTCGACCAATCGCATCGCCGACAAGCGCGAGATGGTCGTCGAGGGCCAGGCTCCGTTCGCGTCGATCCTGAGCTGTGCCGATTCGCGCGTCATCCCAGAGTTCGTGTTCGTTCAGGGAATCGGCCAGCTATTCGTTACGCGCGTCGCCGGAAACTATCCGGATGACCTCGTGACGGGATCGATCGAGTACGCGATCGAGCAGCTCGGGACAACGGTGATACTCGTGCTCGGACACGAAGGCTGCGGTGCAGTAAAAGCCGTGTACTCGACGTTGCAAAAGAAGGAAGAGCTGCCTCCCGCATCTCTCATCGATCCAGCGGTTGATCGCGCCGGGGATTGCCGGCGTTGTGGCGGCTCGCGGCAGCACCGAGCAGGCCATCGAGGCCAACGTGCGCGCGGCGGCGGCCGCGCTGCGCAACAGTCCGCCGGTTATTGCAAAAGCAGCCTCCGCCGGGCGCATACGCGTTGCCGGCGGAGTCTATCACTTGAGGACCGGAGCGGTTAAGCTAATCGAATAGAGCGGCCGAGGTTCTTTGAGCGCGCTCTACTCTTGCGATCAGTCGACCAGTCGAGGGGTTTTAGACGCAGACGAACTTCGCTTTCGTCGTCCCCCCGAGGATTTTGATCGTCTTATTGGTTGCGTTGACCCAGTAAATGTAGGTCGGGCTGCCGCTGCCGCCGGTCTGCGTGACGTCGATGGTTAGCGGAGTGCCGCCGACCGATCCATTGTAGAAGTTACTGTAGAAACAGCTGTTCTGATGGAGCGTGGTGGAGGCGCAGATCGCGCCCGGGGCGCAGTTCGAGTCAGGCGACACAGCCTGGGCCTGGACGAATCCCTCATTGGCGCCGAGTGGATGGGGCGCCATTGCGGGAGCGAAGCTGAGCGCAGCTAGGAGGAGTGACATCAGGATCATCGTTATCGTGTTATCTCCTTGCGACGGTGTACGATGTATACGAGTAGGATAACCGCAAGCGTCACGGTCGCCCGCAAGCAGGCGATGCGTTTTGTACAACTTTTAATGCCCAAGTTTTACTAAGAATAGGCCGTCGCTTGAACTATTATTTTTAATAATGTATCATTTATCGTCCCGGCCCTGACCGCGAAAACCAGGGATATATGAGGAAAGAGGAGGCCACGTGAGCACCTATCGAGCCCCACTGCGCGACATGCAGTTTGCCTTGCGCGAGCTGGCCGGAGTCGACCGGGTCGCGGCCCTTCCGGGCTGCGAGGACACGCTGGACGTGCTCGACTCGGTGCTGGAGGAGGCCGCCGCGTTTGCCTCCGGCGTGCTCGACCCGCTCAACCGCGTCGGCGACAAAGAGGGCTGTATCTGGAACGATGGTACCGTAACGACGCCTACCGGCTTCAAGGACGCGTACCGCAAGTTCGCCGAGGCGGGCTGGATCGGCTTACCGGTTCCGGCAGAGTACGGCGGCCAGGGCCTGCCGCAGCTACTGCTCGGTCCGACGCTCGAGATGTGGAACGCCGCCAACATCGGCTTCGCTAACGGGCCGTTGCTCAATCAGGGCGCGATCGAGGCGATCGAGCTCGTCGGCTCCGAGGAGCAGAAGAAGCGTTTCATCCCCAATCTCGTCTCCGGCAAGTGGACCGGGACGATGTGCCTGACCGAGCCGCAGGCCGGCTCGGACCTCGCACAGGTGCGCACGCGCGCCGTCCCCGCCGGCGACCACTACAAGATCTCGGGCACGAAGATCTTCATCACGTTCGGCGAGCACGACATGGCGGAGAACATCATTCACCTCGTGCTCGCCCGGTTACCGGACGCACCCGAAGGGACGAAGGGCATTTCGCTCTTCATCGTGCCGAAGTTCCTCGTCAACGCCGACGGCAGCCTCGGCGAGCGCAACGACGTCGTGTGTTCGGGAATCGAGCACAAGCTGGGCATCAACGGCAACCCGACCTGCACGCTGAACTACGGCGAACGCGGCGAAGGCGCCGTCGGCTACCTCGTCGGCGAGCCGAACCGCGGGCTCGAGTACATGTTCATCATGATGAACGCCGCGCGTTTCTCGGTCGGCGTGCAAGGCATCGCGCTCGCCGATCGCGCGTACCAGAGTGCGCTCGAGTACGCAAAAGAGCGCATCCAGGGGCGCGACCTCAAACCGGGTTCGCGCGCGCCGGAGCCGATCTTCAAACATCCCGACGTGCGGCGCATGCTGATGTGGCAGAAAGCGACGATCGAGGCTATGCGCGGGTTGGCGTACGTCACCGCGGCGTCGCTCGATTACGCGCTGCGCCATCCGGACGAGCGCGTTCGCAAGGAACACAAAGCATTCGTCGAGCTGATGATCCCCGTCGTCAAAGGCTGGTGCACCGAGAACGCCGTCGAGCTGTGCTCGACCGCCCTGCAGGTCTTCGGCGGCATGGGGTACATCGAGGAGACCGGCATCGCTCAGCAATATCGCGACGTCCGCATCATCACGATCTACGAGGGCACGACGGGCATCCAGGCGCTCGACCTGACCGGGCGCAAGCTCTTGCGCGACATGGGCGCCACCGCGCGCAGCGTGGGCGCGAAGATGGAGGCCGTCGCGAGAGAGTGCGCCGCGCACGCCGATCCCGACCGTGAAGCGCATAGGGGAGGCGCTCGGCAAGGCGCTGCTCGTGCTCCAGGAGACGTCGCAGTGGATCGGCATGAACGCGATGGGCGATCTGCACAAAGCCTTCGCGTGCTCGGTGCCGTACCTGCGCCTCTGGGGCACGATCGCCGGGGGCTGGCAGATGGCGCGCGCGGCGCAGATCGCGGCGGCGAAGATCGCGGCGAGCGATGCGGACGCCGAATTCTACCGCGCCAAGTTGGCGACGGCGGCGTTCTACGCGACGCATGTGCTGACGCAATGTCCCTGGTACCAGCGCCAAATCATGGATGGCTCCGGCGACGTGATGACGTTGGACGAGACGCAGTTCGGACTCGATCGCAAGGTTCCGGCTAGCGTATCGTGATTCCACAGGAGCGACGCCCTTCGACAGGCTCAGGGCAGGCTGTGCGCGTCATCGCGCTCGATAATCCGCCGGTCAACGCGCTCTCGTTCGCGTACTGCGCGAAGCTGATCGCGCAGCTCGAGGCGGCGCACGCGGACAACGCGGTCGAAGCGATCGTCTTCACGGGCCGCAACGGTCTCTTCAGCGCCGGCGCAGACGTCAACGATTTCAAGAACGAGCTGCCGGCGGGCGCCGTAACGATCCGCGACGTGATTCACGCGGTCGAGACGAGCGGCAAGCTCCACATCGCGGCGATCGACGGCAACTGTCTAGGCGGCGGACTCGAGCTCGCGCTGGCGTGCGACTACCGCATCGCGACGGCGCGCTCCAAGCTAGGTCTGCCCGAGATTCGGCTCGGCCTGTTGCCGGGGGCCGGCGGGACGCAGCGGCTTCCACGGCTGATCGGCGCGCGCGCGGCGCTCGAGTTCATGCTCAAAGGTTCGTCGGCAAACGCCGAGCGCGCACTGGAACTGGGCATCCTCGATGAGGTCGTCGAGGGCGACGTGGTCGAACATGCGGTCGCCAAAGCGCGCAGCCATCCGCCGAAACGCCGCATCTCGGCGATGCAGAGCACCATCGCGCCGGGCATTTCCGACCAAGCCGGTCCGTACGTCGTGGCGCAGGCGCACAAGATGGTGCCGCCCGAGAACCGCGGCGGCCTCGCCGCGCACAAGCTGATCGACGCGGTCCACGCCGCGGTCGAGCTGCCGTTTGCGTTCGGGCTCGCGCGCGAGGCGCGCCTGTTCGACGAGCTCGTGCGCTCGGAGCCGTCGCTCGCGCTGCGCCACGTTTTCTTCGCAGAACGCGAGCTGACGAAGGTGGATGGCGTAACGACAGGCTCGGCTCAGGATGACATGGGAGGCGGTGCCGTCGTTAAATTGGCCGGCGTCGTCGGCGCCGGCACGATGGGCAGCGGCATCGCGATCGCGTTCGCGCAGTCAGGCATCCCAGTGGTCGTCGTCGACAACAGCGACGAGGCGGTGGACCGCGCGCGCCAGACCGTCATGGGCATGTTCATGTATCAGGTGCAGAAGGGACGGCTCACGCAAGAGGAGGCGTGGAAGCGCGCGCAATCGATTCGTTCACCGACGATTGGAACCGACTCGCCGACGCCGACCTCATCGTCGAGGCCGTCTTCGAGGACCTCGACGTCAAGAACGACGTCTTCCGCCGCCTCGATGAGATCGCAAACCCGGCGCGATCTTGGCCACCAACACGTCGACGCTCGACGTCGACCAGATCGCGGAGATGACGAAGCGTCCCGGAGAACGTGCTCGGGCTGCACTTTTTCGTCCCGGCGAACATCATGCCGCTGCTCGAGATCGTGCGCGGGAGGGCGACGTCGGCGAGACCTCGCGACGGCGTTCCGTCTCGGCAAGCGCTGCGCAAGAAGGCCGTGCTCTCCGGCAACGCGTTCGGCTTCATCGGCAACCGCATGGTCTTCGATTACCTGCAGGAAGCGACCGCGTTCGCCGAAGAGGGCGTGACGCCGGCGCACATCGATGCCGCCATGAAGGATTTCGGTTTCCCGATGGGCCCGTTCGCGATGAGCGATCTCTCGGGAGTCGACGTCGGCTGCACGCGATTGCGCGCGGCGCGCGAGCGGCTCGGTGCGCGTACCGACGTGCTCGAGCGGCTGGTCGCGATGGGCCGGCTTGGACAGAAGACGAGGCGCGGCTTCTTCATGTACGAAAATCCGTCGGCAAAGGCGCGAGCCGATCCGCGATCCGGAGGTCGAGCGCTGTTTGCCGAAGAGGCGGGAAGGCCGGCATCGCGCCGCGCGACGTCTCCGACGACGAGATCCTCGAACGTCTGCTTGTTCGCGCTCGTCAACCACGGCGCGCACCTTGATCGGGGACGGCGTCGCGCTGCGCCCGGGCGACAAAGACATCGTCTACGTGTACGGCTACGGTTTCCCGCCGCACCGCGGCGGACCGATGTGGTACGCCACGATTGCTGACCTGATGCCGCATGACGGAGCCCGCGCATGCCTGAGGCAGTCATCGTCTCGGCGGCGCGCACGCCGATCGGCAACGCCTTTCGCGGCGCGTTCAATCTCACCAACGGCGCGCGATGGCAGGTCATGCGTCAAGCACGCCGTCGAGCGCGCCGGCGTCAACGCCGACGACATCGACGACACGTCCTCGGCGTCGGTTTGCCCGAAGGCGCGAACGGCAACAACCTCGCCCGAACGGCCTCGGTACGGGCCGGCTGTCCGCGTCAGCGTCCGGGTCAAACCGTCTGCCGCTACTGCGCCTCGGGTCTCCATGCGATCGCACGGCGGCGCAGCGGATCATCGTCGACGGCGCGCCGGTCATGGTCGCCGGCGGCGCCGAGTCGATCAGCCTGGTCCAGAACAACGCGAACTACAAATTCTACACCGACGAGTGGCTGCTGCGGCACGAGGCCGATCTCTACATGCCGATGATCGAGACGGCCGACTTGGTCGCGCGGCGTTACGGCGTCTCGCGCGAAGCGCAGGACGAATACGCGCTGCAGAGCCAGCAGCGAACCGCCGCCGCGCAAGCCGCGGGACGCTTCGACGCCGAGATCGTTCCGCTGCCGGCCTGGAAGACCGAGGAGAACAAAGAGACGGGCGAAGTCACAGAAGTCTTCATCGACCTTGACAAAGGACGAGGGGAATCGCCCCGACACGACGCTCGAGGGTCTCGCGAAACTCAAAGGCGCGGTTCCCGACGTCCCAAATCGACGATCACCGCCGGGAACTCGTCGCAACTCTCCGACGGCGCGGCGGCACTGGTGCTCATGGAGCTACGACTACGCCGAGCAGCGCGACCTGACAGCCGCTCGCGTATCTATCGCGGCATGGCGTCGCGGGCTCAAGCCCGATGAGATGGGAATCGGGCCGATCTATGCCATTCCCGAATTTGCTCGAGCAGCACAAGCTGACGATCGACGACATCGATCTGTGGGAGCTCAACGAAGCCTTCGCGGTCCAGACGATCTACTGCCGCGACAAGCTCGGCATCCCGAACGATCGCTTCAACGTCGACGGCGGCGCCGTCTCGATCGGGCATCCGTACGGGATGAGCGGCGCGCGCATGACGATCCACGCGATCAACGAAGGCCGGCGCCGCAAGGCGAAATATACGTCGTCGTGACCATGTGCATCGGCGGCGGCCAGGGCGCAGCCGGTCTCTTCGAAGTCGCCTAGCGTTTCAAGGTAGCGTTACTTCTTTAAATACGTTGTTCGAAGTCAGTTAAATATGAAAGATAAACAAAGGTTAACTTCTTCGATCTTGCTATTGACATTCTCGGGGGGGGCGTACGATTTGTGCGCTAACGGAGGCCAAAAGCATGAACACGATTGTTATCAACGCGTGTGATTATGGTCTTACTTCGCAACCCGGCAGAGGCGATGAAAATCGCGAGGCATTACAGCTCGCCGTCAACGCCGCAGCGGAGGCAGGCGGTGCCACCGTGCGCATCGAGCGAGGAACGTACGAATTTCCAGGTGCGCCGGTTGGCATCGAGGTCAGTACTGGGCCCGAGTGCGCGGAGTCGACGCTGACGATCGACGGAGGGGGCGACGCGAAGCTGGTCAGCCCAGGCGAGGAAAATGTATTCGAGGTGACGTCGAGCGATGAACCGGGGCCTATCGGAAGCGTGACTTTTCAAGGGCTGTGCTTCGAGGGCAAATGGACGCCCGCATAAACCTTAACTTCCGGAGCCGAGAATGAACGAGAAGTCAGGAGAGAGGGAATCAGCAGTGCTCGATGTTAGTCCATTTTGGCTCGACCTAGCAAAGGGCGGTGCGAGCAACCGGGCTGTTTTCCGAACCGCCACTGAAACGGTCTGGCTTTTCGGAAGCGCGGTGATTAGATTTCCGGCAAACGGTAATTATGAAACCGCCGCGGAGGTCACGGTCGTGGCTTTGTCGTCGTGATTGTGGAATCTTTACTTATGAGGGATGCCGTATGAACCGTTCGCTTCGTCTAAGGCACGTCGCGTTGGCGGGCGCGGTGTTAGCTGTCGTGGCGTGCAGTGCCCAGTCGGGCTCCGTTTCGCCAATCGCGAGTTCGAGCTATCGTGGGGCGAGCAGTAAAGTTGCTTCCGGCGATCTTCTCTATGCTGGCGATCCCGCGGGGTTGAGCGTGCTCGTTTTTTCGTATCCACACGGAAGCCTCGTGCAAACGCTGACTGGCTTTGCCGCGCCACCATTTTACATGTGCTCAGACCGCCGCGGCAACGTCTTCCGTCCCAACGACGAATTTTCTTTCGTCACCGGGGTACATTTACGAATTTGCCCACGGTGGGACTCAGCCGATCGAAATATTGACCGACCCGGGCCCGGGGTACGCTCGGGGTGCTCGGTCGACCCGACGACGGGCAATCTTGCAGTAGCGAATCAGAAGGACGTTGCCATATACCCGAACGCTCAAGGCAACCCCACGGTCTACCCGGCGACTGACGTCGGCGCTTGGGATTGCGCGTACGACGATTCGGGCGACCTATTCGTGGATGGCAATTACGGTAATAAAATCGCCGAGTTGCCAGCCGGCAGCACGAGCTTTACCGATATCGACCTGAACAAAGTGGCAGGTAACGGTCATCTGCAATGGTGGGACCGACGTCTTGTGCTTTACGGCGGATGGGAATCCGAGCATGGCCCCTACGAGCTGTTTCAGGTCCGCATCTCCGGCTCCAGCGGCATCGTAACCGGGCCGACCCTCCTTTATGGCGAATCGAGGCACCGCAACGGCGCCGGTGTCGAGTTTACACTGTCGAGCGGCACGATCGTCATGCCAGAGGGGGGTGGCGACTCTCTGCTCGACCTGTGGCACTTCCCAAAGGGCGGAAAGTCGTATGACGTCATCGGTCGACATGACGGCGGTTTTTATGGAGTCGCGCTGAGCAAATAACGGCCCTGAGTCGAGGGTTAACCGATTAAAGGTGAGGTGAAGTTAGGGCATGCTCTATTCGGCCCCCGGTATATTTAACGTCCTCGACCCTCAGTTTGGGATGCTGCTCAGCGGAGATCCGACGAGCAGCGCGGTCGGCAACGCCACCGCGCTCCAGGCGGCAATCAATGCTGCGCAAGCAAGCGGTAACCCTTGCGGCGCGATCGTCCTCATACCGAGCGTTGACCAGTTCGCTATACCCTTAGCCAACGGAATCGGCTTCTATCCGATCCGCGCGTCGGAAGGAGGGTCTTCGGTTATCACGATTCCGGCTCCGAGCCATCCCGACGCCCCGCTGCTGATTTGCGGCACCGGTGACGGTACCGAGCTGTTGATGCTGAACGCCCCCGTCACCGCCGGGTGAAACAACGATTCTGTTTGCGGTCTCAGATACAGCTAACGTCACCTTTCAAGATTTGACCGTCTCGTTCGATGGGACACCTGGAAACTCACAAGGAGGCGTCGCCTTTAGCTTTTCGGGCGGCGCAAGCCATAAGCTGTTCCGCGTCGACGTCGAGAACTGTCAGTATCCCGTGGTCATCAATGGCACGGCCGGGGTGACAATTTTGCAATGCGAGTTCAATTACGGCTCGTTGTTCGAGCTAGCGTCGGCAAGCGCACTACAGATAACGAGCGCGACGCAGACTATGATCGCGCAGTGCCTCCTGAGTAACAACCTAAACCCAAGCTCTAACTCTTATTATGGGATTCAAATCGCCCAGTCTTCGTTTACGAAGGTTCGCGACACGCAGTGCACCGGCTTCGCCAGCGGTGTCGTCGTCGGGAGACGGAACTGAAGGCGGCCAGGCAGCAATCGGCACGACGTTTGCCGGCGTGCGAGTTTCGAGTCCCGGTCCGGGCGATAACCATAAAGCCGTCGGTCTTCGATGTGAGCTTTGTCGACTTTCACTTTCAAACGGAAGACGGGTACGCCGGACCGGGTCCGGGCATCGAGATCGGTCAGAGCGGTGTCGCGAATCAATACATCGACACGGTTCGCTTTACTTCGTGCGTGCTCACTGGGTACTACGGTAACCCGCCGTACGGCATGCAGATCAATGCCGGCCAGAACATTCAAATCACTGGCGGAAAATACTCCGGCTGCTACACCGCCGGCATAGCCATTGCGGGGGCGGCGACCGAGGTTCAGATCATTGGCGCATCCTGCATCGGGCTCGAGTACGGGTACGTAACGAAAGACTACCCGGACCCTCTCTACCAGTTATACGGATCACGATCTCGGCAGGCCAAGACATTCAGATCATCAACGTCAACTGCTCGGGAAGCGGTACCCCGACCGCTGCCGGCGCCGGCATTTTTATCTCGCCTTCCAACGGCGCGACGATATCGGACGTAAAGATCATCGGCGCAATATGCACGAACCCGGTGCTCCAGGAGGGCGAGTCGTCGATGGTGCTCCAGGACTACGGAGTATACGCGAGCCAGGTTTCGAAACCTGCTGATCGAGGACTGTACGCTCACGGGAAACAGCGTCGACGGCATCTATCTCAGCGGAGGTCAGCGAAGCGACCATAGCCGGCTGCGACCTCTACGGCAACAACCAGGGGCTCTACGTTGGCAACGGATGCGCGTCGGTCTTCATCCCGCGACGACAACCTGACCGGATACGGCAGCCTCGGGGCTGCCATCACCTTCGCTGGTTCTCTGACTGCGATTGAAGTCACGGATTGCGCCGGCTACAACGACCAAGATACGGTGGTGTTCGGGCCGGCCACGCCGCCGAGCGGTGCCTTTAGTGGTGTTTCCCTAGGCGGTTATTACGGACCAACGACGTTTTTCTTGACCGCCGGTGCGCAATTTGTCGATATCGACGGCTACGCGACGGCGCTAGCCTCCGGCGCGTTCACGCTCGCGCCCGGGCACTACGCGCAGATCGTCCCAGAGGCCGGCATCGAAGGCACGATGCTGATGCTCGGAAACTAGGGCCTGTCGCGCAAAAACAGAGCTACCTACTGGTTTGCACTAGCGGTAAGAGGATCCACGTATGATCTATTCACAACCCGGAATATTCAACGCCCTCGATTACGGGATGAGCCCCGCGAATTCGGGATCCGCAAACGCCACGGCGCTGCAGAACGCAATTAACGCGGCTCAGGGCTCGATGAACCCGAACGGTGCGATCGTCCTGATTCCCTCGTTCGACGGCGCAACTCCACCGAACTACGGGCCGTACAAGATAGCCGTTACTCCAAGTGCGCCGGCGATCTTTGTCCCTAAAACGGGAGGCGCCTTCACTCCGCTGCTTATTTGCGGTACGGGCAGCGGTACGACGTTACTGGTCGAACCTAACGACGTAATCGGAACTGCGACCTTGTTCTCGGTAACGGATACCGGTAACGCGGTGACGTTTCAAGACTTGACCATTACCTGCGCGGTAACGGCCGCTACCTCTCCGGTCCTCGCGTTTGATTTGGAGGACGCGTTCGGATCGAGCTTCTTCCGCGTGAACGTCATCGACTGCGCGCAAGCATTCTTGATCAGAGCCTCATCTACCACTTTACTGCAGTGCAGCATCACGTACGACCCTGCCTATCCGGCGGGTTCGAGCTGCACCGGGATATCGATACTAGAGCGCCTTCCGAGTCACGATCCCGTTACTCAAGTCAACATCGAGCAATGTTTCCTCACGTGCGCCAACGTCAACGATAGCGCAACCGGTATTGTAGTCGACTTCTCAGACTGGGCGCGAGTTACCGATACGCAGATCAGTGGATTCTATACGGGTATCATAGTCAAATGCACTGAAACCGGAACCACAACGGGTCCGACCTTTGCGGCGCTCGACGTCGATGCAAGAGGTTCGTGCGTCGTTATCGAATCGTCGGTTTACGACGTAAGCTTTGTGAACTGTCATTTTGGACCCACTCCGGGTGCGAGCCCTCCGGCGTCCGGCATCGTCCAGTCACCGGGAAGCGCGGGCAATGGAGCTATCGATACCGTGCGCTTTACGAGTTGCGCGGTCGTAGGGTACCCAGCACCTTATTATGGGCTGGAGATCGACGGTGGGCAGAATATCCAAATCACCGGGGGCGACTACTCCGGTAATGGCGGTGGCGGGATCGCGATCCTGGGCGATGCTACTGAAATCCAGATTAACGGAGCCAACTGTGTCGGCCTTTCCTACGCGGGCGCTCCAACGCCGACAACGCAGCTGTACGGCATTTACGCGACCGCCGGCCAAGACATCCAAATCGTTGGCGTCAACTGCTCCGGAAATGGGGTCTCGAGCGAAGATTTGGGTGCAGGTATCTATCTCGACGCTGGATCCGTCGGCGGAGTGTCGGACGTGAAAATCGTCGGAGCGATCTGCTCCGGACCGAGCCTCGGGGCAACTACTTCAGTGCAGCAATACGGAATCTTCGCGAAAAACGTCGTCGGGCTGCTCATCGGCGGATGCTCGCTGACAAACAACACCGCATATGGCGCATACCTCTACGGGGTGCAAAACGTTACCGTTACCGCGTGCGACGTTTATTCCAGTACGAGCGGTTCAATCGGAATCGCGGTCGAAGCCTCCGACCCATTCTTTACGAGCGACGTATTTATCCGCAATTGCAACGGCGCTCAATACGGGCCAAACTACGCTAAGGTGGTTAACGTCTCCGGCGACGAGGTATCCTTCGTCAGGGTAACCAATTGTGCCGGCTATAAATGATGTTAGCGCGGAGCTGACCGCGGCCGCTCCTACCGGGTCGTTCAGCGCTGTCACGTATGGTTACTATGGGCCGGCGGTATTCTACGTCGTAGCGCCATCGGCTACCAGGGTGCATATCGCCGGCAACAACACTAACTTATCACAGGGCGCGTTTACGCTTGCGCCGGGTGAGAGCGCAAATATCAGCGGATCCGTGACGGACTTTTTGATGCTTGGCGCGTAGGCGCGCTACTTGTGCGAAAACGCCGTGCACCAGCCTTTGGGACTGATCGATCCGTCCACGATGCTGCAGGTTCCGTTCGCCGACGCCGAGCTGCCCGGCTTGAAGAACCGGCACTGCGAGCACTGCTGTCCGTGACTCGGCGTGCTTTGGTATTTGAATTGCGCTTTGGATCCGCCCGCCTCGGCCGCCGTCGTTTCGGCGAGCAGTACGCCGGCTAGCGCGGGCAGCACCACCGCACCGGCGACGAAGCGACCGCGGGTCATGCTGGAGCTCGACTCTTTCATTCAGACGGTACCTCCTACGAAGCGTCCTTTTCCCAAAACGGCGGCGTTTCTTGCCTTTCCGGTGGCCGGGCAAGCATCGCCGCCTCTCACTCCCGCTTAATGGTACGCTAATCGTGATTCGATGCTTTGCCCGGCAGATTCGGTTTCAATTGGCGTGAGGGGAAAAGACACAACATGACAAGCAAGTGGTTCACTAGCGTGATCTCTGGGGTTGCCCTCGTGGGGGTGACCCTGACGAGCGCGTTTCCGGCCGCAGCGGCCGAGCAGGCGCCCGACAAAAACGGGCCCGGCGTCGCCAGGGTCAGCGTCATTCAGGGCTCGGCGGTCGTCCAGCGCGGCGACAGCCATACGCAGTCGGCCGCGGTGCACAACACGCCGCTGCTTCCCGGCGACTACATCTCGACCGGCCAGACGTCGCGAGCCGAAGTTCAATTCGACGGCGTCACCGCCGTGCGGCTGGGCGGCAACGTTCAGGCGCGGGTGACCGACAACGATCCGAACAACCGGCGCCTGCAACTCGCCGACGGGACGATCGAGGTCGGCATGGTTCGCGATGGACAGAGCATGGACATCGACACGCCGTCGGTCACGGTGCGCGCCCATGCGGCGGGCGATTACCGGGTCTCCATCGGCAAAGACGGCTCGAGCTGGGTGACGGTCCGGCGCGGCAGCGTCGACGTCGTCACGCCGCAGCAGACGTTTGCGCTGGATCAGGGTCGCACGCTCGTCGCGCGCGGGTCGGCTTCGAACCCGTCGATTAGTTATACGTCCTCGGTCGGATTCGACTCGTTCGATGAGTTCAACGCGCAGCGCGACCGCACGATGGTCGCCGCGCTCAACGCGAGCCCGAACCTCAACCCGAGCATCGCGGGCTACGATAACCTCGATGCCTACGGTCAGTGGCAGGACGTCTCCGGTTACGGCCAAGTTTGGGTACCCAGCCAGCAGTCTGGCTGGGCTCCGTATCGCGACGGCTCCTGGACCTGGGAAGGCGGCTACGGTTGGACGTGGGTCGGCGCCGAGCCGTGGGGCTGGGCACCGTATCACTACGGCCGCTGGTTCTGGGCCAACGGCTACGGCTGGGCCTGGTATCCGCCCGCGTACGGCTACACGCCCGCGTGGTCGCCGGCACTCGTCGGATTCTACGGATTCGGCGGGGGCGTGAGCGTCGGGGTCTCGTTCGGCTTCGGTTATCCGTACGTCGGATGGTGCCCGCTCGCACCCTTTGAGGCGTACTACCCGTGGTATCCAGGCTGGGCTTGGACCGGCTTCGGCTGGGGCTGGCCCGGATGGGGCTACGGCGGTTACGGCGGCTACGGCGGTTACGGCGGCTTCTACGGCGGCACGCGCATCGTGAACGTCGCGAACATCACCAACATCTACCGTAACTTCCGTCACGGCGGCGGCAGCGGGACGCTGGTCGGCCACTTCCAGCACGGGACGATCTCCGGACACACGGTCGCGGTGACGTCGCGGAACCTCGGCGGTCGCGTCGGGTCCGTTCACGGCGCCCTGCCGATTCGGCCGACGACCGCCAACGAGCGCTTCTCGGGGAGAAGCGTCGCACAGACGCACTTCTCGCGCGCCTTCGATTCGCCGCGGTTCGCGTCGAATCACGCGGTCGCCACGCGCGGCTCGTTCGCCGCACAGCAGCGCGACGTGACTCGCGCGATCCACGGCACCGTGGCGACGCATCAAGCCGCGCCGGTCTCGCGTGCCAACGGGGCGACGAGACAGGCAACGCCGGTGACTCGCGGTAGCGAAACCACGATGCGTGGGACGCCGGTAACCCGCGGCAACGAAGCCACGGGTCGCGGCAACGAAGCCGCTCCGACCACCTCGTGGACGCGTTTCAACTCGTCGCGCGGCGAGGCACGCTCCAGCGGCTTCTCCGGCGAGCAGCGCTCGGCGGGCCAGCAGCGTGCCACCTCCAACATGGGTGCACGCGAAAACTCCGCGTCCGATCGCGCGAGTTCGAACGGACGCACGATGGGGTCGAGCGCTGCTGCGGCCCGCAGCACGGAACGCGCGCCCTCAGATTCATGGGGTCGCTTCTCGCAGTCGCGCGGTAACCTATCCGCTCAATCGTACGGCGCACGCAGCACGTACTCGCGCGGATCGTATCCGTCCTACTCGCGCGGTTCGTATCCGTCGTACTCGCGCGGCTCGTACGGTTCGACTCCGTCGTATTCACGGGGATCGTATCCGTCGTACTCGCGCGGCTCGTACGGTTCGACTCCGTCGTATTCACGCGGCTCGTACGGTTCGACTCCGTCGTATTCACGCGGCTCGTATCCGTCGTACTCGCGCGGCTCGTACGGCTCGACACCGTCCTACTCGCGCGGATCCTATCCGTCGTACTCGCGCGGCTCGTACGGTTCGACTCCGTCGTACTCGCGTGGATCCTACTCCCCGCCTCGTCAATCGGGCGGCGGCGGTGGTGGCGCTCCGCGCAGTGGCGGCGGCGGTGGTGGAGGCGGCGGCCGCAGGCCACCTCAATAACTCCGAGCTTCGCAGGGAAAAAGAGGGCGGCGCCAAGGCGCCGCCCTTCTCATTGAAGAAAAGCGGGCGATAATCTGCTTACCGTACTACTAAGGAGCCCGACTTCTGATGAACACAGCACGCTTTTCGCTAGGCGTTGCGGCACTTTGTCTACTCTGTTCCGCGCCCGCCTTGAGCGTTATGGTGCACACGCCGCACCCGATCAAGGTTAACAAATGCAATCCCCAGCGCAACACCTACACCCAAACCGGGTTCGTCCCGGCGTACTATCCCGTCGGCGTCGGCCCGTACTGGGGCTGGCCGTCGGTCTACGGTTACGGTTACCGCTACTACCAGTATCCGGTGGCCGGAAATCCAACCCTGGCGATTGATTACGTGAACGTCACCGAGAACGTTATGAAGGACATCGAGTTCGGCCTGGTCGTTCGCGGCAGTCTCGTCGCCGAAGTCCGCGACGTCGGCACGTTCTCGCCGGGCGCCGAGATCAAGCACGAGTTCGGAATCAGCCCCAACGTCTTTCCGATTCAGACGAGCTTCGCGGAATGCGTTCCGCTGAAGATCACGTTTGCCGACGGATCGAAGTGGAAGAATCCGCACCTGCCGGCGTTGCGTCGCTCGATCTACGGACATCCGCCGCACTGAGTGTTGCGCAGACCGGTCGCACCAAACGGCCGGTCTGCAGCTTTCTTTACGAGGCCGGAGTCCATCCGGCGATGCGGTAAATAGGAAACGGTTATGATTCAGGATCTGTCTGCTCTTCAGGCCAGCGATAACGTCTGGGAGATGGCGCAGCGCCAGCTCGACGAGGTCGCCTCGCTCATCGGCCTCAACGAATCGATCCATGGTTATCTGCGCCAGCCCAAACGCGTGCTCGAGGTCTCCGTTCCGGCGCGAATGGACAACGGCGGCTTTCGGATGTTCACCGGCTATCGCGTGCAGCACAACATGGCGCGCGGACCCGGCAAGGGAGGCATTCGCTTCCATCCCGACGTGACGCTGGACGAGGTCAAGGCGCTCGCGATGTGGATGACCTGGAAGTGCGCGCTCGTCAACATCCCGTTCGGCGGCGCCAAGGGCGGCGTCATCTGCGATCCCAAACACATGTCGATGCAAGAGCTCGAGAATCTCACGCGCCGCTTCACGAGCGAGATCTCGATCATTATCGGGCCCGAGAAAGACATTCCGGCGCCGGACGTCTACACGACGCCGCAGATCATGGCCTGGATCATGGACACGTTCTCGATGCAGCACGGCTACTCGATCCCGGGAGTCGTGACCGGCAAGCCGCTCGCGATCGGCGGCTCGCTCGGACGCGACAAGGCCACGGCCCGCGGCTGCATGTACGTCGTCGACGAGGCGATGGAAACGAAAGGAAGGACCATCGAAGGCGCGCGCGTCGCGATCCAGGGCTTCGGCAACGCCGGCATGTACGCTGCCCAGCTGATGGCAGAACGCGGCTACTGCGTCGTCGCGGTCTCCGATTCGCACGGCGGCGTCGCGAACGATCGCGGACTCGACATCAAAGGGCTGATCGCGCACAAGTACGAGACGGGCTCGGTCGTCGGGTTCACCGGCGGCGAGCGCACCGACAATCGCGAGGTGCTGGAGTTCGACTGCGACGTCCTCGTGCCGGCCGCGCTCGAGAAAGTGATCACGCGCGAGAGCGCGCCGCACATCCGCGCGTCGATCGTCGCTGAGGCCGCCAACGGGCCGACGATGCCCGATGCCGACGACATCTTGTTCGACCGCGGCATCATGGTGCTGCCCGACATCCTGGCCAACGCCGGCGGCGTTACGGTGTCGTACTTCGAGTGGGTGCAAGACCTGCAGGCCAACTTCTGGGAGGAAGATGAGATCAACGATCGCCTCAAGCGCAAGGTAACGCGCGCCTTCCGGGAGGCGCTCGAGCAGGCGACGCGGCATGGTGTGTCGATGCGCAAGGGCGCATACGCCGTCGCGGTGGCACGCGTCGCCGAGGCGACGAAGCTCCGCGGCCTCTATCCCTGACGCAGCTCGGGCTCTTCGGCGGCGGCCGGCGCACGGTGGTCGACGACGAGACCGGCGCCATCGTCTACGTTCCCGGTTTCATCGACGCACCGACCGCGCAGCGCTGGTTCGACGTTCTGCGTGATGCGGTGCCGTGGCGCAGCGAGCGGCGGCGGATGTACGATCGCGACGTCGACGTGCCGCGGCTGGTCGCCGGCTACCGGCTCGACGAGGAGAAGCCGCCCGCCGAACTGACCGAGGCGGCCGAGCGGGTCGGAACCGCGACCGGCACGCCGTTCAACTCCGTCGGACTGAACTACTATCGCGACGGACACGACAGCGTCGCGCCGCACAACGACCATCTGTATGAGATCGTTGAAGGGCATCCGATTGCGCTGATCTCGCTCGGCGCGACGCGCCGCATGACAATCCGCAGCAAGGGCCCCCTCGACGCCGGTCGGGGTAAATTCCGGCGCGTCTTCGACTTGGACCTCGAAGGCGGCAGCCTGCTGCTAATGAGTTACGAAACCCAGCTGCACTACGATCATGGGATACCGAAGAGCCGCGTGCCGCTCGGGCCGCGCATCAGCGTCGCCCTGCGCGTGCGTCCGCACTAGCTTCCCCGATGGAATCGCGTGCGGCCGAACCGTGGGCCGCCGAAATCGAGCTGACGGCGGAGCGCGCCGCGCGGCTCGTGGCGAGGCAGTTTCCGCAGCTTGGCATGCCATCGCTGGCGCCGCTCGGTGAGGGCTGGGACAACGCGGCCTTCGTCGTCAACGGCGCGTGGGTGTTTCGCTTCCCGCGGCGCGCCGTCGCCGCCGAGCTGATCGAGACGGAGTCGCGAATCCTCCCCCTGATCGCCCCGACGCTTCCGCTGCCGGTTCCGGTTCCGAAGTTCGTTGGGGCGGCGACCGACTCGTATCCGTGGCCATTCTTGGGGTATGCGCTGCTGCCCGGCACGCCGCTCTCGAAGATTCAGCCATCCGACGTCGGCGAAGCGGCACTCGCGGCATCGTTAGGCGGCTTTCTGCGCGCGTTGCACGGCATCGACTCGCAGCCGCTCGTCGCGGCGGGACTGCCCGGAGATACGATCGGAAGGCTCGATCACGATCGCATGCGCCCGAAGGTCGCCGAGCGGCTTGATGCGCTGCATGCGGCCGGACTCCTAGGCGACGCGAATTCGCTGATCGCATTCCTCGATCGTATCGCCCCGTCGGGCCCGCGCTCGGGTCGCCTTGCCGTAGTGCACGGCGACCTGTACGCGCGCCATATTCTCCTGGACGATAATCTGCAAGCCGGTGGAGTGATCGATTGGGGCGATCTACATCTGGGCGACCCGGCGCTCGATGTCGCGATCGCGTTTAGCGCGATCTCGCCGTCGGCGCGCGACGAGTTCTTCGACGCGTATGGTTTGGTAGACGAATCGACGCTCGAGCTCGCGCGCTACCGCGCGGTCTATCACAGCGCCATGGTCGCACATTATGGTCGCACATTACGGAATGCGCATCGGCGACCCCGAGCTGATCGCCGCCGGAATCAGAGGCCTCGAGAGTTACGGCGACTGAGACGGTTCGGGCGTCGGGCCGTAGATCGCCTCGGCAGCCGTGCAGATCGTTCTCGACCCGAGCTTGAAGTCGACGAGCGGCTCGTCTTCCGCCGTTGTCGCGGTTCCGCCGATGGCGACGGGCGCGTCGACCGGCAGCGCGACGCGGTTGTAGAGCAGGTCGGTCTGCCGCGTCAGCGCGCCGACGCTGCGGTCGTCGTTGAGCTCGTCGTCGAACCACTTGCACGTGTCCGCCGCGCCGCCGGGCAGCCCGGTAAACGAGTACATGATCGTTTGCGCGGACGCAGCCGCGCAAGCCAGCGCGGCGATCGCCGCGAACGCCGCTGCCGCGGCCATCGGACGCTTCATGTTCTCCTCATACTACGCGCTGGCGCGCCGCCCTGTTTCGCGGGCGGCGTCGGCGAGCAGGCTCCGCACCTCCTCGTCGCTCGTCTGCTCGAAGTTCGCGTAGTACAGGCCCACGGCGTGAAATGGCTCGGGCGTGCGCACGCAGACTATGCGGTCGACGACGCCGCGCAGCGCCGCGACGGTGCGCGGCGCGGCCACCGGAACGGCCGCGACGATCGCCGCGGGCGCGCGCCGGCGCAGCGCCTTCGCGGCGGCACGCATCGTGGCGCCCGTCGCGAGGCCGTCGTCCACGACGATGACCAGCTTGCCGCGGAGGTCCGATTCCGGACGCGCGTCGCGATAGGCGATCTCGCGACGCTTCAACTCGTCGATCTCGCGCCGGACGACGTCTTGCAGCGCTTCCAGATCGATCCGGAGCGTTGCGATGAGCTCCTCGTCGAGGACGCTCGTGCCGTCCCCAGCCAGGGCGCCCATCGCGAGCTCTTCGTGACCCGGAACGCCGAGCTTGCGGACGACGTAGACGTCGAGCGGTGCACGAAGCCGGCGCGCAATCGCATAGCCGATCGGGACGCCGCCACGGGGCAGCGCCAGCACGATGACGCTTGGATCGTCAGCGTACTCGGTGAGCAGTTCGGCGAGTTGCCGCCCGGCATCGGCGCGGTCGGCGAAGAGCTGCATGGCCCAGTGTTCCCGCAGCGGCGGGTCGTTTACTCGGGGACGCCGTTGTCGTGGTCGATGATCTGTTCGAAGTTCGGTGCGTTGCCGCTTCCGCTGCCGCAGTCTCTCTCCGACGGCAACGGCTCTTTATGGAACACGTTCGGCGACTGCGACAGATTGAACATGTCGCCGATCGAATTGGCGCCCACGTCGCTCGTCCCTAACGATCCCAGGCCGAAGTTCTGCTCGATGAACTTCAGGATGCTGCCGAAGTCGTACTGCGTGTGCCCGACGGAGTGCGGCTTGGCGTAGGGCGAGATCACGATCATCGGGACGCGGAACCCCAAGCTGGTATAGTTCGTCTGCGGCGCCGGGACGGGGTCGAACCAGCCGCCCCAGTCGTCCCAAAGGAGAATGATCGCGGTATCGTTCCAATACTTGCTGGCGCCGATCGCGTTGACGACCGAGGTGACCCAGTGCGGGCCATGGTTGCAGCCGCTGGCGGGATGATCGGAGTCTGCGAGCTTGGGGATGACCCACGAGACCGATGGGAGCGTTCCGTTTTGCAGGTCCTTGAACACGGTGGTGTTGGGGAAGCTCATGTGCGCCTTCCAGTCCGTGCCCTCACCGTGACAGCTCTCGGGTGGCGTAAAGCTCGCACAGCGCACCTTCGCAATCGCATCGAATCCGTTCCAGACTCCGCCCGAGAACTCGAGGCCCCTTACCGGGGCGACGTAATACTTCCATGACACATTGGCAGCGTCCAATAAATCGGCCATGGTCCTATACTGCGTAAAGCACGGGAACGGGCCGCCGAACTCGTCGACGTGCCCGTTCCTCTTGATGATCGCGGTCGTCGTACCGGGCACGGCGTCGCAACCCCAGGGCGAGTTGCTGGGCTGGTCGGTCAACGATTCGTTGGCATTCAGTCGCGTCGTCCCGGCAATGATCTGCTGATGCGCGATGAAGCTGCTCGCGGTCGCGGTGAAGAACATGTCGTCCGCAATCCCGTATTGACTCGCGAAGTCCCAATACGCCTTGGTCTCCGAGCGCTTCACCGCGGCATAGGGATAGCGTTTGGCCGGCGGGCCGTACAGCGCCTGACCGAACGTGATCAGATCGAAACCGTCGTTTTGACAGACGTTCGATGCGTTGGGGTCGCACTCTACTTCAAACGCACCGTGGCTGTGACTGATGTCGGTGCCCAGCGCAAACTGATTCGTGCTCTCCAGCGTTACCGATTTCACGGGTATCTTGCCGGTCGGCGGGCACCACTTGGCGGGTTTGCACAGCCCGGTCGTGGCCGTCGTCGCGCCCGGAAAGCCCATAAACAAGTTGTTGAAGCTGCGATTCTCTTGGAGCAGGATGACGACGTGCCGTATGGAGTGCAGCGGCTGTATCGTCGGCGGCGTGGAGACGCTGCTCGAGCTGTTGCAGCCGGCAACTCCGGCGAGCATGACGAATAGAACGAAAAGACCTAAGCGTTTCATGGAACCTCCAAGCGCGGTGTTCGTACCGGCGTTCATTCGATGCAGGAGATGCGAAATTCTTGTCGCAGCCTGCTTGGTGACTATGGTTACCGTTCGCTTCGCCGCGCTGACGTTCGCCGCCGTTGCCTTACTGGCACCGGCGGCCGTGCGCGCCGTCGACACGATCCCGTTTACCGAGGTCAAGGGCGGCCTCATTCAGGTGCAGGGATCCGTCGACGGGCGGTCGCCGGTGCCGATGCTGATCGATTTGGGTGCCGGCGTGGACGTGCTGTCGACGGAGCTCGGACGGCAGCTCGTGCTCGTGAACGGCAAGTATGTCAGCCTGCGTCTCACCGGACAGCGCGTGGATCTGCCCGTCGGGACGATCGTTTCGCTCGCAGTCGGCGGCGTGAACCTCGACGCGCCGCGCGTCGGCATTTGGAACGGTCTCGACGGAACCGGCGTCGACGGGCTCATCTCCGCGACGGCATTTCGAAACGTCGCGACGACGTTCGACTTCCGCAACCATCAGCTCATCATCGAGGATGCGCAGACCTTTCCTCAGCGCATGCGTGACGGCATCAAAGTGCCGCTGATATTGCAAGACGATCTCGGTGTATCGCTCGGGCTCTTCGCGCGCTTCAATTTCGGCAACGGTAAGACGGGTCTGTGCGAAATCGACACGGGATCGGTGGGGATCACGGTAGACCGGAGCATCGCGCCCTCGCTCGGGCTGAATCCCGCCGCCACCACCGCGAATCTGTCGTCGATCTCGCTCGACGGCGTGCCTCAGTCGATGATCGAGCGGCCGACCGTAACGTTCGGCAACCTAATCTACGACTGCAGCGTCGGCAATTCGTTCTGGGCCGGCAAAGCGTTCACGCTCGATCTGCCCAACCGCGTGCTCTACGTGGCCGCGGCGTCTTAGAGGCTCCTGGGTTAGAAGCCCGCAGACGGCGGGTATGAGGGCGGCGTGGTAACTCCGCCGGGCGCGCCGCCGGCGCTGTCGCTCGTCGCCCAAAAGTTCGCCGAGACGAACCGCGGCATCGTGACCTTTCACCTGCATCGGGTCTTCGACGTGCACGCGGGCTTTTCGAAGCGCCACGAGGAGCTGGTTTTGGACGGCATCTACAGCGACGGCGCGATCGTGAGGGTTCACGTGTCGAGCTACACGATCGACGGTAAGCCGGCCGACGCCGCGACGCAAGCGACGCTGGTGCAGTCGTACGAACATCCCCAGCCCGGCGCGGTGTTCAACCTTCCGTTCGATCCGCGCTTCGTCGCGGCGTACCAATATCAGAGTGCGGCACCCCAGAAGATCGCCTTCACCTCGAGCCTGCGCGATGCCGCCCACGGAAACGGCAGCTTCTCCTTCGACGGTAGCGACAACGTGCTCAGCTGCACGTATCAACCCAACGTCCTCCCGCCGCATGCGTCCTTCGGCGAGGTGACCGATCGTCGCTCCGAAGTGCTGCCGGGCTACTGGGCGATCGTGGAAGAAACGCAGCAGTATAAAGGGAGCTACGGGCCCGTTCCCGGGTGCGGGAACGGTGGAGATCACATTCTCAGACTTTCATCGCTTCAACGACCTTCAAAGCGCGCTGCGCTCCCTGCCCGGTTCCTAATCGCCGGCCTTCGGCTTCAGCAGGCTTTGGCGTCCGTGCAGAAAACCGTCACGGCGTACAGGGGGAACAGATGACAGGGCGCAGGACGCTATTTTTGAACCCGCCGAGCTTCGAGGGATACGACGGAGGCGCGGGTTCCCGTTATCAGTGCCGTCGCGAGGTGCGATCGTTCTGGTATCCGACGTGGCTCGCGCAGCCGGCCGCGATGGTGCCGGGCAGCCGGCTCGTCGATGCGCCGCCGGACGATCTGACGATGGATCAGGTCGCGTCGCTGGCCAAAGGTTACGATTCGATCGTCATGCATACGAGCACGCCGTCGTTCAACAACGACGCGCGGGTCGCGGAGCGCCTCAAGCAAGAGAATCCGGACGTCCTCGTCGGCATGGTGGGCGCGCACGTCGGCGTCCTGCCTGAACAGTCGCTGCGCGGGGCGCCGGCCGTCGACTGGGTCAGCGTCGGAGAGTTCGACTACACGTGCGTCGACGTGGCCTCCGGGAAGCCCATTGCAGAGATCGACGGCCTCGCGTACCGCTCGAACGGAGAGATCGTGCGCACCCCCGAGCGCCCGACGATCATGGACATGGACGCCTTTCCGTCGGTGCTCGACGTCTATCGCCGCGATCTCACGATCCCGAACTATTTCAACGGCTACC
This sequence comes from Vulcanimicrobiota bacterium, assembly GCA_963756165.1. Classification (GTDB taxonomy): domain Bacteria; phylum Vulcanimicrobiota; class Vulcanimicrobiia; order Vulcanimicrobiales; family Vulcanimicrobiaceae; genus Cybelea. The sequence goes on along the minus strand of CAVWMO010000007.1, from coordinate 452,176 downwards.
TGCAGCACCCGTATCTTTCGTTCTACACCGGGCGCGGCTGCAAATCGCGGTGCACGTTCTGCCTCTGGCCGCAGACGATCGGTGGGCATCTCTACCGCGTGCGCAGCGTGGAGAGCGTCGCCGCGGAGATGGCGCGGGCGAAGGAGCTCTTCCCCGAAGTGCGTGAGTTCTTCTTCGACGACGACACGCTCACCGACAACATCCCGCGCGTCGAGGAGGTGGCACGCCGGCTCGGCCCGCTGGGGATCACGTGGTCGTGCAACGCGAAGCCCAACGTGCCGCGCTCGACGCTCGAGATCCTGAAGGCGAACGGGCTCCGTCTTCTGCTGGTCGGATACGAATCCGGCAACCAGCAAGTCCTCAACAACATGAAGAAGGGCACGCGGCTTGACATCATCCGGCGCTTTTCGAAAGACTGCCGCGAGCTCGGCATCAAGGTCCACGGCACGTTCATCTTAGGCATGCCGGGTGAGACGCCGGAGACGATTCGCGAGACGATCGACTTCGCGTGCGAGATGGACCCCGAGACGATCCAGGTCTCGCTCGCCGCGCCCTATCCGGGCACGTATCTCTACAAGCAGGCGCAAGAGAACGGCTGGCTCGAGGCGCAGAGCGGCGACCTGGTCGACACGCACGGCGTCCAGCACGCTGCGCTCAACTACCCTGGCCTGACCTCGACGATGATGTTCCAGTCGGTCGACGAGTTCTACCGGCGCTTCTACTTCCGCCCGCGTAAGATGTTCTCGCTGCTCGGCGGCATGATTGGGGATCGCCAGGTGATGAAGCGCCGGCTGCGCGAGGGTGTCGAGTTCTTCCAATTCCTGCGGGAACGCAAACGCGAACAAGCGAGGCCGCCCGCACGGCACAACCGTGTCATCCTGAGCGAGTGTCATCCTGAGCGACGTGTCATCCTTCAGGACAGTGTCATCCTGAGCGACGTGTCATCCTGAGCGGAGTCGAAGGATGACGAGGCGATACTTCAACGTTAGCACCGAGACGCTATAGGGCGGAAGCGCGAGCGGCACGGACGCACCGACGCTGCCGAGGTTCGCGCTCCCGCGGGCCGACCCATTTGTCGTCCTTGGACTTGTCGTACTGTGCCTTGCCATACGTCGCGAGCGCGGCGGTAAGGCGTCTTGATCGATCCCTTCACTCGCGCCTCGACGTCGATCGTGCGCAGCGTGTTGTTGAAGACGGCCAGCGCGTAGCCGTCGTTCTCGGCGAAGCCGTAGGCGCGAACGGCCGGGTGCAGCGAGTGCGGAACCGTCGTCGGTCGAACTTGGGAGCCGGCGGGAACCTCGCCGGCCAGCAGCGCCATCACCCGCGCGGTCGGGAAGGGCGTGCCGCCGGGAATCGTGGGCGCAGCCGGAGCAGCCGTACTCCGGCAAATCGTCCGAGAAGAGCGCCTCGGTTCCGAAATCTTGCCAGCCGTAGAGCTTCTTCGAGAAATCGCCGTTTTGATCGCAGCTGCCGTAGGCGAGCCAGAAGGTGGACATCGGCACTCCCGCGTTCGCCAGCGTGCCGAGCATCTGTCCGACGAAGAGCCCGTTGACGATCGAGACGGACTGCTTCCCCTCGTTGCCGGCGTCGTTGTTGTACTCGCCCAGATAGATGGGGGTGCTCTCGGAACACCCGCCGCCGTCATCTCGTCGCGCAGGCCTTCGAGATCGGAAGCGAACGTATCGATCGCCGCACCCGAGCAGAAAGCGGTCGCTGTCCTTGTTGTACTCGGGGTAGTAATGCACTTCGACGAAATCGAATGGCTGCGCCTCGCGCAGCACGACGTCGTTCCACGCGCGATCGGAAGGCGTGTCGACGACGACTCCGACCTTGGCCCTCGGATCGGCTTTCTTCACCGCCGGATAGTAGCCCGTACGAACCGCGGCCGAGTAGGTATGCGGATCGTGCGGATGCGCGTGCAGGTCGTACTCCCACGAGCCGTACACCTCGTTGCCGACCGTCCAGAACGCGACGTGATACCCGCGGCTGCGGGCATGCGCGACCCACGCGGCGGCCTCGCTGGGCCGGCCGCCGGCGTTGCAGGCGCGATTGCTTCCGTAATTGAGCGTGATCGCGATGTCGATCTTCAACGGTTCGGCGACGCGCTTCATGAGATGATCGAACGTCGACGACGGCGTGATGTAGCCCTGATTATCGCAGAGCGACCCGCCCTCTTCCCAATGGTACGCGTCCGATTCCGATCCGCCGGGGAAGCGAACGAGATGAATTCCGCTCCTATGCAGCGATGGGTTGACGAAACCGCGGAGGAAATCGTACCAAGTATCGAGCGAGGCGCCGTAGAGGTCCCGCGACACGGTCGCTCCCCTCGAACGCGTGTCGAGCTCGACGACCGGCGTCTGTGTCGCGTTTGGCCGTTGTAACGCCTGTAACGCGGGCGAGGGCGTTACCGGAAGGCCGCGGTTGCCGCCGCAGGCCGTCGCGACGGCAAGGATCAGCGTTGCTCCGAGGATCGATCGCTGTTGCATCGCGCCCTCCAGAGGCAAAGTATAACCCATGGAATGGGCGGGGATTTGACGAACATACGTTCGCATGGTAGAGTCGGTAGCGTGACCGCGGGGGTACTCGCCTGAGCTGGCTCTCACGCCTGCGCACCTCGCTCGGCAGGGCGCGAGAGGCATTCTCCGCCGTGTCCCGTCTGGGGCACCCCGAACGCCCGCTGACGCCCGAGTTCTGGGATGAGTTGGAAGAGACGCTGATCCTGGCCGACTTCGGCGTGCCGACGACCGCGAAGATCGTGACCGGACTGCAAACCGTCGCGCGTCAGGAGTCGTGGACGACGACCGATCGCGCCGTCGCGCGCTTTCGCACGGACGTCGAACGTTTTCTCACGCTGCCGGGAGGGGAGCTGCGGCTGGATCGCACACCCGCCGTGATTCTCATCGTCGGCGTCAACGGCAGCGGCAAAACGACGACGATCGGCAAGCTCGCGATCCGTTTGAGAAAGATGGGCAAGCGCGCCCTGCTCGTCGCCGGCGACACGTTTCGCGCCGCGGCCGCCGAGCAGCTCGCAATTTGGGCCGAGCGCAGCGGCAGCGCGCTGATTCGCGGAGCCGAAGGCGCCGATCCGGCGTCGGTCGTCTTCGACGGCGTGCGCGCGGCGAAGGCGCGCGACCTTGACGTCGTGCTCGTCGACACCGCCGGCCGGCTTCAGACCAAGACCAACTTGATGGAAGAGTTGAAGAAGATCCGGCGCGTCATCGAACGCGAGCTGGGCGAGCCGCCGGCCGAGACCCTGCTGGTGGTCGATGGAACGAACGGACAGAATGCGATCTCGCAAGCGAAACTCTTCAACGCCGCGACGCAGCTCACGGGAATCGTCATCACGAAGCTCGACTCGACGGCGAAGGGCGGCGTGCTCGTCGCGATCGTAGACGAGCTCGAGGTGCCGATCAAGTTCGTTGGCCTAGGCGAGGGCCCCGAGGACCTGCGCCCGTTCGTGCCCGCGGAGTTCATTGATGCCCTGTTCGAAGACGAATGCCACCCACTTGGCACTCCGCCGTGAGAGCGTGATACAGGCTCAGGAGAGAAAGGAACTGTAATGGCATCAGAAGACACGTCATCCCGAGCGGAGTCGAGGGCGAACGACAACTTGCCCTCACCAACGCGCTCGCCCAGATCGAGCGGCAGTTCGGTAAAGGCTCGATCATGCGCATGGGCGACTTCCAGGAGCGCATGGCATTCGAGATCGTGCGGACCGGTTCGATCGCGCTCGACTTGGCGCTCGGCGTTGGCGGCTTTCCGCGCGGCCGAATCGTCGAGATCTACGGACCGGAGTCGAGCGGCAAGACGACGCTCGCGCTGCATGCCATCGCGGAGGCGCAAAAGCCCGGCGGCACGGCGGCCTTCATCGACGTCGAGCACGCCTTGGACCCGAACTACGCCGCGGCGCTGGGCGTCGACCTGGACAATCTGCTCGTGTCGCAGCCGGACACCGGCGAACAGGCGCTGGAGATCGCGGAGATGCTGACGCGCAGCAACGCGGTCGACGTCGTCGTCGTCGACTCGGTCGCCGCCCTGGTGACGCGCGCCGAGTTGGAGGGCGACATGGGCGACGCGCACGTCGGCCTGCAGGCGCGGCTGATGTCGCAGGCCCTGCGCAAGCTGACCGCCGCGATCTCGCGCAGCAAGACCGTGATGATCTTCATCAATCAGCTCCGCGAAAAGGTCGGCGTGATGTTCGGCAATCCCGAGACGACCTCGGGGGGCCGCGCTCTAAAATTCTACGCATCCGTGCGGCTCGACGTCCGCAAGCTCGAGACCATCAAGGTCGGGCAAGACGTCGTCGGCACGCGCACCCGTGTCAAGGTCGTGAAGAACAAGGTCGCGCCGCCGTTTCGCCAAGCGGAGTTCGACATCACCTACGGCCACGGCATCTCGAAGATGGGCTCCATTCTCGACGTGGCGCTCGATCAGAACATCGTCGGCAAGAGCGGCTCGTGGTACACCTACGGCGAGCAGCGGATCGGACAAGGCCGCGAGAACGCCAAGGCCTACCTGGAAGAGCACCTCGACCTGGCCGCCGAGATCGAGGCGAAGATCCGCGAGGCACTCAGCAAAGCGGCCTCGACCAACGGCAAAGCTCCCGCCCCTGTCCCCGTCCTTCGACAAGCTCAGGATGACAAGTCGGGATAGCATTGTTCGCGGGCACGATGACATGAGGGCATACTCTGCTGCGCTGGCGTTGTTGGCGCGGCAGCGCTGCACTGAGGCGCGCCTCTGGCAGCATCTCGAGAAGAAGGGCTTCGAGGGCGAAGCGGCGCGCCAGGCGGTCGAGCGTTGCAAAAACGAGGGGTTCCTGGACGACCGTCTGTACGCGCGGCTGTACGTCGAGGGCAGGCGGAGGCCGGTCGGTGACGGTCGGCTCGTGGGCGAGCTGGTGCGCAAAGGCATTGACGGCGAGGCCGCGGCGGAAGCCGTCGCATCGCTGGAAGCCGACGAAGGCTCGCGATGCAGCGCGGCCTTCACGCGGCTGCGCGATGCGAAATTCCGCGATATCGTATCCGTTGGCCGCGCGGCGCCTAGAACGACTCGGATTCCCGGCGGCGACGATCTATCGAGTCCTGCGCGAGCACGCGGCGCAGACCGGGGCATTTATCTCTTAACCGTTGTCATCCGGGCGAGTCTCATCGGCGCCGGGCGGCGGGCACTCCCTCCGGCATGCCGTCGTACACGATCGTCGTTGCCGAAGACGATGCGGCGATCCGCGACCTCGTAGCGCATCATCTCGAGCGCGAGGGTTTCGCGGTGACGTGCGTCGCCGATGGCCACGCGGCGCTGCGCCGAGCGCGAGGCGGCGCCGACCTCGTCGTCCTGGACGTCGGTCTACCCGGCGTGGACGGCTACGACGTCGCGCGCACGCTGCGGCGCGAGGAACGTACGGTGCCGATCGTCATGATCACGGCGCGCTCCGACGAGATCGACCGCGTCCTCGGATTCGAGCTCGGCGCTGACGACTATCTATCCAAACCCTTCTCCGCGCGCGAGCTCGTCGTGCGCATCAAGGCGATCCTGCGCCGCAGCGGACGGGTCCTCGCGCAGTCCGGCCCGGTGCTGCGCTTCGGGCGATTGGAGATCGATCAGGGCGCGCGTGAGGCGCGCGTCGACGGTACCGACGCGAGGCTCAAACCGCGCGAGTTCGCGCTGCTCATGGAGCTTGCGGGCAACGCAGGCGTCGCGCTTTCGCGCGACTGGCTCCTGCAGAAAGTCTGGGGCTTCGATTTCGACGGCGACGAGCGCACGATAGACGTGCACGTTCACCGCTTGCGCGCGAAGATCGAGGAGCGCTGGCACTTGCCGCCGCTGGTGCGCACGGTCCATGGGTTCGGCTATAAGTTCCTGCGTCCGTGACGCCCGGGAATGCCGCCGATGACTCCGGAGCAGCTCGCCCGGGCCATGGTCGCCACCGTGGGCCACGAGCTCCGTACGCCGCTGACGTCGATCCGCGGCTACCTCGAGACGCTGCTCGACGGCGACTGGGACGGCCCTACGACGCGCCGGTTTCTCGAGACGGCGCGCCGCGAGACGCTGCGGCTGAGCCGTCTGGTCGAGGGCATGCTGGATTTTTCGATGCTCGAGCTGTCGGCCGCCGAGGCGTGCGGCCGGTGTAACGTGGTGGAGCAGATCGAGGCGACGATCGAGATGGTGGCACCGCTCGCGGCGGCACGCCACGTCACGGTACGAACGCATCTGCCGGAGAAGGCACCGGCATGCGTCGACGGCGACGCGTGCGTTCATGCGCTGGCGAACCTGATGGAGAACGCCGTGAAACACGGCAGCGAGCGCGGAACGATCGACGTGCGATGCGAGTGCGAAGAGGGCTTCGTTCAGGTTGCCGTCGAGGACGACGGCATCGGCGTCGCGCCGGCGCAGCATGAATCCATCTTTACGATGGGCGTGTGCAGTGCTATTCCCGGCCGCGCCGGCCGCGGCATCGGTCTGGCCGTAGTCAAGGCGATTGCCGAACGCGCAGGGGGCGACGTGCGGGTCGAACCCTCGGCTCTCGGAGGCGCCCGGTTCGTGTTGCGCTTCCCGGCGGGATAACGGGCTTGACGCGTCGTAGATAACAGCCCGTGGCAATGTCCCGGGTGACCTTCGCACATGCGAGTGAAGCCGAGCTCGCGCGCCTCTTCGACTTCTATCGAATCACCTGGGAGTACGAGCCACGGAGTTTTCCCATCGCGTGGAACGAACACGGCCGTCCGGTGGAGTTCTTCACACCGGATTTTTATCTTCCGGAACACGACCTCTACGTCGAGCTCACGATGGCCAAGCCGGCCCGCAATACGAGGAAGAATCGTAAGCTGCGCCTGATGCGCTCGCACCACCCGCGCGTCACCGTCAAGCTGTTTACTCGCCGCGACGTCGAGCGCGTCTTTTCGCGCTCGATGAAGCGCGCCTCGTGATCGGCGAGCCCCTGTTCGACTCCCGGTCGATCGCCGACCGCGTCGCCGCCATCGGCGCCGCGATATCTCACGACTACGCGGGTAAGACGCCGCTGATGATCGGCCTGCTCGCCGCGGCAGCGACCTTTCTGGCCGATCTGGCGCGCGCCGTGACCATTCCCTGCCACCTGGACTTCATCTCCGTTAACAAATACGGCGATGCGGACGGCATCGCGCTCGAGAAGGACGTGGCGATTCCGGTCGCCGGCCGCCACGTGATCCTCGTGGACGACACCGTCGACACGGGGCTGACCCTGCAGTACGTCTACAAGACGCTGATGGAGCGGGGGCCCGCCTCTCTGTCCGTCTGCACGCTGCTCGACCGGCCGCATAGGAGAATCGTGGATATTGAAATCAAGTACAGGGCCTTCGAGGTCCCCGACGTATTTGTCGTGGGCTACGGCCTCGATTATCTAGGACGCTATCGGGAGTTACCGGCGTTGTACGCACACGGAACCTGGCCCGTATAAATGGGCCGTCTATGTTCGCATTGAGACTGTTGCTGGCAGGGCTGTGTGCCGTCGCGCCGGCGCTCGTGCCGCTACCAGCTCCCGCTCTCGAGCTGCGCTCGATCGAGCAGGCCGCCGCGGATTATCGTAGTCCGAACGGGCGTCTCCAGGACATGTTCCGCGCGGCACTCCTCGACACGAGCAGGCTCGCACAGTACGCGCCCGACGGCACCGCCTACATCATGACGGGCGACATCCCGGCCGAATGGCTGCGCGACGCCAGCGCGCAAGCTCGCCCGTATCTGTTCTTCGCCAAGGAAGATCCCGAGGTGCGCGGGCTGCTGCACGCGATCATCGGGCGCATGGTCAAGTACCTGCAGATCGACCCCTACGCCAACGCCTTCACGCTTGACTATCGTGTCTGGGAGCAAAAGTTCGAGCTCGATTCGCTCGCCTATCCTACCGTGCTGGCGTGGAGCTATTGGAAGACGACCGGCGACACGTCGGTCTTCACGGGCGATTTTTCGAAGATGCTCGACGACGTGCTCGTCACGATGGAGCGCGAGCAGAACCACCCACGCGACTCGCGCTACACGCACAAGGAGCTCCCCGCCGGTAAGGCCGCGGGAATCCGGTCGGCTACACGGGCATGATCTGGACGGGCTTTCGTCCCTCGGATGACGCATGTCAACTACAATTATTTGATTCCGGCAGAGATGTTCGCCGTCGTCTCGCTGGGCGACATGGCCGATATCGAGCTGAACGTTTATCACAACTTGGTCAAGGCGCGCGAGGCCAAGGCGCTGCGCGACGAGGTGCAGCGTGGGATCCAAACCTACGGTCTCGTACTCGTCCGAAGTACGGCTACATCTACGCGTACGAGGTCGACGGTCTCGGCCACGCCATCCTGACCGACGACGCCAACATCCCCAGCCTTCTCGCCGCGCCCTATCTACGGTTACACGACGCCCAACGACCGCTACTACGAGAACACCCGCCGCTTCTTGCTCTCGCAGGACAACCCGTCGTTCTATCAGGGTCACTGGGCGCGCGGAATCGGCAGCTATCATACGCCCGAAAATTGGGTTTGGCCGCTGGCTCTGATCATCGAGGGGATGACGGCGACAACCGGCGCCGAGAAACAGGACGTTCTCGGCCAGCTTCTCGCCAGCGATCCCGGCGATCATCTGCTCCACGAGTCATTCAACCCGAACAACCCGCAGCAATACACGCGCCGCAACTTCGGCTGGCCCAACGCGCTGTTCTCCGAATTCGTCATGACGCAGTTCGAGGGGACCGCGCAGATTCCGATGGGCGATACCGGCGACCTCGAGTTTAAAGCCGAATAGCGTTACGGGTTTCTAGCGCCGGGCACCACGCGACATGACGCTTCGGAACCGCTCGTCGCTCCGCCATCCGGGCTCCGCTCCTGCTGCCCCGCCGCCTCGCTCTCGCCATCCATGGCTCCGCTCGGCGGGTCGGGAGCTTCCTCAGCATCATGTCGCATGGTACCTGGCGCTGAAGAGAACTTAGAATGAGCTCTAAAGCCGATATCATACTGGGACTGCAGTGGGGCGATGAAGGCAAGGGCCGCATCGTCGATCTGTACGCCAAGGATTACGACGTCGTCGCGCGGTTTGCGGGCGGCGACAACGCCGGCCACTCGATCGTAGTCGGCGACCGCGAGCTGGCGCTGCGCATCGTGCCGTCGGGCGTCATGCATCCGCACGTCGAGCTGTTCATCGGCGGCGGCACCGTCGTCAATCTGCGAACGTTGGCTGACGAGTTCGATGCGCTTGACCGCGATCGGGGTGGACGTTTCGCGCGTGAAGCTTTCCGATCGCGCCCACATCGTGTTTCCGTATCACGTCGACCGCGACAAAGCAGCCGAAGCGCAACGCTCGCAGGCGATCGGCACGACCGGCCGCGGCATCGGTCCCGCCTACGTCGACCGCGTCGCGCGGACGGGCGTCCGAGTCGCGGACTCCCTGGCTAGAAGTGACGTGCCCGAAATGGAGCGGATGGCGCCGCATGTCGTCGACGGCGTGGCCTATATTCACGAACGGCTCGATGCCGGCAAACGCGTGCTGCTGGAGGGCGCGCAAGGCTCGCTGCTGGACGTGACTTACGGCACGTACCCTTACGTGACGAGCTCGCACACGATCGCCGGCGGGGCCTGCACCGGATTGGGGATCGGACCGGGCACGATCGGGCGCGTCATCGGAGTGCTCAAGGCCTACTGCACGCGTGTCGGCGGAGGACCGTTTCCGTCGGAGCTGCACGACGAGCGCGGCGAGCAACTGCGCCGGCAGGGCGGCGAGTTCGGCACGGTCACGGGACGCCCGCGCCGCTGCGGCTGGTTCGATGCGGTCGCGGCTCGCTACGCGGTCGCGCTGAACGGTGCCGACGGCGCGGTCATCACGAAGCTCGACGTGCTGAGCGGACTCGAGCGCGTCGGCATCGTCACGGGATATCGGCTAAATGGCGGAGTCGCGGGCTTCACCGCCGCCGGTGCAACCGGACTTACGGTCGAGTGCGTTGAGCTGCCTGGCTGGAATGAAGCGATCGGCGATTGCCGCCGCATCGCCGACCTGCCGGTAGCCGCGCGGGAGTACGTCGAGCGGCTGCGCGAGCTCATCGGCGTGCCGATCGAGCTGGTTTCGGTGGGCCGGGAGCGTTCGCAGGTGGCTCGGTAACGCGGCATCGCGGGAGTTTTCCTTGGTATGCCCGCGCGCTTTCGCTTCGCCTTGCAGCCGCTGCTCGATCGGCGCAGCCGCGCCGAAGAGGAGAAACAGCGTTGCTTTGCGCGGCGGCGGCGCGAGCTCGACGATTTCGCGCGCGAGCACGAGCGGCTCGCGGCCGCGCTCTTCGAGACGGCGATGCGGACGAGCGACGCGGCGAGCCTCGCCGTGTTCGATGCCGCGATCGCGGCGCGGCGGCGGGGCGCCGCATCGGCCGAGCGGGCGCTGGAAACCGCGCGTCAGGAGCTGATCCCGGCGCGCCGCGATCGCCGGGCGCTCGAAAAGCTGCGCGAACGGCGCGCGCGCGCGTTCGATGAAGAAGCGGCGCGGCTCGAAGAGCTCGAGATCGACGAGGTCAACGCGCGCCGCCACACGCGGTAAACAACGATGCCGTGGAGCTTCTGGGCGAGCTATCTGCTGAAGCTGGGCGTCGTCGCGCTGCTGCTCGCCGTGCTGTACGCGGGGGCTCGCGCGCTTCGCCGCACGCGATTCTTCGCGAGTCGCGGCGAGCGCAGCATCAACGTGATCGACAGCGTGGCGCTCTCGCCGCACGCCACGGTCTACCTGTTGCGAGTCGGTACGCGCTACTTCCTGATCGGAAGCGCGGGCGCCGGGGTTGTCACCCTCGCGGAGCTCGCGGCCGCCGAGCTAGAATCCGCTGAGGCAAGGCGGAAGGTTCGCTAAACGTTGAAGTAGCGGAACTGCGCGATCTTGTTGCCGAGGGTCTCGACGAAGTAGACTTCGGCATCGTTGCCCAGGGCCAACGCCGTTGGGCCCGAGTCTGCGGTCGGAATCGGATAGTACAACACGCGATGAGACTTGAAGAAGAACTGCCCGATCTTGTTGAGCTTCGTGTCCGTGAAGTAGAAGTTGCCGTCGATTCCCTGCACGAGTTGATCGGGCGTCATCGACTGCGTGCCGAGCGAATACTCGGCAGTGATCGTGCCGGTCGTGGAGATCCGCGCGATCTGCTTGGCGTGCTGCTCGATGAACCACAGCGCCTTGTCCGTCGCCGGGGCGATTCCCATCGGGAGCGATCCCGATGTCTTCACCGGATACTCGGTGAGGGGTGTGCCGCTGACCGGGAGGCGGCCGATCGAGTTCGTCCCTGACTCGGTGAACCAGAGGGCGCCGTCGGGACCGTTGGTGATCGACAGGGGCTGCGCGTTCCCCGTGAGGTGGAACTGCGTAAACTTCACAAACGGCTTCTTCCTGATCTGCTCGACGCGCCAGACCGAGTTGGTTCCCGTATCGGTCACCCACATGTTGCCGTCCGCCCCGAGAGCGATGGCCACGGGTCGCGCCGCGGACTTGGGAAAGGTATACTCGGTGTAGGGCGGTCCACTGGTCGTGATTTGCGCCACCTTCGAGAGATTCGTTTCGGTGAACCACACGTTCAGGTTCGGTCCCGGTCCCGAGGCGACGCCGTTTGGCGTCGAGCCGCGCGAAGGAGTGACGTTCTCGGAGATCTGCCCTCCGAGATTGAGCTGTCCGATCTTGCTGCTCTTGAACTCGGTAAACCAAAGGTTGCCGTCCGCGCCCAGCGCGATGCCGACAGGGTCGCTGGAAGCGGTGGGGATCGCGTACTGGGCGGTAACCGCGGGAGTCGGGGTGGGCGCCGGCGTCGCGGTGCCGCTGGTGATGGGAGTCCCCTTGCCGCACGCGGCCAAAAAGCCCACGGTCAGGAAGGCGAGCAGTACGCGCGCCGTTGGCAACAATCTCTTCTCCTCGGAATGAAAGCGGCGATGAATCAGCCCTCCGTTATTGGCAGACCGCGCTGTCTTTCCCCCATTCCTAAATATTTAGTTGACAGCCCCGACCCGACGCGCTATCATTCAACTAAATCTTTAGGAGAAGCAAGGAGACGAAATGACACACGGGACCGACCCTATCAATGCAGAGCTGAGCCGCAGCGCCCGGACGCGGGTGCGTCTTCCCGGGCCAAAGGCGCCCACGCGCCTCTTCCAGGGCTGGGGTCCCTCGGTTTAAGGAGCCGGGGCATGGCACGACGACGCTCCGCAACGCTTACCGAGGCCGAACTGCGGCTCATGGAGGTGCTCTGGCAGCGAGGGCCGGCGACCGTTGCTGAGGTGACGGCCGCCTTGCCGCCGCCGCCGATCGCCTACAACAGCGTGCTCACGACGCTGCGCATCCTGGAGCGCAAGGGGTATGCCGCGCACGACGAGGCGGGTCGAGCCTTCATCTATCGGCCACTCCTCGCTCGTGAGGAAGCTGCGGGTCACGCGGTAGGGCACGTCCTCTCGCGCTTCTTCGATAACAGTGCCGGCAGCCTGGCGCTGCGGCTGATCGAAAACGAGCGTCCGTCGGGCGCGGAGCTGTCGCGTCTCAAGGCCTTGATCGAGCAGTACGAGGAGGAGAAAGAGTGATCGGCGTGCCGCAAGCTTTCGTGACCGGCGCGAGCGTGTTGTCGGCGATCGTGCTCAACGCGCTCTGGCAAGACGCGTTGCTCGTCGCGTCGATCTGGGGACTTCTGCGTCTGTGGCCGCGCATCAACGCGGCGACGCGCTACGTCGTATGGAGTGCTACGCTCGCCGCGGCGTTCGTAATTCCGGTGGCCACGACGCTCTCGTTCTTCGCCGCGCCGCAGCCTACGACGGCGGCCGTCCCCTCGACTCGAATCTCGCAGGCGCGCGCCGGCGCGACGCCTGTGCGCGTCGAGCGCGTGCCGCGCTCGCGAGAGACCGCGCCGGCGGCGCCGCGCACGCCCGAGCGCCTGCGCGTAACGATCTCCGCGCCGCTCGCCCTGACGATCTTCATCGTGTGGCTGCTGCTTGCGTCGTACGCGCTCCTCCGCCTGGTCGTCGGCCTGGTGAGTCTCGAGCGGCTCAAGCGCGACGCGCTGCCGCTTCCGGTCGAGTATCGCGACGCGATGCCGCAGTGGACCCGCGCGAACAAGGGCACGCGCGACGTGCGGCTCTGCGTGAGCGACGACACCGACGTGCCGGTAGCCGTAGGACTCTTCGATGCGATGATCCTCGTGCCGCATACGCTGCTGGACCGCTTGTCGCAGGGCGAGGTGGATCAGATCTGCCTGCACGAGCTCGCGCATCTGCGCCGGGCGGACGACTGGACCAACGGCTTTCAGCGCCTGCTGATCGCGCTGCTGGGCTGGAATCCGGCCGCGCAGTTCATCGGCCAGCAGCTGGATCTCGAGCGCGAGGTTGCGTGCGACGATTGGGTGCTCTCGTTTGTCGGAATGGTGCGTCCGTATGCGCTCTGCCTCACGAAGATGGCCGAGCGTGCGACCTGGCCGCGCGACCCGATTCCCGCGCCCGGCGTGTTCGCGACACGCAAGAACATCTCGCTGCGCATCGAGCGGCTCCTCGGCGCGGGCCGCAACATCGCGACGAATCTCTCGTTGGCGCCGGCGGCCGCGGCGATCGCCGCCGTCGCCGCGCTGGCCCTCGTCATCAGCGTTGTGGCCCCATCCGTGGCGGCTCCATACGTCGCGCCGACGGTTGTCGCCCCAGCGGTCGTCGCGCCGACGATCGCCGCGACGCAAGCTCCCAAGGTTGCGCCCACCCCGGCACACGCAGCCGCGGCTATTGGGCGCCAAGCGACGCGCACGATCGTGCGCGTGGTGCGCGTGGCAGTTCCCAGCGTGACCGTGCCGAGCGTTCCGAGGGCTCCCAGCGTTCCGAAGGTTCCCGGCGTCCCTAAAGTCACGGTGCCGGGCTACGACTCGAAGCAGCTCGCCGATACCGTCTCGAAGCAGGTGCGCGCGGGCATCGACGCTGCGATGGAACGTCCTGCCGCGTCGGGTGGCGCGAGCAACTGCTCGGGCTGCGATTTCGGCGGCGTCAACTGGGCGGGACGCGACATGCGCGGCGTGAACTACACCGGCGTCGATCTGAGCCGTGCGAATCTCAGCGGGACGGACTTCTCGGGCGGCAGCTTCAACGGCGTCGACTTCCGCAAGGCCAACCTCTCGAACGCGTCGTTCCGCAACGCTCGCCTGACCGGTTGCGATTTCTCGGAGGCAAACCTTTCCGGCGTCGACTTCCGCGGGGCGCGCCTGTCGGGCTGTCAGTTCACCGGCGCGCAACTCGCATCGTCCGAATTACGCGATGTGCTCAACAGCTGTACCGGTTGCGACTTCCGGCGTGCGAACCTGGCCGGCCTTGACCTGTCGAACGTGCGCACCAACGGCGACGACTTCAGCAGCGCAGACCTGCGCGGGGTTAACTTCGCGGGCGCCGAGCTGACGGCCACCGACTTCACGAACGCGCACCTGGACGGCGCGAACCTCACCGGAACGACCTTCAACGGCTGCGACTTAACGCACGTCGACCTGACCCGCGTCGACCTCTCGAAGGCCAAGATGATCGGCACCGATCTTTCGAACCGACGAAGTCCCCCGCGTTAATCTAGCTCTCTAGCGCATCAATTCTGGCTCAAAAATAAGCCTCGCGGTGCGGGGCCTGGTTCCCTGCGTCCTCTTGATGACAAAAGAATGGAGAACGACCGAAATGACTGCGATACTCGCCGCGCTCGTCGTCCTCGCCGTCGCCCCGGGAAGCGGACTTCCGACGAACTGCGTGGGCTGCTCGTTCGCGGGCCGCGACCTTCACGGCGCTGACCTGTCGGGAGCCGCGTACGTCGGCGCGGATTTCGCGCGCGCCGATCTGCGCGGGGCGAACCTTCGCAACGCCAATCTCGCCGGCGCGGACTTCAGTGATGCCGATTTGCGCGGAGCCGACTTCCGCAACGCCCGGCTCGCCGGCGTCGATTTGCGCGGCGCGCACATTGCGGGAGCGAACTTCGCCGGCGCGCGGCTTGCGGGCGTCGACTTGCGCGACGTTCTGAACGCCGCGGGCGACGCTGAGATTCGCGGTCTCCTGGGGAATTGCGCCGGTTGCGAGATGCGCGGTGCGGTCATCGAAGGTCGGGACCTATCCGGCGTTTCCATCCCGGGCAGCGACCTGCGCGGCGCCCGCGCCCGCGGCGTACGCTTGGAGGGCGCAGATTTGCAGGGCGTGGATTTTGCCGACGCGGACCTGCGCAACGCCGACCTGCGCAACACGAAACTGTGCTATTACGACAAGCGAATAGGCTGTGCCGACTTCCGCGGCGCGGACGTGCACGGTGCGGATCTGCGCGGAGCGCAGATCTGCCGCAATCACCGCGAGTCGAGCCCGTGCGATCCGGTCGACCCTGCCACGCTGCGGCGCTACGCGAAATCCGCGCTGGACGGCGCGATGCTCTGATGGTTAGCGCGACGATCGCGGTCACACAAACCGCGCCCGCGCTGCAGCCGAGTGCCTCAGCAGACGCGTGGAACAAGGCCACGTCGGCCCCGCTCAAGTGGGACGTCGGTCATGCGCGTGCGCCGCAAGACGCGACAATGGTACACGTCACTACCGATGGTAAGTACCTCTACGTCCGCTTCGACGCCCAACAGCGCGAATCGATGATGGCCGCCCAACGCAGCGACGATACGGTTGCCGGAGGCAGCAACATCAACGGCGGCATCGCTTGGACCGACGATGCCGTCTGGGTGGACCTTTGGCCGACGGGCCCGGCGGGCTTTCAATACCAGTTCGAGTCCAACCCAAACGGCGCGCATAACGAGGCCTCGAGCGAAAATACGGCCTTCGCGCCGGCATGGGAATCGCGCGGCGCGGCAACCTCAGGCGGCTATGTCGTGACGATGGCCATTCCGCTGCGCGTCATTCATGGCGCGCACGCCGGTACGTGGCGCGTGCAGTTCGTGCGCTACGTACGGTCGACGGGCGAACTCGACGTCTGGTCGTACGATCAATCGCAAACGAATCCGGACGATCCGGCACGCGCCGGACGGCTCGACATACCGCTGGTTGCGAAACCGCCGCTGCCCGGGCCGCGCTTCGGCATGTATGGGCTGGGCGAGATCGCGAGCAAGCCGATCGGCGGCAGCACGTCGCGCGTCGGGAGCGACTTTTCGATTCCGGTTACGCCGACGGCGGCGGTTTTCGGCACGCTGCACCCCGACTACTCAAACGTCGAGATCGATCAGCAATCGATTTCTCCGACCGTCTATCAGCGCACTTACTCGGAGGTTCGCCCGTTCTTCACCCAAGCCGCGCCGTACTACAACAACTTCAATTGCGATGTCTGCAACGGATTTCGAACGATACTCTATACGCCGGGAATTCCGACACCGTCACAGGGCTATGCATTCGAAGGGAGGCAGGGAGCGTTCGGATTAGCGGGATACGATGCAATCGGCGACGGCCGAAACGACTCCGCGGAGGCGCTCAACTATACGTCGGACGACAATCGCTGGAATGCCGCGCTGCAGCATGTAGTGGCCGACGTTCCCGGCGTGGTCGACGTGTCGAACGAGGCCGGCATGAGCTGGTTCAACGGAAAGTATCTCTCGGCGTATGCGAACTACGCGACCGACCGTGGAACCAGCGTGCTCGATCCCTCGCAAGGCAACTGGCTCGACGCGGGCGGCGGCTTCATCAGCCAGCAGTACGCGCTATTCGGCTCGTACCGCGACGTGGGGAGCTACTTCAACCCGGTCGACGGCTTCGATTCCCATCCGGGCATTCGGGGCTATGGCCTCTACGGCGCACGGGTGTGGACGTTTGCGCCACGCGATTTGTTATCGTCGATCGGCGTCTCGGGTTTCATGGACCGCTACCAGGGAACCACGACTGCCGGCATCGCGCAGAGCGACAACCAAGTGCTGGTCGATTTCCTGACCAAGAACACGGTGGACCTTCAGCTCTATTCGGGATCGGATTATTGGCGCTTCGGCGCTAACCTCACGCCGATCTCGCAGAACGCCGGCTTTAGCCTTACGTATCACAGCGGCATGCAGAACAACCTCAACAACTTTCCGACCCACGGGTCGTCGGCGACGCCGACGTCGATTCAATGGTATACGGGAAATTACGGCATCGGCGGCCGGCTCGACACGTGGTTCCGTAACTCGACTATTCGCGTCGGCAACCGTGGCGCGCTCACGTTCACGCTCGACGATACGGCCCAGTATTTCCATGCGGGATCGCCTAACATCCAATGGTTCGAGGAGATCGCGTACGCTTACCAGGTGAGCGCGAACTCGTCGTTTGCGATCGGCGTTCGGCGCGTGGTCGGCTATCCACCGCAGCCCAATGGCGGCGGCGACTGCGAAGGCTCGTGCTCGAACATCTCGATCGCGTACCACCTGCGCTTGCGCAGGGCCGACGTCTACGCCGCCTACGGTAATCCGAATACGCTGATCACGGTGCCGCAGGCGATCTTCAAGCTGATATTCTATGCCGGCGGCGAGAAGGGCACGTGAAACCGTCCGGAGCCAGTCGATGTATCAGGGGCATGCGCCTTTTCGCTTCCACGATCTTGGCTTGCCTACTCTATCCCCTCGCCGCCTCCGCGGCACCGGTTGCGCCGGAGGACCTCTTTAAGCTCACGTTCCTCAGCAGCGCGGCGATCTCGCCGGACGGGCGACTCGTGCTCGTCCAGGCGTCGCGGATGAATGGACCCAAGGACACATACGATCGCTCGATCGAGCTGGTCGACGTGGCGACCGGCAAGCTGACGCACAACGTCACGAGGCATCTCGGTGACGGCGACTACGCGTGGATGCCGGATAGCCGCAGCTTCGTCTTCGTGCGCACGGTAGAGAAGCAGAAGCCGCAGCTCTATCGCTATACGTTAGCGGGCGGCGCGATTACGCGGCTCACGCATATTGCGGACGGCGTGTCGGGTCCCGTCGTCGATCACGCGGGCGACCGCATCGCGCTCACCGTCACCGCGACCGATCCCGCACCCAGCGCGCAGGTGGACTTCGCCAAGGCCGGCTTCACGCCGAAGGCCGCGCAGCGCAAGAGCGACATCGCGGTCATCGACTCGCTGTTTTTCGAGGGCAACGGTCAGGGCTACGTTTATCAGCAGCACCAGCACATCTGGACCGTGAACGCCGATGGATCGCGGCCAAAGCAGCTGACTTCGGGCAAGTACTTCGAGAATTTCGACGATTGGTCGCCCGATGACGGCGCGATCCTCTTCGACTCCTTGCGTTACGACTCGGTCGACGGAGGGCCGAGTGATGTCTATACCATTCCCTCAGCCGGTGGGACGATGCAGAAAGTCGCGTCGCCGCTGCCGGCCAACAACGGCGCCTTCTTCGGTGCGGACGGTCACCGCGTCTATTTCCTGAGCGGCGACGTCAAGGACGCGGCCGAACGGCCGGCGCTCGTCGCTGCGAACGTAGACGGATCCAGCCGGAGCGTCATCGTCCAGCGCAACGCGGTGGGGTGGGGCGACACGCTGTTGGCCGACATGAAGGAGGGCGGCGGTTTGTGCGCGTGGCGCCTGCCGGACGGCAAAAGCGCGCTGCTCAACATGGACGGTCCGGGCTACGCCAATCTGCAGATGCTCGATCTCGCCGGCGGCGAGTTTCGAGCCGTTACGCCCGCGCGCGGCGAGGCCTGGTCCTGTTCGATCTCGCGCGACGGTGCGCGCGTCGCCTACCTGTACAGCGACTTCACGCATCCGGCGGACGTCTACGTTGCAGATACGAATGGCGGCGCGCCGCGCCAAGTCACGAACGTCAACGCTGCGTATCTTGCAAGCGTCACGCTATCGCATCCAGAGGAGTTGGAGGTGAAGGATCCCGCGGGATACACCGTACAGGCGTGGTTCATGCCCGCGACCGGCGGAGCGCCCAATGCTAAACATCCGACGCTGCTGGACATTCACGGCGGGCCTGAGACGCAGTTCGGCGACACGTTCTTCCACGAGTTCCAGCTCTATGCGTCGGAGGGCTACAACGTCGTCTTTTCCAATCCGGCGGGGAGCACCGGACACGGTTACGCGTTCGAGGAGTCCCTCGAGAGCAACTACGGCGACGCGATGTTCGCCGACGTGCAGGCCGTGATGGACGCGGTCGTACGGCGCCCGGACGTCGACGCGTCGCGCCTTGCGGTGCTGGGAGGCTCCTACGGCGGCTACGCGACGCTGTGGGTGATCTCCCATACGGATCGCTACAAGGTGGCGGTCGCGGAGCGTGCGGTCAGCAACGTGCGCACCGAGAACCTCACCGCGGACTTCGCCGCGAAGAACGGCCTCGGCGGCGGCTACTACAACTGGGGGCCGCCATGGGATCCTGCCAGCGCGGATTACGCACGCTTCTCGCCGCTCACGTACGTCGCGAACGTGCACACCCCACTGCTGATCCTCCACGCCGACAACGACACGCGAGCGCCGATCGATCAGACGCTCCAAGAGTACACGGCGTTGAAGATCTTGGGCCGTACGGTCGAGTACGTCGCGGTTCCCAACGAAAATCACGACCTGTCGCGCACGGGCTCGCCGATCCACCGCGTGGAGAGGCTCAACCTCATCCTGGACTGGCTGAAGAAGTACGTGTGAAGCTCTGGGTGTCATCGTGAGCGGAGCGAGGCGAGCCGAGCGAAGTCGAAGGACGAAGGGTCACAAGCAGGGGCCACAGAGCGTCCTAGCAGTAAGGATATACGCTTTGAAATACGCCCTTGCCGTGCTGGCGGGCGTGCTGGCGCTCGGCGCCAGCCCCCCGCCGACGATCTACCGCGTCGTCACGCGTCCACTGTGCGCGCAGCTGCACGATCGCATCGCGCCGGCGATCGGCATGATGCTTCAGAACGATACGACGATCAAGAAAGGCCCGGATTTCTTCAAGGCGTACAACGTGGACTCGCTCTACGGACCGGGACCGAGCACGAAGAGCAATCCGGGCAGCCACGATCCCGACGCCGGCGGCTCGAACATGTCGCAGAACATGGCCCTGCTCGGGATGGAGAACCTGATACGTCCGATTGCCAACAACATCATCGCGATCCAGACCATTCTCGACAGCCCGCAGCTCACCAAGGGAACGGGGCGCGAGGACGACGATAAGCGCTTGAGCGACATCCGCGCGAAGCTGCTCAAGGCGCTGGCCGCGCAGAACGCGTCGCTCGACCTCATCAGCGGGTTCGTCGACACGCAGCAGATGGCGGATCTCCAACATGCGGGCGAGGCCTACATCAGCTCGATCGCCCAGCCGGATGAGCCGAACGCGCAGATCGCCACTCCCGCTCCCAACCCGTTAACCGCGAACCCGAACTACGCCGGCCTTCCACCGAACCCATATGCGATCGATCCGGCGTCGATTCCGGGACTCACGCTCGGCTACAATCCGGTGACGCGGTTGCAGGACGCGCTGACGTGGACGATCTCGCAGGCGCAGACGCGCGAGAACGATGCGGCCAAGGCCGTCATGGCGAGCGCCGTCTTGTGCAGTACCACTCAGGCAACGCCGACGCCATAATCCTCTTCATGTAGCGTTCATGCGACTGCGCTAGCATCGGCCGCATGGACCTCGCCAAGTTCGGGCTGCGGCACGAGCGCCTCGTCGTGTTCGTCGTTGCCGTGCTGACCGTGCTCGGCATCTACGCGTATCTGACCATTCCCGCCGGCATCTTCCCGCTGATGACGTTCTCGCGGATCGACGTGGTCGCCGACGTTGGCAATCTCCCTCCAGATCAGGTACGCGTTGCGATCGCGGTGCCGCTCGAGCGCGCATTCCAAGGACTGCCTGCCGTTACGCGCGTGCTGACGACGTCGGCTCAAGGCAACGCGGAGTTCGTCGTCGAGTTCGATCCTCGCACGCCCGTCCAGGCGGACCTGACATACGTCGATCAGGCGATCGCGCAAAACCGCTCGCTGTTGCCGCCCGATACGGAAATCCAGACGAATATTATCAATCCGAACAGCGAGCCCGTCGTTTCGTACGCACTCACTTCGGACGGAATATCGCAGACGCTGCTGCACGAGTTCGCGCAGCAAGCCATGCTTCCGCGCTTCTACGGCACGACCGGCCTCGCGCGGGTCACGGTTGCGGGCGGACCGGAGCGCGAGTATCACGTCGAGCTCAACCCAGCGGCGCTGGGGCAATACGGCCTGACGGCCGGCGACGTCGCGCAGGCGCTGGGGCAAGCGACCAGCGTCACGGCGGTGGGCCTGCGCGACGCGCACTACGTTCGCAACGTGCTCGTTGTCGACGCCGGCATCACGAACGCTGCTGGGCTGGGGCGCGTGATGGTGCCGATGCCGCACGGCGACCCGCTCCCGCTCTCCGCGTTGGGCAGCGTCGACCTCGGCGTGGCGCCAAAAACGTCCGAGGTCAGCTTCGACGCGCGGCCTGCGGTAATCCTGAGCTTCTACGCGTTGCCGCAGGCCGACGCGGTGAAGATGGCGCGCGAGGTCGCCGCGCGCGCGGCCGCGATGCGAGGCTCGCTGTCGGCGGGCGTTGCGCTCACGAAATTCTGGGATCAAACGGAGCTGGTGAAGGCGTCGCAGGCGTCGCTCCGCGACGCCATTCTCGTCGGCGCGTTGCTCGCGATCCTGGTGATCTTCATCTTCCTGCGCAACCTCCGCATGACGTTCGTGGCCGCGATCATCATCCCGATCGCGATGGCGATCGCGATCTTCGCGATCGGCCAGGCGCGGCAGACCCTAAACCTGATGAGCATGGGCGGCCTCGCGGTCGCCGTCGGACTCATCATCGACGACGCGATCGTCGTCATCGAAAACATCGCGCGCAACCACCGCGAGCACCCGGAGAAGAAGATGCGCGAGACGGTTGCCCTCGCGATGGGACAGATCGGGCCCGCGATGGCCGCGTCGACGGCGACGACCGTCGTCGTCTTTCTTCCGCTCGCACTCCTGACCGGCGTCAGCGGATTCTTTTTTCGGGCACTCGCGTTAACTCTGGGCTCCGCGCTGATCGTGTCGCTCGCGCTCGCGCTGTTCGTCGCGCCCATTCTCGCGACGTGGCTCGTCCGGCCGCGTGACAGCGACGAAGGCGAGCAAGGCGTCGTTCCGGCTTTGCTGCACCGCTACGAGCCCACGCTGCGCTGGGCGCTGGCGCACCGGCGCGCGGTCTATACCGCGGCCGGTGTGGTGCTGGTGGTGACGGTTGCGCTTCTCGCCGCGCTGCCGAACGATTTCCTTCCGAAACTCGACGAGGGCCAGTTCGAAGTCAACTACACGCTGCCGGTCGGCACGAGCCTGCAGGCGTCGGACGCCGCGGCACGCCGGATGGAGCAGATCATTGCGCGCGATCCCGCCGTTGACGCGGTCGGACGCTGGACCGGAGTAGACACCAACGGCTACTCGCCGACGCCCCAGAACGTGGGCATCTTGCGCGTGGCGCTAAAGCCGCCGGGCCGGCGCCCCGGCTACCCCCAGGTCAGCGACCGGCTCCGAGACTCGGTGACCGGCGCGATCCCCTCCGCGGAAGTCAGCTTCCATCAGATTCTCGAGGACATGATCAACGACGTATCGGGAGTCCACGCGCCGCTCGAGGTCTCGCTCGAGGGACCGGATCAGGCGACGCTGGTGAGTTGCGCGGACCGCGTCGCGCAGTCGATCTCCGCGGTCCGCGGCGTCACCGACGTGTTCTCGGGCGTCATTTACACGGATCCGACGATTCGCATCGCGCCGGACACGCGCGCGCTCGCCGCCGTCGGCTGGCAACAGCGTTCGCTCGCGGACGCGCTCTCCGCTCAAGCCCAGGGCACCGTCGCCGCCGACCTTCCCGGTCCCGTCAACCTGATTCCGGTGCGCGTGGCCGTGGCCGGCGAGCCGTTCGGGCAAGACTCCGCCGGCGTCGCGACACCGAACGGTCCGGTCGCGCTGACGGCGCTCGCGCGGCTCGCTCCGCCGCGTCTGGCCACGACGATCTTCGAGCAAAACGGCGCGCGGCTCGTCCGGATAACCGCGACGATCTCGGGTGCGAACCTTTCCTCGGTAGTCGCGGGGGTCCGCCGCGCGCTGTCGCGTACGCCGCTGCCGCCGGGGTATCGCGCCTCGATCGGCGGCGAGTACCAGGAACAGCAGCAGTCGTTTCGCGAGTTCGCGATCGTGATTCTCATCGCCGTCGTGCTGGTCTTCACCGTGATGCTCGCGACGTTTCGCTCCTACCGGCTGCCGCTCGTGATCCTCATGGCCATTCCGCTCGCGTTGATCGGCGTGGCGATCGGCCTCTTCATCACCGGAACGCCGTTCAACGTGTCGTCGTTCATGGGTCTGTTGCTGCTCGTCGGGATCGTCGTCAAGAACGGAATCCTACTCATCGACGTCGCGAACAAGCGGCGCCAGGCCGGCGACTCGGTCGAGGAGGCGCTCGTGATTGCGGGGCGCACGCGTCTGCGCCCGATCGTGATGACGACCTTCGCCGCGATCGGCGGGTTGTTTCCGCTGGCGCTCGGCATCGGCGCCGGCTCCGCCATGGAACAGCCGCTGGCGATTGCCGTCATCGGCGGCCTCTCGACGGCGACCGCGTTCACGCTCGTCCTGATCCCCGTCCTCTGATGCTGGCTTCGCCGGAAGACGGGAGCCGGCATGATCTCACTCCTCGGTGCGCTCTTCGTGTTCGCGCAGCTGTCGCTGCGCGACGCGCAAGCCGATGCGCTCGGCGCCTCGCCCGACGTGGCGACGGCACGGGCGAAGGTCGCAGAGGCGCAGGCCCGCTACGACGAGGCGCGCGCGACGTTCGGTCCGGCGCTCGTCGCCAATTACAACCAAGTGCCGCAGGCAGGCCCCACCAACAGCAGCGTCGTGACGCAACGCCTGACCACCGTCGGCGCACAATGGACGTTGGGCGACCTGTTCGCGTACGCTCCCGCCGTCGCACGGGCCGACGCCGCGCTGCGTGCCGCGCAGCAAGATCTGGGCGATGCGGAGCGCACCGAGCGGATCGCCGTCATCGGCGCGTATTACGGCGCGCTTGGCGCGCGCGCGACACTGCGGGCGCGCGCGGACGAGCTGGCTACGGCGCAGGCCCAGCTGCGCGCGGCGCAGCTACGCTTCGGCGCCGGCGACGCGCCGCGCTTAGACGTCGTGCGTGCGTCGGTCGCGGTGGCGTCCGCACAATCCGACGTCGCGCGCGCGCAGGCCGACGTCGAAAACACAGGCGCGGCACTCGCCCTGCAAACCGGCGTCGAGCCGGGCTCGCTGCAGATGACGGCGCCGGTCAATCTGACTGCGCCGCCGGTGGGGATCGGCGTGGAGGACGCATTTGCGCGTGCACTTTCGGCGCGGCCCGACGTCGCCGCGGCCCGCGCCAACGTCGTCGCCGAGGAGCACGCGGTGGACGTGGCGCAGCGCGCCGGCTGGCCGCTCGTGACGCTCACCGGGGGCTACACCCGGGGCGTCGATACGGGCATCCCGGTCTCCGGCGCGAGCGCGACGGTCGACGTGTCTCTGCCGCTGACCGGTGCGGCTCACGATCGCGTTCGCGAGGAGGAGGCGCGATTGGTTCAGGCGCGCGCGCAGCTGCAGAAGGTCGAGCGCGGCGTCGAGCTCGAGGTTGGAACGGCGGTGCGCGATTTTCGCGCGCAGACCGTCGCGCTCAGCGCGTCGGAAAGCGCGCTGCAGAGCGCGCAAGCGGCGCTGAAGGCGACGCAGACCGGCTACCGCAGCGGCGCGACGGCGAGCCTCGATCTCGAGGCCGCGCGGAGTGCATACGTCGCCGCCTTGGTAACGCAGATCTCCGCGCTCTACGCGCAGGCTCGCGCGCGCGCCGAATTGAGCCTGCTGTTGGGTGTAACTAATGATTAGGCGCCGCTGGTTCGTCGTCGCGATCGTGGCGATCGCGGCCGTCGTGGCCGCGGTCGTCCTGCGCAGGCAGGCGTCGCCGCCGCCGCAGGTGAGGGTGCCGGCGGTCGCAGTCGCGACGGTGCGCTATGGCGACTACGCCGTGGTGCTCGAAGAGGCCGGCTACGCGGGCGCTCCGGCCGGCACGACCGCGCAACTTGCGTTTGCCAATGCGGGAGTTTTGCGCGACGTGTACGTGCATGTCGGCGAGCGCGTCAGCGCCGGCGATACGCTCGCGTCGCTCGACACGCGTGCGCTCGCCCTCGACGCCGAGCAGGCTCGCGCTGAGGCGCAGGCCGCGGCGGCCGGATACGCCGGCGGAAGCGTCCCGGAGGCGGCCGCGATTGCGGCTCGCGAGCGTGTGCGCGCCGCGACGGAGCGGAGTGCGGCCGACCGCGCGGCCGTGGTGCGCGCGCAGCGACTCTACGACGCCGGCGTCGACGCGCTCAAAAACGTCGAGGCGGCGCGCGCGCAATTGGCCGCCGACGAGGCCGCGACGACGACTGCCGCCGCGGACCTTCGCGCCGCGAGCTCGCAGCCTTCCGTCGTTTCGGCGCAGGTCCGCGCCGCGTCGGCGCACGCGGCTTCGGCCGATTTCGTACTCAGCCAAGGGACGCTGACCGCGCCCACCGGCGGCTATGTCACGGCGGTGTATCATCGCGCGGGCGAGGCCGTCGATTCGACTAAGCCGATCGTGGCCATTGGGCCTCCGCAAAACGAGGTGACGCTCAGCGTGCCGGGAACGGACGCCGCGCAGATCGCGGTCGGCAATTCCGTCGAGCTTCGCATCGCCGGCGGACCCGGCACGACAGCGGGCCGCGTTGTAGCGGTCGTTCCCGCAGTGAATCCTCAGACGCAGACGGCAACCGTCGTCGTCGGCGCGGGCCGCTCGGCTGCGGTGGCGGGCACCGCGGTGCGCGCGCGCATCACGGTCGCGCACGTGCGCGGGCTGCTCGTTCCCGAGAGCGCGATCGTCGAAGATCCGCAGAAGGGCGAGAGCGTCGTGTTCGTACAACAGCACAAGCCCGACGGAAGCGCCACTTTCGTGCAGCGCACGGTACGCGTCGCACACGAGGACGGCACGACAGCGCAGCTCTCGTCGGGTGCGGCGGCCGGCGAGCGCGTCGCGGCACAGGGCGCCTTCGAACTGCTCGCGCCGAGCGGTGAGTAGTGCTCGAGACTCTCGGCTACGCGGCGCTTAGGGCGATCTTTACGACGGCGCCGCCGCGTTCGGCGTTGGCGAGCTCGAGGCTGCCGCGATTCGCCTCGACGATCGTTCGCGCGATCGATAAGCCGAGGCCCGTTCCGCCGCGCGGATGCGCCGTGTCGCCACGCCAGAAGCGTTCCGTGGCGTGCACCAGCGCGTCGTCGGAAAAGCCGGGTCCGTCGTCCGAGACCTCGATCGTCACCGTGTTCGCGTTCCGAAACGTTCGCAGCCGAACGGTCCCATCGTAGCGGCCGTACTCGATCGCGTTGTGCACGACGGCGAGCAGCGCGCGCTCGAGCGTGGCGCGGTTCGCGCGGGCGAGCACCGCTCCAGGCGTGTCGACGCGTACCATCATCCCGCGCGTGGCGGCCGCGGGAATCACGCGCTCGCCGAGATCGCGCACCAGCGCGCTCGCGTCGAGTGTCTGCTGCCGGCGGGCGTCGACCTCTGCGCGGGCGGCCGCGAGCAGCTCGTCGATCAACTCTTCCAAGCGCGCCGACTCGCGCGCGATGGACTTTAACGCGGCACGATACTCCTCGCTGGTGCGCTCGCGGCGCAGCGCGAGGTCGGTCTCGGCGCGGAGGACCGCGAGCGGGGCGCGAAGCTCGTGCGACGCATCGGCGACGAAACGGCGTTCGCGCGAGAACGCCGACTGCAGGCGGTCCAGCATGCGGTCGAACGACGCGCACAGCCTCCCGAGCTCGTCCTTACCGTCCGCTTTCAAGCGGCCGGAGAGATCGTTGCCCTCGATGCGCTCCGCGAGCGAGGCGATATCGCCGACGGGCGCGAGGACGCGGGCCGCCACACGACGCGACACGACGATGCCGAGCGAGATCAAAAGCAGGCCCACGGCGAGCGAAACGATCGCTGCATTGCGATCGAACTCGTCGATCCACGTGGCGCGCTGCCAGACGGTGACCGTGCCGTAGGTTCGGCTTCCGCGGGCGACGGTCACGCTGGCGGTCTGCAGGCGGCCGCGCGCCGCGCCCTTGGGAAGTGGATCGCCGGCGACCTGCACGCCGGCGCTGTCGTACACCGCGAACGGCGTTTCGGCGTGCAGCGTTCCCAGGGCGCGCAGATCGCTCGGATCGAGCGAGATGCGGCCGTGGTGGACGTCGACGGCGGTCGCGATCGTCTGTGCGTCGGAGTGCAGCCGGGCTTGTAGTCCGGAGCGCAGCGTGCGGTCGAGCGCGACGATGGAGAGGCTGGCGAAGAGCGCTACGGTCACGGCGACGATCGCCGCGACGGTGATCGTAAAACGTGCGCGAACGCTCAATCCGGACTCGCGAGGCGATAGCCGAGTCCGCGCAGCGTGTGCAGCAGCTGAGGCTCGCCGTCTTCGGTGAGCTTCTTGCGCAATCGGCGCGCGTAGACATCGAGCACGTTGGAGACGCGCTCGCTGTCGCGATCCCAAAGCCGGTCTTCGAGCATCCGGCGCGTGACGGTGCGGCCGGGGTTGCGCATGAGCACCTCCAGGAAGAGGCTCTCCTTCGCGGTCAGCATGAGGTCCCGCTCGCCCCGATGCCCCTGGCGAGTGTCGGCATCGAACGTCAGATCGCCCATCTTGAGGAGCGTGTCGATGCGATTCGGCGGCCGCCGCGCCAGCGATCGGAGGCGCGCCCCGAGCTCGTCGAACGCGAACGGCTTGCGCAGATAGTCGTCGGCGCCCGCGTCGAGTCCGGCGACGACGTCGGCAGCCCCGTCGCGCGCCGTGAGAATCAGCACCGGAACGTGGTTTCCCGCGCCGCGGATTCTGCGCAGGATCGAGAGCCCGTCTTCACGCGGCAGATTCAGATCGAGCACCAGCGCGTCGTAGCTGGCCGCCGCGAGGTATTCGTCGCAATCGCCTCCATCGGCGAGCGCGTCGACTATGTATCCGTCCTCCGAAAGCCCTCGCCGGACCAGCGCGCGCAGCGGTTCGTCGTCTTCAATGACCAGGACCCTCACGGGATCCACTTCAGCCGCTGAACCCAATCGCCCCGTGTGTCGGAGAAGACCACCCAGATGTCGTTCGTCGCTTCGTCGATTCCGACGGTATGGAGGCCCTGGTGGCCCGTGTCGAGGCGACCGACGACGCGCGGGGTGGCCCCCTTCTTGACGGCGACGACAGTGACGATGCCGCGCCCCGCACAGACGACCAGATCGCCGCGCGAGCCGGTGCCGCATTGATCGATGTGCGGCTGCACGGCGACGTCGCCGACGTGCGTTCCGTCCGCAGTGTAGGCGGAGAGGATGCCGTTGTTGCCGCCGACGATGACCTGGTCGGCAGACGGCGAGAATGTCAGCGGGTGGTTTTCCTGCAGCTGGGGCGTCTTGACCACCTTGAGCACTTTGAGCGTCGCCGGATCGATGACGGCGAATCCGCCCCCGTTGGCCAGGTTCTGGTAGAGTACGCCGGTCTTCGGATCGACCGCCGGCGACTCGAGATCGTCGGCGGGCATCGCGATCGTGGCGACTTGCTTCATCGTCGCGGCGTCGATCACGTATACGGAGCCGCCGCCGTCCTGGTCGGCATAGATGCGTTGGTGCGAGGGATCGTACGCGATCGCATCGACATCGCCGGGAACGTCGACGCTGCCGATTACCTTCGCCGTTGACGGATCGACCTTGGAAACGGATCGATCGGTGCCGTTGCCGGTGAACACGATGCCGGAGCTGGGATCGACCGCAACGCCATGCATCGGCCCGACGTCGACCTGCGCGAGCAGTTTTCCGCTGCGCGTGTCGACGATCAGGAGCCGGTCGCTCCGCGTGTGCGCGGCGTACGCGCGATGGCGCGCCTCGTCGACGGTGACGTAGTCGAATCCGCTGAAGATCTGAACCCGCTGCGGCGGCGCGGCTACCGTGATCGGCATGGTGAGCTCCTTACTTTGAGGGTTGCGCCCGCTGCGGGCGCGGGTTGAAATCTGCGGGCGGCGCAGACGGCGCGTTGGGGAGCGCGACGGGCGTGATGCCCAGCGAGGCGCAGCTCATCGCCGGCGGAAACGCGTTGACGACCGAATCCTCGATCTCCGCGTTCGCCGCCGGAATCGGCGCGGCGGTGCCGGCGAGGCGCGCCGGGTCGAACCCGCCGAGGAGATCGGTGAGAGCCGGGTCGGCATCGCGCGGACCGCGCGGCAGATATGTCTTTTCCTCGGGTAGCGACGCGAGCGGCGGCAGATCGAAGAGCGTCTCGGCGAATTTCAGGATCGACGTTTGGTCGCCCGAGTCGTGCACCACGGCCCCGTCGCGGGCAAAAGGCGAGATCAGGATCAGCGGCAGGCGCGGGCCGTCGCCGCAAGGCCGCTGGTCGGCGCATTGCCCAGTCTGCGGCGGCGGGACGTGATCGTAGTATCCCCCCGGATCGTCCCAGGTGACGATGATCGCCGAGTCGTCCCAATAGGGGCTGCGCGCGATCGCGTTGACGAACGTGGCGACGAACGACTCCCCGACCTGCGCGTCGCTATCGCCCCGGCCGGGATGGTCGTCGTCGCCGCGGTAGTTGGCCTGAACGTTCGGGTCGGGATTCGCGGGCTTCCAGCCGAACCGGTTCTGCGAGCCGCCCTTGATGTAGAAGATGCCGTGGGCCGGCAGCGTGCCGTTTTCGAGCGCCTGCAGCATGGCGTGAACCTCGTGCTCGTTCTTCCAAAACACGTCGTTCTGCCGAAGGTAGCCGAAGTATTGCGGCGCGTTGTGATGCGTCTCGTATCCCGGGAGGGCCACGGTCGGAGAGACATAGCTCTCTTGGTACCAGCCCCAGGGAATCGGCGCGCGTCCGCTGGTCACGACCGCGCCAAGATCGCGGCCGACGCCCTGCGTCTCGTTCGT
This sequence comes from Vulcanimicrobiota bacterium, assembly GCA_963756165.1. GTDB lineage: Bacteria > Vulcanimicrobiota > Vulcanimicrobiia > Vulcanimicrobiales > Vulcanimicrobiaceae > Cybelea. The sequence continues at coordinate 422,379 of CAVWMO010000007.1, read as the reverse complement.
CGCCTGGGTGGCGTCGACGCCGGCCAGCGCCAGCATCAGTGTCGCGTAGCGCTGCGATATCTGCAGCTGCTTATCGCTCTCCGAATACGGACCGTAGGCGGGATCGAGATCGTTGGTGACCGGAACGCCGGGCCCGGCGTCGCTGGCCGCGGTCGCGTTCTGCGGCTCTCGCGCCCATTGCGTCTCCCCCGCCTGGCCGGCGATCAGCTCGATCGCCGACGGAGTGGACGGCCCGACGATGGCACTGAAGATCCGGTCGTAGAGTGCAAAAGAGTGGGCGTACTTCCAAAGGAACGGGATCGTGTCGCAGTCATAATGCGCCATCGTCAGCAGGCCGACGTCGCGCGCGGCCTGGCCGAACTTGCGCTGCGAGGCCCGCTCTTGGGCCGAAACGAACGCGTCCATCGCGCCGCCGTGCATCTTTTCATAGACGAGCGGGCGACCCTGGGAGGGAGACTCGGTGTCCGGATCGGTGATGCGGAACGGCGTAATCCAGGTCTTTCCGATCGGATCGTACTGGCGGAAGCCGTGCGTCTGGGCCGCGGGCGACGCGAGGTTATCGGCGCCGGGAAAGGTCCCGAAGTAGTTATCGAATGAGTGGTTCTCCTGATAAATGATGAAGACGTGCTTGACGCGGGCGCGAAGTGCCGCGAGCGCGTCCTCGCTGCCGGCGGCTACGGTTGAAGGCGCGAGCGTGAGCGCCGCGAGCAGAAACAGCATTTGTTCATCGTAGGCCGCCGATATGAACCCAAGATGAAGCGCGTTCTTATGCGGTTCTTTAACGGCGGCATAACGCATTCATAAGATTCGTACGGCATTGTCGAAACATGCGCTCTGCACGGTTTCTGCTTGTGCTTCTGTTCCTGTGCATCGCGGCACCGGCGATCGCGGCCGACGGAGTCACGGTCTCGGGCCGAATCCTCGACGCCCAGGGCGGCCTGCCCGTTCCCAACGCCCAGGTCGAGCTCGATCGCGGCGGCCGCGGGATCGCGATCGCGACGACCGACGCTTCGGGCACGTTCAGCATCGGCGGCATCACCGCAGGCACGTACGTGGTCTTGATCCGCGCGAACGGCTACGAGGCGACGCGGCTCTCGCCCGACCTGCTGGTAACGGAAGAGGCCGCGAGCGTTTCGTTCCAAGTAGCCATCAGCCGCCAGCGTCCCGGCCTCAAGCAGATCGGCTACGTCCTGGCCGGCGGCCGAACCTCGCTGCAGACCACGACCACGATCAACACGCACATCGACGCCTCGGTTCTCCAAAGCGAGAACTTCCAGCGCCTGGGCGACGTCCTGACCACGGTTCCCGGCGTGATCACCTCGACGAGCTCGTCGGTCGGCGACGACATGTCGCTCTCGATCCGCGGTTACGACTCGACCGAAACCGCGACGCTGCTGGACGGGCACCCCATCGGTCCGATCGGTGCCTTCGGCAACGGCTACAACTATAACGTCTCGCCGTTCTGGGGGTTGAGCGCGGCGGACGTCATATTCGGCTCAGGCGCGAGCGGCCTTTTCGGCACCACAACGATCGCGGGCGCCGTAAACTTCCTGACGATCAATCCGACGCAAGGCAATCACTTCTCGGTGACGCAGGGCGTCGGCAGCGACAACAAGGCCATGACCGGGCTGCTCGGCACCGGGACGATCGGCAAACTGGGCTACGCGATCGCGTGGGGCTCGCAGGGCACGACCGGCAACTTTCCCGGCGGCTTCATTCAGCAGAGAGCGCTGCTGCAGACGAGCGTCATTAACCCGGGATACAAGGGGAACGCGCCGCCGCCCGACTTGACGACCGCCAACGCCTATAACCAGGTCAACTACTATCCGGTGAGCGGCGGTTACGTGCAACGTAACTTCGTGGGCAAGCTCGTATATACGTTCTCGCCGAAGACGACGCTGCAGTTCACGGCGTATTCGGCCAACGACTGGTCGAACTCGACCGGCGAGGGTGACAACGACTACGAGACCTACCCCTACGTGCTCTACGGCGCGCAGCAGACGCTCGCGGGGATCAGGGCGAGCGGCGGACGCGATACGATCCTAGTAAACGGCGAGCCGCGCACTTGTCACGACAGCATCGCGGTGCTCGTGGACGCCGCACCCGGCTTCACCTGCATGACGGCGGCCGAGTACGCAGTGAATTTCTACGGCCCGTTCGGCGGAAGCATCGACCGCTGGCGCACGCTCGGAAACCAAGATTACGACGCGCGCGCGACGCAACAGCTCGGCGCCGGAACGATCACGCTCGAGGGCTTCGTCGACGCCTACAACTACAACGAGCAGAAGGGACCCGGCGCGCCGATCGGCCCCTACGGTCCCGGCCCGAACTACCTCTACTTGTACGGCAACCGCGGCTACCTGCTCAGCGACGACTTCGCAATCGGGAAGAACGACCTTGGCTTCGGCTATACGTGGCTGCATCAGGCCAACACGAACGGACAGTTTCCGTACTCGCTGGCGAGCGGCGTCACCTACAATACGTTTGGGACGAATCCGCCGCTGTATCTCGCCACCGCGAGTTACTTTCTCAAGGATGCGTGGACGCCGAACGACAAGTTCTCCGCGTTCGGGAGCTTTTGGGTTCAGCGCTCGCTCGACACGCGCTCGACGCACTTCGATCCGCGCATAACGTTCATGTACCGCCCGGATCCGCGTGACGTCTTTCGGATCACGGGTGGTCGCTCGTTCAGCGAGCCCGACCCGTCGCTGGTTGCCTTCGCGCCGCCGGTCTACGGCGCGCCTTCGAGCATCAACTGTCCGCCGACGACCAGCGGCAGCGGTGCGCTCGTCTCGATCGCATCCGTTGCCAACCCGCAGCTGCAGCCCGAGACGGCGCAGGACCTCGAGCTCGCATACGGCCATCGCTTCAACGCCACGACGAACATCCAGGCCGACGTCTATCAGTCGCTCGAGAGCCAGGCGCTCCTCAACGGCAACGTCTCCATCGTAGGCTTCCCGGGCATCATGGTGCCGCAGAACTACATCGACAAGGCACTGCAGCGGCTGAGCTCCTGCCCGGGTCTCAATCCGACCGTCAAGAATCTCGCCTTCTCGACGACTTACAACGCATCGTCGGCGCGGTACCGCGGTATCGTGCTCTCCGGCAACGTCGGGATCACACGCAACGTCGGCGTCAACGCCTCCTTCGACGTACAGTCAGCCGCGTACATCGGCATCCCACAAGACATCTTGATCGCCAACACCAATCTGATCGATGGCGGCCAGATCTACGGCGTCCCGCTCCGCCAGGGCAGCGCCGGCATCTACTATCAGGACAATCGAGGCATTGGGGCGCGTCTCGACGCGACGTACATCGGCGGCAATAACAGCTGGAACCGCAACCCGTTCTGGTTCGCTAACGCGAGCGTCTCCAAGACGAGTGGCCCGGTAACGATCAACTTCGGCGTGTACAACCTATTCAACAGCATAGCGCAGCAGTACGGCTATATCGGTTACGGCATCTATCAACCCCAAAACTTCTACGGTTCGGCCGCGATGGGCGGCGCCACCAGCGGGATCCAGCAGAGCAGCGAAGAGTACGGCCTCCCGTTTCGTCAGTACTGGTTCACCGTGAAAGTTGGAATTTAAGACGATGGACAACGACGTGATTGCAATGAACCTCACGATCGCCGCCGTCGATCGCTGGCTCGAGAACTCCTCGGCGAGCAGCGGGCAAGAGGTCGGCCGTGAAATCGGGGCCATGTATCGCGAGATCTACTGCGTGCTCGAACGAATCTCGCCGGATGACGACGATGACGACGAGGATGAGGAGGACGAGCCCGCCATGCGGCCGGCTCTTAGCGTCGCCGCAGTTTAACGCGGATTGATTCGGGGCATCATGGGAGCGTAAGCGAAAGCTTACTTACGCAAGGAGCCGCGAGGCCTGCAAACGCAGGCCTCGTTCCTTTGGAAAAGAACTTGGGGCTCCACTGTGCATGACGTAACGGAAGCCCTGCGGCTGCCCTCGCCGGCGCCGCGCCCTCAATCGATTGCCTTCGACGGTGAAAAACTTTGGTTGGGATCGATCGAAACGAACCGGATCTACGCGCTCGATCCGCGGCAATGGACGCTCGTCGAAGAAGACAAGGCCCCGGGAAAGCCGTGGGGCATGACGGTCGTGGGCGACGAGCTGCGCGTGATCTGCGGGGAGGGTGACGATGACGACCGTGTCGTGCGCCGCTTCGTACCGGGGCACGGGTTCAAGACGCAGGACGCCTTCCGCTGCCCGGACGGCACCGGCTCGCAGCTGAGCTACGATGGCACGTGGCTGTACGTCAGCCAGTGGTATAACCGGCGCATCCTCGGCCTGGACGAACGCGGGAACGTGATCCGCGAGATCGGGCTGAGCCACCAGGTGTGCGGGCAGTGCTATGCGGACGGCGCCTTCTATCTGGTGACCACCGACGACGAGGAGAGCAATGAATATTTTCTCACGAAGGTGTCGCCCGATGGCGAAAATCACAGCGAAGATTTGGCGCGCATTCCCTTTGCGGCGCGCGCGCTAGCGTATGACGGCGCGCGCTTCTGGACTAATCACCGCGAGGCGAATCAGATCGTCGCATTTGAGCGCTGAGCGCTTCGCTTCACGCGATCCGCACGCGCGGATCGCCGTCGCGCTGCTGCGCGCCATCTTCGGCAACGCCTACGCGCGTGAGTTCGGCGTCGAGCTGTGGGACGGGACGCGCGTCCCCGCCGAAGATGTGGAGCGCTTCACGCTGCGCGTCAACGCACCGGGAGCACTGCGCGCGGCGTTTACTCCTCCCGTAGATTTCTCCGCGGGACGAGCTTTCGGCGCGGGACTGCTCGACGTCGACGGCGACCTCGAGGCCGCGGTCGACGCCTTCTACCGCGCGGGAACGCCCCGCGGCCGGCGCTTTGTCGACCTCTTACGCCTGCTCGCGCGCCTTCCGAAAAGCGTGCCGGCCGGGATGCGGGAGGCGCGCCTGCGAGGGCGAGTCCACTCGCGTGCGCGCGACCGCGCCGCAATCGGCTTCCATTACGATCAGCCGGTCGAGTTCTACGGGAGCTTTCTCGATCGCGATCTCGTGTATTCGTGCGCGTACTGGGAGACCGGGAACGAATCGCTAGACGAAGCACAGTCGGCCAAGCTCGACTACACCCTGCGCAAGCTGCGCCTGCGTCCCGGCGAACGGCTTCTCGACATCGGCTGCGGGTGGGGCGCGCTTGTCGTGCGCGCGGCGCAGCGCTTCGGAGCGCATGCACTCGGGATAACGCTCAGCGAAAAGCAATGCGATGAGGCACGGCGGCGCGTCGCGGCGGCCGGCGTCGCAGATCGAGCGCGCATCGAGCTACGCGACTATCGCGAATTGGCAGGCGAACGCTTCGACAAGATCGTGAGCGTCGGCATGTTCGAGCACGTGGGGCGCGCGCGCTACGCGGAGTACTTTCGCGCTGCGTACGACGGCCTGAGCCCCGGCGGCCTATTCCTCAATCACGCCATTGCGGATCGGAGCGGACGGCGACGCGACGGCCGTGCGAGCGGGTTTCTCGGACACTTCATCTTTCCCTGATGGCGAGCTGGTCCCGATCGCGGACGCGCTCGAGTTCGCCGAGCACGCGGGATTCGAAGTACGTGACGTCGAGAGCCTACGCGAGCACTACGCGAAGACGCTGCGTGCGTGGGTGACGAACCTGGAGCGCAATCGCGACGCCGCGATCGCGGCCGCGGGCGAGGAGAGCTATCGCCTGTGGCGGCTGTATATGGCAGGCAGCGCGCAGGGCTTTCGCGTCGGGCGGATCGGCGTGTATCAGTCGCTGCTGGCGCGTCCGCATCCCGGCGGCCGCGTCGACCTCCCGCCGACGCGCGCCGACCTCTACAGCCATAACGGTGGCGACTAGAATCGCCGCGAAGCCTGTGCAATAAGGTCGAACGGGAGGTTGGGGTCGGCGGTGAGCGTCAGCGGGTCGACGCGCACCGCTTCGCGCTGATGGTAGGCCGCAGCTGCGATCATGGCCGCGTTGTCGGTGCAGTACTTCGGAGGCGGAATGAAGACGGGAACGCGGCTGCGCTCGCCCCACGAGCGGAAGGCGTCCTGCAGCGCGGAGTTGGCGGCGACGCCGCCGGAGAGAACCGCCGCGTTGTAGCGGCGACGTTCGAACGCGGAGTCAACGCGCGCCATCAACACGTCGACCACGGCGGCCTGAAACGACGCCGCGACGTCGGGCGCCGTTCGCATCGCGGCCGGCTTCCGATTCGAGAAAGTAACGCACCGACGTCTTGAGACCCGAAAAAGAGAGATCGAGCGAGTCGCCGGCGGCGCGATGGCGGGGAAACGCATATGCGCGCGGGTTACCGTCCCGCGCGAGCCGGTCGAGCTCAGGCCCTCCCGGATAGGGTAGGCCGAGCAGCCGCGCAGTCTTGTCGTAGGCTTCGCCGGCGGCGTCGTCGTGCGTCCGACCGAGGATGCGCATCGCCACGGGCGACTCCACTGCCACGAGTTGCGAATGACCGCCAGAAACGAGCAAAGCCAAAAACGGATACGGCGGCGCTTCCGCACGATCGAGGAATGCGGCAAAGACGTGTCCGTGCAGGTGATTGACGGCGTAGAGCGGCTTGCGCAGCGCAAATGCCATCGCTTTCGCCGCGGCGACGCCGACTACGAGACTGCCGATCAGCCCGGGCCCGCGCGTCACAGCGATGCCGTCGACGCCGGCGTACTGGACGCCGGCGCGATCGAGAGCATCTTCGACGACGGCCGAAAGCAGCGCCACGTGGCGGCGGCTCGCGATCTCCGGAACGATCCCGCCGTACTTCGCGTGAAACGCATCCTGATTCGTCGCGACGCTCGATAGCACGCTGTTACCGTCGCGTACCGCGGCCGCAGCGGTGTCGTCGCACGACGTTTCGATTCCAAGCATCAGCACGTCGCACTAGTGTTGGCGTTGTGGAAGGAGCGCGCCTTTCAGGGAAGCAACCGACGGTAGCGTGAGTGCGCGCATCTTCGGTTCAGGCGAGCGAATCGCTGTCTATGAGATCGAGGATACGGAACTCGCCGTGGGCAGCACGCTGGGCGGTCCCAAAGGGTCGATCGTCATCAAAGCCTCGGGGGCGGTCGAAAAGCTCTACGCAAGCGATATCGGTGAGACGGTGATGGCCGGTGTGTCGGTTCAGTTCTGGGACGGACCTTCCGGCGCGGAACGCGTGAAGGTCGGCGGAAAGTTTATGATCTACCCGGATTGCCAGCAGTACGAGTATCGGATCGAGGAAGACGTCACGGTCCTCGAGACGCTGTTCGTGCTCAACCGCTACGGCGTCGGCGATCGCGTCGATCCTTTGACGGCGTATCTCATGGTTGAAATCCGTAACGATTCGAGCGAGAGACACGAGCTGGACGCCATGACCGGCGCCCTCTTGCGCGGCACCACGGAGCGTGACGTACGCGCCGTCTACGACCGCAACGCCGCAACGGTCGTCGCGTGGAACGCCTCGGCGCCGGCTGCGGCGCGCGCCATCGGCTGCTCCCGCGCCCCCACGAGCTTCGAAGTAACGGACGACCACGGCGCAATGAATCGTTCGCACTTCGTCGGCAAGCTATCCGATCGCATCACTGCGGGAGCGAGCGAGCCGATCGCGCTGTTTCATCATCGGTTGCGCCTGGCTCCGCGCTCGCGCAGGCGCCTGTGGTTCACGATGGTCGCATCGGCGCGCGGCGCGCGCGACGTGCGGCGAGCCTATCGCAGCTCGCCCCCGGCCCCGAGCGCCCACGCGCAGACGCGCCGGCATTATACGAGCGTGTTGGAGGAGGCGGTGGTCGTGACTCCGGACACGAACGTCAACCGCGGCGTGCTGTGGGCTAAGGCGGACATGTTGCGCACGCAGCTGTGCGCGCCGACCGGCTGGTGCTTCGTGAACGATCCTACGCGTTCGAACAACAGCGTCGGACGCGACACGGCGTCGTTCGCGTTGGGATCGGATTACGTCATGCCCGCGTTCTCGCGCGAATCGATTCGCTGGTATCTGCGAAACGCTCAGCCCAACGGGAAGATCGTCGAATATTACGACGTCCGCAACGGCGAGTCCAATGACTACGGACTCAACGTGAACGACGATACGCCGCTCATCATCCTGGCCGTGGCGCACCACTACCACGTCACGGGCGACACCGATTTCGTCCGTGAGTCGTACGCGGCGGTAAAGCGCTCGGCGGACTACCTGCTGTCGCAGCGCGACGAACGCGGCCTGGTCTGGTGCACGTCGACGGGAACTGCCATGCAAGGCATCGTCGGCTGGCGTAACATCATCGACGACTACAGGATATCGGGCGCCTCGACCGAGTTGAACTCCGAATGCTACGCGGCGTTCGCGGCGATGGCCGGCATGGCGCTCGTGGCTGGAAAGAAAAAGGACGCCCAACGCTACGAGCGGGAGGCGGCGGCGCTGCGGGCTGCGATGAACCGCCATCTGCTCGACCCCAAGACGGGCCTGTACTACCTGAACATCGACGTGGACGGCACGCCGCGTTCGAACGTGACGTCCGACATGCTCTTTCCGGTTTTCCTCGGAGTCGCCGATCATGACACGGCGGCTCGCATCATCAGCCGGCTCAGCGTTCCTCCGTTTTGGACCGACGCGGGCATTCGGACCGTGCCGCGCGATGACCTCGAGTATAGCCCCACGCGCAGCTGGGGGCTGCTCGGCGGCGTGTGGGTCGGCATGAACTTCATCTTTGCGCTGGCGGCGGCGCGTTTCAATCCGGGGTTCATGGCGTATGCGCTGGGCGTGAGCTTCCAGCACTACTCGCGCGATCCCGGTCGCAACAACACGGTGCCGGGCCAATTCTCAGAGTGGCTGCACGGCGAGACGTTAACCAATCAAGGGATGATGCTCTCGCCCTGGTATCCGCCGCGCTACGTGTGGGCGGCGATCGAGGGCGCGGCCGGATTGGACATGCGCGGCCGCAGGCCGTCGTGCAACCCGCGCTTGGCGCCGCAGTGGAAGTGGCTCGGCGTGCGCAACCTGCACGTGCGAGGGGCGTGCTTGAGCTGGTTCATCGCGCGCCTGCCCGAGCCGACGCTCTATGCCAACTTCGAGTTTTCGACCGAGTACGCGCATCAGGTCTACGAGAGCGACGTGACGCCGCTGCTGCGCCTCGGAGAGGAGGTGACCGAGATCGCCCTGCGCCGCGGACGCGATCTCGTCATCCTCATGGGCAACACCGCGCAACGTACCGTCACGACGCCGCTCCGCTTCAATCGCCCCATGCGGGGGCGCTATCACGTGCGCTACTTTACGAGCATGCTCGGGGAATGGGTGCGCCACGACGACGTAGCGGGCCACGACCTCCAACGTGGATTCGCGGTCGACATCGACGCGTTGGGATTCTCCGTTATCGAGCTCGAAAGGGTGAACGCGTAGAGCGCTCCCGGTCGCTCCATCGCCGCAGGAAACCTTGGCTACGATTTAGTGGCTCGAGGATCGACTTCAGAACGTGGGGCCTGAGTGAGACCCGGCTTGAGCTGCGCGTTGGTTACGGTGTCCTCCTGGAAGACGTGCGTGAGAAACACGCGCACGATCCCGGCGAGCGGAACGGCGACGATCAAACCGATGAACCCGAAGATTTTCGCGCAAATCAGCAGCGCGAAGATCACCGCGAGGGGCGTGATCTTCACGCTGCTGCTCACGATGCGCGGCGCAATGAGGTGCGCCTCGAGCTGATTGATCACCGTGAAGGCTACTATCACGCCGACCGCGGCGCCCGGGCCGTTGAAGATCAATGCGACGGCGACGCCGGGAATGGCGCCGGCGATGGGCCCGATATAGGGGATGACATCCATGACGCCCGCCCAAACGCCGATGACGACCGCATATCGAACGTGGAGGACCATCAGGGCGACGATGGCGAGTATCCCGACGACCGCCGCGACGATGATCTGGCCCCGAATGAATCCGCCGATCACTTGGTCGACGTCGTGCAGGATCGCCACGACGCGCGCGCGCGAGCGCGGCTTGAAACTCTGCACGAAAAATCGCTTGATCGTCGGCGACTCGGCGAGCATGTAGATCGAGACCACGGGTATCGCAATCGCCAATAAGCCGACGCCGACCACGATCTCGAGCGCGTTGACGACCCGAGAGCTATACGTGATTGCGTTTCGCTGCAGATCGGCGCCCACTTGACTCGGCAGCTTCATGATCCAGTCCTGGGCGCTCGCGGGCAGGATCGTGAAGAACGGGTTGTTCGGTCCCTCAATATAGCCGCGCACCACCGTTTCTATGATCGGCCAGTCGTGCACGAGGCCCTCGATCTGCGCTACGGCAGGCGGGACCAACAGGTAAAAGACGGCGGCGAAGATCACGAGCCCGCTGACGTACACGATAGAGAGTGCGGCCCACAGCGGGAGCCGGCGGTTGAGCCAGGCGATCGCCGGATACACGAAATACGCCAGCAGAATGCCGCCGACCAGAATAACTGCGATTCCGCTGAAGTCCTTGAGTATGGCCACGGCCTGCGTGACGAGGAAGTAGCCGATCGCGATCGCCGCGAGGAGCTTGAACCAGGCGTCTGCGGCGTTGCGCCATAGGGGGCCACGCTCCATCAAGCGAGGACTCCGCGGGCCCGGCTGCGCGTCTCGCTTAGCATATCGTTGGTCACAGCAGTGCAATCATCGAGGTTGGCTCTATTCGACCACACCGCGGCGAGATCAATACGCCTTCGGCGCGTACACGTTAAAGGTCAGCGCGCGCTTCTTTGACCGGTTCACGAAACGGTGCGGCGCGTTCTGAGCGACAACAACGCTATCCCCGGGCCCCAGCGTGAAGCTGCGGTCGTCGATTTCGGCTTCGAGAGACCCATCGACGACGAGCAGGACCTGCTCGCTAGTGGGATGCTCGTTGCCATACGGTCCGCTCTCCTCGCCCGGCTCGAGTACCATCACCGCAGTTTGAACCGCCGCCCCGTTCTCGAGCACGGAAAACCCCTGGCGAACCGATGTTACATTGCGCACGCCGAATTTATACCCCGGATGCGTCCGCCGCGACCTCGAGATCGCGGATAAACTTCCGCATCTCGGAGCGGCGCGCATCGTGATCCGGCGCGCGCAAGATAGCCGACGGATGAATCGTGGCGAGCACGGGTTTGGCGACGTCATCGGAAACGATGACTCGCGCCCGGTTCGCAAGCAGTTTAAAGCCGGTCCCGAGCAAAGACTGCGCCGCGGTGGCTCCGAGTGCGACGATCAACGCCGGCTTTACGGCGTCGATCTCGGCGTCCAACCAGGGCTTGCAGGCGCGAATTTCGAGCGTCTTCGGCTTGCTGTGGATGCGCCGCTTGCCTCGCTCGACGAACTTGAAGTGCTTCACGGCGTTCGTCACGTACACGTCGCGCGGATCGATGCCCGCCGCCTCCATTGCATCGTGGAGAACCCTGCCTGCCGGTCCCACGAACGGGTGCCCGGCACGATCCTCACTGTCGCCGGGCTGCTCGCCAACGAGCATCAGCGGCACGCGCGTCCTACCCTCTCCGAACACGGTCTGGGACGCACGCTTATAAAGATCGCAGCCGCGGCAGTGCGCGGCCGCGGCGCGGAGGCTCGAAAGCGTGCGGCGCGGCGGCAGATAGGCAGCCGCGGATCGAAGCGGAGTGGGCACGCTCAGGGCGACGCCTGAGGTTCGCTTTCAAAAGCCGCGAGTGGCATGTGCCTGGTATCCCCACGGCGTGGCGCGGGTAAAACGAAGCATGGCCGAGATTTTTGGAAGTGCCGGACAACCCGTCACCGTCGGCGGTCAGTATGAGTGCTCCGAGTGCGGTTTCCGGCGTCATCTTGCGGCGGGCGAAAGCTTTCCTCCGGATCACCATCCCGATAAGCCTTGGACCCTGTATCTGCGCGACGAGTGACTGGGCCGGCGAGCGTCGCGGGTTCCTTCCTCTCTCTCCGCCTCTTCCTACTTCAAGCAAGCCATCGAGCGAACGAGTTTGACCGGGTACGACCCGCGCGGTACGATGCAGGCTATGGATTTCGAGCGGCCGGCGGTCGACAACGGCCACCTGGTGCAGTTTTTCGGCGGAGACGAAGACCGGCTCGTCCGTAACGTCGCCCGGTATCTGAGCGATTCCCTGCGCCAGGGCGGCGGTGCGCTGATCGTAGCGGCGCGAGCCCGGCGCGAAGCCATCGTCGCGGAAATGGGCGAGCGGCTCGGGGTGACTCCCTCGCCGGACCGTCTCGTGCTGCTCGATCAGCGCGAGACGCTCGATCTCTTCATGGTCGACGGATTGCCGGATGCGGCGCGGTTCGACGCGACGGTCGGTACGATCGTGCGCGAATTGCATGCACGCTGCGGAACGCTTCGTGCTTACGGTGAGATGGTCGGAGTCTTATGGACGCAGGGCAATGGCGACGCGGCGGCCGCCCTCGAGCAGTTGTGGAACGAGTTGCGCCGCTCTGTCGACCTTGGCTTGTACTGCGGTTATCCGATCGACGTGCTCAGCGACGAATTCCAGATCGGACCGATTCGCGCCGTCCTGGACGGCCATACCCGCGTCGCTTCGGCGCTCTCGCCGGCGTTCGAGTTCGCGATGAGGCAGGCGATGGACGAGACGCTAGGTCGGCGCGGCGACGGCCTGCGGCCGGCAGCAACCGTAGGCTTCCCGTCGCTCGAGACGTCGATCCCGACGGCGGAAGGGACGATATTACACCTTCGCAGCACGCTGCCGCGCTATGCTGATGACGTCATAGAGCGCGCGCGGGGGCTATCGGGAGACGACCGGCAAGACGGCCGCAATATGCGTTCCGAAACCGGGCAAAGTATCGACGTCTAGTTCGGCTCCGAGCCGCTGCACCAGCCAAAAGGCGCGTCCGTGCTCGGTCAGAAGATCCGCTTCGCGGCCGCGCGAGGCGGCAACGCCGTCGCCGTGGCCAATCATATGCAGCACCGCCCGTTGCGCGCGCCAGTCCACCGCGATTTCTATGGGGCTGGCCTTTTGCGCTAGGTTCGCGGCGAGTTCGCCGAAAATTAGCTCGGCGGCCTTCAAATCGCTCGTCGGCGCTGCGGTGGCCTCGATATACCGCACGAACTCACGGCGAGCCGCACGCGCCGCGCGCCAGTCGCGCGATTCGAACCCCCAGCGTTTGCACTGGACGAAGTTCAGCGTAAGCACCGCGAGGTCGTCGGAGGATTGCGTTCGAACGCAAAAACTCTCGATGAAACGCGCGGGGCTACCGACGAAGAAGACGACGTCGCTCGCGATCGCCTGACGCAACAGCTTCTCGCCGGCCAGCGTATCGTGGGTAGCGTCGGTGAGGCCGTCGGTATAGAACACGAGCATCCGCGTATCGCCAAGGCTCTCGGTAACCGGGCTGCTGTCTTCGCCCATGGAGCGCAGGCCGACCGGCAGCCCTTCCGCACGCAGTTCCTGGAGGCTGCCGTCGGCACGACGCGCGATGGGGTACGGATGGCCGGCATTGGCATACGTTATGGTATCGCGCGCCGAGTCGACGATGGCGATAAATGCCGTCGCGACGGACCCGGGATAGCGGCGCAAGAGAATGCGTTCGGCCGCGTTGAGAATCCGCGTCGGGTTTCGCTCGAACATGGCGATGACGTTGATCGCATGTCGCAGCTTGCCCATTACGATGGAGGCCTGTAATCCGTGGCCGGTCACGTCGCCGACGGTGAGGAGAACGCGGCGATCGTCCAAATCGAACGAGTCGTACCAATCGCCGCCGACGCGCAGATCGGACTCGGCGGGTCGATAGACGGCGCTCAAGGTGGCGCCTTCGACGCTCGCGAGCTGGGTCGGCAGCGTAGCCTGTTGTAGCGTGCGCGTAATCCGCTGCTCGCGCGCGAAGCTTTCGGCGTGTTCGAGCGCGAGCGATGCGCGACGTCCGATTTCCTCGGCGAGCTCGAGGTCGCCCGGATCGTACGGGTGACGGTTGGAGCAACATACGATCGCGCCATAGACCGCGTCGCCGGAGAAGAGCGGCACCATCAGCCACGAGAGTGGCCGGACCATTTCCGAGAGGGGCCCCAGGTTCAACGTCCTGCGGACGTCGAGCTGCGGACCCACGAGGATGGAGCGGCGCTCCTGCAGGTTCGCAATCAAATCTCGTTCGGTCTCATCGCCAAATGCCGGGTGTCGTACGCCGCATGCGGCGACGATCCGTAAGCGGTTTTCCACCAGGCTTGCCGCTACGGAATATTCGGCGAAGCCGTCAGCAATCGATTCCGTCAAGAACTGGAGCATCTTCGTGGAATCCAGGGTCGTGAAGAGCCGCTCGGTGACGCGCGCGAGATATCGGAACCGCTCGGTTACCTTTTGCTCGCGCTCGAACGTCTTGATGTTTTCGAGCGCCATCGCGAGCTGCCGTACCACGACGACGGCAACGTCCACGTCGCGCGCGACGAAGCTGGATGGCTTTTCGGATTCCAGGAACGCGACCGTACCGGCGCAGCTCGCGCCGACGAGAATGGGCACGACGATCGTGGATCGCGTACCTGCCACAGGGCCGGACAGGTGCAGCGCGGGCTGCCGGCTGCGTAACACGTCGGCCAGCACGCCGTCCAATCCGGCGGGTTGCGAATCCTCGCCGCGCCGGCCGGCGATGCCTTCCAGGTGCATGACGCCGTCGTCGTCCAGTGAGTGAATCACGCAGAGTTCGCAAAACCTGTCGACCGCCGTCTGGACCAGGCGGTTGACGATTGTGCCGCGGTTCAGTGATGAGGACAGGACGGTCGATGTCTCCGACAAGAAACGCGTCGCGGCGTCGGCGAGGCCGTGCACCTCGATCGCCGTTCCGGACCAATACCGTACGTCGTCGCGATTGTCGAGTACCGGTACGGCCTGCAGCGCAAACGTGCGAACGGAGGATCCGACGCGGCTACGCACGTGAAAGACCGCATTGAACTGCTCCGCGCACAGGACGCATTTGCGCCAATGCTGTTCGACCTGCGCGATCTCGCTTTCGTCGAGCGTGCCGTCGCCGGCGGGTAGCGTCGGCTTGCACGGCGTCACCGCATTTACGCGGCCTGAGGCATCGGCTTGCCAAATCACGTCTGTCATTCGCGCGGTCACCGACGCGAGCGATGGCGCCGGACGCTCGTGCGTCCGGAGCGCGTTTTGCTCGCGTTTTTCGGGTCGCTCCATTCTCCGGTAACTACGCTATGGCCGCGCCTTACACCCCGCCGGCTGCGACAAGGGCCGCGCGAGGCGCCGATTCACTTCGCCGCAATCGGGGAACGAACGTCCTAACGTTACCGAAGGAGGAACCCTTTTTTGGGCAGGGCACGTGAGGCGCAAGGTCATGAAGAGACTCGGAGGCTGGTCGAGGCAAAGGCGGCTGCCCGACACAGGTTCAGCCGCTCTTCGATCGCGGCGGCGTGCTCGCGTGGGACTCCTGAGACGAGCGCCGCCTTTTAACTGACACCTGTTGATCAAGGAGTAAATATGGCAGGACTGCTTTGGACCATCATCGTGATTCTGTTCGTTCTTTGGCTGATCGGATTTTTGGTCCATGTCGGTGGGGGGCTGATCCACATCATTCTGGTGATCGTGATCGTCCTCATTATCATCAATCTCATCACCGGACGAGGCGCTCGCGTTTGATAGGCTTCGGACGAAGGGGGTAGCTTGTTATGCCTGGCCGTAAGCGAAAAAAGACCAGCACTCGTAAGAGCGGTTCGCGCAAGAAGAACACTTCGCGCAAGAAGAGCACTTCGCGAAAAAAGAGCAGCTCGCGAAAGAAGAGTGGCGGCCGTAAGAAGTCTCGGCGCAAGTACGGGCGCAAGGCCGGTAAGAAGGTCGAACGCGCGATGCACGAGATGAAGCGCGGCCAACTCAAATCAGGTCGCTCGGGCAAGAAAGTGACGAGCCGCAAACAAGCGATCGCGATCGGCCTGAGTGAGGCGCGCCGCGCGGGAGGTAAAGTCCCGCGCAAGCGTTCCTCGAAAAAGTAGGAAAGGTAAGGGGAGTGGAGGCCCCTTAGAGTGGGGCCTCCAACTCCGTTGAGTTCGACAACGGTCCGCGGTCGGTCGTCTCGCAACCGCACGCGTGGAGAGCCTTGTCGACCAACACCTTCGAATGGTCGTCGTCCCCGCAGATCGGGATGTTCGACCCGGACTGCGGCATGTTGATCACCGCGCGCACCACGCGATGACTGTCGAGCTTGCGGGCGAGCTGTTCGGCCCCGCTGCGTGTTGGGCTGCCCCGCTCGCCTTCGACGGCATCGACGATTACGGCGTCAGCGCCCGAGCCGACCGCCGTCACCGCGCGATCGAGCTGCTCGCGCGGCACCGCCATCACCAGCAGGTCGGATTTCATGGCCTGCTCGTACGGCAGCTCGCTTTTCGTACCGAGGGTGGCCGCGGCGCGGCCGGCGCGATCCTTCGCGCTGGGGTCGCCGAATGTGACCTTGTGTCCGCCGCTGCTCAGGAGGCGGCCGATCGCCTGGGCGCGGTCATCGGAGCCAACGATTCCTATAATCATGCCATTCGCGTACCCAGTAAGCTGGGCGATGCCTGAGTTTAGGCCTTTCGCCCCCAGGCCCGGCCCGCTTGAGGACGGCGGACGGAGGTGGTATACTCTATAGCCGTGCCCCGGGCCAGCGGCGGCGGTGGGAACCCTTACGTGACGACGTGAGATGCGATTCCCTGCGTAGGCAGCGCCCTTCGACCGCAACCCTTCGGGTTGCGCTCAGGATGACAATCGTCAGGGGACGGTTTTTGAGGAAAATCTTTTGAATCTCATCGACGTCAACAACTTCGACGCAATGCGGATCGGCCTCGCGTCGCCGGAGCAAATTCGCGCCTGGTCCTTTGGGGAAGTCAAGAAGCCCGAGACCATCAACTACCGGACGCTGAAGCCCGAGCGCGACGGCCTGTTCTGCGAAAAGATCTTCGGCCCGACCAAAGACTGGGAGTGCCACTGCGGCAAGTACAAGCGCATTCGCTTCAAGGGCATGATCTGCGACCGCTGCGGCGTCGAGATCACGCGCGCGAAGGTTCGGCGCGAGCGCATGGGTCACATCGAGCTCGCGACGCCGGTCAGCCACATCTGGTACCTCAAGGGTGTGCCCAGCCGCATCGGCATTTTGCTCGACATGTCGCCGCGACAGCTCGAGAAGGTCATTTATTTTGCAGCGTACGTCGTGATCGATCCGGGCGACACGACGCTGACTAAGCGCGAGGTTCTCTCCGAACAGAAGTATCGCGAGGCGCGCGAGAAGTTCGGCAATCGGTTCAAAGCGGGCATGGGCGCGGAGGCGATCCGCGAGCTGCTGCGCGACCTCAACCTGCGCCGGCTGCAAGAAGACTTACGCAAAGAGTTCAAGGAAACGACGGGACAGAAGCGGCTGAAAGCCATCAAGCGGCTCGAAGTCGTCGAGGCATTCCTCGCTAGCGGCAACCGTCCGGAGTGGATGGTGCTCGCGGCCGTCCCGGTGATCGCGCCCGAGCTGCGTCCCATGGTGCAGCTCGACGGCGGCCGCTTCGCGACCTCCGATCTCAACGATCTGTACCGGCGCGTCATCAACCGCAACAACCGGCTCAAGCGGCTCCTCGAGCTCAACGCGCCCGAGATCATCATCAAGAACGAGAAGCGCATGCTGCAGGAAGCAGTCGACGCGCTGATCGACAACGGCCGGCGCGGCCGCCCGGTGACGGGTCCGAACAATCGTCCGCTCAAGTCCCTGTCGGACATCTTAAAAGGAAAGCAGGGGCGCTTCCGGCAGAACCTGTTGGGCAAGCGCGTCGACTACTCGGGGCGCTCGGTGATCGTGGTCGGCCCAACGCTCAAGCTGCACCAGTGCGGCCTGCCGAAAGAGATGGCGCTCGAGCTCTTCAAGCCTTTCGTGATGAAGAAGCTCGTGGATCGCGGGCTCGCGCATAACATCAAAAGCGCGAAGCGTATGGTCGAGCGCGTGCGCCCGGAGGTGTGGGACGTCCTGGAAGAGGTCATCAAGGAGCACCCGGTCCTCCTGAACCGCGCGCCGACGCTGCACCGCCTGGGGATTCAGGCGTTCGAGCCAGTGCTCGTCGAGGGCAAGGCCATCCACCTGCATCCGCTGGTCTGCACGCCGTACAACGCCGATTTCGACGGCGATCAGATGGCCGTCCACTTGCCGCTTTCCGCGGGCGCACAAGCGGAGGCGCGCATCCTGATGCTCTCCTCGAACAACATCTTGTTGCCGGCATACGGCAACCCCGTTTCGATTCCGACGCAAGACATGGTGCTCGGACTGTACTACCTCACGTTCCAGCGCAATGAGTACGCCGGACCGGCGAAGGCCGCTATTCCGGACGAGCCCGAGCGCTACGATCGCCGGAAGAAGAAGAACGCTCCGGCGGCGGATGCAGCCGGCGCGATCCCGACGTTCTTCGACGGCAAGGAAGCCGTTCTGGCGTACGAGAGCAAGCAGATCGGCCTGCAAGAGTGGATCTACGTTCGCTGGAACGGCGAGCTGATCAAGACCACCGTTGGGCGCGTGATCTTCAACAGCGCCTTCCCCGAGCGCTGGAACCACGTGTTCGTCAATCGCATCATCGACAAGGGCGGCCTGCGAAAGATCATCACGGATTGCTACCGCACGTACGGCAACTCCGAGACGGCACGCTTCCTGGACGCGATCAAGGACCTCGGTTTCCACTATGCCACGCTCTCGGGGACGACGGTGTCGATCAACGACGTCATCGTTCCCGCGAACAAGGACGAAATCGTCGGTAAGGCGCAGGACGAGGTTGACGAGCTGCACCGGCTCTACGAACAAGGCTTCATCTCCGAGGACGAACAGTACAATAAGACGATCGACGTCTGGTCGAAGGCCTCGGACGAGGTGACGACGGCTATGCAGTCGTCGCAGAATCCGCTCAATCCGGTGTTTATGATGGCGACCTCGGGCGCGCGCGGTTCGATCGCGCAGGTCAAGCAGCTCGGCGGGATGCGCGGCTTGATGTCGGATCCCTCGGGGCGAATTCTCGAGATTCCGGTCAAGGCGTCGCTGAAAGAGGGGCTGACGGTTCTCGAATACTTCATCTCGACGCACGGCGCGCGCAAAGGTCTGGCCGACACGGCGCTGCGTACGGCGGACTCCGGCTACCTGACGCGCCGTCTCGTCGACGTCGCCCAGGACGTCATCATTCGCGAAGAGGACTGCGGCACGACCAACGGCATCGTCGTGAGCGATATCCGAGTCGGAAAAGAGATCATCGAGCCGCTGGCGGACCGCATCATCGGACGCCGCGCCGCGGAGGAGATCCGGCTGGACCCCAAGCGGCCGACGACGGCGATCGTCACGCGAAATGCGGAGATCGACGAAGATAAGGCCAAGGCGCTGCTCGACGCTGGCGTCTCCGAGGTCAAGATTCGCTCGGTGCTCGCGTGCCGCTCGAAGTACGGCGTCTGCTCGATGTGTTACGGCCGCGACCTGGCCGCCGGGACCAAGGCCGACATCGGCACCGCGGTCGGAATCATCGCGGCGCAATCGATCGGCGAGCCCGGTACGCAGCTCACGCTGCGGACCTTCCACACGGGCGGCGTCGCGACCGAGGACATCATCACGGGTCTGCCCCGCGTCGAAGAGATCTTCGAGGCGCGCAAGCCCAAGGGACAGGCCACGATCGTCGAGGTTGACGGCACGATCAAGCTTGCCGACGAGAAGAACAAGCGCATCGTTCACGTCGTCGATGCACATGGCGACGAGCACGAGTACGACATTCCGCCGGGAACGCACCTGATCGTGACGGAGGGTCAGCGCGTGGAGCGGGGCGGCCAGCTTAACGAAGGCTCGCTCAATCCACACGACATCCTGCGCGTAAAGGGCGAGACGGCGCTGCAAAACTACCTCGTGCAAGAGGTGCAAAAGGTCTATCGCTCGCAGGGCGTCGACATCAACGATAAGCACATCGAAGTGATCGTTCGTTCGATGCTCCGCAAGGTGAAGATCGTCGAGGGCGGTGACACCCCACTGCTCCCCGGCCAGCTCGTCGAGGCCGCGCAGTTCAACGAGGCCAACGAGCGGATGAAGGCTGCCGGCAAGGAGTTGGCGACCGCAAATCCGGTGCTGCTCGGCGTGACGAAGGCGTCGCTCGCGACGGAGTCGTTCCTCTCTGCGGCGAGCTTCCAGGAGACGACGCGCGTACTCACCGACGCTGCGATCAAGGGCAAGTACGACCCGCTGCTCGGCCTCAAGGAGAACGTGATCATCGGCAAGCTCATCCCCGCCGGGACGGGCATGTCGAGGTATCGCAACGTCGACATCGTGCCGCAAGGCCAGGACGTCGACGACGACGGCCGGCCGCGCCACGAGTACGAGATGCCCTACGCCACGATGACCGCCGACGAAGCCGCTCTCGCCGAAGTGATGGGCGGCGGAAACGGCGACGGGATGAGCCGCCTCGTCAGCGCGTACGAGCGTAATCGCGAGCCGTTGACGGTGCAGTACGAAGGCGAGTATGAGGACCATGCGAACCCACATGCGTCACCAAAAAAGACGCAGTACGATCGCCTGAAAGGCATCAATCCCGAAGACCTTTAACCCTCGGGCGCTTCGTCCTAGAGCGCGGCGCGCAGCGCCACAGTGAAGGGCCCCGCCCAGGCGGCGGGGCCTGTTTCGTGTAAGAACGCGCGCGTGAAGTTTGCGCTGCTGTTTGAGTCGCGTGCCTTACCGGCGCGGTCTGACGAACGAGATGAGGAGTAACACCGCGACGTTGGCGAGGAGCGCGAGGAAACCGGCGTTGATGCCCCACGGAGCGACGTTGAGCGCTGCGAGCGGAATCGCGACCGCAAGCCCGACGGCGATGCCCGCGCCGACGGAAAGGGCGCTGGCGCGTTTCCAAAGGAATGCTGCGACGGCGCCGGGCATAAGTTGCGTCACACCGTTGTAGTAGAGCAGCAAGAGCTCCACGACCGTTTTCTGCGCGGTTAGCCAGACGCCGAGAGCGAGGACCGCCACGATGAGCACGAGGACGCGCGTCAGCATCGTGCGCGCCGCGTCGCCGGTTGCGATTCCGAACGCGTCGCCGGCAACATTTTTCGTGATCACGCTCGCGCCGGCGAGTAGCAGCGCTGAGGCCGGAACGAGTGCGGCCAGCGCACCGGCTCCTGCGATGATGCCGAGAACCCACGGCGGATAATATTGCGCAACGACGAGCAGGAACGATTGATCCACGGCCGTGCCCTTGAGGCCGGGATGAATCAGCGCCGCCGAAAGACCGGCGAAGACCATGAAGCTCATAA
Source organism: Vulcanimicrobiota bacterium (assembly GCA_963756165.1). Classification (GTDB taxonomy): domain Bacteria; phylum Vulcanimicrobiota; class Vulcanimicrobiia; order Vulcanimicrobiales; family Vulcanimicrobiaceae; genus Cybelea. The sequence goes on along the minus strand of CAVWMO010000007.1, from coordinate 401,192 downwards.
GCGCCTGATAGAAGGGTAGGAATATCGCGTTGCGGCGCAGCGTGTCGTCGCTGCGGGCGCTGTAGACGGCGCTCCACGAGTGTGGGCCCATGAAGAACCCGATCGCGGACAACAGCACGGTCGAAACGAACCAAGCCGTGCCGTGAAAAGCGCCGCCCGTCGGCAGACGGAGCATCTGAGGATGCACCTGCAGCACCCGGTCGAGCATCGCGGCAGGCGAGCCGAAGAAACGTATCGGGATCGCGATGCCCGCGAATGCCACGGCACTCAGCACGAGGACGTCTTTGACGATGCTTGCCCAGGCCGTGCCGCGCAGGCCTGCGGTAAAGACGAAGAGTGCGAGCACGATAAAGGCGACGCAGACTGTCGCGGTCGTGTTGTAGGTGCCGTAGCCGGCGATATGCAGCAGGATCTGTAGGCCGCTGAGCTGTAGCGCGACGTAGGGCACGATCATTACGAACATCAGGATGGCGATGCCCACCCCTAGCGCGCGACTGTTGAAGCGCGTCTCGAAGAAATCCGCGCCCGTGAGCAGATTGTTCTCCTTGGCGACGCGCCAAACGGCCGGCGTCAGGAAATAGGCTATGACGTACGCGCACGTGCCGTAGGCCATCACGTAGTACGCGGGCGCACCCTGCGAATACGAGAGACCGGCGATACCTAGGAAGGTGAAGGTCGTGTAGATTTCGCCGGCGAGTAGCACCCACAGGAAGACCGTTCCGAAAGAACGGCCTCCCACGATGAACTGCGCGGGGTCCATCTTGATGCGGCGCACCCCCAGTAGTGCGAAAGTGATCGCCCCGAAGACGATGAGTCCGACAATGCCGAGGGCCATGCCCGCATGGCTCACTAGCGGCGCTCCATGCGCGTGACCATCCACAGGAAGGCGGGCGTGAGCAGCACCCACATCACGATCCAGCTCAAAAGGAATGGCAGACCGAAGAATCTCGGCTCGACGCGATTGACGAGCGGCACGGCCAACGTTAGCGCAACGATCGGAATCGCCGCGAGCACGGCGCGCAGCATTCGGCGCTGTTAAGCACAATGGCCCGCATGCCTGCCGAAAGAGGTACCGGCGGCGCGGCGGCGCATCAGCCAGGCATGCAACAGCGCCGTTCTTACGTCGGCCCGATCGTCGTCATCGCGATCGTCGTCGTTATTTTTCTTTTTATCGGTGGAACGTATAACTCGCTCGTTTCGCTCGGGCAGGCCGTCGACGCCCAGTGGGGTCAGGTGCAGAACGTCTATCAACGGCGTGCCGATTTGGTGCCGAACCTCGTCGCGACGGTGAAGGGCGCGGCCAATTTCGAGAAGAGCACCTACGAGGATGTGGCCAAGGCCCGCGCGAGCGTCGGGCAGATCTCGCCTCAGGTCGTGCAGAACGCGTTAAACAACCCGCAGGACTTCGCGAAGTACGCGTCCGCTCAGGATTCGCTGGGCACCGCGCTCTCTCGTCTGCTCGCCGTCGTCGAGAACTATCCGCAGCTACGGGCCACGGAGAACTTCCAGACGCTTCAGGCGCAGTTGGAAGGGACAGAAAATCGCATCGCGTTCGAGCGCCGCAAATACAATGACGCGGCGCGTGCCTTCAACACGAAACGCGACACTGTCCCAACGGTGTTCGTCGCGGGTCTCTTCGGCGGTCGCTTCAACGAGAAGCCGTACTTCCAGGCGCAGCCCGGGGCGGCGCAGGCGCCGGTCGTGAACTTCTCCCCGTGACGCGCGCCGAGCGTTCCGCAATTGCCCGTGCGCTTGCCGAAGCGGAAGAGGGCACGAGCGGACGCATCGGCGTGCGGGTCGTTCCCGATCGCGACATCGACGCCTTCGAGCGCGCAAAAGACGAGTTTGCGCGGGTCGGCCTGCATCGGCACCCGCACCGAAACGCCGCGCTGATCCTGGTAGCACCGAAGGCGAGACGCTTTGCGATCATTGGCGATCGGGCGTTGCACGAAAGAGTGGGCGATGCGTTTTGGCGCGGCGTCGTCGCGGAGTCGCAGCCGTACTTTGCGCGAGGTGCGTTGGTGGACGGCATCCTCTACGCCGTCGATAGGCTGGGCGGCGTGCTGCGGGCGCACTTTCCCGCGACCAATTTGGAGGACGCACCGTGAGATCCCGGCTGGCGCTTTTCGCCTGGATCGCCGTCGCAATGGCGTGGCCGCTCGCAGGATCCGCCCAAGGCTTCAAGATTCCGCCGACACCGGATCACTACGTCACCGACAATGCCGGCGTGCTTTCGAGCGACACGCGGGCGGCGGTCGAGAACGAGCTGCACGCGTACGAGACGGCCACCGGGCATCAGGTCGTCGTGTGGATCGGACAGACGACCGGCGAAGTTCCGCTGGAGACGTGGACCGGGGAGACGGCCGATCATTGGAAGATCGGCCGGCGCGGTCACGACGACGGCGCGGTGCTCTTCCTCTTCATGAAGGACCGTAAGGTCCGCATCGAGGTGGGATACGGTTTGGAGAGCTCGCTGACCGACGCGGACGTGCATCGAATCATCAGCGACGTCATCGTACCGCGCATGAAGTCGGACGATCCCGACGCGGCCGTGTCGAGCGGAGTCGCGGCGATGCTCACGACCGTCACGCCGGGCTATAAAGGAGTGTCGCCGCCGCCGGAAGAGGCTCCGAGCGGCACCGGCGGCGACTTGCCGACCTTCCTGGCGGTCGTCATTGGATTGGCGTTCTTGTTCCTGATCTGGATGATCATCATGGCGGTGGTGCGCATGATTCGCTACGGCTATCTCATCTTGCGCGAAGGTCCGAAGGCCGCACAGAAAGACATGAAAAGTTGGCCGGCATGGGTGGGTGGCGCGTTCGTCGGCTCCGGGTTTGGCGGCGGCGGCGGCGGATTTAGCGGCGGCTTTTCGGCAGGCGGCGGTGGCTTTGGCGGCGGGGGCGCGTCGGGCGGCTGGTAATGCTCGCCCTGCTGATCGCCGCTTCCCTGTTGCGATACGACGTGCTGATCTCGGCCGGGCACGAAGGGCGCCCGGCGAGCTGCATTAGGTTCCCACAGCACCGCTGTAATCTCGGAGCCGCCGGCGAGCGCGAGTGGACTCCGGTTGTCGCTGACGCGGCGACCGAGATTCTGCGCAGTCACGGCGTGACGGTGGCGCGTCTTCCCGCGGACTTCAACGGTGAGTATCGCGTCGACGCAGCAGTCTTCATTCATTTCGACGGGTCCGATCCGCCGTGTCGAAGTGCCGCGTCGATCGGATACGCGCACAAGCGCGATGTTCGGGCCGCGCGCGAGTGGCGCGGGCTGTACCACGCGGAGTGGCCGTTCGGGTTCCGGCCCGACAACTTCACCGAGAACCTGAGCGAGTATTACGGCTTCGAACAGGTTCACGCGCGTGACGGCAGCCTCGTCGTCGAACTGGGCGAGATCACGTGCCCCAAACAGCGAGCCTGGCTCGCGCGGCGCCTGCATTGGACGGGTGCGCTGCTCGCTTATTTCGTAAGCCGTCTGATCGGGAAAGGCGACGTTCCCAAACCCTAGAACGAAATCGGGTGCGGGTTATCGAGGGCGGCGAGCGCGGAGCCGGAGTTTTTGCGCCGGTCGAGCGCCCGCGTCTGGTCGGACGGTTGTCTGCCTCGGCCGGCTGCCCGATCACTCTAATGATTGCTCCGGCGGGCTATGGGAAATCCGTCGTGCTCCGCCAGTACCTGCGCAGTGTACGCGAGCCGCAGGTTCGCTTTACGCTGCATGGCGAGCACGCGTCGCTCCTGAGCTTCTTACGCGGCTTCGCCGAGGCGCTGCGCGATTTTGCGCCGCACGCTATCGACGCGCTCGCCGGTGCGTACGAACGCATGACTCCGTCCCCAAAGCGATGTGGTGACTTAGCGCGCTGGATGCACGCGCACCTGGAATCCTTCGATGGCGTGATCGCCATCGACGACCTTCACGTGGCCGACGCCGACCCAGATGTCGCCGGGTTCCTCTGCTCGCTGATTGAGCGCTCCAAGGGGCGCGTTCGCTGGATCGTTGCATCTAGATCGACGCGGAATCTTCCGATCGGAACCTGGCTGGCCTATCGGGACGCGGAACTAACAATCGGCGAAGAAGAGCTCCGCTTCACGATCGAGGAGGCGCGATCGGCGGCGATCGGCCTCGGCCTGGCGCGCCGAGACGACGAACTCAACGACCTCCTCGCCCTTACGGAAGGCTGGCCGGCCGCGATGAGCTTCGCGCTGAGGACCTCAACGCGCTCGTCGGACTTACGCAACGTTTCCGCGCTCACTCGGGAAATGATCTATCATTTTTTGGCTGAGCAGGTTTATAACGAGCTTGATGAAGACGAACGAGCACTCCTCGAGGTGGCGATCGCACTGCCCGTCATCAGCGTTGGCGTGCTCGAGCGCGCAGGGTTCGATCGCGCACTGCCGATTGTGGAGAGGCTGCGGGAGCGTACGGCTTTCATTCACGAGGAGTCGCCGGGGATCTACCAGTGCCACGAACTCTTTCGCGAATTTCTTCGCCATCAAAGTGCGCTCGGTGGAAAGCATGCACAGCAGCAGGTCCACGAACGGGCCGCGCGAGCACTGGAAGCCGGCGGCGACGCCGAGCACGCGATCGCGTGCTACGTACTTGCCGCGTCGCCCGGCGACATCGTTCGCTTGTTGGAGTGCGACGGCTTCGAAATGTTGGAACGCGCCCAGGGAGATGTCGTCGCACGGGCCATCGGAGCGCTGGACGAGACCACCCGACGACAAAACGCGACGGTCCTGGCCCTCCAGGGGGCCCTCCAGGCGACCGCCGGCAAATTCGCGCGTGCGGAATCGCTCCTCCGTCGCGCCCTGGCAAAAGCCGGCAACAATCGCGACCTATTTGCAATCTCGAGCCTCCGTCTCGCGTCTCTAGTTGCCAACCAGGGCGGCGATGTAACGGAGCTCTTGCGCGAGGTTGGTGACGACGACAGCCAGGATTTCGCGCGGCGAGCGGAGGCGTTGTCGCTCATGGCTGGCAACGCTGCGGTAAGTGGTGACCTTGAGCTGGCGAAGACGGCTCTGGATCGACTGGAGCCGCTGCTTCTCGGGATAGATTCGGAGCTCGTGCGAGCTCGAGTCCTACACCACAGCGGTATAGCCTTCCACCATCTTGGAGTCGCCGACCGAGCGTTTGAAGTATTAACCCTGTCAAGCGAGCTTGCGACGGAGCTGCATCTATACAGCATCGAAAGCAGAGCAAATGCGGTGCTCTCTAATTTGGTCCTTCACGAGGAAGATGACGTTGACGGGCAGCTTCGCTATGCCCAGCTTGCAGCGGACGCTGCGACTAAAGCGGGCGACGCTTTTGTCCTTCAAACAGCCCTTCTCCAAGTGCTGAGCGCGCAAATGCGCAGGGGTAGTGTTGAAAACAGCATAGCGACTGAGCAGCGTTTGGCTGGAATAAAAACTAATGAACTGGCGGGCCCCTTCCTCGCGCTGTTTAGGTCGGTAAGACTTGCCTGGGAGGGACGATTCGCCGAGGCGCACCAACTCGTCGCACCGTGCTGGTCACAGATGGCCTTTACCTTCGACAGAGTGGTATCAGGCAGCGAGTACGCGCTGTTTCTGGCTCTCGACGGACAGCGCGAAGAATCGTCCAGAATGACGCGCGAAATCTTGGCGCTTCTAAGCTCGGTGAGCGTTACGGGTCGCTTTCGCGTGCGATCGATGGCAATTGCCAAGGCGGTTTCAGCCTTGACGGAAGCGATAAACGGGAGGTCGGCGCATGCGGATCGGATTCTGCGCGGTGTCAAACCGGGGGACGACCCTGTGATCCGGCTTGTAGCGACGATCGTTCAGAACATATTGCTGCGGCTAACTCATCACAGTGACGCAGGCCAACGCCGCGTTAAAAGTGGTATCGCGGATTTGAGTAAACTTGGCTATGCTGATATAGCGCGGCTCCTGGGCGCGGTAGACGGCGAGCTGGGCGCGAGGTCTGACCAAGTTCCTCGGACGCAGCTTACCCGTTCGGAAATCGAAGTGCTACGACGGCTGAACGAAGGGCTCATTCCAAAAGAGATCGCGCTTCGAAACGGCCGCAGTGTTTGCACGATCCGCGCCCACATTGCGAATGCTGTTGCCAAGCTCGGCTGCCGCGGGAGATCCGAGGCTATCCGACGAGCGCGCCACGAGGGGATCATCTAAGCGCGCCTATCCCGGTTCGCGGTCTAGTTAATATTGACTAGGGGCGGGGGAACTTTTCTGCGGTAGGCTAGTCTCAGAACGCTTCGTTAGGGAGGATTTCAACCGTGCTGAGCTTAGCAATAGCGCTGATCCTGGCTCTCTGCGTAAGTCCGCCAGATCCACTTTAAGCGCAAGAACTGATCGGGTGGCCGGTTTGTGCGCCACCCAGTTGGCACTCGTCCATGCCAAGATGCCGGCATGGACGAGTATTTTATAGGGGCCGGGGCGCTTTTGGAGGCTGGGCCGAGCGGGTCGATTGCGGCGGCGGCTTTGCACGCCCAGCCCGACGGCGGTCTGGGGGCCTGCGTTAAGGCGGCCGTGATCGACTTCGAGGCAACGCGGCTGGCCGAGCTCTCCCGACTCCTCGTGGTCGCCGCGGGGTGGAGTGCGCCACGCTTCCGGAGCGAGGTCGTCGTCCGGCTCCTGGCCGAGCACGAGTGCACGCTCGCAGACGTGATGGCGGTCTTGGCTGAGGCCGCCGGCACCCGTGAGGTCCATGTCTTTGCTCGGTGGCTTCCCGACGACGACACGTTGAAGACGCTGGAGAAGCGCGGAATTGGCGTGGTATCGCATCCCCTTGAAGCAATCGGGCAGGCGGCTTTAGTTTGCGGGCAGCGGGTGGGTCGGTGGCCAGTTCAGGCGCCTCCAAGGGTGGCAAAGCACGATGCAGCGTAGAAATGATGATCATGCCCAATGCCCGCGTTGCGGTCATCGACGACGACCGTATGGTTCGGGAGATGTTGGAACTGGGGCTCTCCCGCGAGGGCTACGAGGTGCGGACGGCCACGGATGGCTTGGCCGCGCTGGAGCTCGTCAAGATCTTCGATCCCGAGCTCATCGTCCTCGACATTATGATGCCCAAGATCGATGGGGTCACGTTGCTGCCGCGGCTGCGCGAGATCACCCAGGCGCCGATCCTCATGTTGACCGCCAAGGGAGGAACGGAGGATAAGGTCCGGTCCCTCAGCTCCGGTGCCGATGACTATCTCGTCAAGCCCTTCGTTTTCGAAGAGCTGATCGCGCGTCTTCAAGCGAAGCTGCGCCGGCCGCAGCTCATCGAGGAGAACGTCCTGCGGTGGCGTGACATCTCGATCAATCCGGGAACCCGCGAAGCCTGGCGCGCCAAAGATCCGCTCGAGTTCACTCAGCGGGAGTTCGACCTGCTCGAGGTGTTCATGCGCGAGCCGCGGCGCGTCTTCAGCAAAGATCATCTGCTCGAGATCGTTTGGGGACACGACTTCGAGGGTGGCCCGAACATCGTCGAAACCTACATTTCCTACCTGCGCGCGAAAATCGACCGGGCGGGCGAACCGGGCTCGTTCATTCGAACCGTCCGTGGCGTCGGCTACGGCCTCTCTCAGTAGAGGCAAACGCCAGTGAAGCTCGCAGCGCGCCTGTCCGCCCTCTACGCGGTGCTGCTGGGCGTGACGGTCGTCATCGTCATCCTGGCGTCGTCCATCGCCCTCGTCTTCGAGCTCTGGCAATTCTCGGGCGACGTGACGATCGCGAAGCACGAAGAGGCGCGCATCCTGGTCGATCAATATCGGCGCGAGGGCATGAGTCTCAAGCAAGCTGCGCCGGAGATCGTCAATGCGCTCAGTGGAATCGGCCTGCGCGTAACGGTCTTCGACTTGAAGGGCCGCTACCTCGCCGGCGACAAGACGCTGCGGCCCAAGCCGCTATCCGCCGTATTAGCGGCGGGCGGCATGCAACACTTCATCCCTCCGCTCGCCAAGGGGAGACCGGCTCCGCTCGACCCGACGCGGCTCGAACCGGTGTCGCTCACCTATGTCGACGGCGGTTATGTCGGTTTCGGACCGTCGTTCCCACTCTTGCTCGTCTCGCTGATTCCGTACTGGCGAATCGTCCTGACGATCGGCGCGGCGGCGATCTTGCTGTCCTGGTTCGTCGGGCGGGTGTTCGCGCAGCAGTCGCTGCGGCCGATCAACGAGGTCAGCGACTCGTTACGAGCGCTCGCGGACGGCGACTACACGCAGCGCCGTTTCGTGATGGCCGGGGGAGACGAGGTCGCATCGCTCACCGCTGCCTTCAATGACGCCGTCGCGAGCGTCGCGACCGCGATCGACCACCGGAAGCACGGCGAAGAGCGTATGCGCCAGTTTGCCGCCGACGCCTCGCACGAGCTCCGAACGCCGCTCACTGTGATCGGCGGATACATCGACGTGCTGCGACGCGGCGCGATCGAGGAACCTCGCATTGCTCGCCAGATTCTTGGCACCATGTCGATCGAGAAGGAGCACATGCGCGGCTTGATCGATCGGCTCATGCGGCTCGCGCGGCTCGACTCCGAGGCACCGCCCCACATCGAAACAGTCAATGTCGCCGAGCTCCTGCGCGGTCAATGCGATGCCGCCCGCAGGCTCGACGATCGGCGTATCATCGACTACAGCGTCGACGGGGTCGAGACCGTACAGGCGGATCGCGGTGAGCTGGCCGAGGCGGTTTGGAACGTCATCGAAAATGCGCTCAAGTATGCTCCGGATGCGCCGATTCATCTGCGCGCGACGCGCAACAACGGCCATTCGATCATCCGCGTCAGCGATGAGGGTCCAGGCATGTCCGAGTCGGAGCGCGTGCATGCGTTCGAGCGCTTCTATCGTGGCGACCAGCGCGGCGAGATCGCCGGAACGGGCCTCGGCCTCGCCATCGCTAAGCGCGCCGTCGAGCGCGTCGGCGGCGACATCGCGATCGACAGCGCGCCCGGCCACGGAACCGCCGTAACGATCACGATCTGAGCTTTCCCAGCGCGGTTCAAGGCTTGCGGCCGCGCCAATTCCGTATAATCGCGAAGACATGTTGCGGCGCTGCGTTGGGCTGACAGTCGCCCTGGTCATGCTGTACGCGACCGGAACGCCCCCGGCGCTGGCGCAATCCGAGTCGGCGGAGATCGACATCGTCGTCGTCGACGTCAGTACCAAGCAACCGCTCGAACTCGCGCGCGTGCTCCTCGACGGCCCCGTCATCACATCAGAAATCACCGGAAAGAACGGCAAGGTCACGTTCACGGACGTACCCGACGGCATCTATCGCGCGCGCATCGTCAAGCGCGGCTACCAGAGCTTGACCTCGGCTTCGTTCGAAGTGCTTGACGGGCGCGTCGTGACGGTCAACTTCGCGCTGGCGCTGGAGAACGGCGGCCTCAAAGTCATCGGACAGGTGACCGCCAAGGCATCGGCCGCCATCTCGAGCAGCAGCATCGACCAAAATTCCGCGCAACGGCGCCTCTCGACCGACTTGGCCGACGCGCTCAACAAGCTGTCCGGAGTAAGCCTCTCGACGTCGAGCGACGACAGCGATGCGACGCAGACGATTTCGCTGGAGGGGCACGATCCGACGCAGACGCAGCTGACGCTGGACGGGATCCCGCTCAACGCGCCCGGTTCGGCCGGCAATCTCGGCGGATTCGCGACCGATCTGTTCCAAGGCGCCTCCGTTCACATGGGCCCCACGCTCGGCGGCCTCGGCGGTTCGGTGAATTTCAGCACGCTGCAGCCGACGCTGAGCTGGCAGACGCAGCTACAGATGTCGGTAGGAAGCTACGGTCGTGACAATTATTCGGTTGCGGAGAGCGGTTCGATCGGGAAGCTAGGCCTGGCCGTGCAGACCGTCAACCGCTTGTACCCGAGCCTAGTGGACGGCGACTTCTACGAGGATGCCAGCGGCCTCAGCTATTCGCACGACGGTGACAGCACGATCTCCGGCAACCTCGTCAGCGCACGCTACGAGTTCGGCGATTCCAACTCCCTGACCGGTATGTTTATGAACTCCAACCGCAGCACCAACGTCGTGTGCCTGCGTTATCCCGGCGATCCCGCCACGACGCTGCCCTGCGGCTATGGGCCGAACAACACCGATACGACCAACCTCCAGCTCTATTCGGTCACCGACAATGCGTTGGTCGGCGCGACCCAGATCCAGACCTCGCTCTTTTCCGTTGATTCTAGCGGCCTCTCGAACCAGCTGTCGCGCTACGTCAACGGCCTCCCGTCGCCGACCGGCTACTCCACGAATACCAAGTCGAGCGGCTATACCGTGAACGCGACGCTGCCGGCGAAAGAGCGCCACACGATCTCGATCCAGGCGTATGGGACGTCGTCGCAGTTTGCGACCACGCCGCTCGTTCCGCAGGCGGCGCCCTTCTACAGCGGGTCGCAGTCGACGAATTATTCCGTGCTGCAAGCCACCGACACGATCCACTCGAACGACAAACTCACGCTGTCGGGATCGGCCGGGCTCAGCACGGCGACGGGCAACAGCGGCGTGTCGGAGCTCGCCAGCGTCGGGGCTGCCTGGCGTCCGACGTCGCGCGACAGCTATAGCGCGTCGTTCGCGCTCGGCGGTGCGGCGGCCACGCAGGGCCGCCTGCAAATTCTCAGCGATCCGGCATCGCTGCGCTTCGACTGCAACGGGAAGGTCGCATACGGCAATGCGCCGGGCCAACAGCCGCAGAACAGCTCGTCAACGTCGGCGCGCCTCACCTACACGCACCAGCTGCATGGCGGCAACGTTTCGCTCACGCTGTACCGCCAGGAGCAAAACGGCGTGCTGCTCCCGGTGTACGTCAACGGCGTGATCTTAAACCAGCTCGGCCAGCTACCGGCCGGCTATCTCGCGGAGGTTGCGGCTCTCTACAACTCTCCCGCCGGCTGCAACGCACCGGCGAGCACGCCCTTTACGGCTCAGCAGCTTTATTTTACGACGCCGATTGCCGGCGTGCAGCGGCTCTATCAGGGCGCGGAGCTCACCGGCTACTTCACGTTCGGCGACCTCGTCGTGCAGGGATATTACAACGTCACCGGTGCGCAAGCCGACTCGAACGGCTACCTCTTCAGCAATCCGTGGTCGATCACGATTTCGGGTCAGCAGCTTCCGAACGTCCCGCTGATCAAGTCCGGCCTCGTGCTCGACTACAAATCGCCGCGCTCGATGTTCGAGTGGCTGGCCGACATGCAGCACGTGGGCGCGAACAACCCGAACAACCTCCCGCCGTACACGACGTTCGATGCGGGCGTCACCGCGCAGCTGACGCGCGGAACGCTCACCCTCGCGGCCAGCAATATCACCAACACCTATGCCGGCATCTTCGCGAGTCCGGCCAACGCCGTGCCGTTCACCACCGCGGGCGGCATCGTGATCGCCAACCTCGCTCGGCCACTCGTGCCGCGCACGATCTCGGTCACGTACTCTGCGAAGTTCGGTCAGGGCGTCTCGTCGCAGACCGCCACCGCGTTTCACGCCCGCGGCACCGGAGGCGGCGGGGCGTTCGGTGCTCCGGGCGGTCCTGGCGGAGCTGGGTCGGCGGTCCGGGTGGGCCGGGCGCAGGCCGCGGCTTGCAGTCGCTGTTCTCGCCGCTGCCGCAGACGCCGCCGGCCGATCCGTTCGGCGTCGTTGCCAATCCCGCGACGTGCAGCGCCGACAACGCCGCCAAGGCACGGCAGTTGGCCGCGGAGCTCAAGGCATTTGCGGCAAAAGTGGAAGCTGCCCGCACGGCGGTGGGCTACCCGGCGACGATGCCTGCACCGGCGCTGCCGGACGCGACGATCACGTACCATGGGCTTGGCATGACGTACGCGCTGGCGATCACGCCGAAGGGCAGCGGGATGCTACGCGTGACGGCGAGCTGTCTGGCGCTGCACATCGCGAGAGCCGACGACGTGACCCAGCGCAAACTTTTTGCGCCGACGAGTCCGCTGTTCTTCGTGCCGCAACTGAACTTCATGCCCGCGGTCGGCCTCTACGTCGTCGCGCGCCAGCCGCAGGCGGGTCAGGAAGCGTTTCGCGTCTACAAGTTGCCGACGACGCCGCCGAAGGATCCATTCCAGATGCGTACGTCGGCGACGTGTACGGGGGACGTGAAGAATCTCGCAACGCAGTCGCTTTTAGAGCTGAGAAACCATTTCGCTAACGGAGCCGCGACGGCGAGCTGGACGATTACCGCGCACGCGGCGAAGAGCGGTACGTGGTACGAGCTCGATCCGGGCGATCCGACCGTCGTTCCGGCGCTCGTGGTCTGCGGACGCATCGCCGCGACGACGACCGACGAGCTCGCTAAGCGCGGCTTCGACGGCAAGCCGGTTCCGGAGCTGAACTATGCGCCCAGCGTGGGACTCTATCTGATCCGCCCGAACAATCGGGCGGTGATACCGAACTCGTCACCGTCGCCTGCGCCCTAACGAGGCGCCAGTGAGTTCGCCGCGGGTTCTGATTGTCGGAGCCGGCCCGACGGGGCTCGTGCTGGCGTTGAACCTCGCCCGGCGCGGCGTGCCGTTCCGCATCATCGCCGACGCCGCCGGTCCCGGCGAACAGTCGCGCGCGATGGTCGTGCAGGCCCGCACGCTCGAGTTCTATCGCCAGCTGGGATTCGCGGAGGAGATCGTCGGCGAGGGGATCGTCGTTCCGCATCTGCGCTTGCGCGAGGCTACCGGCGATGGGCGCCTGCGCGAGATCGTTCGGCTGAATTTCACCGACCTGGGCGACGGCATCAGCCCGTATCCCTTTGCCCTCACCTACCCGCAAGACGACCACGAGCGCTTCCTCATCAAGAAGCTAGCGGCGGCGGGCATCCCGGTCGAGTGGAACACCAAGTTTATCGCATTGCCCCGTGCCGGCGAGAGAAGCGTCGTAGCCGGACTCCGCGGTCCGAACGGGAGCGAGGAGCTCGAGGTCGACTATCTGTGCGGCTGCGACGGCGCGCACTCGGCGGTGCGCACGGCGCTCGGGCTCGGTTTCGCGGGAAAGACCTACGATCAGCTCTTTTTCGTGTGCGATGCCAAGATCGACGCGCCATTCGATCACGACCTCTACGTAACGCTCGGCGAGTACGCGTTGGCTTTGATCTTCGCCGTGCGCTCGACCGGGATGCGGCGACTGATCGGCTTGGCTCCGCGCGAATGTGCGGACGGCGACTCGATGACGTTCGAGAGCATTCGGGGTTACGTCGAGCCGCTGTTAGGCGCGCACGTCACCGACGTGAACTGGTTTGCGGCGTATCGCGTGCATCATCGCGTCGCGGAGCGATTCCGTTGCGGCCGCGTCTTCATCCTCGGCGACGCGGCTCACATTCACAGCCCCGCCGGCGGACAGGGCATGAACACTGGGATCGGTGACGCGACGAATCTCGCTTGGAAGCTCGTCGACGCAATCACCGGCCGCACCGCAGCGACCGTTCTCGACTCCTTCGAGGAAGAACGCATCGCGTTCGCGCGCGCCTTGGTGGCAACGACCGACCGCGCGTTCACCGCGATCGTGGCGCCCGGGGCGCGCGGTCAGCTGACGCGGCGCGTCCTCGCGCCGGTGCTGCTGGCAGTGGGTACGAGGCTCGAGTCCATGCGCCACGTCCTCTTTCGAATCGTCTCGCAGACGCAGATCCACTATCCCGACTCGAGCCTGAGTGAAGGCCGTGCCGGCCGAGTTCGGGGCGGCGATCGACTGCCGTGGGTCGCGAGCCTCGATAACTTTGCGCCGCTAACGTCGCTGGATTGGCAGGTGCACGTCTACGGCGAGGCCGGCCCCCAGGTCGCCGCTGCGGCCGCGCAGCACGGCCTTGTCGTCCAGGCTTTTGCTTGGGGCGCGGGCGCGCAACGCGCGGGGCTCGCGAAGGGCGCGGCCTATCTCGTGCGGCCGGACGGCTACGTCGGATTGGCGCTCGAGGGCGACGACGGGGCGCGCCTAGCCGCATATGCGAACCGCGTCGGCTTGGTCAACATTCCGGCGAGCGGCCCAGCGCCCTAGCGCGCTCGACCATCTCGCGCATCCGCGGGTGGTCGCCGCGAATGGTTGCCACCCACGGCTCGAAACGCGGCACGCGTTCGCCGGTGCGGAAGAGGAAGTACCAGACGTTCATATCGCCCATCAGCGCGAAGCGCTGCTTGAGATCCTTCGCGAGCGTGGCGTACGAGTCGAACGAGCGCAGATACCTCATGAAGCCGCCGTACTCGCGATCGGCTTCGAGCATCGAGCCGGCGTTGTGGATCGTCGCACGTATCTTGCGCGGCATGCGCAAGATGCGCGGCGTCGCGAGTACGCGTTCGACGTCGACGTCGTCGTATGCGCCGACCCTGACGGGATCAAAGTTTTCGAACGCCTCGCGATAGGCGTCCCACTGCTGGGCGATCTGCTTCCAGCGGACGCCGGCCTGGAAAACGGCCCGCGTCATCACCTCGAAGTAGTCTGCCAACGAGCGGGGCTCGATCACGTCCGGAATCGTCTCGGCCACGCTGCCGGGCTTCGCTCTTCCGACGCGGAGTCCGGGTGCTGGGGGCGGCAGGGACGGACAGGCACGAGGTCGCAGAACGCCGGACACAAATGCTGCTCTGGTCCCCCGGTAGGATTCTCGGAGATCTCGGTTGCGAAGTCCGCACGGTAGGCAGAGTCTAAGGAGTTTCTGGTTTCGTGTACGTCGATGAAATGCTCAACTGTGTGGACTGCGGACGCCAATTCGTCTTCAGTTCGGGCGAACAACGGTTCTACGAGCAAAAGGGTTTCCAGAACAAGCCGAATCGCTGTCCGGACTGCCGGCAGGCGCGCAAGCAGATGCGCTCGAGCGGCGGAGGGGGAGGCGACCGCACGGGACGCCCGCGCGAGATGTTCACGGCCACGTGCAGCCAGTGCGGCGGCGTCGCCGAGGTTCCGTTCAATCCGCGCGGCGACAAGCCGGTCTATTGCCGGGATTGCTTCGCTTCGCGGCCCTCGTATCGCTGAACCAACGCACAACCGCAAGCCCTAAGTCTTCGTACGACGCCGTCATCATCGGCGCGGGCCACAACGGCCTCGCGTGCGCGGCGCTGTTGGCGCGCGCGGGCCACTCCGTCGCGGTCTTCGAGCGGCGCGGCGCCATCGGCGGCGCCGCGGTTAGCGAGCAGGACGTGTGGCCCGGGTACACGGTCTCGACGGCCTCGTACGTCTGCAGCCTGCTCGATCCATGGCTGGTCGAAGAGCTCGATCTGCCCGCGCACGGGCTGACCTATTACCGCAAGGATCCCTACGCGTTCACGCCGCTGCTCGACGGGCGCTCGCTATTGCTAGGGACCGATTGCGACCAAAACGCCCGCGAGGTTGCCGCGTTCGAGCCGCGCGACGTCGCCGGGCTCGCGGCGTACGTCGCGCGCACCGATCGGCTTGGAAGGGCGCTGTTCGACTCGTTCTCGGACGATGATCCGCGCTTCGACCGCTTCGATCCCGATACGCTGCGGATTTTATGCGGGTCGGCGGCGGAGCTGGTCGAGCGCTACGTCTCCACACCCGTGCTGCAGGCGGAGCTCGTCAACGACGGCTTGATCGGCACCTACCTGGGGCCGCGCGATCCAGGCACGGCGTACGTCCTCGCGCATCATCTCGCCGGACGCGTGCTCGGGGTACAAGGGGCGTGGGCCTTTGTGCGCGGAGGCATGGGATCGGTTTCGAGCGCGCTCGCATCTGCCGCAATTGCGCACGGCGCCGAGATCTTTGCGGATGCAGAGGTCGCGCGCATTCTCACCGACGGCACCGGCGCAGCGTGCGGCGTCGATACCGCACTAGCGCCCGTGCGCGCGGGGGTCGTCGTGTCGAACGCCCATCCTAAGACGACCTTTCTCGACCTGCTCGACGTGAATCTGATCGGCCGCCCGCTGCGCGACAAGCTCGCGTCATGGCGCAGCGTCGGCCCTTCTTTGAAGCTGAATCTCGCGCTCGGCGAGCTTCCGAACTTCACGTGCCGTCCGGGGAGTACGGCGCAGCCGCACCACCACGCGACGATCCATGTGGCATCCTCGATCGACTATCTGCAACTGGCGTACGACGACGCGCGAAAGGCCGGCGCGAGCGAGGAACCGTTGATCGAGTGCTTCTTGCAGACGCCGACGGATCCGTCGCTGGCTCCGCCGGGCAAGCACATCTTCTCGATCTTCGCGCAGTACTTTCCCTACGATCGACAGGGCGGCTGGTCCCAACAGCAGCGCGAGGACGCGGCAGACAAGATCGTCGCGATCCTGGCGCGTTACGCGCCGAACCTACCTCGCGTCATCGAACGGCGTCAGGTGCTCGCTCCGCCCGACCTCGAGGCGCGCTTCGGGCTCGTCGGCGGACACATCTTTCACGGCGAACTGCTACCGGGGCAGATCTACGAGAATCGCTTCGCGACGCGCACGCCGGTGCGCAACCTGTATCTGTGTGGCTCGGGCGCCCATCCCGGCGGCTGCGTGAGCGGCTTTCCCGGAAAACGTGCGGCGCGCGCTGTCTTACGTGATAGGCTGGCGAGCGCCGGGTAAGAAGTCCTAAGCGCGGCGCGTCCCGGAAACACGCCGGTCACAAACGGCTGGTAAGCTCGTGGGATGCAGATCACATGGAAACCGGTGCGCGACGGCGACGGCGCGCCGCGCGCCAAACTCCCCGACAGTGTTTTCGCATTTCCGAAGGAGCGTAAGGAGCCGTTAACCGATGCCGCGCACGTGCGCAGCGCCATCGCGCGCTTTGGCGAGGTGTGCGGCGTCAGTGAGGCCGAGCGAGCGCAGGCCTTCGCGAACATCAAGGCAGCCGCCGGCTATTTCGGCGTCACGCTGAGGGCGACGAGCTGGCGCGACCTGGTCGGGTGACGGGGCCGCGCGCGAGCAGAATCAAGACGACCGAGGCGACGACCGCCGCGCCGCCCGCGACGATGTTCCACGTCACGGGCTCGTGCAGGATCGTGGCGCCGAGAATCACGGCGACGACCGGGTTCACGTAGCCGTAGGTGGAGACAGTGGTAGTCGGAAGGGTGCGAACGGCATAGGCGTATGCGCTGTAGCCGAGCATCGCACCGGCGGTAATCAGCCAGGCCATTCCCCAGAGCGACGGGACAGAAATGGCCGCGATCCTCAGGTGCGACGCCTCGCCGAGCAGCAGACCGACGACGAGCGAGATCGCACCGCCGACCGTCATCTCGAGCGACGCGGTGATGGGCGTGTGCGCGTTGCCGCGCGCATAGATGGATCCCGCCGCCCATGAGACGGACGCGATCAGAATGATGCCGGCGAAGAGCAGGTCGGCGTGACCTGCGCCTTTGCCCACGAGCAGCGCGATCCCCGCGGTACCGAGCAGCACGCCGCCAACCGCCGGCGCCGCGGGCGCCCTTCGCGCCAGCAGCGCGTCGAGCAGCAGCATCCAGATCGGCGTGCTCGCCAGCAGCAGCGCGGCGGTGCCGGATTCGACTCGTGTTTCCGCGAGACACAGCAGGCCGTTGCCGACGACGATCAGCGACGCCGCCACGATGGTTATGCGAAAGATTTCCTTGCGGCTCGGCAGCCGCGGCTTCTGCTTCGCGACGAGCCACTGCAGCGCGAAGAGCAGCAACCCCGCGATCACGAATCGCGTGCCCGTCATGAGGTACGGCGGAATCGTCGTGACCGCGACCCGGATTCCGAGGTACGTCGAGCCCCAGACGAGGTACACGATTACCAGCGAGACCCAGGCTAAAGCTTCGTGCCGGCGCGCCACCCGCCAAACGACCTGAGAACGCCACGCGGGGTTTCGCGCCCAGGCGACTCTCAGTAACCTTTAGGCGACACGGCTGTAGAATAGCGCATGAATAGAAAATTTCTCGCGCTGGCGCTCGCGCTCGGCGTGATTCCGATTGCGGCGGCCGCCGACGACGATAACGCGCGCGCCGCAGCTCACCCCCGCCCAGCGGCAGACGATTCGCCAGACGTTCGAAAAGTTTGCCGGTCAGGAACAGCAACTGCATATGCAGATGCGGGCCCAGATACTGGGCTCGCTGACGCCGGTGCACCTGCGGGCCGTCGGCGCCACGATCGGCGACCTCGCCATCGCCGCCAATCCCGATCCTGCGGCCGCAGCGAAGCGCATCGACATGATCCTCTCTCCGGGGGAGCGGCAACGCGTCCTGGCCACGTTTTCGGCCTTCTTCCAGCAAAGCCGGCAGCTTCACGATCAGATGCGCAACGAGTTGAGCAGCGAGCTTCCCGCCGGGCATCCACCTTCGATGGACCGCGATAAAGAACACCAGATGACGAAGACGCGCCCCGACGCGGGAACGGCATTGTTGAGGGCGCTGTCGCCTCGTCCGCACATGATGGAGATGGGCGATCACGGCGGATTCATGATGCACATGGAGGGTGCGCCGCCGCACTAAGAAACAACGAGCGGCGTGGGCCCCGTGGCAGCGCACGCTCTGGCTCATGGTAACGGTGCAGGCGATGATGTCCTTCGCCTTCTCCGTTTCCGGGCCGTTTCTACCGCTCTACGTCATTCAGCTCGGCGTTAAGCCGATCGCGGCGGTTTCGATTTGGGCCGGGATCATCGCGTCCGCAAACTTCTTGCTGGCGGCGATCTTTTCGCCCATATGGGGCGGCGTCGCCGACCGCACGGGGCGCAAGGCGATGGTCATTCGATCGTGCGTCGCGATCGCGATCTTCACCGCGTTCATGGGGCTCGTCCAGAACGTGTGGCAACTGTTCGCGGCGCGGGCCTGCATGGGGATATTCAGCGGCTTTTCGGCCGCCGCGATCGCGATGGTCGGTACGGCCGTGCCGGAGGAGAGTCTCGGCTTCTCGCTCGGATGGATGGCGACGGGACAGCTGATCGGCGGCCTCTGCGGGCCGCTCTTCGGCGGAATCCTGGCCGACCGGCTGCACGACTATCGCCAGGTCTTCTTCGCGACCGCGGCCGTCGCGTTCGCCGCGACCCTAGTGTGCGGGATGCTCGTCCGCGAGCCCGCCCGGCCGCAGCGCTCGCGCGACGGACAAGCCTCGTTCTGGGAGAGCCTGCGCGAGATCGCGTCGCATCCGCAGCTTGCCCCGATGTTCCTCGTCGTACTTCTCGCGCAGGTCGTCGCGTTTGGCGTACAGCCGATCGTGCCGCTCTTCGTGCGTGCGCTGTCCGGTCACGTGTCCGGCGTCGCCACCACGACCGGCCTCGCCTTCGCGGTCACGGGACTCGCGGATCTGGTCGCCTCGCCGTTTTTGGGAAAACGCAGCGACCGCATCGGCTATCGCCGCGTACTGCTGATCTCGCTCTGCGGCGTGGCGGCGTTCACGATTCCGCAGGCGTTCGTTCGCGGCGTAGCCGCCTTCGTTGCGCTCCGGTTCGGCGTCGGTCTTTTTCTCGGCGGAGTGCTGCCGACGGCAAACGCGCTCATCGGTCGTCTTTTCCCGCTCGAGCGGCGGGGTCAGGTCTACGGGATAACGTCGAGCGCCACGTTTCTCGGGATGTTTTCCGGTCCGCTGCTGGGCGGAGCGATCGGCGCGCGCTTCGGCTTTGAGGCGGTGTTTCTCACGATCGGCGCGCTCGCGCTCGCGAACTTCGCTTGGGTCGCGCTCAGCGTGCGGGCGGCTCCGCAGGCCGTACCGATTCGCTGAACGCGCGCACGAGGCGCTCGATACCCGCGCGATCCTCTTCGCCGAAGCGCGCGAGCGTCGGGCTGTCGCAATCGAAGACGCCCCAGAGCCGGTCGTCGGCAAAGAGCGGCACGACAATCTCCGAGCGCGACGCCGTATCGCAGACGATGTGGTCGGAGAACGTGGCGACGTCGTCGACGACGACCGTCGCGCGCCGCGTCACGGCCGCGCCGCAGACCCCGCGACCCGCCGGAAGCCGCGTGGAGGCGGGGCGCCCGCCGAAGGGTCCGAGCACGAGCTCGCCGGTCGGCGCGCAGAGATAGAATCCCGCCCAGTTGACCTCGGGCAGCTCGTGGTAGACGAAGGCGGCGAAGTTGCCGGCGTTGGCGACGAAGTCGCTCTCGTCCGCGAGCAGCTCGCGGACTTGGCGCTCGAGGAGACCGTAGTCCACGGAAGGGATCATGGCGCGTACGGATCGCGGCTGTAGATCGGCGAACGGCTGCCGTCGACGGTCACCGCGTACCACGGATCGCCGGTGCGTTTATGCAGCAGATCGAAGCGCTCGCCCTCGCGGCGCACGTGCGAAACCGTCACCGTGTAGCGCAGCGGTTCGCCGGCGGTCAAGCGCGGCGTCTCCGTGGCGCGAATGAGGTACGCGCCTCTACCGTCCGGGGCGTTGAACAGCGTCGCCGTGCCGTCCGGGTCGACGACGACCGCACTGGCCTGGTCGATGCCCAGCGCGTAGACCGCGTGGACATTTGGAAGCAGCCGATCTCGTAAAATGCGGGCCAGGAATGCCACGGTTCGGCCGAAGCGATCGCGCACGACAAAGTGCGTGTCAGTGATAGTGTCGGCCAGCGCGGGCCACGCAAAAAATCCCGTCGTGAAACTGATGCGCGGTTCGAGCGGATTCGCGACGGCGTCGCGCGTGTGCGTGTTTACATTGAATCGGTCGCCGGCCACGCTGTCGTAAGCGACCGCGCCTTGGATCGCCAGGCCCGCGCTGCCGCCGCCGACGACGCCGCTGCGCGCGTAGACGCGTTGCACCGCCGCCATCAGTGCGCTGCCTTTCCACGCTACGTAGTGTGCCTGATCGCCGCCCGCGAAATAGACCGCGTCGGCGCCGTCGACGAAGGGCGCGACCGCATCGACAGCGTCGCGCGACGCGCAGGGCGGAATGAGTATCGTCTGTACCGATGCGAAGTCGCCCTCGCGATAGAAAGGCCGACCGTAGATATCGCGATCCGACGCACGGAGCACCACGACGTTTCCGCCGCGCGCGGTCGTGTCGCCGACCAGACGCCGGTGCATCCAACGCAGCGACGCGCTCGAAGCCTCGAGCGCCCCGCCGCCGTCGAGCAGCAAGCCCGGGCCGTGCAGCCGTGCCGTCGTGGCGTAATTGCCGTAGCGCGGAAAGATCGTAACGGAGCACGTCGCGGATGCGACGAGTGCGAGCGCGGCGAGCATGTTCGGTGGCTTTCTCCCCGGAGAGAGGGCCCTCCGCCGGCATTTGGGGAAGTGCTCGGCATGGCGCGGGCCCCGGCGCTGTTCCTTCTCGCTTCGTTCCTCGCCTCGTGCGGGAGGGCGAACGTGCCCGGCACGTCGCCATCCGGCGCGATCGGCGCGGCTCGGGTTTCGCCCGCGGTTCCGATCGTCGGCGGTTGTCAGATATTTCCGTCCAACAATCCGTGGAATACCGACATCTCTGAGTACCCGCTCGACCCGCTATCGGATCGATACATCGCGGCCCTTCAGGGCAATCTTCATCCCGATTTCGGACAGGACCCACACTATGGCATCCCGTTCAACATCGTCCCCAGCACGCAGAAGAAGGTACCCGTGACGTTTCATTACGGCTCGGAGAGCAATCGGGGACCGTATCCGATTCCGAAAAACCCGCAGATCGAAGGCGGCAGGCATGCGATGGGCGATCGTCACGTGCTAATTCTTCAACGGGGAAAATGTAAGCTCTACGAGATGTGGGACGCATATCCGCGCGACGGTGGAAAGCGTTGGCGCGCCGGCTCCGGCGCGATCTTCCACCTCGACTCGAACAAGTTGCGGCCCAACGGATGGACCTCGGCCGATGCCGCGGGGCTCCCGATCTTACCCGCGCTGGTCAAATGCGCGGAAGTGCAGGCCGGTACGATTGCGCATGCGCTGCGCGTCACGTTCAGCCAAACGCAAGAAGGCTACATCCATCCGGCGACTCACTATGCGAGCGACAGCCGTGCCAAGACGCTCCCACCGATGGGGCTGCGCATCCGCATGAAGGCGTCATACGACATCTCGCACATCACGGGCCAGGCGCACGTCATCGCCGTGGCAATGAAGACGTACGGGATGCTCGTAGCGGACAACGGTTCGAACTGGTATTTCCAAGGCGAGGGCGGCAGAGCGTCGCGCTGCTGGAACGACAACGACCTCGATCAGCTCAAGAGTGTGCCGAACACCGCGTTCGAGGTCGTGAAGACCGGACGGATCATTCGGATCTAGCGTCTCGGTTGGGCTTTGGCCGCGTAGCCGGTGGCCTAGGGCCGCTGGGCCTTGCCCCCAGCACAGGTTCGGCCAGAACCGACAAAAATGGCTAGAGGCGACGCGTCGCCGAATGAAAAATAGCTGAAATGATGGTATAAAAATACCCGTTAACGCGGCTTAAGGCGGCATTGGCACTCTCGCAGCGGGTGCGTCGCGGACAATATGCAGGTACCTGCGCGCCTTTTTGCATATATAACGGTCCGAAGCAACCCCACTAATGTAAAACCTCGACGGAGCATCGTTGATGAATCAGATCGCCCAGGGCGGCGGCTTGCATTCGAGCCCCTGGCTGAAACGTGGCGCTGCCAAACTAATGTTCGGCGTAGGACTCCTGGGGTTCGTCGCCGTCTTTGCGCTCGCGATCGAATTGTTCGCCCGATATCAATACGTAGTCGACAACGGTGTGGTCTGGCGCATCGACCGGATCACGCGGCAGGCCTGCCGCGTGATACAAGGCCGCGTGAATTGCGGGCCGCCGGCACGGAGCGCGAGCACCAGCATCAAGTATTAGCCCGAGCCTCAGCACGAGCGCGCACTTGGTTGTCGTAAAAAAGAAGACGTGAAAGCGCTACGTTAGACCGGTGCCATATTTTGCGGTGATACGGGATCGTGGTGCTGCGTGGGACTGGTCGCGCCCGATGCGGCGGCAACGAGAGTGGGACGCGCATGCGCAACTCATGGATGCGCTGGTCGACGAGGGCTTCATCCTAGCGGGCGGACCGCTCGGCGGCGAGGACGATGCGCCGCGTGTACTTCACATTGTTTCCGCGTCTGACCGCGCTGCGGTCGCGGCGAAGCTGGCGAAAGATCCGTGGACGGCAATGGGTTTGCTCGAAACCGCCAGCATCGAACCGTGGACCGTGCTTTTGGGTTCCGTCAGGACGTCATGAGGATGTTCTGCATCATGCCCGTGTCCTCCACTGCACGAATCGGACGCGTATCGTCAGGCTGCCGTTGACGCTGTTTCTCTTCGGTGGAATCGCGAACGTGTCCAAATTTCGAGAGTTCTCGTGCAGCTCGGGGCCGCGTCGAACATTCCATCTCTTGGTACAGCGCAGCGTTGATCGTGAAATCGAAACCGGTTAGCAAATCACGCCGTGGGTCCTCGCCGAAAACCGAATCTGCGCGACGCCACGATGTCTTTGTCCTCGATGCCGGATACTCACGGGTCGGCTTTGGAAGCTTGGTCGGGACGCCCATATTCATGGGACTCCCGCTTACGTGGAAGCGCGCGATATCAAAGCCGGCATCCGTCGAGGGGAAGATGTCGCGTGTGGCGAGGCAGGAGAGGGTATAAGTATCACGGGTTAAGTCAGCACTACATTCTGTCGCGACCGTATGACTAAGTGTGTGGGTAATACAGTAAGGCCGGTGAGGTAACTCACCGGCCTCGCGCTTGACGGCGCGAGCGTTGAGCGCCCGCCGAAGCGTTACAGGGTGTTGTTGATGCGAAGTATCGCCCAGCCAACTTTCTGATTGTTGTTGAAATAGTTGAAACGAGCCTTGCAACGTCCAGCCGTCGGGCCCGCGGTTACGATCCAACTATTGCCCGTCCCTTGGGTGATCGTTGCTTTGCCCGAAGCTCCGCCGCACTGATCGATCTCGCTCACCATCCCCTTAGAGCCGTGCGGTGTGCGGACTGCGACCGTATCCGGGCCGGGGTTCCCCGCGCTGAAGCGGATTCTACATGGCGCGACGCGGACGCCGCCGCTGTTCCGGCAGACGTCGGGTTCGATGACCGACAACGAGCGGCCATTGACCGCAGAGTTAGATTGGATCGGTCCCTGTGAATTGAGCGAGGTCTGCGAGCCACCGCACGCTGCAAGCATGCCGGCTGCCGCAATTATGCTGAGAGTACCCAACAGAGAACGCATGGAAACGCACCGAGATGTATACACTTCGTGTTCTCCTTTAGTCCAGAGTCGTGAAGGCCCATCATAGCGGCTACGAAATCGATTCGCAAGAGACGGTAACAAGGTATGAGAAACTGTGTGACTAGTGGTACGAACGTACCATTGATTCCCGCGACGAAGTTCTCTGCGGTGTTGCTATCGCACAAGGCCTGACGCGCAACGATGTTGTGACTGCCCTTTCGCCATGCGACGCGGTAAAATCGGCGCTGGTGCCAGGAACGGGGCGTCTGCGCGATCGGCGAGGCTCTCGGCGAGGCGCACGCCAAATCGTCAGGGGGTGAGATGCACCGTGAGGCGACGAGAAAGCCGGGAATCGTAGTATCTCGCGAAAACTATAAAATAAGACGAATCACGTGCGCGCCCGTAGCTCAAATTGGATAGAGCAGGGGACTCCTAAGCCCAAGGTTGCCAGTTCGATTCTGGCCGGGCGCACCACGAGGTCTCTGCCGAATCCCGCAAGCGTATACCGTGAGCGTGACGGCGGGGCGGCCGGAAAATCTCATCTGGCCGCCTGCTTTGGCGGTGTGGCGGCCTTTGGGGTCTTTTAAGGCCCTGGGGCGGGGAGCCCGCCTGCTTCCTCGGGATCGCCGGTAAGGTTGCGTGGCGGCTCGCCGGTGTGCTAGCATGGGTTTCTGGAACGGACCGGCGGTCCGTTTTATTCATGTTGTGGTAGACTACTGATGGCAAAGAAAGAGACGCGTGTAATGGTGGTCCTGGCCTGCACGGTATGCAAGCGCCGCAACTACAACACGCAGAAGAATAAATCGAAGACGACCGACCGGCTGGAGCTCAAGAAATATTGCCGCTTCTGCCGAACGCACAACCCGCATCGAGAGACCAGATAGGGCGGTAGCTCAATTGGTAGAGTCCTGGTCTCCAAAACCAGTTGTTGCAGGTTCGAGTCCTGTCCGCCCTGCCACCCGCCACAGGGTGACAATATGGAAGTGAAACTTTGGTGAACGAGCAGCAGAAGAGAACGGCCCAGACCCTCGCAGGCGGCGACTTTGTGCGCGGCGTGATCGCGGAACTGCGCCGTGTCACCTGGCCGACGCGCGACGAGTGGATCTCCGCCACGATCCTGACGATCGCGCTGGTCGTCGGAATCGGCCTCTTCACGTTCGTCCTCGACCAGCTGTTCGGCTGGCTCTTCACCGTGATCCATCCCAGTAACGGGATAGCACCCATGTACGACATCGAACGCCAAGACGTCGAGACCGCGGAGCCCGCGGCCACCGCGCACGATCATCGACGACACCCCAGATGGGCGACGTCGCGGGCGCGGCCGAGGAGCCTCTTGGCCGAGGGTACCGAGTCGAGCCGGCGAGCTCGAAAGGCCGAGGAAGCTCACGGGTGAAGCCCCCAAAGACAATCGGAGCTGGTTTGTCGTGCACACCTATTCCGGATACGAAAACAAGGTCAAGGCGAACCTCGAGCGCCGCATCCACTCGATGGGCATGCAGGACAAGATCTTCCGCGTACTCGTCCCCATGGAGGACGAGGTCGAATTCAAGGACGGCAAGCGAAAGATCACGCCCAAGAAGGTCTTCCCGGGTTACGTCTTGGTCGAGATGATCATGGACGACCAGTCCTGGTACGTCGTGCGCAACACTCAGGGCGTGACCGGGTTCGTCGGCAGCCCGGGGCCGGGCGAAAAGCCGGTGCCGCTGCAGGACAAAGAGGTCAAGACGATCCTCAAGCAGATGGGCATCGAGGCGCCGAAGCTCAAGATCGACTTCAAGAAGGGCGATCGCGTGAAGGTCACATCGGGTCCGTTCTTCGACTTCACCGGCATCGTTGACGAGATTGCGCCGGAAAAGGAACGCCTGCGTGCGCTGATCTCGATATTCGGCCGCGAGACGCCGGTCGAGCTGGAGTTCTTCCAGGTAGAAAAAGTCTAGGGTATCGCTTTGTCACCCTTCGTGCTTCGACTCCGCTCAGCATGACAAGTCAGGGTGACAAGGAAGCGCAACATTCAGAGTGGAGGAGAACCGCCGAGAACAGTTTCGTATAGGAGAGATAAGTGGCTAAGAAGGTCGTAGGCAAGATCGGCCTACAGATTCCGGCCGGCAAGGCAACGCCCGCGCCGCCGATCGGTCCGGCACTCGGACCCTATTCGCTCAACATCATGGACTTCTGCAAGCAGTACAACGAGCGTACCGCTTCGCAGGCGGGCATGATCATCCCGGTCGAGATCACCGTCTTCGAGGATCGTACGTTCACGTTTATCACGAAGACGCCGCCGGCGTCGTTCCTCATCAAGCAGGCCTTGAAGATCGAGTCGGGCAGCAAGGAGCCCAACCGCAACAAGGTCGGAAAGCTCACGCAGAGCCAGCTCGAGGACATCGCCAAGGTGAAGATGCCCGACATCAACGCCAACGACATCGACGCGGCGAAGAAGATCGTCGCGGGCACGGCTCGCTCGATGGGCGTCGAGGTGGAGGGATAACATGCCGCAGCATCACGGAAAACGCTTCAAGACGCTCGCCGACGGCTTCGATCGCAAGGGTCTTTTCTCGACCCCCGAGGCCATCGCGATCGTGAAGCGCAACGCCACCGCGAAATTCAACGAAACAGTCGAGGCGCATGTCCGGCTCGGCGTGGATCCTAAGAAGAGCGATCAGAACGTGCGCGGCACCGTCCTATTACCGCACGGCACGGGACGCACGGTGCGCGTCATCGCCTTCGCGAAGGGCGACAACGCGAAGGCCGCGCAGGAGGCCGGCGCCGACGTCGTTGGCGATCAGGATCTGATCGATCGCGTGAAGGGCGGCTTCGCCGAGTTCGACGTTGCCGTCGCCACGCCGGACATGATGGCACAGGTCGGTAAGGGGCTGGGACGCATCCTAGCGCAGAAGATGCCCAACCCCAAGGCCGGCACCGTCACGCCGAACATCGGCGCCGCGATCCGCGACATCAAGGCCGGTAAGGTCGAGTTCCGCCTCGACAAGACGGGCATCATTCACACGATCATCGGCAAGGCGAGCTTCGACGAAGCGCATCTGATAGAGAACATCACGACGCTACTCGACGCGATCGTCCGCGCGAAGCCGTCCGCCGCGAAGGGCACCTACCTGCGCAGCGTCACGCTCGCGAGCACGATGGGCCCGGGCGTGAAGGTGGATCCAAACCGCGTGAAGGCAACCGCCTAAGTAGCACCTACCTCGCGCAGCTTGGCTTCGAGCTCTGCGATGCGCGCACGCGACTTGTCCGCGTCGATGTGGTCGTACGCGGCGGCCGCGCTGCGCGCGATCCCTTCGAGTAAGCCGCGCTCGTCGCCCGTCAGCGGCAAACCGGTGCTGCGCGCGCCGTACAGCACGAAGCCGAAGACCGCGCCGCGCATGACGAGCGGCACGACGAGAGACGGCGCCTTCTCACCGCCCGGCAGGATCGTCTCCGCGCGCGGCCGCCCATCCAGCACGATGGGGCCGAGCTCCGCGCGCAACTCCACGATCAGCGGATCTTCCGCGTCGATCGTCTCCGCCTCGCGGCGATTCCAGCCGCGATCGGAGGCCCGCTCGAAGGATCCGTCCCTGTCGTTCGCGAGGAACAGTGCGGCCGAGCTGAGCCCCAGGGCGCGCACGGGCTCGTCCACGAGGAAGTCGATCAGCGTCTTCTCGGATGACGTGTTGGCCAGCGCCTTAGATGCGGTACGCAACGCCGTTTCGGCGCGACGCTGATCGCGGAAGAAGAAGACGTTGAGGAAATCCTCGACGCGGCCGTGTATTGCGTTGAGCGAGAAGCCGATGAAGAGCGCCGCGAACAGGCTCAGGTAGATGGCAGGGCGCGTGCTCTCGAAGAGCTGCTCGGCCCACCACTCGAGGATGCCGAAAAGCAGCAGCAACACTGCCGTGATCGATCCGTAGATTGCCGCACGGCCGATGACGAAGCGAAAATCGATCACGCGCTCCGAGAGGAATCCGTAGACGACGAAGGCGCTCCCGGCGAGGCCGAACCACGGCCCGAGCGCGTCGGTCCAGTGTTCGAGATTGAGCAGCACGACGGACTGGTTGCCGAAGACCGTGTAGAGCACGTTGGCGATCGCCCAAGTAAAGTCCAGGATCGGGGACAGCGCAATTCCGGCGATCACCCAGGTGACCCGCCGGCGATCGAGCGCGGTGGCGCCCGAAGCGATGTACGCGAGGCTGCAAAGAACGACGCCGAGCAGCAGCACGTCCGAAAGGCTCGTGAAGAGCTGCATAGGTCCAGGAATTCCGTAGCGCTGGAAGACGATCCACACGATCGGATCGAGCCATATCAGGAACACGACGAGCGAAAGCGTGAGCGCGACCCCGAAAAACCATGGAAAGACGCGGCTGGGGTGTCCGTAGAGCCGTTGCGCGAAAATCAGTATCATCAGCTGCGCCAGCGGATATACGACTTGGATGGCCATGTCGCTCGCGAGGCTAATCGGCCAGCTCGCGAGGTCGAGCGCGGTCTGGTTGGTCTTCACGAGCATCAGCATCGTGTAGAAATAGAAGGCGAGCGTGATGGGGCGCGGGCGCAGCAGAAACAGCGCGCTCGCGAGGGCCAGCGACAAGAAGAAGCTCAGGGGTATTCCGACGTCGCGCGTGAGCTTCGCGCGCGGTGAGTTGTCGTAGCCGCTCGCGGTCAAACGCTGCTGAAAGTGACGGCCGTTACGCGACACCCGGACGGTCATCGTGGCATCCGTCGGTACGCCCCGCAGAAGCGCGAAACGCTCGGGCTGCGTCAGGCTTTGCAGGTCGATGCGATCGCCCGAACGCAGGTTGCCCGCGCCTTGTGCCCCGGCGGGCAGCTCGACTCGATCGGTATTGCCGAGGAATACGATCGGATAGTAACCGATGTGTGTGGCGTTGTTCTCGACGACGACGAAGACCAGCACCATCAACACAGTTCCGATCGCGACGACGGCCAGCGAGAGCCGGTCGCACACGAAGTCGATGGCGGACCTCAGAAGCCCGCTATGCGAACGTGACGTTTCCCGTGCGAATGCTGTAGATTCCACCGACTACCTGCACGTCGCCGCGCTCGGCCGCATCGGCCACGATGCGCGAGCGGGCGAGCATGGACTTAACGGTGAGTTCGACGTTCTGGGCGACGGCGCTCGCGTGCCAATCGCGCGCGCCGCCTGTCGCCTTTACTGCGGGAACGAGGGCGTTGACGAGCTCTTGGATGTGTCCCGGCTGCTCGACCCCGTCCCGAACGTATTTCAGCGCGGCTCCCACGGCGCCGCACCCCTCGTGCCCGAGCACCACGATGAGCTTGGACTTCAACGCCTCGACGGCGTACTCGATCGAGCCGAGCACATCTCCATTCAGGAAATTTCCTGCGACGCGCACGACGAATAGGTTTCCCGGCTGCTGATCGAAGACGATCTCAATCGGGACGCGCGAATCGGAGCATCCAAGCACGACGCCGAACGGACTCTGGCCATTTGCCAGGCCGGCAATGCGTGGGCCGAAGGCTTCCCAGCGCGGCGTCCCGGCGACAAAACGCGCGTTGCCGGCCTTGAGCCGTTCGAGCGCGTCGATCGGTTTGAGCTCCGCCATGCGGACGCTTTCTTGCAAAAGCCTTGCCTTCCCGGTCGCGCCTATGGTAGTCTAACCGACGGCTCCAGAGACCGTAGCCGGCCGCGAGGCCTTAAATTTCAAACTTCATTAGGACGTAGGCGCGCAGCGCCGGAGCCCTGAGCGAAGTCGAAGGGTTACCGAGGACGCATCATCAGATTCCGCTTCGCCGGTCGGCGACGCGGCCGACGGGCGCCCTCGCGAGGGGCGCTTTTTGATTTCGCACACCGCTTGATAGTGAAAGCAGCACGCATGCCGACCGCTCGAAAAGAAACCGCTATCGCCGAGCTCAGCGAGAAACTCGCCGCTTCGAAGAACCTGTTCTTCACCGACTACGCCGGACTGAGCGTCGCCGAGATCACCAAGCTTCGCGGCGAGCTTCGCAAGGGCGGCGACACCTATGCGGTCGTGAAGAACACGCTCTTCCGGATCGCCGCCGGCGATCTGGCCGGGCAGCTCGAGGCATATCTCGCAGGCCCGACCGGCATCGTTTTCGCGGGAGCCGATCCAGTCGCTCCGGCCAAGGCGCTCAAGACGTTCAGCGACACGGTCAAGAAGGTCGCCGTCAAAGCCGCGTACATCGACGGAAAGATCGTCGACGCGGCGCAGGTCGAAACGCTCGCCAAGATCCCGCCCAAGCTGCAGCTGATCGCCAACCTCGTGGGATCGCTCGCCAATCCGATTCGCGGGCTCGTCACCGTGCTCTCCGGGAATCAGAGCGGCCTCGTCCGCGTCCTCGACGCCATCCGTGAACAAAAAGCCACCGCAGCATAACGCTTAAAAGGAATACAGACACACCATGGCAGTTGCCGAACTCATCGAACAAATCGACAAGCTCACCGTTCTCGAGCTCGCAGACCTCGTAAAGCAGCTCGAGGAGAAATACGGCGTCTCCGCCGCAGCGCCGGTCGCGATGATGGCCGCCGCTCCGGGCGCCGCAGCGGCGCCGGCCGCCGAGAAGACCGAATTCGACGTGGTGCTCTCGGAGATCGGGCCCGAGAAGATCAAAGTGATCAAGGCGGTTCGCGAGCTCACGAGCCTGGGTCTCACGGAGGCGAAGGCCTTCGTCGAAAGCGCTCCCAAGGCCGTCAAAGAGGGCGTCAATAAAGACGAGGCCGAGCAGGTCAAGAAGAAGCTCGAGGAAGCCGGCGCCAAGGTGGAGATCAAGTAACGCAGTCCGGCACGAGCGGACCGGCGTGGCTCCAGCTGCTGCCGCTGGTCGTCGTGGTCGCGGTATTAGCGATACGCTTTATCCGGCCTCAGCGGATCAGCGTGACGCGCATGTGGATCACTCCGATCCTGCTCTGCGTGCTCACGGCGTGGGTAATCTACGCTAACGAGCTGCTCAACCCGGCGCCGCCCGCGGAGATCGCGCTGGGTCTAATCGTGGGGGCCGTCGCGGGCATCCCGTTCGGCATCCTGCGCGGCATGCATACGGACGTGCGCCCAACCGATCGGCCGGGCGTGATGTATCTCGGCTCGTCCTGGATTACTCTGGCGATCTTTGCGGGCGCCTTCGCTCTGCGTTACGGCGCACGCATGCTGATGCCGCACCGGGGGAGCCTCGCCGCGACGATCGGCGACGCGCTCCTCGCGTTCGCGATTGCGTTCATCGCGACGAGCTACGTCGTTATCTTTAGGAAGTACGAGGCGCTCGTCCGCGCGAGTTAGGCGGAGGCCGCAAGCCCGCCCCCGAGTAAATCGTCGATCGCTTTGCGCGTTCGCTTTCGCAGACCGTCACAGCAGCCCGAGACGGCGTATTCCAAGCCCTCCGGCTGAGCCTGGACGATGGTCACCGTAGGTGTGCCCTGGTGGAGCTTGCAGCGAACCGTCCGCATAACTTCGGCGGCAACCCCCTCAGCGATCATCCGGCTGATTGCTTCGGCGCTCATTCCTTCGACGCGTCCGTCCATGCACGCCTTATACCCTGAACGCGCCTCGGACGCCGGCCGGGGTCGTTCCCAGAACGCGGCGCATGCAGCGTGCCATATGGCTCTGGTTCGCGAAGCCGGCCGCGAGTGCGACGTCTGCGAGGGGCGGTTCACCCGCCTGTAACAGCTCCGCCGCGTACTCGACCCGTCGGCGAATCACGTACTGGTGCACGGGCATGCCCACGCTCTGCTTGAACAGCGTCTTGAAGTGTGACGGACTGACCCGGGCGATCTTCGCGAGCTCCGCTAGCGACAGATCGCTCGCGATGTTCGACCGAACGAAGTCGAGCACGCGTTCGAGCCGCCGGCGCGGCAACCGCGCGTCGCCGTGCAGCCCGGCGGTCGCATAGCCCCGCAGTAGATGCGACGCCAGCGCGATCCCGAGGCTGTCGCCGTAGAGCCGGCCGAGCGGCTCGGCGGCTTCGAGCTCGGCCTTGACGGCCCAGCCGATGTGTTCGATGCGCGGATCGCGGAGGTGCAGCCGCGGGGCGATCGCGACGCGATCCGGATCGACGCCCATCGCCTCGGCCGTCGATAACATCAGCGCGGGACTCAGGTACATCGAGAGCTTTACTGTGGGGGATTCGGTCTCCCAGACGCGGGGCACCCCGGGCGGCACGATCTTGACGTCGCCCGGCACCTGCAACCGCCGCAGCGTCTCGCCGTTGCAGCGGCTCGTGACGAGCAGGGGACGACCGATCTGCATGCTTACGTTGTGCCGCACGAACTGCAGCTCCGAGAGACCCGCGGACGCTTCATAGAGGATCGCGTCGAACCCGTCCCAGTGCCGCCCGGCGCTGCTCTTCCGCTCGCGGAAGGTCATCTCGCGGTCCTCATGCCGCCGCCATGCGCGCTCTTCCCACATGTCGAATTGAAACTAACGCAGCGGACGTGACCGTTGTGACCGTTTGTGCTCCAAACCGTCCGAACGTGACAGACGACGCAAGCCCCAGCCGCTAGGCTTGAGGCAAACACCGCCAAAGGCTGGAGGTTTGCGTGAGATATCGAGTTGTGCTGAGCATCGCCGCGTTGCTCGTAGCTGGCTGTTCGTCGTCGACGCCTGGGAATACGACCGTCGTTCCGAATCCCGCGTTGGGCGCGAACACCAGCGGAGCGTACACCGTCACCGTCTTGCCGTCACTGGGGGGAACGAACAGCGCCGCCAATTCGATCAACGGGCGCGGCTGGCCGATGGGCACGTCGTTCCTCACAGGGAACGCGACGATGCACGCCGCGCTGTGGCGCGACGGGAACGTGACGGATCTCGGAACGCTCGGCGGCCCGAACAGCGCGGTCGAATGGCCGGTCGACAACGACCGCGGCTACGTTGCGGGCATCTCCGAGACGTCGCATAAAGATCCGCTTGGCGAGAGCACGAGTTGGAGCTGTCACGCGTTTTTGCCCGACAATGGCAGCTCCGGCGACACGTGCCTAGCGTTCGTGTGGTATGCGGGGCACATGCATAAGCTGCCGACGCTAGGCGGCAACAACGGCTATGGTGCCGGAATGAACGAGAACGGCGAGATCGCCGGCTGGGCCGAGACGAAGCGCCACGATTCGACCTGCGTGTCTCCGCAGGTACTGCAGTTCCTTCCAACCGTATGGAACGCGACGACACGCAAGGTTCGCGCGCTTCCGACGTTGACGTTACACGGCAAGGCGGAGCCGGACGGCGCCGCGACGGCGGTCAACAGGTCAGGCGACGTCGTCGGGATTTCGGGCATTTGCGACCAGGCCGTCGGGCGATTCACCGCGCGCCACGCCGTTCTGTGGAAGAACGACAAGCCGATCGAGCTGCAGACGATCGGCGGAACGTCGTGGAACACGCCGACGGCGATCAACGACTCCGACCAAATCGTCGGCTTCTTGAATCGAGGCGATCGCCGAGATCGCAAGGGCAATCCGAACTTCATCTCGGTGATCTGGACCAACCCGTCGTCGCCGCCGACCAAGATCGGCACGCTGCCGGGCGACAAGCTAAGCGAGCCGACGTCGATCAACGATGCGGGCGCCGTGCTCGGCGTCTCCTTCCCGAGCTCGCACGTGTACGTGTGGCAGAACGATACGATAACCGATCTGACGAACGTCGTGCTGCAATCCTATCCGCAGCTCGAGCTCGTGAGCGTCGGCGGAATCAACAATCGCGGAGAGATCGCCGGGCAAGCGTGTCAGCTGGTGAGCGGCAAGTGCCCGACGTCGGGAGCGACGTTCGTTACGTTCCTTGCGGTGCCGAACGGGATACCTTAGTGGGCTAAGAACGCGACGAGCAGCAGCGCGACGATGTTGAGCACTTTGATCATCGGGTTGATTGCGGGACCGGCGGTATCTTTGTAGGGATCGCCCACGGTATCGCCGGTGACCGCGGCCTGGTGCGCGGTCGAACCCTTGCCACCGTAGTTCCCGTCCTCGATGTACTTCTTGGCGTTGTCCCACGCGCCGCCGCCCGACGTAAACGAGATTGCTACGAAGAATCCGGTGACGATCGAGCCCACGAGGATGCCGCCCAGCATCTGCGCGCCGGTGTCGCCCGGGAGCACATGGAAGTACGACAGCAACACGACCAGCACGGGAACGCCGACCGGGATAAGTGCCGGCACGATCATCTCGCGCAGCGCCGACCGCGTCACGATGTCGACCGTGGTCCCGTAGTCGGGTCGCGCGGTGCCCTCCATGATGCCGGGGATCTCGCGAAATTGCCGGCGCACCTCCTCGACGACCGCGCCGCCGGCGCGCCCGACCGCCTCCATTGACAGCGAGGCGAAGAGATACGGCAGCAGCCCGCCGATGAAGAGTCCCGTCAGCACGAACGGGTTGCCGATCGCGAAGAGATTGCGGACGGCCTCGACGCACGCCGCCTCGGCTGTCGGGCATTTGTGATTGGTCAGCTGTTGAAGGAACGACGCGAAGAGCACGAGGGCGGCCAGCGCCGCCGATCCGATCGCGTAGCCCTTGGTGACGGCCTTCGTCGTGTTGCCGACGGCGTCGAGCGGATCGGTGACGTCGCGCACGTCGGGCGGCATGTCGGCCATCTCCGCGATGCCGCCGGCATTGTCGGTGATGGGACCAAACGAGTCGATCGCAACGACGATCCCGGCCATCGAAAGCATGGCCATCACCGCGATGCCGACGCCGTAGACGCCCGCCATCGCGTAGCTCACGAGGATGCCGATTACGATGACGATCGCGGGCAGCGCGGTAGCCTGCATCGAGACGGCGAGGCCGGCGATGATGTTCGTCGCATGCCCCGTGATCGAGGCCTTCGCGATGCGTTGCACCGGCGGGAACTGCGCTCCCGTGTAGTATTCCGTGATGAGCGTGATCAGTCCGGTGATGACGACGCCGACGACGGCGCAGATGAAGATGTTGGTTTGGCCGACGAGGTCGGTTCCTCCGAAGACGCGTTGCGCGACGAAATAGAAACCGATGAGCGCGAGAACGCCGGCGACCGTCATGCCGCGATACAGCGCGGCCATGATCTTCGCCCGCCGGACCTGGCCGACGCCGACGAACATCGCGCCGATGATCGATGCGACGATCGACACGGCGCCGAGCAGGAGCGGAAACGTCGTCGCACCCGGCAGCTTCGAGCCGAACAGCAGGTTTCCGAGCAGCATCGCGGCTACGGTCGTGACGCAATACGTTTCGAAGAGGTCGGCGGCCATGCCGGCGCAGTCACCCACGTTGTCGCCGACGTTGTCGGCGATCACGGCGGGATTGCGTGGATCGTCTTCCGGGATCCCGGCTTCTACCTTGCCCACGAGATCGGCCCCGACGTCGGCGGCCTTCGTGTAGATGCCGCCGCCGAGACGAGCGAAGACCGAGATCAGCGAGCACCCGAACGCGAGTCCGACCATTGCGTTGAGCGAGGTGGCAGCGTCGCCGTTATTGACGCTGAGCAGGATCGCGTAGTAGCCGGATACGGCCAACAGTCCCAGGCCCACCACGAGCATGCCGGTGACCGAGCCGCCGCGGAACGCGACGTTGAGCGCCGGGCCCAGGCCCCGGCGTGCGGCCTCGGCGGTGCGGACGTTGGCGCGGACCGACACGATCATGCCGATGAACCCCGCCGCTCCGGAGAGGATCGCGCCGATCAGGAATCCGATCGCAGCTTCCTTGCCCAGCGTGGGAGCGAAGAGAATGACGATCGCGAGCACGATCGCGACGATACCGATGGTCCGGTACTGGCGCTGCAGGAACGCCATCGCGCCTTCCTGGATTGCGGCGGCTATCTGACGCATGCGCTCGTTGCCGGCGGGCTGGGCGAGCACCCAGAACGTGAGGGCGATTCCGTAGAGCACCGCGAGGGCGCCGCCGATGAGCCCGCTTGCAATGGCTGTCTGTGCGGTCATTCTGTTCCTTCAAAGGGGACGAGGCAAAAATACCGGCCCCGGAGGGCCGCCCGGCTTGCCTACTCCGGCGTAACGCGCAAGTCCTATCCGCGCCAGTTTGGGCAGCAAAAAGGCTCGCCGTGAAGCGAGCCGTCTTGCCGTGCGCCGTATTCTGCTACAGCGTGACTTTCACCGTGACGGTTAGGATATGGTTCGGGTCGCCCTTGGCCCGTACGGTAAAGTGGCCGCTGCCGACGACGAGCCCAGTGATCGTGAACTTCGTGTGCCGGTTCCCGCTCATGGGCGAGATGAGGATCAGACCGTGGGTGTCGTTCTTCAGCGTGAAGTGAGCATCGCGGTCCCCCACCTCGTGGAAGCGGGCATTGATGATTCCGGCCACGACGATGTGGATGTGATGGCCGCAACTGCAGCGGATTTCACCGCGGTCGTTATCGTTAGGCGCCAGCCCCTGGTCGCCGACTTGTGACGACGTGCTGCTCGACGGCACGTATGGCGCCGTCCCGGAAGATCCGCCGTGGCACGCAGCCAAAATCAGCGAAAGCGCGGCCATTCCGGTAACCAACCGTAAGCGTTGCCCATTGTGATGGTACTGCATGATCGTTACTCCTTGTTAGCACGCTTTGGTATCAAGAGAATTCCCGCTAGCAAGTCAAACCAAACGAGGGGACCCTGCATAATCGACCGTTCGCTCCCCTGCGGAGCAGCATTTCCTCGCGGCGGCCTGCTCGTCGGGGGACCGCGGGTTCGTTGACCCGGCCAATGGCGAGGGAACTTTCGACGCGGCGACCATGCGGGCGCGCGCTAAGGCGCAATGATCGAACGGCGATACTTTGCCGTTCCAGTAGCTCGCTAGGACTCCGGGATTGAGCGAGGTATTGCTCAAGGAGAATTGCGAGCGAACGATGAGCGAGCGCCTGTACCTTTACCGTGAAGCGCTGCGATTTGGTCTTCGCACCTTCGCGTGCCGTGAATGACTCGGGCCTTTCGCGCGAAGAGGCTATACACAAATATCTGCACCTCGTCAAGTACGTCGCCGGGCGTATTTTGGTGACCCTTCCCGCGAGCGTCGACATCAACGACCTCATCAACGATGGAGTGTTCGGATTGATGGACGCGATCGAGAAGTACGACAGCTCGCGGACGGTTAAATTCGAGACTTATGCGATAACGCGAATCTATGGCGCGATCATCGACGCGCTGCGATCGCAGGATTGGGTGCCGCGCACGATTCGACAACGAGCGCGGGAGGTAGACCGCGCGTACGAACGCCTCGAGCTCGAGCTCGGGCGCTCGCCGAACCGCGAGGAAGTGGCGGGCCGCTTAGGCCTCTCGCCGGCGGATCTCGATCGCCTCTTACAGCGCGTGCGCACGCGTTCCATCGTGCCGCTCGAGGCCGCAAACGCCGTCCTGAATGACGAAAGCGACGTGACGGCAGAACTCGAGCGCGAGGAGATGCGAGCGGAGCTGCGGCGAGCGGTCGACGCACTGCTCCCACAAGAGCGCATTGTGATTCGCGGTTATTACTTCGGTGGCCAGACGCTCAAGGAGATCAAGTCCGAGCTGGGAGTCTCCGAGTCGCGGGTCTCGCAAATTCACGCCGTCGCGTTGAGAAAGCTTGCCGTCCGGTTCTCCTTGCGGACGAGATAGCCCAGCG
Source organism: Vulcanimicrobiota bacterium (assembly GCA_963756165.1). GTDB lineage: Bacteria > Vulcanimicrobiota > Vulcanimicrobiia > Vulcanimicrobiales > Vulcanimicrobiaceae > Cybelea. The sequence goes on along the minus strand of CAVWMO010000007.1, from coordinate 363,757 downwards.
CGCGCGGCGGCTTAGGGCGAGCCGCTCGGGGAGGTGGAGGCCGACGGCGTCGGGGAGGGCGTCGGCGTGGTACCGGGCGGGATCTGCGCTCCGTACATCGCCAGCAGCCAGATCTGCGTGTGTCGCACGGTGACCTTTGGCACGGAGAACGAGAAGCCCACGGTTTGGCTCTGGGGCGTCGTGAACTTCGAGTAGTTCGCGAGCAGCTGATCGATGCGCTTTCCGCGGACGACGCTTTCGTTGTAGAGCTGCAGGGCGAAGACGCGGCCGTTGAACTGGATCGCGGGCAGTGTGTACTGTACCGACGCGGCGCCGTTCAAGTTGAAGTCCATGTTGCTTTGCAGCCGGATCGCGACGAGCGGCGTGATATGCATGAAGGCCGGGTTGGGGTTGGTCATGCTGGGGACGTCGCGCGGCAACGGCTCCAGCTGCAGCGTCATCACTCCCGCGGGCGTGGGCGACGGTGTCGGCGAGTCGTCGCTGCTGTCGTCGGAGCTATCGTCGTCGGACGATGCGGTGGGTTTGGGCGTCGGCGTCGGGCTTGCCGTCGGCTTGGCCGTACCCTTACCGTTCGGAGACGGTGACGGCGAGGGCGGCGGTATATTGAACGCCAGCGTGCACGTGTACTGTTGGTTGAGCTGCAGCACCGCCGGACACTTCATCCCGCTCGGACCTTGCGCGATCGGATACTGCGCCTCGTTTGGAGCGAGCGTGGCCGTGGGACTGGTGAGCTCCTCGCGGCCGTTCGGACCGATCGTGGGGCCGGCCAGCGTTCCACCGTTCATGCTGCTGGATAGGCCGCCACCGTTCATGCCGCCGATCGAACCGGGCTGCGAGACGGGCGGAGACATATCGCCCATTCCGCTATCGAGACCGGATCCTTGGCACGACGCCAACACGAGTGCGAGCGCCGCAAATACGGCGCGAGCATCACACCTCATCACCTTTTATTCCTTCGCCTCGATCATTGCGCGCAACTCCTCGACGAAGGACTCAACCGACGTCGTGCGTTTCTCGTCGATTCCACGCTGATTGACGTTCACGGTCCCGTCTGCAACCTCTTGTTTACCCGCGACCAAGATGTACGGCACCTTCTGGGTTTTCCAATGCCGGATCTTGTATCCGAGCTTCTCGTTGGCTTCGTCCACCTCGGCTCGAAAGCCCGCTGCCCTCAGGCGCGTCGCCACCTCCCGGGCATAGCTCGCTTGGTGCTCGGTGATCGGCGCGACGACGACTTGGATCGGCGCCAGCCAGACGGGAAACGCGCCCCCATAGTGTTCGATCAGAATACCAAAGAAACGTTCGAGCGAGCCCGCAAGTGCCCGATGGATCATCACGGGGCAATGATCGCCTCCGTCCGAGCCGCGGTACTTGAGCCCGAAGCGAGCAGGCAGGACGAAGTCCACTTGCACCGTGCCGAGCTGCCACGGTCGGCCAAGCGCGTCGCGTACGTTCACGTCGAGCTTGGGCCCGTAGAATGCGCCCCCGCCTTCGTCGACCTCGTAGCGCAGCTCGTAGCGCTCGAGCGCGGCGCGGATTGCCGACTCGGCGACCGCGTCGGTCTCGGTGCGGTCCGCTTGCGCGCGGCGCGACAGCACGTACGTAAACGTGCCGAAGCCAAACGCGCGCATCAGGCGTAGCGCTTCATCCAGCGTCTGTTCGAACTCGGCCTGCAGCTGGTCCGGCGAGCAGAACAGATGCGCGTCATCCTGCGTGAAGCCGCGGACGCGCGTGAGGCCGTGCAATACGCCCGAGCGCTCGAAGCGATACACGGTTCCGAACTCCGAGAACCGCACTGGAAGATCGCGGTAGCTGCGCAGTCGGCTCTTGTAGATGAGAATGTGGCCGGGACAGTTCATCGGCTTGAGACGAAAGCGCTGGTTCTCGACCTCGATCGGACCGAACATGCTCTCCGCGAAGTTCTCGAGATGTCCGGAGATTTCGTAGAGCCGCTCGCTCGCGATGTGCGGCGTCACGACCGGCTCGTAACCGCGTTCGCGCAGGCCTTCGCGGATGAAGTTCTCGATGATGTTGCGGACGATCGCGCCTTTGGGATGCCAAAAGACGAGCCCGCCGCCGGCCTCTTCCTCGATCGAAAACAGGTCGAGTTCGGTTCCGAGGCGGCGATGATCGCGGCGCTGGGCTTCCTCGAGCCGCGCCAGGTAATCGTCGAGCTCTTCGCGCTCGCGCCACGCCGTGCCGTAGATGCGCTGAAGCATCGGATTGTGCTCGTCGCCGCGCCAATACGCACCGGCCACGCTGGTGAGCTTGAACGCGCCGATCCGGCCGGTAGAGGCGGCGTGGCCGCCGCGGCAGAGGTCCGTGAACTCGCCGATCGTGTAGAGAGTGATAGGTTGATCGGCGGGGATTTCGCGCGCGATCTCCGCCTTGTAAGGGTTGCCGTCGAACGTCGCGATAGCCTCGTCGCGCGTCACCTCGCGGCCGGTCATCGGATAATCCGCCGCCACGATCTCGTGCATCCGCGCCTCGAGCCGCTCGAGGTCTTCCGGTAAAAACGGCGTCGGCCGGTCGAAATCGTAATAGAAGCCGTTCTCGATGGCCGGCCCGATCGTGGGCTTGGCTTCGGGAAAGAGGTCCTGCACGGCATAGGCCAGCACGTGGGCCGCCGTATGGCGCAGTTCGGCGAGCGACGGTCGGCGCTCGTCAGAAGTCGCTTCCGCGATCATCGGGCGCGGTTTCGGAGTGAGTAGCTCGGTCATCCTTCGCAGTTCGGGCAGCTGTCGATGAGCTTAGGATGACAGGGCAGCCTAAGACGCGCCTGGGCAGGCCGTCCTCGCCGCGGGGCTCGTCGGCCTTAACATGGGGTTAATCGAGCTGGATTACAACTAAGACACCCCTCGACTTTATGACTCAGGGCCCCTTCTCTCTTCGCCAAAGGAGCTTTTTTCAGTGACAGGATCGTGGATTCGCCGTTTCGGAGCGCTGGCCGTAGCCGCAGCCTTGTGCGCGCCGGCGGCAGCCGCAACGCAGCTTACCGGGGCAGGATCAACCTTCGATTATCCGTTCTTCTCGAAAGCCTTTTACATCTTTAGCGCTAAGAACGCCGACGTGACCGTCAACTATCAGTCGATCGGCAGCGGGGGCGGGATACAGCAGTTTACCGCAAAGACCGTCGACTTCGGTGCGTCGGACGTTCCTATGAGTGCGGCGGAACTGGCTCGAGCCGGACAGCCGGTCCTTCAGATTCCGGTGACGCTAGGGGGCGCGGCGATCGCCTATAATCTGCCCGGCGTGACCGCCACCCTTCGGCTCACCCGCCAGGTGATCGCCGACATCTATCTCGGCAAGATCCTGAAGTGGAACGATCCCCAGATCGCTAGACTCAACAAGGGCGTGAGCCTACCCGACACGGCGATCGTCGTCGTGCATCGCTCCGACGGCTCGGGAACGAGCTACATCTTTACCGACTTCCTGAGCCATGTCTCGGCGGAGTGGAAGAGCAAGGTCGGCACTGGCAAAAGCGTGTCGTGGCCGGCCCCGAGCGCCGTCGGCGCGAAGGGCAACGAAGGCGTCGCAGGACAAGTCCGCAGCACGCCCGGATCCATCGGCTACGTTGAGCTTGCGTACGTCGTCGAGAACAAGATGCCGGCGGCTATGATTCAGAACCGCGCCGGCAAGTGGGTCGCATGCTCGGAAGACACCGTCGCCGCGGCCGCAGCCACGAAGCCGGAAGTGAGCTCGACGAATTTTTCGATCGTCGACGCGCCGGGTGCAAAATCGTATCCGATATCGGGCTATTCTTGGGTGATGGTCTATAAGAAGCCGGCCGATCCGGCTCGCGCAAAGCTGCTCTACAACGTTCTTTCGTGGCTCGTCGGACCTCAAGGGCAGTCCAATGCTAAGTCCGTCGATTACGTGCCGCTGCCCGCGAACGTGCAAGCCGCAGCCGAAGCGACACTCAAGCAGATGCAGCGCTGACGCTTCGCCCTTCGACAAGCTCAGGGTGACATCGCTCAGGGGACGACGCTCATGACGGCTGAGCCTCGATTTCGGCACGTAGCGCGTTTCGTTAGTCCCACCGATCGCGGCTTTGCCGCGGTCGTTTACGGGGGGAGCTTTGTCTTCGCGCTGCTGATCATCGGACTATTCGTCACACTAGTCCATGGCTCGTGGCAATCGATCGTCGCGTTCGGGCCCTCATTCATTTGGAAGAGCGCCTGGGATCCGTTGACCAGCAAGTTCGGCGCGCTGCCGATGATCTACGGCACGGTCGTGACCTCGTTCATCGCGATCGTGCTCGCGGCGTTCGTGGGCATCATGGCCGCGGTTTTCTTGGCCGACTTCGCGCCGCGCTGGCTCTCGGCGCCGTTGTCGTTCCTGATCGAGCTCCTGGCCGCGGTTCCCAGCGTCGTGTATGGTCTCTGGGGCCTCTTCGTGCTCGCGCCTTTCGTGCGAACCGCCATCGGGCCGGCACTCCAGCACGTACTTGGGTGGCTTCCGATCTTCTCCGGGCCGATCTACGGAGTGGGTCTGCTCACGGGTGGACTGATACTGGCGCTGATGATCGTCCCGACGGTGACCGCGATCTCTCGCGACGTAGTTGCGGCAATTCCTCGAGACTTGCGCGAAGCGTCGACCGCTTTGGGTTCGACCAAGTGGGAAACGGCGATGCGCGTGGTGCTCCCGGCGGCACGCGTCGGAATATTCGGTGCGTGCATCTTGGCGCTGGGTCGAGCTCTGGGCGAGACGATCGCCGTGACCATGGTCATCGGGAACCGGCCGGAGATCTCGGCGTCGTTGTTTGCGCCGTCATATACACTTGCCAGCGTTATCGCGAATGAATTTACGGAAGCGACAACAGACGTCTACATTAGCGCGCTGATAGAGCTGGGATTGATCCTGTTCTTTGTTAGCGTAATTGTCAACGCCATCGCCCGCTTGATGATTTGGAGCGTGCGAGGCTCCGAGCGCATCTAGCCCATGGTGAACTCGTGGAAGCCTTAGCGGAGCGAGACTTGGCGGCGCGCTATCGGTACCTCGGTCGCCGGCGCATTTATGCGCTGCTTGGGACGGCGTTGACGTTGGGCTGCGCGATATTGGGCGCGGTCTCCCTGTTGGCGATTCTGGGCTATGTCCTGCGCCAAGGGATCAGTGCGATTAACTGGCAGTTCCTGAGCCAGCTTCCGCATCCAATCGGCGTCTCTGGCGGCGGGGTCGTTAACGGCATCGTAGGCAGCGGCATCATCATAGGTATCGCAACGCTGATGGCTGTGCCAATTGGGCTATTGACGGGGATCTATCTCGCGCTGTTCGGGCGCGGCATAATACCCGAAACGCTGAGATTCCTCGCGGACGTCCTCTCGGGAATACCAAGCATTGCCATTGGCCTCTTCGCCTATGCGTTACTCGTGGCACCGTTCAAGCACTTTTCGGCGTTCTCTGCCTCGTTTGCGTTTATGATATTGATGCTGCCGCTGCTGGTGCGTACATCGGAGCAAGCGATTCGTTCGGTGCCGCAAACCGTGCGCGAGGGCGCGCTGGCGCTCGGCATGTCAAATTTCCGCGCCACGGTACGAATCGTGATTCCAACCGCGATGCCGGCAATCATAACTGCCCTGCTGCTGGCGATCGCGCGCGTGACGGGCGAGACGGCGCCGCTGCTCTTCACGGCCTTCGGCAGTCAGTTCTGGGAGACGAATCCGAGCAACCCAATGGCGGAGCTCTCACTGCAAGTCTTTACCTATGCCATCTCGCCGTATCCGAGCTGGCAAGCCCAGGCCTGGGGTGGCGCACTGCTCTTGATCGTGGCGGTTTTCGTTTTGAGTTTGGGCGCCCGGTTCATGCTGAGCAGAGCCATGCGAGGCTTGGAGGCGTGATCGGGAAGGCTGTGGCCGACGAGCTCCTCGCCGCCCACGACTTGAGCGCCTACTATGGCGAACGCAAGGCGGTCGGCAACGTGTCGATCGCGTTTCGGCGTAGGGCAGTCACGGCGCTGATCGGGCCATCGGGCTGCGGCAAGACGACGCTGTTGCGCTGTTTCAATCGCATCCACGAGCTTAGCTTCGACGCGGCCGTCGAGGGGCGCGTCTTGCTGGACGGCCGAGACATCTACGACGGCGACGTCGATCCGATGGCGATTCGGCGCCGAATCGGCATGGTTTTTCAGCGGCCCAATCCGTTCCCGACGCTCTCGATCGTCGACAACACGATGGCATATGGCGGGCGCGGTCTCAGTCGCGCCCAGAAACTGGAGCGCGCGGAGCACGCGCTGCGCGCCGCGGCGCTCTGGGACGAGGTCAAGGACAAGCTCAAGAGCAGCCCGCTGCGGCTCTCCGGGGGACAGCAGCAGCGGCTCTGCGTTGCGCGCGCCGTCGCGGCCGAGCCCGAGGTGCTTCTGATGGACGAGCCGACCGCGTCGCTCGATCCGATCGCGAGCGCCGTGATCGAAGAACTCATGGCGTCACTCGCCGAACGGTTCACCATCGTCGCCGTGACGCATAACATGCAGCAGGCGGCACGTGTGTCCGACGTTACCGCCTTCATGCTGGCCGATGAAAGCGGCATTGGCCGGCTCATCGAGGTCGATGATACGGCGAAGCTCTTCACCACGCCGAGCGATCGGCGTACCGAGGACTACATTACCGGCCGCTTCGGCTAGGCGCCAAAGAAAAGAGCGCGCGACCGGTAAGCCGCGCGCTCTCGTGTTTCGGGTTAGTGAGCTACTTAGCGACGAGCGGCGTGGAGGCGATGCCGGCTGGACTAGAGTTGCCGGCGAGGGTGGAGAACGGCGACATCTGACCGGGCTTGTATCCGACGACGTTGTAGTCCTGATTCGACTGGAAGAAGTATCCGGAATGGGTGACCCCGTTCTGGGTCGGACCGTTTATTCCAGTCGTAATCGTCTGCATGGGCGCCGTGGAGCCGTACGCGTAGACCTGGACGTTGTTGGAGCCGAAGTTCGACACGTACATCACGTCGCTTGGGCCGAACGAGACGCCGATCGGCCCGCTGAGGTCGCTCAGATTAGCGTTTTTCGGCGTCGAGGATCCCTTGGGGATCTCATAGACGGCATTCGTCGTGTCGCACGCCACCCAGACGTTGTCGTTGCCGTCAACGTTGAGGCCGACCGCCTGCCCCTCACTGCTGAAACTGATCGTTTCGTACGGCGAGGTCTGGCCAGCCTTGTACGCCGTGATCGTGTTGTTGTTGAGGTTCGATACGAACACGTTGCCTTGGGAGTCGACGCCAACCCCATACGGGCCGGTGATGCCGTTCGAGATGGTGAGGCTCGGCGACGTGTGGCCCTTCGGATAGATCGTGACGGTGTTGCCGCCGAGATTGGCGACGTAGAGCGTCGAGCTCTTGTCGACGGCCAGGCCGAAGGGAGTGCTGAGGCCCGTCGTGATCGAGCCCTTTGGCGACGGATTGACGAGCTTCGGATTGTACAGGAGCACCTCATTGGCGTTTGCATCTGAGGAGAATAAGATCTGTGGATGGTGACGCCTGCGATCGGGCCACACGTGCGGAAGGTTCGAATGATGCGCAACGAGGGGCACGAGGATCGGACCGGCTACCACGGGCCCGGGTAAGAGGCGCATTCCCGGCGGCACGTGGACCGATTGCGAGGTGAGAGAAGACGATGAGCCCGGTGTGAGTGAATTAGAACTGCTGGAACATCCGGCTGCGAGAACGAGCGCCGCGACTCCGACGAGTGCGCGGCGTGACAGAAATTCGAGCATGGTTCAATCCTCCGAGATGTCGTGAGATGGGCCGGATGAGTTCTACGCGGGGGGCGCTACTTCCGCGCGGTCTTGCTCAGGTTACGGGAGAAAGTCGACGTCCTTGAAGTCGCCGGTCTCGACGGGAAAGCGTCCCGCCTGAATACCGGCCTTGAACTCGGCATAATCGCGTTCGACCTGCTCGGCGTATGCGGCGGCGTACCGCGCGATGGCGCGATCGAAGCGATCTGCACGGCCGAGGTATCCGGCGATCGTCGCCGCATCGCCCGCCTTGGCGTGCGCGCGCGCCAGAGCCCAGCCGCAGACGACGCCGTAATCGATGAGGGTGCGTGGCCGGAACGTGCCGATATCGACGGATACCTTCATGTCGCGCAGCTGGCGGACGTAGTAGTCCTGCGACCCCGGAACCTCGGCCCAGCCGAGGAAGATGTCGCTGGCGGCTTGCATGAGGCGCTGCCCGTTCACGACGCGCTCGCCTTGATGCGCGAAGCGACTCGCGCTGTCGGGCGACTCGAGCACGGAGCGCCGCGCCTCCTTGATCTGGAGGAAGAGCGGATCGATACCGTCGGCGAGGAACAGCGCGACCGCGCAGCGCGTGCCGACGCTTCCGACGCCGACCACCTTCACGGCGATGTCCTGGAAGGCGTAGTGCTCGAAGAGGCGCTGACGATCGGCGATGAGTGTACGGCGGTAGCGCTCGAAGAACGCCGTGATCATTGCCTCCCACTCGTCCAGGTATTGGTGAAAGTGGTAAACGAGCGGCGGATCGTCCAGGATCGTTGCGTGACCGTCCACGATTGCGGTGAGTTTGGGAAAGACCGCCTCCGACGTGCGGCGGCGGGCGTAGCGTTCGACGCTCTGCAGGCTGCCGATCGCGCCGATGTTCTTCCGAAAGAAGCCGCTCAGCTCGTCAAATCCGATTCGCGTGTACCACACCTCGACCGGCGAGAGCTGCGAGTATCCAAAGAGCTTTTCCCGATACGACGCCACGGCGCTTCGGACCGCGTCGCGGGCGACGTCCCCTGAGAAGCTGCGATCGCGCGCGGCGAGAACGAGGCTGACGGCGAGGCGCTTGACATCCCACTCCCACGGCCCCGGAAAACTCTCGTCGAAGTCGTTGATATCGAAGACGAGGTTCCGTTCCGGCGTGGCGAAGCCGCCGAAATTCATGATGTGGCAGTCGCCGCACAACTGAACCGTCACGCCGGTCGAGGGCGTGGCGAGCAGATCGCGCGCCTGAACGATCGAACAGCCGCGGAAGAACGCGAACGGTGACTGCGCCATCCGGCCGTAGCGCACGGGCACGAGGCCCGGGATCCTTCCCGCGTTGGACTCTTCGATCAGGGCGAGCGCATCGACGGCATCGTCGCGATGCTTCCAGGTCGCCTGACGCGAGCGCGGACATGCCGTCCGCGCTGCCCGGCCCGCATCCAGGCGTTGCGCGCGCGTGGTCATTATGCGCGGCGCCTTCGCCGATCGGCCGCCGGGCTCATCGTCTCCAACGAGGGCTCTTTACGAACCAGCGAGTAAAGACCGCCTACGCGGTGCGCATCCGGCGCCGTCACGAACGGAGGGCTATCGTGTTTCAGGGTCGAGTGGCATTGGTGACGGGCGGCACGCGCGGAATCGGCGCGGCCATCACGGAGATGCTGGCCGCGAGCGGCGCATCGGTCGCCGCGGGCTACAACCGCGGGAGGGAGAGCGCCGAGAAATTTTCGGAGCAGATGGCCGGCAAGGGCGCGACCGTGTCCATCCATCAGGGACGCGTCGACGAGGCCGACGATTGCAACCGCGTCGTCAAAGAAGTACTCGATCGCTTCGGCCGCGTCGATTATTTGGTGAATAACGCGGGGATCACGGTCGACAAGACGGTCCGGAAGATGACCATCGACGATTGGCATCAAGTGCTCGACGTCAATCTCTCCGGCGCGTTTCAGATGACCAAGGCGGTTCTCGAACACATGATCGAACGCGGATCCGGACGGATCGTGAACATCAGCTCGGTGATCGGCGAGACGGGGAACATCGGACAGGCGAATTACGCCGCGTCGAAAGCGGGGCTGTTCGGATTCACCAAGAGCCTGGCGCTCGAGATGGCGCAGCGGGGAATTACCGTGAACTCCGTGGCGCCGGGATTCATCGAGACCGAGATGGTGGCCGCGATTCCGGAGACGGCCCTCGCCAAGGTCGTCGAGAAAATCCCGCAACGCAGGCTGGGCCGCCCGGAAGAGGTAGCCCGCGTAGTGCGCTTCCTACTGGAAGACGAGTCGAGCTACATCACCGGGGCGGTCTATTCGATCAACGGCGGACTCGATATGTAGCGCCCCGGCGCTACGTCTTGTCGCGTACGCGCTGCTTCGCCGCGTCGATCTCAGCCTGCGTGCGGTGTTTCGCCTCGTTGAGCACCGAGCCGGCCTTTTCGCCCGGCGTCATCTCGTTGCCGGCCACGTCGCGTTTCGCACGTTCGCCTTCCGCCGCGGAGCGATGGCCCGCTTCATGCACCGAATCGCGCACGTCGTCGGTGATCTTCTTGATTGCGTTTGCAGCTTTGTCTAACGGATCTTTACTCATCATGCCTCCCTAAGTCCGCGTTAGGATACCCGTAGCGCGGGTCGGCAAAACGAGGTGCCCCCCGACCCGGCCGATGCGATAAAGGTCGAACAAGGGAGAGAGCGCAACGCTGGGTAAATCTAGCGCGTGAGTAGTTTACCTTTCAAGGGACGGGTCGGCATCGTGACCGGAGGCTCGCGCGGCATCGGCGGGGCGGTCAGCACGCTGCTAGCCGAGGACGGCGCGAGCGTCGCGGTGCTCGGTCTTCCCGAGGACGAAGCCAGGACGCACCGGCTCGCCGCCCATCTCAACGGAGCAGCCTCGAGGATCGAATTCTACGAGACGGATGTCAGCGTCTACGATCGCTGTCGTGCGGCGGTCGCCGACGTGCTCGACAGGCACGGACGCATCGATTATTTGGTCAACAACGCGGGGATCACCCGCGATCGCACCGTCCGTAAGATGACGGTCGACGAATGGGAAGCGGTCCTGCAAGTGAATCTTTCGGGGCCGTTTTTTATGATCAAGGCCGTCCTCGACGCGATGCTCGAGCGCGGCTTCGGACGCATCGTCAACATCAGCTCCGTGGTGGGCGAGAGCGGGAACTTCGGCCAGGCGAACTATGCCGCGGCGAAGGCCGGGCTGATCGGATTGACCAAGACCGTCGCGCTCGAGGTCGCCAAGAAAGGCATCACGGTTAACGCCGTAGCGCCCGGCTTCATCGACACCGACATGACCAAGGCTATGCCGTCGGAGGCCATCGAGAACGCCATCGCGCAGACGCCCAAGCGGCGCCTCGGCCGGCCCGAGGAGGTCGCCCGGCTAGTGCGCTTCCTGCTCGACGAGAAGGCGGGGTACATCACCGGCGCAGTCTACAACATCAACGGCGGCTGGTACATGTAAGTGAACATCGCACCCGAAGAGCTCCGCTACGGCGTCGACGTCACCGGCCTCGATCCGGCGTCGCTCGGTGACGCGTTGCGCGCGGTCGTCACCGACGTGATGATGGATCCCTTGCGCATGAGCACGTGGCTTACCGGGCTGGCGCTGGCAGAGCAGAACGTCGCGATGAACATGCTGCGCCGTTTGGGTGGCCAGCTCGACGACGACGCGAGCCTATCGGCACCCGCCGACAAGCGCTTCGCCGAACCGGAATGGCGCACGAATCCGCTCCTGGCCGGCCTCGTCGAAGATTATCAGGCGCGCACGCAGGCGGCGCTGCAGCTCGTGGACGCCGCGCGTCTTCCGGATGCGACTCGGCGCAAGGCGCGTTTCGCGATGCAGCTCATGTGCGAGGCGTTTGCGCCGAGCAACGTGCCGTGGCTCAATCCGGGAGTCGTGAAAGAGGCGACGGAATCGGGCGGTCTGAGCCTCGTGAAGGGGCTGCAAAACTTCCTCGACGACGTTGCCAACAACGGCGGGTATCCGCGCCAGGTCGACCGCTCCGGCTTCGAACTGGGCGTCAACATCGGCGCGACGCCCGGACGCGTGGTGTACCGCAACGCGCTCATCGAGCTGATCGCCTACGAGCCGCAGACGCCGCAGGTGCACGCGGTGCCGTTGCTGTGCAGCCCGCCGTGGATCAACAAGTTTTACATCATGGACTTGGCCCCGGGCCGCTCCTACGTCGAATGGGCGGTCAAGCACGGACACCAGACGTTCATGATCTCGTATCGCAACCCGGACGAGAGCATGTCTCGCTACACGATGGACGACTATCTCCGCGAGGGCGTGCTGGCGGCACTGGACGTCGTGCAGGAGATCACCGGCGCCCCGCGCGTCAACGTCATGGCGCTCTGCCTGGGCGGAACGCTGGCCCTCGTCGCGTTGGCATACCTCGCGGCGCACGGTCAGGGCGAACGGATCGCATCGACGACGCTGACGAACACGCTCGTGGATTTCAGCATCCCGGGCGACCTCGGCGTCTTCACCGACGAGGACACGATCGCGCGGCTCGAGCAGCGTATGCGCGAACGCGGCTATCTCGACCCGGCCGAGATGGCGCGCACGTTCGACTGGATGCGTTCGAGCGATTTGATTTGGAGCTACGTCGTCAACAATTGGTTCAAGGGCAAGCAGCCGCCCGCGTTCGACATCTTGGCATGGAACAACGACTCGACGCGCATGCCGGTCGCCATGCACTCGCAATACCTGCGCGCGTGCTATCTGCACAATGCGATCGTCAAGCCCAACGCGTTTTCGATCGACGACACGCCGATCGACCTCGGGAAGATTCTGACGCCGCTCTACGTCCTCGGAGCGGAGAACGATCACATCGCGCCGTGGCGCGCGACGTACCTTACGACGCAGCACGTCGGGGGCGAGTCGAAGTACGTGCTGACCAACTCCGGGCACATCGCCGGCATCGTCAATCCGCCGGGCGCGAAGAAGACGTGGCATTATACCAAGCCGCGCGCCTTGCGGGGAGAGAGCGCGGACGAGTGGCTCGAGACGGCCGACCGCCACAATGGGTCCTGGTGGATCGACTGGGCCGAGTGGGCCGAGGCGCACGGCGGCCCGCTGCGGGCGCCGTATCCGTTGCCGGAGGGCGAGCCCGCACCCGGCCGCTACGTGCGCAACGAGTCGGGCGATCAGTTCGATAGTGCTCGAGCGGCTGGGAGTCGAAGCATAGCGCGGTCATGAGCGACGAGGAGAAGGGCGGCCCGGGCGCGGCCTGGCACAGCCTCGGGGACTTCATCCGCAGCCAGCGCGAGCTGGCCAACCTCTCGATGCGCCAGCTCGCCGAGATCGCGAAGATCTCCAATCCGTATCTGAGCCAGGTCGAGCGTGGCCTCTACAAGCCGTCCGCCGACGTGCTCAAGAACATCGCCAACGCGCTGCACATGTCGGCCGAGACGATGTACGCCCAGGCCGGTCTGCTCGATGATTCACCCGAGCCGGGACGAAAGCCACCATGGGGTCGAGCACGCCGTGAAGCTCGACCCGCAGCTCACCGTCGACCAAAAAGAAACGATTATCCGGATCTATCGGAGCTTCATCGGCCGCGAGTAGGCAAGCGCCAGCCTTCTCGTCCTGAGCCTGCCGCCTACGTTGTCATCCTGAGCGGAGTCGAAGAAGGATTGACAAGCACAGCACGTGCTTGGTATACTTAGCACACGCCAACAGCACCGAGAGGAGAACCGTTTCAACCATGTCCGTCAACGTAACCGAGTATATGAACAAGTTTCAGGAAGAGGGCCTGGGCGCGATCAAGCAGACCCAAGACGCCAGCCTCAATGCCATGAAATCGTTCCGCGAGTTCACCAAGGAGATGACCGAGAATCCGGGCAGCATGCCGGCGCTCGAGAACATCCCGACGCCGACCCAGCTCGTCGAGCTTTCGTTCGGCTTCGCCAGCCAGCTGCTCGAGCTGCGCAAGGCCTTCACGCTGAAGATCGCCGAGATGATGGTCGACAGCCAGAAGCAGGCCGAGGCGACCTTTAAGGCCGCGACGCCGATGCCGAACCGTCCCGTCGGCAAGTAAACTTCCGACAACTGTGTAGGATTCAGACCGCTCGCGTAACGCGAGCGGTCTTTTTCATATCGCCAAGAAGCAGCGAGCATGAACGTGGCGCGCAAGCTAACGATCGGGGACACGCTCACCGTTAACCGCACTGGGTTCGGAGCGATGCGGTTATGCGGGAAGCACGTCTGGGGATGGCCCGAGGATCGCGAGAACGCTTTACGCGTCTTGCGCCGCGCCGTTGAACTCGGCGTCGACTTCATCGACACGGCGGACGCGTACGGCCCGCACGTCAACGAGGAGCAGATCGCGCAGGCCCTGCATCCCTATCCCTCGGGCTTGGTGATCGCAACCAAAGGCGGCTCGACTCGCCCCGGCCCGACGGAATGGGAGCGCGACGGGCGCCCCGAGCACTTGATCGAAGCCTGCGAGGGCAGCCTGCGCCGGCTGCGGCTCGAGTGCATCGATCTCTACCAGCTGCACGCGACAGACGCGAAGGTGCCGCTTGCGGAGCAGATTGGAGCGCTGCGCAAGCTCCGGGACGATGGGAAGATTCGTTTCATCGGATTATCCAACGTTAACCTCGAGCAACTGCGCCAGGCCGAGCGGGTCGTCGAGATCGCGTCAGTGCAAAACAACTATAACGTCGGCAACCGCTCGAGCGAGCGAGTTCTCGGGTACTGCGAGGACAAGGGGCTAGCGTTTATAGCGTATTTTCCGCTCGACGCCGGCGACATCGCGGCTGTCGACGCCCTTCAGCCCATCGCCGCGGCGCATGGCGCGACGATTTTTCAAGTGGCGCTGGCATGGCTGCTGCGACACTCGCGAGCGACGGTGCCGATCCCCGGCACGTCTTCGCTCGAGCATCTGGCCGAAAACGTCGCGGCCGCGCACGTAACGTTGACGGAACACGAATACGCCATGCTCGAACGGGTCGCTCCACCCGCAGGGTAAGGGAAGCGGGCCCGCAAAGACCCCGGCCTCTCGCTACTCGATTCCAACGGAGGCGCCCCTATGTATTCTAGAGCACTGCACCGGGCGGTCGCAGCGTCCGCACTCTTTGGCATTGCCGGATGCGCCGCGGGAAGCGGACCGACATCGCCCACCGCGCAATCCTTTTCGCCGTATTCCCATGTTGTGCACCGCGGCATGCCGTTCGCACCGACTGCGCATCATGCGATCGTTCCGAATTCCATTCACCCGACGTATTCGACGCTTAAATCGCTCGTGTTCGAAGGCGATCAGGCCCTCAAGGCGGTCAACATCTACAAAACCAAGCAACTGGCGAGCAATCCCGCGCCGATCGCGACGATTCACGTATCTGCCGGCTGCCCCTACGGAATGGCGGCGGATAAGCACGGTACGCTGTACGTCGCCGACAATTGCGGTGGAAACGACGTGGAGGAGTTCGCGAAGGGCTCGACCACGTTGAAGACCAAGATCACCACCGGGATCAGCAATCCGCTCGGACTGGCCATCAATTCCAGCGGAACGCTGTACGTCAGCAACTACCCGGCCTCAATCACCGAGTATCCATTCGGCAGCACGTCGCCTTCGAAGACGATCACGTGCAGTTGCATGGCTGATCCGTTCGGCCTCGCGCTCGATGCGAGCGGAAACCTGTACATTGCGGACTTCGGAGTCGATAAGGTTTTCGAGCTTCCGGCTGGCTCGACAACCGTTCAGGACCTCGCACTGCAAGATCTAGAAGAACCGCTGGGCGTCGCCATCGACATCACGACGAAAATTATGTGGGTGACCGATGGCGAGGGAAAGAAGGTCGAAGTGTACAACCTGGGCTCGACGACGCCGATCCAGACCATCACCGGCTTTGCGGATCCATACGCCGTCAGCATCGAGAACACTGGCAAGCCGCATGGGACCGTCGTGCAGTCGGATCTGTCGTCGCCGCCCGCTGTCTACGCGTACAAGCGTGGACAGTATTCCTCGTACGCGAAGCTGACCAACGGCGTGTCGCTCCCGACCGGACTGCTGATCACGAAGCCGTAGCGCTGCGGGCGCGATTTCAAAGATGAATCGGCGAGCCCACCCGAGCGTACTCGCCGATTCGGCTATTTACCGACCCGCAGGTTCGTGATATAGGACCAGAGCCCGAAGCTCTTGAGGATCCACACGATCAGCACGATGATGACGACCGCGTTCAACAGCGACTTTATGGCCGAGGCCATCGGGATGTAGGTATTAATCAGCCACAGGAGCACTCCGACCACGATGAGGACGACGACGATTTCAATCAGCGGCATGCCCGATATTACCCATAATGAGCTCGGTCGAACAGGCCACCTAGGCCGGGGTGGGCGGCCGGCACATCCCTCGAACAAGGTGCAAACCGGAGGAACGTATCTATCGCGACGACGGTCTCACTGAGTGATGACCCGCAGCATCGAACTGCCGCTAATTGGGACCGAGTTCGGAAGTCCCGGGTAGTTGAGAAGCGTATTGAAGACCCCGGTGACCTGAACGCTGACATAGTAGATGGTGTTTTGCGGCGGCGCGGTCGTATTCCCCGTGGTACACGGCGCGGGCGCTCCACCGCTGACCGCGCACAGTTGCTGTACGGTGATCCGGCCGCCCGACGAGGTCCAGTTCGATAGGCTTTGTCCGTCTTGGAGTGCCGCGTTCGTGATGTCGCTCGTATCGTAGGCCGTCGTAAGATCTTGCGCGCCGTACTGTGCGCCGGCGCGGGCCGCGTTGGCAGCGAGAATGGAGAAGAACATGAAGCGGCCGATCTCGATCAATCCGACGAGCAGAAACGCCACTATCGGCGCAGTCACGGCGAACTCGACGAGGCTCGCTCCAGACTCCCCGCGCTTCGCGCTCGTGCGACTCATTCCGCGAGCGCGGCCCGTTTGATCAGCGACAGGCCGTTGGGAGGACCGGGAAGCGTGAGATTCACACCGACGAGCGTCTGTAGGTTCGACAAGACGAAGACCACGTATTGCCCGAAGGTGATGTTCGCTTGACCCAATATCTCGCCGGTTGCGCCGGGTGCGTAGATCAGACCGGCGAGACTCAAATTCACCGAAGCGTTGAACGCGACCGGATTGGTGTTCGACGGCACCTGATAGTAGAGTACGCCGGCGGTGCTCCCCGAGGTCGGCGGGGCCAGCAATGCCGCACTCCCGTTTAGGCCGACGGGTCCAGCGCCGGACGCGGCGTACATCGTCACGCCGTTCCCAATCAGCACTCCGGTATTGTTCACGGGTCCGGTGAACACGTACAGCCCTGGGTTCATCGTGACGATCCCGAGATTGTTTTCGAATGTGCTGTAGCAGCCCGGATTCACCGTCGTGGGTAGAACCGAATTATAAACGAACGACGTGCAGCCTGTCGTGGACGGCGGGTTGGCGGCGAGGTACGCGCACTGTGTGATCTCCGGACACGGATCCGCGACCGGAAGCATCGGTTTTGGCTGGGCGCCCAGGAACAGGGTGAGGAGGTTCTCATGGAGCGCGTGCGCGTAGCCGAAACTCTTCACGTCTATGACGGCTCCGAGCGTCTCGACGGTCGAGCTGTTGGCGAGGATGTTGCATTTCGGCGCGGCCACGACGTCGACGTTCAGGTTCAATGTAGCGGCTTGGCTCAGCAGATACAGGCAGCCGGGGTTGTCGGAGGAGACGATGCCCACGGCTTGCGTCGTCTCCGCCACGCCCGATCCGTAGCCGAAGAGGCGGCTGAAATACGACGGGACGCCGGTTCGCGTGATCTGCGCGTAGACCGCGCAGTTGTTGCCGGAAAAGGGACCCGATTGCGGCGGATTCTGAATGGTCACCGTGACGCCGTTCGATCCGTCGGTGAAGCCATTGTTCGACGCGTCGCCTTGACCGGCACTTTTGGCGGCGCCCGAGTCGGCGCAGTTGGAGTAGACCAGTTGTTGTGCGCCGCCCACCGCAGCGGCATCCGCTGCGTTCTGCTGCTGACGCTGCTGGTACTCCCAATAACCGACGTCGACGGCGAGACCGGCAAAACCCATGAGGACCGCGAGGGTTAGGGCCATGAGCGGTAAAATGGCGCCGCGCTCCGCGCGGCACACGGATGTCGAAAAGTCCAGAGTCGTTTTACTCATCGTCCTACGAGGCCTCGCCGAAAGTACACTAGGAGGCGGCCGCTTGAAGGCGGCCGCTTTCGTGTACGATTTATGGCACGCGCCTAGGGCGTTGACGCGTTAACGCAACCGCGACGTTGAGTTAGAATCGTGCTGAACCGGTCGCTCGCCAGGAGTTACGGCGTACGGGCGCTCACTCGCCTATTTTGGAGGCCAGACCGATACGGCGACTCCGTCGCCGCGCCCGGTTTTTAGCAGGACCTTGCTGGGCTGACCGCCGCCCGGATAGTTCCAGATCATCACCGTCGAGCTGCCAAAGTTGCCCCCGACGACGAAGCCATCTGCGATCCAAAGCGAGAGGAGGTTGGCCGAGCCATAGAGCCCTATGATTCCAACGTTTTTTGCTTTGGTTCCGTTGACCTCGAGTTGGTAGAGCGCACTGTAGCCGTCGCCGACCACGAGATATTTGCCGTCCCAGCGCACATGACCAGGCGGGCTCGCTTCCGTGATCGGCGGTATGTCGACCGTTTCGAAGTGGCTGTGGCCCGCGGAGAGCTTGAGGAGGGCAGCGCGATGCGGTTTGAGCTTGGCGACTCCGTTGACGAATAGGTTGCCTTTGTTGTCGTAGTCGCAGGCAGCGCTGTCGAAGCCGTTCGGAAAGGGATAGTAGGTCGGGCTTCCGTGTGCCCCACGAAAGACCGCGAGGCGCGACGAAACCACGGCGAGGTCGCCGCTGGTTCGATCCACCGAGCACTCTGCAGCGGACCCATTAACGGTGAGCGTCTTGATCGGCTTCGTACCAGCATGAGCATACTCGAGGACGCTCGAGCTCGACCCACTGGAGTCCTGGTTCGTGACATACACATTGCCTTTGCGATCGGCACACTCGCCGGCCGGGATTCTTAGCGACTTGCCCGTTCTCTCCTTAAGACGACCCAAAGGGTAGGTATAAATCAGCAACTCTGGTGTGGACTTTAGGTTGCTCGACACGTAAAGCAGGTTCTGCTTGGAACCTTTGAGCCCCAAAGCGAGCACAGTCGGCTGGGCGACGGACGAAACGCCAGGCAACGAGCCCGGCGTGACCGGCTGGCCGCCGCATGCGGCCAAAGAAACCATCAGTCCGGCCATCACGCAGCGACGGCCAACCCGCAATACCATCATGAAAACGTACCTCCGACCGACGACTTCGACGGGAAGCGCGCCGCTCCCACAAGGAGTGCGGTGTGCCTCGTACCTCATCAGCTTGCTTGCGATCGCAGGAGAGTTCCTTTGTTAAGGACTCGAAGGGATCAACCGCAGGCGCCGCGCACGGAGTTAAAATTGCCATGCATGAACGTGAGAACGAATTTAAGTCGCAGCAAGCAGTGCTCGACGCTATCCAAGCCGCACGCGAGGCGCAAGAGCATACGTGGGAGGCGTGGTTTGCAGTGCACGACGTAGATTCAGACGAGTTCGAGTCAGCGCGGCTTGCATACATGGATGCTAATTTGGAAATAAATCGCCTGATCGAAGTCTACAACAGCTTTCGTCGGCGACGATAGCTCCCGGCCCAGCCTTCACTCACCCCAAGAGCGGAGCCACTCGCCCAAGGCCTAGCGTCGGGTCGGAAAATGCCCCACGCGGAGTTGGTAACGCCCGGGAGCCTTCGTCGCGCGGGCTGTCTATGCCACCCTTGTGCCCATGCGGCCAGACTGAATCGCGCTATGCGGAGCACCTCACTTTAGTACGCTTTGACCGTGGGTTCCGTGGCGGCCAATCCGCATTTCCGCGAGAGAAAGGCCAGCCATGACCACTCCGATGGAGCGCGTTTGGACGCGCGTGAAGACCACCGCCGCCAAATGTCGCCAAGCGTAAGACTTTCATTAGCGTGCCAGAGGCAGAGAGAGCCATACTTACGATGTGCCAGCTCGAGAAGACGGCATCTCCGCGCCCGATGCGCTTGAGTATTTGGCCTCGGAATTGGTACGCATGAGCCAGGCTGAACCAACCCATCCTCGGCACGCGCGTCAGCGCGTAAGCGCCGACGTAAGGGAGGACCAGCGGTACCTGGAATTGGCGAATTTTAACCTGGATTCACCAAATGAAATCGCATAAAAGGACATCGTAGTCATCATCTTGTTCGCCTACCCTGGCCGACGGATGGCTGACCGCCGGCAGACGTTCGCCGACAACGTGAAGGGCCGCTCGTATATCCTCATACACAGGTACAAAGGTACCAAGGAAATCAAAACATCGTGGTCGGACAAACGTAAACCAGTGGGGAGAACCGCGAAACCTATGAGGGGAGCCAATCGTGAAGAGCTGGTTACTTTGTGAGGCGTAAGCTGCCGCTAATATTAGCTTGCCCTTCATGTGGCGGCAAGCGACGCATTGACGAGATGACGATCGATAAAGTTCTTTGCGCGACCGTGGAAAACAACGGTCAAAAAAATACGCGAGTCGATACTCTTACGGGAGAGTTGTCAAGCGGCGAAGGGGCAACAGGAAGAACTAGCTTCACTAGCTTCGCTGGCTTTGAACGCTCGCCCGAGCCGGCTGAAGCGCTGCGCAATAGGATGTGGCAGATTCGTTGCGAGGACTGCGATCCTAAACGCGGCGGATATTACTGGTTCTCGCTTGATCAATGCGATACGCCGGCTAAGGCTCTGGATTGTATCATTCAACTTAATGAAAAGGATTGGTCCCCGATCGTCATGCAATCATTCATTGAACTGATGGAATCTCTTTTTGGCCGCGGAGCGATAGCGGACCAATAAGGCGATACACACATCACGCTGCTTTACGCAGCGCAACGGTCGGTTAGGCATCGGTTCGCATTTGCCCAAGCAGCGCGTAGCCGTTGAAGTGGCACTAACGTTCCTTGCGTCGTACGAGCAACGCCCACACGAGGTAGCTCGCCGTTCTGCGTTGCGTATTCTCTTGCAAACGTTCGTACCCGAGCGAACGGAATCGAAGTTCGACGCGATCACATTGATCGTGCGCAGATGCTTCGAGTGTGATTTGGAAAGTCATAGTACGCGGTGGGCCGGACGACGTCGTCACGCAGGCATCGGCCTTGGGGTAGTGCCGTACGAGCCGGTAATTCGGTTGCGCTATAACGTACGGCAATTAAATCTTAGGCAGAATATACTTGGGCTCTGAGTCAGCTCATCTATGGGCGTCCGACTCACAGAAAGTAGCCCGAAATGCGTACTTCAAATTCTTTAACTATGCGTTAAGCGCTAGTGCCATCGTTACGTTGCTGGCTGGCTGCAGCGGCGGCAACGGCAACGGTGGTGGTAACTCAGGCTTTGCTCCGCCCGCACAAACACCGAGCATGGAGCACCTCGCACTGGGAGACAACACCTTCGTAGGTCCAGATATTGAACGATCTTGCCCGACCGTAAAGGGCGACGTGCCGCTTGCATCTGCTGCGTCGTTTGCGGTTCTGGGGGATTCCACGGTCACCAGTACCGGATTGACGGTCCTCATCGGCAATCTCGGAGTTTCTCCCGGAACAAGCATCACTGGCTTTGGCCCTGGAGTCGTGGAGGACGGAAAAATCTATGCTGGCGGTCCAGTTGCGGCGAAGGCGCAAGCTGACTTGGCCATCGGATATAACTACACCCTGGCGCTCAAAAATCCGAAGGCGATACCCGCCGACATCGGAGGAACGACAATCACGCCTGGGTTGTATAACGCCCTCACCACACTTGGAATCACTGGGACTGTCAAACTCGACGGGCAGAACAACTCGAAAAGTGTGTTCATTTTCCAGATACCATCTACCCTAACGACAGCCGTTCAGAGCCATGTCGAACTGATCCATGAGGCCAATGCCTGCAACGTCTTTTGGCAGGTCGGCAGCTCAGCGACACTCAATACGGCTTCCGAGTTTCGGGGTACGATTATGGCGGCAGCCTCGATCTCAGCCGGCAGCGGTGTAGTAGCGAAGGGACGGCTCTTGGCACAGTCGGGGGCGGTAACTCTGATTGACGACACTATTCACAGTTTTCGTCTAGAAAATCGCCGCTAGATACCACCAGCGTGCTACATAAGCGCTCGGAGCTAACGAGTCAATGGCTAATCGACACTGAGCGAAGAAGAATCCCCGGCTGATGCTGGGGATTCTTTTCGTCTCGCTCAGTTCGTTCATTCCAAGTAAGGGTCCAAACTGCTCGCGCGCCACAGCGTAACACTCGCATGAGGCCTCTTCCAGGCCAGCCCGATTGAGAATCACGATATGTCCTTGAGCGTAGCGGATGAATCCGGCTTTCTGGAGGGCCGCTGCCGCGACTGTCACGCCTGAACGGCGCGCACCCAGCATCATTGCGAGGTATTCGTGGCTCAGTGCGATGTTAGCCGAGTTTACACGATCGTGTGTCAACAAGAGCCATCGGGCGCACCTTTGATAGATGTTATGCTTTCCGTTGCAGGCAGCGAGCTGCCCCAGCATATTCACGTACGCTTGAAGAAATCGATCGAGAACGCTACGAAAACGACTGTCCTCTGCGCTAAGCAGTCTTCGAAAGTGGTCGCTGCTAACGACTACGGCGCGTCCAGGAACCTGGCAATAGCTCTCATTTGCAGACGTGGTAGCCCCGAGCAACAGTGGGATCGCCGATACTCCCTCTCGTCCGACAGTTCCAACTTCGATCGAGCCACCGTCACGCATTTGCGTTACGACTGAAAGGACCGCGTCGATCGGAAAGTAGGCCTCGCGTATTTCACGCCCGCCTCGTATATCTGCTGCGGCGTTTGAAGCTCAATCAGTCTCCCCGTTTCGAGGACTTCTGTGGCCATCGTGCAGCTCAAGCCGGCTAGGATCGCGTTTTCCTGGAGCGTGGCTGACGTCAGAGCGAGCATTCGGGTCGCCTTGTGGACCCTCACGATTCTTGGACCCGCGGCGGGATACAGTCAGACTGAATCCGCCGATAAAAGCGGAAACCCGCTGGCGACGCACGCGTTAACAACGTGCAATGAAATTTGCCCATGGATGTCTGCCTGCTGCTTCCTGCGAGCTGCTGAATTGAAAACGCCCTCACCATGCAAATAACTAGAATCAGCATGGCCCTTCCTAGCTTCCTACAAGAGCACGATCTGCACGCGGATCTTCAGGAAGTTATGCCGCAGGTCTTTGACGAGAAAGAACCCGTTGCCGAGCGCGAGGCCGCCGAGCAAGAAATTGGTCTTTTCATTGCCGATAAGCGGCTTGAGTTCGAGGAGGCCGGGTATGTGATTCAAGAGCTTAAAGATCCCGTTATAGCCCTTCTCCCGGAATCTGCAGTGAACGGTGCCCAGCAGCTTGATTTTTATCACGTTACCGCAGAGCGAGATAATGGGGGAGCGCGCGAGGGGCTCCTCGCCGCCGAATTGAGGTACGGTGACCGCGGTCGAGCCGGCGGGGATGTAACTCGAGCTCGCCGGCGATTGCCCGTGGCAGGCTGCCATGCTGAGCGATAGTGCCAAAGTTAGCGTGGCAACCACGCATCGTCTTAGATCGAATGCCATGTTAGATTGCTCCTTTGTTGTTGTAGCGCGAGCGTTTCGCAGTATGGAGGGGCCTCACAATACCACGCCAAACCAGAGCTGCCAGACTTCGGCCTCGAACGGTGCCATGAACCGGCGCCGTAACGACCGAGCGCGGCGCGCCCCAGCTGTCTTCCATTCCTCACGCCAAGGGCTTGCGCGTCGTAGTGTAAGCATGCAACCATGGTAGCGCCGGGCTCCGAAGGGTCGCCATCTACAGCCGCTATCGTGTCTGAAAACTGTATGGGAAAACTGTGCGGGTCGTGGTCTGACGACTCGTTGTTCACATTAGCCGGAACGCGTCCGCGATCGCTACGCTCGGGAACGCGTTCGGGTTTACAAACGGCTGCTCCGTCTGACGTTTCATTCGTTTCCCTGTTTGCATCAATTCACCACACCAATCACCCCACCAGGCCAGGCTAGCGGGGCCGGGTGACCATCCGGCCTGTGCCCAGGACTGGGAACCCCTGGGCCCCGTCGAACGCTAGGGCATAGGAGGGCAGGGGATGATCGGTTCAGGTTTCGGGCGCTATGCTATAGGCATTGGCGCCGCACTGGTGTTGTTGGCCGGATGCGGCGGGTCGCAAACCACGATGAACGGCGGGGTGCCGGGAATGACGCTGGGCGTCAGCGCTGTCAGGGGGCGAATCCTTATAGAAAAGGGAGCCCACAGTACGTATACGTTTCGAACACGCTGCAAGGGAGCCCAATTTTGCGGGAGCAGTGGACATCTATCCCGCGATCATCAGCGGAAACATTTCACCCAGTGTAGTCATTAGCGGTTCCCAAACACAACTTACAGAGGTCAACGGCATAGTTGTTGACAGTTCGGGCGAGATTTACGTCGCCAACTCCGACACGGATAGAATCGTCGGGTTCGCACCGGGCTCTAGCGGCAACGTTGCCCCCAACATCGTAATAAGTGGTTCACAGACGGACCTCTCCCGGCCAACCGGTTTGGCGCTAGACGGCAGCGACAACCTTTACGTCGGCAACTGTGCCTCCGGTTGTGGGGTCGGCTCGCAACCCTCTGCCCTTCTCGAGTTCGCAGCAGGGGTCAATGGTAACGTTGCCCCCATCCGCAACATCAGCGGCTCGTCAACACAACTCGCCAATGCCAACGCGCCAGCCTTAGACGCATCGGGCGAAATCTATGTTTCCAATTGGATTTCAAACACCATCGTTGTGTTCGACTCTGGCGCGAATGGAAACGCCAGCCCAATAAGGGAGTTGTTGGGCTCGAATACGTTGCTCAACGGGCCAGACGGTATTGCCGTTAATGCCCATGCCCTTTGGGCGGGTTCGGCCAACGAAGACTTCCTTGAACGTTTTACGCCTGGCGCAAATGGAAACGTTGCCCCTGTCGCAGCGATCTCAGGCAATAGGACGCGCTTAGGGCAAGTCGATGGAATCGCGTTCAACTCTCGCGGCGACCTCTATACGTGCAATCCAAACAACCGCCGCATTTTGGAGTTTGCCCCCAAGGAGCATGGGGATGCCCGACCGATTGGTAAAATTGCGGGTTCAAACACACAACTTACTGAGCCAGAATTTGTTTTCGTAAAGTAGCCGTCTAACGCCGAGGATTCAAACATCGTATTGATGTCCAAGGCGTTCGCGATTTGCGGGCTCCTTTTGATTTGGCCTCCGGGCCGGAAACTATGCCCGACGTGATGACGGCGGCCCGCGATTATTGTGGCGCCTGGCCTAAGGCCATAGTCGCGCCTTTGTTAGCCGCTCGATGATCTCGCTTCGCAAGGGCTCCTTGAGCCCTTCGACAAATTTCCGTCGCTGATCTTCGGTCATTAGTCGAACCGCAAACGTTGCAAGTTCCCCATGATGAGTACCATTGCGAGATGCGCGGTCCCCTTATCACCCCACCAATAAGAACGGCCACTTTTGCAGTGGCCTCAAAACTCTTTTGGGTTTCGATGGTGGGCGGTATATGGATTGAACATGTGACCTCTTCCGTGTCAAGGAAGCGCTCTCCCACTGAGCTAACCGCCCTCGAGTCCTGTGCGCGGGGAACGGCCCAGTCTTCGAATTTCGGCGCGCCGGCCCTGCTTCGATCGGTTTCTTCGAAATTTCTCCGGTTTGACAAGCGTTGAAGCGCGTGATAGAGTTTCGCGTATTACTCATTCCGGTTACAGGAGGCACGGTGGAAAATAATATGCTTCAGCTGTGTTCCCCCGCGACGCAAGTCGTCGGCGGGTCGACGTGCCTTGGACCTTCGGAGGATCGGCCGGCGTAAGCGTCTGTCGGCATCTCGATCCGACGAAGGCCTCCGCGATCGACCGGGGGTCTTTTCATTTCATTACTTGAGCGCTTAACTACGAGGCGAATCATGGACTCTTGGCTTGAGGCCGAAATCCGGATACGCCGTGAGGACGCCTTGGAAAATGCCCGCCGCAGCAGGCTCGCGAGCCTGGCCGCAAGCGGACGAAGTACGAGGGTTCGCACGCGCATCGCCGCCGGCGCACAGGCGATGAGCGACGCACTGGCCGCGTTCGCGCGCAGCCTGCGGACGGCGAACCGCATAACCTATGGGAGGGCGTCGCTGACGCCGGTGTCGGCGCCCTTCCACGCCGCTTGAAATCGTGCGCGCACCGTGGCGGCTTGAGCGGCCTGTCCCTGCGCCGCCAACCCGTCGCCAACCAATACAGCGCGCGGGGATCGTTCGGATAGGCCGCGAGCGCGTCGTGAAGGCGGAAATCGCGCCGGCCGCGAAATCGCCACGCCGCAGGCGATCGTTCCGAGTATCTCGTCGGCCGGAAATCACGGGGATCACTTCGCCGCTGAAGTCGGTGCGCTGATTACTACGGGCGCGCTCGATCCAGCGTACGGCTTCGTCCGCCCTCCCGTCTGCAGCGGCGGCTTCCGCAAGAAACAGTTGCGGCAGATAGCCTTGCGCTGATGTTCCCGGCGCGAATTGCTTGGCGATCGCGCGGGCCTCTGCGGTGCGGCCTAAGTGCAGCGCCGCCAGCCGTGAACGCTCGGATATCCGCAAGTCGCCGCCCTTTGCGGCGTAGGCGTCTTCGTAGCGTCCGAACCGCAGCGCCGTCACCGCATCGAAGTCCTCGTTCGAAGCGGTCCCCCATGCGTTGGCCCAGACGCGCGCGGTCGCGTAGTTCCCGAGCATCATCGCGGCGGAATAGCCGACGGCCACGTCGTGCTTTGTGTAACGCTGCGCGTGCTCCCATCCAGGCCGCCCGAGCGAGCTTTTAGCAGCGCGTACGCTCGTTCGCTCGAGCCAGCGCCGCGGCGTAATCTCCCGTTTCGATCCAGTAATGCGCGGGCATGTGCGCGAGGTGCTCCGCCTCGGGCGAAAACGTTGCGGCATCCAGCCGTTGCGCGCAAGCCTGGCGCCGGAGCGCGATTCGGCGCGAGATCGTAGAGATGAATGCAAAGATGGTTGGCCATCGCGCTCCAGGATCGGCGCGCAACACATCCGCAACGATTTCGAGCGCTTCTCGCGAGGTTTCGGCGACGAGCGCGCCGTCGCGCCACTCCAGTCCGCCCGACTCGAGCAGCGCCTCCGCCGCGATGAGGCTCGCGTTTTCGTCGCCGGAGTCGCGCGCCAGCTGTCGAACATGCCTTGGCGGTAGGCGGCGTCGTCCGTCTGCCAGTTGCGAAGCTCCCTCGATAGCGACGGCCCATGAGCGCAATAAACGCCGCGTTCGCGGGGTGATGCGCCCGAGGCAAGCGCGGCGGCTTGCCGGATCGCCTGCGACCCACGCCCGAAGCGCTCCGCCGTCATCGGCGTGTTGAGATCCGGGCCGCTCGCGAGCGCGACGCCCCAGAACGCCATCGCCAAACGCGGGTCGAGGGCCGCGGCGCGCTTGAACGAGCGCGCGGCATCGTCGCCGTTGTAGGCATAGTAAAGGAAGAGGCCGCGATCGACCGCGGCCTGCGCCTGCGGATTAGCGGTCGTGACGGGTAGGTGGACCGAGGTGGCAACCGGCACCACGGCCGCGAATACAATGGCGACGAGAGTCACGCAGTTTTCTTCCACGAGCGTCGCCGCGCTTCGTGCTGGACAGCGCGCACGACGGTAGGGTAAGATTCGGTTTTGTCCAAGGAGCCGTCACCGGTACGGGCGCGTAGCTCAGCGGGAGAGCATCCGCTTCACACGCGGGGGGTCGCTGGTTCGAACCCAGCCGTGCCCACCACGCCGAGCCGGCGACCCGGTTTTGGCGCTGTAGCTCAGTTGGTTAGAGCGTCGCCCTGTCACGGCGAAGGTCGTGGGTTCGAGCCCCATCAGCGTCGCCATCGTTCACGAGCGCATCGCAAAGCGACAATGCGATGCGCTCGCCGAAATCGCGTGCCAAGGTAGCTCAGTTGGTAGAGCACGCGCCTGAAAAGCGCGGTGTCGCGCGTTCGATTCGCGCCCTTGGCACCATCTCTTAGCGCAGTGTGCGGTCGAAAAATTCGACCGTTCTGCGCCACGCGCTTTCGGCGTGTTCGCGATGGTGATGGCCGAGGCCGCCCTTGCCCGGCTTGCCGGTGTTGTAGAAACCGTGCTTGGCGTCGTAACGATGAAACTCGTTCGCTACGCGCCCGCTTTGAGCTTGGCTCCATTCGTCGACGCCTTCGATTGCTGAAAAACTCGTCCCGCAACGCAAAGTGCCCTGGATCGGCACGCGAGATTGTCTCGGGTCGCCGGCTTCGGGAGGCGGAAGCCGTACCAAACGCTGGCCGCATCGAACTCGACTTGCCGCGCATGAGCAGAGCATCGCCAAGGCGCCGCCCATGCAAAAGCCCGTCACCCCAACCCGTTGGCGCCTCGCTCGCGCAGATACTGCGCAGCGCCGGCGCCGTCTTGCGTCGCGGCATCGCTGAAGTCCAGCCCCTGCATTAGATGGTTTGCTTCGTCGCCCTTGCGGCGACTGCGCCCGCGAAAAGATCCGGCACGAGCACGTTAAACCCATGCGAGGCGAGCCGGTCCGCCGTTGTCTTGATGCGATCGTCGAGTCCCCACCATTCCTCGAACATCACGATCACCCGGTGCGCGTTCGGGCTGCGTAGCTTGCAGCCAGATAACCGGGCGCGGTCTTGCCGTCGGGTCGCGTGGAACTCGACCCTCGAGCCCATTAGCGACGTCCCGCCGGCGCGCCCCTCTTCGGAGTCCTGGCGGTCGAGATTTTCGACCCGTTCGTCAACAGCCACTCGTTTGCGGCCTGGATCTGTCTCGGGACGTACGCGCCCGATGAACCATTTGTAGAGGAGCCTCGTCGGTGGGATAGTCGCTGCAGCGCCCGTCAAACTCCGCCGGCGTAATTCTCCAGCGCTCCATCATGCCTTTGTCCATCGGGCAAGGATAGATGTAATCGTGGATCGTTCCAGCGGCCGATGCTCGGCCTTTGTCGGATACGCGAAGCAGCCATAGCTCTTCGCCGATGCTCTCGCGCCCGCGGCGCGGAAACGTTTTCTCATCGCGAAAATCAGTAGGCATGCGGTCCATAATGCACCGCAGACGCAGCGGGTTGCGCCGCGAAGCCAGCGAACGGTGCTTCGGGATGCAAGAGTCAAAGACAGTACCCGCACGAGCCGCGATGGCATGCGTCGTTGGCCGTCCTAGCAGCGATGCTGCTTTACGTCACGCTTCCGCCGCGATTGACGATCGGCCCGATGTGGGTGGCCCCTGTGTTGGTATTCGCCTCCTCGTTCCGCTCTCGTATTCTGCGCCGCACCGTCATCGTCGAGACGCGCCGTACGCGCTTCGCCAGCATCATCGCTCATTGCCATCGTTAACTTTTTCAATCTGGCCTCCGTGCTCTTGCTCGTCGGCGGGCTCTTCCGTCCGGAAAAGGCGGCCTGCACCACCGCCGCGATTTTGCTGCGCACCGGCGCGCAGATCTGGTCGACGAACATCCTCGTTTTTGGCTTTGGTTTTGGGAGCTCGATGGCGACGGCCCCGAGGCCCGCGCGCATGCCGACTCGGCAACGGAGTTCCAGGGCGTCGGACTTCCTTTTTCCGCAGATGCAGATGTCTATTCGCCGGCGGCGGTGGAACTGCGCGCTGCATCGATCAAGCACTGGAAGCCGCAGTTCATCGACTACCTTTACCTGGCGTTCACCAACTCGACCGCCTTCAGCCCGACGGACATCATGCCGCTGAGCCGCTGGGCCAAAATCCTCATGACGGTGGAGGCGTCGATCTCGCTCATCACGATCGCGATCGTGGTGGCGCGCTCCATCAATGCGATCTCATAGGCCCGCAAGGCGCCGGAATTTTCCGGGGAGCCCAACTCGGAGCCGTGGGCCAGGGTTGTAGGACGGAGTATGGAGCGGCTAGAACCGGAAGGGTCGCCGTGCGCGGGTATGATGTAATGGCAGCCTGCGACCTTCCCAAGGTTGATGCGTGGGTTCGATTCCCACTACCCGCTCGGGAACGATCTCGAGTGGCGACGTAGCCAAGTGGTAAGGCAGGGCTCTGCAAAAGCCCCATTCGGCAGTTCAAATCTGCCCGTCGCCTCAAGATTTTCACCGTGATGCGGGTCGCGGTCGTCGGGGCGGGTGCCATCGGCGGCTTCATCGCGGCGGCGCTCGCGCGCGCCGGGACAGCTGTGGCGCTGGTGGCGCGCGGCGAGCACCTCGCCGCCATCCGGCGCAGTGGGCTGCGCGTCGAAAGCGATCTGGGCGCTTCGCCGTCACCGTGCAAGCGGCGGACGATTTGCGCGAGCTCGGCCGCTTCGACGCGCTGTTGCTCACGTTCAAGGCGCATCAGTGGCCCGAGTTCTTGGCCCAACTGCGGCCGTTTGCCGACACCCCGGCTACGATCGTCACGCTGCAGAACGGCGTCCCATTTTGGTACGTGCGCGAGCCTCCGCTGCGCAGCGTCGATCCAGGCGGCGTTATCGGCGGGATGTTTCCAGACGATCGCGTGGTCGGCGGCGTCGTGCACGTATCCGGCGAGCTTCCCGCGCCCGGCTTCGTTCGGCAGAGCGGCGGCCTGCGCTACGTGCTCGGCCGAACCGGCGCCGGCGGCGACGCGCGCGCCGAGGCGATCGTCCGCCTCCTGCGCGGGGCGGGCCTCGCGGCCGAGCTCGATCCGGACTATTCGCGCGACGGTCTGGCTCAAGCTCGTGAACAACGCGGGGCTCAACTCGGTGAGCGTGCTGCGCCGCGCGCGGATCAAGCCGATGCTCGCCGATCCCGGACGCGCGCGCACAAGTGCGCCGGCTGATGACGGAGGCGCTGCGCGTCGGCCAGGCGATGCGCGTCGTGAATGACGTCGACGTCGACGCGCGCATCGAGTACGCGGCTCGGCTCAACGACGTCAAGACCTCGATGCTGCAGGATTACGAGCGTGGGCGGCGGCTCGAGCTCGAGCCGATCGTCGGCGCGATTGTCGAGCTCGCGGAACGCTACGGCGTCGCGGTCCCCGACCTGCGCGAAGCGTACGCCGCGCTGCGGCAAGCGGAAACGGCCCAATCGCCCGGGTGATCGCGGAATCGCCTGCCGGCGTTGACGTCGGCGAGCTGGCCGGCGTCGGAGCCAAGACCGCGCCGCTCTTTCGCGATCTCGGCATCGACACGGCTCGCGGCGCTGCTCGAGTATCTTCCGTTCCGTTACGACGACCTGCGCTTTCCGACGCCTGCGGCGCGGCTCGGAGAGGCGGGCGGGGAGGAGAACGCGGTCGGAACGGTCGTCGCCGTCAAGGAACGGCGCATTCGCGGGCTCGAGATCGTCGAGGTAGAGCTGACGGATGACGCCGGCGAGCCGTTCGTCGCGAAGTGGATCGGCCGCAATCGCTACGTCTACGGACGCTTCCGCGAAGGAATGCGGCTCTTCGTGCGCGGCCGCGTCGAGCGCAATTTCTCCGGTCCGATCATCGCCGTCGCGCACTACGGGACGCTAGCCGCGGGCGAGGAGTATCGCGGCGAGCTGGTCCCGGTTTATCGCGCCAGCAAAGACCTGGCGAGCCGCAAGATCGCGGCCGTGGTGAAGAAGAACCTGCCGCAGCTGCTCGAGTCGTCACCGGAGGATCCGCTGCCCGCATCGCTAGCCGCCGCACGGCGCTATCCGCCGCTGCGCGCTGCGTATCGCGCGGTGCACGCGCCGCAAACGCCCGAGGAGGCGCAGCGCGCGCGCGAGCGCTTCGTGTTCGCGGAGTTCCTCACGCTGGCGACCGCGGCGCAGCTGCGCCGCAGCCAACGCGAGCACGATCACGACGCGCGTGCGCTGCGCGTGCCTCCCGACCTGCTGCGAGCGGCTCGAGAGTACACTGCCGTTCGCGCTGACCGGCGCGCAGCGCAAGGTGATTCTGGAGATTTGGGCCGACATGCGGCGCGACGTGCCGATGAACCGCCTGTTGCAGGGCGATGTCGGCAGCGGCAAGACGCTGGTCGCCGCGGCCGCGGTGCTGCTCGCCGCGGAGAACGGACTGCAGTCGGCGTTGATGGCGCCCACCGAGCTCTTAGCGTGGCAGCACGCCGGCAAGTTGGCACCGCTGCTGCTGCCGTTCGGACTGGGCGTCGAGGCGCTCTTCGGCAGCCAGAGCACGCGGTCGCGTGCGGCGGCGCTCGAGAAGCTCGCCAACGGCCGGGCCGCGCTCGCCGTCGGCACGCACGCGCTCCTCGAGGAGCGCGTGGGCTTCGATCGGCTCGGGCTGGCGATCATCGACGAGCAACACCGTTTCGGCGTGGAACAGCGCGCGCGGTTGCGCGCCAAGGCGATCTCGCCGCACACGCTGCACATGACGGCAACGCCGATCCCGCGTACGCTGGCGCAATCCGTCTACGCCGACCTCGACGTCTCGATCATCGACGAGCTTCCGCCGGGGCGCACGCCGATCGACACGTTCGCCGTCCGCACCAGCCGTCTCGAGCGCGTCTACGACTTCGTGCGCGCCAACGTGGCCAAGGGACACCAGGCGTACATCGTCGCGCCGGCGATCGACGAAAGCGAGGAGGGCACGCTCACCAGCGCCGTGGCGGAAGCGCAACGGCTCGCGGCTAATGTGTTCGGAGACCTGCGGCTGGGCTTGTTGCACGGCCGCCTCGCATCGCGTGAAAAGGAGGAAACGATGGCGCGCTTCGTGCGCGGCGAGCTCGACGTTCTCGTCTCGACCACGGTGGTGGAGGTGGGAGTCGACGTCGCCAACGCTACGACGATGGTCGTGCTCGACGCTGACCGCTACGGCCTCGCGCAGCTGCACCAGCTGCGCGGACGCGTCGGACGCGGCGCCGCGAAGTCGTATTGCATCCTCGTCTATCCGGACGATGCCGGCGACCGGGAACGCCTCGAGATCTTGACGGGCACCACCGACGGCTTCGAGATCGCCGACGAGGACCTGCGCCTGCGCGGGCCGGGGCATCTGGCGGGCACGGTTCAGTCCGGCGCCGCGGACCTGCGCTTCGGCGACCTGGTTCGCGACCTCGACGTCTACCGCGCCGCCCGCAGCGCCGCGGAGGCGATCGTGGCGCGCGACGCTCTGCTCGAACGGCCCGAGCATGCCGGCCTGCGCGCGGCGCTCGAATCGCAGCCCAGCACGCGCGCGCTGGTGATCTCGTCATGAGGATGCGCCGCCGCTTGTTGTCGATCGCCGCCGCAGCGCTCGCGTGCGCCGCCATTCCTTGCATCGCCGCAGCCGCCGACGTCGCTCGCGCGACGCTGCCCAACGGACTGCGCGTCATCGTCGTACGCGATACGCTCGCGCCGGTCGCGACCGCGATGCTCGACTATCGAGGTGGGCTCCGACGAGCAGTGGATCCCGGGGCTGGCGCACGCGACGGAACACATGATGTTCCGCGGGAGCGCGACGCTGTCGTCCGCGCAGCTCATGGATGCCGTCAGCGTCACGGGCGGCGATTTCGACGCGCAGACGCAGGCCACGGTGACGCGCTACGTTTTCACGGTCCCCTCGGCGGATCTGGACATCGCGCTGCGCGCGGAGCGTTCCCGCGCGACGGGATTGCTGATTGCGCCGGATCAGTGGAATCAAGAACGCGGCGCCATCACGCAAGAGGTGCAGCAGGACAACAGCAACGCGTTTTACCGTTTGTTCGTGCGGATGCAGGACCGGCTGATCGGCGGAACGCCGTACGCCAAGAACGGGCTGGGCACGGTCGCCGACTTCGCGCACACCGTCACCGCCACGCAAATACGCCGCTTCTACGAGCGATGGTACCACCCGAACAACGCCGTCTATGTCATCGCGGGCGACGTCGATCCCGCGGCGACGATCGCGAAGGTTCGCGCGCTCTTCGGCAACCTTCCGGCCGCGCGGCTTCCCGCGCGCTCGCCGGTCCGGCTGCAGCCGCTGCGAGCCGCGACGTACCACGACACCTCGGATCAGGCGTTTACGGTCGCGGCGCCTGGGCTATCGCTTTCCGGGTTACGACAGTCCGGATTACGCCGCGGGCCAGATTCTCGGCGACGTGCTGTCGAGCGAGCGCAGCACTTTCGGCGGGCTGCCGTTCACGGGCAAGGCGCTCGGAACGGAGTTCGTCGTCCAAGAGTATCCCAAGGTCGGGATCGCGCTCGCCGCGGGCGTCGTGCCCGTGACGACGCCGCCCGAGACGATCGACCGCGAGATGCGCGCGATCCTCGACGATTACCGGAGTGCCGGCGTGCCGCCCGATCTCGTCGCCGCGGCGAAGCTGCGCGAGGTCTCGCAAGTCGAGTTCAACGCGAATTCGATCGAGGGACTCGCCGAGGAGTGGAGCGACGCGGTCGCCGTGCAGGGGCTCACCTCGCCCGACGAAATGGTCGCGCGCTTCGAGAAGGTGACGACGGCCGACGTGAATCGCGTGCTGCGCACCTACGTGGACAACAGCCGGGCCGTCGTCGCGTACGCGGTGCCGAAGAATGCGGGAACGGCAAGCAGCGGGGGCCCAATGGCAAAGGAAGACGTCGCGGTTCCTCCGACGACGCACCAGCCGCTGCCGAGCTGGGCGCAGCGCGTTCTCGACCGCCTGGCCGTCCCGGAGCAGACGCTCAATCCGGTTGATATGCGCCTCGCCAACGGCATTCGCTTGATCGTCCAGCCGGAAAGCATCAGCCACACCGTCGTCGTGGACGGCTACATCGACAACAATCCGGACGTCCAGGTTCCGCCCGGCAAGGACGGCGTCGATGACGTAACGGCCGGACTCTTCGACTACGGAACGACGACGTACGACCGGCTCGCGTTCGCGCAGCAGACCGACGCCATTGCCGCGGGCGTGTCGGGCGGCACCGAGTTCGGTCTCGACGTGCTGAGCTCGCATTTCGATCGCGGCATGCAGCTGCTCGCTGACAAGGAGCTCCATCCGGCGTTCGCGCCGAGCGATTTCGGGATCGTCCGCGATCAAGCCGCGGGCGAGCTCGTCGGCGAGATGACCTCGGCCGACCATCTCGCGCAGGTCGCTTTGGATAAGGCGCTCTATCCTCCGGGAGATCCGGAGCAGCGCTTCGCGACGCCCGCGAGCGTCGGCGCACTTACGCTCGACGACGTGAAGGCGTGGTACGCGGCCGCCTATCGGCCGGATCTCACGACGATCGTCGTGATCGGCGATACGACGCCGCAAGCGGCCCGTGACGCCGTCGAGAAGTATTTCGGCGGATGGCGTGCGACCGGGCCGCGGCCCGCGATCGATCCGCCGCCGGTTCCTCCCAACGCGCCCAGCGCGACGAACGTGCCCGCGACCGGCCGCGTGCAATCCTCCGTCCGGCTGGAAGAGACGCTGCCGGTGCTGCGCGCCGATCCGGCCTGGGCGCCGTTGCAGCTGGCCAATGCGGCGCTGACCGGCGGCTTCTATTCGTCGCTGCTCTATCACGACTTGCGCGAGATCCACGGCTACGCGTACTCGGTCAGCAGTCACGTCCAAGCGGGCCGCGTGCGCTCGACGTTCCACGTCAGCTACGCGTGTGACGCCGCCAACATCGTTCTTGCGGAAGGGCAGGTGAAGGCGATCCTGGCTCGCCTTCAACGCCAAGCCATCGAGCCCGAGCGGCTGCTGCGCTCCAAGGCGCTGCTGATCGGCGGGATCCCGGTCCGAGAGTCGAGCTACGACGGCGTAACGTCGCAGCTGATCCAATACGCCTCGCTCGGACTTCCGCTCGATCAAAATCTCCGCGACGCGCGCGCGGAGCTCGATGCCAGCGGCGCGAGCGTGCAGTCGGCACTCGCCCGATACGTGCGTCCGAACGCGTTCGTCCGCGTCGTTACCGGCCCGCCTCCGCCCTAGGACCCAGCCGCGTGCGGCGTCGAACGCGCCGAGGATGGACGCCGTTCGCGGGATCGGTTTCGATCTCGACCATACCCTTGCGATCGACAACCGCCTCGAACGCGTTGTGTTCCTGCGCCTGCTGGAGCGCATCTTAGCTGAGGGCGGACGTTATGAAGGTACGCTGACCGACGAGACCGACCGCATCGACGAGTTGCTGACGCGGCAGCGGCGCGGCGAGTTTTCGATTGACGACGCCGTGCGCCGCTTCGTCGCCGAGCATGGGGTGGCGCCCGCGGATTCGCACGTCGAGTGGTTTCGCCGCACGGCCGTCGGGCTGGTGGACGACATGGTGGTGCCGCTCCCCGGCGTGGGGCCGACGCTCGAGGCGCTGCGCGAGCGCGGCATCGCAACGGCAGTGCTGACCAACGGCTGGAATCCGATGCAGCAGCGCAAGGCCGAACGAGCGGGCCTTCGCGGCGTCGTGCTGGTGAGCAGCGAGATCGGCGTGCAGAAACCCGCCGTGCGCGCGTTCGAGATTCTCTTGGACACCCTCAAGACGCCGCCGGGCCAGACGTGGTACGTGGGCGACGACCCGTGCGGCGACATAGCGGGCGCCGCGGCCGCAGGTCTGCGCACGGTATGGATCGACTGGGAACGCAAGACGTATCCCGCCGACGTGCCGGCACCGGGGCAGACGATTACGCGCTTCGAACAGCTGCTGACGCTGATTCCAGCGCCGGCACGGGTCTCATGATGCGTCGCGCGTTACACGCGGCCGCTGCCTGCGTGCTGCTCGCCGCGGCGCCACCGGCGCCGTCGAGCTACCAGAGCCGCCTCATCGATCTCGAACGGCGCTACACGTTTTGGTCGTTGGCGCAGAACCCGACGTCGGCGACCGACGCCGGGATTCACGACTACGACACGAAGCTCGCCGACTATTCGGCGGCGACGCAGTCGGCGCAAATGGCGCAGCTGCGCCGCTACCGCGCGGGGCTCGTCGCTCTGCAGCCGGCGCCCGGCGCGAGCGCTCACGAACGCGTCGACTACCTCCTGATTCGTTCGAATCTGGAAGGCGACTGGTGGGATCGCTCGGTGCTGCGCGGACTGCAGCGCAACCCCTCGATCTACGAAGGCGAATGCAGCAACGGGATCTTCTCGATCGTGAAGCGCCGTTACGCGAGCGACGACACTAGGCTCCGTGCCGCGATCGCGCGCCTGCGAGCGTGCCCGCACGTGCTCGCGCAGGGGCGCGCCAACCTGACGCAGACGGTGCGCGAGTTCGCGCAGATCGCGTCGGAGGATATTCGCGACGGCGATTCGCTCTACACGACGACGCTCGACGAGGTGGCGAAAGACGCATCGCCGGCGGTGCGCGCGGACCTGCCGAGCGCGCAGCGAACCGCGCTCGACGCCCTGCACGGATACCGCGCCTGGCTCGACACGCACATGAGCGGCTTTCGCGCCGGCGGCTTCGCCGTCGGGCGCAAGCAGTACGATTGGTACCTCCGGCGCGTCTTGATGCTGCCGTTCGATTCGTCGGAGGTAGCGCGGATCGGGCGGCTGGAGCTGGCGCGCGACCGCGCGCTCGAGCTGTGGGAAGAGTCGCGCGACGCGCATGCGCCGGCGGCATCGCCGCCGCCGTCCTTCTCCACGAAGGCGGCGTTCTTGGCATATTACGAAAGCAGCCTGGAGAAGATCATCTCGTTCATCAACTCGCACGCGATCGTCACGATCCCGTCGTACATCGGGCCGTTCCACATCGTCGAGGTTCCGAAGGCTCTCGCCGCCACGTATCCGGGAGGCTTCATGAACCCTCCCCCGATGTTTTCCAGCGACCCCCAGGGCTTTTACTTCGTTCCGGATTTCAGCCCGAGCAACCAGAGCTTCTTCGTGCAGCAGGCGCGGCAGTCGGTGCTCCCGCTGCTCGGACACGAGGGCATCCCGGGACACTTCATGCAGTTTACGTACGCGTTTCACAATTCCGATTTCGTGCGGCACGTGCAGGGCGACGGCGTCTTCGCCGAGGGCTGGGCGTTTTACGGCGAGGAGATGCTGATGCGCGAGGGTCTGTACGAGGACGACCCCGGCGCGCGCAGACAGGTGATTCACCTGATGCGTCACCGGGCGACGCGAATCGGCGTCGACGTCGGGCTGGCGACCGGAGAGATGACGCTGCCGCAGGCCATTGCCTACTTCCAGAAAAACGCCGGGATCGACGACGTTACGGCGCGCGGCGAGGCGACGCGCTTCGCGATGGGGCCGGGACAGGCGATCGACTATCTCGTCGGCAAGACGCAGATCGAGATGCTGCTCGGGCTCGTCCGCGATCAGGAGGGCGAAAGTTTCACGCTGCGCGGCTTCCACGATCGTCTGCTCTCCTACGGCACGGTACCGTACTCGACGATTCGTTACGAGTGGCTCGGCGACGACAGTTGGCTGCGCCCCGCTCTGATGCCGCTTGCTCCCGTGGCGTTCTAAGGAGCCGCTCGGGAATGCCGCGCATCACCGGAGGATCGCTCGGGAGCCGCAAGCTGCGCTCGCCCAAAGGCACGAACGTCCGGCCGACGCCGGGACGCGTCAAGGAATCGCTGTTTTCGATCCTGATGCATCGCCTGGAAGGCGCGCGCGTCTTGGACCTGTTCGCCGGCACTGGCGCGATCGGTTTCGAGGCCGCCTCGCGAGGCGCGTCGCGCGTCGTTTCGGTCGAAGGGCAACGCGACGTCGCACACGTGATCGAGGAGGCGGCCAAGAACCTCGGCGTCGATGACGTCGTGACGGTCTTCCAGGCTCCCGCCGAGCGCGCGCTCTACCGCCTGGAGGGCCCGTTCGATATCGTCTATCTCGACCCGCCCTACGCCGATCCCGTGCCGCTGCACCTGCTGCGCCTCATGCGCGAGCGCGAGCTCCTGGCCCCGGACGCCCTGGTCGTGTACGAACACGCGGCCAAGCGAATCTTGCCGCAGATACCCGGGTATCGCTCCGTTCGGGAAGAAGTCTACGGCGATGTGGCGCTCGCCTTTCTGTCGCCGGAATCTTGACAAACGGTAAGCTTGGACGCGTTACGCGCGCCGTCTATCCCGGATCGTTCGATCCGCCCACGAACGGTCATTTGGACGTCATCGAGCGCGCCGCGCGGTGTTTCGGCGAGCTGTTGGTCGCAATCGTCGTCAATCCGCAAAAGCGTGCCCCGATGTTCTCCCTGCAGGAGCGCGAGGAGATGCTCAAGGCGTGCATCACGAAACTGCATAACGTCCGAGTGGAACACTTCACGGGGCTCCTGGCCGATTACGTGCGGTCGGCGCGTGCCGACGTCATCGTCAAGGGGTTGCGCGTGGTTTCCGATTTCGAGAGCGAGATGTCGGCCGCGCTGATGAATCGAAGCCTCTCCGACGTCGATACGCTGTTTTTGATGTCGGACCAGAGGTACTCGTTCGTCAGCTCCAGCCTCGTCAAGGAGGTCTTCTTTCTCGGCGGCGACGTCGCCGCGGTGGTCCCCGAACCGGTGCTTCGCCTCATGGCGGAGAAACGTACAAGCTTGCAACGGAGGTAGTAATGTCGGTCTATCGCGTGTTGGATAAACTCGAGGCGTACGTGCATGAGGGAACCTGGTTGCCCGCCGGTTACCGCATTCTGTCGGAAGAGCGGCTGCTCGAGCTGGTCGAGAAGATTCGCGCATCGTTGCCCGAAGAGGTCGGGCGCGCCAAGGTGATCGCGAAGGATCACGAGCGCATGCTGCGCGTCGCGCAGGAACGCGCGCAGGCTATTGTGGACGAAGCGTCCAGCAAGCATGAGGAGCTGCTCGATCAGAACGAGCTCGTGCAGCGCGCGCGCGCCGCGGCCGACACCGTCGTCGCGGAAGCCGAGGAACGCAGCCGGCGCGTACGAGAGGGAGCCGATCACTACGCCTCCGACGTGCTGACCGAGCTGGAGAATCGGCTCGCGGGCGCGCTGGGCGCGATCCGCAAGGGCCGAGACATGCTAGAGCGGCAACGCCAGGCGCCGGATCGTCCGCTGGACGAGACGGCCGCCAAGAGCAAGCGGGCGGCCTTCGACTCGCAGAACCCTGAGGAGACTGCTGCCCTCGAATCGGTCTAACTCGGGTCCGCTATGGGGTAAGAACCCGGGCATGAAACAAATAGCAATCGGGCTCGCGCTCGCTGGGTCGCTTGCCATGCCCGCGATCGCCGATCAACTGGGCGGAATATCCGGCACCGTAGTGGACGCGCACACCGGCCAGCCGATGGCCAACGCGCAGCTGTACTACTATCGCTCGCCGTATCGGGACCAGGGTCCGAACGAGATCAAGGTGCTCAAGACGAACGGTCGCGGATTCTTCAGCGACATCACGCTCGAGCCGGGACGCTACATCGTCATGGCGCGCTTTCCCGGTAAGGTCGAAGGCTGCGCCGTCGACGACGTGATGGGCGGTGAGGTCGCGCACCTGAAGATCGAGATCGGACACGACGCAATCATGTGCAGCGGTCCGCGCGTTCATCCGGCACTCGTCGATCCGAACGCCACCGCGAGCGTCTATCGAATATAGCTACGTAAAAGGCTTCCGATTTCGTCCAGGTCGAGGCGACAAAGAGATGAGCGAAATCAGGGTCTTTTTAGACTGGTGGGGCGGGGACGTTGTGCGCGAAGGCCTCGAGACGCGCGCGGTCGATCGCCCGCACTCGCCCCCGGTCCAGTTCCAGCGCTCCCGCGTTCTTGAGGCGCAGCAACGCACGCGCCGCCATGTCGCGCACGGTGCCAGCGGCCGCGGCGATCTGCGCTTGCGAGAGGTTTTCGACTCCGGGAAGGCCGCGGGCCATCCCGACCGACGTGCGCGCATAGCCGAGTAAGAACTTCGCGACGCGCTGCAGCACGTGCGCGAAGGCGAGATCGGCGATCGTGTCGATCGAACGGCGCCGCGCCTGCGACGAGGCGATCAGAAAGCCCAGCGCGAGCTCGGCGTCGTTGCGCGTTGCGTGAACGACCGCCTCGCTCGGCAGCGTCAGGATCGTCACGTCGGTGAGAGCCTCGGCGCGCGTCGTGGCGCCCCCGCCGTCGAACGTGCCGCTCTCGTTGAGCGTGTCGTGCGTGAGGCGCTCGCCCATCGTGTGCGTCTTGCCGTCGGGAGAGAGCAGCGTGTAAATGACTTTGCCGCTCTTGACGATCCCGAGGTACGGCCACGCCTCGCCTTCGTCGAAGATCGTATCGCCCGACTTGTACGTGCGCTCGGCCATCTGGTCGGCGAGCTCCTTGATCGTGCTTGCCTTGGCGGACGTGAACGCTGCGACGTGCGAGAGGAGTGCCTCGCCGTCCGCGTTCTCGTCGATGCGTTCCAGCCGAATGGTCCAGCGATTGCCGCCGAGGTTACGCGCGTCCCACGAGAAGCGCCCCGGTCGCAGCTGCGCCATCTCGTTGCGCAGGGCGCGCGGGTCGGTCTCTTCGTTGATTTCGAGCGCAGCGCCGACCTGGAGTTTGTCGAACGTTTCCAGAATGTGACCCGTCTTCGTCGCGGGCAGAAGCGACCGGGCGTCGAGCGTGACCGCGGCGGGTCGAGTGATCGGCATGCCTTGCCGGTCTTAGTGACGGTGCGTGACGGCGCCTGCCGGGGACGCGCGGATACGCGCTGAATACTCGGAGCGATATGAACAATTCGATTTCGGACAACGACGTCGTCATTCTGGCCGGAGCCCGGACCCCGTTCGGGAATCTCGGCGGGGCGCTCGCGGGCCTGACAGCCACGGATCTCGCGGTGTTCGCGGCCGACGCCGCAATCGAACGCAGCGGCGTTCCCAAAGATCTCATCGACGAAGTCGTCTTCGGCAACGTCATCCAGAGCAGCGCCGACGCGATCTATCTCGCGCGCCACGTCGGGTTGCGCGCAGGGCTGCCGGTCGGCGTTCCGGCGCTGACGGTCAACCGGCTGTGCGGCTCCGGCCTGCAGGCGATTCTGTCGGCGGCGCAATCCCTCGCGTTGGGCACCGCCGCGTACGCGCTCGCCGGCGGTACGGAGAACATGAGTCAGGCGCCGCACGTGGTGCGCGGCGCGCGCAAGGGCTTTCACCTCGGCCAAGACGTGAAGTTCGAGGATTCGCTCTGGACGGCGCTCATCGATTCGTACGGCAACACGCCGATGGCGATCACGGCCGAGAATCTCGCGAAGAAGTATGCCGTGTCGCGCGACGAGTGTGACGAGTTCGCGCTCGCGAGCCAGCAACGCGCGCTCGCCGCGCAAGACAGCGGCTACTTCGCGGAAGAGATCGTTCCGGTCGACGTGCCCGGCCCCAAGGGCGCGAGCGTCAAGGTCGATAAGGACGAGGGTCCGCGCCAGGGGCTCACGATGGAGAAGCTCGGAAAACTGCAGGCGCGTTTCGTGCAAGGCGGCGTGGTGACGCCCGGAAATGCGAGCGGCATTACCGACGGAGCGGCCGCGGTGGTGCTCACGACGCGCAAGCGCGCGATGGCGGACGGCCTGAGCTGGATCGGCCGCATCGTGTCGTCCGCGGTCGTCGGCGTGGATCCGGCGATCATGGGGATCGGTCCCGCATTCTCCATCCCAAAGGCGCTGCAACGCGCCGGCATGGGTCTCAACGACATCGCAGTCGTGGAGATCAACGAGGCGTTCGCACCGCAGGTCATCGCGTGTCTGCGCGAGCTTGGGGACGGGCGGTCTTCGGCGGACGTACCGCTCAATCCGCACGGCGGCGCGATCGCGCTCGGACATCCGCTCGGAGCATCCGGGGCGCGTCTCGCGATCACCGCGCTGCACGAACTGCGCGAGCGCGGCGGCGGATACGGCATCGCATCCGCCTGCATCGGCGGCGGACAGGGCATCGCGGCGCTCTTCAGTGCAGAGTAGCGAACCCGCACGAAAGCCGTTTAAGCTCGGGCGGATATGGGATGCCGTCGCCCTTCTCGTGATCGCGTTCGCGTTGTGGAAGATGTTCGTGGCGCCGAGGTCGTTTTCGGCGCCGCGGAGCTTCCCGGCGCCCCACGCGGTATACGAGCGGCTCGACGGCGGCGCGTTTCGCGTGGCGGCCGAACGCGGCCGCCTAGTGTTCCTAGACTTCTATGCGACGTGGTGCGTGCCGTGCAAGATCGAGCTGCCGCTCGTCGAGGGATGGTCGCGACGGCATCCCGAGGCGGTCGTCGTCCCCGTGGACGTCGGCGAACCGCCCGCGGTCGCGCGCGACTTCGCGCGGCAGCTGGGATTACGCGGCGTCGCGCTCGATCAGCGCGCGAGCGCTCGGGCGCTCTTCGGCGTGCAGGGTTTTCCGACGGTCGTCGTCATCGATCCGCAGGGCTACATTCGTGCGAAATGGGAAGGCCTCAACCCGGCGATCGCACCGGCGATGACCAATGCCCTACGGTTGAGCTCCGTAAAGAGCTAGGTTCCTAACGGCCCTTCCAGATCGGCTTGCGCTTTTCCAGAAACGCGCCGGTGCCTTCGCGGATATCCTCGGTATCCACCAGCGTCCCGAACTCGAGCGCCTCGAGCTCGAGCGCGTCGTCGATGGCCAGATGCGCGCCGTTGTTGATGACGCGCTTGCACGCGGCGATGGCGAGCGGCGCCTTCGAGGCGATGACGTTCGCGATCCGCTTGGCTTCCGTCATCAACTCTGACTGCGGAACGACTCGCGCCACCAGGCCGATGCGCAGCGCTTCGCGCGCGTCGATCATCTCGCCCGTGAGGCAAAGGTAGGATGCCATCGCTTTCCCGGCCAGACGCGTCGTGCGCTGCGAGCCGCCGTAACCCGGGATCAGTCCAAGATTGACTTCGGGCTGACCGAACTTCGCGTTTTCAGCGGCGATGAGGATGTCACCGGCCATCGCGACCTCGCACCCGCCGCCGAGCGCGAATCCGTTGATCGCCATGATGACGGGTTTGCGCAGGCGCTCGATCTGGCGGGTGAGAGCCTGTCCGCTGCGCGCCTGTTCTGCCCCGGAACCGGCCGTCGCAAGCGCGTTGAGCTCCGAGATGTCGGCACCCGCGGCAAAGGCTTTCTCGCCGGCACCGGTCACGATGATCGCGCGCACGGCTTCATCGTTTTCCATCGCGCGCAGCGCTTCGGAGACTTCCCGCAGAAGCCGGC
Source organism: Vulcanimicrobiota bacterium (assembly GCA_963756165.1). GTDB lineage: Bacteria > Vulcanimicrobiota > Vulcanimicrobiia > Vulcanimicrobiales > Vulcanimicrobiaceae > Cybelea. The sequence goes on along the minus strand of CAVWMO010000007.1, from coordinate 320,231 downwards.
TCCGCAGAGCGTTGAGCACGTTGGGCCGATTGAACGTGATGATTCCGATCGGCGCTTCGACGACGGCCAGGATATCTTCAAATGACATGCATTAACCTTTAATGATTCGATAAAGGATGAAGGTTCTTTCGTTGCATTGCGGGGAAGTGCCCTCCGGCTTATACTACAGAGGACGTGCGGGAGGTTAGAGTGGCGGTTCGGACGGCGTACCACGAGGCATTGGAAGCGACGCGGCTCGACGTCGTGCGCCTTGGCGCGCTCGTGGGCGACGCGATTCGCGTCGCCGTCGACGCACTCAACAACCGCGACGCGGCGGCCGGAGCGCGGGTCGTGGCGGGCGACGACGTGGTCGACGACCTCCGTCGCCGGATCGAGGCGCACTGCATCGAGCTGATCTGGCGGCAGCAGCCCGTCGCCGGGGAGCTGCGCGAGATCGCCGCGATGCTGGAAATCGCAACCGACCTCGAGCGCGTCGGAGATTACGCCGTCGACATCTCCAAGAACGCCATCAAGCTATCGGACCAACTCATGCGGCCGCAGCGCGTCGAGATCGATCGAATCGCCGCCGTCGCGCACGCGATGCTGCTCGACGCGATGCGGGCCTACACGGAACGCGACGCCAACTTGGCAAGCGAGGTGATCGACCGCGACGACGAGGTCGACAAGCTATACAAGCGCAGCATCAAGCTGCTCCAGGGAGAGATGCGGGCGGATCCGGAGATCGTCCGGCCCGGCACGCGCTATCTGTTCGTCCTCGCGTCGCTCGAACGAGTCGGCGACCGTGCGGGCAACATCGCGTGGCACACGAAGGCTATGATCGGCGCTCCGTGACGCCGCTTCCCCGTTCCGAATTCGCGATCGCCCAGCGCTACGCTTACCTCAATCATGCCGCCGCCGGCGTCTTACCGCTCTGCTCGACCACGGCGATCGACGCCTTCGTGCGGACGCACGCCGACGCGGGCGTGCTCGGCACCTATCCCTACGACGCCGCGCTGCCGCAGTATCGCGAGAAGATCGGACATTTCATCGGCGCGGCAGCGAACGAGATCGCGCTCGTCGCCAACACGAGCTCGGCCGCGAACGTCGTCGCGCTCGGCGTCGAGTGGGAGCCGGGCGACGAGGTGCTGCTGTGCGATAACGAGTTTCCCGCCAACGCCGTTCCGTGGATCGCGCTGCGCAATCGCGGCGTCAGCGTGCGGCAGCTCGCGACCCGGGCGCAACGCCTCACACCGGACGCGCTGCGGCGCGAGCTCTCGCCGCGTACGAAAGTGGTCACTGTCTCGTGGGTCTCCTACGCCGACGGCTATCGGCACGACCTCGGCGCATTGGCGGACATCGTCCACAGCGCCGGTGCTTTCTTTTGCGTCGATGCGATGCAAGGGCTCGGCGCCTTCCCGGTCGACGTGCGCGTGGCAGGCGCCGATGCGCTCTATGCCGGCGCCGCGAAATGGATGCTGGGACTCCACGGCGTAGGCTTGCTGTACGTGCGCCGGCAGTTCGGAGAACGGTTGCGTTTGACGATGCCAGGATGGCGCTCGCTGCAAGACATGTGGGACTTTCACAACTACGAGCAACCGTTTTCGAGTGATGCGATGCGCTTCGAGGGCGGCACGCCCAACCTCATCGGCGCGCTGTCGCTGGTATCCTCGATCGGTCTCTTCGAGCGCAGCGGTCCGGAGGCGATCGCGAAGCACATCCTCGGCTTGACGGACCGGCTCTGCGACGGCCTGCGCCGCCTGGGCGCAGACATCCGCTCGGTTCGAGGCGACGGCGTCTCGTCGGGCATCGTTACGTTCAGCCTTCCCGGACACGACAGCATCGGCCGTCGGCCGCGCTTTGGAAAAGGACGGAATCATCACGACGTATCGCAGCGGCGGCGTCCGCGTCTCGCCGCACGGCTACAACACTGCGCAAGAGATCGACGCGGCGCTCGAGGCGCTGGAGCAGCAGATCCGCATCCCGGTACGAGCATAGCCGTCATGCTTTCAGCCATGCTTCTCGCCGCTCTGACCGGCGCGCCGTTCCCCGCGCCCGGCACGTATCGCTACGCCGCGTCGATGAGCGGTCAGCCCGTCGGATCTTGGTCCGTCAGCGTCGCGCAAGACGCCGCGCAGACGACGCTTGCGGAGTCCTCGAATGCCAACGTCATGGGAATGCAGCTCGCGGCGACGGCGTCGCTCGTGCTCGGCCCGGACCTCGCGCCGCTGCGCTACGCCGGACAGTATCGAACGTCGACGGAGACCCCCAGCGTCAGCGTAACGCTGACGCCGAACTCCGCCACGGCCGTCGGCGCTCTGAACACGCAGCCGCAGCAGCTCACGCTGGCCGCGAACACGCAGCGCTTCGTCGTCATCGAGCCGGGCCTGCTCGCGGGCCTCTTTGCACTGCCGGCGCAGATGGCCGCATGGAAGGATCCGACGGTCACGTGGATCACGCCCGCGACCGCGCAGGCGCAGCCGCTGACGGCGAGTCCGACGTCATCGACGCCGCGTCCCGCGAATCTCCCGGCGCAGGAGGCGGTGCTCTCGATCGATCATCCGATTGCCCTCACGATATGGTACGATCCCACGACACTCGTTCCCGACGAAATTTCCGTCCCGTCGCAGAATGCCGTATTAACTCGAATCCGGTGACCGAACTCAGCCGCGTGACATAAGCGTCTCGGAATCGCTCGTCGCTCCGCCATCCGGACTCCGCTCACTGCTGCCCCGCCGCCTCGCTCCCGCCATCGGCGGCGGAGCCGTCCGGAGCGGAGCCGGACGGCTCGGCGGTCGACGAGCATTCCGAGACGCTTATGTCACGCGGCTGAGTTCGATTCGGATCGTGTTGACAAAATCGACGACGTCATTACGGCGTCGGTCATTCCGTGAATTAAGCTTTTTGTCGACCGGCGCGATCGTCGCGAGCACGCCGCCGAGCGTGACGCTGTCTTCGCCGCTGACGAAATAGTACGGGCAAAGTCGCACGCGGCCGTCGTATTCGCGGACGTCGTCGTGTTCGCGGTCGAAGTAGTTCTGGCGCACGCGCTTGCCCTTGTGGAAGCGCTGCAGGATCCAGGGCGTGCGTTCGTACGATGCGAGAGCCATGTCGATCGTCGCCTGCCACTCCTCACGCGTCATATCGTCGCCGATCTTCACGCCGCGCGAGCCCCACGCCAGCTCCGAGAATCCCGACGGCTTGACGACGTAAGCGCGCTCGCTCTTGGGCAGCACGCCGAGTTGTCGAAAGTCGGAGATGGGCGCGCCGGCCGCCTGCAGGTCCGCGATGACGCCCTGCGGCGGCATCGCACGCGGATCGATCACCCAGGTTTGCGGGAAGAGTTTGCGCAGCTGTTCGTAGGTCTCGGCGCCGAGTTCGGCGCGCCAGAGCGACTCGAGCGCGTGGTGATGCAGCAGCGCAAACGCCAACTTCTCTTCGAGCGTCGCCTTGGGGGGCGGCGTCATCTTGACGCGGTTGTGGCGCGCCGCGTAGAGCATCAGCTCTTGTTTGGGTACGTTGAAGAGATCGAACAGCTCGAAGTTGCGGTAGATCGCGTCGAGCTTGATCTCGCGCCCGTCGTCGTGGCGGATGAAGAGGCCGTCCTCCGTGAAGGTGACGTCTTGCGGCCGGCGCAGCCACGCATCGGCGACGCGCAGGCGCCGCAGCGCCGCCGCCAGCCACGCCATCTCGGCTCGGTAGTCGGCCGACTCTTCGGAGACGACGATCGCGACCGCGGGAAACTCGACGCCGGTCGAATGCCGCAGCATCGCGGCGAAACCGAGCGGAATGCCGTCGACGCCACCGACGCTCTCGATGCCGAGCTGGCAGTACGCCTCGGTCATCGCGCCGACGAAGCCCATGCCGCCCGGGATGCTGTCGAGCTCGGTCGCGACGAATCCGTCGCCCGTCACGATGAGATCGGGACGGATGACGCCGGGCAGCTCCTGCTTGAAGCGGTTTTGCCTTCCCAGCTTGACGATCTGCTCCGGCTTGCCTTGGTCCAGATACTCCGCGATGAACGCCGGCGCCGTTCCGCGCGCGCTGCGATTGTACAGGTTGTTGAGCGCGCGGTAGAAGGCGAGGAGGCGGGATCCCAGACGCTCGATGGCGTCGACCTGTTCGGCGGACAATGCGAACGGCTCGGGGCTGACGCGCCAGGCGATACGATCGTTTTCGTCTTGAACCCGGAAGAGACCGGGGGGTATCGCTTCGTAAAGGTGGTGCGCTTGCTCGCGAGCCGTGAGATTCGGAATCGTCGCCGTACAAGCCATGGTAAAGAACGTGCTCCTCTATCGACAGCCGTCGGGAATCTTAGAACTATTGAAGGCGATGTAGCGCCGGCGCATACCACTCCTAAAGCCCGCGTCGCGGCAATTGGGTTGCGTCAGTGGTCGGAAGGTCACTTGATCGTGATGGCCCCTGGGGTGAGGAGCGCTCCCTCGACCTGAACGAGGCCGCGCGTGTAATCCAGCGTCAGGTGCAGCGTCCCGGTCAGCCCTATGGGCCTGAGGTCGAGGCTTTGCAGCACGCGGGACACACCCTCGCCCGATAGGAAGTGGAGCTCCAGTGGGCGCCGCACGGAGCCGCCCGCAGCCGAGTATGTGAGCGTCACGGGAACGATGACCTCTGCAGCGCCGTTGGCTCGCAGCGCCCCCGTAACGCAGTAACCGATCGTCACCTGCGTACCCTGCACCGAGAGCGTCTCCTGACTGCACGCGGGTGCGGAAATGCCCGCTTGGGCGGTGCCGGCCGCAAGCATGATGAAGATCGGCAGCATTCGTGCGATCATCTGACTATTCCCGAGCGAATTCGGTACGCACCGGGTGGGCACCCGTCGAAGAGCCGAGCCCGATGAGAATACGCGTGCTCGCCTTCGCTCGCTTGCGGGAGATATTGAATGCGGCCGAGACGGAGCTGGAGGTGCGCGCCGGTGCGCGCGCCGGCGATGCGTGGACAGCGCTGGCCGAGGCCTACCCGGCGCTCGCAGATCACCGCGCCTCGATGCGCATCGCGTGCAACGGCAGCCTCGTCGCACTCGATCACGCGCTGCGTGACGGCGACGAGATCGCGCTCCTGCCGCCCGTCGGCGGAGGCTAGGAAGAGAGTGTTTGCCATCGTTTGCGACGCGATCGATCCCCGCGCGTTCGAAGACGCGACTCGTCCCGGCGACGGCGGTTCGGTGACGTTCTTCGGCATCGTGCGCGGCCACGACGAGGATGGGCGAATCGTGAACGGTCTGTCGTACGAGGCCTTCGAGCCGCTCGCGATGGACGAATTCGAAAAGATTGGGGGCGAGGTGCGCGAGCGATTCGGTGACGTCGCGCTCACGATCGTTCATCGCATTGGAGAAATCGGCGTCGGGGAAGCCGCGGTCGCCGTCGTGGCATCCGCGGCGCACCGCGGTGCCGCCTTCGACGCGTGTCGCTACGCGATCGACGAGCTCAAGCGGCGCGCGCCGATCTGGAAGAAGGAGCGTTATGCCGACGGCGGCGCGCGCTGGCGTGAGAACGAATCGGTCGAGAACCGCTAGATGGCGAAGGTCGAGCTCTTGCATCTGCCGGCCGAGCGCAACCCGCTCGCCGTGCTCCGGTACGAGCCGCGCCGCGCGCGCGGCGCCACGCTGGTCGCGGGCCACGGCTACTCGTCGAGCAAACAGAATTTGGACTTCCTGTGTTCCTTCTTGGCCAGTCACGGTTACGGCGTGTACAGCCTCGACTTCCCGGGTCACAAGCTCGGCGCGAGCGGCGGTGAGCTGGGCGGCGTGGAGGACTGCATCGAGGCGATGGGGCGCGTCGTCGCGTTTGCGCGCGAGCGCGGCGATGATGCCGTCTACACGCTGGGTCACAGCATGGGCGGGATGACGGCCATCTTCGCGGCGGCGCTGGATGCCGAGATCCTCGGCACGGTGGCGATCGCGACGGGTTACGGACGCCCGACCTCGCTCGAGGCGCTGCAGAGGGTCGGTGCGACGGACTTTCGTGCGTCGTACGTCGTCGGCGTTACGCTGCCGGAGCTCGTTGTGAACGTCGACGCGCGCTACGCGGAGCTGCTTCCGCGGCTTGCGGGGCGGCCCGCGCTGTACGTGGCCGCGAACCGTGACGGCATGGTCAGTCCGCGCAGCGTCGGGGAGCTGTTCGAGCGCGCGCCCGAGCCGAAGACGTTCGCGACGATCGAAAGCGATCACACCTATGCCGCCGAGAACGCCAAGGCGACGGTATTGGAATGGCTGCGCGAGCGGCACTGAGCCAGCGCGCTCTGCGCCGGTACAGCCGCCACCTGCTCATCCCGGAGGTCGGGCTCGCGGGTCAGGAGCGCCTGCAGTCGGCGCGCGTGCTCGTCGTCGGCGCGGGTGGTCTGGGATCGCCGGCGCTGCAGTATCTCGCGGCGGCCGGCGTGGGCCGCATCGGCATCGTCGACGACGATGCCGTCGACGAGACGAACCTCCAGCGTCAGACGATCTTTTCGACCGCCGATCTCGGGCGGAATAAGGCCGAGGTCGCCGCGGAGCATCTGCGCGGCCTCAACCCGCTCGTGGCGTACGACCCGATCGCGCTGCGCTTCGCGCCGAGCAACGCGCGCGAGCTGGTGCGCCTGTACGACGTCGTTCTGGATTGCACGGACCGCTTTCCGACGCGCTACCTCATCAACGACGCATGTTTTCTGGAAGGGCGCGCCGACGTCTACGGCTCGATCTTTCGCTTCGAGGGGCAGGTCAGCGTTTTCGGTGCGCCCGGCGGCCCGTGTTACCGCTGCCTCTATCCCGAGGCGCCCCCGCCCGAGAGCACGCCGACGTGCGCCGAGGGCGGCGTGCTGGGCGCGCTTGCGGGGATCGTCGGGGCGTGGCAGGCGAGCGAGGCTCTGAAGATGCTGCTCGGCATCGGCGATCGGCTGATCGGGCGGCTCGTCTTACTCGATACGCTGCTCGCACGCGTTCGCGAGGTCCGCTTCGAGCGCGATCCCGGCTGCCCGCTGTGCGGTGAGCGGCCGGCGATCGTCTCGACGCAGGCGCAGGCGTATGACGAGGCAGCGCCGGCCGCGGACGTTCCGGAGATCGACGCCGAGCGTCTCGACGAGGCGCTGCGCGACGCGGTCTTACTCGACGTGCGGGAGCCGCACGAGGCCGTGCTGGGCTCGATCGACGGCGCGCTGCGCATGCCCGCCTCGGAGCTCGAGGCGCGCATGTCGGAGCTAGACAGCGCCGCGCGTTACGTCGTCGCGTGCCGCGTCGGTGCGAAGTCGCTGTGGGCGGTGCGGCGCTTGCGCGATGCGGGATTCACTCGACTGGCGCATCTGCGCGGCGGCCTTCTCGCATACGCGGCGCGGCACGCGGAGTTCGAGTTCTTTTGAAGACGCGAGCCTTCGGCAGCACGGGCGTCGATCTGCCGACGATCGGCCAGGGCACATGGGACATGCCGGAAACCGGCACGCGTGCGCAGGAAGCGCGGCGCGCACTTCGCCGGGGAATCGAGCTGGGCATGACGCACATCGACACGGCCGAGATGTACGGGTCGGGCCGCGTCGAGGAGCTGATCGGCGAAGCGCTGCGCGACGTTGCGCGCGAGCGCTACTTCATCGCGACCAAGGTCGTGCCGGCGAACGCGAGCTATCGCGGCACGCTCGCAGCGGCGGAGCGGAGCATCGCGCGGCTGCGCTGCGAGCATCTCGACCTGCTGCTCCTGCACTGGCCGGGCTCGCATCCGATCGAGGAGACGATGCGCGCGTTCGACGACCTCGTCGAACAGGGTAAAGCGCGCTTCGTGGGCGTGAGCAACTTCGAGCGCGACGAGATGATGCAAGCGCAATCGCACCTGCGTGCGCCGCTCGCGTGCAACCAGGTCCTCTATCACCTCAACGAACGCGGCATCGAACACGGGCTCGTCCCGCTCGCGCGCGAGCAGGGCATCGCCGTCGTGGCCTACACGCCGTTCGGGCGCGGCAAGTTCCTGCGCTCGGTCAGGCAGCGCGAGCTTCTCGAGGGTATCGCGCGCAAACATGGAGCGACGGTCCACCAGGTAGCGCTCGCATTCTTGACGCGCGAGCCGCACGTATTCGCGATTCCGAAAGCCGCGAGCGTGGCGCACGTCGAAGAGAACGCGGCTGCGGGAGCACTCGACCTCGAGCCGGCCGACCTTGCCGCGATCGACGCCGCGTTCCCGCGCGGGAGGGCCGGACCGCTCGCGACGCTATGACGATGACTACCGACGAACTGACCGCGATCAAGGACCGAGCCGTACGGCGAGCCGTCGAGCTCGGCGCTGGCGACGTCCGCGTCGTTGCCGCGCGTCGCGACGAAGAGTCACGGCAACGCATGACGGCGGCGTTCGAACGCGGCGATCTGGCGACATGGTCCTACGACGGCGAGTACGCGCGGCGCGCGACCGATCCGGCCGCGCTGCTGCCGGAGGCGCAAAGCGTCGTCTGCGTCGCGGTGCCGTACGCAACCGCCGCACCGAGCGAGCGATCTCGGCTGCGCGGGCGCGTTTCCAATTATGCCTGGTCGCGCGATTACCACGGCCGGTTGCGCGCGCTGCTCGGCGCCGTCGCGCGCGAGATCGACGATGCCGCGGGAACGCGGGCAACGGCGGTCGTCTGCGACACGCGTCCGCTGGCGGAGCGCGCACTGGCCGCGCGGTCCGGCTTGGGATGGATCGGAAAGCACACCAACCTGATATCGCCTTCACTGGGTTCGTTCGTGTTTTTGGGTGAGGTCGTGACCACGCTCGCGTTGCCGGCGGACGCGCCTTCGCGCAAGAGCTGCGGCGCGTGCCGGCGCTGCGTGGACGCCTGTCCGACGCAGGCCTTGCGCGGGGACTACACGATCGACGCGAACCGCTGCATCGCGGATCTCACCCAGCGCACCGACTCGATTCCGGCGGACATGCGGCCGCTGCTCGGCGATTGGGTGTGGGGATGCGACATCTGCCAGTTGATCTGCCCGCCGACGCGGTCCGCACGGCCCGCGGCGTCCCCGCAGTGGTCGCCGTGCGACGCCGAGACGGCGCGGCCGTCGCTGCCGGATCTGCTGCGCCTGCGCAGCGGCGCCTTCAGGCGACGTTTCCGCGACACCGCGATGGGCTGGCGCGGCGCCGCAGTACTGCGCCGGAACGCGGCCGTGGCGCTGGGCAACGCCCTGGACCGCTCCGCCGTCGCCGTGCTGATCGAGAGCATGCGCGCGGATCCGCACCCCATGGTGCGCGGCCATGCTGCGTGGGCGCTCGGCCGGATCGGGTCACCCGATGCGCTCGCGGCATTGCGCGGGCGGCACCGCGTCGAAGGTGACGCCTCGGTCCGCGAAGAGATCCGCTCGGCCCTGGAACCATTTCAAACGAGGTGATGATGCGAGTTCTTGCGCCCCTGGTGCTCATCGGTTCGATCGCATTTCCGCTGCGCGCCGCGCCGGCGAGCGATCTGCTCACTCGAATGGCCGCGCTGAACCCGAACCTACATGCCTTCACGGCGACGCTGCGCGTTCGCGTTTCTATGAAGACGTTTCCGTTCCTGACGGCGAATCTCGTCGGTACCTACTACTACAAGCAGCCCGACAGAACCAAGGTCGCGTTCGACAAGGGCATCCCGATCCCAGGCGTTGCGTCCCAGTTCGATACGCTCTACGCTCACATCGAAAACCCATCGCGCTGGCCGCACGTTTACGTCGTGACGCTCGTATCCGACGACGGCAAAACCGCGGTGTTCAAGCTGACGCCGCGCAAGCAGGGCAACGTCGAGCACATCGACGCCACGGTCGACGACAAGCGTGCCACGGTGACGTCGATGCGCTGGAACTACGCAAACGGAGGCTATGCCGAGATGATTAACTCGTACGGGCGCGTGCAGGGCAACGTGCTCGTGCAATCCCAGACGGGTCACATAGACGAGCCGGGATACGTCGCCGATTTGGCGTCCACGATCGACAACTACGCGATCAATCCGTCGCTGCCGGACAGCGTTTTCACGCAATGACAGCGACCAAGCAATGATGGCGATCTCGTTGATCGACGGCTTTAGCCGCCCAATTACCTACCTGCGCGTCTCGGTAACGGATAAATGTAATCTGCGCTGCGTCTATTGCATGCCGGAAGGCGGCCTGCCGTGGCTGCGGCGCGACGAGATCCTCAGCTACGAGGAGATTGAGACGATCGTCCGGGCCGCCGCGTCGGTTGGAGTTTGCGCCGTGCGGCTGACGGGGGGCGAGCCGCTCGTACGCCGCAACCTGAGCCGTCTGGCGAGCGCCATCGCGGCAACCCCCGGCATCGACGATCTCGCGTTGTCCACCAATGGTTTGCTGCTGGAGGAACAGCTCGACGAGCTCGTCGCCGCGGGCGTGCGTCGCATCAACCTCTCCCTCGACACGCTACGCGCCGATCGCTTCGAGGCAATCGCACGACGGGCGGGCCTAGACGCGGTGCTTCGTGCGATCGATGCCGCGATTGCCGCGGGCCTCGCGCCGATCAAGCTCAACTGCGTGGTGATGCGCGGGCATAACGACGACGAGCTGGCCGACTTTGCCGCGCTCACGCGGGACCGCCCGATCTTCGTACGCTTCATCGAGGTGATGCCGGTACGCGAGAACGCCGAGCTGCAACGCGACGTCTATGTTTCCTCCGACGAGATCCTCGAGCGCATCCGGGCGATCGGCGAGTTGCGGCCGGTGCAAGGGCCGTCGGGAAACGGCCCGGCCCGCTACTTCGCGTTCGCGGATGCGGCCGGTGCGGTTGGCGTGATCAGCCCGCTCTCGCACGACTACTGCGAGCGCTGCAATCGGGTGCGCCTCACCGCAGACGGGCGGCTGCGCCTTTGCCTGTTCGGCGATCACTCCGTCGACTTGCGCACTCCCTTGCGCGCCGGCGCGACGGCCGAAGGGATCGCGGAGATCCTGCGCTCGGCGATGCTGATCAAGCCCGAACGCCACCACCTCCGGCTCGGAGAGACTGCGTCGCGGATGCGAGCCTTCTCCGAGATCGGCGGCTAGCGGGGGAACCGGTCACAGTATGCGGTCGCCGCCCGTTGTCAGGCCGATGGAGGACGTGTATCCGGGCGCAGCGCCGGCGGCCGTCGCGCAGGCGCGCGCAGAGTCGCTGGTGCTGCAGTATCAGGTCAAGCTGACCCGATACTTGCGCCGGATGGTGGGCGACGCGGAAGCCGCGCTGGACCTGAGTCAGGACGTGTTTCTGTCCGCCTACCGCATGCTGCAAGCCGACCCGCAGCGCGAGCTCACAGGAGGATGGCTCTACCGGGCCGCCACCAACGCGGCGATATCGTTTCTGCGGCGGAAGAAGGTCCTTCGCATGCTTCCGCTCGACCGCGACGTCGATCGCGGCGCTTGGCGCGTCGACGAACGCAGCGCCGCGTCGGTGGACTTGCAGGCGGCGCTGACGCACCTGCCGCCGCAACAGTCGGCGGCGCTGCTGTTGACGAGCTACGTCGGATACTCGTCGGCGGAGGCGGCCGAGTTGTTGGGAACGACGTCCGACGCGGTCCGGCAACGAGTCTGCCGGGCGATGCGCGTGCTGAGAACCGTGATGAGTGAGGAGACCACAAGATGATGACGCGATGCGACTGCGCACGCGCCGAACTGCTGGCCGGAGCGATCTCGCTGGGTGAGGCCGATGAGGCGCAGCGCGATACGTATCGATCGCATCTCGCCACGTGCGCGCGCTGCCGCGCCGAGCTGGGCGGCGAGCGTGAGATCGAGCGAGTGATGGCGACCGTGGCGCAAGCGCGCGACGCGGAGCGGTGGGAGCCCGATTTGCGCGCCGAACGAATACGGCCGCGCGAACGGTACGGCGGGTTGCGCTGGGTCGCCGCGCTGGCCGCCGCCGTGGTGCTGATTGCCGGCCTGCGCGCGATGGAGCGACACCCCAACGCGCCGGTCGCAACGCACGGCAACGTCGCGACGGAACAAGCCGCGGCACGCGCCGTCGCGGCGCTCGACACGCACACCTTGCCGCGCCGCCAACACGAGGCGGAGTCGCTCGTATTCGGGCCGGCAGCGTCGAGTACTATGGAGTTGCGGGTGCGGCTCGATGGGCGCGCCGCCGGCCGATGCGTCGTCACGAAGAGCTCGGGCAATCGCGCTCTCGACGAAGCCGTTTGTCGAGCGGCGCTGCGAACCATCTCGACGCGACACTAGGGGACTTCTTCAGAGGTCCCTAGGGAGAACGCAGCCGAACGACCGAACGGCCCCGCCATGGCGGACGCGCCGTTCATCTACCGTTTCAATAAGGACTTACGCCTCGACGACCACGCCGGCTTAGCGGCCGCGGCGGAGCACGGCGCCGTGCTGCCGCTGCTCGTGATCGATCCCGCAATCAGCGAGCGCCTGCGAATCTCGCCGCGCAGAGCGTCGTTCTTTTGTTCTGCCGTGCGCGCACTCGACGCCGAGCTGCGCGAGCGCGGGACCCGGCTGATCGTGCGCCGCGCACCGGCTGAAGAAGCCGTGTTGAGCGTCGCGCGCGAGGTGGGAGCCGCGGGTGCGGCGTGGAGCGCGTCGTACGACGCCGCCGGAATGCGGCGCGACGCGTCGTTACGCAGCGCGCTCGAAGAAGCGGGATTGCGCGCATCGGTCGTGCACGACGCGCCCGCCGTGGCGCCGGAGCAGAGCGCCGAGGCACGCAGCGCGGAAGGCCTCGGCTACCGGGCCTTCGCGCCGTACTTCGAGGTCTGGCGGGAGCTGCCGATCGCGTCGCACGAGTATCCACTGCTGTTGCGCTTCGCCGGCGGCGAGCTCGACGGCGAGCCGCTGCCGGAGCCACTCGAGTTCGGAGCCGGCGACGCGCAGGCCGCGGGCGGTTCCGCCGTCGCGCGGCGGCTCTTCCAAACGTTTCTGCGCGAACGGGCGGCGCAGTACGCCATGGACGCCAACGTTCCGTCGGAGGATGGGACGTCCGGGCTGTCCGCGCACCTCTCGTTCGGCACGATCTCCGCGAGGGCCGTCGCGCTCGCCGTGCGCCGGCGACTCGCCGATGCGTTTACGGTCAGCGAGCAGCGGCTCTCGCTGCGCCTGTTCTTACGGGCACTCGCGCACCGTGACTTCTTCCTTCAGCTCTCGTGGTTCAATCCGCGCACCGAACTCGAAGCGCTGCAGACGAAGATGCGCGGCTTCCGGTGGGAAGAGTCGCACCCCGCCCTGCGGGCGTGGCGCGCCGGGACAACCGGCTATCCGTTTGTCGACGCCGGAATCCGTCAGCTGCATGCGACGGGATGGATGCATCCGCACGTTCGTGCCGTAGCGGCCTCGCTTCTGTGCTTCGATCTCGGCGTCGATTGGCGCGTGGGCCGCGCGGAATGGGACCGGTTCCTGATCGAGGACGACCCGGCGCTAGGAACGGGAAACTGGCAATGGATTGCCGGCATCGGCGCGGACATGGCGCAGTATCCGCGGATTTACAACCCGGAGCGGCAGCTGCGGCGCTACGATCCGGCGGGGCTCTACGTTCGGCGCTGGATCGACGAACTGCGCAGCGTTCCGTTCGAGGCCTGGCAGCAACGAGCGCGGTCCGCGGCGCAGCTACGACTCGCGCTCTTTGCCCAAGGTGAGTATCCGCCGCCGGCAGTCGACCACAGCGTCGCGGCGCGGGCCTTTCTGCGGCGCTACCGCGAGTTCGTGTCGCCTTGAGGGAAGCGCTCGTCGAGCCAACTGGTGACGACCGGTATGCGCACGTCGTCGCCGTTCCAGGTCTTGATGCCGTAGTAGACGCTGGCGACCAGGAAGAGCGGTGCGAGCAGCGGCACGAGCACCCACGCAGAGAAGCCGAGGAACGGTATCTGCGCGATGAGCGAGAGCAGCGCCCAGAACCCGAAGAAGCCGAGGTTGAAGCCTAACGCCTGAATCGCCTGGCGACGCAGGGCGCGCGACTGCTTCCGGTCGAGGAGCGAGATCAGCGCCAGCGGCCAAAGCGGATAGCCGAGCGCGACGAGCGCGCGGCTCTCGACGGGATCGGGCGCCGTCGCGACGGTCGCCGTTCCGCGGACGCTCGCGGGCGCGGGCCGTGGCGGCACGGCTCCGGGGATCTGTTGACGCGTGGCGGTGGCGGCCTCAACCTTGGCCGCGAGCCGGCAGCTGGGACAACCGCCGCGCTCGTCGCGGCACGTGGTGCAGATCGGCTTACCGCATTCGATGCAAGGCGCTACCGACGGTACGTTCGAGTGAAAGTAGCAGTCCATTTTTGGTTCGTGCAATCCTCCGCATCCTCACGTACCCAAAGCCCCTAGGGCAGGTTTCATCGCGCGGTCTGCAGCAAGAGCGTGCGGCGGATGGGCCGTCGCTCGATTTTGCACCGCCTGGCGCTAGAAGCGCGCCCGTACTATCCGCGCATCGCGCTGGCGATGGGAATGGGCGTCCTGGCCGGCATCCTTTCGATCGTTCCGCCGCTGGCCTTCCGCATCATCATCAACCAGGTGCTCATACCGGCTGCGGGCCACACGCCGGACCTGCAAGCGCTCTATCTCGCACTGGGGCTGACGGCGATCGCGCTGATCCTCGCCAACGCGGCGATCTACGGGCAGACCTATCTGACGGCTTGGAGCGGCCAGCACCTCGTCGCGCGGCTCCGAGTACGGCTTTTCGAGCGCATGCTCAACTTGCCGCTCGGCGAGTTCGACAAGTGGCGGCCGGGCGAGCTGATCGCGCGCTTTGCGACGGATTTGCAGATCATGATCGACGCGGTGAGCGTGTCGCTGCCGCAGCTCGTCGTGGCGCTTGCTACTTTCATCTCGTCGTTCGCGACGATGATCTACCTCGACTGGCTGCTGACGCTCTCGCTGGTGCTCGTGGCGCCGCTCGTCTCGTTCGCGGTGTCGAACTTCCAGCGGCTGATCGCCGCCGCCACGCATCGCTCGCAGCAGCGTATCGCGGACCTCACAGCAAACCTCTCGGAGATCCTCCAGGGCCAGCGCGTCGTCAAATCCTTCGGGCGCGAGCAGTTTGAGGTACGGCGGTTCCGCAGCCGCAACGACGACTTTTTCGGCGCGTACATGAAACTGACGCAGTTCATCCAGACGCAGCCGCTCGTGATCTCGACCATCATGGTCGCCGCGGTCGTGGCGATCATGTGGCTTTCGGTGCGCGAGGTCCTCGTAGGCCGGCTCGACACCGGCAAGGTCTTCATGTATTGGGGCCTGCTGGTAAACCTGATGAATCCCATGAATCGTGTCGCCGCATTCTTCGGCGACATCGGCAAGGCGATCGTGGGGGCGGGGCGTGTGTTCGAGCTGCTCGATCTGCCGGTCGAGGTGCGCGATGCTCCCGGGGCCGATCGCGCTGCCGGCGGTGCGCGGGCGCATCGAGTACGCCGACGTGACGTTCCGCTATCGGCCGAATGAGCCGCCGGCGCTTCGGCACGTTAACGCGACGATCGACGCGGGCGAGATCGTTGCGCTCGTGGGACCGTCGGGTGCGGGGAAGACGACGCTCGCGAACCTCGTGCCGCGCTTCTACGATCCCCAGGAAGGACGGCTCTTGCTCGACGGCATCGACGTCGCTACGCGTGCGGCTCGAGGACCTGCGTGCCGCCATCGCCATCGTGCCGCAAGACGTGCAGCTGTTTCGGACGTCGGTCCTGGAGAACATTCGCTACGGCCGGATCGGCGCGACCGACGCCGAGGTTCGAGCCGCGGCTGCCGATGCGAACGTCGGACGAGTACGTCCAGACGTTTCCAGAAGGCTATGCGACGGAAGTCGGCGAGCGCGGGGTTCGCCTTTCGGGCGGGCAGCGCCAGCGCATCGCGATCGCGCGAGCGGTGCTGCGCGATCCACGCATCTTGATCCTCGACGAGGCCACGAGCGCGTTGGACAGCCACTCGGAAGCGATGATCGAGGAAGCTCTCGACCGGCTACTCCCAGGACGCACGACGCTGATCATCGCGCACCGCCTCTCCACCATCCGGCGCGCGCATCGCGTGCTGTTCATCGAGGCGGGACGCGTGATCGAGATGGGGACGCACGAGGAGCTGCTCGCGAAGGGCGGTCCCTACGCGCGGCTGCACGCGGCGCAGTTCTCGTTTAAGGCCCCTTGAGCGTGGCGGAAGCCGGAAGTGGACGCGCTCGGGGCGAAGAGGCCGCTAATCTAGGGGACGTCCTCCTTAAAGTTCCCCCTTTTGAGTGATGGGTGCCCCTGAAATCAGCCTCCCAGAAAGGAACTCCAGTTGAACCAGGGATTCACCGTGTGGCTTACCGGTCTGTCCGGCGCGGGTAAGAGCACGATCGCCGAGCGGCTTGCTCCCGAGCTGAGCGCGCGCGGCTGCAGCGTCGAGGTGCTCGACGGCGACGAGGTACGGACTCATCTCTCGAAAGGTTTGGGATTCAGCCGCGAGGACCGCGACATCAATATCGGACGCATCTCGTTCGTTGCGTCCTTGCTCGTGCGCCACGGCGCGGCTGTGATCACCGCTGCAATCTCGCCGTACGCAAAAGCGAGAGCCGAGGCGCGTCAGCGAATTGGAAACGAGCGCTTCGTGGAAGTCTACGTGCGCTGCTCCCTGGACGAGCTTGTACGGCGCGACGTCAAGGGTCTGTACGCCAAGGCGCTCGCCGGCGAGGTGCAACACTTCACTGGCGTCTCGGACCCGTACGAGGCTCCGGAGCATCCCGACGTGACGGTCGACAGCGAGGTCGAGTCTGTCGAAGAGAGCGTGTCGACAATCCTCGGCGAGCTCGCGAAGCGCGGCTACCTGAACGCCGGCGCGAAGCCGCCCCTAAATCCCTCGACTCCGCTCGGGATAAATTCCGTGGAAGGGGTGCTATGATCGCTCCTCACGGCGGAAAACTGATCAATCGAATCTTCGATTCTCCGGAAGCGCAGTCTGAACTGCGCGAGAGCGCGAAGGGGCTGCGCAGCTTCACGCTCACCGGCCGCGAGCTCAACGACCTCGGGCTGATCGGCAACGGCGCCCTGAGTCCGCTGACCGGATTCATGACGCGCAAGGACTACGATCCCGTGGTCGCGTCGCTGCGGCTGGAGAACGGCTTGCCGTGGAGCATTCCCGTGGTTCTTGCCGTGGATCGCGAACACGCGCCGGTTGCCGGCACGCGCGCGGCGCTCTACGACGGCGAAGGGGTCCTGCGCGGCGTCATCGACGTCGAGGACGTCTTCGAGTACGACAAGTTGAACGAGGCGCGCAACGTCTATCTCACGGAAGAGGAGAAGCACCCTGGCGTCGCTGCAGTGCTGGCGCGCAGGGATGTGCTGGTTGGCGGCCCGGTGTCGCTGCTGCCGCTGCCAACCGACCCGGACAGCCTGTCGCCCGCGCAGACGCGCGCCGAGTTCGAGCGCCGTGGCTGGAAGACGATCGTGGGCTTCCAAACGCGCAATCCGGTGCATCGCGCGCACGAGTACATTCAGAAGTGCGCGCTCGAAACCGTCGACGGATTGCTCTTACATCCTCTCGTCGGCGAGACGAAGAGCGACGACATCCCGGCCGACGTCCGAATGCGCTGCTACCGCGCGCTGCTGGAGAACTACTATCCGTCCGACCGCGTGCTGCTCAGCACACTGCAGGCGGCGATGCGCTATGCCGGCCCGCGCGAGGCGATCTTCCACGCCATAATGCGCAAGAACCACGGCTGCACGCACTTCATCGTGGGCCGCGATCACGCGGGCGTCGGAAGCTATTATGGGACGTACGACGCGCAGAAGATGTTCGACGAGTTCACGCCCGAAGAGCTCGGCATCACGCCGCTCAAGTTCGAAAACAGCTTCTACTGCCGGCGCTGTCAAGTCCATGGCCTCGAGGAAGACGTGCAGCCACGATCCCGAGAGCCACGTCACGCTGAGCGGCACTCAGGTACGTCAGATGCTGCGCGACGGCCAGCTGCCGCCGCCGGAGTTCTCGCGGCCGGAGGTCGCGCAGATCTTGATTGAAGCCGCGCGGGAGACGGCCTCGGCGTAAAAAGCGTGAGATTCCTTAGGCGGCGTTCTCATGCGCGGGCGGCCGGCGCTGATGCAGGGCAAATCGGTTACCCTCGGGATCGCGCGCGAAACAACTGGAGCACGCGGGAAATTCATAGATCTCGCTGACTTCGACGCCGGTGGCCTGCAGGCGCTCGCGCATCGCCTGCATGTCGTCGACTTCGAAGGCCGCGCCGGTGGAGGTGCCCGGCTCGAAGCCGAGGCCCTCGCCGTTGCCGATGCCAAAGGTCGTATTGCCGACGTTGAACTCGACCCAGTGGTCGCCGAACGCGTCGCCGGGAACGAGACCCAGGGCGTCGCGATAAAAATCGCGCGCACGCGGCACGTCCCGGACGGAATAAGCGACGAACGCGATGTCTTTGACCATTGGCGGATCCTCCCGAAGCGTCGCTGGCTTTCATTGGCGCGTAAGAGGCGACCTCCAACGATGCGCGAAGAGCAAGTGGCCGCTCACGGTCACCATCCAGCCACGGAGGGCGCTTCGATGCTCGTGCTCAGTCGCAAGCCGAATCAGTCGATTACGATCGGCAACGACATCCGCGTCGTGGTCGTCGAACTGGAGCACGATCACGTAAAGCTCGGGATCGAGGCCCCGCGCGGACTGCGCGTGCACCGTTCCGAGGTCGCCGCGAGGCCGGTAGGAAAAGACCCCGTCGAGCCCGATAAAACCCGTGATGCCCGCGGCCGCTAAACCGAAGCAACCGAGCGTCCAGTATGGCCGGCGGGAGCAGTCTCCAGACGCCGCAGAATGTTAACCTAGGTCTATCTATGCCGAGGAGCTGACGCTGCTTTGAATTGGGAATACGTACTCGTCGGCTTCGTCGTCGGCATGTGTATCGCGTATAGCGGGGTCGGCGCAGGCGCGCTGACAACGCCGCTCCTAGTGCTCTTCCTAGGCGTGGGCACCGACGTCGCGATCGGGTCGGACCTGCTCTTCGCGTTGGGCACGAAGCTCGTTGCGATGATCGCGCACGTCCAACGGCGCAACGTCCAGCCTTCGGTGCTCTGGCGCTTGTCGCTCGGAGGTTTGCCCGGAGCAATCGTCGGCGTCATAATCAGCGCGCGCTTGCACCACGTCCTCGACATCCATCAACTGGAACATACGCTGCGCATAGCGGTGGCCGCCGCGCTGCTGCTTTCCGCGGCCGTCATCTTCTTCAATCGCCGGCTTGCGGCCGATCTCGCGCACGTCGCGCACAACAACCTGCCGACGCTGCGCATCGCCGCTATCGGCTTTTTCGTCGGCCTGACGGTGAGCATCACGTCGATTGGCGCCGGGTCCTTGACCCTCCCGCTCTTGCTGCTCGTCTTGCCGTCGATCGCGCTGCGCCGTCTCGTGGGAACCGACGTAGCGTTCGCGATCGTCGTTCTCATCCCATCGCTCATCGGTCACTTCTCGATCGGCGACGTCAACGTGAAGCTCGCCGGGATGCTGCTCGTGGGCTCGGTACCGGGCGTTTTCGTAGGCTCGCACCTCGTGACGAGGCTGCCGGAGCGATGGTTCCGCGGCGCGCTGGCTGCAGTGCTCGTCATCGTCGCGATCTTCCTACTGCCGATCAAGCTGCATCTGCCGCACTCGTAGCCGGTTGCTTCACCGCTCGCGAGCGATCAGCTCGCCGGCGTGGAAGAGACTCTCGAACGTTCCCGCATCGCTCCACCAGCCTTCGAGCACGTCGTACTCGAGGGAGCCGTCGCGGATGTAGCAGTTGTTGACATCGGCGATCTCCAGCTCGCCGCGCCCCGAGGGTTTGAGGGTGCGGATGAAGTCGAAGACGCGAGCATCGTACATGTATAGGCCCGTGACGGCGTAACGACTCTTGGGCTGCTCCGGTTTCTCTTCGACGGCCACGATGCGCTCGCCGTCGAAGACCGGCACTCCGAAGCGCTGCAGATCCTCGACTTCCTTCAAAAGTATGCGCGCTCCGGACGGCTGATCTGCGAAGCGGCGCACGTAGGGCTCGATGCTGTGTTGGAAGATGTTGTCGCCCAGGATCACGACGATGCGCCGGCCGTCGGCGAAGTGTTCGCACAGGCGCAGCGCGTCAGCGATGCCGCCCTCGCCTTGCTGGTACGCATAATAGATGCCGTTCAGGCCGAAGTCGGCGCCGTTTCCCAGCAAACGGAGGAAGTCGCCGGCCGAGTTGCCTCCGGTCACGATCATGACCTCGCGAATGCCGGCGTCGCAGAGCGTTTGCAGCGGGTAATAGATCATCGGCCGATCGTAGACCGGCAAGAGATGCTTATTCGTCACCTTGGTCAGCGGATGCAGCCGCGTGCCGAGTCCCCCGGCCAGTATGACGCCTTCATTTGAACGCCTCGGACTGCGCCGCTCGGCTGGCGCTCCGCTCCGCTTTCGGCACATGCTGCGCAGCGCCGAAATCTCCGCTGCACGCCCCCACGCTGACTGTCGCAGCGGCCTAAATTCCGACATGCTCTTCCTTAAACGCCTCGCGACTGCGCCGCTCGGCCGGCGCTCTCGCTTTCGGCACATGCTGCGCAGCGCCGAAATCTCCGCTGCGCGCCCCCACGCTGATGTCGCGGGTCCTAAATTCCGACATGCTCTTCCTTAAACGCCTCGCGACTTCGCCGCTCGGCCGGCGCTCCGCTTCGCTTTCGGCACATGCTGCGCAGCGCCGAAATCTCCGCTGCGCGCCCCCACGCCGACTGTCGCAGCGTGGGCCCCCTAGGGTCGCCACCAAGATTCGTTGGCGCGGTACCACGCGACGGTCTGCGCGATGCCGTCGGCGAACGCGATTTGCGGCCTCCAGCCCAAGTCGTAGAGTTTTTCCCGTTTATGGCGTAGCGGCGATCGTGCCCCGGGCGATCCGTGACGTGATTGACGTGCGTCTCCATGGATCGTCCGCAGAGGCGCATCAGCATGCGGGTCAGGTCGAGATTCGTCTGCGGCGCTCCGCCGGCAACGTTGTAAACCTTGCCCGGCGTGCCGCTTTCGAGTACGTGAAGGATCGCGCGCGCGTGGTCGACGACGTGCAGCCAGTCGCGAATTTGCAGGCCGTCGCCGTAGACGGGCACGGGGCGATCGTCGATCAAATTCGTGACGAAGAGCGGCACGATCTTTTCGGGATATTGATTGGGGCCATATGTGTTGCTGCCTCGCGTGATGAGCACGGGCACCGCCGTACGTGGAGTGATAAGCGAGCGTCATGAGGTCTGCAGCGGCCTTGCTGGCGGCGTACGGGCTGCGCGGAGCAACCGGATCGGTCTCGAGCGATTCGCCACGCGCCACGTCGCCGTAGACTTCGTCGGTGGATACTTGGAGAAGACGCGGTACGGCCCGCTCGCGCGCGGCCTCGAGCAGCACGAGCGTACCCAGCGCGTCGGTCCGCAAGAACTCGCGGGGAGTGAGGATCGAACGATCGACGTGCGTCTCCGCCGCGAAGTTCAGGATGGCATCCGCGCCGCCGGCCAGCGCCGCGCTCACGGCGCTCGCATCGCAAATGTCGCCCCTGACGAAGCGATAACGAGCGTTCCCTTCGACGTCCCGCAGGTTCTCAGGATTGCCGGCATAGGTCATCGCGTCGAGGTTCACGATCTCGACGTTGGGACGCTCGCGCAGGACGAGCCGGATGAAATGGGAGCCGATGAATCCGAGTCCCCCGGTGACCAGCCAGCGCATGCCTCGCTCTACGAAGGGGATTTCGCTGCGCCCTGCTCGGCCTCGCGTACGCGCCAGGCACTCAAACCGAACGGAACGCTCATGATCGTCGAGCCGTTCGCCGGTGATACGCTCGAACCTGACACCGGTGGGGCGCATCTATTATGCCGCCTCGGTGATGCTCTGCACGCCCTCGTCGATCGCGCAGGGGGTCGGGCTGGCGCGCGGCGCGCAGGCCGGCGAGGCGCGGATGCGCGAGGTCGTGGGCCAAGCGGGCTTTGGGCACTTCCGGCGCGCGGCGGAGACCCCGTTCAACATCGTGTACGAAGCCGGCCTTAGCGTCGAACACGGCCCTAGCCTACCGCCCCTGCTTGCTTCGCCGGCCTTGGAGCGTGGACGGCCGCGTGATATAATCGCGCGGCTGTCTTATCACTTCACCCCGCACGGAGGCGGGGTGCCGATGGCTCCACGACACGGCCGCGATTCCAAGATGGGCGGCGGCCGGGGGCCAGAAAGGTACACTCGAATGACCGTCGTTTCCATGCGGGAGCTCTTGGAGGCGGGCGTCCATTTCGGCCATCAGACGCGCCGATGGAACCCGAAGATGAAACCCTTCATCTTTCAGGAGCGCAATGGCATCTACATTATCGATTTGGCCCTTACCGTGCAGCGCCTGCGCGAGACCTACGAGGTCGTCAAGCAGCTGTCGCGGGAGGGGCGCGTCATTCTGTTCGTCGGCACGAAGAAACAGGCGCAGGACGTCGTCCGCGAGGAGGCCGAGCGCGCCGGAACCTTCTACATCAATCAGCGTTGGCTCGGTGGTACGCTGACGAACTTCGCGACGATCCAGAAGCGCATCGCGCGTCTGCGCGAGCTCGAGAGCATGAAGCTCCAGGGCGACTTCGAACGGCTTCCCAAGAAAGAGGTCGCGAAGCTGCAGGACGAGATGAACCGGCTCGAGCGCTTTCTCGGGGGCATCAAGGACATGCACCGTCTGCCTGACGCGATCTTCGTGGTCGATCCCAAGAAGGAACGCATCGCCGTCTTAGAGGCGCGGAAGCTGAAGATTCCGATCATCGCCGTGATCGACACGAACTGCGATCCCGACGAGATCGACTACCCGATTCCCGGCAACGACGACGCCATTCGCGCCGTAAAGCTGATGGTCGGCAAGATCGCCGATGCGATCATCGAGGGGCGCACGGAGAGCGAGAGTTCGTACGATCAGTCGGCCTACGAGGCGGCGCCGCAGGACTACGCCGCCGAAGAGGCCCCGACGACCATGGCGGAGGCGGGGCGTTGATTTCCTATCAGCCGAGGCCCGAAGAGATCAAGGCGCTGCGCGAAGAGACCAGCGCGCCGATGATGGATTGCCGAAAGGCGCTCCTCGACGCGGGAGGCGATCCGGAACGCGCCAAGACGCTGCTGCTCGAGCGCGGCGCCGCCCAGGCGGCGAAGAAATCCGAGCGCTCCGCCAACGAAGGACTGGTTTCGAGCTACATCCACGCCGGCGGCAAGATCGGCGTGCTCGTCGAGCTCAACAGCGAAACGGATTTCGTGGCGCGCAACCCCAAGTTTGCGGAGCTCACGCGGGACATGGCGATGCACGTCGCCGCGATGTCGCCGCAGTACCTGGACCGCGAGGCGGTCCCCAGCGACGTCGTGGACGGTCTGCGGGCGGAGTTTCGCGCCGGCGTCCCGTCGGGCAAGCCGCCGGAGGTGGCCGAAAAGATCGTCGAGGGAAAGCTGAACAAGTGGTTCGAGGAGCACTGTCTGCTCGATCAGGCCTTCGTCAAGGACGACTCCATGACCGTCGGCGACGTAGTGAACCGAGCCATCGGCGCGCTTGGCGAGCGTATTTTGGTGCGGCGCTTTGTGCGGTACGCGTTGGGTGAATGATCTGACCCCGGCGCGGCCGCGATTTTCGCGCGTTCTGCTGAAGATATCGGGCGAGGCCTTTGCCGGAGACGGAACCGACGTCGACGTTACTACGACTCGCAACATGGCGGAGCAGATCGCGGAGGTCAGCCGATCGGGCGTCTCCGTCGCCATCGTCGTCGGCGGCGGCAACATCTGGCGCGGCAAGGTGCACGAACAGGCCGGCATGGATCGTGCGACGGCCGACTACATGGGGATGCTTGCGACAGTGATCAACGCGCTTGCGCTTCAGGATGCGCTCGAGCGCATGGGCGTAGCGTCGCGCGTGCAGACCGCGATCGCGATGCATCAGATCGCGGAGCCCTACATCCGGCGCCGCGCGATACGCCATCTCGAAAAGGGTCGCGTCGTCATTTTTGCGGCGGGAACCGGCAATCCGTACTTCACCACCGACACCACGGCCGCGCTGCGGGCCGTGGAAGTCAACGCCGAGGCGATCCTGAAGGCGACGAAGGTCGACGGCATCTACTCGGCCGATCCGAAGAAGGATCCCACGGCGACGCGCTTCGAGCGCCTGGAGTACATGGATGTGTTGCAGCGCGGACTCGAGGTGATGGACTCGACGTCGATGGCACTCTGCATGGACAACGCGCTGCCGGTGATCGTCTTCGACATGACGGTCGCGGGAAACATCCGGCGAGTGATCTGGGGCGAGCCGATCGGCACCTACGTCGGCCGCCGCGAGCCCGCGCAAGTGGGGGCGAAGGCGTAAGATATGACGGACGCGTACTTCAAAGAGATCGAGTCGCACATGCACAAGTGCGTGGACGCGACGCGCCACGAGTTCGCGTCGATTCGAACAGGGAGGGCCGCTCCCGCGCTGCTGGATCGCCTCGTGATCGAGGCCTACGGGCAGCCGGTGCCGGTGAAGCAGGTCGCCGGCGTCTCCACGCCCGACTCGCGCACGCTGCTCATCACGGCGTGGGACAAGGGCGTCGTTCCTGCGATCAAAAAGGCCATCGAGAAGAGTGAGCTCGGGCTGACCCCCGCCGTGGACGGCTCGGCGATACGGCTGGTCATTCCGCCGCTGAGCGAAGAACGGCGTAAAGACCTCGTCAAGCTCATCAAGAAGAAGGCCGAGGACGGCCGCGTCGCCGTGCGCAACGTCCGGCACAAGTCGCACGACGAGCTGCGGGCGCAGCTGAAATCGCATGACATCACCGAAGACGACAGCAAGCGCATGCTGGAGTCGCTCCAGCGGCTGACCGACAAGTACGTCAAGGAGATCGACGCGCTCGTCGGCGCCAAAGAGAAAGAGATCATGGAGGTGTGAGCGACGACTTGACGCTGATGCCGGAGGTGCAGGCGCGGCACGTGCTCGCGGATCGGGCGATTCGTCTGCACACGCTGGTCCCCTACGGCTCGTGGATCGGGTGCGGCACTCTGCGCGTGCTGCGCTTGAAAATAGACGAAGACGGCTCGGCCGACCTCACGGTCGGCTACGAGTCGTATCGAAAAGCATGAGCATCTCGCTGGCCTCCCGCGAGCGGATCGAGCTCGACCGCAGCACTTTTCCGCGCCACGTCGCGATCATCATGGACGGCAACCGGCGCTGGGCCAGAGAGCACGGCGTGCCGGCAATCGAGGGCCACCGGCGCGGCATGATCGCGCTGCGCCGCGTCACGCGCGGCGCGAGCGACCTCGGCATCGACGCTCTGACAGTCTACGGTTTTTCCACCGAAAATTGGAATCGCGACGCGCGCGAGATCTCGCTGCTGTTCGAGCTCTGCGTGCTATTTTGCGCGCGAGCGAGCTGGCCGAGCTGCGGCGCAACAACGTTCGCGTTCGAGTCATCGGCGAATGGGAATCGCTGCCCGACGCTCCGCGCGAGGCGCTCGCGGATCTGCAGGCTCAGACGGCCGAGAGCACCGGCCTGGTGCTCAACCTCGCCGTCAACTACAGCTCGCGCGCCGAGCTGGAACGCGCCGTGCGTGCGATCGCGCGCGACGTGGCTCGCGGGGCCGTTGCGCCGGATGCGATCGACGAAGCGATGATCGGCCGCTATCTGTACACGGCCGACTTGCCGGAGCCCGATCTCTTGATCCGCCCGGCGGCGAGCAGCGGCTCTCGAACTTCCTGCTCTACCAGGCCGCGTACGCCGAACTCGTGATGACCGACGTCTATTGGCCGGACTTCTCGAAGGACGATTTGCTCGAGCGCTGCATCGAGTTTCAACGGCGGGAGCGGCGCTTCGGCGGGACGTGACCGAGCGCGCGCGATCGTCGTCGGCCTGGTCGTGCGCGGCGATCGGGCTGGCTCGTGCGCGATCGTCCGTGGACGTTTTACGCTGCTGCTGCTCGGCGATCGCGCTCGGCTGCTCTACGAATTCAACTCACTGTGCGCGATCAAAGGCCAGCCGCTCGAATATCCGGTCGCGATGCTCGGGGTCTGTCGCGCTACATCGCTCATGACGGTGTTCGGAGCTGCTGCACAAGTGGGAGGGCGTGCTGCTCGCCGGCGATCGTGATCGTCGCGTTCTGGATCGGCATGTTCGGCGAGCAGAAGGGCTACTTCGCGCGCACCGCGTACACGCTGCTCGCCGCGCTCTACATCGGCAAGCTGCTCACGTACTTCGTCGTGATCCGCAGATGCCGGGATCGGGCATCTGGTTGACGTTCTACGTGATCGTGATGATCGCGCTGACCGACATCTTCGCGATGCTCGTCGGCACGGCTATCGGCCGCCACCCGCTGACCAGATTTCGCCGAACAAGACCGTGGAAGGCTCGGTCGGCGCTTGCGTCATCGTGGCCGTCGTCGCGACCGCGGCGACGTCGATTCCGCAGCTGCATTTGCTGTGGTGGCAAGGCGCCGCGCTCGGCGCCTTCACGAGCGTCGCCGCGCAGGCGGGCGACCTCGTCGAATCGGCGCTCAAACGCGACGCCCGCGTCAAAGATGCCGGCGACGTGATCCTGGGTCACGGCGGCGTCCTCGACCGCTTCGATTCGTACATCTTCGGCGGGATCGCGTTTTTCGCGACGCTGTTTCTGACTCGGCAATTCTGCACGAGTCGCAGTGCGCAGACCGCAAGCGCGTCGCGATCCTGGGCTCGACCGGTTCGATCGGCACGCAGACGCTCGACGTCATCGCGCGCCATCCCGGACGTTTTCAGGTCGTCGGCCTCGCCGCCGGCCGCAACGTCGAGTTGCTGCGCGAGCAGGCGGCGCGCGTTCGACGCGCCGAGTCGCAGCGCACGGCGCAGCGACGGACCGGCCGGGTCTGCGCGCGTCGCGCGCCGAGAGCGGCCCGGACATCGTGCTCGCGGCGACCGACGGCGCCGTCGCGTTCGATGCGGTCTTCGCTGCGGTCGAGCGCGGCATCGACGTCGCCGTCGCCAACAAAGAGCTGATCGTCGCGGCCGGCGAGCTGTTCATGGAGCGCGGCCGCGCGAGCGGCGCGCGCGTCCTCCCGGTCGACAGCGAGCACAGCGCGCTCTTTCAGTGTCTGGTCGGCGAGGCGCCGCGAGCGTCGCAGGCGATCGTGCTCACCGCGTCCGGCGGACCGTTCTGGCGCGCGGCGCCGAAGAGATTCCGCAGACGCCTCGCGGCGGCGCTGCGCACCCGACCTGGCAAATGGGCACCAAGAACACCATCGATTCGGCGACGATGATGAACAAGGGCCTCGAAGTGATCGAGGCGAGCCGCCTCTTCGGGCTGCCGGGCGACACGCTTCAGATCGACGTGCACCCGCAGTCGCTCGCGCATGGGTTCGTCGTCTTTACCGACGGGAACGTCAAGGCGCAGCTGCGCCGCGCCGACATGCGCCTGCCGATCGGCTACGCGCTTGCCTATCCGGACCGGCTCGACGACCACGCCCGGGCCGACGCCGTGCTGCGGCGCTGGGCTCCAAGCGAGGCGAGTCTCGCCCTGCTTCGAGTTCGAGCGGCCCGGACCCGCGAGCGCTTTCCCGTGCTTGGGCTGGCGTACCGGGCGCTCGCCGGCGGGCGGGACCCTGCCGGCCGCGCTCTCGGCCGCCAACGAGGTCGCCGTCGAGGCGTTCGTCGCCGGAAAGATCCGCTTCGGGAGATCCCCGAGGTCGTCGCGGCGCGCCCTGACGGGACGCCGCCGGGAGCCGCTAGCCTGAAGGGTGTACGGGCAGCCGACCGCCGGGCTCGCGCGGGCCGCCGGAGGCTCGTCGGGGCTATCGAAGGATCAGTCAGTCAGTGAGTTTGTTAATCTTCGGTCCCCTCGTCGGAAAACATCGAGAAGATCATCCTCTTTATCTTCATGTTCTCCGTGCTGATCGTCCTGCACGAAGCCGGGCACTTCGTCGTCGCGCGCCGGAACGGCGTGCGCGTCAACGAGTTTGCGGTCGGGTTCGGACCGACGCTCGCTGAAGTGGACCTCCCCGCGCAGCGGCACGAAGTACTCGCTGAGCCTGCTTCCGGTCGGCGGCTACTGCGCGATGCAGGGCGAGGACGACAAGTACCAACGAGGCCGAGCAGCAGCGCGAGTTTCGAACGTCAGGGCTCGATCGCGGAAACAACTTTCAGGCGAAGTCGCCCGGCGGCGCCTAGCGATCGTCCTCGCCGGACCGGTCGCGAATTTCATCCTCGCCTATCTCATCATGTTCGTCGGCGGCGCTCGCGTTCGGCGTCGCCTGGGACAAGTACAGCCGCTCGTCGGCGCAATCCCGGCTATCGCCGGCGGCTGCGGGGATGCGCCGGGCGATCGCATCCTGACTATCGACGGCGTCGCGTATCGCAACGGAAGAAGCTGGTCGACAAGATCCACAGGTCGCTCGGCAAGACGCTCGATCTCGTCTACGACGCACGGCGTGCGCAAGACGGAAGTCTACGTTCCGCGTCCCTGTCCGCGCTCTTGGGAAAGAGCTTCGGCTGCATCGGCTTCCGCCGATGCCGGCCTACGAACGCGTCGGCGCGACGAAGCGCTCGCGAGAGCGGCAGCGAGTTCGTCGCGATCGCGAATCAGACGTTCGAAGGTCTCGGCCAGCTCGTGACGCAGTTCACGAATACGCGCCGCAGATCGCCGGGCCGATCGGCATGGGAGAGGTCGCGGCGTCCATTCAAGACTTGGGCTGGGCGCCGTACTCTGGTCTCGCCGCGACGATCTCGATCGCGCTCGGCATCTTCAATCTGCTTCCGATCCCGGCGCTCGACGGCGGCCGCGCGTCGTTCATCGTCGCCGAGATGATTCGCGGCCGGCCGGTCGATCCCGAGAAGGAGGCGATCGTGCACTTCGCCGGGTTCGCGGCGCTGATGGCGCTGATGGTGTTCGTCGCCTACCACGACATCGTCGCGCATCGTCTCCGGAAAGGGAGTTGATGTAGTGGACTGCGCGTGCGCCGGAAATCAAGCCGATCTTTCTCAAGAACAAGTCCGGCGAATCCGATTCGAAGGGCGTCTGGATCGGCGGCGATCATCCGGTCGTCGTGCAGTCGATGACCACGACCGACACCGCCGACTACGAGAAGACGCTCGAGCAGGTCTACGGCTTGGCGATGGAGGGCTGCGAAGTCGTGCGCGTCACGTGCAAGGATCCGCCCGACGCCGCCGGGCTTGCCGCACATCGTCAAGCGCTCGCCCGTTCCGATCGTCGCCGACATCCACTTCGATCACAAGATGGCGCTGGCGGCGCTCGAAGCCGGCGTCGCCAAGCTGCGGCTCAATCCTGGCAACATCACCGACCCGAAGAAGATCGTCGAAGTCGTCGACCGCCGCGAAACGCGCGGAACGCCGATACGTATTGGGGTCAACATGGGTTCGCTCGCGCGCGATCTCGAGAAGTAGCTCGGCCACACGCCCGAGGCGATGGTCGCTCTCGGCGCTCCGCCACGTCGATATGCTCGAAGAGCTCGGGCACACCGACATCGTGATCTCGCTCAAAGCGCACGACGTGACCACGACGGTTCAAGCCTATCGCTTGATGGACCAGCGGCTGCGCGAACGCGGCACCCCGTACGCGCTCCATCTCGGCATCACCGAAGCCGGTCTGCCGCGCGAAGGGACGATCAAGTCCTCGATCGGCCTTGGCATTCTGTTGTGGGAGGGCATCGGCGACACGCTGCGCGTTTCGCTCGCCGCCGACCCGGTCGAAGAAGTCCCGGTCTGCTGGGGGATTCTCAAAGCGCTCGGGATGCGCGAAAAAGGCTTCGACATCACGGCCTGTCCGTCGTGCGGACGCGCCGAGATCGAGGTCGTCGCGCTCGCCGCGCCGGTCGAGGCGATCGCGCGCGTACACCGCGCCGGTCAAAGTCGCGGTCATGGGCTGCGTTGTCAATGGTCCGGGCGAATCGAAGATGGCCGACGTCGGCGTCGCCGGGGGCAAGGGCAAGGGCGCGATCTACCGCAAGGGCGCGCTGGTCGGAACGTTTCCCGAAGCCGAGTTGCTCGGCGTGCTCCGCATCGAAATTGAGAAAGTCATCGTCGAGCAGTATCCCGATTTCATCGGCGAAATCGGCGCCTCGCGAGAGCGAAGCCGCGCCGCTACCTAGCCGTAATCTGGTCTTGGACTGCGCTGGCGCTGATCGCTGACGATCGCCTCGGTGATTGATGCTCGGCTGCCCTAGCGCCGTCGCTGCACGTCGACGGCGCGCGTGATCAGCGACGTCCCGCCGGTGACGTCCGCAAGAGGCGAAGCCTTCGTGCCGCTGCGCCCGTCGCCGAAGCGCTCGGCGCCGAGACGACCTCGACGCGCAAGAGCGGCACATCGACGTCTCGCACGGCCGCGACCTCGCTGCGCCTGCGCGTCGGCGACAAGCACGCCACGCTCAACGGCAACAAGCTCACGTTCAAGAGCGCGCCGTTCGGCGTGCGCGGCCGCGTGATGCTTCGCTCAACGCCGTCCGCCGCGCCTTCGGCTCGAAGGTCAGCTACGATCCGGCGCGCGCGAAGATCGACGTCATGTCGCCCGAGATGGTCGAAGCGCTGAGCGCCCAGCAACGCGGTTCGCTGCCGGACGCGACTCCTCGCATAACGCTCGTCGCGCAGGGATCCGGGCTCCGCTCCTGTTGCCGCCTACGCCGTTTTCGCCATCCGTGGCTCCGCACGTCGGTCGGATCTTCCTTAGCATCAGCCGGAAGTCGACCGCGCACGGCGAGTAGAAGCGGGTGCTCGAACCGTCGACGATTGGGAGATCGGTCGTGCTTAGCTCTTGGCGCAGGCTTTTGTGAGAACCTACCGGCGGTAGTGCCACGACGCGAGCGCAATTTCGTATGCAGGGGACTGCGCGCGACGACGATGCGCCGCGGCTCCAGGAACCCGAGCGCGGTCATCTGCCGGCCGCGCGGATAGCGCCCTGCCGTGCTGCGCGAGTCTTTTGCGCCATTGCGCTTGAGGGCTCAGATACTCCGGCAGAAATTCTTCGAACGTCACGACAACAGGAACGCTTTCGAGCTTCACGGCAAGATTGTCTCAGGCAGGCGCGTACTGTCGTCAACTGCTCGCCGGGCGCGATAGTCGATAGCCGTACGAGAAATAGATCACGAGGCCAACGACCAACGCGCCGAAAAACCAATAGAGCGTTCGCACGTTGAGAGCCGTAAGACGATGAGAAAGAGCGAGAAGCACGATGCCGGGCAACGGGAACAACGGGACGAACGGCGAGCGGAAGCGTCGCGGCAAGTCGGGCGTTTATTGCGCAGCCAGATAACGCCCGAGCAGACGACGATGAACGCGGTCGAGGGTCCCGATGTTCACGAGATTGAACAGATCCGCCAGCGGCACGATCAAGGTGAGGATCGCCACGCCGACCCCGGTGACCATGGTCTGCAGCGCCGGCGTCTTGAAGCGCGGATGCACCTTCGCGACCCACGGCGGCAGCATTCGGTCGCGCGCCATGACGTAAAAGATGCGCGTTTGGCCGAGCAGCGAGGCCAGCGCAACGCTCGTCGTCCCGGCGAGCACGCCGAGATGATCATCGCATCGAGAAACGGGTTGTGCAGCGGCGCGACCACGCCCGCCAGCGGGTTCTTGGCGGATTTGCTGCCACGGCGCGGCCCCCACCAGGACCACCGCGACGCGCTATAGATCAACGTTCCGATCGCGAGCGCGCCGATCACCCCGACCGGAACGTCGCGCTTGGGTCGCGCGTCTCTTCGGCGGTCGTCGTCGCCGTGTCGAAACCGATGTAGATGAAGAAGACGAGGCGCCGATCGCGACGATGACGTGCTGCGCTGGCGTATCCGCCGCCGCCGCCGAACGGCTGCAACGAACCCCAGCCGTTGGGGATGAAGGGGTGAAGGTTCGCCGGATGAAACAGCCCGACCCGAAGATCACGAAGACGACCAGCGCCGAGATTTTCAAGACGACGAAGATATTGTTGGTCGTCGCCGTCTCGCGGATTCCGATCGACAACAGGACGGTCAGGAGCGAGCACGAACAGCGCGCCGACGACGTCGTATTGCGAGTGGCGAAATCCCAGCTCGTACGGCTCCACCAGGCGCCGTGGATCGAACGAAGTTCGACGTCTGCGCCCAGTCGGGCAGCGTGATGCCGGCGCTCTTGCCGACGCCTTGCACGCTGCGAAAATTGTCTGCGCCACTGGCGCCGCGCTGATGCCGTACTCGAAGATCAGCGCGAAGCCGATGATCCACGCGACGACCTTGCCCGAGCGTCGCGTAGGCATAGGTGTAGGCGCTTCCCGCGATCGGCACCATCGCGCCGAGCTCGGCATAGCACAGCGCGGCGAAAAACGAGGTCAGCCCGGCGAGAAGAAGGCGATGATGACCGCCGGGCCGGCCCAATGGACGCCGGTGCCGATGGTCGTGAAAATTCCTCCGCCGATCATCGTGCCGAGGCCGATGGAGACGAGGTCCTTCGCCGTAGCGCCCGGCGCAAATTTTGCGGTGCCGAGCTCGCCTCGCTTCGTCAACGCCGTCGTCGCGAACGCTCGGACAGAAACGACATTCCGAGGTCGGCTCGGACGCTTACTGGCCGGACATCAGGTTCCTACACTTTGGGTGGTTTCGTTCGAGCGCGCCAGAGATGTTCGGACTGCCGAGCGCGTGATTGATCCAGCGCGACCAAACGAACAGTGCGTCGGAAAGGCGGTTGAGTAAGCGAAGCCCGGCGTCGCTGCGACCGTCTCGCGCTCCCGCAACGCGACGAAGAGCCGTTCGGCGCGGCGGCAGACCGTCCGCGCCTGATGCAGGAATCGCGCCCGGCAACGATCCGCCCGGATGGATGAAGTTGTCGAGCGGCGGAAGATCCTGCTGGCAGCGTCGATCGCCCGCTCGAGCGCCGTCGACGTCGGCAGCGTCGACGAGCGGCATCCCTTCCGCAGCGATTCTTCGGAGCGTCGCGAGGTCGCTGCCGAGGTTGAAGAGGACGTCCTGCGTCCACGCGAGCCAGTGCGTCGAGCGCGGCCGCTGCGATCGTTCGCGCCGTGGCCGACCGCGCGCAAGCCGGACGCGAGCGAGGCCGATCGATGCTCGAGAGCTCGTCGACGGTGCCATAGCTTCGATTCGCAACGCGTTCTTCTTGACGCGCTGAGCCGCCGACGAGCCCGGTCGTTCCGGCATCACCCGTGCGCGTGTAGATGCGCGTGAGCTTTGGCATGCGCAGCGCTCTTGGCCGCGAGCCTTGAGGGGACCCTGCGATCGGCCCTGCGAACCGGGGCGGGTCATGCTCCGACGCGCTCGCTCGGGATGCGCCGTCAAAGAGATTCCCGCCGAAAGCGGCCGACCTCTCGGCCTGGTACAAGGCGATCTGCTACAAGGCCGAGCTCGTCTCGCTATTCGCCGGTGCGCGGTTGCGTCGTCCTGCGGCCCTACGGCTTCGGTTTGTGGGAGCGGCTGCAGAAGCACCTCGACGAGCGCTTCAAAGCAACCGGTCACGAGAACGCCTACTTCCCGCTTCTGATTCCCGAGAGCCTGCTGACGCGCGAAGCCGAGCACGTCGAGGGCTTCGCGCCCGAGGTCGCTTGGGTCACGCAGGGCGGCAGCGAAAAACTCACCGAGCGGCTCGCGATCCGGCCGACCTCGGAGGCGGTCATCGGCGTGATGTACGCGCAGTGGATCCAGTCGTATCGCGACCTGCCGATTCTGATCAACCAATGGGCCAACGTGGTGCGCTGGGAGAAGGCGACGCGGCCGTTCCTGCGGACGCTGGAGTTTCTCTGGCAAGAAGGGCACACGGCGCACGCGACCGAGGCCGAGGCGCGCGAGGAAACGCTGCGGATGCTCGACGTTTACCGCGACGTCGCTGAGAACGTCGCCGCGGTACCGGTATACGCGGGAAGAAAGAGCGCGAGCGAACGTTTCCCGGGCGCGGTCCACACGTACTCGATCGAAGCGCTGATGCCCGACGGCAAGGCGCTGCAATCCGGCACCTCGCACGAGCTCGGTCAGAATTTCGCCAAGGCCTATGACATCACGTTCGTCGACGCGGATCGCGCGATCAAGCACGCCTAGACGACGTCGTGGGGCATGTCGTGGCGCATGCTGGGCGGGCTGATCATGGTCCATGGCGACGATCGCGGGCTGCGCATCCCGCCCAGGATGGCGCCGGTCGAGGCCGTCGTGATCCCGATCGTGCGCTCCAACGACGAGCGTGCGATCGAGCTGAGCCGAGAGATTGCGCGGCGTCTGAAAGATGCCGGCTTCCGCGTGCGCGTCGACGACCGCGACGCCCAGCCCGGCTGGAAGTATAGCGAGTGGGACCTGCGCGGCGTACCGGTGCGCATCGAGATCGGTCCGCGCGACGTCGACGCGCAGACGGCCGTCCTGGCGCGGCGCGACCGAAATAAGGATGAGCCGGGTCAGCGCCAGAGCGTTGCGCTCGCGGACCTGCCCGCGAAGCTCCGCGAGCTGCTCGAGGAAATCCAGTCGTCGCTCTACGCGCAGGCCAAGGCGCGGCTCGCCGAGCACACGTTCGCGACGACCGATCGTGCTGAGTTCTTCCGGCTGTGCAAGGAACGGGCCGGCATGGTCGACATCGCATGGTGCGAGCGCTCCGAGTGCGAGGCGCACGTAAAGGCGGAGACTACCGCCACGACCCGCGTGCTCCGCAAGCTCGACGAGCCGGGCGCAACCTGCGTCGCCTGCGGGGAGCCCGCCAAGGTCAGGGCCTATTTTGCGCAATCCTACTAAAGTGTTTGCGGCGTTCGCGCTGGCGCTCGCCGTCGCGAGCGGCGCGGCGCCGGCCTACGCGCCGAGCGTGGCGGACCTCGACGCGGCGGCGCGTGCGGTGGGAAACCGTCGCGACGTCGCGCAGCGCATCGGTCTGGCCGTGTTCGCACGCACTGGTCCGCGCAGGTGACGCAGATCTCGGCGAACCAGCTCGGCTCGCACTTGATTGTCGGCATCCGCCTGTGGGGCGTCAAGTTTCATCACCCGATCACGCGCGACGAGTTCGTCGGCGAGGTCGTGACACTCGTGCAGCGCACCTTCGCGGCCGCGCCGGCGACCGAGGAAATCGACGTGTGGGCCAGCGTGCCGATCGCCGTCGCGAAGGGTGCGGTCGTCAGCGGCGATCTCGCGAAGCCCACGTCGCGGACCGTGTTCAGCCTCACCGTGCGCCGCAGCGAGACTGCCGCCGAGTTCGTGCCCGTGCGAGCGCCGCCGGCAACGGCGTTTTTTGGGATCCGCTGTGGTCGCGCACCGTGTTTCGTCCGGCGTGAGCTACCGTAAGACGTCGCTGCCCAACGGGCTCCGCGTTCTGACGGAGGCGATGCCCGGCGTGCGCTCCGCCACGGTCGGCATCTGGGCCGACGTCGGCTCCGCGTCGAGAGCCATGAGCGGCGCGGGATCTCGCACCTCGTGGAGCACATGCTCTTCAAGGGCACGTCGCACCGCAGCGCGCGCCAAATCGCCGAGACGATGGACGGCGTCGGCGGAAACCTCAACGCGTTCACCGATAAAGAGATCACCTGCTATTACGCCAAGATCATCGATCGTCACGTACCGCTCGCGCTCGACGTGCTGGCCGACATGTTCCTGCACTCGACTTTCGACCCACAGGAGCTGAACAAAGAGCAGAAGGTGATTCTCGAAGAGATCAAGATGTACGAGGATTCGCCGGACGAGCCCATTCACGATGTGTTCCTGCAGACGATGTGGAGCGGGTCGAGCCTCGGCGAG
Source organism: Vulcanimicrobiota bacterium (assembly GCA_963756165.1). Lineage (GTDB taxonomy): Bacteria > Vulcanimicrobiota > Vulcanimicrobiia > Vulcanimicrobiales > Vulcanimicrobiaceae > Cybelea. The sequence goes on along the minus strand of CAVWMO010000007.1, from coordinate 284,754 downwards.
CCGACGATCGGATTCGCGGATACGGTCGTGCGCATGACTCCCGAGGACCTGCGCGCACACATGCGCGCGCACTACGCGCCGAACTCGGTCGTCGTCGCCGCGGCGGGTAACGTGGAACACGATCGATTCGTCGAGCTCGTCGGCGAGCAGTTCGCCGCCTTCGAGGGCGCCTGCACGCCCCCCGAACCCGAAGGACCCACGACCACGCCGGGCGCGCACGTCCGGTACAAAGACAGCGAACAGGCGCACGTGATCGTGGGAACGCGCGGCATCGACGTCCGAGACGATCGCCGCTACGCGCTCTCGCTGCTCGACACCATCCTCGGGGGCGGGATGTCCAGCCGGCTCTTTCAGGAGATCCGCGAGCAGCGCGGCCTCGTCTACAGCGTCTACTCGTTCCAGGCGGCCTATCGCCGAGCCGGATTGTTCGGCGTCTACGCCGGGACCTCGCCCGAAAACGTGCAGCCCTGCATCGACGTGATCCTCGAGCAATTCCGGCGCGTCCGCAACACGCCGATCGACGCCGCCGAGTTCGCGCTCGCCAAGGAGCATATCAAGGGCAACCTCACGCTATCCCTGGAGTCGACGTCGAGCAGGATGATCCGCCTCGGCCGCAACGAGTTCGCGTTGGGACGTCAGGTCAGCCCCGAGGAGATCGAGCGCCGCATCGACGCGGTCACTCCCGACGACGTGCAGCAGCTGGCGCGCGAGCTGCTGCTCGACGAGAATCTCGGCCTCTGCATCATCGGCCCGGTAGACGAGTCGGTAATCTCTTGGCGCAACCACGCGGCATAGGGTGCTCATTTGAACGTTGCGCGGCTGACCGGCAGGCATGGGCGATGAGAAGGCTCCAACTTTTTCCGCCATCACAGGATCGTGATATTCAACACTTTGTTCTGCCGAAAAAGTGGCGCAGCAGGAGCGCAGCCCGGATGGCGGAGCGACGAGCGGCTTCGAGCGCCCATGTCTGCCGGGGCAGCCGCGTAACCGCTTGCGATGCAGGCCCGCTTGGTCATCGTGGCAGCCCGTGGTGCCGCATTTGTGGTCCGGGAAGCTCATCGGCGCCATGCTTATTACGTTCGTCGTCCAGGGCGTGACCATCGGGGCGTATGCCGCGCGGCTGGCCGGGGTCCAGACGAAACGAATCGCGACGTCGATCTCGCTATTCAACTTGTTCGTAACGACTGGCCGGCTCGCGAACCTGTTCATGCTGTTCTTCATCGGCCCGCTGTCGGATGAGGCGGGAAACGCGACCGTGAACGCCGCGGCGTGGCACCACGTGTTCGAGCTCCAGCTTCGGCTGATCGTGCTTGCCGGCACCGTGGGGATGGGCGTTTTTGCTCTGCTCCTGCCGATGTTTACGTACCTGTTTCGGCGTGGCGTGCATTCGTTCGAGGCGCGCGGTTCCGTGCCGCACTCCCTCACCCGGCTCCTGGCGCCGGCGGTGATCGCCGACGTGCTGCGCGCGCAGCGGTTGCCGTCGTTGGCCGAGATCCGCTCCTTCGACTGGCGCTGCCTACCGAAGCGTCTCTTGATCTTCAACGTCGTGGTCATGTGCGTGTACGCGATCGGGGTGCAGGCATCGTACCTGGCTTCGGTCCTCGACTCGAACGTCGTGCGGACGGCGGTCGGCCTGTCGGGCGTCATCAACGGGATCGGCACGATCGCCTTTACGCTCTTCGTGGACCCAACCTCGTCCATGATCAGCGATCAGGCGATCCACGGCAAGCGCAGCATCGGGGAGGTCCGCTCGATGGTCTTCTACCTGTCGCTGACGGCCATCCTCGGCTCGCTCCTGTCGCAGGTGATTCTCTATCCCGCCGCAGTAGTTATCGAAGTGGTCGCGCGATTTGCCGGAAATGTTCATCTGTAGATTCGTCGCCGCCGCGTGCGCCGCGGCTCTGCTCGCTGGCTGCGCCGGCTCGATCGAACGTTGGATCGTTAACACGCGAGTCCACCAGGGCGAAGCGGCCATGTTCCATGGCGACGTGCACGACGCCGTGCTTGCCTATCGCCTGGCGCTTCGCGTCGATCCAAAGGATCCGAGGGCGCGGTCCGGCTACGTCGATGCGGCGGCCGAACTGGCTCGCCTGCAATACAGCAAGGGCGCCTTCGACGACGCGTTGGTCACGGTGGACGCGGGGCTCTCGGTGGACCCGCAGAGCGCGCCCCTGGCGGCGCTCAAGGCCACGATCGATCAGGCCAAGCTGCAGCGCGAGATCGTGTTGACGAACTATCCGACCTACCATACCGCGGGCCTCGAGATTCAACGCGCGTACGCGCAGATCAACGCGATGAACGCCGTGCTGCTGAGAGATCTCAAGCGATTCGGATACACGTTCGACGCCGATCAGCTGACGTCGGCCATCAAGCGCAGCTACGAGATGCAACTCGAGCTATCGAAGGATACGAATCGGCTCATCGTGTACCGGCAGCTGGTCAGCTCGGGCGTTCCGGAGGCGCCGGCCGAATCGACGACGTTCGGCGCCTCTTCGTTGTTGCCGCTCCCATGATCGCCTGGCTCGAATCGCTGCCCACGTTCTGGGCGGGCATCGTCGTCGTCGGCGGCTTTCTCGGGTCCACGCTGTTCGTCGGCTATCTCGTGTCGACGTTCACCTCGCAGGAGGTCCGCGCGGCGCACAACGATCGCGCCGGCTTCATCCTCGCAGTGGTCGGCGTGATCTACGCGGTGCTGCTGGCGTTCGTCGCGATCGGCGTGTGGGAGCGCTTCCAGCAGGCGGAGGCGCGCACGTACGACGAGGCGGGCTCGCTCGCGATTTTGTATCGCGACGCCGGCTCTTTCGCGAGCGCCCGAGACGACGTGCGCACGACGCTTCGAGCGTACGTGCACTCGGTCATAGACCACGAGTGGCTGCAGATGCAGCGCGGAGCGCGCTCGCCGATCTCCGACGCTTTGTTGGAGGCCCTGGACCGCGACGTACGCGCGCTGCCCGCGTCATCGCCCCGACTGGCAAACATTCAGGCGCAGATGCTCGCCGCGATGGACACCGCGCTGATGGACCGGCAGGCGCGCCTCACCATCGACTTCAACGGAATCAACGGCATCTTGTGGGCGGTGCTGATCATCGGCGCCTACTTGACCGTGGCCTTCACGTATTTCTTTGGCTTCGACCGTGCAAGCATGCAGCAGCTGATGATCGGCGCCCTCAGCCTGATGATCGGCATCGTTTTGTTCCTCGTGATGGCCATGGACTTTCCATACCGCGGCAGTATCGCCGTCGAACCCGAAGCGTTTCGATCGCTGCTCGAGACATTCAAGGCGATCGGGTCGTCGTCGTAACCCCGCACACGCCTCGGCGATTCAAGAGCTCCCGACCGTTCCCCACGCGCTGCGCCTTGCGATATGCGCGCCACAACTCGTCGCCGCCCGGTGACGCGAGGGCTGGATCCGTTTGGTAGGTCGGCCACGGCCCAAGGTCCGTCCGCACCGGGAAGCGCTGCAGCCAGACGCACAGGTCGCTGTTGGCGCGCATGCGCCGATCCTCGATCGAGATGAAGTACCGAGCTCCTTTGCGGATAGCGCTCTCTTCGTCGAACGGCGTCCACAGGGCCGGGTCCTCCTCCCATCCGAAGCGATCGACGTAGTATTGCACGTTTGGACCGTAGTGGCCGATGACGACGATGGCATCCTTCGGCAGTGCGGCGTTGAGCGCGGCGGCGTTGCGATACACCTGCTTGTCGTAGTGGTAGTACGCGGCCACGGCGGCCCGGCCCTGAACGAGCACGGCGAACGCCACCAGCGGCACGAGCGCGATCAGAGCGTAACGCGCGATCGGCGCCGCATCCGCGCCGCTAACCGCCCGTACGTATCTTGCCAGCGTGCCTCCGCTCGCAAGCGCGCACAGCGGCAGCAACGGATAAAGGTAATAGTCGACGCGCTCGACCGTCACGACGACGTAAGCGTATACGATTCCGCCCGCGAGCCAGCCCCACAGCAGCGCCCGGCTGCGAGCGGCGACCCACGGCAGAGCCGCGAAGCTGAGGATCGAGAGCGCGAATGCGATCTTGCCCAGCATCGTGCCCGGCAGCATGCCGAGCGCCGCGGAGAACTGCGACGCCTTGGCGGCAAACGCTGCGGCGTGTTCGAACGCCGCGATCAGTGCGGGCAGGACGTGCAGCCGCGTGATGCCGCTGGTCCAATGCCACTCCGCGTATGATGCGACGCGCCGGTCGTACAGCCAGAGGATCAGCGGCGGAACCGCGATCAACATGGCGACCGGCAACGCGGGCGACGCGCGCCGGGCGCGCAGGCGCTCCCACAGCATGCCTGCGATGGGAGCGAGCGCGAGCACCGCGACGGGTTTGGCGAGATACGCGAGCGCCAGCAACGCCGTGGGCCAAGCCAGCCCGCGCCAACCGAGCCGGTCGTCCTCGGCCAAATAGCGGGCGCACGCGTAGAGCGCGGCGGTCAAGAAGAAGACCATCGCCGCGTCGGGCATGAACGTGCGACCGTAGTAGACGCTGCCGGGAAAGGCGGCGTAGAAGAAGGCCGCCAGCAGGCCCGCGATCGCGCCGGCGAACAGCCAGCGCGCGAAATACGCGACCGTCGCTACCGTAGCGAGGCTGAATGCGACGCTGAGCAGCCGCCCGAAGACTTCATGAATGCCGAAGACTTTGTAAAGTGCCGCGGCGATGAACGGGACGATCTGCAGCTCGAGCTCGACGTAGTTCGGCGGCGGCCCGTTGTACATCGTCTGCGGGCGCAGAATGTCGAACTGCAGCCGCGCGAAGTTGCGCGCGATCGCGGCGGTGTCGCCCTGCCTCCACCCCGGGTGGTCGAGCAACGGATTGTGTATGCCGTGCAGCCGCAACGCGAGCCCGATGAGGAGTATCGCGGCTAGCCCGGCATACCAATAGAGGCCGGCCCTTGGCGGCGTCACTCGGTGTGCCGAAACGTCCAATACTTGTTCAAGAAGAAGTTGACGAAGATGCCGGCGAGGTTTGCCACGAACCACGTCCGGTGGCCGTGGCCTAGCCAGCGGCTCACGAACGCAGAGACGATGAGGCCGACGATCAGCGCGAGTGCGGAGACGGTCAGGAACTGAGCGCCTTCGCGCATGGCATGGCCGGTCGAACGGAACGTCCAGATGCGATTGAGGTAGTAGTTCGAGACGCCGCCGGACAGGAACGCCAGCGTGTAGATGACGCTGTACTGCAGGGGCTGAGCGTGGTTCGGAACGACGCGCTGGAGCAGCGTGAAGATCACGAGATTGACGACGAAGCCGGACGCACCGACGATGCCGAACTTGACGAACTGGCGGACGCCGCGGCGCCGGGACAGGGACGCGACCCTGCTACGCAACCCAGTACCAGTCGGCAAAGAGTACCGTGAACAGGCCGAGCAGCGGGAGCGAGAAGGCGAGGATCACGTTGTTGACCCACGGCCGGTCGCCCCAGCGCGCCAAGATGCGCGAACATTGGAAAAAGCACCAGCGCGAAGCGCGGCATCGACATCAGGTTCGAGGTGGACATCGGCACGAGGATCGAGAGCGCCATGTACGCGATGTATGTGGGGCGCAGGCTGTGCAATCCGGCGAGCAGCACAAAGATCATGAGCAGCGTGAATGCGATCTCGAGAGACTGATTCGCGACGAGCTGACCGCCGGCGTGGTGCGCGATCTTTCCGAACGCGTTGCCAAGGCTGACCCACGGGGCGGCGAGGTGCCGGTTCCAGTGGATCTGCACGTGCGAGAAGTACAGCGGATCGGCGCGCAGGACCCAGAGGTAGGCCATGTAGACCGCGAGCCCCAGCGCGATGAGCCCTCCCGCGGCGAGGTCGTAGAGCGCTCGCGGGCGCAGCGGCCGCTCCTGGGTCACCCATTCGATGATGAACGGCACGATCAAGAGGATGCCCTCGACGCGAGTCAGCGCGGCGAAGAATCCGAAGACGCCGGCGATCCACCACCGCCGCGAGCGCATGTAATAGAACGACGCAACGGTCAACATGAAGAACAGCGATTCCGTGTAGACCGCCGTGAAGTACACCGCCGTCGGGAAGATCGAGACGTAAAAGATCGCCCGTCGCGCGACCGCGCGGTCGTATTCGCGCTCGAGGAGCTTGTACAGAAAGAGGAGCCCGAAGAAGAAGGACGCGTTCGAGACGAGCAGGCCGGCGATTAGGTGATTGCCGGCGAGCGAGCCTACGATTCGAATCAGCAGCGGGTAGAGGGGGAAGAACGCCATGTCCGTTCCCTGATAGCCCAGCGTCGCTATGTCGAGGTAGTGAACGGCGTCCCAGCGGCCCCAGACGGCGAGCAGGATGTGCGACGACTCCTGGACGTGCGTCCCCGCGCGCTGGACGATGATGACCGCAGCCAATTCCGCGATGACGATGATCGCGAGCCGCGTGGCAACGAAGTCGATGAGGACCTCGCGAACGGTCTGGTTGAAGCGTGCCGCGATCAGCACCTTGCCGACGCAACACAGCGCGGCGGCCACGAGGAACAATCGCGCGCCGGTCGTTAGCTCCGGTGCGACGACGAACGTAAGCCACAGAATCAAGAACGGCGGCCACGTCATTGCGTCGTAGCGCAAGGAGCGCTCGAGCGTTATGCCCGCGCGGCGAGAAAAGTAACGCGAGTAGGCCATCCAGGCCGCGACGGCGATCGCTATGCCGCCGATCGTTCCGGCCAGCAACCCGATCTGGCCGATGGCTCCGTGGTGGCGCGGAACGATCAGCGCATACCACGCGAAGAAACCTAGAGTGAGCCCCGCGGCCGCGACGGCGATGAGCGCCGTCCACCCGGCGATCAGCACGTCGCTCGGGCGGAAGAGGCGCGAATAGAACGATGGGGAGAGTTGGGTACCGGCGGACACGCGCTGACTGTGTTTAAGAGGAAATGAGCCGCATCCCTTTGTAGGTCACCGACGATGGCACGGTCGATCATGCGGACGGTGCTGGACCACCCGGTTCACTCGCTCGATTTCGTCAAGGTCACTGAAAGCGCGGCGCTGGCGGCGTCGCGTTGGATGGGGCGCGGCGAACGCGACGCCGCGGACGGCGCCGCCGTGGAGCGCATGCGCGAAGCGCTCAGCGAAATGGATATCTCGGGCCGCATCGTCATCGGCGAAGGGGAGCGGGACGAGGCGCCGATGCTCTACATCGGCGAGGAAGTCGGCAGCGGCGGGAAAGAGGTCGACATAGCGGTCGATCCGGTCGAGGGTACCAACCTGGTGGCGAACGGACTGCCGAACGCGATCGCCGTGATGGCGATCGCGGAGCGCGGAACGCTGCTGCACGCGCCCGATACCTATATGAAGAAGCTCGCCGTTGGTCACAAGGCGGCGCCGTACGTGCACATCGACGCGCCCGTGCGCGAGAATCTCGAGGCGGTCGCCAACGCGCTGGACAAGCCGATCAACGACGTGTGCGTGATCATCCTCGATCGTCCACGCCACGCCGACCTCATCCGCGAGGTGCGCGCTGCGGGCGCGCGGATTCGCTTGATCTCCGACGGCGACGTTGACGCGTGCATCGCAACGGCCATCGAATCGACCGGCATTCACGTCGCGATGGGAACGGGGGGCGCGCCGGAGGGCGTGCTCGCCGCCGCCGCGATCAAGTGCCTTGGCGGAAATTTCATGGGGCGGCTGCAGCCGCGCAATCCCGAGGAGGCGCAGCGCGCGATTGCGATGGGCTTCGGCGACCTCGAGCGCGTTCTCGAGCTCGACGACCTCGTCCGCAGCAACGACGTCATCTTCTGTGCGACCGGAATTACCGACGGCGACCTCGTTCGAGGCGTGCGCTTCTTCGGCAATCAGGCCCGCACGCACTCGATCCTCGTTCACTCGAGCGGGACGGTCCGCTTCATCGAATCGACTCACCGGCTCGGGGCCCGTCCGGCCGGGCGTTAAGGAACCTCTGAAGAAGTCCATAATGGAAACACGCTCGCGCCGGCACGACCTGATCGTCGTCGGTGCGGGCTCGGCGGGATACGCCGCCGCTCGTACCGCGCGCGACGTCGGTTGCGACGTCGCGCTGGTTGACGCGGGGCCTCTCGGCGGCCTGTGCATCCTGCGCGGGTGTATGCCCAGCAAGACGCTCTTGGCCTCGAGCGACGCGTTGCAGGATGCACGCGACGCGCGCGCGCTCGGAATCGACGCCGGCGAGGTCGGCGTGCGGATGGGATTTATCGCGGAGCGCAAGCGCGCACTGATACAGGAGTTCGCCGACTATCGCATCGACGGAATCGAGCAGTTTCCGCTCTACCTCGGAGCGGCGCGATTTCTAACGCCGACGCGGATCGCGGTTGGCGACGACACGATCCTGGAGGCGCCGAGGTTCGTGGTCGCAACCGGCAGCGTCGTCGCTCCGCCGGCCCTTCCCGGTTTGGCGGATGCAGGCTACGTGGACAGCGATGCGGTGTTGGCGCTCGAGGAGATTCCGAAGTCCGCCGTCGTGCTCGGCGGAGGCTACACGGCGTGCGAGCTCGGCCAGTTCTTGGCCCGGATGGGCGCCCGAACGACGATTCTGATCCGCAGTGATCATCTGCTGACGCAGGCCGACGACGACATCGGCGACGCGCTCACGGGGTATTTTCGCGACGAGGGAATCGAGGTCGTGACGCGCGCGAATCTCGTAAGCGCGCGGCGCCGCGGAGCTGAGAGGGTCGTGCGTTACGTCGCCGGCGGCGAGGAGCGCGAAGCCGCGGCCGATTCGATCTTCTACGCGCTCGGACGCGTCCCCAACGTCCACGGCCTCGGGCTGGAACAGGCCGGCATCGCGTATGGCGCGCGCAGCGGCATCGCGGTCGATGCGACGCTGCGGACGTCGAATCCCAACGCGTACGCAGTGGGCGACGTAACCGGCGAATACATGCTCGTACACGTCGCGATCTATCAGGGCGAGGTCGCCGCGCGTAACGCCTGCACGAGTGCCGGCGAGGCCGCCGACTATCGTCTCGTGGGCGCGCACACGGTCTTCACCGACCCGCAGGTCGCGGTGGTCGGGATGAGCGAGAAAGACTTGCGGCGCGACGGAGTCGCGTACGTCAGCGGCCGATACGACTTCGCGGAGCACGGCAAGGCGCAGTGTCTGGGAAAAACTAAGGGCTTCGTGAAGATGATGGCGGACGCTCGCAGCGGCCGCATTTTGGGCGGCGCCGTGATCGGGCCGCAGGCCTCCGAGCTGATCCACGAGGTGATCGTCGCGATGAGCTTCGGGTCCACGGTCGATCAGTTCATGCGCATTCCGCATCTGCATCCCACGCTCGCGGAGATCTGGACGTATCCCGCGGAAACCTGCGCGGCGCAGCTGGGCATGAAGATTCCGGGAGACGAACAGGTGGAAATGGCGACTAGTATACCGGCCGAGCGCGCGCCGTGAGCGAGACTCCCGCTCGTCTCCGCGCGGCTATCCTGCAAACGAAGCCGGCGAAGGGACAGTACGCGCGCAACCTGCGGAGCACCGCCGAGGCGTTCGCGCAGTTGTCGGACGACCCGCCCGACCTCATCGTGCTTCCCGAGGCGGCGCTGACCGGCTACTTTCTCGAGGGTGCGGTCTACGATTTGGCGCTTCCCGCCGCGAATTTTGCGCGCGACCTCGCCGGCGCGTGGCGCCAGGGCAGTTCCGGCGCCGTCGATATCGCCGCGGGCTTCTACGAAAACGACGCGGGGACGTACTATAACAGCGCGCTCTACCTGCACGTCGCGCCGGACGGCGAGCGAATCGTGCACCTGCATCGCAAGATGTTCTTGCCGACGTACGGCGTTTTCGACGAGGAGCGTTTCCTTTCGCGCGGGCACAAGGTGGGCGTCTTCGACACGCGATTCGGACGCATGGCCCTGTTGATCTGCGAGGATGCGTGCCACGCGATCGTGCCGGCCATCGCTGCCATCAAGGGAGCGCGGGTGCTGATCGTGCCGAGCGCGTCGCCGGGCCGCGGCGTCGATAACGACGGCGAACTCGGCAGCATCGCGCTGTGGCGCGAGCTGCTGCGGCTCGCTGCGATCGAACACGGCATCTTCGTTCTGTACGCCGGGCTCACCGGTTTCGAGGGCGGAAAGGGAATGAGCGGCACGTCGTGCATCGTCGATCCGCGCGGCGCGATACTCGTGGAGGCGCCGTCCTTCGAGCCCTGCATCCTGCGCTGCGACCTCGACCTGCGCGAGATCGATCTCGCGCGCGCCGGCCTGCCGCTGCTCGGCGATCTGGGCGCGGCGCTCCCCGATCTCCTGTTGGACGAAGAGCTCCCGCTGCCGCGAGGCGGACGTGCTGCCGATCGTTGAGCCGCCCGTAGCCGTACCCGGGCCTCCGCGCATCGACGCGGCGGTTGCCGCAGAGTGGCTCGTTGCGTTCGTACGCGACGAGCTCGTCGTGCGGCGGAAGATTCCGCGGGCCGTGCTTGGCCTTTCCGGCGGCGTCGACTCGGCGGTCACCGCGTTTCTGTGCGCTAGTGCGCTCGGGCCGGAGAACGTGTACGCGATCCGCATGCCCTACAAGACGTCGCAGCCCTCCAGCCTCGCCGACGCCGCGCTCGTCGTCGACGCGCTCGGAATTCGCTGCGCGACGATCGACATCAGCGCGGCCGTCGATGGTTATCTGCAGTACGAGCCGGATGCAGACGCGCGCCGGCGCGGCAACGTCATGGCGCGCACGCGCATGGTGGTGCTGTTCGATCAGTCCGCGAAGCTCGAAGCGCTGCCGATGGGCACGGGAAACAAGACGGAGCGGCTGCTGGGATACTTCACGTGGCACGCGGACGACGCGCCGCCGGTCAATCCGATCGGCGATCTGTTCAAGACTCAGGTCTGGGCACTCGCGCGCCACCTCGGCGTGCCGCAGCGTCTCATCGAGAAGGCGCCGACCGCGGATCTGGAGGCCGACCAGACGGACGAGGCCGACCTCGGCATAAGTTATCGCGAGGCCGACGCGATCTTGAACCTGATGTTGCTCGGCTACTCGGACGCGCAGCTCGTCGAGCGAGGATTCTCGCACGCGCAGGTCGCGCTCGTGCGCGGGCGTGTCGAAGCGACGCACTGGAAACGGCACCTGCCGACGACCGCGATGCTGACCAACACCGCGATCAACGAGTTTTACCTTCGCCCCGTGGACTTTTGACGGTGCTCGCGAAGCGCAAAGCGTTCTTTCCCGTCAGCCTCAATTTGGACGGCCGCCGGTGCGTCGTAATCGGCGCCCCCGACGACCGCGAGGCCGTCGAAAAAGAGGCCGCGCTGCGCGAGACGGGCGCCGACGTCACGCGTATCTACGATTCCGCGCGAGCTGCGCGACGAAGATCTCGCCGGCGCGTTCTTCGTGATATCGACGCCCCAGGATGCGGAGCTGTCGGCGCGCCTGCGCGCGCTCGCCGATCGCGATCGTTTCCTGCTATGCTGCATCGATCAGCCGCGCTACGGCTTCGTGGCGATGGCGGCGATCGCGAAGGCCGGGCCGGTACGCGTGGCGATCTCGACCGCCGGCCTCGCGCCGCGCGTCGGCAAGGTGCTCAAGAACGCGTTGCAGCGCGCGATGGACGCGCGCTTCGCGCGCTTCGTGGGGCGGCTCGCGGAGATGCGCGCCCGGGCGCACGCGGCGCATCCGCGCCCGGAAGAATCGGTCGTGCGGCGCCGCGCGATGATCGAGGCCGCCCGCGGCTTCGAGGCGCACGTGCGGCTCGAGTATCCGGTGTGGTTCGACGAGGCCGATGCCGAGCGTTGAGCTCATCGCCGTCGGCACGGAGATCCTGCTGGGACAACTGCTCGACACGAACACGGCGTTCATCGCTTCGCGCCTCGCCGAGGCCGGCATCGACGTCCACGCGATGCACGTCGTCGGCGACAATCGCGAGCGCATCGCGGCGGCCGTTCGTTCGGCGCTGGAGCGCGCCGAGGGCGTCGTAACGACGGGCGGCCTTGGGCCGACGATCGACGACCTCACCAAAGAGGCGGTGTGCGACGCGCTGGGCGTCGGCGTCGAGTTCTACGAGCCGGCGCTCGCGCACATGGAGGCGGTGTTTGCGGCGCACGGCCGGCCGATGCGGCCGAACAATCGCAAGCAGGCGGACCTGCCGAAGGGCAGCCGCGCGCTGGTCAATCCGAACGGGACGGCGCCGGGCTTCATCGCCTTTGCGGCGGGCGATAAGTTCGTCGCGTGCATGCCGGGCGTGCCGCGCGAGATGCGCCCGATGCTGGAGCGAGCAGGTCGTGCCCTTTCTGCGCGAGTGGTTCGGCGCGCGCGAGCGGATCTACACGCGCGTGCTGCACACGATCGGCATCGGCGAGTCGGAGATCGACCATCGCATCGACGATCTCTTTCGCGCCTCGGAGAATCCGAAGATCGCGGTGCTCGCGCACGACTTTCGCGCCGACGTGAAGATCATGGCAAAGGCCGCCTCGGACGCGGACGCCGAGGCGATGATCGCCCCGCTGCAGAGCGAAATCGAGCGTCGGTTGCTGGGCCACGTCTTCGGTCGTGACGAGGTCACGCCGGCGAGCGCGGTACTCGCGCTGCTGCGCGCACGCGGCCGGACGCTCGCCGTGGCGGAGTCGTGTACGGGCGGCCAGTGTCCGCGGCGCTGACGAGCGTGCCCGGAGCCTCGCTCAGTTTCAAGGGCGGCGTCGTCGCGTACGACAACGCGGTGAAGGTCTCGCAGCTTGGCGTTGCTGCGCGAACGCTGGACGTGGCGGGCGCGGTGAGCGAAGAGACGGCCCGCGAGATGGCGCGTGGCGCGCGCGAGCGCCTGGGCGCCGACGTCGGTCTCTCCACGACCGGCATCGCCGGTCCCGACGGCGGCACGCCGGAGAAGCCGGTCGGCCTGGTGTGGATCGCATTAGACGACGGGGACGCTCGCGCACATCGGCTCGAGCTGCGCGGCGATCGCGATGCGATCCAGCGGCGCGCGACAACGGCAGCCCTCGGGATCCTGTGGCGCCGCCTCAACGATTTGCGATGATAGCGTCTTCGAGGATGTCCATCGCGCGCATCAGCTGCGATTGGTCGATGACCAGCGGCGGCGAGATCGAGATCGTGTCGCCGGTCGCGCCAGACTGTAGGAGGATGACGCCGCGTGCAAGCGAGCGCGTCACGACGGCGTTGGCGGCCGCGCCGTCGGTGAGCTGAACGCCCCACAGCAAGCCGCGGCCGCGGACGTCCACGACGCGGGCGTGCGTCCGTAACTCCTCGAGTCGCGCGCCCAGTTGAGCGCCGAGCTTCGCGGCGCGCGCAACGAGGCCGTGCTGCTCCAGCTCGTCGATCGTGGCCAACGCCGCCGCGCAGCCGAGCGGATTGCCGAGGTAGGTGGAGGTGTGGAGCGCCTCGCCGGTGGACGGCGGCCATGCGTCCATGACGGAAGCGCGTCCGACGGCCGCGCTGATGGGCAATCCGGACCCCATCGCCTTGCCGATGCACACGATGTCGGGGACGACGCGCTCGCGCTCGAACGCGAACCAATCGCCGGTACGGCCGAAACCCGTAAATATCTCGTCGACGATCATCACGATGCGCAGCTCGTCGCAGGTTGCGCGCAGCGCTGCGAGATAACCCGGCGGAGGCACGACGCAGCCGGCCCGGCCCTGAACCGGCTCGATGATCAGCGCGGCGATGTCGGCCTCGCGCGCGAGCAGGTCGCGGGCACTGTCGGCCGCATCCACTGCGGAAGTCGCTCCCTCGCGCGGGTAATCGAGGAGCAGCGGCGCGCCGCGCAGCACGTTCGCGAAAGGCCGCCGAAAGCGCTCGATCCCGCCGACCGCCAGTGCGCCGAACGACAGGCCATGGTACGCGCCGCGATATGCGGCGAAGCGCGTCTTGCCGGTCGCGAGAATCGCGGTCTTGAGCGCGGCTTCGATCGCCTCGGATCCGGTCGTGGCGAGAAAGGCCTTCTCCAGATCCGCCGGCAGGACGGCGGCAAGACGCTCGAAGAGCCGCACGCGCAGCTCCGTGGGATGAACGTCACCCATGCCGTGCATCAGCCGCCTGGCCTGTCGCGCGATCGCGTCGGTGACGCGCGGATTGCAATGGCCGGCGTTGGCGACGCCGAACGCGGCGGTGCAGTCAATGTACTCGTTGCCGTCGGCGTCGGTCACCGTCGCGCCGCTTGCCGCCTCCCAAAACACCGGAAAGTCATCCGCGAGGAACGTAACGTTGCGGGATTCGTAACGGCGCAGCAGGTTCGCGAGCGCTTTGCTGCGCGCGCCGGGTATTCCGCTCACGTCTCGTCACTGATCCAGCGAACGAATTCGGCAATTCGCGGGCGGCCGCCGTGAAAGTCGCCGATCTCGGGAGATTGCAGCGAGCCGAGCTGCGCGATCCGCGCCGCGCCCATACGCATCGCCGCATCGGCGAGGTCCGGGCGGCTGCCGGCGACGCCGAGCGCCTCGACAGAAACGCCATGCCGAACGAAGTATTCGGCGGCCTGCGCGGGCGAATCAACGGAGCGAATCGGAAGCGCTCGCGAAACGAAGGCCGGCGGTTCGTCCCAGGGCGGATCGGTCAACAGCAGATAGCTCGCCGCGGCGTCGGAGACGACCGCCTGATCCTCGGCGCCGCGAAACGTCGCCATGTCGCGCGTCAGCGCAAGGCGCGCGGCGCGCCGTGCTTCGGGTGTCCCTGCCGGAAGGCCGGGCGCGGCGCCGGAAAGCGTCTCGCCGAAAATTTGCGCGAACTGTTCCGGCGAGATCGGGCCGCCGCGCTCGACGAAGAGCGCGTGCAGCGATAGGCAGCCTTCCGTCTCGTAGAGCAGCAGATCCATCGCGGCGCGGCGCGCGATCGCGCGCGCGGCCTCCCGATCTCGCAACGCGTCGCGCGTACATATCCCGCGCTCGCCTTCGATCCGTACGGGATAAGTCGGGTCGAATACGGCAAGTGCGTTGCAATTGCGGCCAGGTTCGCATCGCTGCCGAATGCGACGACGGCGTCGAAGCGGTCGAGATCATGCGCGGCGCTTTCGCCGTCCCACTGTGCCGCCGTCACCGCGGCACCCAGCTCGGGCAGCTCGCCGGCCAGGGTGGCGAAGAACGCCGCAACGAGATCGTCCTTGCGATCCTTGACCGAGACGTCGCACTTCGCGCACAACGCGAAGACTGCGGGAACGATCGCGACGCCGATCGTCGTGCGGCTGGACAGCACGCAGATGCGGCCGATCGGCAGGGCGTGCGCGCGTGGCCGTCCGGCGCGCTCCACGAAGCGATCGAGCGCGTCGAGCGATCCGAGCTCGTCCGCGATGACGGCCTCGATCGCGTCGCGGCGCAGCGCCCGAAAAAGCCGATCGAACGCATACTCGACCGTCGCTCGCCCATATCCGGTCCGTGCGCCGACCGCGTCGAGCGCGCGGATGCGCGGAGCGAAGCCGGGATCATTCCAGCGAGCGGCCGCGGCGGAGATCGCCGCGACGATGGAACGCACCGGCTTCTTAACCATCGCTTCATCTCTTCAGGGGGGTATGGAACGACTCCCCGAGGTTCTGCGGTGCGGCGCGGCAAAGGGCCCCTGCGATGTACCGAGTCTGGTTCTCGCGGCTGTTTCTCACGGCAGTCGCTGCAAGCGCCCTGGCCGCAATCGTCGGAGGCACGGCCTGCACGCGCTGGGGCCAGCCGGGCCCGATCACGCCAACGCTCGCGCCGCTCACGTCGATTTACGTCAGCGCGACCACCGGAAGCGACACGAGCGGCAACGGCAGCATGACCGCTCCTTACAAAACGCTGACGAAGGCTGTCGCCGTGCTGGTCGCCGCGAAGTCGGTGTCCCGAGCGGGGTCACGATCTCTCTGGGAAGCGGGAACTACGACGCGGCGAACGGCGAGAAATTCCCGATCGTCATACCGAGAAGCGTCAGCATCTCGGGAACGAATTACGGCGCGGGCCCCAGCAGCGGGTCCTTCGTCGACGGTTTCGGCGAGGATACGATCTTCGAGCAGATCGTGCATACGGCGAGGCACAGCGTCTACACGACCGTCGAGACCGTTCCGCCGGCGAAACTCTCGCTGGGCAACCTGTACATCGGCGCCTCGAAGATTACGTTGCCGACGCGCGCGCTCTACGCATCGGTCGACGTCATCGGGACGCTCTCGGGAGCGGTGGCAAGCTTCGGTGCCGGTTTCGTCTCGAGAGGCAACAACCTCAACGGCATCTTGGTCGCGAGCGGTTCGCTGACGTGCGATACCTGCCAGATTCGCGGCAACGGCTTCGGCATCGGCGCTCTTACCGTGCCGCTTCCGACGACGTCGCCGTCGTCGGGAGCCCCATCCATTACGCTCACGCACACCAGCCACGGAGACAGCACGGTCGGCGCCAAGGTGGCCGACATCCTGACGGACGGAAGCGCCAACGTTAACGCGTCCGGCGCGACCTTCGCGCGGCAGGGACTCGCGTACGCCGATACGTTCGCGCCGGTCGTTCCGACCTCGATCCGCGGATCGGTCGACTTCGGCGGGGGCGTGTCGGGATCGAGCGGCGGCAACGGTTTCATCGGTGCGCGAACCACGGAGATCCTCGTCACGCGGCGGAACGAGACGGTGAGCGCGCTAGACGATACGTGGAATCCCAACCAGCAGCGGGCCAATCGTAACGGAAAGTACACTCGTACGATAACGTTCGGATCCGGCACGACGGGCAAGAACGTCACTATCGTGCACGCGGCGGTTGGCTCTACGGTGACCGTCGGTCCGGCTCCGGCACCGACACCCACGCCGTCCACGACGCCCTCGGGCTCACCGATTCCGACGTCGACCCCAACATAGCAATGGCAGACACGCTACAGAAGATCTACGCCGCGCGGGCCGCGACGCTCGAGCAGGAGCAGCAGCGGGAGTCGTACGACGCGCTGCGCTCGCGCGCGCTCGCACGGATGAGCGAGCGCCGCGGCTTTCTGGCGGCGCTGCAGCGTGCGCCGGGCAACGCGATCGTCGCGGAAATCAAACGCGCCTCGCCGTCGGCCGGTCTGATCGCGCGCAGCTTTGACGTGGTCGCCATTGCGCGAGCCTATGATGCCGCCGGCAGCGACGCGATCAGCGTGCTGACCGAGCGCGACCATTTCCTCGGAGAGCTTGCGTATTTGGATGAGGTCCGCAGCGTCAGCGCCTGCCCGCTGCTGCGCAAGGACTTCATGTGGACGCGTTATCAGATCGCGCAGTCGGCCGCCTACGGTGCGGACTGCGTGCTGTTGATCGTGGGCGGGATGGATGACGCCGTGTTGCGCGAGTGCATGGACGAGGCGAGCCTGTATGGCGTCGACGTGCTCGCCGAGGTGCACGACGAGATCGAGCTGCGCCGCGCGGTTGCGGCCGGCGCAAGCCTCGTCGGCATCAACAATCGAAACCTGCGCACGCTCGAGACGGATCTCGCCGTCAGCGAGCATCTCTTGCCGAAGGTGCCGCCTGGTAGTGTTCGCGATCAGCGAGAGCGGCATGCGCGACGCCTCGGACGTGTCGAGGCTCCGCACGGCCGGCGCGCGTGGCTTCCTCATCGGGGAGGCGCTGATGCAGTCCGACGACCCGAAGGCGCTCATCGAGGCACTGCGGCGCGGCGCCGCCCGCCACGCGGTGCTATAAGAGGAAGAAGATGCCGGTGCCCACGAGGGTGCCGAGTACTGCGACCGCCGCCGGCGCGGTGCGTCGGCCGAAAGACGACGCGGCGAGCCCTCCAAGTCCCAAGGCGACGATGCCGGTGCCCGGATAAATCTCACCGTGCTGCAGGAAGCAGGTCAGAAGCACGCTCGCGAAGGCGAAGAGGAAGATGACGAGCGGCGACGAGCGCGCTTCGAGCGCGATCGCGAGCAGCAGCAACAACGCCAGCGCGAGCAGGGCTCGCTGCAGCGCGAACGGTTGGCCCGCCATGCCGATACCGAGGAAGAAGGCAGCGATGGCGACGGCGCGCAGTTGCGTCACGGCTGGAAATTTCGCCGGACAGCAACCGAGCCCCCGTGCAACCAAAGGCGCGGCGGCGCCTCTCTGGTAGTATAGCCGCATGACGACGATGACGACGCAGGGGCATGATACCGTGGCCCCCTTTACCAACGAAACGGTGAACGATTTCCGCGATCCCGCCGATGTCGCCGCGATGACCGCCGCGCTCGAATCCGTCCGGCAGGATTTCGGACGCTCCTATCCGCTCGTCATCGGCGGCCGCAAGGTCGAGACGGAGAAGAAGATCCGGTCGATCAACCCGGCGGATCCCGCAGCAAGTCATCGGCTTGGTCAGCAGCGCTTCCAAGGATCAGGCGGTCGAAGCGATCGAAGCGGCGGCGCACGCGTTCGAATCGTGGAAGCGTCTGACACTTGCCGACCGCGCGAGCTATCTCTTCAAGGCGGCGGAGCTGCTCCGCGAGCGGCGCTTCCGCTACGACGCGCTCTTGGTCTACGAGGTCGGGAAGAGCTGGGTCGAGGCAGACGGAGACATCGCCGAGGCGATCGACTTCGTAGAGTTCTATGCGCGCGAGGCACTGCGCTTCGCCTCACCGCAACCGGTCGTGCCGCTCGAGGGGGAGCGCAACGAACTCGTCTATATCCCGCTGGGCGTCGGTGCGGTGATTCCGCCGTGGAACTTCGCCGGCGCCATCATGATCGGCATGACGGCGGCCGCGATCGTCACCGGAAACACCGTCGTGCTCAAGCCGTCGAGCGATTCGGCTGTCGTCGCCGCGTGGTTCGTGGACCTGTTGCAAGAGATCGGCGTGCCCGACGGCGTCGTGAACTTCGTGCCGGGATCCGGCAGCGAGATCGGCGACGTCATCGTGACCAGTCCGCAGATCCGCTTTATTTCGTTCACCGGATCCAAGGAAGTGGGGCTGCGCATCAACGAGCTGGCCGCGAAGCCGCAGCGCGGGCAGAAATGGATCAAGCGCGTTGTGGCCGAGATGGGCGGCAAGGACTCGATCGTCGTCGCGGCCGACGCGGACGTTGACGCCGCCGTCGAGGGCGTCGCCGTATCGGCGTTCGGCTTCCAAGGGCAGAAATGCTCGGCGTGCTCGCGCGCAATCGTGGACGAAAAGATCTACGATGAGTTCGTGGATAAGCTCGCGCGCCGGGTGGGGCAGATCGCCGTCGGCGATCCCGCCGATCCCTCGAACTACATGGGACCGGTCGTCAACGAGGGCGCGCTCCGATCGATCGAACGCTACATCGACAAAGGGCGCGCGGAGGGCCGCCTGGTTGCGGGCGGCAAGCGCATCGGGGAAGACGGCTACTTTCTGGAACCGACGGTCATCGCCGACGTCGCGCCCGACGCCACGATCGCACAAGAGGAGATCTTCGGCCCGGTGCTAGCCGTGATCAAGGCCAAGGACTTCGATGATGCGATGAAGATCGCGAACAACACGGAGTTCGGCCTGACCGGCTCGCTCTATACGAGCGACGAAAATAAGATCCGGCGTGCGCGCGACGAGTTCTTCGTCGGCAACCTCTACTTCAATCGCAAGAGCACCGGCGCCATGGTCGGCGTCCACCCTTTTGGCGGATTCAATATGTCCGGCACCGACAGCAAGGCCGGCGGCCACGATTACCTGCTGCTCTTCATGCAGGCGAAATCGATGTCAAGGAAAGTATAACGCCGGAAACTAAATCGGGGCTTCCCTATAACAGAGCTCCAGTTTGTTGCCGTCGGAATCCTCGAAGAACGCGGCGTAGTAAAACGGCGTGTATTCCTCGCAGAGCTCGGGGCCCTCGAATGCGATCGCGCCCGCGTCGCGCGCAATTGCGGCGAACCGGTCGACCTCCGCGCGGCTGGACGCCCGCAAGGCGATCCGGCTGCCGTTGGGCCTATGCGCCCGGTCGCGGTCTAGCCCGAGGAAGGGCGCCGAGCGATCCCCGCCGGGGCGATAGTAGCAAACGGAGTCGGCGTCCGCGACGATGCGTCGAGTAACCCATCGCCGGCAGCAGGGCGTCGTAGAGCTTTCGCACCCTGGCGAGGTCGCTTACTCGGAGGTCGATGTGGTCAAAGAGCATGCTCGCTCGTTCGCCGCTGCCGGCCATAGCGCCGCCCGCGCCCCGGACTCGCCGAGCGCGCGCAACCAAACGCCCGGGCGGCCTGTTGCAAGGGGGAGTAGCGGGCCCGCGACCCGGCCCGAAACCAGGCCCTGCGCTTCCTTGACAGCGTCATAGGCCGGAGCTATGATAGCGGTCGTGTCCCGATCGGCGACGCCGATTGGGCGATCCGTAGCGTTCAAAGGCGTATGGCGCCCCGGCGCGGGTTATCGACTCGCATTAAGGGTGTCTCGGATTCGTTCGCTCCTTGAAAACTGAACAGTGCAGCAGCGCATAAGTCTGTGGGTCTCCGACGTCTTAAGACAGCGTCGTATGGCAATGTCTTTGAGGTCGCGAGATTTCGTATAACAAAACAAGAGATTGAGAGCCATCATCAAGGCTCCATAATTTTTATGGAGAGTTTGATCCTGGCTCAGGACTAACGCTGGCGGCGTGCCTAACACATGCAAGTCGAACGAGGTAGCAATACCTAGTGGCAGACGGGTGAGTAACACGTGGTCAACCTGCCTCCGTGTGGGGGATAACTAGCCGAAAGGTTAGCTAATACCGCATACGATCGCTCTGGGGCATCCCTAGGCGATGAAAGGAGCAATCCGCACGGAGAGGGGACTGCGTCCCATTAGTTAGTTGGTAGGGTAACGGCCTACCAAGACTGCGATGGGTAGCTGGCTTGAGAGAGCGACCAGCCACACTGGAACTGAGACACGGTCCAGACTCCTACGGGAGGCAGCAGTGAGGAATTTTCCGCAATGGGCGCAAGCCTGACGGAGCGACGCCGCGTGTGGGAAGAAGGCCTTCGGGTCGTAAACCACTGTCGAAGGGGACGATATTGACGGTACCCTTGGAGGAAGCCCCGGCTAACTACGTGCCAGCAGCCGCGGTAAGACGTAGGGGGCAAGCGTTGTCCGGAATTATTGGGCGTAAAGCGCTCGTAGGTGGATTGACAAGTCTGCAAGCAAAGCCCCGGGCTCAACTCGGGAATCCGTGTGGAAACTGTCGATCTAGAGGTAGTCAGAGGATGATGGAATTCCCGGTGTAGCGGTGAAATGCGTAGATATCGGGAGGAACACCAGTGGCGAAGGCGATCATCTGGGGCTAACCTGACACTGAGGAGCGAAAGCTAGGGGAGCAAACGGGATTAGATACCCCGGTAGTCCTAGCCGTAAACGATGGACACTAGGTGTAGGTGGTATCGACTCCATCTGTGCCGCAGTTAACACAATAAGTGTCCCGCCTGGGGAGTACGGCCGCAAGGTTAAAACTCAAAGGAATTGACGGGGGCCCGCACAAGCGGTGGAGCATGTGGTTTAATTCGACGCAACGCGAAGAACCTTACCGGGGCTTGACATCCTGCGCTATCCTAGGAGACTAGGTTTCCGGGCAACCGGACGCAGAGACAGGTGCTGCATGGCTGTCGTCAGCTCGTGCCGTGAGGTGTTGGGTTAAGTCCCGCAACGAGCGCAACCCTTGCCGCGTGTTGGTCGCAAGATCTCTCACACGGGACCGCCGGTGACAAGCCGGAGGAAGGTGGGGATGACGTCAAGTCAGCATGGCCCTTACGTCCCGGGCTACACACGTGCTACAATGGAAGGGACAACGAGTCGCGAACCCGCGAGGGCAAGCTAATCTCACAAACCCTTTCTCAGTTCGGATTGAAGGCTGCAACTCGCCTTCATGAAGTCGGAATCGCTAGTAACCGTAGATCAGCTACGCTGCGGTGAATACGTTCCCGGGCCTTGTACACACCGCCCGTCACGTCACCTGAGTTTAGTGTACCCGAAGCCGCCTGAGCAACCGCAAGGAGCAAGGCGTCTAAGGTATGCTAGGTAAGGGGGACGAAGTCGTAACAAGGTAGCCGTATCGGAAGGTGCGGCTGGATCACCTCCTTTCTAAGGAGTACATGTCGTTGGATCGTGCTCGCACGATCGCAACGGCGTACTAAACCTTTAGTCGACCACAGACTAACGCTGTGTCATCCTGAGCGAAGCGCCGTGAGGCGCTGTCGATCCTGAGCGAAGCGCCGTGAGGCGCTGTCATCCTGAGCGAAGGCGCGTAGCGCCGGAGTCGAAGGGCGAAGGGCGAAGGGCGACCACAGTAAAGCGGCGTGCCGAGGAGTCTTGAAGATCATCTCGATCGTAAGGCTAGACGCGCGCCGGCAAATGCGTGAAAACCTGCACTGTTCAGCTTTGAGGGAGTGAACCCTCAACGTACCTTGAAAACTGTATAGAGAAGAACTTTCATGTGTCGCGAAGAGCGATACATAAAAGCGGCCTCCTTCGACAAGCTCAGGAGGACACAGCATCCTATTCTCAGGATGACGTGTTGTCGTGCGCTGTGCGCAGGGGGTGCAATTTTGCGTTAGTCAAAGTTAATAAGGGCATGCAGGTGGATACCTTGGTTCCACAGGCGATGAAGGACGTGCCAAGCTGCGAAAAGCGTCGGGGAGCTGCTAAGAGGCGATGATCCGGCGATATCCGAATGGGGCAACCCCCATGCCGTCATGGGCATGGACACCACGATGAATCCAATAGTCGTGAGTGAGCGCACCCGGTGAACTGAAACATCTAAGTAGCCGGAGGAAAAGACATCAACCGAGATTCCCCTAGTAGTGGCGAGCGAACAGGGAACAGCCTAAACCGTTCATGTGCAAGCATTCGGGCGTTGCATGAGCGGGGTTGTACGACAGCCGTCTCGGAGCCGAATCTCCGAGCGCGAGTCAAAAAATCGATCGTTAGTAGAAGCCGGCTGGAAAGCCGCACCATAGAGGGTGAAAGTCCCGTAGATGAAAGCGATCGATCTCGCGGAGCTGTTCGTGAGTAGGGCCGGGCACGGGAAACCCGGTCTGAAACTGGGAGGACCATCTTCCAAGGCTAAATATGCTGTGGAAACCGATAGCGTACTAGTACCGTGAGGGAAAGGTGAAAAGAACCCCCGGAGGGGAGTGAAAGAGAACATGAAACCGCGTGCCTACAAACCGTGAAAGGCCTATGCGCAAGCATGGCTGATCGCGTGCCTATTGAAGAATGAACCTGCGAGTTACTTGTAACGGGCTTGGTTAAGGTGTTGAGCCGGAGCCGTAGCGAAAGCGAGTCTGAATAGGGCGTTCGTCCGTTGCAGTAGACCCGAAACCGAGTGATCTATCCATGGCCAGGGTGAAGCGTGATTAACCTCACGTGGAGGCCCGAACCTGTTGTTGTTGAAAAAACATTGGATGAGCTGTGGATAGGGGTGAAAAGCCAATCGAACTCGGAGATAGCTGGTTCTCCCCGAAATAGTTTTAGGACTAGCGTTACGCGTTAACCCGCGGGGGTAGAGCACTGACAGGGCTAGGGGTCTTACCGGACTACCGAACCCAATCAAACTCCGAATACCGCGGCGAACTGCGTAGCAGTCAGACTGTGGGGGATAAGCTCCATGGTCAAAAGGGAAACAGCCCAGATCAACAGCTAAGGTCCCTAATCGATGCTCAGTGGTAAAGGATGTCTTGTCGCTCAGACAACTAGGAGGTTGGCTTAGAAGCAGCCACCCTTGAAAGAGTGCGTAATAGCTCACTAGTCGAGTGATGGGGCGCCGAAAATCCAACGGGGCTCAAGCATCGAACCGAAGCTTTGGGATTACTAAAATAATCGGTAGGGGAGCGTTGTGGTGTAGGCTGAAGCACGACCGTGAGGACGTGTGGACGAACCACAAGTGCGAATGCAGGTATAAGTAGCGATAAATGCGGGTGAGAACCCCGCACGCCGGAAGTCTAAGGTTTCCTGAGCAACGTCAATCGTCTCAGGGTGAGTCGGGAGCTAAGCCGAGGCTGAGAAGCGTAGGCGATGCACAAGCAGTTCATATTCTGCTACCACCGACGACCGTTTAGACCTGTGTGAACAGTGTCGGCTTCGCTAGTGCGAAGCCGCGAAGGATTTTCGTGCGAGCGCTAGGAGCGATGAGGGAGTGGTCTATGGACCATGACCGAAGCGCGACACATGATCGCCGAAAAGACCCGCGGAGCCGGCATCGTTAACTTAGGTCTATGAGCCGAGGGGGTGACGCAGGAGGATAGGTCAGCGCGCGGATGGATGTGCGCGTCTAAGCAGGTAGGCGGTGCTGTAGGTAAGTCCGCAGCACGTAACGCCGAGAAGCGAATGCGAGGCTCTTCGGAGCCGAAGTGACCAGCTCCACGCTGCCAAGAAAAGCCCCTAGGTAGATCGTAGGTGCCCGTACCGTACACCGACACAGGTAGACTGGCAGAGCATGCTAAGGCGACGGGAGAATCCCTGTTAAGGAACTCGGCAAATTAACCCCGTAACTTAGGGAGAAGGGGTGCCTTCTTTGGTCTAGTGTTTACCACGAAAGCTGAGGGAGGCGGCACAAAATAGGCCCAAGCGACTGTTTAACAAAAACACAGGTCTCTGCGAACGCGAAAGCGGACGTATAGGGGCTGACTCCTGCCCGGTGCTGGAAGGTTAAAGGGAGTCGTCAGCGCAAGCGAAGCGGCGAACTGAAGCCCCAGTAAACGGCGGCGGTAACTATAACCGTCCTAAGGTAGCGAAATTCCTTGTCGGGTAAGTTCCGACCTGCACGAATGGAGTAACGACTTGGGCACTGTCTCAATGGGGAACCCGGCGAAATTGCAGTACCAGTGAAGATGCTGGTTACCCGCAGCAGGACGGAAAGACCCCGTGAAGCTTTACTGTATCCTGATCTTGGGTTCTGAGATTGTTCGTACAGGATAGGTGGGAGTCGATGATCCGGCGGCGCTAGTCGTCGGGGAGACAACGTTGGGATACCACCCTAATAATCTTGGAATTCTAACTAGCCGCCGTAATCCGGTGGTAGGACATGGTCAGGTGGGCAGTTTGACTGGGGCGGTCGCCTCCCAAAGAGTAACGGAGGCGCCCAAAGGTTCCCTCAGGACGGTCAGAAACCGTTCGTACAGAGTGCATAGGCATAAGGGAGCTTAACTGCGAGACGGACAGGTCGAGCAGATGCGAAAGCAGGGCTAAGTGATCCGGCGGTTCCGAATGGAAGGGCCGTCGCTTATCGGATAAAAGCTACTCCGGGGATAACAGGCTTATCTCCCCCAAGAGTCAAGTAGGGCTCCTCGCTCGAGCGATCGAGCGATGAACAGTGGCTCATATCGGTGAAACCCTTGTCAAAGAGGGCAACACCGAGGGAAGAGAGTTTGTCGTCGAGGGCGCCACGCGGCTCATCAACGAGCTAAGTTCGGCGAAAGCCGAGTATGCTATACAAGCTCTCCCTGTAACGACTTCTCGTTTACCACGAGAGATGGACGTGCTGCGCCTAAAGCGCAAATCTATCGCGTCCATAACACGCCACCATCTCGAAAGAGATGAAGGTATAGTCTGCGCTGCAAGTGATTGCAGAACGCCACATCGACGGGGAGGTTTGGCACCTCGATGTCGGATCGTCGCATCCTGGGGCTGTAATTGGTCCCAAGGGTTGGGCTGTTCGCCCATTAAAGCGGTACGCGATCTGGGTTCAGAACGTCGTGAGACAGTTCGGTCCCTATCCGCTGTGGGCGCAGGAGATTTGAGGAGATTGGACCCTAGTACGAGAGGACCGGGTCGAACGAACCGCTGGTGAACCGGTTGTTCCGCCAGGAGCATAGCCGGGTAGCTAAGTTCGGATCAGATAAACGCTGAAAGCATATAAGCGTGAAACTGACTCCAAGATGAGATCTCAATCCCGAAAGGGTGAAGAGTCGTGGTAGACTACCACGTTGATAGGCCGGAGGTGGAAGCGTCGTAAGGCGTGGAGCTGACCGGTACTAATCGCTCGGAAATTTTGACTAATATACGCTTGTCGTGACGCCTGGAAGTTCTTCTCTGTACAGCTTTTGAGACTTTCCCGGCGCGATCGGCTCTGAGCTCCGGCTCGCCATCGCGCTCGGGGATTACCCCAAACGACTGTCGTTTGGGGACCCCAACAAAGTTTCTGGCGCCCATGGCGGTGGGGTCCCACCCGTTCCCATCCCGAACACGGCAGTTAAGCCCGCCAGCGCCGATGATAGTCGGGCCGCAGGGCCCCTCGAAAGTAGGACGGTGCCAGATTAATTCGAAGCCCGCCGCAGCAATGCGACGGGCTTCTTCTTACGGCAGCGCGACGCGCTCGAACTGCGCTCGGAACTCGTCGGGACTGAGCTTCGTCTGCGCGGCGAGCGCCTTCAGCCGTTCGCGATCCGTGAAGTCGCCGGGCTCGAGATAGACCATGTAGTCGCGCGCCACGCGATAGGCCTCGGTCGTCAAATCCACTTGCCGCGTCCGAATTCGGCCCGTCGCCGGATCCAGCAGCTCGTCGAGCGAGAGGGGATGCACGCGGCCGCCGGAGAGCGCGATGAGCGCGCCGCTTCCGCCGTCCACGAGGTAGCGAACGGCGCCGAAGCCGAGCGTGCGCGTGTAGTCGACGTCGAACGGCAACGGCTTCGCGCAGCGGAGCTCGTAGCCGATGTCCTTGGCGTGAACGACCGACTCTAGGCCGACCTCGCTCAGCCGGCGGCGCACCGCATCGCGCAGGACGATGCCGAGCGGAACGTCCGCCAGCGCCACGTTGCCGAACGCGTCGTGTCCGAAGTTTCCCGTCCCGAGCACCGCATCGTCGATTCGCTCGGCGACGCCCTCCGCGACGACCGCTACGCCGTGCTGGCGTCCGAACGAACGGCGCTTGACGATCGCCCCGACGATCGTGTCGGCGACGGCCGCGAGCCGTGCGTGCTCGGGAAACTCCTCGGGCAGCACGGCCAGCGTCGAGCCCGCCGCCTTGCACATGCCGAGCGCGAGCGAGCCCGACTTCCGTCCCATGCAGACGACGACGTACCAGCGAGTCGTCGAGCGCGCGTCTTCCATCAGGCTCTCGAGGATGCCGGCGCCGACGGAGCGCGCCGTCTCGAATCCAAAGGTCGGCGCGTTGTCGGGAAGCGGCAGATCGTTGTCGATGGTCTTGGGGACGGTCGCGACGCCGATCCGTCCGCGCGTGCGCTCGGCGATCTTCGTGGCGCCGAACGTCGTGTCGTCGCCGCCGATGCAGACGAGGTAGCGAATGTCGAGCGCGCCCAGCGCGTCGACGCAGCGCTGCAGCATTGCCTCGTCCTTCGCGGGATTGGTGCGCGACGTGCGCAGGATCGAGCCGCCGCTCGTGTGGATGCGCGACACGCGATCGAAAGTGAGCTCGACGGTCTTGGGCGTGCGTCCGGCCGCGAGGTCACGGTAGCCGTCGTAGATGCCGATCGGACGCAATCCGCACTTCGAGGCTTCCATTGCCGCCGATGCGATGACGCCGTTGATACCGGGCGCCGGTCCGCCTCCGACGAGTATCGCGAGCGTGTCAGCCATGCACGGGACGCACGCGGTAGACAAGGCCGGCATCGTCGTCGCCGATGAAGAGGCTGCCTTCGGGGCCAACGGCGATGCCGGTCGGGCGCCCGATGCGTGAGGTGCAGCCGCTCTGGAATCCGGTCACGAAGTCGGACCACTGCGTCGTCGGATCGCCCCAATCCACGCGCTTGGCGGGCCGGTCACCAATCATTGCGACGAAGACGACGCGCGGCGGCTCCGCGCTGCAGCCATCCTTGAGGTGCCACGAGCCGTGCACCGCGACGAAGAGTCCGCCGCGGTAGCGCTGCGGAAATGCATAAGAACCGGATTGGCGATCCGGATAGAACGTCGCTCCAATGATCGTCGAATATGCTGGCAGCTCGACCAGCGGCTCGACGGCGCCGGTGCACGCGTATTCCGGCCAGTAGACGTGATGATTCTCTTCGCATTCGGGCCAGCCGTAATCGGCATCGCCGGGATGCGCGGAAAGATTGTCGAGATATTCGTACGGGTGTCCGAACGTCAGGCGGTCTTGACCCGCGCCGCCGACCCACAAGGAGCTCGTCGCGGGATTGACGGCCAACGCGATCGCGTTGCGAACGCGCTTGGCGCGCTGCATGAAGTCGGATCCGTCGGGTTGCATCACGGAGATCGCCGCCCGGGTGGGATCGATCTCGGTGCAGGGTTTCTTGCCGTCGTCCATCGTCGCGTTGCACGACGACCCCGCGGCGGCGAAGACGCGTCCGGCGGTGAAGGCGACGGACGTCGTCCGGTGGATGTCGCCGTCGGTGCCCGGTGCGACCGGACCCTGGCGTACGTCGCCGATGCGGCGAATATGGGAAGCCTCGCGTTCTCCGTGATAGGGAATCGCGTAAATGTGGTGCTCGGTTGCGACGTAGATGATTTGACGAGCCGGCGCGAAGCTAATCCCCGACGCAAAGTCGTCGTCGAGCGACGCGAAGACTTCCGGCGTGCCCGGCCGGTCTTCCGCATTAGCAACGATGTAGACGTCGCGGCCGCTCGTTGCGACGAGCAGGTCGCCGTTTGGAAGCGGTGCCAGTTCTCGTGCGCCGTCGATGCGCGCGATGATCTCGACGGCGAAGCCCTTCGATACGTCGAGATCGCCTGCCGCGGCGGCCGCGGCGACGACCGGGCCATCCTGCGGCGCGCTCGCGGTGCCGGCGCACGCAACGAACGCGACTAACAGCGGGAGGGTTGGATTGAAACCTGCCAGGCGCATCGGCTCTCCTTAGGGGTCGTTCTACCCTTGGAGGCCGATGCGGAGAGTGCCTTGCGTTGTCGCGTTGAGTTACTGTGGCGGAACTGCGGGCGGCTGTTCACCCGGAGGCGGGCCTTGGTCTTGCGGCGG
This sequence comes from Vulcanimicrobiota bacterium, assembly GCA_963756165.1. Classification (GTDB taxonomy): domain Bacteria; phylum Vulcanimicrobiota; class Vulcanimicrobiia; order Vulcanimicrobiales; family Vulcanimicrobiaceae; genus Cybelea. Next base: position 256,132 of record CAVWMO010000007.1, on the reverse strand, counting down.
CCCCTGGTTCTGTTGCGGCGGGCCTTGGTACTGCGGCGGCGGCCCTTGGTTTTGCTGATCGGGCCCTTGGTACTGCGGCTGTCCCTGCTGCATTTGGCCTTGGCGCTGCTGCATCGCCGCGCGATGTGCGCGCATCTCTTGCTGGTACTGGTTGTGTTGGTCGCTCGAAAGCACGCCCATGATCTGGTGGCGCAGCTCCCGTCGAGCGTTGCGATCGATGGCGCTCCCTTCCGGATGCGCCTGCGAATACTGGTCGATCATCGACTGGATGCGCTGCTGTTGATCGTTTGAGAGATTGAGACGCGAGAGTCGCCGCTGCCAGCGATGTTGCATTCGGTCGTGACTTGGCTCGACGGTTTGCCCCTGACCCCGTTGCGGATACTGGGCTTGCTGGGCGTAGGCGCCGAGCGGCATGGCAAGCGCTACGGCGAGAGCGCCTACCGCCAAGAGGTTCATTTTCATAGCAACGATCTTAACCGCCCTAGACTAACGCCGCCTGAACGGCCGATTAGGACCTAGCAAGCGGCCTGATTGCGACCGCGTTGACCGAGCTCGAAACGTGACCCTCGAAGCGCTTGAAGTTGTCGAAGAAGAGCTGCGCCAGCTTGCGTGCCTGCTCGTCGTAGGCCGCCTTATCCGACCAGGCGTTGCGTGGGTTGAGCACGTCGGATGGCACGTCCGGGACGTTCTTGGGAACGCTCAACCCGAAGAACGGCTCGATCTCGTATTCGTTCGGAATGCGTCCCTCGATCGCTGCGTTTACCATCGCCCGCGTGTGCGCGATCGACATGCGCTGGCCGACGCCGTACGGTCCGCCGGTCCAGCCGGTATTGACGAGCCAGCACTCAACGTCGTGTTCGTCGATCTTGCGGCCGAGCAGACGCGCGTAGACGGTCGGATGATGCACCATGAACGGTGCACCGAAACACGTGGAGAACGTCGCCTGCGGCTCGCTCACGCCGCGCTCCGTCCCGGCGACCTTGGCCGTATATCCCGAGAGGAAGTGATACATGGCCTGCTCGCGGGAGAGCTTCGAGATCGGCGGCAGCACGCCGAACGCATCCGCGGTCAGCATGAGGATCGTCCTGGGATGGCCGCCCTTGCTCGACGGCACGATGTTCGGGATGAACGACAGCGGATACGCCGAGCGCGTGTTCTCGGTCTTCGCATCGGAGTCGACGTCGAGCGCGCGCGTGCTCTCGTCGTAAACGACGTTCTCGAGGACCGTCTCGAAGTGGTTCGTTGCAGCCCAGATCTCGGGCTCCGCGCTCGCGGAGAGGCGGATGACCTTGGCGTAGCAACCGCCCTCGAAGTTAAAGACGCCGTCGGCCGACCAGCCGTGTTCGTCGTCGCCGATCAACGGCCGCCGCGAGTCCGAGGAGAGCGTCGTCTTGCCCGTTCCCGAGAGACCGAACAGGATCGCGACGTCGCCGGCCTTCCCGGCGTTGGCCGAACAGTGCATCGGCAGCGTGTCGCGGAGCGGGAGGAGATAGTTCATCACCGTGAAGACCGACTTCTTGATCTCGCCCGCATAACGCGTTCCGCCGATCAGGATGATCCGCCGCGCGAAGTTAACGAGGATGAACGTACCCGAGCGCGTTCCGTCGCGCTCCGGATCGGCCGAAAAAAGTGCGGCGTCGACGACGGTGAACTCCGGAGTGAAATTCTCTGCGGGGCGCTCCGGCGTGATGAACAAGTGCCGCGCGAACAGATTGTGCCACGCGAGCTCCGTGTACACGCGCAGCGGCACGCGATAGCGCTCGTCGGCGCCGACGTAGCAGTCGAGACAGTACGTTTCCCGCTCCGAAAGGTATGCCGCTACGCGGTCCCACAGGGCGTCGAATCGCTCGGGCGAGATCGCCTGGTTTGAGTCGCTCCAATCGATATGTTCCTCGCTCGAGGGCTCCCGAACGAAGAACTTATCTTTCGGCGAGCGGCCGGTGTGCGGCCGCGTATCGACGATCAGCTGACCGCCCGCGCCCAGCACGCCCTCTCCCCGCGCGATGGCGTGTTCGATCAGCGTCGGCGCCGAGAGGTTCTCCCAGAGCTTCACGACCTTGAGTTTTTCGGGAACGGAAAGAATGACGACCCCTCCTAAATCCAGTAATGCTTCCACGAGTCCTTACCCGCACCGGACGGGCGAGCCTGCAGGCGGCCCTAGCACGGAGTCCAATGCACCATGCATGCGACCGATGCTTATCGTTGTGCCGCTCGCGGCTATCGTTCTGGGCAGCGCCGCTCGTGCAAGCGCAGTATTGCCCTTTCACTTTGGATTTTTCGCGCCGGGACCCCTGGACGCGATCACCGACGTACCCGGCGTCCGGGTCGCACATGTGACAAAAATCGAAGGCAGCGACATCCGCACGGGAGCGACCGCGGTTCTGCCCAACGCGGACCCCTGGGATCACAAGGTTTCGGCCGCCTTCTTTGCCTTCAACGGCAACGGCGAGATGACGGGGACGCACTGGGTCACCGAGTCGGGCTACCTGGAGGAGCCGGTCGTGCTGACCGATACGCTCGACGTCGGCCGAGCCGCGGACGGCGTCGTGAGCTGGGTGATCGAACACCATCCGGCTGTCGGACGCGGGGACGACGTTCCGTTGCCCGTCGTAGCCGAGTGCGACGATGCGCTGCTCAACGACATTCAGGCCCGGGCGGTAACGGCGTCGGACGTCGTTGCGCTGCTCGATGCGGCGGAGCCCGGACAGTTCGCGCGCGGCAGCGTGGGCGCGGGAACGGCGATGAACGCGTTTGGTTTTCGCGCCGGCATCGGCTCCGCATCGCGCGTTCTCCCGCGCGATGCCGGGGGCTATCGCATCGGCGTGCTGGTCAACGACAACACCGGAAGCAGCCGCCGGCAACTGACGATTTTGGGAGTTCCCGTCGGCGAGCGTCTACGTAACGAGTATCGGCCGGTCTTTCGCGAGCATACGGCGCTGAAGGGAAGGCTCGGCAGCGGCAGCATCATCATCGTGATTGCCACCGATGCGCCGCTGGATGGCCGTCAGCTTCGCGCGGTCGCGTTGCGTGCCGCGATGGGAATGGCGCGCACCGGGCTCACGTCGTCGGTCGGCAGCGGCGACCTGATCGTCGCGTTTTCGACGTCACGCGTCTTCGAGCGCGTTGCGAACTTCACCGTCGAAGCGCCGAAGCAGCCCATCCTCGAAGACGACGATGCACTCGACGCGCTCTACTCGGCGACGGCCGAGGCGACGCAGGCGGCGATCTACGACGCGCTCTTCGAGGCAAAGACGATGACGGGCCGCAGCGGAACGGTGTACGCGCTACCGGTCGATCGCGTGCTGCAGATGCTCCACGCGGCGGATGCGATCTAGACACTAACCGCTCAGGCCTAGCAGTGCGACCTTGGCCAGCGTGAAGGGCGATCGCGTGGTCTCGAGCTCACACATGGCCGCGCCGATCGCCGCCTGGTTTCGGTTCGTAACGTACCATGGCGGCTTCGGAAACGGCGCGAACGGCGCGTAGATAACCGCCTTCTGCGTCGCCGCGAGGAGCCGGGTGTTGTGCACGACTCCGCGTCCGCTTGCGGTCGCTTTTCCGTCGTCGCCGCGGTACGCGCCCCACGGCAGCTGCGGGAGCAAGAAGCCGACGCCGCTCCACGCGTTGACGCTGACGCAGCCGTAGCGCAGCGCGGCGATCGCGTCGTCCATTCCGGGCGTGTGCGGACCGTCACGCGCAATCAGATTGACGGCTAGATCGCCGGCGAGGCGTTCGTTGGCGAATGCAATCGCCCGTCTGAGATAAGACTCCTGGGTTCCCGGCAGCGTGACGACCGCGAGCAGCGTGCAAAACGCTTCGTCGCGAAGCAGCGGGTCCGCCAGATTGTCGGGCGCGATCTCGACGATGGCGCGCGGAACGTACCCGTTGCCGGCGCGCCCGTGACCTCGCACTCGATGCCCCGCGACGAGGCGTTCGAAACGCTCCGCCGCGCCGGGGTAATAGGCGGGACGATCCGGCGCGTCGCGCAGGACATCTTCAATGCGGGCGAGGAGCTCCGCCCGCCGCTCCCATCGCTCCGGCAAGATGAGCACCTGGGGCGCGACGCAGTTGAATCCGGCGTTGTGCAGCTTGGCGGATGCGATGTTGATGGCGGCTGTGGCGACGTCGGCATCGCGCCAGCGGTCCGGAAGGACGATCGTGGGCGTTACGTTGCCGAGCTCGCCCGTGACGCATTTCGTGGACCCGGCTTCTGCAACGACGCGTTCATAGGTCGCGAAGCTGCCGGTGACGTGGACCCGGTCGACCGACGGATGCGCGCACAGGAAGGCGCCGGTTGCCGCGTCGCCGCGCGCGACCGCGAGATACCCCTCCGTGATGAGCGGCGCCAACGCGTCTTCGACGACCGCGCCGAGGTCGTCGAGCAGCGGATGCAGCTTGAGCATGCAGGTGGCGCCCTCCGCGACGAGCGCGTAGAGGGCGTCGAGCGGCCCGATCGACGTGATATTGCCCGCGCCCAGGACGACGGCGACGTGCGGCTCCGGATCCGGCCGCAGGATGGACCGCGTCGCGTCGGGGCGCATCCAGACCTCCGCCCGAACGCCAGGCAGGAGGAAGCGGTCGTAGACGTCTTCGGGAAAGACGCGTACGACGGCTAGGCCGTCACGGCGCCGCCGAATCGGCGGGAGATCCAGGCGCGAAGGCCCCCGGCGCTCCATCCGCCGCAAGGTCCCGATGTAGCGGCGCAGAGCCGCGGCCACAGCCCAAGGGCCCGTCAGCGCCTCTTCCCCGGCGGCCTGCGTTCCGCTTATCCCTTTGAGTCCCGCGGCGCGAGCGGTCCAATCGCGCGCGACGCGGCCGGTGGCGTCGCGGCACGCCGAAAGGAGCTCGATCTTGCGGGCGATGGGCAGCGAAGCCCAGCGTTGCGCGCCGGCGCGCAACCGCTCCAGTTCCTCTTCTATGTAGCTCGGCCTGAGCGGAGTCGAAGGGTGGATCATTCACTGCACGCGAGAAGATATCGTTCGCGGCGTACCGTAAAACGCATCTACGTGAGTCAGTTCGTCCATCTGCACGTCCATTCGGAGTATTCGCTTCTCGACGGAGCATGCCGCATCGACCGCCTCTGCCGGCGAGCGGCGGAAGAAGGGGCGAAGGCCGTGGCGCTGACGGATCACGGCGTGATGTACGGCGCGATGGAGTTTTACTACGCCGCGCGCGAGTTCGGGCTCACGCCGATCCTGGGTTGTGAGGCGTACGTTGCGCCGCGCGGTCGCCTCGATCGGACGGCTCGCGAGGAGGCGCACGTCACGCTGCTCGCAGCCGATCTCGTCGGATACCGCAATCTGATCGCGCTGGTCTCGAAGGGCTTCCTCGAGGGCTACTACTACAAGCCGCGCATAGACCTCGAGCTGCTCGCGCAGCACCATGACGGCTTGATCGTGCTGTCGGGGTGCATGTCCGGGCTGGTCGCGCAGCCGCTGCTGCGCAACGACTACGCCGCCGCCCTGCGCAACGCCAAGACCTACGTCGACATCTTCGGCGATCGCTTCTACATCGAGGTCATGCGCCACGGCATGAAGGAGCAGGACGCGATCAACGAAGGACTCGTGCGAATCGCTCGCGAGCTCGAGCTTCCCATCGTCGCCACCAACGACTCGCACTACCTCGAGCAGAAGGACGCGGCGGCCCACGACGTGCTGCTTTGCATCGGCACGGGCAAGACTGTTTCGGACACGAACCGCATGCGCTTCTACGGCGATCAGTTCTATCTGAAATCCGTCCGGGAGATGCGCGAGCTATGGAGCGATCTCCCGGAAGCGTGCGACAACACTGTGCGGATTGCGGAGCGAGTCGACATCCGCATCCCCGAAAAGATCTTCCACCTGCCGCAGTATCCCGTTCCGCAAGCGGTGGCCGAGCCCGAGAGGACTGACGCGGAGTATCTGCGCGAGGTCTGCGAGGGCGGACTGCTCGAGCGCTACGGAGCCGAGCGCGTCGCAGGCGATCCCGCGCTCCGCACGCGTCTCGACTACGAGCTCGACGTGATCACGACGATGGGATTTTCGTCGTACTTCTTGATCGTCTGGGACTTCGTGAAATACGCTCGCGACCGCGGTATCCCGGTCGGCCCGGGACGCGGCTCGGCCGTGGGATCGCTGGTCGCGTATTGCTTACGCATAACGGATCTCGATCCGCTGCGCTTCGATCTTCTCTTCGAGCGCTTTCTGAATCCCGAGCGCATCTCGATGCCGGACATCGACACCGACTTCTGCGTGGAGCGGCGCGACGAAGTGATCGAATACGTTACGGAAAAATACGGCAAGGATCGCGTCGCGCAGATCGTCACATTCGGTACGATGGCGGCGCGCGCCGCGATACGTGACGCGGGCCGCGCGCTGGGCGTGCCGCTGCCCGACGTCGACCGGATCGCGAAGCTCGTGCCTTCGGGACCGGGTGGAATGCCGATCGCACGGGCGATCGAGCAGATCGCCGAGGTCCGGGCGCTGTACATGACGCGGCCGCGACATGCGCAAGCTGCTCGACACGGCCAAAGAGATCGAGGGGCTGGCGCGCAACGCCGGCACGCATGCTGCCGGGGTCGTGATCTCGGCCGGGCCGCTGACGGACTACACGCCGCTCGCGCGGTTCGGCGACGGCGGCATCAACACGCAGTACGACATGGACTGGATAGAGCGCATCGGCCTGCTGAAGATGGATTTCCTAGGTCTGCGTAACCTCACGGTCATGAAGAATGCGGTCGTTGAGATCCGGCGAACCGTGAACCCGGATTTCGATCTCGACGCCGTTTCGTTCGATGACGCGAAGACCTACGAGATGCTCGGGCGCGGTGAGACGATGGGGGTGTTCCAGCTCGAGTCGGAAGGGATGAAGCGCGTGTGCGCCGAGCTGCAGCCGTCGCGCTTCGACGACATCATCGCGCTGGTAGCGCTCTACCGACCCGGGCCGATGGAGCTGGATCCCGCAATACATCGCGAACAAGCACGGCCGCTCGAAGCCGAGGTACCTCCATCCCAAGCTGGAGCCGATCCTCGCCGAGACCTACGGCACGCCGGTCTATCAGGAGCAGGCGATGCAGATCGCGCGCGACATCGCGGGCTTTACGATGGGCGAAGCCGACGAGCTGCGCAAGGTGATGGGCAAGAAGCAGAAGGACAAGATCCCGCTCTACCAAGAGAAGTTCGTGGCCGGCGCGGCGGCGACTCGGCGATCGATCGGCCGCTGGCGGAGCGGCTCTTCCATTTCATCGAGCCGTTCGCGGGCTACGGCTTCAACAAGTCGCATGCGGCGGCGTACGGCTGGATCGCCTATCAGACCGCCTACCTCAAAGCGAACTATCCGCTGCAATATTTCGCGGCGCTGATGTCTTCCGTCAAAGACAAGACCGACAAGCTCGTCGAGTACATCGAAGAGGCGAAGAAGATCGGCATCGACGTCTTGCCGCCCGACGTCAACGAATCGCTCGTCGATTTCGCCGTCGTCGGGACGCGATTCGCTTCGGGCTGGCCGCGGTGAAGGGCATCGGCGAGGGAGCGGTGCGCGGCATCATCGAGACGCGCGAGACGCGACGGGCGATTCGTCGATCTCTTCGACCTAGCGAGCGCGTCGACGCAAAGCAGGTCAATCGGCAAGTGTTCGAAGCGTTGATCAAGTGCGGCGCGCTCGACGCGCTGCCTGGAAACCGCGCGCAGAAGCTCGAGGCGCTCGATACGGCGCTCGAGCTGGCCGCGCGGACGACGCGCGACGCCGAGCTCGGCCAGGGCTCGCTCTTCGGCGAGGCGCACGATCAGGCGCCGACGCTTGCGCCGAAACTGCCGAACGTCGCGGCGCCGACGACGCGCGAGATGCTCGCGTGGGAGAGGGAGACGCTCGGGATCTTCGTGTCCGGACATCCGCTCGCCGAGATCGCGCCCGCTCTCGCGCGCGCGGGAGCGATGCCGATCAAAGATCTGCAGCATGCTCAAGACGACGCCGCGGTGACGGTCGCCGGCTCCGTCGACAAGCGTGCGCCGCACGCTGACGAAGGCCGGGCAGCAGATTTGATCGCGCAGGTCGAGGATACGACCGGGATGTGCGACGTCGTCCTCTTTTCCAAGGCATATCCGCAGCTGCAGCATCTGTTCGAAAACGATGCGATCCTGATCGTCAAGGGGCGCCTGCGCTTGCGCGAGCGGCCCGGCGCGGCGCCCGGCGACGAGCCGCGCATCGAGTGGTCGGTCGCCGCGAACGAGGTCATGCGGTTTGTGCCGCCGCCCGTCGCCGCGGTCGCGCGGGGTCGCGCGGCTGGCACGTGGACGTGACGGATCGCGAACAGATCGATCGGCTCGCGCGGCTGATCGACGAGTGGCCGGGCGAGGTGCCGGTGGTGATGCACGTCCAGGGGCGTTCCCAGCGCGTTGGGCGAGCGATCGCCGCCGACGTGCGCGTACGCGGCGAGCTCGAGCGCATCTTCGCGCCGCAAGGCGTCCGCGAAGGCGCGCTGTGAAGGTCGTCGCGGCATCGGACTCCGCGGCCCTCGCCGGCATCCTGGATGCCATTTGGGATCCACCCGCACGGATCGTCTCGAACGTCGCAGAGATCCTCGCCAACGTGCGCGAGCGCGGCGACGCCGCCGTCGTCGACAGCACGCGCCGCTACGACGAGGGTTGCTGCCACAGCAGCTTCGTGTCCCCATTCCGATGCTCGACGCCGCACGCGAGCTGGTCTCGCCCGAGATCGCCGCGGCCCTCGAGCTGGCACGCGTACGCATCGCCCGTTTTCACGAGCGCGAGCGCCAGCCGGACATCGCGTACGTCGAGGAGGACGGCTCGCGCTATGCCGTGCGCCGCCGTCCGCTGCGTTCGGTTGCGGTCTACGCGCAACGCAGCAGTCCGGCGTGTGCGGTTCTCATGGGTGCGGTGCCCGCGAAGATCGCCGGCGTGCCGCGCGTGATCGCGCTGACGCCGCCCACCGGCGACGCGCTTTTCGCGTCGGTGCTGTTCGCGTGCGCGCTGTGCGGCGTCCACGAACTCTACGCGATGGGAGGCGCCCAGGCGATCGCCGCCGCGGCTTTCGGCACCGATTCCGTTCGCTCGGTCGAAAAGATCGTGGGACGCGGCGGAGTTTGGACGACCGAGGCCAAGCGTCAGGTCTTCGGGCGCTGCGGTATCGACTCTCTGGCGGGGCCTGCGGAGGTGCTGATCGTCGCGGACGACGGGGCGAACAGCGAATACATCGTGGGCGAGCTGCTCGCGCAGGCGGAGCGCCGCGGCGTGACGCGTTTGGCGGTGCTCTCCGAGTCGCGTCCGTTGCTCGAGGCCGTCGCGCAGCTGATCGACACGCTGGATCTGCGCACGCTCGAACGCAGCGAGCTCGTGAGCGCGACGATATCGAACCACTGCCGGCTGATCGCCGCGAACGATCGGGGCGAACTCGTCGACGTGCTCAATCGCTTTGCGCCGGCCTATCTCTGCCTGCACGTGCGCGATGCGGCGCCATATCTCGAGCAGGTGATGGGCGCCGGCACCGTGTTCGTGGGCGACATGACGCCGCTCGTCAGCGGCGAGTATCTCGCCGGGACCAGCCGCGTCGCTCCCAGCTCGGGCACGGCGCGATTTGCCTCCAGCCTCTCGCTGAGCGACTTCACGCCACAGCATTACCGTGGTGGAGAACAGCCCCGACCGCATTACCAACGATGCCGAGCTTCTCGCCGCTCTGGCTGAATCCGAAGGGTTGCCGCATCACGCGCATACCGCTCGGATTGCGGAGCGGTAGTTGAAGCCGCCGCCTCGACTCGTCGCGTTCGACGTCGACGGGACGCTGGTTGGGCGCGATCTGACGATTTCCCCGCGGGTTCTCGATGCGATCGCTCGCATGCGCGACGCCGGCACCGCGGGATGCCTCGTCACGGGACGGATGTATCGTTCGACGCTTCCGTTCGTGCGCGAGCTGCACTTCGAGGCGCCGGTCATTTGCTATCAGGGTGCCGCGATCATCGATCCGGCGACCGACGATATCCTCGATCACGTGGCGCTGCCGAACGAGATCGTTCGCGAGCTCATCGCCGCCGCGGAGGCGGATCGCATGCACTTGCAGCTCTATCGAAACGACGAATACTACTGCGAGGCGCGCAATCGATTCTCCGAGCTCTACGCGTCGCTGGCAATGACCGAACCGGTGATCGTGCCGTCGTTGCGTGAAGCATTCGCCTATAGCCCCGCGACGAAAGCCGTGATCGTCGCCGACGCGCCGGTCGCGCAGCGCTACGCGGTGCGGCTAGCGGATCGCCTGCGCGGGCGCGCCTACGTGACGCGAAGCCTGCCGGAGTTCGTCGAGGTGCTCGACCCCGCGGTCGACAAGGGCGCCGCTCTGCGGTTCGTGGCCAATCGGCTCGGGATCGCGATGGACGAGACGATGGCGATCGGAGACGCGTGGAACGACGCTCCGCTGCTGCGCGCCGCAGGCTTCGGCGTCGCGATGGGTTCGGCGCCGCCCGAGCTGCGTGAAATTGCGGACGCCTGCGTGGGCGATCTCGCGCACGACGGCGTCGCCCAGGCCATCGAAAGCTATGTGCTGAGGGTCGCGTGACCGCCCGGCGGCGCAAGCGGTCGGCCGCGGCACGCATTCGCCCGTTTTGGATGCCGATCGGACTGGCCGGCGTGGCGGCGGTGGCTGCCGGCGCGTTTGCGGCCACGTGGTCCGGCTTCGATCCCAAGAAGGTCGAGGTTGCGGGTAATCGACGCGTGTCGACCGCGCAGATCCTGCGGGCGGCCGCCATCGCCCCGCGCATCAGCATCTGGCTGCAAAACACGAAAGCGATCGCGCGGCGAATCGACGCGATTCCATACGTCGAGACGGCATGGATTCATCGCGTCCCGCCGGCGTCGTTGAGCATTGCTGTCAGGGAGCGCCAACCATTCGCGATCGTGCAGAGCGAGATGGAGAGCGCGCTCGTCGATCGCAACCTGCGCGTGCTCGAAACGCTGCCCGCCGACCAGATGCTGCCGGAGCTGATCCTTAAGGCAGCAGTGACGCAGCGTCCGGGCGAGTTCGTCGTGACGCGCGATGCGATCGAGCTGCGCGACGCTTGCGAAGCGATGTCTGCTCGGCGGATCACGCCGCGCTCGCTTGCGCTCGATCGCTACGGCGGCCTCGTCGTGACGCTGCGCGATGGGCTGCGGCTGCTGATCGGTCAGGAGAGTGACCTTGGGGAGAAACTGACGCTCGTCGACGCGATTCTCGCGCAGGTCGTGCGCGGCCAACGGCGCGTTGCGGCGATCGACGTGCGCGCGCCGGCGGCGCCCGTCGTCGTGTATCGATAGCTCCCTTAGTGGTTAGTCAGGTCCGCGTAGACGACAACCCGGCCGCCGATCAGTGAAAACTTGATCTGATCGTTCGCCTGTACTTTCGAAAAATCGACGGCGGCCCGTCCCGCCGGCAGCGTTGTTTCCTTGCCTTCGATGACGACCTGAACGTGCTTTGCGTCGACAACCTTTTCCACCGTCGCGGTATAGGTGCCGTCGGGAAAACTCGACGGGTCCACCATGGCCGCGCTTGCGCAAATCGGTGCTACGCAGCCGGCCAGCAGGGCAAACGAGAAAGCGATGTTTTTCACAAATGCGGCTCCTCGCACGAGCGAACGTCAAAGGGGAATCATAACGCACCTTCCGCCGCCATTCTAGGGGGCGGAGAGAATGCTCATTGGAATTTCTTTGAGCTCTTTTTGATTAGTCCTGGCGTCGCTAACCAAGGCCGCGCCGGTATGCACAGCCTGTCCACAAGCCGTCCCGGTTGTTCTCAAGGAGATCTCCGAGTGCTCGCCAAGGAGCGCAGGCCCGCCCAGGTACGTGCTATCAGTAGTAGGAATTGCTGCCGCAAACCGCAATATGTCGTGGTTAATGAAACACGAGACCGTCTGCGGCCTCGACATCGGGACGACTAAGACCTGTACGGTCGTCGCGGTCGCCGGCCCCACCGGGCTCGAGATCGTCGGCATGGGCGAGGCGCCGTCCCTGGGGATGCGCAAAGGCGTCGTCGTCGACCTCGACGAGACGATCAAATCGATCGAGGCGGCCACCGAGAAGGCCGAACGCATGGCGGGCCTCCACTTCGGCGAGGTCTTCGTCGGGATCACCGGCGACCATATCCGCAGCACGAACAATCGGGCCGTCGTCGCCGTGTCGGGCGAGGACCGCGAGGTGACGACCGGCGACGTGCGGCGCGTGATCGATGCCAGCAAGATCATCAACTTGCCCAGCGATCGCCAGATCATTCACGCTCTGCCGCGCTACTTTACGGTGGACGGCCAGGAAGGCGTGAGCGACCCGATCGGGATGGCCGGCGGAAGGCTGGAAGTCGACACGCACATCGTCACCGGCAGCACGAGCTTCATCACGAACGTGCTCAAGTGCGTCCAGCGCGCCGGTCTGGAGACGATGGGCGTGGTGTTCGAGCCGCTCGCGAGTTCCGCCGCGACGCTGCTGCAGGAGGAGAAGCAGGTCGGCGTGGTGCTGCTCGACATCGGCGGCGGCACGACCGACATCGCCGTGTATTCGCTGGGCAGCGCGATCTACACGGCCACGATTCCGGTCGGCGGCAACGTGCTCACGAGCGACATTTCACTCGGCCTCAAGACGACGCTCGGCGAAGCCGAAGAGGTCAAGAAGCGCCTGGGCGCGGGACAGGGCGAGGAGAGCTTCGCCGTGCGGACGCTCGACGGTCGCTCGACCCGCGAGCATACGACCGCGGAGCTGAGGCAGATCGTCGTGCCGCGCGTCGTCGAGACGCTTCGCATGGCACGCCAGAAAATCGTGGACAACGTCCCGCGCGATCTCGTCTTGGGCGAAATTGTCATCACGGGGGGCGGTGCGCTGCTGCCTAATATCGAACCCCTGGCCGAAGAGGTCTTTGGTCTGCCGGTGCGGATCGGGACGGCGAACACCATCGGAGGGTTAACCGATGCGATGACCGCGCCCCAATACGCCACGGCGATCGGGCTCGTTCTCTTCGGCGCGAACGGCGACCGTGACGACGCCATGCGCGTCGGGCGGCGACGCGGCGGCTTCGTGGCACGGGCTCAACGCTGGCTGGCAGACCTGTGGACTTAAATCTCTTTCATCGAACGGAGGAACCCCAAGCAATGGCTGAAGTACGACGTTCTGCATCCGAGCCGGAACACGCGGCGACCATCAAAGTCATCGGCATCGGCGGCGGCGGATGCAACGCCGTCAATCGTATGGTCGCGGCCGGTCTCGCCGGCGTCGACTTCTTTGCCGTTAATTCGGACGTGCAGGCCTTGCGCGGCGCGCTCACCGAGAATCGGGTGCACATCGGAGGCGGTCAGACGCGCGGCCTCGGGGCCGGGGCGAATCCGACGCTCGGGCGCGAGGCGGCGGAGGCGTCGCGTGAAGACTTGGGGCTGATCCTCGATGGTGCGGACCTCGTGTTTTTGACGGCCGGCATGGGCGGCGGGACGGGCACGGGAGCGGCTCCGGTGATCGCCGAGCTCGCGCGCGAGTCGGGTGCCCTCACCATCGCCGTCGTTACCAAGCCGTTCGCGTTCGAGGGCAAGAAGCGCATGCAAATCGCGGAGAACGGCATCGCGGAGCTCGAAGCCAAGGTCGACACGCTGATCACCATCCCCAACGAGCGCATCCTCCAGGTCATCGAGAAGAAGACGCCGCTCAACGAGGCGTTCTCGTATGCCGACGACGTGCTGCGTCAGGGCATAGCCGGAATCAGCGACCTCATCACGCAGCCCGGACTGATCAACCTCGACTTCGCCGACGTCAAGACGATCATGACCGATGCGGGATCGGCGATGATGGGCATAGGCGAGGGAAGCGGCGAGCATCGAGCCGCCGACGCCGCCCAGAAGGCCATCGCGTCGCCGCTGCTCGAGACGACGGTCGAGGGCGCCCACGGCGTGATCTTCAACATCACCGGCGGCCCCGACATGGCGATGTACGAGGTGAACGAGGCGGCGGAGATGATCAGCCGCGCGGTGGATTCGGAGGCGCAGATCATTTTCGGGGCGTCGATCGATCCGTCGATGTCGGGCAAGGTGCGCGTCACAGTGCTCGCCGCCGGATTCGGCACGCGGCGCGGCTATCGCGGTGCGCAGTCCGGATATGCGTTCGACACGGGGAGACTCGACGCGGTGGCGCCGGTAACGATGGACGACATCGACGTACCGGCGTTCCTGCGTTATCGCGGCTAAGTCGAGCAGTTGCCGCGTTTGTCCGGAGGGTCCGTGTTGTCAGAACGGATGAACGCTAACGAGGCACACGAAAGGGTCCGTGTGGACGCGCTGGACGCGATTCTTGGCGTCCCGCTGCCGGTATTAGACGACGGGTTCGTGCGCGTCGTCGACTATATGGGCGGCGATCGATCCATCGTTCAGGCGGCTCGCGTCTCGTACGGGGAGGGAACGAAACGAATTTCTGAGGATCGCGGCTTAATTCGCTATCTAATGAGACATCGGCATACCACGCCGTTTGAAATGTGTGAGATCAAACTACACGTTCGTGTCCCGATGGATTGCTGGCGCCAATGGATTCGACATAGAACTGCCAGCGTCAACGAGTATTCTACGCGCTATTCGCTTGCCATCGATGCAGCGCAATCGACATCCGAAAGCGAATGGCGGCGGCAGGCGGCGCTGAACCGGCAAGGCAGCGGCGAGGCGCTCGATGTCGGCATGGGGACGACGCTTTCGGAACGGGAACGGCAGCTCCAGGACCTCGCTCGCGAAGTTTACGAGGAGCGCATCGCGGCGGGTGTGGCTCGGGAGCAAGCTCGAAAGGACTTGCCGATTTCGACGTACACCGAGGCGTATTGGAAGATCAATCTTCATAATCTGTTGCACTTCCTAGCGCTGCGCATGGATAGTCACGCTCAGGAGGAGATACGCAGCTACGCGACGGTGATCGGCGAGAAAATAGTATCGGCTTGGTGTCCGTTCGCCTGGGAGGCCTTCGTCGACTACGAACTTGAATCGACGCAGCTTTCCAAGCTCGAGAGGCGAATAGTTCGACTGCTCAATGCTGGGGACCAAGGGGCGGCAATATCGGAATTGGAAGAAGCGGGCCTGCTAAAGAAAACGGCCGATGGGCTCGCTCGAAATCGTGAACGCGCTGAGCTGGAAGAAAAGCTAAGACAACTCTGCATTCAGATTCCGTGGCTGTAGCGGAGCCGGTCGAATCTTGATGGGGCGCACGCTGCGCGGTCTCGGCCCGCTCTACCACAGCTATCGCCTCTTCGGAATCGAGAATCAGCAACGCCCGGAGTTCGTCGTCAACCAGAGGGTGAAGGAGCCGATCATCCTCGGCTACATCGCGCTCGCACTCGGGAAGAGCCGCGAATCGGTCGACGACAAGGTTTCGTTCGCCGAGCTGTTTTGCGCCGACGGGTACTACGCGATGCTGGCGGCGTGGTTGGGGGCCGCACCGGCGGTCGGGATCGACAACGATCGCGATGGATGGAGCAAACCGGTGAGCGCGATCGGGCGCCGGCTCGGCCTGTGCGTGGAGTTTCAGCGGCGTGACGCGAACGATTTGAACGAGCGCGATGCGTACGACGTCGTCGCGAACATTGGCGGCCTGTATCACGTGCGCGATCCCATCGACGTCCTGCGAAGGTCATGGGCGATGGCGCGACGCTATTTGATCGTTCAGAGCGTCGTCTCGCTGGCCAACGAGAGTGCCGCGTACTTCGAGGCACCGGCGCCGGGCTGGACGCATGGGTGCCGGTTCAGCGCCGAGTTCCTCTTCGCCGCGGTAAGCGCCGAGGGTTACCGCGTGGTCGACTCGTTTCGCAACGTGCTCGAAGGCAACGATCGGCCGGAAGACCGCGGAAGCGTGTACATGCTCATCGAGAAGCCTCCGGCGTGACGGAGGTTTCACGCCTCGTCGCCGCGAGACACGCCGCGACGACCGTCGCGACCAGAGCGGCCCAGGTCGGCACCTTGACGGCGAGCCAGATGAGACTCGCGTGGGGCAGCGCGTTCGCGTACGCGATCCATGCCGCGCCGGCGAGATCGCTCGCGCGGAACGTTCCCGGCGTGGTCGCAATCAGCGGCGCGGGCGGCGCCAACTCGAGGAGGTAAATCGCGGCCGCTACGCCGCCGAACGTGGCGAGCGACGCGGGCGTGCTCGGGCGCAGGCGCAGCAACATGGCGGCAACGACGAAGAGCGCCGCCAAGAAGAGCTTCTTCGTGATCCAGACCGGGATCCAGGGTACCGCGAGAAGGCACAACGCGACGGTAACGATCTGCCGCGCGTTGCCGCGCAGCGAGCACGCCAAGACGAGCGCGGCGGGAATCGCGAACGGCAGGTCGACCATGTGCACGTACGCGCCGCCGATCACGCTGCAGGCGGCGGGCACGAAGACGATCAGCTCGGGATGCGCGAGACGATCGCGTAAGCGGCGCCCGAGCCAGACGCCGAGGATCAGCATCGCGGCGTAGGATGCGTCGCCGACGACTAGCGCCGCGCGCGCCGGGATGCCGACCGTGTGCAGAAGATAGGTAAGGCTGTATTGATAGGGATGCGCGACCTCGGCGGCGGCTTGCGCCGGAAGCACGCGGGAGACGTACTCGAGCGTCGCGGCGAAGCCAACCGTCAATGTCCCGGCGGCCAGCAGAATTGCGGCAGTCGCGACGAGCGCGATGCGGCTGCGCGGCGCCCACAGCAGAAGCGCGATGCAGGCCGGCAGACCGAGATGCGGCTCGATCATGACGAGCGCACCCAGGACCCCAGCCAACGCGTCGCGCCCGCGGGCCAGGGCGAGTCCGCAAAATACCAGCGCCGCTAGCGAAAAGGGCACGACTTGCCCCGCATTGAGCAACACGTAGCCCGCCGGAAGCAGCAGCGCCAGCGCGGCGGCTTCGAGCGGTACCAGCGCCGCCATCGCGACGATGGCCGCGATGACCGCGGCTGCGATCGCGGCGGCGTCGAGCACCCGCGCGGTCGCATAGCCCAGGCGCGCCGCCAGCATGAACGGTGGAAAGTCGTATGGCGGCAACGGCGCGGGCGTTACGCGGGACGGATCGTTACGATAGGTCGCGCCGGTATCGACTCGGTGCTCGCACCGATGGAGCGGCTCGTAACGATAGGGATCGGCGCCCGCGTCGAGCGCCGCTCCCGCGCAGTAGAAGTCGGCGAAGTCGTAGAGCTGACGCCAGGGAAGCGCGTCGCCGAGTCGGGCGACGTCGCGAAGTGCCGCTACGGCCAAAAGAGCGAGCGCCGCGAGCAGGATGGCACGCGGCGCTTTCATGCGGCTCGCGATTCGGGATCGACGGTGAGTGCGACCGCGAGCGCCGTAACGAGTGCGGCCCACGACGGTACCTTGATTGCGATCCACAGCACGTCGGAAGAGGCGCGCCGCGCCGTGTAGTCGCGCCATGCCGCCTCGGCGAGTGCCGCCGGCGGATACGGATGCGTCATCGCGGCGGGGACGGGCAAGTGCGGCGCGTGCAGCTGGAAAAGATATAGCGTGATGCCGATCGCGCAGAAGATCAGCAGCGCGCTGCGACGGTCGACGCGCAAACCCAGCAGAATTACGGCGCAAACGAACATGCTTGCCAAAAAGAGCTGCTTCATTCCCCATGCCAGGATCCATGGAATCGCGAGAACGCAGAGTGCGGCCGAGAGTACCGCCTGCGCGCGACCGCGGGTGCTCGCCGCGAGCACGAGGAGCGCGGGCAACGCGAAGCAGAGCTCCTCTTGGTGAACGAACGCGCCCCCGACGACGGCGCATAAGGCCGGAAGAAAGGCCAGGAGCTCGCGGCGTTCGAGCGCCGCGGCGGCCCGCCGCCCCGCGTACAAGCCGATCGCCACGACGACGAAATAGCAGAGGACGCCTCCGAGTCGCGCCGTCGCCGCGGGTGCGTGCGCGTATCCCAGGACGTACGTCAGGCTGTATTGGAACGGAAAGCCGATCTCGGCGGCCGCGTGCGCCGGGAGCACGCCGGTGACGTATTGGACGAGGCCCCGCTCGCCCACGAGCCTGACGGCGACCAGGGCCAGCGTCGCAGCGGTAAGCACCAGCGTCGCGCGCGCCCGCGGCACGAAAAGAAGCGTCGCGGCCATCACCGGAATGCCCAGGCTGGGTTCGATGCCGGTCGCCGCGGCCGCAATGCCGGCGAGCGCGTCGCTGCGCCGGCGCAGCAGCCAGCCGCAGCTGACGAGCGCGAGTAGCGCAAAGGGGACGATCTGCGCGGTATTGAGCGAGGCGAACAAGACCGACAGGAGTAGCGCCGCCGCGGCAACCGCGAGCGGAACGCCCATATCGGCGAGAGCGACCGCACAGATCGCCGCGGCCGCAGCGATCGCGGTGCCGTCGACGATGCGGGCCGGTCCACTCGGGAGCCGAGCGAGCGCCATGAACGGAAGAAAATCATAGGCGGGTTGCGGCGCGGGAAATACGATCGCGGGATTCTCTCGAAAGATTCGCGCGCGTAGCGATGCACCGGCGTTCACGAGGTGCTCGCAATTATGCAGCGGTTCGTAGGTGTACGGGCTTGCGTGCTGGTCGAGCGCGGAACCCGCGCAGTAGAAATCGGCGAACTCGTCCATCGTTTTCCACGGCAACGCGCCGTCCAGCCGGCTCAAGTCGCGCAGCGCGGCGATAGCCAGCAATCCGACGAGCACGCCGAGAAGCAGACGGCCCCGCCCTTTAGCGACGACGACTTCGTTCAATCGGCATCTACTTTCGTGACTCTTCGAGAAACCATCCCGCATCGCGCGCGTGGATGTTGACGCCGTATTGCGCTTTGACGTTGCGTGGTGTATAACGGGGGAACCGGGGCGGCGCGTCCGCGCGGTCACGGGATTCTTGGCGAACGAAGCTGAGGTTTGGGTGTGGCTCTTTGCTTTCGTGCAACGCCGTTGCGCCGCGAGCGCATCGTCGCGGAATACTTTTACCTGTGTCGACGCGCGGCGCGCCGCTTCATGCGGGCGGGCCTCGATCGGGCGGATCTCGAGCAGATCGGCGCGATCGGTTTGATCAAGGCCGTCGATCGTTACGACTCCTTACAGCGGGCGCC
This sequence comes from Vulcanimicrobiota bacterium, assembly GCA_963756165.1. GTDB lineage: Bacteria > Vulcanimicrobiota > Vulcanimicrobiia > Vulcanimicrobiales > Vulcanimicrobiaceae > Cybelea. The sequence continues at coordinate 237,132 of CAVWMO010000007.1, read as the reverse complement.
CTTCGAGGCATACGCGTGGCTTCTCATCGTCGGTGAACTGATGCACTACGCGCGGGACGGCGAGCGCGTGCTGCGCGCGCCGCGGAAGGTGCGCGACTGGGACCGGCGCTGGGCCGCGGCCGAACGCGAGCTTTGGACGCTGCTCGGGCGCGAGCCGTGCGAGTCCGACGTCGCGCGCATGCTACGCGCGACGCCGGCGGAGGTTCGCGAGATCCGCGCGTATCGCGCGAGCAGTCGCGTCGTCTCTCTCGAACTGCTGCGTGACGCGGAGCGCGGAATCGCGCACTATGGCATCGACGACGTTCTGGATCGGCTCACGGTTGAGAAGATTCTCGACGGCCTCTCGCCGCTCGAACGGCAGATCGTGCGCTCCATCCATCTGGACGGCGTGACCGTCGTCGAGCTCGCAGCGCGGCTCGGATATTCCCGGCGGCACGTGACGCGCCTGCACCGCGGCGCGATCGAACGCCTGCGAGCGCAAGTGAACCTCTGACTTCTTCAGAGGCTCACCAGTGAAGTAGCGACCGATTGCGCCGCCGAAGGAGTGCCGCGGCATGTTCCGTTATCTGACTGCGGGCGAATCGCACGGGCCCGCGCTGCTCGGGATACTCGACGGCATTCCCGCGCATCTGCGGCTAGACGTCGAGGCCATCGACGCCACGCTCGCGCGGCGGCAGGGCGGCTACGGGCGCGGGGCGCGAATGAAGCTCGAGCAGGATCGGGTCGAATTTTTCGCGGGACTGCGCGGCGGCGAGACCCTCGGCTCGCCGATCGCCGTGGTCGTACGCAATCGCGACTACGAGACGCCGAAGGTGCGCGCGCTGATGGATCCGCTCACCGGCTCCGGCGAGGCGCTCACCAATCCTCGGCCGGGGCACGCGGACTACGCGGGCGCGCTCAAGTATCGACAGCGCGACCTGCGAAACGTTTTGGAGCGCGCGAGCGCGCGCGAGACGGCGATGCGCGTCTGTCTCGGCGCAATCTGCGCCCAGTTCTTGGCGGCGCTTGGGATCGCGACGCGCAGCTACGTCACCCGCGTCGGCGACGTCGAAGCGCCCGAGCTCGACGACTGGGACCAGGCCGACGTCGAGGAGAGCGACGTGCGCTGCCCGCATGCCGACGCGGCGCGGGCGATGATCGCGGCGATCGATGCGGCCAAGGCGGCGGGCGACACGCTCGGCGGCCAATTTCTGATTCGCGTCGACGGATTGCCGGTCGGCGTCGGAAGCAATCGTCAACCTAATCAGCGGCTCGACGGAATTCTCGCCGGAGCTATCGTCGGCATGCAGACGGTAAAGGCCGTCGAGATCGGTCTCGGCGCCGGCGTGGCCGCGACGCCGGGCTCGCGCGCGCACGACGTGTTCGCGCTCGAGGGCGATGAGGTCGTGCGCCCGAGCAATCGCGCGGGCGGAATCGAAGGCGGAATGAGCAACGGGGAACCGATCGTCCTGCGCGTTTCGGTGAAACCGATTCCGACGCTGACGAAGGCGTTGCCCTCCGTGAACCTTCACGAGGGCACCGATGCGCCGGCGACCGTCGTCCGCAGCGACGTGTGTGTCGTACCGGCGGCCGCGATCGTCGCCGAGGCGATGGTACGGCTTGCGTTGATGGAGCCGGTGCTGGAGAAGTACGGCGGCGATTCGATGGAAGAGACGCTGGACAACGTGCGGCGCAGCCGCGAGGCTGCCGGACGGCTCTTCGCGCGCGAACGATGAAACGTCACGTGGCGTTAGTCGGCTTCATGGGTTCGGGAAAATCTACGGTAGGACGAAGACTGGCTCGGCGCCTAGGCTGCGCGTTCGTGGACACCGACGCTCTGGTGGCGCGCGATCACGGGCCGGTACCGGCGATCTTCGCGGAAGAAGGCGAGGCGGCGTTTCGGCGCTACGAGCGCGCCGCCATCGAAGCGGCGCTCGAGAGCGCCGAGCCCGCGGTGCTCGCCCTGGGCGGCGGCGCGCTCACGTTGGCGGCAAATCGCACTCTGCTGGCGAGCCGCGCGTATCGCGTCTTTATACGCGTCTCGGCCGAACAAGTGCTGGCGCGCGTTCGCAACGCCAAGGTGCCGCGGCCGCTGCTCGGTGAGACGCCGACGCTCGCGACGATTCGGGCGCTCTACGACCAGCGCATGCCGCACTATGAGGCCGCCGATCACGTTGTCCGGGCGGATCGCCTGAGTGGACGGCAGGTGCTTGACGACATCGAGGAGTGGCTGCGCCGCAAGCGAGTCCGATGGGGAGCCTCGTGAGCGAAGCCTCCGTGAACGACGACCTGGGCTATCCCATTATCGTTGGCGAGGACGCGCGCGCCGACGTGGCGGCGTTCGCGCGCAAAGAACGGCGCCGGACGATGCTGCTCTGCGACGCCAATCGCGCCGTGACGGCGATCGCGCGCCGCATCGCGAGCGCCGCCGGCGTCGCGGCTCCGCTCGCGTTCGTTCTCGGCGAGCGGCGCAAGCGCTTGAGCACCGTCGAGCGCGTGCTCGAGGCGATGCTCGCGGCGGGTGTGGAACGCGACGCGCTCGTCATCGGTGTCGGCGGCGGAGTGGCGAGCGACGTCTTCGGCTTCGCGTGCGCAACCTACATGCGCGGCGTGCGGTATGCGCATGTAGCGACGACTCTCGTCGCGATGGTCGACGCGGCGATCGGCGGCAAGACCGGCGTCAACCTGCGCGGCGGCAAGAACCTTGCCGGGAGCTTTCGCGATCCCGCCGGCGTGTTTTGCGGCGTCGCGGCGCTGCGTACACTGCCCGAGGCCGCGCTGCGCGAAGGCCTGGCCGAGGTCGTGAAGGCCGCGGTCATTGAGGGCGGCGATCTGTTCGAGTGGCTCGAGGAGCTGTCGCCGCATCCGCTCGCGCGCTGGCCCTGGGCGGCGCTCGTGACCGAATCCGTCAAGGTCAAGACCATGAACGTCGCAGACGATCGGCTGGAAAGCGGCGCGCGGCAGGTGCTCAACCTCGGGCATACGTTCGCGCACGCCATCGAACGCGCGTCGGATTACCGGATTACGCACGGGCAAGCCGTCGCGCTCGGTCTTCGCGCCGCCGGTCTGCTCGCGCTGCGCACGGGTCGCTTCAGCGAGGCGGAGCACCTGCGCGTGCTGGCGCTCTTGGCGCTCTTCGGCTTGCCGCTGCACTTGTCGCTGGACACCGATGCGGTGCTCGCGGCGATGCGCCACGACAAGAAGGCGCGCGCGGGCCGTCAGCGATTCGTCTTGCCGCGTGCGATCGGCGACGTTGAGTATGGGGTTGAGTGCGCGCCGGCGAGCGTGCGCGCCGTGCTGCGCCAGCTGCAAAAATCGCCGGGAACCAAAGGGGGCTAGAGGGCCTCTGAAGATTCGCGCGGTTGATGCGCTGCCGGCAATTCGCTCGCCGCGTTTCGATCTGCCGCTGAGTTACGACGCCGGCACGCTGGAGCTCGCGATCGGCGACGTCGTGCGCGTTCCGTTGGGCAGCCGCGACGTGGTCGCATTCGTGGTCTCGCCCGTGCGCGAGTCGGACGAAGCCGACCACGCGCTCAAGGCGGTACGCGAACGACTTGATGTCCCACGGGCGTTTGACGAAACCGGCCTGCACATCGCGAAGTTCGTCGCCGAACACTACGTCTGCACGCTGGGCGAGGCGCTCAGTGCGGTCGTTCTCGCCGATGCGCTGCCGCGGATGCGCGATTCCTTCGCGCCCGGGCCGCAACCGAATCCGCGCCGCTTTCCGTCGGTGCCTTCTCGGCTCATCCGCCTGATCTGGGACGAGTTCCCCGACGGCTTCGCGATCGAACAGCTATTGCGGCACCCGGAGGCTCGGCGCGCCGCGGACCGGCGCGCGCTGCTCGGGCACGTGCGCGCGCTGGTGCGTGCAGGCGTGCTGCGGCGGGAAAGGCGACTCGTCGAGCCGCGCACCTCGGAATATCGCGTCCGCACGCTCGGGCTCGGCGACGGAGCGATCGCCGGAAAAAAGGCCGAGGCGCTGATGGCGTTCGTGCGCGGACACGGAGAGGTCGCTCGCGCCGACGCGCTGCTCGCCGGTTTCAGCAACGGCGTGATCGCGCGTGCGGTTCGCTCGGGGGCGTTGCACGAGCGCTACGAACGGCGCACTGAGAGTTCGCGGCCGGCCACGTCTATGGAGCGGGCGATGCCGCCTACGCCGGAACAGGAGCGCGTGCTGCAGTGGATCGACGCGGCGCTCGACCGAGGCGGCTTCGAGGCAGCGCTGCTTCACGGCGTGACGGGAAGCGGCAAAACATTCGTCTACACCAGGGCGATCGAGCGAGTCCTGCGCCAGGGGCGGCGCGCCATCGTGCTCGTACCGGAGATCTCGCTGACGCCGCAGGCGGCGCAGCGATTCGAGGCGGCGTTCGGCGATCGCGTCGCGGTGCTGCACTCCGCGCTCTCGCAGCGCGAGCGCTTCGATGCGTGGCAGGCGAGCGCGCGCGGCGAGATCGACGTCGTGGTGGGGGCGCGCAGCGCAGTCTTCGCTCCGCTGCGCGACGTGGGATTGGTCGTCGTCGACGAGGCCCACGATCCGTCGTATCGGCAGGAGACGGTGCCGCGCTATAACGCCGTAGAAGTGGCGCGCGAGCGAATGCGCTACGAACGCGGGCTGCTCGTACTCGGGAGCGCCACGCCGTCGCTGGAGAGCTATGCCGCGGCGCAACGCGGCCAGGTCGTGCGTCTCGAGATGCACGAGCGCGCGACGGCGCAGCCGCTGCCCGGCGTGAGCGTCGTCGATCTGCGCAAGGAGTTCGAGGCCGGCAATCGCGGGATCTTCGGCAGCGCGCTCGTTCAGGCGCTCGGCGAGCGCTTACGACGCGGCGAGAAGAGTCTGCTCTTCGTGAATCGTCGCGGCAGCGCAGCGTCGTTGATCTGCCGCCGCTGCGGCACGTCGCCGGAGTGCCCGCGTTGCAGCGTCGCCCTCTCCGTGCATCGCGCTGAGCGGCTATTGCGCTGCCACTACTGCGATTACCAGGCTCGGATTCCGCGCATCTGCCCGTCCTGCGGGTTCGAGGCCATCGCAGAGCTGGGAATCGGTACGGAGCGAGTGGTGGAGGAGGTGGCGCGGCTGTTTCCGGAGGCTCGCGTGCTGCGCATGGACTCGGACACGACGACGCGCGTCGGCGACCACGCGCGCATCCTCGCATCCTTCGAGTCCGACGGCGACGTGCTGGTAGGAACGCAGATGGTCGCCAAGGGACTGGATTATCCGACTGTGACGCTGGCGGCGGTCGTAGCCGCCGATCTGGGCCTGCATCTCCCGGATTTTCGCGCCGCCGAGCGCAGCTTCGCGCTGATCGCACAGGTATGCGGGCGCAGCGGCCGGGGGCGGCGCGGCGAGGCGATCGTGCAGACGTACGCTCCCGAGCATCCCGCGATCCGCTTCGCAGCGTTACATGACTACGAGGGCTTCGCCGACGCGGAGTTGCAGGAGCGGGCGGCGGCGGGCTTTCCGCCGTCGCGGCGTCTCGCATACCTCGGCGTCATCGGACGCGACCGAAGGCGCGTCACCGAGCGCGCCGCACGCTATGCGGCTTTGCTGCGCGAGGCGGAGTTCGTGGAGGTCTTGGGGCCGGTGCCGTATCCGATCGTTCGCGTCAACGACGAGTGGCGCTATCGCATCGTGCTTCGGACGACGAAGCCCGCGGCCTTACGCGGGCTCATTCGGACGGTGATCCTTCCGAGTGCCAACGCCGATCGCGTGACTCGGCTCGCGATCGCCGTCGACCCGTGAGCGGAATGACGCGCGGGTCTATTTCTTGGCGCGGCCGGATTTCGACTTAGCGCCCTTCGGCGGGGCCGCGGAGACGCGTTTTACGGCCTTGGCTAGACGCGCCTTTTTACGCGCGGCCTTGTTTTGGTGCACTACGCCCTTGGCGGCGGCCTTATCGAATGCGCTCTCGACGTGACGAGCCGCTTCGGGCTCGCCCGACGCGACGGCGCCCTTGAAGAGGGTCTTCAAGCGGCTCTTGGCGGCCTTGTTACGCTCCTCGCGCCTTTCGGATTGCAGCACCCATTTTTCGGCGGCCTTGATGTTCGGCAAGAGTGATTCCTTTGAATAGTAAGAGTGACGACAACGGCGTGTATCATAGCAGTTGGGCGGAAGAGGTGTCCACCGCGCCGCTCGCCCTGAGGTTCCCCAGCGCGCTAGCTTGGTTCGAGGAGCATCTTGCGATAGCTGGCGTACCGGCTGGCCGCCACGCGGCCGCCGGCGACGGCGTCCTGCACCGCGCAGTCGGGCTCTTGGATGTGGGTGCAATCCCGGAAGCGGCACCGCGCCGCGAGCGCGGGCATCTCGCGAAAGGCCGGAGTCAGCGTCGGCGCGTCGATCGCGCCCAGGCCGAACTCGTTGATTCCCGGGCTATCGATGAGGAACCCGGCGTGCAGGCGATAGAGCCGCCCGGCACTGGTGGTCTGGCGTCCTAGGCCGTGGCGAGAGACGGCGCCGACCGGCGTGTCGCCGCCGAGCGCCCTAAAGATCGTGCTCTTGCCGACGCCGGAGTTCCCGACGAGCATCGCGTTCCGGTCGCGGATCAGCTCGCGGAAGGCCTCTAGGTTCTCTCCGGTCTTGGGATTGACGCAGACGGTCGGATACTCCAGCCGGCGGTAGAGCGCCGACAAACCGGGGGTCAGCTCCGGATCGCCGAGATCCGGCTTGGTCAGCACGACTGCCGCCGCGACGCCCTCGAGTTCGGCAAACGCGAGCAGCTGGTCGAGCGTCACGAGTCGCGGCGGCGGATCGGCGAGCGCCGTGACGGTGACCAACAGGTCGACGTTCGCAGCCATCGTTTTCGTTCGGCCGACGGCGCTGCGGCGTTCGAGCGTGAACCCGCGCGGCTCGATGCACTCCACGACCGTCCCACCGCCTTCGAGCATACGCACCTGCACGACGTCGCCCGGAACGGGCATGAAGCGCTTGCCGCTCATGCGCCGCAACTGCGCGAGGCGCGGCACGGTTTCGCCGTCCAACGAAATCCATGCGGAGTTTTTTCCTGTCGAGACGACGAACGCGCGATGGAGCGTGGCTTATATGACCTTGAGCATGAGCGGTGCGCCCGACGAGCGGCGCCGCAAAGCGATCGACGAGGCGGTGCGCGCGCAGGGCGGGCGGACGACGTGGCGCGTGCATTCTAAGATTGGCCGCGCGTACGCGCTGATTGAGAGCACCGGCGCCGTTGACGCACGGGCGATTCGTGCGGTCTCGGGTGCGCAGACGTACGAGTCGGCGGTCATCGCCTTGGCAGTTTCCCCGGCGGTCCCGCAAGCCTTGCCAAGCCTACAGGAGGCGTTGGGCGGCCCCGGACGCCCTGCCGGTATCCTTGGCTGTCATCCGTTTTCCGGCGGCACCGTGATCGAGTGGGATCCGAACGTCTCGAGCGCCGGACTGGTGATCGGCCTTATCGACGTCGAGCTCCGGCGCTTCGCCAGCGGTCGAACCGCCGAGGTACTCGCGCCCCTGCCCAAATCCGCGATCGCCAAGATCGCCTCGGAGGGCCTGCAGGCGCCCGAGATACGGCTCGATCGCGTCTTGGAGGCGCTGGTCGATGACGCTTAGCGCGTTGGGCCACGTCGGCATATCGGACGTCATCGACATTCTTGCGACGAGTGTCTTGATCTATTACGTGTTGCTCTTGATCCGCGGCACGCGCGCCGTCCAGATTCTGATCGGAATTCTCGTCATCGTCGGGCTACTCGCCATCGCCAACCTGCTGCATCTTTCCATGCTCGGTACGGTGCTGCGCCTGATCGTCGTCGGTGCGGCCGTCTCGATTCCGATCGTGTTTCAGCCCGAGCTGCGCCGCGTACTCGAGCAGATCGGCCGCGGAGGCCTGTTTCGCATGGGCGCCGACGGCGAGCCGGGTTGGGGGCGCCCGGAGGATCGAGCGATCATTGCGATAGCGCGCACCGCGTCCCTGCTTGCGCGCAACGGGCGTGGCGCGCTCATCGTGCTCGAGCAGCAGAGCGGGCTCAAGGAGTATTGCGAGAGCGGAACGACGCTGCACGCCGATATCTCCGAGGAGTTGCTGCTCTCGATCTTCGCGCCGGCCTCGCCGCTGCACGATGGCGCCGTCGTCGTGCGCGAGGGCCGTATCGAAGCCGCCGGCTGCCTCTTGCCGCTGGCGGAGCAGCCGCTCGAGATTCTTCGGATCGGCACGCGGCACCGCGCCGCGCTGGGCTTGAGCGAGCAGACCGATGCCGTCGTGGTGGTGGTTTCCGAGCAAACCGGTGCGATCACCATTGCGCGCGGCGGCAGGCTCTCTCGCCCCATCGACGACGAGCAGCGGCTCGTCAGGATTCTGTTAGCGGTGACGCGGCCGCCGCGACGGGAGCGCCGCCGGCCGGACGTGATCTCGAACCTACGCCTCCGCCTGCGCTCCGGGCGCGGCGACCGCGAGTCGCATGCAGTTCGTTGAAAGGAACTTCTCGCTCAAGCTGCTGGCGCTGGGGCTGGCCATCGTCGGTTGGGCGTACTTTCGGTTCGCGAACAATCCGCTTGCCGGAACCGCCGCGGGCTACCAGCAGCTGTCCATTCCAATTACGGCGGTAAACCTGCCGCTGGGCTACGTGGCGCGATTTGCCGACCATCAAGCGGTCGTGACGGTCGCCACTAAGGGCGGCGAACCCGCCGTGAATCCCGAGGAGATCAAAGCGGTGCTCGATCTCTCGAATCGGGGAACGGGCATTTACAACGTGCCGGTGCAGCTCGTCGCGCCCGACGTCGTCGTGCAGAGCCTGAGTCCGGCCTCGATCACGCTGACGGTCGAGCCGTTCGAGCAGCGGCCGTTTCCCGTCACGCTGCACTACGGCAGTACCCGTCCGGGCGGCATCGTCGTCGCGAACGCTCGCGTGGAACCGCAGATCGCGGTCGTCCGCGCGGCGGCCTCGGTGCTCGGGCAGGTATCGGCCGTGCAGGCGGACGTCACACTTCCAAGCACGCCGGGAGACGTGGATCAGATGGTGCGAGCGGTCGCGGTAAACTCAGCCGGCAACGAGGTCTCGGGCCTCTCCGTCGCGCCGAACTTGGTACGCGTCGAGATACACTCAGTCGCCGCCACCGGAGTTACGAGGTGAGCCGGCTGTTCGGTACCGACGGCGTACGCGGAGTCGCGAATAGCGAGCTCACGCCGGAACTCGCAATGCGAATCGCCCGTGCCGCGGCGAGCCTGCTCCCGCACGATAGCGCAGAGCGGCCGGTGATCGTCGGACGGGATACGCGTGTCTCCGGACCTATGTTGGAGGCGGCAATCGTCGCCGGCATCACGTCGGTCGGCAGAGACGCCGTGTCGGTCGGCATCGTTCCGACGCCAGCGATCGCGTGCATCGCGCGCGCCGAGGATGCCGCGGCCGGGGTCGTCATCAGCGCATCGCACAATCCGATCTCAGACAACGGCATCAAGTTTTTCGGATCCGACGGGTTCAAGCTCTCCGACCGCCTCGAAGACGAGGTCGAAGCGCTGCTGGAGTCGGACGCGCTTCCGCGGCCGACGGGAACCGCGGTCGGTACGGCCCGACTCGCGCAGAATCTGGCTCGCCACTACTACGCGGAGCTGTACGATGGAAGCCCAGATTTGAGCGAGCTGCGCGTCGTCGTCGACGGCGGTTACGGTGCGGCCTACGCGATCGCGCCGTACGCTCTGCGAAAACTCGGCGCGGACGTGACGGAGATCAACTGCGACAACGACGGCGCGCGCATCAACGTGCAGTGCGGCGCGACTAGCCTGGCAGGGCTGCAGGAAGCGGTCTCGGCGAAAAGCGGTGAGGGCGGACGGAAGGCGGTCGGCGTGGCCTTCGACGGCGATGCGGATCGAGCGCTGTTCGTCGACGAGACCGGTGCCGTCGTCAGCGGCGATCACGTCATGTTCGCACTGGGCCGCGCGATGCACGCGAAGGGCGAGTTGCGCGGGGACACGATCGTGGGAACCGTGATGAGCAACATCGGATTCGAGCGCGCGCTTCGGCGGCACGGCATTACCCTGCTGCGCACGCCCGTCGGCGATCGCTACGTGCTCGAGCAGATGCGCGAGGGCGACTATAGTTTAGGCGGAGAGCAGTCCGGGCACGTCGTCGACTTTCGCTACAACACGACCGGCGATGGGCCGCGCACGGCGGTGACGCTTCTCGGATTGATGGCCGCGCAGCACGTGACGCTGCACGAGCTGGTTCGCGAGGTGGTCATCGCGCCGCAAGTGCTGGTCAACGTCCGCGCGGGCAATCGCGAGGTACTCGGCGCGCCCGCAGTTTGCGAAGAGATCGCCGCGGCCGAGGCGGCGTTGGAAGGCGCGGGCCGGCTGCTGATTCGACCATCCGGCACGGAACCGCTCATTCGTGTAATGGCCGAAGGCGACGACCGCGCGTTGGTTGCGGCGCTGGCCAATCGTATCGCGGCCCGAATCGAGCAGGAGGTCGCACGCTCAACAGCCAGGGAGCCTTCAGGGCAGCTTTAAGATTTCGGATTACAAAGCTACGGAAGGGCGCTCCAGCCTCATGCCGAAGCGCCCGGACAACGGGGCCTCCCGAAGGAGCCAGTACGGCTCAACAGGGTGACCCCATGCCTAAGTTAGGTCACTGAGTCGGGACACTGCGTCCCGAGCGGGGGATTCTCCGGTAGGGGTGAGTGGGCCGGTCGGCCCTAGGGCGATCTTTCACGCCCGAACCCGTCAACTAACCCCGCAAGTGTCATGAAAGAGGAGCGGTTTCTTGCGTCATGCGTTACTCCTAGGGGCCTTTGCCCTATTGGCCGGCGTTTCGAGTGCCTTCGCACGCGCTGACTCCCACGGTTCTCCCCAGCTCGACTATACCGGCTCGTCGCGAACGGCCAGCGCCCAGGCGCTCAGCCCCGACGTCGCCGAGTGGACCTCCCGCCTCATCATCTCCGTCCCGGAGCGCCATCGCGGCAGCATAGGCCGCTTCGCCGGCGGCGTGCTCGCCCGGACGTCTCGGATGGCCACTGCGCTGACGCGCAGCGCGCTGCGTTTCCTCGGCGTACCGTACGCGTTCGGCGGGACCTCCGCAGAGGGATTTGACTGCTCGGGCTTCGTGCAGCACGTCTTTGCGATGCTCGGCGTCGCTCTTCCGCGCACAGCGGATGCGCAGTACGACGTGGGACACCGGGCGGTGGGCGGTCCCCACCCGGGCGATCTCGTCTTTTTCGACACGTACGGCGGCGTCTCGCACGTCGGCATCTATCTCGGCGGCGGCAAGTTCGTTCACGCGAGCTCCAGCCACGGCGTGATGGTAAGCCGCCTTTCGGAGTCATATTGGGCTTCCCGCTACGTGGGAGCGAAGCGCCTCATCGCCACGCGCTAAAAGGCCCAAGGGCGCCCGCCGGTAACGCTTGGCGCGTTGTTTTTGGCATTAATGGCCAGAACGATGGCCCTTCGACTTCGCGCCTGCGGCGCTCCGCTCAGGATGACAAGGTGGTCAGTTTGCTTGGCGATAAGGTTTGCCCCGTTGTTTCGCATGATCGAAGCCTGAGTAATGGGGTGTAGCCAAGCGGTAAGGCAGCGGACTTTGACTCCGCCATGCGTTGGTTCGAATCCAGCCACCCCAGCATTGCCATGGCGGAGTCAAGGGCCGCTGCCTTACCGCAGCGCAGGCGCGGAGCGCCGAAGCGGAATCTTCAAAATACGGGGTCCCCGAAGCGCAAAGCGCTTTGGGGAAAGAGGCAGCGGACTTTGACGGAGCCTGTCTTGAGCGAGGCGCCGCAGCGCCGAGTCGAAGGGCCATGCGTTGGTTCGAATCCAGCCACCCCAGCATTGCCATGGCGGAGTCAAGGGCCGCTGCCTTACCGCAGCGCAGGCGCGGAGCGCCGAAGCGGAATCTTCAAAATACGGGGTCCCCGAAGCGCAAAGCGCTTTGGGGAAAGAGGCAGCGGACTTTGACGGAGCCTGTCTTGAGCGAGGCGCCGCAGCGCCGAGTCGAAGGGCCATGCGTTGGTTCGAATCCAGCCACCCCAGCATTGCCATCCATTCTGTCTTTCTTCGTTTCGTCGTTGGTCATCAGTGGGTGAAGCGGGAAAATCTCGATGACGCGATCCGCGGCGACCCTGCACGTCACCAATGGCGACGGGGCGCTCTATCTCCTCAAAAAGGCGGGAATCCTCGGGACCCATCTCGCCTGGCGTGATGCGCTCAACGATGGCCCTGTGCCCGCGGGCCTTTCGCTCGAAGAGACGAGCGCCGTCCGCGCCAACTACCTCGCGCAGCGCGGCTTCGCGAACCCCATTCGGCTGATCCACGACTTTGCTCAACGCGACGCGCAGCTGCGCAGCGCGGGGGATTTCGAAGAGGTGGTGCTCTGGTTCGAGCACGACCTCTACGACCAGCTGCAGATACTTCAGGTGCTCACCGCACTCGAGGAGCTCGATCTCGAGCCGGGCCGCATCGCCGTGGTGCAGACCGATCACTATCTCGCGAGCATGACCGTCGACGAGATCCTCCCGCTGCTTCCGAAGCGGCGCACGGCGACCGCCGCGATCTTTCGGTCGGCGCGGCGCAACTGGCAGCGCTTCACGGCGGCGTCGGCCGCCGAGCTGTATGCGGCGGCGGGAGAAGATGCGATCGGCCTGCCGTTTCTTCGGTCGGCGCTGCAACGGCTGTGCGAGGAGTATCCGTGGACGCGCGACGGCCTGTCCCGCACGCAGCGCCAGGCTCTGTACGCCGTCGCGCAGGGCCCCGCGCGCGACGACGAGCTGTTTTCGCGCGCGCAGGCGCGCGAGGAGACGTTCTTTCTCGGCAAGCGCGCTTTTGTGAGGGTTCTGGAGGATCTGCGCGCCGGCACCGGCGCGCTGATCGAAGGCGAGGACGGGATGCTCGTGCCGACGGCGCTCGGGCGTCGCGTGATCGCGGGTGACGCGGATTGGCTCGACGAGCATCCCATCGATCGCTGGATCGGCGGCGTGCATCTTATTGCGGAACACCTTACGCGGTGGGACGAAGACACGGGGCGTTTCTTATGAATATCTCATCGACTGGTCCAGGCTATGCCGGCTTTGGTCACGAAGGCAAGCGTCGACGATGACGCACGATGAATTGAGTATTGACCTCAAGACCGAGGACGGCGGCGGCACGCTCGTGTTCCGCCTCCGCGGCAGCCTCGATCTCGCAACGGCCCCAACGGTGCGCGCCGCGCTAACCGACGCGACGGACAAAGGCGGCCATCATATCGTCGTGGATCTAACGCAGCTCGAATTTCTAGATTCCACCGGACTTGGCGTGTTGATTGGCGCGCACCGGCGCGCGGCAGAACGCGGTGGCTCGCTGCGCCTCATCGTGCACGACGGCCCGATCTCGCGCTTGCTGAACATCACCGGACTGATCGGAGTCTTTGCCGTGTACCACTCACTCGAAGATGCGCGCGCCGAGCGGGGCCGGCTGGGCGCTGCGGTCTAGCCGCCCGGCGCGTTAAAAGCGTCGTCGAGCAGCTCGACGACATGCCGGACCGCCGCTCGATGGCGCGCTTCGCGTAGTCCCGCCGCAATCTGCATCGCACAGCCCGGATTCGTGGTCGCGACGATCGCCGCGCCGGTGCGGCGGATCGCGACGACCTTGCGGCGCTGAAGCCGTGCGGCCATGTCGGGCTGCGTGAGGTTGTAGATTCCGGCGCTTCCGCAGCAGACGGCGCTCTCGTCCATCTCGACCAGGCGCAAGCCGGGGATCTTCCCGAGCAGCCGTCGCGGCGCGGCCGCGACGCGCTGTGCGTGTACGAGATGGCACGCGTCTTGATACGTGACGGTCGCATCGATAGCACGCGCCGGCGAGCCGAGCTCCATCGCGTCGAGCACTTCTGTGACGTCGCGGACCCGTTGCGCGAAGCGCACGGCGCGATCGCGCCATTCCTCATCGTGGGAAAAGAGCTCGCCGTACTCTTTGAGAGCGCTGCCGCAGCCGGCGGCGTTGACGACGTACACGTCGGCGCCGCTGCGTTCGAACGCGGCGACGTTGCGCTTGGCGAGCTCCCGGGCGAAGTCGAGATCCCCCGCGTGCACGGCGATCGCGCCGCAGCACCCCTGCTCGGCAGGGACGGTAACGGACAATCCGGCGCGTTGCAGCATGCGCAGCGTCGCCGCGTGCACGTGCGGGAACGCAAGCGGCATGATGCATCCGGCGTGCAGGAAGGCGAGGCCCTTGGGCTGCGGCGCTTCGATCAACTGTCCCCGCGCAACGAAGAACGCGTTCGGAATCGGCGGAGCGAGCTTGGCGGCGCGTGCCGCGCCGAAGAGTCCGGCGAGCGAGATCAGCCGCGTGCGCTGCGCGAAGCGCACGAGCCGCGCTACACTGCGCAACGAATTGGTGCCGCCGAAGAGGCGGCGCAAAAGTGGCCGCGCGTTGCGGCGGGCGGGCTCGCGGGTTGCGCGCGCTTGCTCGATTTGGCTGCGCGCACTCTCGACGAGTTGACCGTACTGCACGCCCGACGGGCAGACGGCCTCGCACGCGCGGCAGTCGAGGCACTGCCACATCTGCTCGACGAACCCGGCGCTCAAGACGTCCAGCCGCGATTCGCCGACCGCCTTGATGAGACTAATGCGGCCGCGAGGGCCTGAGGTTTCTGTCATAGTCTCGAGATAGGTCGGGCACGACGGCAGGCAGAGGCCGCAGCGGATGCACGTATCGTAAATGCTGGGGCTGGGTTGATCGGCTCCCCTGTATCCGGTCGTCGCGTGCTCGGTCATCGGCGTACGTCGTTTCGCCCCCGGTGAGCGCGAGCTCTCTCGGGAGAACCGCCATCAGCTTGCCATCAGCTTGGAGGAAGCGTGAAGAGACGAATCAAGGTTGCCGTGACGGGGGCCGCAGGCCAGATCGGTTACGCGCTGCTCTTTCGCGTCGCGTCGGGCCAAATGTTTGGGCCCGACACGGAGATCGAGCTCCAGCTGCTCGAGCTCGAGCAGGCGCTAGGAGCGCTCGGCGGCATCGCGATGGAGCTGGAAGATTGCGCGTTTCCGCTGCTCAAAGGCGTGCGCTATGGGTCCGACGTGGCGGAGGCGATGCGGGGCGTCAACTGGGCGCTGCTGGTCGGCGCGGTTCCGCGCAAAGCCGGCATGGAGCGCTCCGATTTGCTGCGCATCAACGGGGGCATCTTCAGCGAACAGGGACGCGCGATCGCCGCGAACGCGGCCGACGACGTTCGCGTTTTCGTGGTCGGTAACCCCGCTAATACGAATTGCTTCATTGCGATGAAGAACGCGCCGAGCGTTCCCCAAGACCGGTTCTTCGCGATGACGACGCTCGACGAGCTGCGCGCACGCGCGCAACTGGCAAAAAAGGCCGGCGCCGACACGACCGCGGTATCCCAGATGGTCATCTGGGGCAACCATTCGACGACGCAGTTTCCGGATTTCGCGCACGCGAAGATCAACGGACGCAGCGCGCACGACGTTATCGGCGACCGCGGCTGGCTCGAGGGCGAGTTCTTGACGACGGTGCAGAACCGCGGCGCCGAGGTCATCAAAGCGCGCGGCGCTTCGTCGGCTGCGTCGGCCGCCAACGCCGCGGTGGTAGGGGTCTACAATCTAACCCACGACACTCCGAACGGCGAATACTACTCGGTGGGCCGCTGCTCGCACGGTGAGTACGGCGTCGATCCGGGCCTCATCTTTTCGTTCCCGTCACGCACCGAAGGCGGCGTTTCGCGCATCGTCGAGGGTATCGAGCACGACGAATTCGGGCAGCGCAAGCTTGCGGCGACGCTCGAGGAGCTGCGTAAGGAGCGCGGCGCCGTGGAAGAGCTCGGATTGATACCCGCGAAGTAGCGGGCATGTCTGGTTCTCCCAAGGATCGCATCGAGCTGGAGCTCGTGCACGTAAACGTGGCCTCCACGGCGGGCGCCTACACGGTGGGCAACGCCTCGTTCTTTCACTATATCCTGCGCCTTGGGGAACTCGGCTTGCCCTTGTCGATCGCCGACCAAGAGGCCGTCGATGTGCTCTCGGCCGTCCCGCACGCGCTGGGTCCCGAGCAGGAGGTTTCCCACGTCTCCGGGCGCGGATGGCGGGTCGTGCCGGCGCAGGGCGACTTGGATTGGCCCGTGCTCGAAGCGACGCCCGGGCGGCTCCACAGCGCGCTGGAGCGCGCGCGCAGCCTGCTCTGGACGCATGCGGCGCGGTTCCAGGTCACAGCCGGCGAGATCGCGTCGATAGAAGAAGAGCTCGACGCCGTCTACGGCGTCCTGATGCGCGCCGAAGCGGCGGGCGTCGCCGTCAACATCTCCTACGTAGCCTAGCCGCCTCCGGTGGGCGTTCTTTGCGAGGTGCCGCTGCGCGGCGCGGGCGGCGAGCCGATCTCGTTCGCGCGCACGATTCACTCGCACGGCTGCGCGCGGCTTCCGCCGGCCGTCGTCCAGGAGTCTCCGCTTGTCTACCGGCGTGCCTTTCGCGCGGGCAGGCGCGTCGTCGAGGTCACGCTGCGTGCGGACGACGGTACGCTCGTCGCCGAGACCGTCGCGTCGCTTTCGCCGCGCGCCTCCGCGGGCATCGAGGCGGCGGTCCGGCGCATGTTTCGGTTCGATGCCGACCTGTCGGCGTTTTACGCGCGAATCGCCGGCGACGAAACGCTGGCGTGGGCCGCCCGCGGAGCCGGCCGGATCCTCGCAAGTCCGAGCGTATTCGAGGACGTCGTCAAGACGATCTGCACGACGAACTGCGCGTGGTCGGCCACGATCCGCATGACGCACGCCTTGAGCGAGCTCGGCGGCGGCGCGTTTCCGGACGCGGCGGTGCTCGCGGCGACGCCCGAGGCGTGGTTTCGTGACGTCGCGCGCATGGGGTATCGGGGGCCGTACGTCAAGACGATCGCCAGCCACGTGGCGTCGGGTGGGCTGGATCTCGAGGCGTTGCTGCGCGAAGACGTGTCCGACGCGGATGTCGAGGAAGGGTTGCTCGCGCTGCCGGGCATCGGCCCATATGGTGCGGCGCACGTAATGCAGCTCCTCGGACGCCATCGCCGCTGATTCTGGATTCGTGGACGCGTCCGAAATTTCGCCGGCTGGCCGGCAAGAAGCGCGCCGCGGACTCGACGATACGGCGCGCCTTTGCGCGCTACGGAGAGTATGCGGGCCTGGCGTTCTGGCTCTATCTCACGCGCGACTGGCTCGATGAATCGGAGGCACCAAAGGAAGCGACCCCCTGACCGATAATCCCTCGTAATGCGTTGTTCGAATTGGGTCGCGGCGGTCGTTTTGGCCGCCGTCTGTTTTCCGTTGTACGCCGCGGCGGGAACGACGGGCGGCATCACCGGCCGGGTCGTGGACGCGACGACGCATGTGCCCGTCGCGGGCGTGACCGTGACCGCGGCATCGCCTTCGCAGAGCGCAACGTCGATCACCGACGCGAGCGGAACGTTTCGCTTCCTCACGCTCGCCCCGGACACGTATACGCTCTCGTTTTCTAAGGGCGGCTACGATCCGTTGACGCAGCCGGGGCTCAGCGTGTTCGCCGACCAGGTGCAGAGCTACAACGCCTCGCTCAACCGGGCGCTGCGCACGATCGCTCGTGTCGTTGCGCAGTCGGCGGCGAGCCTCGTCAAATCTGGCACCACGAGCGACGTCTATTCGGTGAACGCGGCCGGACAGCAGGCCGCGCAGGGCCTGAGCGGTCCGGGAAGTCTCAACAACGCGTACGGCGCGATCGCGTCCGTTCCGGGCGTCGCGCTCGATCAGAACGAGCAGGGGTGGTGGCAGACGCTGAAGGTGCGCGGGGGCGACATCGACCAGGTCGGCTACGAACTTGACGGCATCCCGGTGAATCGAGCGTACGACAACGCGCCGCAGACGATGCTTTCGAGCCTCGGCAGCCAGGAGGTCCAAGTCTACACGGGCGGCGTGCCCGCCAGTTCCGACGCGCAGGGCATCTCGGGCTACGTCAATCAGGTCATCAAGACCGGCACCTATCCCGGCTACGCCGACGGGAATCTCTCGGTCGGCTATCCGGCCTTTTACCATCAGGCGTCTATCGAGGCCGGCGGCTCGACGCCCGACCGGCTGTTCAGCTATTACGTCGGCTTCGGCGGCAGCAACCAGGACTTTCGCTTCGTCGACAATTCCGACGGCGCGGGCATCCCCTATTCATTTTTCTATCCCGTCAGCGCGGTGCCCGGCTTCACGTGCGGGCCGACCGCGTGCACCTCGCTCGCGCATTCCAACGGCTACGTGTACACCGGCGCGCCGTCGCCGGTGCTGTTCACGAGCGGCCTCGGATTCGCACTCGCGACACAGTCGCTGCGCGACAGCATCATCGACCTGCACTTCGGGATCCCGCACAAGAGCAACGGCCTTCGCGACGACGTTCAGGCCCTCTGGATGACGAGCGAGAACCTCAACCAGTACTACAGCTCGATCAACGACTTCGGCTCCAACACGTTGCAGGCGCTGTACGGCCCGTTAGTCTGGGACGATAGCTATCTCTACCACGGCGCGACGATGCAGCCGTTCAACCAGTCGCAGCTGACGAAATATTTCGTGCCGTCGAGCCCACCCCACGCGTTTCAGGGCCTGCTGCCCGACGACATCCGCGACCCCAACGAGAACGGCGTAGCGGTCGAGAAGCTGCAGTACCAGCACGAGTTCACGCCATCGTCCTACGTTCGGCTGTACGGCTTCGCGATGTACTCAACCTGGAACATCAACGGCTACGATTCGACCGCCCAGCCGTACTACGGCTGGGAGCTGCCCTACTTTCTGCCCGATCACACCTACGGCTTTCACCTCGACTACACGAATCAGCTCAGCGCGCAGCACCTGCTCAGCGTCACGGGCAACTACAGCTATTCGAAGCTGCAGCGCTGGGACGTGACGTTTTTCCCGTCCGACTGGAACATCACGAATTTCGTGGGCGCGAACGGCAAGTGCTACGATCCGTCCAGCGGCGCCCACATCGGATGCTACGACCAGACGCAGGGGACGCTGACCAATCCGTCGCCGCCGCCGACGTACTCGTGCAGCTCGGTTCCGAGACCGCCGGCGTGCGCACCGGGCGTCGACCCGCGCTGGCTCGTGACGAACACGACGTTCAACGGGAACCTCAATCAGGTCGACAGTGCGTTCACGGGGTACTCCATTACGGACCAGTGGCGCCCCGACGACCGGCTCAACGTTAACCTGGGGCTGCGCGTTGAGGACTTCCAGTATCTCTTCGGCGACACGAGCCCCACCGATCCGGCCCGCGCGTTCTGGTTTAACGCCTATAACGCCGAGTTCTGCTTCGCGCCGGGCGTGAACAACAACAAGCCGATCGACCGCACGAACGGCGGCGTCGGGGCGTGCCCGCTCGTCAACGGCGTGCAGACGGTGCCGCTCGCGCAGTCGCCCTACGGCGCGCTCGTCAATACCAGCGGCGGGTCGTACGCGACGGCGCGCTTCCAGCCGCGCCTGGGCGTGACCTACACGCTGAATCCCGACAACGTGCTGCGCGCTTCGTTCGGCGTGTACGCCCGCCCGCCCAACTCGTCGTGGACGCAGTACAACACGCTGCAGCAGAACCTGCCGCTATTCCTCGGCAATCATTTCTACGGCTACGGCTTCAACACGCCGGACCACCTGATCCGGCCGGATACGTCGTACAACTACGACCTCTCGTGGGAGCGGCATCTGAAGGGAACCGACTGGAGCTTTAAGGTGACGCCGTTCTTCCGGGCGACCCGCGACCAGTTGCAGAACTTTTACATCGACCCGCAGGGCGGGCTGGAGTCGGGTCTCAACGTCGGCAATCAGCAGAGCAGCGGCGTCGAGCTGGCGATCTCGAAGGGCGATTTCTCACGCGAAGGGCTGAGCGGCCAGCTGGCCTTCACGTACACGCACAGCCAGATCCGCTATCAGAACTTCAGCGGCACGTCGCAGAACGTGATCGACCAGCTCAACGGCTACATCCTGAACTACGACTCGTACCTGCGCGGGCACGGCGGCTTCCCGTGCTATTTCTACGAGTCCAACGGCTCGCCGGGCGCGGGAACCAACAACTGCAGACAGCACGGGGTCGTCGCGAACCCGTACTACAATCAACCGTATCAGAACATCTTCACGGACACCGCCTGGTACCCGACCTACGACGTGATTCCTGGACCGGTGGCCGCGGCCAACGGCTACGCGGTGCCGTACATCGCCGCGTTGATCGTCAACTATCGGCACCATCGCTTCAATGTCACGAACTCGTGGAACTTCTCGTCGGGCGCCGAGTATGGCGCGCCGACGGCGTGGCCGGGCTACAACCCGACGTCGTGTTACAAGCCGAGCATGGCATGGGTCGCGGCGCACGGCGTCGCCGCCGATCCGGCGGCATGCGACGATTCCGGCTCGCTGCCGGTCTTCATCCCAGACAAGTTCACCGGCGGATTCGATAACCTCGGCGCGTTCAAGGAGCCGTGGCAGCTGCAGATGGGGCTCGCGTTCAGCTACGACGTGACGCCGCGTGTCACGGCGCGCGTAAACTTCACGAACCTGCTCGATATTTGCGGCCAGCGCGGCTACGCGTGGGACAATCCGTCGGTGTGCGTCTACGGGTCGCTGCCGACGAACTTCCTGTATCCGGCGGGCAACTTCTATCCGAATTCGAACTCGGCGCATCCGCCGCCCCAGCTGCAGTATCCGTACTCGTTCTGGTTCAACGGAAACAACACGGGCTTCTTGGGTGTGACCGCGCCAGTGCAGATCACTGGATCGCTCAACGTCAAGCTCTAGGTGCCGGAGACGCTGCGAGCAAAGGCAAGGATGCCCTCCGTCGTTTTGAAACCATAGGCTAATCCGCCACGTCATAGTTATCGTCGCCCGAGGCGGCGCGCTGTGAATCTGGGAGGAATGAGATGCAACAAACTGCCGTTTCAACGATGAAGGCGATCGTTGTGGACGAATACGGTTCACCGAAAAATGCCCGGTTGGCCGATGTCGACGCTCCAAAAGTCAAAGACGGCTTTTTGCTCGTGAGGATGCACGCGGCGGCGGTCAACCCGTTCGACGTAAAGATCGTCACCGGCGCGGTGAAAGATTGGATATCCGTTGAGTTCCCGTACGTTCCGGGAATGGATGGAGCCGGTGAGGTAGTCGACATCGGAGAGGGCGTCCGAAATTGGCGCAAAGGCGACGCGGTGCTCGCACAATTTCCACGCGGCACGTTCGCGCAGTACGCCCTGATCTCTGCAAATGAGAAGAAGCTCGCGCGCAAGCCGGCCGCTTTGGATTTCGAACGAGCGGCCGCGATTCCAGAAGCCGGACTAACCGCGAACACGATGGTTCGAGCCGCTGACCTGAAGGCGGGTCAAACGGTGCTGATCATTGGCGCGACCGGCGGTCTCGGGCTTTTCGCTACGCAGCTGGCCAAAGCCGAAGGCGTGCGCGTAGTCGCGACCGGAAAGGCGGAAGACGAGCAGTATCTGCGCCAGCTCGGCGCCGACGAGATCATCGATTACGCCGGCGGCGATGTCGTAACGCAAATGGTTCAACGCTATCCCAAAGGGATCGACGTGGTCTTGGATGTCATCAACATGGGCGAACCGCTGCTCCGCGATGCCGACGTATTGCGGGAATCGGGAACGCTCGTTTCTTCGCTTGGCGGTCCGGGACAAGACGCATTCAAGAAAAACGTGAGCGTGCACTACATTCAGCTGACGGCGCGGGACGGCGATCTGGAAGTTCTCGCGCGTCGCGCCGCCGAGGGGAAACTACGCGTTGAAATTGGAGGCACGTATGACCTGGCGCAAGCGCCGCAGGCACTAGCTGACTTGCTCGATCCCGCTAAGCACACGCGAGGCAAACTCGTGGTACGCATCCCGTAGCGAGGGCGAAGAATAGAAGAAGAGGTCGCGTCTAGCGGTCGCCCACGCGGTCGCGCGGATGCGCCTCGTCGTAGGCGCGGCGCTTGTGTCCCATCGCCAGCTGCAGGTAGACGCCGGTCGTCGCGAGGCTCTCGTGCCCGAGCAGCTCGCGGACGGTCTCTAGGTCGACGCCGTTTTCCACTAGATGCGTCGCGAAAGAATGGCGCAGCGTATGCGGGCTCGCGTGCTTTTGCACGCCGCTCACGCGGTAGATGTCGCGGAAGATGCGCCACACGTGCTTTGGCGTCAGCGCGGTGCCGGTGCGGCCGAGGAACAGGGCGGGATCGGCGCTCCGCGGGCGTACGCGCAGATAATCCTCGATAGCGGCCGCCGCGGCGCGGTTGATCACGACGGTACGCTCCTTGTTGCCCTTGCCGGTGACCCGGATCGTGCGCTCGGCCAAATCCACGTCGGCCAGCCGGACGCTCGCCACCTCGGCCCGCCGGATGCCGCTGGCGTAGAGTAGCTCGAGGATGGCGCGATCGCGCCGCAGTGCGACGTCGGTCCGGCCGGCCAGCGACGTGCGGAGCAGTTTCATGACCTCGTCGACCTTAAGTGGGGCCGGCTTGCGCTTGGCCACGGACGGCCCGGGGATCGCGAAGGCCGGGTCGTTTTCGAGCACGCCGGTGATTTTCAGGAACCGGTACAGCGCGCGGATCGACGACAGCTTGCGGCAGACCGTTCGCGCGTCGTACCCGTGCGTATCGAACATGTGCGCGATGTACTGGCGGATCCCCGACGCCGTGACGGCGCGCAGCGACGCGTCGCCGCCGCCGCGCCCGAGGAACCCCGTGAACTCCTTGAGGTCGCGCGCGTAGGCCGCGACGGTCAGCGGGCTGCGCTTGCGCTCGGTCAGCAGGTACCCGGCCAGATCTCGGACCAGCGGGTCGAGGCCCTCGGGCAGCACCGCTTCGGCCATGGGCCGCGGCTTCTTCGACTTGGCCGGATGCGACATAATAACAGTTTTATCGCATTGGCGAGAAGAGTCCTTCCCGCCAATGCGACAAAACTGTGGGCGTCCGGGCTTGCTATAATGTCTGTGCGGAGGCTACGAAAATGCGGCGATCGCTGTTGGGATCTCTTCTCGCGCTTTGTGTTTCGACCGCGCTGGCGGGATGTGGGGGGACGCAGCCGGTGGCCGGTGTGCCCGGGCTCGCGCCCGAGGCGGGTCGGACGACGCGGCATGCGACGCAACAGCCGATTCAGCACTTGATCGTGATCGTGCAGCAGTACCGGACGTTCGACGATCTCTTCTCCGGATAATCCGGGCGCAAACGCGCCAAGCCACGGCTGCGCAAAGCCCGTCGCCGCGAAGCCGGCGGCCCGGTACTACTGCCCTTCGGGGGACACGCGCGTGCCGCTGAAAGCAGAGCATCTGGCGGCGCACCCGTGCCGTCTGGCGACTACCTTCGCGGACTATTTCGCACGAGCGTGGGACAACGGCGAAATGGACGGCTTTAACCTATTGGACCGTAAGGATCCCCTCTGTCCCTACACGCACGTCGAGCGCAGTGATACGCGGGCGTACTGGGCGCTGGCGAAGGATTACGCAGTCGCCGACGATATGTTCGCATCGGCGGTTTACGGTTTCTTCCCGGATCAGCTCTACTTGATTGCGGGTACGTCGGAGGTCGCACGGAAAGTTTGGGTGATCGGTCCGCCGGACCATGGTCCTGGCCAGTGGGGCTGCGATGCGCCGCCTGGGACCCGCACGTCCATCTTAAAGGGCGGCAAAATTCTGTTGTTCCAGGGACCATATCCTTGCTTCACCCAGTTCCCCACGATGGCGAATCTGTTCGACAACGCCGGCGTCAGCTGGAAGTACTACTATGATCATGGATCGTGGAGTCCGTTCTCGTCGATCAAATACGTGTTCGAAGGCCCAGATCGTAAGCGCGACCTGAGCTCACCGGCAACGAACGTCTTCGGAGACGTTGCGAATGGCAATCTTCCCGCGGTCTCTTGGGTGCTCTCACCGCAGGACGATTCGGATCAGCCCGGGCACGCATGACGGTCCGACATGGGTGAACGCTATCGTCGGCGCTGTGATGAAGAGCAGCTACTGGCCCAGCACGGCGATCGTGGTTCTTTGGAGCGACCCCGGCAACGGGCAGTACTACGATAACGCGCCGCCGCCGCAGCTCGACGAGGTCGGCCTCGGCTTCCGCGTGCCGATGATCGTCGTGTCACCGTATGCCAAGCGGCACTTCGTCTCACACACCGACTACGAGTTCGGCAGCCTGCTGAAGTTCATGGAAGAGAATTGGAACCTGCCGTCTCTCGGCGGCCACGCGACCGATCGGCGCGCCAACAGCATCTCGGACATGTTCGACTTCAGCCGCTAGGGCAGGCAGGCGCGGATCCAGGCCGTCAGGTCGAGTGCTTGATTAGCGCCGCGCCGCGGCTTGTTATACTGTTTGTGCGGAGGCTACGAAATGCGACATGTTGTTCTCGGGATCTCTTCTCGCGCTTAGTGTCTCGTTCGCGCTGGCCGGATGTGCGGGGACGCAGCCGGTGACCGGTGCGCCAGTCCTTGGATGGCGGAGCGGCCCTTCGATGCGGCACGCGACCGGGCAGATTCAGCACCTGATCGTCATCATTCAGACCGAGCGCACCTTCGACGACCTGTTCTCAGGATATCCGGGTGCGGACGCGCCACGCTACGGCTGCGCGAGCGACAGCGCCACGCAGCCGGCAGGCGGACACGGCAGCTGCCCTCCGGGCGACACGCGCGTGCCTTTGACAGCAGTTCGGCTCGGGAAGCGGCCCTGTAAGATATACCCCGGGCTCGGCGATTACTTCGGGACCATCTGGAACGACGGCAGGATGGATGGTTGGAACAAGCTGGACAAAAAGAATCCGCTCTGTCCTTACACGCACGTCGAGCAGAGCGGCACGCAGCCGTACTGGGCGCTCGCGAAGCGTTATGCTGTTGCCGACCACACGTTCGCGTCGACGCATTTCGGTTTCTTTACAGATCAGCTCTACGTGATCGCCGGCACGTCGGAAATCGCACGGAAAGTCTGGGTCGTCGGTATACCGGACGAGCTCCCTTATGGCTGCGACGCGCCGCCGGGGACCCGCACGACAATTCTCGCGCATGGCTACGTTAGACTTGGGGGACCTTTTCCGTGCTTTACGCAGTTTCCGACGATGGCGAACCTGTTCGATGACGCCGGGGTCAGTTGGAAGTATTACTACGATCGCGGCCGTGGCAGCTGGAATCCGTTCCAGGCCGTCAAGTACGTATTCAGGGGGCCGGACTGGGAGCGCAACATGAGCACACCGGCAACGAACGTCTTGAGCGACATCGCGCAGGGCAATCTCGCCGCCGTCTCGTCGGTGCTCTCGCCGTATGCCGACTCGGATTCTCCCGGAACGCACAACGGTCCGCGCTGGGTGAACGCGCTGGTCCAGGCAGTGATGAAGAGCAACTATTGGAGGAGCACGGCGATCGTCGTCATCTGGAACAATGAGGGCGACGGGCAATACTACGATAACGTCGCGCCGCCGCAGCTCGATGAGGTCGGTCTCG
This sequence comes from Vulcanimicrobiota bacterium, assembly GCA_963756165.1. Classification (GTDB taxonomy): domain Bacteria; phylum Vulcanimicrobiota; class Vulcanimicrobiia; order Vulcanimicrobiales; family Vulcanimicrobiaceae; genus Cybelea. The sequence continues at coordinate 211,821 of CAVWMO010000007.1, read as the reverse complement.
GCTTCCGCGTGCCGTTGATCGTCGTGTCACCGTATGCTAAGCGGCACTTCGTCTCACACACCGACTACGAGTTCGGCAGCCTGCTGAAGTTCATGGAAGAGAATTGGAACCTGCCGTCTCTCGGCGGCCACGCGACCGATTGGCGCGCCAACAGCATCTCGGACATGTTCGACTTCGGCCGCTAGGGCGGGCATGTGCGGATCCAGGCCGTGAGCTCGAGCTTCTTCAGTATCGCCGTGTCGTGATTCTTCGCCGCCTCGGGGCAGTTGTCGCGGAGAAAGCGCTGCTCGTTGCGGTAGTACTCGACGTCGACGACGAGGCGGTTTGAGTTCGTGTAGACGTCGAACTGCTTGCACCAGCCCTGCGCGTAACACTGCTCGACGACGGCGAAGTCGAAGGCCTTGACGAGGTCCTTTACCTGGCCGTTGTCGCCTTTCTCGTCGGCCGTAAGCCGGCGTGCGTGCGCGGCGCTCGCCACCCACGTGTCGTATTTCAGCTGCTCGGCATAGGTGAGCGGGAAGCCGGTGCGGTTTTGATAGCCGTCGAGATTGTCGGGATCCACGCTGTCGAATCCCTTGCTCTTGCAGAGGTCGAGCCGCTTGCCCATGGTCGGCTCGAGGATCTTCGTCGCTCGAATGTCGAGCCAGCGTTCGCCGGGCCAGTGGCCGTCGCGATTGCCGAGCACGCTCTTGGGAAATTCGCGCGCGTCGGGGCGCCAGCGTTCCCAGGTCCCGACGTCGACGTAGCACATCACGCGTCGCCCCATGTCGTGCAGCCGCTTCACGACCGACGCCGGCGTGTCGAACATGTCCAGGTCGTAGACGTCCGCTTTGACGTGCAGGTCGAGCTTGCCGTCGTACTGGATCTGGTACGAGGTGCCGTTCGCCGGAATCCAGCGCGCGGCCGACGGCGAGACATCGTTCGTAGCGAGGCGCGGCGCGATCGGAGCGAGCGGCGCGTCGGCCAGCAGGCAGACAGCAACGCCGCCAGAGCCGCCGGCGCGAGTCGCGCAAAGAAGGCCCGGATACCCATCGAACAGCATAGTTCGTGAGGCTTCTTCTGCTTCTTCTCCCCGCCGCGGCGCTCGCCGCGTGCAGCTCCGCCGTGCCCTACTCGACGACGGTCGGCGCCTTGAAACCCGGCGCGACGCTCGAGGTACGCGTCGCGCGGGCGACGCTCGACGTCTATCAACCCGAACGGGGTCAGCCCCGCAACCTCTTCACGGTCGCCTCGACGGCGCAGGCGAAGGCCACGCCGCCGCCGGCTCCGCGGTTGCGCGTGACGCCGCGCGGCGTCATCGTAAATGCGCCGAACCCGCTGCAATCGCTTCTCGTGCGCGTGCCCGATGCGGTGAACCTCGCCGTGCAGTCGACGCAGGGCGACGTGAACGTGACCGACATCCGCGGCGGCGCCGCGGTCGTGGCGGCGCACGGCAACGTGACGATGATGCTGCCCGCCTACGGCGAGGCGTCGGTCGGGCAGGGCAACATCGACGCAACGATCGGGTCCACCGACTGGCCGGGCACGCTGCACTTCTCGACGATGCGCGGCGACGTCGTGCTGCGCGTTCGCGCCGACGCGGCGTTCGTCGCGCACCTGCACACCGGCGCGGGCACGCTCTTCACGGACTTCCCGCTGCGCGGGACGTCGCAGGGTCAGTCGGAGACGATCGACGGCAGCGTCAACGCGGGCGAAACGCGCCGGATCGACGTGGAGACGTCGGCCGGATCGATCCGTCTGCTGAAGCTACAGCCCCAGCCGTGAGCGCGCGAGCAAAGCTTCGCGCGCCTTGATCAGGCGCACCATCGCGTCGTTGTAAGGAGTCGGCGTGGCGGTGCGGCGCCCGAACGCCACGACGGCCCCGTTGATGTGGTCGATCTCGCTCGGATGTCCGGATTCCAGATCGTACGCCATCGAGCTCTTCGCATCCGCGCCGAGCGCGATGACCTCCGTGACGTATTGCCACGGGTTGACGAACGGAAGGTTGATCTTGAGCGCCGCTGCGACGCTCGCCGTCTCTTCCGCCAGCGCCTCCGCGAGCCGCGCGGCATTGGGATCGCGCGGAATCTCGCCGGCATCGCAGTCCAGCAGCGCCGACAGGGCGTTGACCGACGCGTTGGCGACGAGCTTGCCCCACAGGTGCGGGCGGATATCGTAGACGACCGAGGCGCGCAGCCCGCTGCGCGCCAGCAGGTCGGTGACCATGCGCGACGTCGTGGTGGAGGCGCTCGTCGAGCCGATGATCGTGTTGCCCTCTTCGGAGCTGCGCACGCGACCGGGCGCCATGGTCTGCGACGACTCGGTCGTGATGCCGAGGATGACGGGTACCGCGCCGCCCAGCGCCGTCTTGATCGCGTCCTCGTTGCCCACGCCGTTCTGCAGAGAAACGACCGGCGCGGCCGGGTCGAGCTCGCCGGCGAAGGCGCGCAGCGCGCGCAGCGTGTCGACGGCCTTCACGAAGAGAAACAGCACCTGCGATCCGTATAAATCGTGCGGTCGCCGCGCGACCGCGACCTTGCGCGCCGGCTCGTCGTTGACGCGCAGTCCATCGCGCTCGACGGCGTCGGCAATCGCGGCGTTGTCGTCGAGCATCGTAACGTCGCAGAACGCGGCGAGATGGAATCCGAAGAGCGTGCCCATCGCGCCCGCTCCGATGATCCCGACGCGCGGCCGATCCGCCACTTACGATGCCTTCCTCAGAATTGGTACTGCAGGCCGAACGTGTTGCGCCGGGAGGCGTGCGTGATGTCGCGCTGGCCGAAGAACAGCTCCATCCCCGGGGTGATGTGCAGGTTGCCGTAGAGGTCCACCATCGGGTAGGTGAGATCGTAGATTCGCGTCTCGAGCCCCAGCCCGCGCAGCGGCGCGTACTGCCCGAGCACGCCGACCTGCGAGTACAGCACGCCTGCGCCGAAATGGAAGTTGCCCTTCTGCTGCTCGAGCACGGCGTTCCACGTCGTGTTGTTGCCGATCGCGTTTGCGCCGACCATCACGCTGGTCTGCGCGTGCGGCAGCAGAACGAGGTTGATGTCACCCAGCGGACCCTGGCTCGGCGTCAGGACGGGGTTCAGGCCCGGGTTGTGCTGCGGCGAGAGGCCGCTCAACCGCACCTGAAGTGCGACGAGATCGTGGGTAAGACTGGCGAGCTTGGCGTGGAGGTTGGCGCGTGCCTCCGGCGAGATGCCGGCGGCCGGCGGAGCGCTCGCGCCGGGTGCGGCACTTCCACCCGGCGCCGGCGCCGCGCCCTGGTCCACGCCGTAGACGTGGCTCGTTCCACCCAGCTCCGCGAGCAGCGAGTTGGCCTTCTGCATCAGGGCGTCGAGGTTCGCGATAGTGTTGCGCATCTGAGCCTGGGTCTGCGGATTGCCGGTGACGGTGCGCAGATCCTTAGTCATCGCCGCGATGGTCGCCGTCGTGTCGGCGATGTTCTGCGTCGTGGCGATAATGTTGGCTTTGAGGCGCGGATCGGTCGCGAGGCCCTGCAGCGCGGTCATCGAGTGGCTGAGTGCCAGCGCCGTAGAGTTGAATCGGTCGAGCAGCACGCCGAGCTTTCCGGAATCGGTCGTCGCCGCGCTGTCGAGCGTCGCCGACAGCTCGTCGACCTTCGCCCCGGCCGCCAAGAACTCGCCGGAGAGTTGCTGCAGGTCGGCCTTCGTGCTCACGGTTAGATCGTTGGCGTTATTGAGCGTCGTCTGCAGCGTGTCGAGGAGCCGCGGCGTCCGCGCTTCGAGCAGCGCCATGACGCGGTCGAAGCGTTTGATCTCGCCTTCGCCCTGCTGCAGAAGATCGGCGACCGTCGCCGTGTTCGTGCCCTGGGGCTGCTGTGGGATCGGCAAGACCTGGCGCGGCAGGAGCGCGACGGGCGGCGTCTTGCGCGGCGGCACGATCACGACCGACGGCGTGCCGGTCAGCGGCGCCGAAATTAGGAATCGCGATTCGGCGGGGATGTCGATGTCGCGGTTGATCGCCAATATAACGTCGACCGTGTTGTCGGGCAGCAGTTCGATCGAATCTACGGAGCCGACATCCACGCCGCTGAAATAGACCAGGGCACCCGGCGTGACGCCCGCGGCGGACTGAAAATGAACGCCCACGCGATACCCGGTATGCCGGGTCCCGAAGTCAGTGATGACGTAAAAGATCCCGAAGAGTAAGAGCAGCGCGACAATCGTGAACGCACCGACCTGGGCCTGCCTCGTCATGGCCCTGCGTATTGGCGTTTCGCGCCCAAGTGCCTCGCGGCCAAGCGGCCAAGCGAGGCTGTGCTCTGTTATGAATAGCAGGATGGACGCCGGGGACGTTGTATTCTCGACAACGAGGCGCCATGCAACACCGCGAGCGCGTAGGCGAGATTCAGGAAGAGACCTTCGAGCTGGATGTTTTTGTCATCAGCCTCGACGGTGATTTTGACATTGCGGAGCGCGCTCGGCTACTCGATGCCTTCGCGATCGCCACGAGCGCCGCGGTGGTCGTAATCGATTTGAACAGAACGCGCTACCTGGACTCGACCGTACTCGAATGCATCGTCGCTTTGAGGCACGCGCTCGTCGGGCGCGGAGCACGACTCGTTCTCGTGGGTCTAGGCGCGGAGACTCGCCGTATCATCGAGATATGTAATCTGCAGCGGCTGCTCGAAGTACGTAACTGCCTCGACGATGTGACGAGGGGATTGGATGGCAAGGCGAGCCCTCGTATGCGGCAACTATCGCTCATGGCCCGGCCGCTCGACGCCGCCGATCCGAACGAGCTGAGATGGGGTGACATAAGTGACGCGACTTAACCGCGCCGACGACAAGGAAGCTGTTGTTTCGCAGCAGATCGGACATCCAGGGGACGCTCAGCGTTTCACCGTCAACCTTTCGGCGGAGGTCGCCACGGAGCTGCGTGGCATAGGGACGCGCCATCGTGTGAGCGAGAGTTCGATCGTCGAGATCGCCTTGCGTCAGCTCTTCCGGCGGGTTAGCGGCCCGGCACTCGGAGTTTTTCTGCGCGATCGCGGGGCCTGTCTGCGCCGGTCGTAGAGAAGACGCCTCTGCCCGCCTTAGAGCGGGATCGGCCCGATCTCGGATCCGCTGAGGAACTGTTGCACGATTGGGTTGCGTGAGTTTCGGATGGCTTCGGCGGTGTCGTACGCGATGATCGCTCCCTCGAACAGCATGGCGACGTAGTCGGCCATCGCGAAGATGCTTGCAGGTCGTGCGAGACGACGACCGCCGTGCCGTTGAGCTTCTGCCGCAGGCGCATGATCGTGTCCGTCACAGATGTGCGTGATGATCGGGTCCAGGCCGGTCGTCGGCTCGTCGTAGAGCACGCAGGTCGGGATGCGTCACGACGGCGCGCGCGAACCCGGCGCGCTTGAGCATGCCGCCCGAGAGCTCGGCGGGGAGGTTGTCGAAGGCGCGCGCGAGCCCGACGCTGTCCAGCGTCCATCACCGTGCGGCGGATCTCCGCTTCCGACAGCTTCGTGTGCTCGCGCAACGGCAGCGCGACGTTCTCGCAGATCGTCAGGCTGTCGAACAGCGCGGCGAACTGGAACGAAAAACCGATCTTCTGGCGAACTCGGTTGAGCTCTCCTCGGGCATGTGGCGATGTCGCGTGCTCGCGACGTATCACGCGCCCCTGTCGGGTTGCGCAGACCGTTGAGCAGCCGCAGGATCGTCGATTTCCCCGCACCCGACAGGCCGATGATGCACGTGATCGCGCCGCTCGACGATGTCAAGGCGCAGTGCTTGCAGCACGACCTTCTCGCCGTAACGCCAGCATGACGTCTTCGATGCGCGAAGCCATCGAGCTTCGCGCGGTCGCGTTCGCCCATCGCTTATCGGAACAGCAGGAACGACATCATGAAATTCGACATGAAGATCAAGATGATCGAGATGACGACGGCGCCCGTCGTCGCGCGACCGACGCCCGGCGGCGCCGCCCCGCGTCGAGAGTCCCTGGTAGGCAGCCGACGAGCACGATGATCGACCGCGAACACCGAACGCCTTGATCATTCCTTTTTCGAACTCGTCGAATGGCTATAGGTCCCGGATCGACGAGATGAACGTGTCGTAGGAATGTGCGCGTAGATATGCGCGATGTACGCGCCGCCGACGATCGCGACGATGTCGGCAAAGATCGTGAGGAGCGGCATCATGACCACGAGGCCGAGCAAGCCGCGGGACGACCAAGATGCGGACCGGCGAGAGGCCGAGCGACGCGAGCGCTTCGATTTGTTCGGTCACGACCATCGAGCCGAGTTCGGCGGCGATCGCGGCGCCGGCGCGCCCCGCCACGACGACCGCCGAGAGCATCGGACCGAGCTCGCGCACGAGCCGTGAACGCGACCGCGCCGCCGACGAGGTTGCTGACGCCGTAGTCGACCGCTTGCTGGGCCGATTCGAGCGAGACGACCATCCCGGTGAACAGCGAAGTGAGCAGGACGATCAAGAGTCGACTCTACGCCCAGGAAATACGCTTGTGCAGATCGTCTCGCGCGACGCGCATGCGCATCCGGCCATGAAGCGCGCGACTCGGCCGCAAGCAGCGTCAACGCCGCCGGCGTATTCGAAGAACCCGATCGTCCCGCGGCCGACGTCCTCGAGGGCCTTCATTCGCCGCGAGTTCAGCGACTTTGGAGAGGACGCCTTGCGTGGTCTCGACGCGCTTGGCCGCGACGCCGCGTTCGGCGGCAAGATTGAATTGCACCTGGCTGACCTTGGTCGAGCCGGCGTTCGACGTCGCGCAGATGCGCTGCGGCCTCGCGCGTCGAAGCCCGCGAAGTAGCGCCGCACGGCCGCGAAATACGCGGCGCGCGCACGCTCGGCGACCGCCGCCGCTCGCTATCTCCGCCTTGAGCTCGGGCTGCGCGCGCCGCATCGTGCGATCGCGCAGATGGAACCCGCCGACTCGGCGACGAGCGCGGCGAGCGACGGCGTCAACGGGCACGAACCTGCGAGGTCGCCGCCGAGCGCGCCCCGCTGAACCGCGAAGAGCCGCTCGATGCCGACTTGCGCGAGGCCGAGCAGCGCATCGAGCTGGAGCGCGATCGAACGGCCGGCCTCGGCGGTCCCCTGGACTTCGACGTACGCGCCGGCGTCGGTCATGGCGACGTTCATGTCGACCTCGGCCCGGCTGTCTTCGGCGTAGGCGAGATCGAGCAGCGGCGGCCCGTCGACGAAGCCGACGCTCATCGCCGCGACCTGCGCGGTCAGCGGCCACTGCCGCGGTCGCCGGCGCGAATCGCGGCGCAGCGCCAGCGCGAGCGCGACGTATGCGCCCGTGATCGCCGCCGTGCGCGTCCCGCCGTCGGCCTGCGATCACGTCGCAATCGAGCAAGATCCTGCGCTCGCCCAGGCGCTCGATGTCGGTCACGGCGCGCAGCGCTCGGCCGATGAGGCGCTGGATCTCGTGCGTTCGGCCCCCGAGGCGGCCTTGGCGTCGCTTCGCGCTGCGTCCGTTCCGGCGTCGCGCGCGGGAGCATCGCATACTCCGCCGTCACCCAGCCGCTGCCGCGGCCCGCATCCACGGCGGCACCTTGTCTTCGATCGTCGCCGCGCACAGGACCCGCGTGTTGCCGACTCCGATCAGCGCGCTGCCCTCGGCGAACGAGAGCAAGTCCGGCTCGATCGTACCGGCCGCATCGCATCCGCGCGCCGGCCGTCGGGCCGCGGATCTATTCGACGGTGACCGTTTTGGCCAGATTGCGCGGCTGGTCGACGTCCTTGCCTTCGATGTCGGCGATGTGGTAGGCCAGCAGCTGCAGCGGGACGACGTTGACGATCGGCGAGAGCAGCTCGTCGACCTTCGGAACCCAGAACACGTGGTCGGCGATCGAGCCGCGCTTCGTCGTCGCCGTGATTGGCGACGACGATGATCGGCGCCTCGCGCGCCTTCGCTCCGGCAGGTTCGAGAGCATCTTCTCCCGCACGCGGCCGTCGGTGACGATCCCGACGACGGGTACCGTGGAATCGAGCAGCGCGATCGGGCCGTGCTTCATCTCGCCGGCGGCATAGCCCTCAGCGTGAATGTACGAGATCTCTTTGAGCTTGAGCGCGCCTTCGAGCGCGGTCGGGAAGTTGACGTAGCGGCCGAGGAACAGCACGCTGCTGCGCCTTGCGCAAGCTCGCGCGCCACCTTCCGCACGTCGTCGGACGTGTTGAGCACGACGTCGATCGCTGCGGGCAACAGTCTCGTTCCCTCGGCGATCTCGCGCAAGCGCGCCGGCGATTCGGTCTTGCGGCATCCGCGCGAGATAGAGCGCGAGCAGCGTCATCGCGATCGCTTGCGAGACGTAGGTCTTGGTCGCGGCGACCCAGATCTCGGGTCCGCCGCGCGTGTACAGCAGTGCCGTCGGCGAGCCGCGTGAGGTGCGAGCCGAGCACGTTGCAGATGCCGATGACCGCGCGACCCGGCTGCTTTCGCGATTTTGACCGCCTCGATCGTGTCGGCGGTTTCGCCCGACTGCGACATCGCGATACGAGCGTGCGCGGGTCGATCACGCGGTCGCCGTAGCGGAACTCGCTGGCCAGCTCCATCTCGACCGGCAGCTTGCACGAGCGCGCGCAGCAGGTACATGCCGACCATGCCGGCGTGGTACGCGGTGCCGCAGCCGGTGATCGAGATCTTGGTCATCTCGCGCAGACGCTCCGTCGATCTCTCCAGCTCGGCGCCGAGCTGCACGTCGCCGTCGATTCGTCGATGCGCCCGGCGCAGCGTCTCTTTGATGACGTTCGGCTGCTCGAAGATCTCCTTGAGCATGAAGTGCTTGAAGCCGCTCTTCTCCGCGGAGCCCGCGTCCCACGTGACTGGCGATGCTTCGCGTTCGATCGGGCGCGCCGCGAAGTCGGTCAGCGCGTAGCCGTCGCGCCCGACGACGACGATCTCGCCCTCCTGCAGGATGACTCGCTTGCGCGTGTACTGGAGGATCGCCGGGATGTCGGAGGCGACGAACATCTCGCCCTCGCCGATGCCGACGACCAGCGGGCTCGCGCCGTTGCGCGCGAAGATCAAGGCGCTCCGGGTCGTCCGACGAGATCACGCCGAGCGCGTAGGCGCCGCGACTTCGTTGAGCGTCCGGCGCACGGCCGCGTCCAGGTCGCCGTCGTAGTGCAGCTCGATCAGGTGCGCGAGCACCTCGGTATCGGTTTCGCTGCTGAAGACGTGGCCGAGCTCGATCAGCCGGGCGCGCAGCGGACGCATAGTTCTCGATGATGCCGTTGTGGACGACGGCGATCTTGCCGGCGCAGTCCAGGTGCGGATGCGCGTTGGCGTCGGACGGCCGCGCCGTGCGTCGCCCAGCGGGTGTGGCCGACGCCGACCGCGCCGGAGAGCGGGCTCGCCGTTGGCCAGCCGCTCGGCCAGGCGCGACGAGCTTGCCCTCGGCTTTCGAGCCCGCCAGGACCCGTCGCGTCGATGACGGCGATGCCCGGCGCTGTCGTACCCGCGGTACTCCAGGCGGCGCAGCGAGTCCAGAATGATCGGGACGCTGTCGCGCTCGCCGATGTAGCCGACGATCCCGCACATCGCGATGCCGTCTTACTTGATCCCTTCGCGCGTCCGCTGATACTCGATCTTGCCTTCGGCTATCTCGTCGAGCGCGATGGAGACGGGCTTGTTGGGATTGATCGTCTCGGGTCGACCAGCGGTTCGCTCGCAAAGTACTCGCGGCGATCCGTCGCCGGAAGCTGCTGCACGCGGATCCAATTGTTCAGCTGGCGGGCCCGCTTCGTCACGATGTTGACGAGGCTGAATTTGGAGTCGGCGTGCTGCAGCAGGACGTCGAGGTCGCCGAATACGGATTTGCTCATGTTATTTCGATCGTGTTCCTTCTTTAACTCGTTAGTGTCATGACGACTCGACGCGCCGAATCGAGTCGTCGGGGTACCGGTGGATGCGGAAGCGCTCCGCCTGCAATATCGCCTCCAGGTCGCGCACCGCCCGCTCCGGATGGTCTTGTTCGTTGACGACGATGTAGTCGAAGCTCCGGATGAACTTCATCTCCTGTTGCGCGATCTCGAGCCGCCGGGCGATCTCCTCGTTCGTCTCGGTGCGACGCGCGAGCAATCTTTCGCGGAGCTGCGAGAAGCGGTCCGGGACCAGAAAGATCAGGACCGCGTCCGGGTACGCGGCCTTAACGGCGAGCGCACCGTTCACCTCGGGCTTCATAACGACGTCGTAGCCCTCGGTCAAGCTGTCCTCGACGTAATCGCACGGCGTCCCGTAAAGGTTGCCGTTATACTCACGCGACTCCAATAAGCGGCCACCGCTCCGCAGCAGTTCGAACTCCTCGGCTGAAACGAAGAAGTAGTGCTCTCCGTTGCGCTCGTCCGAGCGCGGCGGCCGAGTCGTGGCGGAGACCGAGTACCGCAGCGTGGCGCGGCGTGCCCGCAAAGCCTCGACGAGCGTGTCCTTGCCTGCTCCCGAAGGTCCGGAGACGACGAACAGCAGACCCGGCCCGTTGCTCAATACCTCCCCCTTCAGGCCGCAGGGCCGCTTGCCCTACGCCCTTCGACTCCGCTCAGGAGGCCGGGAGCTTGCAGAGCACGCTCTGCATCGCTTGCAGGACGTCCGGGTCCGCCCGGGTACCGGCGGGACGCCGATAATGCGCGCGCACCGCCTGGTTGTCACGAACGCGCGAATCCCTCCGCCAGCAGGTCGCCTCCGCGCAGACGGAAAGTCGCGAGGCCGGCCGCGCCGGGACACGCGGGAAACGGGATGCTGCCCTGCAGCTTCGCGCCCGGGTTTTTGGTCAGCGCGTCGATCGTCACTTGCGACGCGAGATCCGACAGCGTGCCCCCGAAGGCCGCCGTGTCGTAGCGATATTCCTGCGCGCCGCTCGCATTCGTCCACGCATTTCGCTGGCCCGCAACCGCGCTCCAATTTTTCGGCGCGGCGGACGTGCCGCCGGCACATGCATACAGCGAGACGGCCGCTGCGGCGGCCAAGGCTATTCGAGTCGTCACGATAAGATTGTTTTGATGCTGACCGATTGGGTCCTCATCCAGCGGCTCGCACAGGAGATTGAAGAGCGCTTTCGCGGGGCGCGCGTCGACGACGCGGGCATGCTCGACGACGGGCGCGTCGGCCTGGTCTTGCGCAGCCGCGGCGTGCGCTTGCTGCTCGCCGTCGACCCGTTCGAATCGCCGCCCCTACTAACCGTTGAGGACGTCGCCGCCGGCTCAGGATCGCCGCTGACGATCGCACGGGAGCCGGGTTTCGTCCGCGCGCTCGCACGGTCGCTGCAGGGAATGACGCTCGGCGCCGTCAACGCGCGCCGCAACGATCGGTTGCTGCGTTTCCGGTTCGCGGCGCGTTCGCGCTTCGGCGTCGGCGACGAGTTCGATCTCTATGTGGAACTCGTGCCGCGTTTCGGTAACCTCGTGCTGGTCAAAGGTGAGCGCATCGTGGCTGCATTGAAGGATTTGCGCCGGCTGACAACGCGCGGCGAGCGGTCCGCGCCGGCGCGCCGTACGAACTCCCGCCGCTGCCGGCCCACGCGCGGATGATCGGCAGTTTCCCACCCGGCGACGGCGGCGCGAGCGTTGCATGTCTACCGCCGTGACGGCCGGCTGCTGCAGGCCTACGTCGCGCCGTTGGAGGGGTTCGAGGAAGCGGAGCATTCGCGCGAGCCGTCGCTCCTCGCGCTGTTTGCCCAACTGCGCGGGCAGCACACGGCATCGGCGGGCAGCCGGCGCGCAGAGCAACGCCGGCACGCCGTTATCAAGCGCTTGGACGAGCGCGAACGCAAGCTGCGCGGCGAGCTGGAGTCGCTCGCGGGCAAGCGCGAGCGCGCCGAACGGCGCGAAGGTCTGCGCGCCGAGGGCGATAGCATCTTCGCGACGCTCCACGAGCTCGAGCCGCCCGAACGCGAAGCCGCGAAGGAGCGCGCGGCCGAGCTGTTTTCGGAGTATAAGAAGCTGGGCAAGAGCGTCCCGCACATAACGCGGCGCGCGAGCACCGTCGCGCGCGCGTTGGAAGCCGTCGAGGCGCTGCGCTGGGAGGCCGAGCGCGCCTCGGACGAAGACCTGGGCGACGTCGAGGCCGCCGTCGCGGGGCTCTCCGCGAGGGCCGAAAAGCGGGCTGCGCCCGCGCCGAGGCGCAGGCGAACTCCGCTCGAGTTCCGCACCGAGGACGGATCGCGCATCGTCGTCGGCCGATCGCCCGCCGAAAACGCGGAGATCACGTTCCGCGTGGCGCGTCCGAACGATTTATGGTTTCACGCGCGGGGCATCCCTGGAGCCCACGTGGTCCTCTCGCGCGCGACCGCGCCGAGGCACCCGACGCCGACGTCGCGGCGGCGGCCGCACTCGCCGCGTTTCATTCGAAGGCCAGGGCGGCGTCGGCGGTTCCGGTCGATTACACCCTGCGCAAGCACGTGCGCAAGCAGCGCGCCGCGCCGCCGGGGCTGGTGTGGTACACGCACGCCAAGACGGTCGTCGTCGAGCCCAAGTCTACGATACCCTAGCGAAAGCCTCTAGGGGAGGCGCGACTCGCACGCGCTCCAATCGAGATTGGCAAAAAACGCGTCGATGTACTTGCTCTTCTCGGCGGGCTTGTAGTCCTTGATGTAGGCGTGCTCCCAGACGTCCATCACCACGATCGGCACGAAGCCGGCGAGGTTGCCGTTTTGGTGATCGCTGATCCAGTGATTTGTTATCTGGCCGCTCGTCGTATCACAGTACGCGATCGCCCAGCCGACGCCGCGCATGCGTCCGACCGCCATGAAATCCTGCTTCCACTGCTCGTACCCGCCGTAGCTCTCGCCGAGCGCGTTGTGCAGGCGTCCGTTGCCGATCGCGTCGCCTTTGCCGAATGACGTCAAGTTGTCGAAGTAATACTCGTGCAGGCGCATGCCGTTGTATTCGAACGGCAAGCGGCGCTTGAGCTCGCGCGACGCAAATCTTCTTGCCGGCGGGCTTCGGCGTCCGGCGCCAATCTCCGCAAGCGCTCGTTCAAGAGATTCACGTTCTTCACGTAGCCCTCGTAGAGCCCGAAGTGCATCGCGAGCGTGTGGTCGGAGATGCCCTGCAAGCCTGACAGCTCCCACTTCTTCGGCGCGTAGGTCTTCGTAGGCGTGTACATTTTCATGACGTTTGAGATACCCGGCCCGCGCCGGCGCCAAACGGCCGGCGGGCCTCGCCTCGGAGAGGACCCCTCGTTGAAGCGAGCAACACTCAGCTCCAACCACTGCGAACGCGAGGAGGCCTGATTGTGAAGAATCCCTTGGACTCGCTTTGGGGGACCGTCATCAGCGGGTTCGTGTTGACCGCGATTCTATGGTTCATCGCGCGCTGGATCGTATCAAGCGCGCTGGGAGCGGGCGCATAACATGGAACTCAATCTCGATTGGCTCTTTCGCTGGTTTCACATCCTGGCCGGCATCATGTGGATCGGCCTGCTCTACTTCTTCAACTTCGTGAACGTCGCGGCCGTCAAGGAGGCCACCGCGGCCGGCGAGGCCGGTCCGATCTCGAAGTACGTCGTGCCGCGCGCGCTGCTCTTCTTTCGTTGGGGCGCCGTCGTGACGTGGATCTTCGGTGCGGCGCTGCTCGGAAACTACCGCGGCGCCGGAGAGAACGGCTTCGTCGCGGCGTTCCTGTTGCACGGCGCGATGGCGCCGATCGGCATCGGCGCGTGGCTCGGCACGATCATGCTGCTCAACGTCTGGGGCATGATCTGGCCCAACCAAAAGAGAGTGCTGGGATTGGTCCCCGCCACCGACGCGGAGAAGGCGAAGGCGCGGCGGCGCGCATTCCTGGCATCGCGCGCGAACACGATGCTCTCGATCCCGATGCTGTTCTTCATGGCGACGGGATTTTCGTCGCCGAGTCAGGGCATCTATCACTAGCGGCTAAGACGGGGTCAGCACGATCTTGCCGACGTGCGCGCTCGATTCGAGCCGCGCGTGCGCCTCGGCTGCGCGGTCGAACGGATAGACAGAATCGACGAGCGGGCGGATGGGGTCGCGCTTGGGAAGCAGCGGCCAGATCTCTTCGCGCAGCTTGACCGCAATCGCGGCTTTCTCCGCGTCGCGGCGGGGCCGCAGGCTCGAACCGAAGATCGCCGCGCGCTTGGCGAAGAGGCGCCCGAGGTCGAGTTCGACGACGCGCCCGCGCGGCGTCGCAAGGCACCCGACGCGGCCGTCGGGTGCGAGGCACTCGAGATCGCGCGCGACGTAGTCGCCGCCGACGATGTCCAATACGACGTCGACGCCCCGCCCGCCGGTCAAGCGCAGCGTCTCCGCCACAAAGTCGTGCGTGCGATAGTTTATCGCCGCCGCCGCGCCGAGTTCGATGCACGCGGCGCGCTTTGCGTCGCTGCCGGCGGTCGCGATGGCGCTCGCGCCAATGGCTCGCGCGAACATGACGGCCGTGCTCCCGATGCCGCTCGTCCCGCCATGCGCGAGCACGGTCTCCCCGCGCTTCAGACGGGCGCGCGTGACCATGCTGTCGTAGACGGTGAAGGCGTTTTCCGGCAGCGTCGCCGCTTCGATCGCGCTCCAGCCCTGCGGAATCGGCAGCACCTGGCCGTGCGGAACGGCCACGAGCTCGGCATAGCCGCCGCCATTGGTCAGGGCACAGACGCGGTCGCCGGCGCGCCACTGCGTGACGCGCTCGCCGACGCGTGCGATCGTGCCCGCAACCTCCAGTCCCAGAATCGGTGAGGCGCCGGGCGGCGGCGGGTACTTGCCCCGCGCGCTGCATGACGTCGGCGTGCGAGACGCCTGCGGCCTCGACCGCGATCAAAACGTCCTCCGGTCCGACCGAAGGCGGTGCTCCGTCCGCGATCCGCAAAACGCGGGGCGGTCCCGGCGCATCGAATGTGACGTACTTCATGCTTTTTTCGAGATCAGCATCGCGTCGCCGAACGAGTAAAACCGGTAGCGCGCGGCGATCGCCGCAGCATACGCGCGGCGATGTTCTCGACTCCGCCGAAGGCGCTCACGAGCATCAGCAGCGTCGAGCGCGGCAGGTGGAAGTTCGTGATCATCGCATCGACGATGTGGAAGCGAAATCCCGGCGTGATAAAGAGGTCGGTGGCGTGATCGCCCGCCTGGACGCGGCCGTAGTCGCGAACGTTGCCTTCGAGGGCACGCACGACCGTCGTGCCGCACGCGACGACGCGGCGACCCTCCCGCCGCGCCCTTTCCAGCGCGGCGGCCGCCGCCTCGGGGATCGTGTAGGCTTCCGCGTGCATCACGTGCTCTTCAATCGTTTCGACGGTAACGGGGCGAAATGTTCCGAGACCGACGTTGAGCGAGAGCCGCACGATCTCCGCGCGGTCTTCGAGCTCGCGCAACAGCTCCGGCGTGAAGTGCAGCGAGGCGGTCGGCGCCGCGACGCTCCCCGGGACGCGGGCGAAGACCGTCTGATAGCGCGCCTGTGCCTCGCGCGACTCGTTGTGGATGTACGGAGGAAGCGGCATGCGCCCGGCCTCCTCCAAAAAGCGCTCCAGCGGGAGGGCGAGGTGAAGCTCGATCTCGCGAATTCCTTCTTCGAGCTCGCCGCGTATCGTCGCCTCGCCGAGGCCGTCGAACAGTATTCGCCGGCCGGCGCGCAGTCGCCGAGCCGGGCGGACGAGAGCGATCCAGCGCAGCGCGTTGGGATCGTAGCGCAGCGTGCCGGCCGGATGCAGCAGCAGCAGTTCCGCGCGGCCGCCGCCTTCGCGCCGACCGACGAGCCGCGCCGCGATCACGCGCGTCTCGTTGAGCACGAGCACATCGTCGCGCTGCAGCAGTGCGGAAAGATCGGCGAACCGGCGGTGTACTATCGTGCCACCGTCGAGCACCATGAGGCGACTGCCGTCGCGACGCGGCGACGGATGCTGCGCGATCAGCTCTTCCGGCAGCTCGTAATCGTATGCCGCCGTTGGAAGACTCGACACGAGGTTACTCGAGATGGGTGACGGCCGCTCCCGGGAAGTAGTACGCCAAAACGTCCGGCTGTGAGCTCCCCGCGAGAGCCATCCCGCGCGCGCCCCACTGACAGAGCCCGACGCCGTGCCCGAGACCGTCGCCGTCGATCGCGATCTGCGCGGCATCGCCGTCGCGTGCGAGGCGCTGGATCAAGAGACTGGGGAGCACGCGCGAGCCGACCGCGCGGCGAAACGCGCTGCCCTGCACCGTTACGCTGCCGCGCTCGGCGACGAGCTCGAAGGCGCGCGCTCTGCCGCTTGGATCGCGATCGGTGATGCGTACGTCCTGCAGCTGCCCGAGCGGAGCGAGATACGTCGAGAGCCGGCTCGCGATCTGCTCCAGCGGGAGCATCGTGGACCAGCGATAGTTCGGCGAGGCCGAGCACCACGTGCAGACGACCCCCTCCAGATACGGAATCGGCGTGGCGCCCCACGCGTCCGACGACGACTCCGTGTGTCCGCCGCAGCACGACGAGTACGCCACGCTCGCGAACTCGTCGCCGTACTTCAGCACCTGTCCGGCGGTCGCGGACACCGCCGCCGTTCCGGCGGGCGTCTCGCCGGCTAAGCCATCGTAACGTTGATCGAGCTCGGAGGGGACGACGTCGTACTGCCGTCGAGGATCGCTGCGCTGCAAAACGTAGGTACGCGCGCAGATCGATTGCACCTCGAGCGCGGCGGGCGGCCAGCGCGCCGACATCTCGCGCGAGACGACGCTGTACAGGTACTCCTCGAGATCGACGATGCTAACGATGCGTCCATCGTCGAGGCGCGTAAACGTTCCGCGATAGGGGCGTCCCTCGAATGTGAAGAGGTCGGCGCCCGCCGATGTGGCCTCGCCATTCCCGAGCAGCACGCGCAGCGCCGGCTTGCGCGACCAGCTCGACGGATCGGCATAGCTTTGCGCGCGCGCCGCACGAGCGGCAAAGAACGGCGCGGCGGCAAGCACGACGAATGTGCGGCGACGCATCAACCGGCGTACTCCAAGGCCGGCAGGCGGTGCGATTCGACGAGGTCGACGGCCGACGTTTCGGGGATGAGCCAGGCCGAAACGAGCGAGATCGCCGCCATGAACATCAGGTAGCACGCGAGCACCCACGACGAACCGGCAGAGAGCTTGAGCAGCAACGTCGCAATAAACGGCGCGAGGCCGCCGGCAAAGATCGCCGCACCCTGGTATCCGACCGATACGCCGCTGTATCGTACCTTTGTCGGGAACATCTCGCTGAACATCGCGGCGAGCGGTCCGTATGCGGCGCTGACGGCGAGCTCCCATACGCAAATGGCGAGAACGATCAGACGGGCGTCCTCCGAGTCGACGAGGGCGTAGATCGGGAAGGCTAGCGCGAAGATCGCGGCGACTGCCGCGATGAAAATAGGACGCCGGCCGACGCGGTCCGATATCCATCCGGCTAGAGGCGTAGCAACGATCGAGACGCAGCTACCCCAAATATTCGCGTTCAAAAAGACGATCGGCGCCATCTTCAGGACCGAGTGTGGGCCGGCGCCGTAGCTGATGAGCTGGGTCGTGAGCAAATAGAATCCACCGTTGACGACGAAGAACGCCCCTCCGGCAAGAAGAACCGTTTTCCAGTTCGTGGAGAGAACGGAAAGGACCGGCGCCGTTTCGACGGCGTCGCGTTGCTTCAAGCCTTCGAAGGCCGGCGTTTCGGCGATGCTGAGGCGAATGATGAGCCCAATCGCGACCAAGATTGCGCTGCCGAGAAACGGGATCCGCCAGCCAATGCTCAAGAGAGCAGCACTCGCGTGACCCTGTGCGACGGCTCCGCCGGCTACCGCCGCGAAGGCCAGGTTCGCGAAGATCAGGCCGACCGGGACGCCCATCTGAGGAAAACTCGCGACGAAGCCCTTCATACGTGCGTGCGCGTGCTCGGCCGCCATCAAGACCGCGCCGCCCCACTCGCCGCCGACTGCGATTCCTTGACAGAGTCGCAGCGCGACGAGCAATATCGGCGCGAGCGCCCCAACGCGGGCGTACGTGGGGAGCAGTCCGACGAGAAACGTCGCTAGACCCATGATCGTCAGGGTGAACACGAGCATCGTCCTGCGGCCCACTCGGTCTCCAAAATGTCCGAAGATCATTCCACCCAGCGGTCGCGCGAGAAATCCGACTGCGAAGACGGCATACGACGCCAGCTGGCCGACAAAAGGATCGGACCGTGGGAAGAATAGCTCCGGGAAAACGAGCGCGGCAGCGATTCCGTAGATGTAGAAGTCGTACCATTCGATCGACGTGCCGATCAGCGTCGCCGCCGCGACCAGCGCGCTCGGCGAGCGCTTCACAGGAGCCGTTCTTGCGCGCCGGCGCTCACGGCGACGCCGAGATGGCGGTACGCCGCGGCGGTCGCCCGACGTCCGCTGGCGGTGCGCGTCACGAAGCCTTCCTTGAGCAGATAGGGTTCCACGACGTCCTCGAGCGTTTCCGCGTCTTCGGTGAGCGTCGCCGCGATCGCGGCGATCCCGGCGGGCCCGCCGCGATATTGCTCGACGATCGTACGCAGAAACGCGCGATCGAGCCGGTCGAGGCCGAGCTCGTCCACGCCCTCGCGGCGCAGCGCCTCGGCCACAATCGGTTCGGTGATGCGGCCGTCCGAACGCACCTCCGCGAAGTCGCGCACGCGCCGCAGCAGCCGGTTGGCGACGCGCGGCGTTCCGCGGCTGCGAACCGCGATCGTGCGCGCCGCGTCGGCATCGATCGGCACGCCGAGGACGCTCGCCGACCGCCGCACGATGCGCTCCAGTTCGGGCGCCGGATAATAGTCCAGATGTTGCACGATGCCGAAGCGCTCGCGTAGCGGCGCGGTGAGCATGCCTGCCCGCGTCGTCGCGCCGACGAGCGTGAAGCGTTTGAGCGGAAGCTTTAACGTCTTGGCGTACGCGCCGCGATCGACGATGAAGTCGATCTGAAACTCCTCCATCGCCGGGTATAGGAACTCTTCGACGACGCGGCCGAGCCGGTGAATCTCATCGACGAAGAAGACATCGCCCTCTTCCAGCGAGGTGAGGATGCCGACGAGATCCTTGGGCTTTTCGAGCGTCGGACCGCTGGTCGGCCGAAAGTTCGCTCCCAGTTCGCGCGCGATGAGTCCGGCGAGCGTCGTCTTACCGAGCCCGGGAGGCCCGTAGAAGAGGACGTGCTCGAGCGGCTCGCCGCGCCGTTTCGCGGCGTCGATCGAGATGCGGAGATTCTCGACGACGCGCTCCTGGCCCACGTACTCTTCGAACGAGCGTGGACGCAGGCTCGCGCCGTAGAGCTCGTCTTCGATGGCATCGTGCGGATCGACGATGCGTTGATCCATTTGACTTCGCTCAGGGCCGCCCGCGTCGGCGGGTCCGAGTAGGCGTTTGCGCGCCTTGGGCTCGGTCATGCGTGCTTCTTCGCCGCCTTGCGCCGGTATATCTCCGCCAGAAGCAGTTCGGCGTCGTCGATAGCGGCGTTGGCCTCGAGCGTTTCGCGAATCATCGCCTCCGCCTCGCCGCGCTTGTAACCGAGCTGCAGCAGCACCGCCAGCGCCTCATCGGCGAAGTCCGGAATCGCGCTCGGGCGCGCGGCGGGCGCGTCTTGGATGAGCAAAAACTTCGCGACCTTTCCCTGCAGTTTGGCGACGATGTCGCGCGCCTTCTGTTGCCCGATGCCGGGAAGACTCCGCAGAAATCCATAGTCGCCGCGGTCGATCGCCGCGGCGATCGTCGACATCGGCACGGAGAACGCGCGCGCCGCCGAGCGGGGACCGATGGACGCGACGGTGATCAGCGCCTCGAAGAACTCGCGCTCGATCGAATTCGTGAATCCATAATAGGTAAAGCGGCCGGTGTTGCCGTCGAGATTGACGACGGCATAGATCTCCAGCGCAACGTGCGCGCCGGGCGTCGCCGGTATCTTCTGCGCGATGCACGGAGGGAGGACGATCTCGTACCCGAGCCCGCCGGCCTCGACGATCGCGGCCTCGCCCATACGCTCGACCAGCGAGCCGCTGATCCTAGCGAACATGCAGCGCGCTGCGCTCGATCACGTTGAGGAATGCGAGCGCCAGCGCGAGCGCGTCGGACACGTCGCGCGGTTTGGGCGGCTGACGCAGGCCGAGAAGCCGCGCGACCATCGAGCCGACCTGCTCCTTGCGTGCGGCGCCCGATCCAACCAGTGCGCGCTTCACGCGCGCGTGTCCGAGCGTGTGAACCGCGACGCCGGCCTGCGCGCTTGCGAGGCATAGCACGCCGCGCGCGTGACCCATCAGCAGCGCCGAACGCGGGTTCTTGTAGGTCGTGTAGAGCTCTTCGATGACGACGAGCGTCGGCGACGTCTGCGCGATGACTTCGGCGATGCCCGCGTGTAGCTCGTTCAGCCTCTGCTCGAGCGTCGCGCCGGCCCGGGGCGCGACGACGCCGGCTTCGACGAGCGCGACGCGGCCGTCGCGGCGCTCGATCACGCCGTATCCGGTCGTGCGCAGGGCAGGGTCGATCCCGAGAACGCGGACCGCCGCAGGCGTCATCGCTACTGCGGCGGCGTCCCGTTGACGGTCAGCGTGACCGACGACCCGGGTGCGAGGCTCGTTCCTGCGGGCGGCTCGGTTCCGATGACCTTCCCGCCTGCTCCGAGGCTCGTCGTGTACTCGGTGTGCGAGACGGAGTAGCCGTAGGATTGCAGCTGCTTCATCGCGTCGAACGGGGTCTCGCCCACGGTGTCGGGCACCTCTCCCGACACGGAGAGCGTGATCGTCACCGTCGAACCCGACGCCTGCGGCCCGGCGGAGGGCGCCTGCGCGACGATCGTTCCGTTGTTCGTGCTCTGCTGTGCGAAGCGGACCGCGATCTGGAAGCCGGATTGCGTGAGCGCCTGTCGGGCCGTCGCGTAGTCGTCGCCGACAACGCTCGGCAGCTGCGCGACGGGTACGTTATCTGCCGGGGACTCGACCGGCCCGTTCGGCATGCCGCTGTTGACCACGAGCCGCACGATGCTGTTGCGATCGACCTTGCTCCCCTGCGGCACGCTCTGCGACGCGATCGTGCCGGGTGGCATACCCGGGATCGTCTGCGTCGTATCCAGGGTGATCCCCAGACGGCCGGCCATCGCGCGAGCCGCATCGACCGTCAGGCTCACGAAGTTGGGCACGACGATCGGCTGCGGACCGCTCGAAACGATCAGCGTGACGCGGCTTCCCTCGGCGACGCCCGTGCCGGGTTTGGGTTGCTGATCGATGACGTTGTCCGCGACGGTGTTGTCGTGACGACGCACGATGTTCACCGCGAAGCCCGCTTGCTGCAGAGTGCGCTGCGCGTCGTTGACACTGTAGCCGCGCACGTCGTCCAATCCGCGCAGGGGCTTCCCGTTGCTGATGACGAGCTCGATCACCTGATTCTTTTCGACCTTCGTGCCTGCCGCCGGCTCTTGGCGAATCACGCGGTCCGGCGGCACAGTCTCGCTGGCGCTCTTTGTGAAGCGCGTGCGCAACCCGGCGTTGACGACGGCCTGTTGCGCCTGCGCCATCGTCATACCGGTGTAGTCGGCCACTGCCGTCGCGTTGCCGAGCGGCTTGCCGAACAGGAAGTAGCCGATGCCGGTCGCCGCGATCAAGGCCAGAATCAGCGCGGGAAATGCCCAGCCGCGGCGGCGCGCAGACTCCCACGCCTCGCCGGCGGCGGCCGCGCGATCGGGCATGGGCGAGCGCCGCGGGGGAGCCGTTGCGGGCCGCCCGGCGGAGCCTGGAGCGGCGCGTCGTCGGAGATGCGGTAGCCGGGGACGGCGGGGCGCTCGCGCGCCTCTCGCAGCGCGGTGGCGAGCTCGCTTGCGGACTGAAAGCGATGCTCGGGCTTCTTCTGCAACAGGCGATTCACGATCGACGCGAGTGCCGGGCTGACACCGGTTGCCGACGTGTCGATCGTGGGCACCGGGTCGCCGATGTGTTTGAGCGCGACGGTGACCGGCGACTCGCCCGTATACGGCAGCTTTCCGGTGAGCATCTGATAGAGTACGATGCCCAGGCTATAGAGATCGGCGGTCTCGTGAAGATCGTGCTCCTGTGCCTGCTCCGGCGAAATATAGTAGACGCTGCCCATCACGAGCCCTGGCTTGGTGAGCGCCATCGTCTGTTGCGAGACCGCGCGCGCGATCCCGAAGTCGGAAAGCTTAACGACGTCGTCTTTCGTCACGAGAATGTTCGCGGGCTTGATGTCGCGATGCAGGAGGCCCTGGCGGTGGGCGTACGCGAGGCCGCTCGCGATCTGCGTCGCGTAGTCGATGGCCACCGGTTCGGGAAGACGGCCGTCCGCGGCGATGATCTCCGCCAGCGAGGGACCGTCGACGAGCTCCATGACGATGAAATACGTCGAGTCTTGCCGGCCGACGTCGAACGTGTTGACGATGTTCGGATGCGAGAGCTTCGCGGCCGACTCCGCCTCCTGATAGAAGCGGCGGACGAACTCTTCGTCGGCGGCGTACTGTTCGCGCAGCACCTTGACGGCGACGCGCCGTCGCAGTAGGACGTCTGTGCCGCAGTAAACCATGGCCATGCCGCCCTCGCCGAGCTTGCGGTCGAGGCGGTATCGGTTGTTGAAGATGCGCTCCTCGATCAACTCAAGGAGCCTCTGAAGCGGCGGTGCTCTCGATGGCGTTGCGCAAGACGTCGCGGGCGATCGGTGCGGCGTACGTCGCACCGTACCCGACGTTCTCTACGACGATCGCGACTGCGACGCGCGGATGATCCGCCGGCGCGAAGCAGACGAACCACGCGTGCGAGCGTCCCTGCGGATTGGTCGCCGTTCCCGTCTTGCCGGCCACGGTCACGTGGGGCAGCTGCGCCGGAGTACCCGTGCCACGCTGCACGACGGCGATCATCATCTGCGTGACCTTCGCTGCGGTATCGGGCGATACCGGGTTTGCAAGCACGGACGCGCTCGATACGCTGGCGGGCGTGCCGTCGCGGACGATTTGGCGGACGATGTACGGGCGGGGCTCGCCGCCGCCGTTCGCGATGGTCGCGCCGATCAGTGCCATCTGCAGCGGCGTCATCAGGAGCGCCCCCTGACCGAAGCCCATCTGCGCGAGCTCGCCCGGCACGATGCCGGCCTGCGGCGGCACGCGATCCGTCTCCGCCGGAAGCTCGAAGTCGAGCGATTCGCCGATGCCCCACCGACGCAGGTACTGATAGAACGTGCCTACCCCCATCTTGAGCGCGATTTGGGCGAAGTCGACGTTGCTCGACAGCGCGAAGGCGTTGGTGAGGTCGGAATATCCCGTTGCTTCGCTTTCGTTGTCGTGCAGCACGAAGTCCCCGATGACGAGATACCCAGGATCCTCGAAGTGCGAATCCATCGCCACCGTGTTGCTGTCGAGGGCCGACGCCGCGGTGAAGATCTTGAACGTCGAGCCGGGCGGATAGAGCCCATCGAGCGCGCGATTGAGGAGCGGCGCGTCCGGGTCGGCGCGCAGCGCCGGAAACGCGGCGTCGAAGTCGTTGGGGTCGTAGCTTGGCACGCTGGCGAGCGCGAGCACGGCCCCGCTGCGTGGATCCAGTACGACGCCTGCGGCGTGCGGATAGCGGGAGAGCAGCGTGAAAAGCTGCGCCTGTACGGAGGGTACGATCGTCGTCACGACGTCGGCGCCGCGCGCGGGAGTCGGATTACCGCCCAGGGTCGCGACGAGCTGCTGGAGCTGGGCTAGCGGGTCGCCGCCGAGATCAGGGGGTGTCAGCGCTTGATCGAAGGCACGCTCGATGCCGCTCGTGCCGTAGCGCACCGAGACGTACCCGGCCGTCTGCGCCAGCTCCGCTCCCAGCGGGTACACACGCTTGCTGCCGACGGTATGCGCGATGAGCGTTCCGTCGGTAGCCAGGATGCTGCCGCGGCCCGCGTCGAGCAGGTTGTGACGCGGATTGTTCGGCCGCGCGGCAATCCCCGGGGCGGCGACGATTTGGACGTAGATCTGGCGAATCGCCAACACCGCGAACAACAGGACGAAGAACCGCGAGAGGTCCCGTATGGCGCGGTTGGTCATGCCTCTCGCAAGACGGTGATGCCTCCCTGCGTGCGGACGGCCATGTGCGGGCGTCCGCCGTCGCTCTCGAGGAGCGCGTTGACGACCGTCGCGGCGACCGATTCGCTGACGCCGTCGACCGTCAGCACGACCTCGACGCGCCGCTCTGCCAACAGCGGTGCCGCGACGTATGCGCATACGGGAAGCGTCGCGAAGTGTCGTTCCTCGTAAACGCCGTCGTGCCACGGGCCGCGCCGGCCGAATGCCTGGGCGTGGTAGTCCCAGGCGCACAACTGCTTCTCTCTCCAAACGAATTCGTCGCGCACGCAGAGCCGGCGGCACGCGGCGCACTGGACGAGCGCGGCGGGCGGCTGCGCGAGCGCGTCGACGATCTCATCGGGCAAGTCCTCCACGTTGATGACGTTCGACTCGTCGATCCGTTCGGGCAACTCGGCGCTCCAGCCGATGCGCGCGAGCAGTTCCACGTCGCGCGGCGGCGCCACGAACGCGTGCTCGTCCTCCGACGGAAAGGTGCGGTCCATCCAGTCGAAGAGCTCGGAGAGCGGCACGGTGACGTCTTGCCGCGTATCGCCCAGAGCGATGCCGAGCGGCGTCCAGGCAAGCGGAATCAGCCGCGCGGTGATCGAGTCGGCGCTCGACGTTGCGTCCGCGCTCCGGGGCGGAAAGCGGTTGACGACGGCCAGCGTCGTCGCGTTGCCGCCCAACACGAAAACGGCGTCTTTCGGCGCTACGAGACGATCGTCGCCGTGGCTCGGCGATAGTCTTGAAGGCTGCGCGGCGGTCCAGCCTTGCTTGCGAGAGCCTCCGCCAGTGCCCGTGCCGTATCTAAACTCGTCAAACACGCAATACTCGCTTCTACCGCCGTACGGCGAATCTTGTAGTCGTCGGTGATTTCGCGCGGTCCCTTCGCATCGTTGATCACCAAGTCCACCGCGTGCGATCCGATCAGATCGAGCACGTGCGGAGAGCCGTCGGCGATCTTGTTGATCGTTTGCGTGGGAATGCCCGCGCTTTCCAGCACGCTGCGCGTCCCGGGCGTCGCGACGAGGGTGTGACCCAGCGCGGCATAGGAGCGAAGCACGCTGACGGCGTCGTGCTTCTCTTCGTCGGCGATCGAGACGAGGATGCGGCCACCGCTGCCCGGCAGACGGACGCCGGCGGCCTGGAAGCCCTTGAGCAGCGCCCCTCCGAACGTTTCATCGATGCCGAGCACCTCGCCGGTCGACTTCATCTCCGGGCCAAGGATCGTCTCCACGCCGCGCATCTTCGAAAACGAAAAGACCGGCACTTTCACCACCACGTAGGGCATGTGCGGACGATAGTCCCGTGCCGTACTCCATGTCACGCAGCTTCTCCCCAAGCGCGACGCGCGTCGCCGCGGCGACGAAATTCATGCCGGTGACCTTCGGGATGATCGGCACCGTCCGGCTCGCGCGCGGATTCGCTTCGATGATGAACAGCCGCTCGTCGTGGATGACGAACTGGATGTTGATCAGGCCGCGGATCCGGAGTTCGTGCGCGATGGCGAGCGTGACCTCGACAATGCGCTGTTCCATGCTTGCGTCGATCGTCTGCGGCGGATAGACGCTGATCGAGTCGCCCGAGTGGATGCCGGCGCGTTCCATGTGCTCGAAGATGCCGGGAATGAGGATGTCCTCGCCGTCGTAGACCGCGTCGACTTCGACTTCGAGCCCGGGGAGATACTTGTCGACCAGGAGCGGCGCGCCCGCGATGATCGGCGGCGCGGTCTCGACGTACGACGCGAGCTGGCCTTCATTATAGACGATCTCCATCGCGCGCCCGCCGAGGACGAACGACGGCCGCACGAGCACGGGAAAACCGAGCTCGCGCGCGATAGCGCGCGCCTCGCGGAAGCTGCGCGCGGCCTTGCCCTGCGGCCGCGCGACGCCAAGACGCGCGAGCGCGGCGTCGAACTGCTCGCGATCCTCCGCCATGTCGACGCTGCTGCGATCGCTGCCGACGATGCGCACGCCGCGCCGATGGAGTTCGCCCGCGAGATTGATTGCCGTCTGTCCCCCGAACGCGAGCATGACGCCGTGGGCGCCGGTCGCGCGTAGGCCGCCTCCACTTCGTCGGCGCCGGGCGGTTCGAAGACGAGCGCGTCGGAGATGTCGAAGTCCGTCGAGACGGTCTCGGGGTTGTTGTTGATGACGACCGGGCGAGCGCCGGCTCCTTGGAGCGCCCAGGCCGCGTGGACGCACCTGTAGTCGAACTCGATGCCCTGGCCGATGCGGATCGGGCCGCTGCCGACGACGACGATGGCTTACGGGCGTGCGGCGCATCTCGTCGTGTTCGCCGCGCGAGAGATAGTAGTAGGGCGATTTCGCGGGAAACTCGGCGGCGGCGGTGTCCACCATGCGAAACGCCGCTTCGGCCTTCGCCTGTACCTCGGAATCTCCGTCGCCGTGCAGGCGCCGTAGGCTCGCGGTCGCGTAGCCGAACTGCAGCGCCTCGGCGTAGGCGCCGTTGGCGGCGCCGTCGCGGATGCGTTCCTCGAGCGCGACGAGCTCCGCAAACTCGTTCAGCCAGAACCGATCGACCGCCGAGAGCTCGCGAATTCGCTCGATCGCCGCGTCGCGTCGCGTCGCGCCCGCGCGGCGCAGCAGTTCGCCGATGGCGAAGAGCCGCTCGTGCGTGGGACGGCGACGATCGCCTCGAGCTCGTCGTCGCTCCATTCCGCGATCGTCCCGGTCAGCGGATTCGCTTGAGGTCGAGCCCGCGGACCGCCTTGATGAGCGCGGCTTGGAACGTGCGGCCGATGCCCATCGCTTCGCCGGTCGACTTCATCTGCGTGCCGAGTGCGGTGTCGGCGAGGGGAAACTTGTCGAACGGCCAGCGCGGGATCTTGACGATGACGTAGTCGAGCGTCGGCTCGTAGGCGGCCTTCGTGACGCCGGTGACCGGGTTCGGGATCTCAGTCGAGCGTCTTGCCGAGCGCGATTTGCGTCGAGATCTTGGCTATCGGGATATCCGGTCGCTTTGGACGCCAGCGCAGAGCTGCGGGAGACGCGCGGGTTGACCTCGATGATCGTGTACTCGCTGCGCTCGGGATGCAGCGCGAACTGGATGTTGCATCCGCCCTGGACGTTGAGCGCGCGGATGACGTTGAGGCTCGCGCTGCGCAGCATCTGGAATTCGTGGTCGGACAGCGTCTGTGAGGCGCGACGACGATCGAGTCGCCGGTGTGCACGCCGACGGCATCGATGTTCTCCATGTTGCAGACGATGATGCAGTTGTCGCGCTTGTCGCGCAGGATCTCGTATTCGATTTCTTTCCAGCCGAGCAGGGACGTTTCGACCAGAGCTTGTTGGATCATCGAGGCGTCAGGCCGGCGGCCAGCGTTTCGCGCAGCTCGCGCTCGTTGCAGACGACGCCGCCGCCGGTGCCGCCGAGCGTGTACGCGGGTCGCACGACGAGCGGATAGCCGGATTGGTTCGCGAACTCTACGCCCTGCTCGATCTCGGTGACGATGACGCTCTGCGGGGACGGGCTCGCCGATCTCTTGCATCTTGCTTGAAGCGCTCGCGGTCTTCGGCGAGGAGGATCGTGTTGATTGGCGTGCCGAGCACTTCGACGCCGTACTCGACAAGACGCCGGCTTCGTCGAGTTCGACGGCGAGGTTGAGGCCGGTTTGGCCGCCCAGCGTCGGCAGCAGCGCGTCCGGGCGCTCGCGCGCGATGATCGCCTCGACCGACGCGACGGTCAGCGGCTCGAGGTAGACCGCGTCCGCGATCTCGGGGTCGGTCATGATCGTCGCCGGATTCGAGTTGACGAGGACGACCCGGTGGCCTTCCTCGCGCAGCGCGCGGCACGCCTGAACGCCCGCATAGTCGAATTCTGCCGCCTGACCGATTACGATCGGTCCCGAGCCGATGACCATAACGCTGCGGCGGGGCATCCTCGGGCCGAGTCTTTAGGTCTGGCCTAGGGAACTCCCTGGTTCAGGGCTGGAGCAGTGCTGTCTGCCAGCCGCCGTCGCTGCGCGTGAACAACACGCGCTCGTGCATTCGGTTCGGACGGCCGGTCCAAAACTCGAAACGTGACGGGACCAAGAGATAGCCGCCCCACGAATGCGGGCGCGGCACGTCTTCTCCTTCGAAGCGCTGCTCGAAGTGCGCGAAGCGCTCCTCGAGAACCTCGTAGGTTTCCAGCGCCGCGCTCTGCTCGGAGGACCAGGCCGCCAGCCGATGCCCGCGCGGCCGAGAACTGAAGTACGCGTCGGATTCCGCCTCCGAGAGTTGCGAAACGCGCCCCTCGACGCGGACCTGACGGGGCAGCGCCGGCCAGTAGAGCACGGCCGCGGCGTATGGGTTCTCGTGGAGTTCGCGGCCCTTGCGGCTTTCGTACGACGTGTAGAATCGCAGTCCACGCTCGTCGAGTCCGCGCAGCAGGACGATGCGCGCGGACGGACGGCAATGCGCGTCGGCGGTCGCCAAGCACATCGCGATCGCGTCGATAGCTTCCGGGCCGCCGGCATCGTCGATCCAGCGCGCGAGCAGCGTAAACGGATCGTTCACGGGTACCGGCCCAGCCCGAAACCGATGACGAACGCCATCAACATCCCGAAGGCGCCCGCCAGCGCCAAGCCCAGCGATGCGTCCACCGGCTTGCGCTGCAGCGACGTGATGCGCCCGAGCCGCGCGAGCGCGTCGCGCAGCTCCGTCGCGTTCTCGACGCGCGCGTACGCGCCGCCGCTGGCCTGCGCGTAGCCGCGCAGCGCCTCCTCGTCGATGGTCGCCTCCTCGTTGGTTCCGGGGATCAACCCGCCGTTCGGCGTTCCGATCCCGACTGTGTAGACGGGAACGTGATGCATGCCGAGCCACTGCGCCATCTCGTTCGGATTGGTTCCCGTGTTGTTGACGCCGTCAGTGATCAGGATGATCACGCGGTGACCCGCCGGTGGAAGCTGCTGCGCCGCGAGCTTCAGTGCGTCGCCGATCGCCGTTGCGCCGTCGGGGAGCGGCACCTGATCGAGCGCCGCGTCGACCTGCTGATGATCGGCGCTGCGCGGCGCGACGACCTCCGCGCTGCCGGAAAACGAGATGACCCCGATTCGGATGCCGGGCGGACTCTCGGTGATGAACGCCCGCGCCGCGGTCTTGGCGGCCTGGGCCCGCGTCGGCACGACGTCGGTGGACGCCATCGATCCGGACGTGTCGATGCAAATGAAGACGTCGCCGTCGCGCACGGGCACGGGGATCGTGAGATGCGGACGCGCGGCAGCAAGCACCACGACGGCGAGCGCGATCAGCCACAGCGCCTGGAGCGCGCGCGGTACCCAGGCGCGCGGCTTCGCGGCTTGCACGAAGAATGCGACGTTCGAGTAGGCGAGGTCGCGCGCGGTCGCGCGCCGTTGCAGTCGATCGTAGATCAGCGCGAACGCTGCGATCGCCAGCAGGCCGATCAGGAGCCGCGCGGGGTGATCGAGGCTCACGCCCTTCGACTCCGCTCAGGACAGGCCCGCGCCCCGAAGGCCTCCGCGAGCGACTGCGCGCCGTTCTCCTCCCGGAGCACGCCGGTCCGCCAGTTCGCTCGGGCGAAGCGTCGCAGCAAGGCTTGCTCGCGCGTCCGAACGGCATCGCGGTAGGCGCGGCGCTCGCGTTTGCCCACGTACGCGCGTACGAAACCGCCCTCGGCGCCGCGCAGCCGCACCATCCCCGCGAGCGGCAGGACGTCATACCACGGATCGCGGACGACCAGCGCCGTGCAGTCGAAGCGCGCGCCCAGGTCACAGAGATCTCGCTCGAGCTTCTGGTCCAAATCGTACCAATCGCTGATCGCGAGCAGCGCCGTGCCGCGTGGCAGCGCGCCGCGGGCAGTGCGCAGCAATCGCGCGGCGTCGAACTCATCCGCGTCGGCGAAGTTGGAGAGAGCGCGATGCGGGCCGCGCTGCAGCGCCCGCGGCGTCACCCCCGACGCGTCGATGCGGATGCAGCGATCCTCGCCGCATGCGGCACCGAACCACGTCTGCGCGGCCTCGCGCGCCGCGTCCAGGACCGGGCGACGGCGCCCGACGCGCATCGAGGGCGACGCGTCGACGATGGCGGCGAGCGTGAGCGCGACGTCCTCGAGGACGATCCGCGTCTGCAGGTCGCCGGACCGCGCCGTCGCGGCCCAGTCGATGCGCCGCACATCATCGCCGGGGACGTAGGCGCGCAGCTCCACGAACTCGTAGCCGTCGCCGCGGTAGACGGTCGGGGAGCCGGCGCCCAGGTGACGCGGGCGGCGGCGAGCGCGCAGCAGCGCCTCGCGAATCGTCACGGCGCCGGAATTGCGGCGACCATTGCGTCGATCACGCCATCGGCGCTCGCTCCCTCGGTGACGAGCCGGTAATTGAATCCAATGCGATGGCGTAGCGCGTGGGGCGCGACCGCGCGGACGTCGTCGGGGAGCGCGAAGTCGCGCCCTTCGAGCAGCGCGCGTCCGCGCGCCAGGAAGGCCAGCGCGAGCGTTGCTCGCGGGCTCGCGCCGTAATCGATCAGGTCGGACGCGCGCAGCGCCTCGCCGGCCTGGGCCCGTACCGTGACGCCGTCGGCTTTTCGCGTGACCGTGACGAGGTCGACGATGTAACGCTTGAGCTTCTCGTCGATGTGAACCGCGTGGGCCTGCTCCCGCCAGGAGCGGACGTCGTCGAGCGTCGCAACCGCGCGCACCGGCTGCGTATCCGCGACGGCGAAGCGGTCGAGGATCCGAAGCTCCTCTTCGCGCGACGGATAGCCGACGTTGACCTTCATCAGGAAGCGATCCATCTGCGCGATCGGCAGCGCGTAAGTGCCCTCGGAGTCGAGCGGATTCATCGTCGCCATCACGACGAAGGGATCGGGCAGCGCGTAGGATTGCGGGCCGATCGTCACCTGGCGCTCCTGCATCGCTTCGAGCAACGCGGATTGCACCTTGGCGGGCGCGCGGTTGATCTCGTCGGCCAGGACCACGTTGGCAAAGATCGGCCCGAGTACGGTGGCGAACGCGCTCTCGCGCTGATCGAAGATGCGGGTGCCCACGATGTCGCTCGGCAGAAGGTCGGGCGTGAATTGGATACGCTTGAACTCGCCCTCCAGCGCGGCGGCGAGCGAGCGGCACGCGAGCGTCTTGGCGAGGCCGGGAGGCCCTTCGAGGAGCACGTGACCGTTGGCGAGCAGCGCGAGCAGCAGCGCGTCGATGACACCCTCTTGCCCGACGATCGTATGCGCGAGCGCGGCGCGCAGATCCACGAGACGCGGCCTGCTCACGCGAGCGAACCCATCGCGCGCTCGAGCGCGAAGCACGCATCCTGGATCGCCGGCTGCAGATCGTCGTCGTACGTGAACGCACTGCGCTCGAGCGCGATGAGCAGCTCGCGCGTTTCGGGGATCGACGACTCGCGCCGGCGCAAGACGTCGCCCAGGGTCGCGCCCTCGTCGGCCCCGATCATCCGCCACATGGCCTCGCGGACGGCGACCGCCGACGCGCGCGTCCGCTCCGCGCGCAGGACGACGAGCGCGTCTTGGAGCTGGTCGCGCCGGGAGCGCGGGACGATCGGAGAAGGCGCCGGAGCCGGCGCCGGCGCGGGCGATGCGACGCTGACGCGGCGCCGCCGGCGGAGCAGCGCGAGGATCACGAGGACGACGACGGCGACGCCGAACAGCCACAGCAGCACGCGACCCACGGCCGCGGCGACGCCGAGCACCTGCCCGGCGCCGGCGCGCAACGCGGACGTGCTGACGCCGACGACGCTGAGCGTGAGTGTATTGGTGTACCATTGCTTGGGCTTGCCGTCGCGCGCGTCGACGGCTTGCAACGTCGCCGGCGCGATCGCGAGCGAGCCCGTGTGATGCGCGACGACCGTGATCGTCTCGCGGTACAACGTCCCGCCGCGTCCGCTGACCGTCTGCCGTTCGTCTCCGAGGAGCTCGACATCGGCGAGAAGCGGCAGCTCGAGGTTCGTGATCTGCGTAGCGGGTTCGCGAACGCGCAGCGTCACGATGAGGTGAAACGGCTCGTCGACCCGCGGCCGGGTCGTGTCGCTGGTCAGCTGGAACGTCTGCACCGTCAGGCGCGTGAGCGCCTGCGCGGAGATCGCCCCCGGTGCCGCGACGAGCGCCGCGCCGAGCACGAGCGCGGCGGCGCCTAGAGGCTTTCTAGCCATTGCGCGAAGAGGCGGCGCGCGTCGAACGGCCCCGGCGATGCTTCGGGGTGAAACTGAACGCCCGCGATGGGAAGGGAGCGATGCCGGAAGCCTTCGTTCGTGCCGTCGTTGAGATTGGTCATCGTGGGTTGGAGATCGCCGGACAACGACGCGGCATCGACGGCGTATCCGTGGTTGTGCGCGGTCACGAGCACCTCGCCGGCCTGCAAGTCCATCACCGGCTGATTCCCGCCGCGATGGCCATACGGCAACTTGTACGTGCGGCCGCCGCACGCCAGCGCGAGGAGCTGATGGCCCAGGCACACGCCGAAGAGCGGCTTGCGCCCGGCGAGGCCGCGCAGCAGCTCGATGGTCTCTGCGAGATCCGTCGGGTCACCGGGACCGGGCGAGATGAACACCGCGTCCGGATCGTCCGCCAGGACCTCTTCTTCCGACGCGTTGTACGGCACGACCGAGATGTGCGCGCCGAGTGCCTCGAGCTGCGCGAGAATCGCGCGCTTCACACCGCAGTCGATCAGCACGACACGGCGACCGTTGGGCGCACCCCGCGCGAACCGTTCGCGCGTGGAAACGCTGGGAACGAGCGCCTTCGTGCTCGCGTCGCGCACGAACCGTGCGAGGCTTCGTTCCGCTTCGGCGAGCGCGGCATCGCCCACGGCCAGCGCGGCCCAGATCGTGCCGTGCTCGCGCAGCGTGATCGTGATCGAGCGGGTGTCCGCTCCGACCAGCGTGGGGATGGACTGCTCGTCGAGCCACGACGGCAGGTCTTGGCGGGCGAGATGGTGTGAGGGATGATACGCGATCTGCTTGATCACCGCTCCCGCGGCGCACGCGCGTCCGTATTGCGCGGCGCTCCCAGAGATGCCGTAGTTGCCGATCATCGGATACGTGAACGTGAGGATCTGTCCGGCGTACGACGGATCGGTCAGGGCTTCTTCGTAGCCCGTCATGCCGGTATAGAAGACCGCCTCGCCGAGCGCCGTTCCCTCGAAGCGCAGGCCGTGGCCGTCGAAGCGGCTGCCGTCGGCGAGGAAGAGCGCCGCCGCGGGTTGGATCACGCTGCGAAATCCTCCGCGCGATAGCGCACGCTCGCCGCCGACGATCGTCGCGAGCACCTTTCTCGGCAGCGTCGCGCCGGCGAACGGCGTGCACTTTCCGAGCGACGCGAACCGGCTCGGATCGACGGTCCAGGGACGCTCGGCGAAGATCGTGACGTCGGCGGGCGCGCCGATCGAGAGCGTGCCCGCGCGCAGGCCGAGGATGCGCGCGGGATTGGTGGCGATCAGCTCGACGAAACGCGTAAGCGGTAGGCCGGGCAGCGCCGCGGCGTACGCTCCGAGGGCGATCTCGAGCCCGGTGAATCCCGGCGCGGCGCCTTCGGCCGCGTGTTTCTCGGCGTCCGTGTGCGGCGCGTGATCGGTAGCGAACGCGTCGATCGTGCCGTCGCGCACGCCGGCGCGCAGCGCAGCGACGTCGGCGTCGTCGCGCAACGGCGGGTTCACCCGCGCGGCCGGTCCGAGCTCGCGTGCCGACGCGCTCGTACAGTTGAGATGATGCGGCGTCACTTCGCAGGTGGCGCGAACGCCGCGTGCACGCGCAGCGCGGATCGAGTCGAGTGCCGCGCGCGTCGTCACGTGTGCGATGTGCCACGACTTGCCGGTCTCGCCCGCGATGGACAGATCGCGCGTCACGGTCGCGTCCTCCGGCTCGCAGTGCGAGATGAACGGCGCCGCGAGCGCGCTCGCCTGACGCGCGGCGTCGCGCAGAACGCGCGCGTCTTTGACGCTGTCTCCGTCGTCGGAGAACGCGACCGCTCCGGCCTGCGCGAGGGGCGCGAAGTCGCACGGCTGCGTCCCGCGGCGGCCGCGCGTGATGGCCGCAATTGGGAAGACGCGGCAGCGCGCGCGCCGTCCGATCTCGTCCAGCAGCGATCGCAGGATCGCCGGATCGTCGAGCGCGGGTTTGGTGTTCGGCATGCACGCCACGCTGGTGAAGCCGCCGCGCAGCGCCGCCTCGGTGCCCGTGTCGATCCGTTCTTTGTGCTCGAACCCGGGCTCGCGCAGATGCACGTGCATGTCCACAAAGCCGGGCGCCACCACGGCGCCGGCGGCATCGACCGTCGGCTCGTCCGCGCCGGCGACGAGGTGCTCGCCGATCTCTGCTACCGTGCCGTCGCGCACGCGCAGGTCGCGCAGAGCGTCCAGCGAGTTCGCCGGATCGACGATTCGCGCGCCGGTGATCAGCAACGACGTCATCTCGATCGAGCGTTGACCAGAAAGTCCAGCACCGCCATTCGAATCCCGACGCCGTGATGGACCTGCCGCGCGTAGCGCCAGCCCGCAAACTCCAAGACCGAATCGTCGAGCTCCATCCCGCGGTTGTACGGCCCGGGATGCATGACGATCGTTTCCTTCCGAACGAGGCCGAGCCGGCGCTGATCGAGGCGATAGGCGTGCACGTAATCGGCATCCGAGATCGGCATCTCGACGAAGCGCTCGCGCTGTATCCGCAGAAGGACGACCGCGTCGACCTGCGGCAGCACGGCATCGAAGTCGCGCTCGATCCTGACGCCGTTTCCCGCGTAGCCACCGGGCAGGAACGCCTCGGGGCCGACCAAGACGACCGCGGCGCCGAGGCGTTGCAACCCGCGAATCGTGGAGTGCGCGACGCGGCTGTGCAGCACGTCGCCGACGATGGCGACGGTGCGTTGCCCGAGGTCGCCGAACTCCTCTTTGAGTGTGTAGATATCCAGCAGCGCCTGGGTGGGGTGCGCGTGCACTCCATCGCCGGCGTTGACGACGTGGCCGTCGAACGCCAGCGCGACGCGCTGTGGGAAACCGGGCTCGGGGTGGCGGACGACGATCACGGAGATGCCGAGCGCGCCCAGCGTAAGCGCGGTGTCCTCGAGCGTCTCGCCCTTCGTGGCCAGGCTGAGCTTTTGCGGAGCGAGGTTCACGACGTCGGCGCCGAGTCGCAGCTCCGCGATGTTGAACGACGTGAACGTGCGGGTGCTCTGCTCGAAGAACATATTCACGCAACCGGTTCCCTCGAGCAGGCGGCCCGGCGGAGTGCGCTCGAACTGCGCGGTCCGTTCGAAGATCTGATCCAGCTCTTCGGCGCTGAGGTCGTCGAGGTCGATGAGGCTACGCCGAATGCGCACGAACGGTTCCCAGAATCGTCACCTCGTCGGAGGCCGCGGCTTGGGCCGATAGGACGACCTCCACCCGCTCGTCCGGCGTGGTTGGGCTGACGCGTCCCACGTAATCCGCCTGAATCGGAAGCTCGCGCAGGCCGCGATCGACGAGGACGCAGAGACGAATAACGGCCGGGCGCCCGAGATCGGTGACGGCGTCCAGGGCGGACCGAATGGTGCGCCCCGTGTACAGCACGTCATCCACGATGACGACGACCTTCCCCGATACGTCCACCGGGATCTGCGATTCCGGGAGCTCGTGCGTCACGCGATCATCGCGATACAGGTTGATGTTGAGAAACCCGAGCGCCGGCGCGCGACCGGAGATGCGCTCGATCTCGGCGGCGATGCGCGTCGCGAGCGCCTCGCCGCCGCGACGGATTCCGAACAGCACCAGCCCCGACTGCGCGTCCTGCGGCTCGAGCATCTGCTGCGCGAGTCGCGCGATGATGCGCGCGATCTCCTCGTGCCGCGCCAACACCCGGCGCCGAGCGCCCGTCGTCATGCCGGCTCCTTGTTCGCGCGTAACGCGGCCTCAACGCGCGCGAGCTCGCTGCGATAGGCCGCGAGCTTTTCGCGCTCCCGCGCGACGACGCTGCTCGCCGCCTTGGCGACGAAGGCCCCGTTGCCGAGCTTTCGCTCCCCGCGATCGATCTCGGCGAGCAAGTGTGCGTGTTGTTTACGATAGCGCTCCTCGAGCACTTCGCGCGGCGCGCGGACGGCGACGGCGGCGAGCATCTCATCGAGGTTGCCGCAGGCGGAGGCGCCGCGCTCGATCGCCGCGCTCGCAAGCAGCGCGAGTAGGTCCGCTATCGGCTCCGGCAGGTCGGCCGGAACGTCGAGCAACACGCGCTTGCGCGGATGCAGACCGATGTCGGCGCGCGCATTGCGGACCCGCTCGACGGTACGCTGCAGGAGCGCGAAGGCGCGCGCGTCCTCCGCGAACGCCGGTACCTCGAGCGGATCCGGCCAAGTCGCCGTCACGATCGTCTCCCCGTCGTGGGGCAGCGCGAGCCAGACTTCTTCCGTGATGAACGGCGCGAGCGGATGGAGCAGACGCATGGCGTTGTTGCAAACGAAGGAGAGCACGCCGGCACGCGTGGCTCGATTCGCTTCCGCCTTAGTCGCCTCGACATACCAATCGCAGAACTCATACCAGACGAACCGGTAGATCGTTTCAACCGCGGCGCCGAAGTCGTAGCGGTTCAAGAGCTCGCTCGTCGCGACGATCGTCTCGCGCAGCCGGGTGAGGATCCAGCGATCGGCGAGCGTCAGCGCTGCCTCGCGCGGCAGCGTCATCGCGGCCGGCAGTCCCTCCGGCAAGGCGAGGATGAAGCGCGTGGCGTTCCATATCTTGTTGTTGAAGTTGCGCGCCTCTTCGCAGCGCGACTCCTGATAGCGGATCTCTTGGCTCTCGATGCGCATCTGGCGCAGGACCGAGACGCGAAAGGCGTCGGCGCCGTACTTCTCGGCCAGCACCATCGGGTCGATCGTGTTGCCGAGCGACTTGGACATCTTGCGCCCTACCGCGTCGAAGACGGTCGGCGTGATGACGACGTCCGAGAACGGAACGTCGTGCATGAAGTGCAGGCCGAGCATGACCATGCGGGCGACCCACAAAAAGATGATCTCACCGCCGGTGAGCAGCGCCTGCGAGGGGTACCAGCAGCGCAGCTCCGCCGTCTGCTCGGGCCAGCCGAGGATCGAGAAGGGCCAGAGCCCGCTCGAGAACCAGGTGTCGAGCGTGTCGGGATCGCGCCGCAGATCGCGCGTACCGTGGAGCCGCTGCGCGATCTCGACTGCCTCGGCCTCGCTCTCGGCGACCACCTCGTCGCCCGTCGGGCGTGTACCAAACCGGGAGCTGATGGCCCCACCAGATCTGCCGCGAGATGTTCCAGTCGCGGATGTTTTCGAGCCAATGCTCGTACGTGCGCCCGTGACGGGACGGGACGAAGCGTACGCGCCCGTCGCGGTATGCGTCGAGCGCGGGCTTGGCCAGCGGCGCCATCTTGACGAACCATTGCAGCGACAGCAGCGGCTCGACCACCGCTCCGCTGCGATCGCTGGTGGCGACCGAGTGGCGATGCGGCTCCGTCCCGACGAGGAAACCGTCGCGCCGAAGATCGGCGACGATGCGCTCGCGCGCTTCGAAGCGGTCGAGCCCGGCATACGGACCCACCGGCACCTCCGCGCCCGTGATGCGCGCCTCGAGGTCGATCGCCGAGGGCGCGGGCAAGCCGTGCCGCGCGCCGATCTCGTAATCGAGCGGGTCGTGCGCGGGCGTGATCTTTAGCGCTCCGGTACCGAACTCGGGGTCCACCGCCTCATCGGCGACGATCGGAATCGAGCGCTCGAACAGCGGCGGAATCCACACCTTGCGCCCGACCGCCCCGGCGTGACGGGGATCGCCCGGATGCACGGCGACGGCCACGTCGGCCAGCATGGTCTCGGGCCGTGTCGTCGCGATCTCGATGCCCTCCTCGCCGCCCGGTTCGAACGGATAGCGAATGCGCCACAGATTGTCGTCGCGCTCCACGTACTCGAGCTCGGCATCCGATACCGTGGTCTTGGCCTTCGGGTCCCAATTGATGAGGCGGGTGCCGCGGTAGATCAGGCCTTCGCGGTAGAGCTGGACGAAGACGCGCCGGACCGCGGCCGACAGCCCCTCGTCCATCGTGAAGCGCGAGCGCTGCCAATCGGGGCCGAAGCCCAGGCGCCGGAACTGCGCCTCGATCTCGCCGCCGTAAGTGCGCGACCACTCCCACGCCCGCTCGACGAAGCGTTCGCGGCCCAAATCCTCGCGGCCGATGCCCTCCTTCGCCAGCTCCCGGACCAGCACGACCTCCGTCGCGATCGCCGCGTGATCTACCCCCGGCAGCCAGTCGGCATTCTCGCCGAGCATCCGGTGGTAGCGCGTGAGGACGTCCATCGGCAGGTACGTCGAGCCATGCCCGAGGTGCGCGCGCGCCGTGACGTTGGGCGGCGGCATACAAATGATGAACGGCGGCCGCGCGGGATCAGGCTCCTCGTGAAAGTACCCGTTACGCTCGGAGCGCTCGTACAGACGCGGCTCGACCGACTGCGGGTCGTACTGCTTGGGGAGGTCCATCGGTTGCCCTGCGTTCAGCACCCCCCGCGAAGCCGCCTCTTGCTCCCATTATGGGCGAGTTGGGGCGTGTCGCTTCCCGCGACACCGGGGAGCTCGGGGTATGCCGCCCTCGCTAACTTTTCATGTTAACCGCTCGGGCGGTATACCCACTCGCTCCCCATTGTCACGGCAATCAGAGGGCAATTCGTGCAGTAGGTCCAGACACGAAGTCGCAGTTTTCGCTTGAGAAGGCCGTCGCGTCGCGCTGCTGCTACGGCGTAGATTTGGCCCAAATCTAGGAGCCGAGCGGCCGAAGTTTACTCCCGCTCTGTCATCCTGAGCGAAGCGCGAAGCGCGGAGTCGAAGGGCGAGGCGACAACGAGTTGGGGCGAATATGGGCCCTAGGCGGGCATATCCTTTTTTTGCTCGTGGTAGATGAGCGTTGGCGACTCTTTCTTCTCGATGACGTCCTTGTTGACGACGCACTTCTTGACGCCCTGGAGCGACGGCAGGTCGTACATGACCTCGAGCATCGTCTCCTCGAGAATCGAGCGTAGGCCGCGCGCGCCGGTCTTGCGGCCCTGCGCCTTGTTCGCGATCGCGATGAGGGCCTCTTTCGTGAACTGCAGGTCGACGCCGTCCATGTTGAGGATCTTCTGGAACTGGCGCACCAGCGCGTTGCGCGGCTCGCCAGAATGCGGCGCAGCGCGAGCTCGTCGAGCGCTTCGAGCGTCACGACGATCGGCAGGCGTCCGATGAACTCGGGAATCAGCCCGAAGCGCAAGAGATCCTCGGGCATCAACTGCTGCAGCAGCTTGCCGACGCGGATGTCGCGCTTGCCTTCGGGCTGCGCGCGGAAGCCCATGTTGTTGGCCGCGACGCGCGATTCGATGATGCGCTCCAAGCCATCGAACGCGCCGCCGCAGATGAACAGCACGTTCGTTGTGTCGATCTGGATGAATTCCTGATGCGGATGCTTGCGGCCGCCCTGCGGCGGCACGTTGGCGGTCGTGCCCTCGAGGATCTTGAGCAGCGCCTGCTGCACGCCCTCGCCCGAGACGTCCCGCGTGATCGACGGATTCTCGCTCTTGCGCGCGATCTTGTCGATCTCGTCGATGTAGACGATGCCCTTCTCGGCCCGCTTGACGTCGTAGTCCGCGGCCTGAATCAGCTTGAGGAGGATGTTCTCGACGTCTTCTCCGACGTAGCCGGCCTCGGTCAGCGAGGTCGCATCGGCCATTGCGAGCGGCACGTCGAGGATCTTCGCGAGCGTCTGAGCGAGGTACGTCTTGCCCGAGCCCGTCGGCCCGACGAGCAGGATGTTCGACTTCTGCAGCTCGACGTCGTCCGCAGCGCCGCCGGCGTTGATGCGCTTGTAGTGGTTGTAGACCGCGACCGCGAGCGACTTCTTGGCGCGCTCCTGACCGATCACATACTGGTTCAGGATGTGATTGATCTCTTTGGGCTTGGGGATGTTGCGGAGACGCAGGTTCTCGTCGACGTTCTTGTAGAGCTCCTCCTCGATGATCTCGTTACAGAGCTCGATACACTCGTCGCAAATATAAACGCCGGGCCCGGCAATGAGCTTGCGGACCTGCTCCTGCGATTTCCCGCAGAAGCTGCACTTTAGCTGTCCCTTGTCGTCTCCAAAACGGAACATCGCGGGGTCCCGGTCTCCTTCAGGCCCTAGGCCGGCATCGGCAGGCCTTGCCGATTTTCGATAATCTGGTCGATTATCCCGTAATCCTTGGCCTCTTGCGCGGTCATGTAATAGTCCCGTTCGATATCCTTGAGCACCTGGTCGAGCGGTTTCTTCGTCGTCTGTTCGTAGATCCGCGCGACCGTCTGGCGGGTGGCCAGCAGGTCGCGGGCGGCGATCTCGACGTCGGTGGCCTGTCCCCCGATCTGCGAGACCCAGGGCTGGTGGATCACGATCTTCGCGTTGGGCAGGGCGTACCGCTTGCCGGCGGCGCCTCCGGTGAGCAGAATCGACCCCATCGACGCCGCGAATCCCATGCAAATGGTCGCCACGTCGGGTTTGATGAACCGCATGGCGTCGAACATCGCCAGGCCGGCGGTTACGCTGCCTCCCGGACTATTGAGGTACATGTCGATGTCTTTCTCGGGGTCTTCCTTTTCGAGAAACAGCAGCTGCGCGATCACCAAGTTGGCGAGATGATCGTCGATCGGGCCGCCGACGAAAACGATGCGGTCCTTCAGCAAACGCGAATAGATGTCGTACGCGCGCTCGCCGCGCGCGGTCTGCTCCACGACCATCGGTACGAGATGTCCCATGCCCCGTGTAACTACGACGCCGTCCTGGAAGTTTCTTCGTTGACCGTGACGACGGCGTTGTCGACGAGGAAGTCGAGCGTCTTATTCCTCACGATGCCGTCCATGAGGGAGAGCAAATTGTTTCCCAGAGCCGTGCGGATGCGCGCGGCCGGCTGGCCGTAGCGCCGCGCCAGCGCGTCGAGCTCGGCGGCTACGTCGGCCGGCGTCGCCGTAATCCCTTCGGCCTTGGCGATCGCCTCGATCAGAAGCGACGCCTTCACTCGCGACTCCGCCTCCGGCCGCGACGAGACGCGGAGCTCGGCGACATCGTTTGCGACGGCTTCGCCTCGAGCCGGCGCGGATTCTTCCACGATATGCTCGAGCTCGCTTTCGACCATCGAAGCCGGGAGCGCAAAATCGTGCGCCGCGAGTACCTGCGTCATGACCGCGTTGGCGACCGAACGTCTCGCCCGCGCGGCGGCAACGGCCTCGAGCCGGGTGCGGACGTCGGCGCGCAACTCGTCCACGGTTTGATGATGCGAGACGGCTTTTGCGAACTCGTCGTCGAGCGCGGGCAGCTCGTACTCCTTGAGATCGTGCAGCGTAACGTCAAAGAGCGCAGGCTTTCCCGCGAGCTTGGAGGCGGCATAGTCGTCCGGAAAACGCACGTCGATGCTCTTGCGCTCGCCGGGCGATCATGCCGACGATGCCCGTGACGAAACCCGGGATGAAGCGGCCTTCGCTGAGTTCCGTTACCTGTCCCGACGCGTTGCCGCCCTCAAACGGCGCGCCGTCGATGGTTCCAGCATAGTCGAGCGTTGCGACGTCGCCGAGCCGCGCCGCTCGCTGCACCGGCACGAGCGTGGCGCGTTCCTTCGCGAGCGCTCGCAGGCTGGTTTCGACGTCGGCGTCCGTGACCGGCATTGCCGCGCGCGTTACCGCGACGCCCTTATAGCCGTGGAGCTCGATGGCCGGGCGCACCTCGACCGTCGCCTTGACGCGCGTAGGCCGGCCGGCGTCCTCTTCGAGTACCTCGATCTGCGGCCGTTCGACCGGCTGTAAGTCGTGCTCGGCGAGAGCCTTGGCGTACTCTTGCGGCACGACCTCGTCCACCGCCTCGCGCGTCAGCGCGTCGGTGCCATAGTTCTGCTCGAAGATCTTGCGGGGGACCTTACCCTTGCGGAATCCGGGGAGGCGCACGTTCTTGACGAGCTTGCGAAACGCGCGCTCTTCCGCCGCGGCGATCTCTTGCCCCGTTATGGAAAATTCGAGCGCTACTTGCGTCGGAGCGAGCCGCGTCAACGTGGAGCTAGTCATAATCATTAGCGGAAGACGAGATTCGAACTCGCGACCCTCGCCTTGGCAAGGCG
Source organism: Vulcanimicrobiota bacterium (assembly GCA_963756165.1). Taxonomy (GTDB): domain Bacteria; phylum Vulcanimicrobiota; class Vulcanimicrobiia; order Vulcanimicrobiales; family Vulcanimicrobiaceae; genus Cybelea. The sequence goes on along the minus strand of CAVWMO010000007.1, from coordinate 169,842 downwards.
ATGCTCTACCACTGAGCTACTTCCGCACAAAACCGCTCAACGGACGGAGTCGTGCGTCTCGGAGCCGCTCGTCGCTCCGCCGTCCGGGCTCCGTTGCATTCAGTGTCACGGCGTGGGCAAGCAGAGACTCGAACTCTGACGGGTCGCCCCACTGGATTCTAAGTCCAGCGCGTCTGCCAGTTCCGCCACTTGCCCGGCGACCTCGATAGATAGAACGCGCTCGGTGCTTTTCCTCCTCTTTAAGGTAGCGCCGCGCCGCTAAGGGGCGAGCCGGTGTTCGTGCGGAGCATGTCGGCGTCGATGGGCTTGCATGTGCTGCGATCCATCGGGTCCCCGCAGATCAGCACACCGGCGAAGCTTGCGGCGCTCGTCTGAGCACCGCCCATCTTATCGCACGCGGGGGTGCGCTGGGTTTCATTCATCACGTCCCAGCAAAGGACGGCGCCGTCGAAGCGGGTGCCCTGCAGATCGGCTCCGGAGAGATCAACCGACAGCAAAGGAATCCCCGACAAGTCGCGCCCGGCGAGCTTGCTTCCGGCGAAGTTGCAGGAGACGCAGCCGGCGAGCAACTGACGCAGCTGTTCGTCGGTGACCGAAGCCGCGAAGTTCTTGAAGTTCGCGGCCATCATCTGCACGCCGGTGAACGTTGCGCCGTCGAGCCTCGCGCCGATGAAGTTACACGCGGTGCACTGCGCGCCGTCGAACGCCGCGCCGCGGAGATCGGCGTTTTCGAAGTTGGCGGCGACGATGCGCGCGTTGCGAAACGAGACGCCGCTGAGATCCGCGCGTTCAAAATTCGCGCCGATATATGTCGCGCGGGTAAGATTCGAGCCAGCGAGCTTCGCCGCTGCGTAGTTGCAGCCGAAGCAGAATTTCGGCGGGGCGGTTGGAGTGGGCTGGGAATGCGCCGCCACCGGTGCGAGCGCGCACAGCGCGGTCAAGAACAGAAGGCGCCCAAGGGATGCTCGCATATCAATATACGGAAGCGCATCGCGCCTGCGTTGTCAAGCGCGAACGCGTGGTGAGCGAAGCGGCCGGCGACTAGCGCCGGGCTCGCTTCGCGCCGGCGCGAGTTCGCTTCTTTGCGGACGATTGCTTGCGCGCGGAGGGCTTTCGCGATGGTGCGTTGCGCCGCGACGCCGACATGAGGCGCTTCTTCGCCGACTCCATCGTCGCTCCAATCTCCTCCAACTCGTCGCGATCGAGCAGCTCGCGCGCCAGCGAAAAGATTGTCGACTCCTCTTCCTTCACGTGGTGCTTGACGCTCTCCGCGAGCACCTGAACCTCGGCCTTGAATTTCTCGTCGGGCCGGCGGCCGGACTTCAGTAGCGCGATGAGCGTTTTGACCAGCTCGTGCTCCGTGTACGCCTCGAACACGTCGACGGTATCCTCGGACTGCTCGGCCCGCTTGCGCAACGCGGAATAAAAGTATTTCTCTTCGATGGCGGCGTGCACCGTGAGCGCTTTTTCGATCTCGCGCGCCAGGTTCGCGAGCCGATCGTCGTCGGGCTCGCACTTCACGGCGTCGTCCAAAAGGCTTGAGACGGTGCGATGGTCTTTTTGCAGCAGTGCGAGTACGTCCATTCTTCAGATCTCCTACCGCGACCGTGTCCCCTATATCGTCAAAACCGAAACGCGCAGCAAACGCCGCACGCGCGGGTTTACGACGGCGGGCCCGCTCGGAATTCGAACGCCTGAGAGCTGTTTTCGAGACCAGGGGTAACGCGGAGCGCATCGAACACGTGTTCGCCATGGCCAGGCCGCCCCAATTCGAGCGCCATGAGGAGCCTGACCAACGAAAAATGCGAGATTGTCGACGGTCGAGGGCATTTACTACCTCTACTGGGCAATCGCGACTTTTTAGCCGTTAGGCCGCAAGTCTGAGCCCACGTTTTAGTCCGCCTCTTATTCCGCTATAACGGCTTTACGGAGGATAGTTTGGCCGACGGGAGGCGTGGCGAAATCGAGGCCGTGGCTCGTGCTAAAGTTGGCATCACCAAAGACCAGAACCGTATAGTTATCGCCGGTATTGCTGTAGTTGACTTGTGAAGTCGGAAAATAGAGAAGCCCCGCGAGGTTACACGTGCAGGTGCTGAAATCGAGTGCGGAGCTCTGCGTCGTGACGCGATAAAACAGGACCCCTGAGGTGTTCCCGCTGCTCGGCGGCGATAACGTAAGGTTGGCACTGCTGAAGTTGGTGTCCGATACGTTGGCGGTCATATAGACGGTCACACCGCTTCCTGAAACCGTCGCGTTGTTGAGATGGAACTGTCCGTTTACGACGTACAGGCCGGGATTCAGGGTATCGGTGCCGGTGAGGGTCAGCTTACTGTAGCAGCCCGCGCTGAGCGTCGCGTTGTTATACGTACCGCCGGCAGAACAACCGGACGTGGATGGCGGATTGTTCGTGAGATAGGCGCATCCCGTGATCTCCGGGCAAGGATCGGCCATTGCAAGCGCCGCCGCCGGTGACGCTTCGGGAAACGTGGCTCCGCTGATGTTTGGGGTCCCGCCTGCGTATGCGATCGAGGCCGCGTCGATCGTCGAGCTGCTCATATTTGCCGAGGCGTTCAAAACGATCCCGCACTGCGGCGCGTCGATGTTTGAGTTACTAAAATCGGAGTTCTGGGTCATGCTCAGCAGATAGATGCAGCCGCTGTTGCTGGCGGCGACCGTGGCCGTTCCTTGCGTCGTCTCAGACATGCCGTTCGGATAGCCGAACAGGCGCGAAAAGAACGTAGCGACGTGCTGCGTCGTGATCGTTACCATAACGGCGCACGAGTCGTTAGTTAGTGGGCCACTCGGAGGCGGGTTGTTCGCGGTAACCGCGACGCTGCCACCGTTGGGGTAGCCGTTATTCATGGAAGCTGGGGCGAGCCGGAGGCGGTCAGGGCGGCGATCAAGCGCCTGCGACCGGAGGATCGTGCCCGCGTTCTCGCATGGTTGTGCATCTATTATCAAGACGACGGCGCGATGTTCTCGCCGCAGATCAGCCGGCGCCGCAAGCGCGTGACGATCGACGGCACCGAGTACTGGTTAGTCAAAGTTCCGCGGCTGTGACTCGTTCGAATTCGAAAGGCCTTACGAAATCTCGTAAGGCCTTCTTGATTTTGCACCGCCAGGGACTCGAACCCCGAACCAACTGATTAAGAGTCAGCTGCTCTACCATTGAGCTAGCGGTGCGCGGAGTGTGCGCCCTCCGGGACTCGAACCCGGGACCAACGGCTTAAAAGGCCGCTGCTCTACCGACTGAGCTAAAGGCGCCCGTCCGGCTGCGCTCGTTGTTTGTATTGAGTACCTTCTCGAAGTCCTCCGGCGTCGTTTTTGGGGTGACTGACGGGGGTCGAACCCGCAACCTCCGACGCCACAGGCCGGCGCTCTAACCAGTTGAGCTACAGTCACCGCGAAACGAGAGTATACCATGCGCCCGGAGGGACTCGAACCCCCATCTTCGAGTTTAGAAGACTCGTGCCTTATCCTGTTAGACCACGGGCGCGAGGTTGGTCGGGGCGACAGGATTCGAACCTGCGGATCCTCCGCGTCCCAAATGCGGCGCTCTACCAAGCTGAGCTACGCCCCGATCGCGCTTGCGGCCATCCGAACTGTTCGACAGTCTTACGGCGATGGCAGTTCGCGCAACGTACTTCACACTTCGCGATCTCCGAAACTATCCTCTCCCAAGCCCAGCCCTCTCGCACTAGGTCACTGATGTTGTGTCTCCTTCTCTCCCCGGACATGATCGAACTCTAAGACTCTCACGTCTGCCTCACCGCAGTCAATGCATGGATGTGAGAGCAGGTAGTCGGTGATCCTCTGCCGATTACGGGCTCGATAGCGAGTTTGGTTCGCTAACCTCGTCGATTATGGAGTATCCTGTTTCTGCGGTAATGTGCCTTGCAGTGGACAGCGCTTCATTTAGAGATTGTCGCATAGTACTGTGCCAACAGGGTTGCACAGTTAAATTGTCAAGTGGCTGCGTCAAAACAATAGACCATGATAGCCGACGTAGCGCGACATGTCCATCTCGTCGGAATCACGCGCGAAGAGGCTCACTCCGTCGATCTTCAAGCCCGCGTCGCCGGCGGCCCGCGCAACGCGGACGTTGACGGCGGGAACCAGCGCGCTGCACCAGGACGCTCCGTGCGTGCGCGTCAGCGCCATCATGGCGAACGCGAAGAACGGAACGACATACGACGGCGAAAACGACGCCAGCGGTCCGATCCGTCCGTCGGGCCACGCGTAAGCGTAACCAACGAGCTCGCCGTGGACGAGAAACGCGCTGCCGCTCGCGTTCGACGCGAAGTACATGTGATCGGCATGCCGCGCGCTTCCGCGGGTCTCGACGTCAAGGGCCTCCAGCGCGAAGCGGTGCCGGATCGGGTCGAGAGGCTCGGTTTCGAAGCGATGCTCGCCGGCGGCCAGCGCCGCGAGCTGTTCCTCCTTCGGAATTCGACCCGCGAAACGTAGGACCGGAACCCGCGCGGGCACGCGCCGACGCGCGAAGAATGCGATTCCGCCGAGCTCGGCCGGATCGATAAAACCCGAACGCGCTACGTCGCCCGCGTCGCGAGCGGCTTCCGTGAGCAGCCGTCCTCCGAGCCCGCGGCCGCGGAACGACGGCTCGACGAAGAGATCGCTGAGATACCACTCCGTCTCGAGCTGATGCGCCACGGCGATCCCGATCGGCGTGCCCTCGTCGCGCGCGACCCAAGCACCGTTCGGCGCGACCGCGGCGAGATAGAAGTAGAGCCGCCGCGTCTCCGAGTCGCTCCAGCGGCGCCGCGCGATCTCCGCGACGTCGTCTTCGCTCGCGCGGGCGACGATCTCACTCACGCCGTTCAAGCGCGGCGAGCAGCGCATCGGCGGCGCGCCGCCGGTGACTGACCGCGTTCTTCTCCTTCTCGCTCAGCGCGGCGAAGCTGCGTCCCGACGGCGGATGGAAGAACAGCGCGTCGTAGCCGAATCCGCCGCTGCCGGATTCCGCCTCCAGGATGTAGCCGCCGACGTCGCCGCTGACGACCAGCGGCTCTCGCCAAGGTGCGATCAGGGCGAGGGCGGTGACGAATCGCGCGGTCCGGCGAAACGGCGGCACGCCGCGCAGCTCCGCAAGCAGCGTTGCGCGCCGCTCGGGCCATCCGATCCGGGTTCCGCCGTAGCGCGCCGAGTGCACGCCCGGACGCCCGTGCAGCGCGTCCACCTCGAGCCCGCTGTCGTCCGCCAGCGCGTACGCCGGCGTTCCATCCGCTTGCAGCGCCGCCGCCAGCGCCCGCGCTTTGAGCAGCGCGTTGCCGGCGTAGCTCTCCGCGTCTTCCTCGACCGCAGCGTACTTGCGGTACGACGTCAGCTGCAGTTCGGAGCCGGCGAAGATAGCTTTGAGCTCGCGGAGCTTGCCTGGGTTGCGCGTCGCGACGTAGACCTTCACTCGTTACCGAGCCGCAGCACCGCCATGAACGCTTCCTGCGGAAGCTCGACTCTGCCGACGCGTTTCATCCGCTCCTTGCCGACCTTCTGCTTCTCCAGCAGCTTGCGCTTGCGCGTGATGTCGCCGCCGTAGCACTTCGCAAGACGTTCTTGCGCATCGCGCTGACGGTTTCGCGCGCGACGATCTTTCCGCCGATCGCGGCCTGGATCGGCACGTCGAACATCTGGCGCGGGATCAGCTCCTTGAGCTTCTCGGCCAGGCGCGGCCGCGGCTCGGCCGCCTTGTCGCGCGCTACGATGAACGAGAGCGCGTCGACCGGCTCGCCATTGAGCAGGATCTCGAGCTTGACCAGGTCGCCCTCGCGATAGCCGATCACCTCGTAATCGAGCGAGGCGTAGCCCTTCGTGCGCGACTTCAGAGCGTCGAAGTAGTCGACGATCACCTCGATCAGCGGCATCTCGTACGTGAGGATCACGCGCCCGTCGTGCAGGTACTCCATGTTCTCGAGCGTCCCGCGCCGGCTCTGCGTGACCTCCATGATCGCGCCGACGTACTCGGGCGGCGTGATGATCGTCGCCTTGACGTACGGCTCCTCGATGGAGCGGATCTTGTTGCGCGCCGGGAGCTTCGACGGATTGTCGATCATCTCGACGCTTCCGTCGGTAACGATGACGCGGAAGACGACCGAGGGCGACGTCGCGATCAGGTCGAGGTTGTAGTTGCGCTCCAGCCGCTCCTGCACGATCTCCATGTGCAAGAGCCCGAGGAAGCCGCAGCGGAAGCCGAAGCCCAGCGCGATGGAGCTCTCCGGTTCGTAGACGAGCGCGGCGTCGTTGAGCTTGAGCTTCTCGAGCGCGTCGCGCAGGTCGTCGTACTCGTCGCCCTCGTTGGGATAGAGGCCGCAGTAGACCATCGGCACGGGCTTGTAGCCGGGCAGCGCTTCGTGCGCCGGATGTTCGCCGACGTGATCGTGTCGCCGACGTCGATGTCGCCGAGCGACTTGATGTTCGCGATCACGTAGCCGACGTTGCCCAGCTCGAAGCGAATTCGTAGGCCGCATCTCCGGCTTGAACACGCCGACCTCGGTGCATTCGTAGACGCGTTCGTGCGCCATCGACATGAAGCGCGTGCCTGGCGAAACTTGCCGTCGACGACGCGCACGTAGCTTACCACGCCGCGGTACGAGTCGAACTGCGCGTCGAAGACGAGGCCGCGCAGGTGGTCGCGGTGCCCCTTGGGCGGCGGGATGCGCTGCACGATCGCCTCGAGGATCTCGTCGATCCCGGTGCCCTCCTTCGCGCTGGCGAGGATCGCACTCGCTCCTCTCCATGATCAGCAGTTCCTCGATCTCACCCATACGCGCTCGGGATCGGCGGCCGGCAGATCGATCTTGTTGATCACCGGGATGATCGTGAGCCCGTGCTCGAGCGCGAGGTGGTAGTTCGCGAGGGTCTGCGCCTCGATCCCCTGCGCGGCGTCGATGACCAGCAACGCGCCCTCGCAGGCCGCGAGCGAGCGCGAGACTTCGGACGAGAAGTCGACGTGACCCGGCGTGTCGATGAAATTCAGCGCGTAGTCCTCGCCGTCGCGCGCGCGATAGCCGAGCGTGACCGGATGCATCTTGATCGTGATCCCGCGCTCGCGCTCGAGGTCCATCGCGTCGAGCATCTGCTCTTCCATCTCGCGCGACTCGACGGTCTGCGTGATCTCGAGCAGCCGGTCCGAGAGCGTCGTCTTGCCGTGATCGATGTGCGCGATGATGCAGAAGTTGCGGACGTTGCTCGCAACGTCGACCCGGTGCGGCCGATCGGATTTCAGCACCACGCGATGAGCGACCTTACAGGAGCGGTACGCAGCTGTTGAAGACCAGCGTGCCTAACGCGGGCCGGACGAGCAGCTGTAGCACGAGGATAACGATCAGGAACGCGAGGTCGAGTCCGCCGACCGCAGGGATGACGCGGCGAATCGGCATGAGGACGGGCTCGATGAGGGACGCCAGCGCGTAGACCCAGCGCCCGCGCCGCAGGTCGGGAATCCACGAGATCACAGCGTAGACGAACATCAGCAGCGTGTAGATGTTGACGATCCAATACAGGAGCCGCGCGAGGTCGCAGGTGAGGAGATTCACGATCCCGTGCGGGCCCGCTCGATGGCTTCGAGTTCTTCCGCTGACGCCTGCACGGTCGGCTTGAACCCGCTGACGGGTTTGCCGAACGTGCGCGTATCGGTGCGGGAGTAGATGCTCGTCAGCACGACGCCGTCGCCCTCGCGGTTCAGCAGCGCGAGCGCGTACGAGAGCCCGGACTCCGCGTCCGAGAACGCGTCGTAACGCACGAAGCCCGCGCGCGACAGGTCCGTCCGCGCCGACGTTTCGAGCGCGTCGATGCGGCCGCCGGCCGTTTGCAGCGAACCGCGCGTCGAGGCGTGGGCCTCTTCGACGGCCCGCAGGCGGTCCGCAGCGCCGACGGTCCCGCCGGAGATCAATCCGTCGTGCAGGCCGAGCAGATGGGCGGTCCACGCCAAGGTGGGGCGCACGACGGCGAGATGGTAGACGAGCAGCGCGATGAGCGCTCCGATGAATGCGGCTGCGGCGGCGTAGATCGTTATTGTCGGCATATTTCCAAACGCAAGAGGGGAACCACGACGGAAGTCAGGTGGATCACGGCGCCCGTAAGTGCTCGCTTACCGTTGCTACCTTCCGGTCCTGGCGGGGTTCACGAGTTTACGCCGCGTGAAGCCCAACTCCCATCATGGCCACGCCATGATACCATACGCTCATGCTTCGCGCCTTGACGATCGCCGGCGTCCTCCTGGCGACGGCATCCAGCCCCATGCAGCTGCGCAGCGGCGACTTCGCCGCCGGCGGCCGCTTGGCGCGCCCGCTGATGGCTTCCGAGTGCGGCGGTTACAACCGCTCTCCGGAGTTGGAGTGGAGCGGCGCGCCCCGCGGCACAAAGTCGTTCGCGCTGATCATGCACGATCCGGACGCTCCGATCCCCGGCGGATTCTACCACTGGGTCGTCTACGACGTGCCCGCCGGGAGCCGGCGCCTCCCCGGCAGCGTCAAACTCCCTGCAAGCGAGCTCGGCATGACGTCGGAGGGAAGGATTGGATATTACGGGCCGTGTCCGCCGCCCGGACCGGCGCACCATTACGTCTTTACGCTCTACGCACTCGACCTCGCGCGGATCGCCGGCCACGCACCGCTCGACGGGCCGCAACTGCTGCGGGCGATCGGCGGTCACGTCCTGGGACGCGCGACGTTGCAGGGAACGGCGTCGCGCTCGTGAGAGTGTGCCCATGGGATGGAAGAGGTCAGCATCAAGGTCCGCGAGAGCGGCCCGTATCTCGTTCGCGGTAAGGTGACGATCACGGACTGCGACGGGAATCGTTACACCGTCGAGGGCGAGAACGTAGCGCTCTGCCGCTGCGGCGGCTCGCATACCAAGCCGTTCTGCGACGGATCGCATCGCGAGAACGGCTTCTGCGCCACCGAGCGCGCCGCGCTCGTGAACGAGAGCGCATAAGTGCCGTCGTACGTTCGCGCGGGTTCCGTGCCGCACAAGCGCCACATTCAGTTTCGCCGCCCCGACGGCGGCCTGTACGCGGAAGAGCTCTTCTCCACGAAAGGTTTCGAGAGCGTCTACTCGCTGCTCTATCACTTGCGCCCGCCGACGGCGACGCTCGACGTGCGGCCGTGGAATCGTCCGGAGCGCCGGTTCGTCGCTAACGACCCGCTGCGCAACCGTCATCTCAAGACGCAAGCGCTGCGCCTCGCGGGAACGAACCCAGTCGATTCGCGCACGCCGTTGCTGGGCAACGACGACGTCGTGGTTTCCGTCGCGCAAGCGGAAGCGCCGATGGAGTATTTCTACCGCAACACGGGGGGCGATGAGCTCCTGTTCATCCATCGCGGCTCGGGCGTCATCGAGACGCAGTTCGGCGAGCTTGCGTATCGCGACCACGACTACGTCGTCGTCCCAACCGGCACGATTTATCGCGTCGCTCCCTCGAAGCCGACGCGGATGCTCGTTTACGAATGCTCCGGCGCGGTGACGATCCCGCGCAAGTATCGCAACGATTTCGGGCAACTCGAGGAGCACGCGCCGTACTACGAGCGCGATTTCAGGGTGCCGGCGTTGAAAGCTCCGATCGAGGATCAGGGCGAATACGAGATTCGGGTCACGAACGGCGGCCGAAACGCGATTTATGTCGTCCAAAACCATCCGTGCGACGTCGTCGGGTGGGACGGCTACTGCTATCCGTACGCGTTCAACCTCGAAGAGTTCGCGCCGATCACCGGCAAGCTGCATCAGCCGCCGCCGGCGCACGCCACGTTCGAGGCGCCCGGCGCGGCGTTCTGCGCGTTCGTGCCGCGCCTCTTCGACTATCACCCGCTCGCGATTCCGGTGCCGTACAATCACTCGAGCGTCGACTGCGACGAAGTCTTGTACTACGTCAGCGGTAACTTCATGAGCCGCCGCGGCGTCGACGAAGGCTCGATCACGCTGCACGCCGCCGGCGCGCCGCACGGTCCGCAGCCGGGCGCCGTCGAGCAGAGCCTCGGCAAGAAGTCGACCGACGAGATCGCGGTCATGATCGACACTTTCCGCCCGCTACAGCTCTCGGAAGCGGCACTGGACTGCGAGGATCCGGAATACTTCCGCTCCTGGATCGAGCAGCCGGTTAAGGCTTAGGGGGTCTCGGTCGCCGCGGCCTCGATGCGGCCGCGAACGGATCCGAACCCGATGCGGCGCGCGTTCGCGCTCTCGCACCATCCGCGCAAGATCACCTCGTCGCCGTCTTCCAAGAAGCTGCGCGTCTCGCCGTTCGGGAGGCGCAGCGGTTGCTCGCCGTTCCACGTCAGCTCGATCAGGCTGCCTTGAGTGCCGGCAGCCGACCCGCTGATCGTCCCGGAGGCGAAGAGATCGCCCGGCCGCGTCACCGCGCCGTTGACGGTCGCGTGCGCCAGCTGCTGCGCGACGTTCCAATACATGTCGCGGAACGTCGTCTGCGAGATCTGGACGGGCGCGACGCCGCGCTCGCGCATCGTCTGCGTGTGCAGATCGATCGCGAGCGTGATCGCGTAGGCCCACGCGTCGCCGGAGCGCAGGTAATGGAGCGGCGCCGGATCCTGGCGCGGGCCCTCGACGCGAAACGGCTCGAGCGCGTCGAGCGTAACGACCCACGGCGAGATCGTCGTCGCGAACGACTTCCCGAGAAACGGGCCCAGCGGCTGATATTCCCACGCCTGGATGTCGCGCGCGCTCCAGTCGTTGACCAGCACGAGCCCGAAAATGTGATCCGGCGCGTCGTCGACGGAAATCGGCTCGCCGAGCAGGTTGCCGGGTCCGGTGACGAATCCGATCTCGAGCTCGATGTCGAGCCTGCGGCTCGCGCCGAACTCGGGTGCGGCGGCCGCCCCGAGCTTGCGTTGGCCGCGCGGCCGGCGCACGGGCGTTCCGTCCACGACGATCGTCGCCGACCGGCCGTGATAACCCACCGGAAGCCAGCGCCAGTTGGGCAACAGCGCGTCGCCGTCAGGCCGAAACATCCGGCCGAGATTCGTAGCATGTTCGATCGAGGAATAGAAATCCACATAATCGCCGACGTCCATCGGCACGTGCATCGTTACGTCGTGCCGTGCTCGAACGAATCGATCGACGTTCGCTTCGCGCAGACGCGGATCGCCGTCGCGGCGGAGCAGCTGGGAAAGACGTTGGCGCAGCGCAGTCCATAGGCTGCGCCCCGCGGCCAACAGCGGGTTGAGCACCGGGGCCTGCAGCAGCTCCGGCTCGCAGCAGTCGTCGACGTAGCCGGCTCGCGCGAGCTCGTACAGATCGAGGAGGTTATCGCCGATCGCGACGGCGATTCGCGGCAGCCCACCGCTTGCGGAGAATACGCCGTAGGGCAGGTTCTGAACCGGGAAGTCGCTGCCCGGCGACACGGGCAGCCACGATTCGAGGCGCGCGTCCGTCGTGTTCGACGGCGCGATCATCGCGCCGACAAGGTTCCGAGAGCTGTCAGATCGGCGATCGGCTCGGAGAAGCTGCAGCTGCCGTACGCGACGAACGCGGCGCGTCGAGTCTGCGTGAGCGCCTCGATGCCGATTCGCTCGCCGCGCCACGCGAAGGTATCGTCGTCGAACCGAAAGGCGCTCGGATCTTCTTCCGCAACGATGCTGCGCAGCGTCTTCGAATCGACGCGCGCCGCGAGCGCGGCCGCGGCAAGCAGATTCAGGAAGCCGTGCATCGCGAAGCCGCTGGCGGCGTCGTGTCGCCGCACGGGATGGTGCAATCCGGCGGTCGCCTTGAAGGGCACCCCCGCGCGGTTCGCGGCTAGAATGAAGTCCGCGACACCCTCGACGCTAGGGAAAGCATCGATGGTCAGCCCGCCGCAGCGCAACTTCGCGCCGAGACCGGCGTGCGCGACGGCGGCCATCGTTTGCGCGAGGCATTGCGGCGAATGCGCCGCGCTCGGAATCTCGACGAACGCCGTGAGTCCTGCGGCCGGGCTTCCGGCGATCCGCCGGCTGAGCGAATCGATCGCGCCCGCGAACGTTTCGCCTTGCGCCCACAATCTGGGCGGGATCTCGAGTCCGGCGACCGCGCCGGTGCGGCCGCGCGTCGCGCCGATCTCGTCGAGCTGATCGAGGCCGCCGTCTACGACGACGGAGAGAGGCGCGCCATCCGACCACATTGCGAGCTCCGACGCGGGGACGATGAAGCGGCCCAGCATCCAGGCGTATGGACCTTCCCGCGCCGCCGCGTATTCGGCTTGCGCGGCCGAAACGGAGAGCTGCGCGGGCGGGAAAAGCCCGGCGTAGTCGATCAGCGCGTGAAGCGCCGCACGCACGGAGGGTCGCAGCGCCGTGGACGTGGTCATCGATGGCTGCTTTGACAGGGCCGCCCGTGGGCCTTCGCCAAGTCGCCCGCGATGAGCACCGCCGCAGAAGCCCGCAGCAATCCGCTGGCACAGATCGACTGGGACTACATCGAGTTCTACGTGGGCAACGCGAAGCAGGCGGCATACTACTACATGTCGGCGTTCGGCTTCGATCAGATCGCGTACGCGGGCCCGGAGACCGGCGTGCGGGATCGCGTGAGCTACCTCCTGGAACAGAACAAGCTCCGCTTCGTCTTGACGTCGAGCCTCGTGCCTGACGACGAGATCGCGCGGCACGTGACGCTGCACGGCGACGGCATCAAGGACGTCGCGATCCTGGTCGAAGATGCCAACGCGGCGTTCGAGATGGCCGTGCGCGGCGGCGCGCGCGTGATCGCGGCGCCGGCGGCGCTCGACGACGCAAACGGCCGGATCGTCAAGGCGACGATCGCCACGTACGGCGACACCGTGCACTCGTTCATTCAACGGGACGGGTACGCGGGGATCTTCGCGCCCGGCTTCGTTGAGGCGCGCAAGACGAATCCGCACGCCGCCAAGCCAGGGCTGCAGTTCATCGATCACTGTGTCGGCAACGTCGGCTGGGGCGAGATGGACGCGTGGGGCGACTTCTACGCTCGGGTGTTCGGGTTCTCGCAGCTCGTTTCGTTCGACGACAAGGACATCTCGACCGAATACACCGCGTTGCGCTCGAAGGTGATGACCGACCCGCGACATCGGGTGAAGTTTCCGATCAACGAGCCGGCACGAGGCAAGAAGAAATCTCAGATCGAGGAGTATCTCGACTTCTACCGAGGCGCGGGCGTTCAGCACATGGCGATCCGGACCGACGACATCGCGGCAACCATCGCGGCGCTCAAGGCGAACGGAGTGGAGTTCCTCGACACGCCCGAATCGTATTACGAGATGCTGGCGGAACGCGTGGGAAAGATCGACGAGGCGATCGAGACGCTGCGCAGCCTGCGGATCCTGGTGGACCGCGACGATATGGGGTATATGCTGCAGATATTCACGAAGCCGCTCCAGGACCGCCCCACCCTGTTCTTCGAGATCATCCAGCGCAAGGGCAGCCTCTCGTTCGGTAAAGGAAACTTCAAGGCGTTGTTCGTCTCCATCGAGCGCGAGCAGGAAAAGCGAGGGACCCTCTAGTGTCGATGTTGCTTGCGCGCTCCAAGCTCGGCGACTGGTATCGGCGCAATCGCGAGCGATCGGCGACGCTCTTTGCGCTGATCGACGACGAAGCATTCTACGACCGGCCCATTCCGCTGCGGCATCCGTTCGCGTTCTACGAGGGCCACATTCCTGCGTTTAGCTTCAGCACGCTGTGCGATCGCGGGCTCGGCGAGCCGTCGATCGATCCCGCGCTGGAGAAGCTCTTCGAGCGCGGCATCGATCCGTCGTCGCTGGACGAGGCGCGGCGCCACGATCGCGGCTATTGGCCGTCGCGCGCGGCGGTGGCGGCCTTCGCCGCGCAGTGCGACGAGCGCGTCGAGCGCGCGCTCGAGTCCGCGCGGATCGACGATCCGGCGGTGCCGAGCCTCGTGCGCGGCCAAGCTGCGTACACGATCCTCGAGCACGAGCAGATGCACCAAGAGACGCTGATGTACATCGTCCATCAGCTGGCCTACGGCCGGAAGCGGCGCATCGTGGGAAGGCACGAAGACCACGCGCTTCCCCTCGGGCGTTTTCTCCGGGTAGAGGCGGGGACGGCGACGCTGGGAGCGGAGCCGGACGAGATCGCCTTCGGCTGGGACAACGAGTTTCGCCGGACGGAAGTACCGGTCGCCGCGTTCGACGTCGCCGAATACCCGGTCACGAACGGCGACTGGCTGCGCTTCGTCGCGGACGGCGGGCCGATTCCGCCGTTCTGGAGGGAACGCGACGGCGAATGGCTGTTGCGCGGCGCGTTCGAGGAGATCGCCCTCCCGCGTTCGTGGCCTGTGTACGTATCGCACGACCAGGCGGAGGCCTACGCGAAGTGGACCGGAACGCGGTTGCCGAGCGAGGCGGAATATCACCGCGCCGCATTCGGAACGCCGAACGGCGAGGAGCGTCCGTTTCCGTGGGGCGACGAGCGGCCGGCGCCGGCACACGGCAACTTCGATTTCGAGCGCTTCGACCCCGAGCCGGTCGACGCGCATCCGCGCGGAACGAGCGCGTGGGGCGTCGCGGATCTGGTGGGCAACGGATGGGAATGGACGTCGACGCCGTTCGCTCCGCTGCCCGGCTTCGAGCCGATGGCTTCCTATCCGCGATATTCCGCCGACTTTTTCGACGGGAAGCACTACGTGATGAAGGGCGCGTCGCCGGTGACGGCGGCGGAGCTCATCCGGCGCTCGTTCCGGAACTGGTTCTACGGCGACTATCCGTACATGTACGCGAAGTTCCGCTGCGTCGCCTGATGCGGCCGGCGGCCGTTGTCTGCGCTGCCGCACTTGCATTCCTTGCCGTGACGGCGTGCTCGAAGAGCGCCGGCGGCAGCGCCGCCGCTCCGCAGAGCCTGCGCGTCGCGCTTCAGATCAACCCGACTCAACTCAACCCCATCCTGGCGCAAAACTCCAACGAGAGCTTCGCCGACGGACTGATCTTCGATTTGCTCGTCACGCTGGATCAAAACCGCCGGGAGGTTCCGGACCTCGCCGCGACGGTTCCCTCGCTCGACAACGGAGGCATCAGCAAGGACGGCCTGACTCTCACCTACCACCTGCGGCACGACGTCAAATGGCACGACGGCGCGCCATTCACCAGCCGGGACGTCGCTTTCACGTATCGAGCTATCATGAATCCGAGCAACAACGTCGTGTCGCGCCGCGGCTACGACGAGATCGCCTCGATGGACACGCCCGACGACTACACCGTCGTCATACACATGAAGCGCCGCTTCCCGCCCGCGGTCGACACGATCTTCGGCGAGAGCGACACGCCGTACCGTCTGCTTCCCGCCCACCTGCTAGCCAAGTATAACAACCTGAATCACGCCGCGTTCAACGGCGCCCCTGTCGGCACCGGGCCGTACGAATTCGTGCGCTGGCAGCGCGGCGATCACATCCTGCTGCGCGCGAATCCCGGGTATTTTCGGGGCGCCCCGGCCTTGCGCGAGCTGACCCTCGCGCTCATACCCGACGACAACACGATCGCGGCACAGCTGCGTTCGCGCGAGGCGAATCTCGGCATCGAGATTCCGGCCGCGGTCTATCGCGACATCGCGGACGCTCCCGGCGTAGTGCGGCAGCTCGTGGACGCCCCCGCGTACACGTCGCTCATGTTCAACACGCAGCGGCCGCCGCTCCGCGACGTGCGCGTCCGGCGCGCGCTCGTGCTCGGGTTGGACCGCGCGGCCATCACGCGCGACGACACGTACGGTACCGGGCGCCTCGCGGTCGCGGATTTATCGCCCTTCTACTGGGCCTACAACGCCGCGTTGCGGCCGGCGCCGTACGACCCCGCGCGGGCCGCGGCGCTGCTGGACTCCGCCGGCTGGCGCACCGGCCCGGACGGCGTGCGGGTTCGCAACGGCGCGCGATTGTCGTTGCTGCTCGTCTATGGGCTCGGCAGCCAGATCGTTCGAACGATAACGGCGCAGATCCAGCAGATGTACCGCTCGCTCGGGATCGACGTCCAGCTGAAGGGTTTCGACTATGCGACGCTCTACGCGGCGGCGCAGAGCGGCGGGATCCTCAACGGCGGCAAATTCGACATGTCGATGTACGCGTGGATCGCGGGCGCCGATCCCGACGATTCTTCACAGTGGACGTGCGCCGCGATACCGCCCGGCGGCAACAACGTCGCGCGTTACTGTTCGCCCGAAATGGAAGCTGCGCAACGCCTCGCGCTATCGACGTTCGACAGGTCGGTGCGGAGGCGAGCTTACGCGCGCATACAGTCGCTCTTGCTGCGCGACGCGCCGGCCGCCTTCATCTACTACCAAGCCCTCCGCTACGCGCACGTCGACGACCTGCAGAGTTTCATGCCGAACGGCATCAGCGAGGGTTGGAACGCCCAGGAGTGGCGCCGATAGATGCGGCATGGTAGCCGGCATGACCGTAAATAGCGTGCCGGTTACCGTCGCGTACGGCGACGGCATCGGACCGGAGATCATGACCGCGACGCTGCGGATTCTCGAAGCGGGCGGCGCCCACTTGGATCTCGAGCCCATCGAGATCGGCGAATCCGTCTACAACAAGGGGCTCACCAACGGCATCGAGCCCGCGTCGTGGGAGTCGCTGCGCCGGACGAAAGTTTTCTTGAAGGCGCCGATCACGACACCGCAGGGCGGCGGCTTCAAGAGCCTCAACGTCACGGTGCGCAAGACGCTCGCCATGTACGCCAACGTCCGGCCGTGCATGTCCCTTTATCCCTACGTCGCCACCAAACACCCGCAGATGGACATCGTCATCGTGCGCGAGAACGAGGAGGACGTGTACGGCGGCATCGAGCACCGCCAGACGAACCAGGTGGCGCAATGCCTGAAACTGATCTCGCGTCCCGGCAGCAAGCGGATCATCCGGTACGCGTTCGAGTACGCGCACGCGAACAAGCGCAAAAAAGTGACGTGTTTCACCAAAGATAACATCATGAAGATCACGGACGGCTTGTTTCATCGAACGTTCAACGAGATCGCGACGGAATACCCGGACATCGAGAACGAGCACTGGATCGTGGACATCGGAGCCGCCAAGATGGCGGACACGCCGGAGGCGTTCGACGTGATCGTGATGCCGAATCTGTACGGGGACGTGCTCTCGGACGTGGCCGCGCAGATCACCGGCTCGGTGGGTCTGGCGGGCTCCGCCAACATCGGCGACCATTGCTCCATGTTCGAGGCGATCCATGGCTCGGCGCCTCGCCGCGCCGGGCAGAACCTCGCGAACCCGTCGGGCCTGCTGCACGGCGCGATCCTCATGCTGGTCCACATCGGTCAGGCCGACGTCGCCGAGCGCGTGCACAACGGTTGGCTGCGCACGATCGAGGATGGCGTCCACACGTACGACATCTTCAAGGAGGGCACGTCGCGCAAGAAGGTCGGCACGCGAGAGTTCGCGGACGCGGTGATCGAGCGCCTCGACCGCAAGCCGCAGCACCTCAAGCCAGCCGAGTACGATAAGGAAGCACAGATGAACCTCGCCATCCGCCCGGCGGGCAAGCCTCCGATGAAGCTGCGGGCCGGCGTCGATCTGTTCATCGATCGGCGCGACGGAAACCCGGATCAGATCGCGGCCGTCATGCAACAGTTCAGCGTGCCCGGCACAAAGCTCACGATGATCAGCAACCGCGGCACCAAGGTCTGGCCGAACGGCAACCCGGACACCTACTGGAGCGACCACTGGTCCTGCCGCTTCGAGGCCGACGGCGAGCTGTTCGCCGCGGAGCACGTCGTCAAGCTGCTGCTCGCGGCCAACCAGGCCGGCTTCGACGTGATCAAGACCGAGGGGCTGTACACGTTTAACGGCGAGCGCGGCTACTCACTCGCGCAGGGTGAATAATCCCCAGTCGAGGGCGTTCGGGTGCGCATCGTAAGCTTGTTGCCGAGCGCGACCGAGATCCTCTTCGCGATCGGCGCGGGTAACGACGTCGTCGGCGTCACGCACGAGTGCGATTATCCGTCCGAAGCGCTGCGTCTGCCGAAGGTCACGTCTTCCTCCGGACCCGACTTGGACGATCCGGGCCAGATCGACCGCCACGTGCGCGCCGCCATTCACGCGGGATCGAGCCTCTACGCGCTCGACGGCGCCTTGCTGGAGCGTCTCGCGCCGGACCTGATCGTCACGCAGGAGCTCTGTCCAGTCTGCGCCGTCTCCTACGAAATCGTCGCGCGCGCGGCCACGCGTCTGCGATCCGATCCGCGCATCATCTCACTCGAGCCGTCATCGGTGCAAGACGTGTTGGCGAACATCGAGCTGCTCGGCGACATAACTGATCGTTTCGAAGGCGCGCAGCAGCTCGTGCGGGAGTTGCAGCTACGCGTCCTTCGACTGCGCTCGTCCTTCGACTGCGGCGCTGCGCGCCGCGCTCAGGATGACAAGACGACCACGCTCGTGCTGGAGTGGACCGATCCGCCGATGAGCGCCGGCCACTGGATTCCGGAACTGGTGGAGCTTTCCGGCGGACGACCAATCTTGGCGCATCCGGGAGCGAACTCGCAGCGGCTCGAGTGGGACGCGATCGCGGCGGCCGACCCGCACGCCGTGATCGTGGCGCCGTGCGGGTTCGACATAGAAAAGACGGAGCGCGCGATTGCGGCACTCGACGGCGTCGAACAGTGGCGTTCGCTGGCCGCGCGCCGCTCCGGTCGCGTGCTGGCCGTGGACGGCAATGCGTACCTGAGCCGTCCGGGCCCGCGTTTAGTGGAGGCGGCGGAGATCATCGCGCGGTGGTATACTACCTTAGCGGAGTACGCTGGATGACCGGGCCCTGAGCGAGGCGCGTAGCGCCGAGTCGAGGGGTCAGGAAAGTCCGGGCTTCATATGGGCAGGGTGCAGGATAACGTCCTGTCGAGGTAACTCGAAGGAAAGTGCCACAGAAACATACCGCCGGATGCTTGCGTCCGGTAAGGGTGAAATCGTGAGGTAAGGGCTCACGGAGCCGCGCGGTGACGCGCGCTCGGGTAAACCCCACCCGAAGCAAGACCGCTCGATCGAAAATGGACTGCCCGTCCAACGAGCTACGTCGCATCGAGGCGCCTGGTAACGGGCGTCCCAGAGAGATGGTCATCACCCACTCGTGGGTACAGAATCCGGCTTACAGGCGTACTTCGCTCGCTTAAATGCAACCGGCGGGGCAAAAATCGAGTCGTGGCGAAGGAAGCAGATCAATGAGCCAACAGTATTTTACTCCCGAGATGACGGTGGATGAGGCGTTCAAGATGCATGCCGGCGCCCGCCGCGTGTTCGCGCGCTTTCACCTGGGTGGATGTTCGAACTGCGCGATCAGCGAGACACACACGATTGGCGCGATCAGCGTGGACTACGGCATCCCGCTGCCGATGCTGCTCGAGAGCCTGAACGCGCTCTTCGATCAGAGTCCGCTCGCGATCGGCACGCACGTGCGCATCCCCGACGAGATCCGCGCCGAAGATTCCGCAGCTGGCCAACGTGCCGGACGTCGGTGAGATCACGGGCGTGGATAGCGGCGCCTACACCGCCGACTTCGGCGAGGTTCGCTTGCAGGGGCTGGCCGAAGATTTTATCGCGGTCGAACCGCAAGCCGCGGTGGGCTAGCGGCCCTCAAAGTTCCCTACGATATCCGAAGCCTTCTTCGACTCCGTGCCAGTGCGCGACGCGAGGTTCTCCGAGCTTCCAACATAGGTAGACCGGCTCGTCATCGAGCATCGCCGGAAAATCGACTAGCCCCAGATCGATATCCTTGACGACGCACCCGTACGACTCGATCCGGTAGATCAGTCGGGCGATCTCGTGTTTGAGCTCGGCGAAACGCGGCTCCGGCAGCGGCGAGCGCACTCCGGCGAGGCGCGGGCGCGGGCGCGGCGTCGGCGCTGCATGATGGTGCAGCTCGGGATCGGATTCCAACAGCTTTATGGCCAGCTCGCGGCGCCGGCTCAGGAGCTCCTCGACGAGCGGCTCGAGCTTCGGAATGAGGGCGTTGGCGCGTTCGGGCGAAAAGAGCTTCATATGGGTTCCCTGCGCATCGTCTTCGTGACGGGCCTCTCCGGTGCGGGTTTGAGTCAGGCGATCAAGTCGTTTGAGGATTTGGGCTTTTACTGCATCGAACACCTGCCTCCGGTCGTGCTCGACGCCGCCGTAGCGGCTCTCGAGAACGCGGCGACGCGCGACGTCGCCATCGCGCTCGACCTGCGGAGCGACGCGAGCCTGGGCGATGCGCGCACCGCGATCGACGGCATTATATCTACCCACGATGCGAAGGTGCTCTTCCTGGATGCTTCGGACGAGTTGCTCGTCCGGCGTTTCAGCGAGACGCGCCGGCGGCACCCGCTCGTCCAGACCGGATCGGTCCGTGAGGCGATCGAGGCCGACCGGCGTGTACTCGCTCCCTTGCGCGAGCGCGCGGACGTCGTCATCGATACGACCAGCCTGACCCACGGCGCGCTGAAAGACCGGATCGCCGCGGCATTTCTCGGCGGCGGTCCGGTTCGGCTCGCAGTCACGTTCGTTTCGTTCGGCTTTAAATTCGGGCTGCCCACGGACCTCGATCTGCTCTTCGACGTGCGCTTTCTTCGGAATCCGAATTACGAGGAACCGCTCGCCGATCAGACGGGGGAGGACGCCGACGTCGGCGCATTTATCGAGGATGACCCCGCGCTCGGCCCGTTCCTCGCGAAGGTCGGCGACCTGCTCGACTACCTGCTGCCCCGCTATCTGGCCGAAGGCAAGACTCAGCTCACCATTGGTATCGGATGCACCGGGGGCCGCCACCGCTCCGTCTACGTTGCTCGCCGGCTGATGCAGCGCTTTACGGGAGACGCCCGGTTCGATCTGAGCTGCGAGGCGCGGGACGTCGCGAGGATGACGTGATGCCGCAACGCTGGACTCGCTCGCTGCATTGGCTGTTGCCGGGGCTCGGCGTGAAGCGCTGGCTTTTGCTCGCGGCGCTTGGCGTGGTGCTGCTCGTCGATGCCGTCACTCGCTGGTTCATTGCCGAGGGCACGGGCGTGCACGTCAACGAAATTCTCGACGACATCGTCGACGATTATTTCTCGCCGGCATACCTGACGTGGGTTCTCGGAATCGGCGGGCTGCTCGCACTCTTTACCGGAACGTGGATGCTGCTCCGCTCGGTCGTGCGCGTCGCGCGCGACCGCACTCCCAAGGGGGTCCGCGACGCGCTCGCCGGACGCCGTCTGCAGCAGGGCTATAAGATCGTCGCCATCGGCGGCGGTACCGGCCTCTCGACGCTCTTGCGCGGGCTCAAGCGCCGCACGAGCAATCTCACCGCGATCGTAACCGTCAGCGACGACGGCGGTTCCTCAGGGCGCCTGCAAAAAGAGCTCGGCGTGTTGCCGCCGGGCGACATCCGCAACTGTCTCGTGGCGCTGGCGGACGACGAGGCTTTGGTGACGGACCTCTTCCGCTATCGCTTCACCGAGGGCGAGGGACTCAGCGGACATTCGTTCGGAAACCTGTTCTTGGCCGCGATGACGGGCGTGACCGGAAACTTCGACCACGCCGTCAAGGAATCGAGCCGAGTCCTCAACGTCGTCGGTCGCGTCTTGCCCGCCACGCTCGGGGTCGTGCGGCTGTGCGCGGAGCTCGACGACGGCACCGTCGTCGAGGGCGAATCGAACATATCGAGCACGAGGCGGCCGATCAAACGCGTCTTCTTCGACTCGGCCGCGGCTGCGCCGCTCGACGAGGTCATCGACGCGATCCGCAACGCCGACGCGATCGTGCTCGGACCCGGTTCGCTGTACACTTCGGTCGCGCCAAACTTCTTGGTCAGCCGCATCGCGCGTGAAGTCGCCGACGCGCGCGCCGTCAAAATGTACGTCTGCAACGTGATGACGCAGCCGGGAGAAACCGACGGCATGACGGCCGCAGATCACGTCGAGGCGCTGCTAGCCAACGCCGGCGAGCGCGTCTGCGACTACGTCATCGTCAACGATCAACCGCCGTCGCGGCTGCTCGCCGCATACGCGCAAGAGGGTCAGGATCCGGTCGAACCCGACGTCGACCGCATCGCCGCACTCGGACTCGACGCCGTTCGCGCTTCCGTCATCGGCGAGACGGAAACCGTACGCCACGATCCCGACAAGCTCGCGACGGTCGTGATGGGAATCGTCGATCGCACGGTCGCCGATCGCGCCACGCTGGTCAAGCCGGCCAGCGCGTATCGGCGTTCGACCGCGTACGGCTAGTGCGGTTGCACCGCGAGCGTTAGGTTCAGCGCGAACGGCTTGCCCGGCTCGATGTTCGTACTGGCCGCGAGCGTCTGATAGCCTTTGGCCTGCACCGAATAATCGGCGATGCCGCTCGGCACCTTATCGATCGAGAATTTGCCGGCGGCGTCGGTGGTTGCCGTGAGGACGGTGTCGATCGTGATCACGGCTCCGGAAATGGGCGAGTTCGTGGCCGCGTCGACGATGGTGCCCGACACCGCCGCGTAGCCGGCGGCGGGCGGAAGCGAATCGTCGTTGCATGCCGTTGTGGCTGAGAGCAATAATGCGGTAGCGATGAGGAGTCTGGCGGCGAGCGTTTTCACTAGGTGAAGTTCTTCGCCGTGCGGAAGCCGCCGCTCCTATGGCAAGCACAGTCCCGTCGTCCCGAACGGCCGGCCTAACGTACTGCGCGAACGCGCTCGAGGCGATCGGCCGCACCCCGCTTGTCAAGCTGAACAAGGTCGTCGACGACGCGCCTTGTCTCGTGCTCGCCAAGGTCGAGTACGTCAACCCGGGCGGGAGCGTGAAGGATCGCCCGGCCGTCGCGATGCTGGACGCGGCGGAGCGGCAGGACCTGCTGAGGCGCGGCGGCACGATCGTCGAGCCGACGAGCGGGAATACGGGAACGGGCTTGGCCATGGCGGCGGCGATCCGCGGATATCGCTGTATCCTCGTGATGCCTGACAAGATGTCGCGGGAAAAGATCGACCTGCTGCGCGCGTACGGCGCCGAGGTCGTGATCACGCCGACGAACGTGCCGGCGGATTCGCCGGAGTCGTACTACGGCGTCGCGAATCGCCTCGCTTCCGAGATACCGGGCGCCTTCCAGCCCAACCAGTTTCACAACCACTTCAATCCCGAGGCGCACTACCACACGACCGGTCCGGAGATCTGGCAGCAAACGGACGGCGCCGTGACGCACTTCGTGGCCGGAATCGGCACCGGGCGGGACGATCTCCGGAACGGCGCGCTTCCTCAAGGAGAAAAATCCGGCGATTCACGTCGTCGGCGCGGACCCCGAGGGATCGATCTACTCGGGCGACATTCCGCGTTCGTATGCCGTTGAGGGAATCGGCATGAGCTATCTGCCCGAGACGGTAGACCTGCGCGTGATCGACGAGATCGTGCGAGTCTCGGACCGCGACTCGTTCCTAATGGCGCGGCGGATAACGCGGGAGGAGGGTCTGCTCGTCGGTGGATCGTCCGGCACGGCCGCAGTGGCGGCGGTCAGGCTCGCCAAGAGCCTTCCGGCCGACGCGATCGTCGTCGTTATTTTCCCCGACTCCGGTCGCGGCTACATGTCGAAGATCTTCAACGACGACTGGATGATAGCAAACGGCTTCATCGCCGACGCGAAGCGGCGTGCGACGGTCGGCGACGTGCTGCGCAGCAAGACGCCGGTGCCGCCGCTGATCACCGTGCAGCAGGACGATACCGTGAAGACCGCCCTCGATTTGCTGCGCAAATACGAGATCTCGCAGCTGCCGGTGATGCACGGGCACGAGCACGTCGGCAGCGTGAACGACGTCGGGGTGATGCAGAGCGTCTTCGATCACGCCGACATCCTCCATCAGCCGGTCAGCGAGGTGATGGGACGGCCGTTCCCCGCCCTGGAGCAGTCGCAGGAGATCGAGCTGGCCTACAAGCTCCTAACGCTCGCGAACCCGGCCATCGTCGTGACCGACGACGACGAGCCGATCGGCGTGCTCACGCGCCAGGACATCATCACGTTCCTCTCGACCAGCTCCGACGTCGCTCGCAAATAAGAGAGGACAAGCGGCGCATGAAATTTGCTACAAAGGCGATTCATGTCGGGCAGGAGCCGGACCCGGCGACCGGCGCGACGATCGTACCGATCTATCAGACCTCGACGTACACGCAGACGCGGGTCGGCGAGCACAAGGGCTTCGATTACAGCCGCACGATCAACCCGACGCGCCTCGCCCTGGAGCGTCAGCTCGCCTCGCTCGAGGACGCGCGCTTCGCGAGCGCGTTTTCGAGCGGCATGGCGGCGACGTCGGCCGTGCTGGGGCTGCTCTCCGCCGGCGACCATGCCGTCGTAAGCGACGACCTGTATGGCGGAACGTACCGGCTGTTCTCGCGCGTGCTCGAACGCTATGGGATCGCGTTCACCTACGTCGACATGAGCGATATCGCCGCGGTGCGCGACGCGATAACGCCGGCGACGAAACTCTTTTGGATCGAGACGCCCACGAATCCGCTGCTCCGGATCGTGGATATCGCGGCGATTGCGCAGCTTCGATCGGGCGATCAGCTGGTCGTCGTCGATAACACCTTTGCGACGCCGTATTTCCAGCAGCCCCTCGGGCTCGGAGCCGACGTCGTCGTCCATTCCACGACCAAGTACATCGGCGGCCACAGCGACGTCGTCGGGGGCGTCGCCATTACCCGTGACCCCGAGCTGCACGACCGGATCAAGTTCCAGCAGAACGCCGTGGGCGGAGTTCCGGGCCCCATCGACGCGTGGCTGACGATGCGCGGCGCCAAGACCCTCGCAGTGCGGATGCGGGAACATGCCCGCAACGCGCAGGCCGTGGCGGAGTTTCTCCAGTCGCGCGACGACGTGGCGCGCGTATACTATCCGGGGCTGCCGTCCCATCCGCAGCACGAGCTCGCCAAGCGACAGATGAGCGGCTTCGGCGGGATGGTCTCGTGCGCGTTCGACGATCCCGAGCGCGCCAAGGAGTTTGCGGGGCGGCTAAAGCTCTTCAGCTTGGCGGAGAGCCTTGGCGGCGTGGAGTCGCTGGTCTGCCACCCCGGCCGCATGACGCACGGATCGATCCCGGTGGCCGATCGCGAGCGGCGCGGGATCGGCGAAGGCCTGCTGCGCCTATCGGTCGGAATCGAGGACTGCGGCGACTTGATCGACGATCTTCGCGCCGCGCTCGATGCTACGGCTGGTATAAAGGATACGCGACCGCCGTTACTTGCTTGAGCAGCCGACGGGCCTCGTCGGCGCTCGCGTCACCCATGCGCGCGGTCTCCGAGAGCACGATGCCGCGCTGCCCGTCGGCCCAAACGACCGCGTACTCCTTCTTCGCGTCGAAGCCGCTTCCGTACGCGACCTCGACGAACGTCGCCGGCATTCCATTCAGCAACGACATGGGCGTCTTGTTGCGGATGAGGACGCCGTCCTGCGAGCCGTGCGTCTGGCTCTCGAACTGGCCCTCCCACTGTGACGGCGCCCCGTCGAAGCTCTCCATCGCGAGCTGAATCATGCGCGCGTTTTCCTTGCCCGGATCGATAACCCACGCAGCCACTACCTGGAGATCCTCCGAGAGCTTGTCCGGCGTCGTGCCGTTCTGGCGGCCCACGAGCACGGCCTCCGGAGGGGCCGTGAACGTCATCGCGGGATCGGTGAACACGTGCGGATCGGACGGGGGCGTCGGTTGCGCATCCTGCGCTGCGGCCGTAACGGTCGACGCGAAGAGCAATAGCGAGACGATCAGAAGGGTCTTCATTCGTAATCCAAGGTTGCCGTTGCGATGGTCGGCGTCGAATTCCTGGTCAGGGAGGCGACGCCGTCGAGCGGGTCCGCTTGAGAGGCGGGGGAAGCGGCGGGCCTAACCCACGGCCTTCCGCGCCGTCACTGCGGTTCGGTGGAATCGTTGGGAGGCCATGCGGCCCGCGTGATAACGGTGATCGGCGGAATCACGAGCGCGGGATTGAGGATGTTGTGAATCCTCGCGGCGAGGTTCTCCGGGTCGAAGTACGCGGCGTCGCGAACGTTGCCGATGATCGCGATCGTGTAGCCGTCGCTGAAGAGCACGTTCGTCGATTCGAACAAGAAGGTATGGCCGCCGTGCCACCGCGTATGCGGGTTCGGGCGCATCCATCCCATTGCGTAGACTGTCGGGCCGCCGTCGCTCACGTGCTGGAGCGCCGGGAAGCGTTTATCGGTCTCCTTGATCGTCGTGATCTTGCCGTTGCCCGGAACCGTGAACATCGTCTGCAAGGAGGCCGCATTCAAGATGCGCCCGGCGAGCAGACCCTTGTCCCACTTCAGCAGATCGAGCGTCGTTGAGACCATGTTACCGGTGCCGAACGAGAAATCCGGGCTCATCTCCGGCCGCGTCTTGAACGGTGCTCCCGGCCAGTCGTGAAAGTAGCCGGTCGCGGTTCCGGGCGGCAGAGCGTCGTAGGTAGAGCTCGACGTCATCCCGAGCGGCGTGAAAATTCTCGCACGCAGGAACGTCAGATACGGTTGGCCGGACACGCGCTGGACGATCAGGCCGAGCAGGTTGTAGTTCGTGTTCGTGTAGGTCATGTGCGTGCCGGGACGATACGTCAGCGGCAGCTTGTTGAGGTTGGCGAACATGGCGCTCCTGCTGATCGGCTTCGTCAGCTCGTCGCCGTAGATCGCCGGATCGTTATCGGAGATTCCGCTGACCATGTTGAGCATCTGGCGCAGCGTGATTTTCGAGCCCTGGACGTATTCCGGTACGTATTTGGAGAGCCGGTCGTCGATCGAGAGCTTCTTCTCCTGCGCGAGCAAGAGAACCGCCGCAGCGGTGAACTGCTTCGTGATGGAGCCGATGAGCTGCGGTGTCGTGATCAGCATGGGCGCGCGGCTCGATAGGTCCCGAACGCCCGCGCTGCGCTGGTAGATCGTTTGGCCGTCCTTCGCGATGGCGATCGCGACGCCGGGGGTGACCTTTTGGTCGATTTGCTGCTGCACTATCGCGTCGAGCTGCGAAGCGTCTTGCGCAGGGATCGCCTGCGCGCTCTGCTTGGAAGAGCAGGCGGCAACCGCGACGATCAGGACGGCGCAAACGAAAAATGCTTTCATTCGTTCTCCAAGACTGCGGTCAGCGCGGGAAGCGACACCGCGTAACGGTATCCGACGTTGCGATGGTCGTCGTCGAACTCCTCGTGGCGCACGTCGAGACCGAGGTCGCGGATGCGCCGGGCCACGACTCGCGCGCCGATGTCGAGGTTGTATTCGTCGCGCCGCCCACAGTCGAGGTAGCGCAGGCGCAGCCGGCTCAGCTCCGCTTTGTGATTGGCGACGCGTTCGGCCGGGTCGTAAGCGAGCCAGCGCGCGAAGACGTCCGGCGCGAGCTCACCGCTCTTCGTATCGAAGGGCAGATCGAGATCGAACGCCTTGGCGGAGCGCGGCGAGTAAGCGGCGGCATAGGCGAGCATCTCCATAGTGGTGTACTCCGCAGGTTTGCGTTTGGGCCGGCGTTCGAAATCGGCGACGAAAGCCGCGATGTCGAACGCATGCGCCTCGAGGGCGCGCTGCACCGTCGCGAATGCCGGCGGGTGCGCATAGGGAAAGTACGAGTCGCCGCTGTGCGAGGCGAAGGCGCCGAAGACGCCCGGATGCTCGAGCACGAGGTGCATCGCGCCGAAGCCGCCCGACGATTTTCCGAGCACCGCGCGGCCGCCCTCGGAGCGGATCGTGCGGTAGTTTCCGTCGACGTATCCGACGACGTCGCGCACGGTGTAGGTGGCGTAGCCGCCGTTATGGATCGAGTCGACGTACTGCGATCCGCCAAGGCGCGTGAAGCCGTCGACGAGCACGACGAGCGCCGGCGCCATCTCACGCCGCCCGATGAGACGATCGGCCCACTGCAGCACGTTCGTCTCCCACGGACGCGCGGAGAGCAGCGCCGCGGCGTCGCCGGTATAGCCGTGGAGCACGTAGAGCGCCGGGTAACGCCGCGAGCCCTCGGCGTCGTAGGCGGGGGGACGGTAGACGACCACCGGACGCTCCGGCGGATCTCCGAGTGGATTTCCCGCGAGCGCCTCGCTGCGCACGAAACCAATTGCAACATCCCCCGCGAGGCCGAGAAGCCGCGCGAGCCCGGAGCGCTCCTGCATGGCGACTCCCTTCGTCGCACGAAGAGGTCGAGCCTAGTGTGCATGAGATGAGCGAGCTGAAGCGCGCGATCGATTTACGCAGCGCGATCTCCATCAACGTCATCACGATGATTGGAATCGGGCCGCTCGTGACGATTCCGCTCGTCGTCGCCGCGCTGGGCGGCCCGCTCGCGCTCGTCGGATGGATCGCGGGCGCGATCGTCGCGCTGTGCGACGGCTTGGTCTGGGCGGAGCTGTCGTCGCGCTATCCGGGATCCGGAGGAACGTACGTGTATCTGCGCGAGGCGTTCGGGCCGCACCGGCTCGGCAAGGCCCTCGCGTTTCTCTTCAACTGGCAGTTCCTCTTATATGCTCCGTGCCTGCTGGCGAGCGGCTACATCGGCTTCGCGAACTACGCGGCGTATCTGTTTCCGCCGCTGGCCGGCAACGTCGTCGCGCACGACGCGGCGGCGGTCGGGATCGGCGCGCTGACGCTGGCGCTGCTCTACCGGCGCACGTCGCAGGTCGCGTCGGTCGGGAATGTACTCGCCGTCGCGGCCGTGCTGACGGTCGCGCTCGTGGCGCTCGCCGGGCTGTCGCACGCGGACTTCGGCCAAGCCCTCGCGCTGGCGCAGCCTCTGCGCTTGAACTGGGCGTTTCTGGCGGGCTTCGCGAGCGCGCTCGTCATCACGCTCTACGACTACGTCGGCTACGCGGATGCCGCCCTGCTCGGCGACGAGGTCGCGAGGCCGCAGCGGACGATCCCGGCCTCGATCGTGATCTCCGTCGTGCTGGTGGCGATCCTGTACGTCCTGCTGCAGGTGGGCGTGCTCGGCACGGTACCGTGGCGCTCGCTGCTCGATTCGCACGGCGTGCCCACGGCGCAGGCGCAGTACGTTGGCGCGTTCGTCGTCGAGCGCACGTGGGGACGCGTCGCGGCGATCGGGGTCACGCTGCTCGTGTTGGTTACCGCGTTCGCGTCGCTGTACGGCAACCTGCTCGGCTTCTCGCGAATCTCGTTCGCCGCGGCCCGGGACGGAGCGTTTCTTCCCGCATTCGGCCGGTTGCATCCGCGCAAAGAGATTCCGCACGTCGCGCTGCTCGTCGTCGGCGCATTGTCGCTGGTCGCGAGCCTGTTCACGCTGGATCAGGTGATCGCGTTTTTAACGGCGGGAATCGTGTTGATTCAAGGCATCGCGCAGATCGTCGCACTCGGATTGCTGCGGGCTCGGCGCGTCGCGGCACCGTTTCGCATGCCGCTCTATCCGCTGCCCGCCGCGATCGCGCTGGCCGGATGGAGCCTCGCCTTCGTGGGCTCCGGGGCCGGCGCAATCGCGCTCGGCGTGGGTTGGCTCGCGGCAGGCGCGGTCGTGTTCTTGGTGGTGGCGCGCCGCAGGCGCTGGTGGCCGTTCGCACTCGCCTCGCTCGCCGCGCTCGCGCTCTTCGTGGTTCCACGCGGAAACGCGGCGGCTGCGGGCTGGTCCTCCTGGAACACGGCGCGCGTCGCGTCCGACCGCGGTTATCCGATCTTCACGCGTCGACGGCCGCCCATTCTTCGTCTACGGCGCCGCGTTCTTTTACGAGCGGATTCCGCGCGAGCGCTGGCGCGACGCCCTCCTCGCGTACAAGCGGCTGGGCATCAACACGCTCGACCTCTACGTGATTTGGAACTGGCACGAACCCAACGAGGGCGTCGCCGACTTCAGCGGTTCGACCGACGGCAGGCGCGATCTCCTCGGACTGCTCGCGCTGACGCACGACCTCGGGTTCAGGCTGATCCTTCGGCCGGGGCCCGTCATTCGAAACGAGTGGCGCAATGGCGGCTATCCGGCGTGGCTGCTTCAGCGCCCCGAGTACCACATGCCGCTGCACGACGTCCTGGAAGGGCGCTATCCCGCCACCGCGACGTTGCAGAACGCGCACGCGGATGCGGCCGCGGCGGAATGGCTCGCCAACGGAACGCACCTGCAGGCCGCCGCGGCATGGCTGCGCGACGTGCTGCGCGCCGTGGAACCGTACTCGCGCGACGTGCTGGCGATCGCGCTCGACGACGACCAGGGCGCGTATCTGGACAACGACACCTGGCCGGCCCCACGTTGGCGCGCCTACATCGGCTGGCTTCGCTCCGCGGTGCAGTCGATCGCCGGCAGTAGAGTTCCGCTCTTCGTCAACACGTACGAGATGAAGGTTACGGCGGCGTCGCCGGTCTGGGCGTGGGGCAACTGGTACCAGAGCGGCTCGTATCGCATCGGGGCGCACGATCTCGCGGACCTGGACTTCGCGACGGGATTATTGCAGACGCAGCCGCGCTTCCCGGTCATGCAGTCGGAGTTCCAGGCCGGATGGTTCCAGGGCGCCGACGAGGGCGCGCCGCGACCGAGCGACCCGGCGAACACCGGGCTCGCGCTGGGCGAGCTGCTGCGCAACGGCGCGCACGGCGTCGTGAACTTTCCCGTACAGGACACGATCTCTCCGCACGGTTGGGAGGCGCCGTGGGCGAACTGGTCCTACGCCTGGGACGCGGCACTCACGGTAGATTTGCGGGCCGCGCCGCGCTACGCGCCGACGCGCGCGTTCGGCGACCTGATCGCGCGGTATGGCGGTTTACTTGCGCGCACGCACGTCGCCGCGGACGCTTCGATCGTCTGGCCCGCGAGCTTATTTCGACCGGGCAGCCTAAGCAACGACGACTTCGCGGCGCTGGCCGGCGCGACCGTGGATCTACAGCGCGCGTGCAACGCGCGCGGCTTGAGCTGCACGCTCGTGGATTTGGCCGCGACGAACGATCGCGCGCTGCGAACGAAGATGCTTCTCCTTCCGCTGACGTTAACGGGCATCGGCGGCGTGCGCGTGCAGCCGTGGGCCGCTGCGCGACTGCGCGACCTGCGTAAGAGCGGCCGGATCGCCGCGGGTGTAGCGGCGATTCATCCCTTCGCGCGCGCCCGAGCCGTGCCGAACACCACGCTGCTGCTTGCCGACGATTCGTCGTACGGCTTCGTCGTCGCGATCAATTCCGGCGGCGTCCGCCGGCGCATTGCGCTCGGGAGCGTTCACCTAGGGCGCCGCGTCGTTGCCGTGCCTGCGTTCGACGTTGCTCCGGATGCGATGCGCGTCGTTCCGGTCGGGGCCCGCGGCCTCGCTGCGCCGGCCGAACCGGCGGCCCCGCGCGGGACGCCGCCGCCGTTCGCGGACCCGAAGGGACAGGTGCTCGCAAACGGAGACGTGCGCGTCGTCTTCGCGCCGTTCGCGGGGGCGCGGATCGCGGAGCTCGACGACCGGGCGGGCGGCAACGCGGCCACGAGCATTGGCCTGTTGCGCGATGCGACCGATCCGCAACCGCCGGTGTCGTCGCGCGATTACATCGCGGGGTACACGCACCCGCTGCCGGCGGGCACGTTCAACCGCGAGTATGCTTGCGATCGCATCGATCTTGGAACGACCGCTCGGGTCACGTGCTCGTACGATGCGCCCGACCTGCCGCGCGGCGGGGCGCTCTTCAAGCGAACGCTGACGCTGCGCGGGGGAAGCAGCGAGCTCGTCGTCGCGGAGGAGTTTGCGCCGCGCGACACGCGCTCGACGGCTCGACTCGAGAGTCGTCTCCGGTTTCACCTTCGCTCCGCGCGACCGAGCCGTCACGTCCGGCCATGGCGATGCAGTCGGAATTCTGCACGGCACGCGTCTGGTAAGGTTGCGCTGGCGTCACGGAGACGTGGCGCGCGTCGACCTCCGGCAGACGCGCGGCGCCGAGCTCGTGAGCTTGATCTTCGCCCGCCGATCGGTGGAGATGGGCCTCGGCATCTATCCGGTCCATAGCATAGCCGAGGCACAGCAACTGATCGACGCGAAACAGCCGTAGCTCCGCGGGGAAGTGGCGGAATGGCAGACGCAGCCGCCTCAAAAGCGGCCGAGGCAACTCATGTGGGTTCGACTCCCACCTTCCCCAGGGGATTTGAGCCCCGCGCAGCGCGCCGGCAGCTAGGGGCGTGAGACCAGCGAGTCGCTTTCGAGCTGCAGCGTCGTCTGCGACTTGACCGTCTGATATTGATTGACACCCTGACTACGTTCGACGACGTCCTCGCTTAGCGATGTCGGGATCGTCTTGTTGAAATCGTAGTCGATCGTTGCGGTAATGTTTCGTGTGTACGAACGCGTGGTTGTGCCCGCCACGGTTCGTGTCTCGAGGATCTTCATGACGCCGGCGGCGTTCTGCGCGATGACGAAGTCGGAGACGGTCGTGAACTCCGGCGCATTCTGTCGTACCTGCCAATGCTGCTTGGCGTCGAGCTGCGTCGGATCGACGAAGGCCGGCCCGAGCAGGCGCGCCAGCGCGAGCTCCTCGGCATTCACCTTGCCGTTCGAATCGCAAATGACGTTGGTGTTACCGAACACGACGCACGTTGTCGCGACGGCCGAGCGGCCCCCTTGCGCTTGCTCGCTCACAGCTGATCACCAGGCCGCGATCGGGTTGCTCGCGCATGATATCGACCGTGATCGTCCCCTTGTCTTGGGTGCCGCCGGTGAAATCGCTCGTGCCCGATCCACTCGTGCCGCCGCTGTCGGTCATGCCGGAGTTCTGCATTTGCAGATCGGTGCTGGTTCCCCACGTAAAAGTGTAGACGAGGTGGCGCAGCGGCTTCGTCTGCGCATTCGCGCTCAACGGAAGAGCGAAAAGAACCCCGACGACGGCCAAACGCGAAAGCGTGTCACGCACGCCTATTGTTTAGGCAGAGGAGTCCTCGGGTCCTCAGGTACCGGCTGCAAGATGCTGGAGTGAGCGGCATCTTACGAGAAACCATCAGAACGGATGGAACCATTAGATTTACGCAACAGGCCGCCACGGAGTGGTTATGCTGAACTGGATGGGCTGATGCTGATGCCTCGCACGATCGATAAGCTGCGAGCTCAGCTGCCCGGTGGGAACCCGGGTTCGTACTTCATCAACGGAAAGATCAAGGGAATCTCGGGCTACTTGCTCGAGCGGCTCGGCGTCAGCGAGAACGACCTCCAGGAAGCCGTTCGACTAGCCGCGACGGAAGACGAAGTCGCAGCTTGGCTGCGCGAGCGAACCGATTCGTCGCAGTACTCTGCGATTAACGCGACGCTACGCCGCATCAGACCGAAACACTCCGAGGACGAAGCATACTTCCGCGACGAGTACGCGGAAACACTGCGAGAGCATCCGGAATTGGAGTTCGTCATGGACATCGTCGAAGCCGACGATGCTAGAATCTTCCGATAGGCTCAGAGTTTGCCGGTCTTTTTCGGCGTTGCAGCGAGTGCAGCGGCCAAAAAGGCATCCACCGGCAGGCCCCGAACGGCCGGAAATTCCTTACGCGTGGCACGAAACGTGCGGAAAGGCCTGCGCCATGGCGCCAACGACGAAACTCGAACGCGACGCCGTTTCCCTCGACCCGAAGCACTACACGGTGGAGGCGGATACGGATACGGTCCGCGTCGTCCGCATTCGCTACGGGAGCGGAGACCAATCGGTGATGCACCAGCACGCGCGCGGGGTCGGCATCTTCCTGACGGACGGCGACTTTACGTTCAAGTTCCCGGACGGCCGAGCCGAGCGCGTTCTGGCCAAGAAGGGCGACTTCATGAATTTCGACGAGCCGTGGGAGCACGATCCGGTGAACAACACGGACCAGCCCTTCGAAGCGATCTACATCGAGATCAAGTAGGCCTTTCGTCTACCAGCCGGGTCCGACGGCGACGCCGCCCTAGCGGGAGGCGCCGCCGCCGTATAGTCTGCCCGGAAGGCTAGCTGACCGTTACGCTGACGCCGGCGGACTTGATGCCGTTGACGACGACATAGATCGTGCTCGCGCCGGTCTCAATGCCGGACGGCACGTCGAACATGGTCGTCACGGTCTTGTTCGAGCCGATGCCCATGTAGCTGTGGTTGTGCGTCTTGCAGTAGAACACGTGCCCCGTCGAGTTGTTCACGATGCGCACGAGCGGAAAGTTCGTGGCCTCCTGCACGTCGTCTCCGTAGAAGTTCGCCTGCGAGAAGCCGTTGAAGCGCTTGCCCTGAATCGGTGTACGTGCTCCCCGGCGTCAGCGACGACGGCACCGAGCTTATCGCGGGAGCGATGCCCGGATACGGCGTCGTTCCGCCGGTATAGACCTCCACGTCAGTGGAGCCGTCGTCCTCCATGATTTGGCCCGTCGGCAACACCAGCAGCCGGACGTCGTAGCTCGCGTCGTTCGGAGCATCCGGCGGGGCGACGATGCTCTTGAGCTTCTTGCCGGTGAAA
Source organism: Vulcanimicrobiota bacterium (assembly GCA_963756165.1). Classification (GTDB taxonomy): domain Bacteria; phylum Vulcanimicrobiota; class Vulcanimicrobiia; order Vulcanimicrobiales; family Vulcanimicrobiaceae; genus Cybelea. The sequence continues at coordinate 135,581 of CAVWMO010000007.1, read as the reverse complement.
AGGTAGAACGTGGCCGGAGACAGATAGCAGCCATTTGGAGGCTTGACCGGGCTAGCGACGACCATCACCTGTCCGTTGGGCAGTAACGACGACGGAGCATCGGAAGTGCCGAGCTGTACGCCGCTGCTGACCGGAAACGATGGACCTTGCGTCCAGGCCTTTGTCCGGTTGTTGTAGATTGCCGACAGACCCGATGCGCCCGCGACCCAGACGGTGTTGTTCGGGCGCATCGTCTGCGGACCGATCTCGGTGCAGACACTGAGGTTCACGGGGAGGTTACCCGCCGTCTGCCACGTGTTGCTCGTGGGGTTGTAATATTCGGAGTTCGGCTGGCCCTCGACGTCCGCGGTCAGCACGGTGCCGTTGCGCATCAGCGTCCAGCCCTCCTCGCTGTTGGGGTCGTGTTTGCCCGTGCCGATCTGCGTCCACGTCATCGCCGACTCGTTCAAGAGCGCCTGATCGCTCGTGCAGCAGTTGCCGAGCATGTACGTGCCGTTGGCGAGCACGGCGCTCTGCCCGTCGCCGATCTCGCTCCAGCCCGGCGGCCCCGTCACCGCCGTCCAGGCGTTGGTGGACGGATCGTAGATGGCTCCCTTATTCGTCTCGTCTCCATTGCAGAAGTTATACTCGCCGCCGTTGATGATCAATTTGCCGTCGGCCAGAACCGCCGAGGCGAAGTAGAGCGGCCCGTAGCCGGACGGCAGCGAGCCCATCTTGGTCCACGTGCCGTTGATGTAGTTGCCGTTCTGGTCCGGCGTGAGGCTGAACCAATTGCTCGTGCAGTAATCCGATACCATCACCGTTCCATTGGTCATCAGGATCTCGGTACCCGGCCCATTAGTCCACGGAGCGCCGGAGGTGACCGGCGTCCAGCCGGCGGCGAGCGCGCGGGCGCGTTCGGCGCTCGTGATGCGATGGCGCCGCGGCGGCGGATACGCCGGCGTGTGCCGAAAGTGAAGCAGTTGCGATGCAGCGGTCATCCCGATCGAGCGATCCAACGGGGTCGCCGATGTGCCGGAGCTCGCGATCGGCGCGCCCGCGTTGCCGCTGCATCCGGCGATCAGAACCGCCGGCACGAGCGCCGATAAAAGAATGCCTAAACGTCGCATGATGACTCCTCGTCGAGAGTAGCGCGGAAACTTACGAGCCGTTCGCGATGAGCGCCGCGCGTGGTGATAACGTCTTTCGAAACGGAAAAGTTCTAGCGCTTCTTCCGCGCGCCGGTCTTCTTGGCCGCACCGGTCTTGCGCACCGGTGCCTTCGATGCGGCCTTCTTGCGAGCCGCGCCGCCCCGTGCGCCGCGCTTGGACATCACGGCTTCTTTGAGCGCCTTTGCCGGCAGAAACTTGAAGACGCGCTTAGCGGGCACTTTTACCTGCTCGCCCGTCGCCGGATTGCGAGCCATGCGCGCGGCGCGATCGCGAACCTTGAACTGACCAAAGCCTGGGATCTTGACCGGCTCGCCTGCAATCACCGCGGCTTGAATGTCGTCAAAAACGCCGTCGATCAATGCGACCGCATCCCTACGCGAGAGCTCGAGCCGATCGACCGCCGAGCGCACCAAATCTAGTTTGTTCATCGGGTCCTTTCGTGTGAAAAAGCAGGCTCTATCGTGCTAAATCGCTTCGCGCTGCTTGCTACGAAATGATGATGGACTCCTTGTCGAAAAACTAAGCCGCTGATGCCCGGCAAGGTCGCGACCTTTCATCCCGGTCCGCTGCGCGGCAACGTCGGCGTCCCCGGCGACAAGTCGATTTCGCACCGGGCGTTGATCGTGGGCGCCCGCTGCGTCGGCCCGTTGCGGATCTCGCGTCTCAACCCGGGCCGCGATGTTCACGCCACGCGCCAAGCGCTCATCGCGCTCGGCACCTGCATCGAGGGAGACGGCGACGACGTCGTCGTGCACCCCGGGCCGTGGCGATCGCCGGATGCCACGCTCGACTGTATGAACTCGGGTTCGACCGCCCGGATGCTCCTCGGCGCCTGCAGCGGCGCCGATGTGGCGGCCAGATTCGACGGTGACGCGTCGCTCCGACGCCGCCCGATGGAGCCCGTCGTGGCACAGCTGCGCGCCTTCGGTGCGAAGATCGGCACATCCGAAGGGCGTCTGCCGCTCCAACTGTCCGGCACCCCGGCGGTGGAGACGCGCCGGTTCATCCTCTTGGCGCCTTCGGCGCAGGTGAAAAGCGCGTTGTTGTTTGCCGGACTGTTTGCGGGCGTCCCGGTGCGGATCGACGGAGATCGCGGGTCGCGCGATCACACGGAGCGGCTTCTACGCTATCTCGGCGCGACGGTCGAGTGGACCGGCCGCACCGTGGCGCTGAATGGGGCGACGCTCGCGAGCCGCCGGCTGGAGGTTGCGGGCGACGCATCGGCCGCCGCATTCTTCATCACGGCGGCCGCGATAACGCCGGACAGCGCGATCCTGGTGCGCGACGTGGGCGTCAATCCCACGCGCACCGGGTTCCTCGACGCGCTGCGCGCGATGGGCGCGAGCATCGAGCTGCGTAACGAGCGGCCGGGCTGCGGCGAGCCGGTGGCAGACGTTGCCGTGAAGCACCAAGCGCTGCGCGCCGCTCGAATCGGCCCTGAGGTTGCGCTACGTGCCGTCGACGAGATCCCGCTGATTGCCGTCGCCGCGGCGTTCGCGGCCGGCACCACGACGATCGACGGCGTCGCCGACCTGCGTACGAAGGAATCGGATCGCGTCGCGGCCATCGAGCAGCTGCTCGGCGCCGTCGGCATCCGCGCCGCCTCGGAGCGGCATAGCATCGCCATCACCGGGGGCCGTCCGGCACCGCATGGGACGCTGGTCGCGACGCACGACGACCACCGCATCGCCATGGCCGCGGCGGTGCTGGGGTGCGCAGCGGGACCGCTCGCCATCGATAGCGATGCGAGCCTGGACGTCAGCTTTCCGGAGTTCGCTGCGGCGCTCGAGCGCCTGCAGACGGGCTAGGCCGCCGGTTCCGAGGCCGGCGACGCAGGCGTAGCGCTCTTCTCGGCCTTGGCGGGCTTCTCGGGCTTGTCGGTCTTTTCGGTCTTTTCGGTCTTTTCGCTTTTGTTGCCGGCGCCGGAGCTGCGGGAGTCCGTCACGTAAAAGCCCGAGCCCTTGAACAGCACTGGAGCGGCATTGAACACGCGCCGCAAGGGAGCGCCGCAACTCGCGCACGGCGCCTCGTTGGCCTCGTCGAAGCCGTGACGCACCTCGTGGATTCGGCCGCAACGCGTGCAGGCGTAGTCATAGAGCGGCATGGTCAGAGTATAATCTCCCTGGCACTCTCGGTCAATGACTGCTAAGCGTCGGCTCCGGCAGGCTTAGAAGTCGGCTAAGACCGGCGCGTCGCGCCGGTACTCGACCAGTCCCTTGAAGTGGATCAAGGAGTCGTCCAGCGCGCTGGCCAGACGGCGCCCGCGTTGCCAGCGGTCGAGCAGCAGCCCAAACCGCCCGTGATACGCCGGGTAAGCGAGCCGCATGTGGATGCGCGTGCACGAGGTCCGCCGCTCGATCCGGAAATCGATCCGCCTGCGTACCGAGTACGCACCGACGAGCGAGAGCCGGTAGTTGGCGATGAGCCCGTCGACCTCGTAGAGCTCCTCTTCATTGCCCGGAAGGGCGGAGCGGATGATCACCTCGCTCCCGAGGTCCAACGGCTCGGAGCTCGCGCGGCGCGCGCTGCGCAGGAAAGATAGCCACACCGGCCACTTCTCTACGGCGCAGAGCAGCGCGAATGCGTCCTCCGCGGAGCAGTCGACGTCGAGGCTCGAGCCATGCGTGGGAAGACCTGGCGTAAATACGTCATCGGCGACAGCCATATCGCCCGTCTTAATCCGGGTTAACGCGGCGAGACTCCTGCGCGAACAGCGCAAAGAGCACGAGCGTCTCGACGCCCAACGGCAGCGCGGCTTCGTCGATGCGAAACAGCGGGCTGTGCCCGGGATGGACGGCGCCCGCCGACTCGCTGCGTACGCCGAGCCGAATCAACAGCCCCGGGACGCGCTGAGCGAAATACGCGAAATCCTCGCCCCCCATAGTCGCGTCCGGCGCCTCGACGCGCAGCGCGCTTCGCTCGCGAATGCAGCGGGAAAAGCTCTCGGCGAGAGCCGCGTCGTTGATGACCGCGGGATATCCACGGACGATGCGCACATCGCTCTCGACGCTATACGCCGCCGCGACTCCGGCGACGACGCGCCGAACTTTCTCGATGAGCGCCTCGCGAACCGCCGCGTCATGCGAGCGCAGAGTGCCGCTCAGCGCGACTTCGTCGGCGATCACGTTGCTCCGATAGCCGCCAGCGATCGTCCCGATCGTAACGACGGCGCTCGCCAGAGGGTCGGTTTCGCGCGCGACGACGTTTTGTAGGGCCAAGACGATGGCCGCCGCCGCGGGCAGCGCATCGACGGCCGTATGCGGATACCCGCCGTGGCCGCCGCGTCCGCGCACCGTAATGTAGAGCTCGTCGGTCGCGGCGTTCACGGGCCCGGGCGTCACGCCGATTGTTCCGACGTCGAGACGCGTATCGACGTGCAGCATCGCGATCGCCTCGACGGGCGGCGCGTCGAGCGCCCCCTCCTCGAGCATCGGGAGCGCTCCGCCGGGGCCTTCTTCCGCCGGCTGAAAGAGCAGCACGACCGTTCCGCGCATCGCCGGCCGCATCGCCGCGAGCACGCCGGCCGCGCCGAGTAGCATGGCGGTGTGCCCGTCGTGGCCGCACGCGTGCATCTTGCCGTCGATCTCCGAGGCAAACGGCAGACCGCTGCGCTCGCCAATCGGCAACGCGTCCATGTCGGCCCGCAGGGCGACGGCCTTTCCCGGCGCGGCGCCCTCGACGTATCCTATGACGCCGGTCTGCGCAACGCGCCGATGACGTATCTGCAGCGAGTCGAGCTCTCGCTCGACCAGCGCTGCCGTTTCGTGTTCTTCGAAGCCTAGCTCCGGCCGCCGATGTATCGCCCGCCGCAGCTCCACGACGCGGCGGGCCAGCGTTTCGTCGATCTCTAACGCCATCGGAGCCGAAGTTAACGCACCGGTACTTTCCTTCCCTCCGGCGAAGGCAGATCGCCGCGATGATGACGCCGGATCTTGCCTTTGCGATTCTGATCAACCGCACGAGCGCGTACTACAACGCCAACCCGCCGGTCTACATGACCTACATCGAACGCACCCACGTCATGGCGCCGACGTTGGGACGGACGCAGGACATCAACCGCTCGATCGCGGTACGGGTGGGCGACGACTACGCCGTCATGCAGGACCTCCCGAACGGTGGTAATCGCACGGGCCAGGCCTTCCCGGTCGTCGCGTATTTCGATCCCCTGTCGGCGTTCACGTTCAGCTACTTCGCGAACCTCAAGCGCGTCGATATCACGCTGCAGCGCGGGGCGCCGCTCTTTCTGCGACTACCCGAAGCCGATCCGAGCGTGACCGTCGTCGTACCATACAATAGCTACTGGGCGGTGCGCTACGCGCCCGACTCGAAGGACGCCGCCCTGCACCTGCTGATCGATCCGACGCCCCGCGTCCAGCAGGGGTTCTATCCGTCGGAGATCGTCGAGGACGGCACCACGCGCCTACCCTCCAAAATCGAGATGCGCGTGGTTGGCGGGGACGAAATCATCGACTTGGATTACGCGGTGATCGACGGTCACTGGGTCGTCGTGCACGGCCGGTTCAGCGCGACGCAACACGCGTTGTTTATGACCTTCAAGGTGATCGCGGACGTGACGTTCAGCGATATCGCGTTTCCGGCACAGGCGCCCGATCCCCGGCTGGCGGGAACTCCCATGCCGGAGGCGACGCCCACTCCTTAGCGGCCTTCTAACGCATCTCTGCGGAGGCTCGGACGTAGTCGATGTAACCGTTGATCGCCCACCCGAAGATCAGTCCGAACGCCAACGCCACTCCGCAGAGGAGCGGCAGGATCTTCATCCCGCGCTCCTTGATCAGCCCGCGGCCGAGCGCGACGGTTATCGCAGCGCTCAAGAGGATGCCGAAGAGCCAGTAGGCGGCTCGTTCGCTCAATGCGCGGGCTGCGGCTCGAGCACCGCCTGCGGCTCCAGCGTCAGCTGCTCGGCCTTTCCGCGCTGTTTGCCATTCGGCGACGGATGGTCACGCGGCGCGACCCACATGTACACGTTGGGAATGAGCAGCAGCGTGAGCACCAGGGAGCTCAGCACACCGCCGATCACGACGATGCCCAGGCTGGAACGCGACGCGGAACCCGGATCGAGCGCGATCGCGAGGGGAAGGTTGCCGGCCATTACCGAGAAGCTCGTCATGATAATCGGCCGGAACCGCGTGTGCGCACTCTCCTTGATCGCGGAAAGCTTGTCGAGCCCGCGCGTTCGCAGCGTGTTGGCATAGTCGACGAGCAGAATCCCGTTTTTGGTCGCGATGCCGATCAGCAAGATCGTGCCGATCAGCGAGAACAGGTTCAGTGTGCGATGCGTCAAAAGGAGCGCGCCGATGGCGCCGATCGCCGCCACCGGCACGGAAAAGATGATGATGAATGGCGAGACGTAACTGTTGTAGAGGGCGACCATTAACAGGTAGACGAGGATAATCGACACGATCATCGACAGCCCCATGCCCACGAGCGTCTGATGCATGAAGTCCTGCTGCCCGAGCGGCGCCGGGCGCGCGACGATGTTGGGCGGCAGGTGGAGGGACGGAAGGCGTTTGAGCAAGCCGTTTTCGACGGCCGAGAGCGACGAGTTGGCCGCGTAGTTCGCATCGACGTGGATTACGTTGTTACGGTCGGTACGCGTAACCAACGGCGGCGTCGGCGTCGACACGAAGCGCGCGATGTCGCTGAGATACACGATGTTGCCGCTCGAAGACCGGATTGCTACCGACTTGAGCTCGTCGAGGGTCGTTTGGTACGAGCTGGGATAGATCACCTGGACCTGCTCCAGGCCGGCCGTCGTCTCGAACTGCGTCGCCTGGTTTCCGCCGAACGCGGCGCCGGCGGCTTCCGCGGCCTGTCCGAGATCCACGCCGAGCGCCTGCGCCTTGTTGCGGTCGAACTGGATCGAGATCTCGGGCGCGAGCTGCGTTCCGGTGCTGTTCACGCTCGTCGCTCCGGGGACTTTCTGTAGCAGCGCCTCGATCTTTTGCGCGTAGGGCGTCGGGTCGCCCCCGGTCACGTCGGTCACTAGGAAGTCGATGGGCTGCGTGTTGCCGCCCGATGTCGACGTGGCGGGAACGACGACCGCCTGGACGCCTGGCGGCAAGCTCTGTCGCGCGATCTTGCGGAACTGCGTGACCCAATAGTCGGTGGGATGCTTACGCCCGTCCTTCAGCCAGAAGTGCACCTGGCCCACGTTGCTCTGCGAGACGAAGCCGCCGAACGACGCGGCGTACGCTCCGGCCACCGCGGTGTTGGCGAACGCATCGGACGTGTCGAGCAGCTTCTGCTCGAGCGCAAACGTGCCGTTCTTGACCGTCTGGATCGGGGTGCCGATCGGATAGTAGAGCTGGACGAAGATCTCGCCGCGGTCGACCGGCGGGATGAACTCCTCGCCGACGATCCCGAGGCCGACCAAAGCCAGCGCCAATACGAACGTGCCCGCGCAGAAGAGCGCAACGAGGCGGCCGTGATCGAGACTCCACGGCAGGACCCGCCCGGTGTACCAACTGCGGGTCTGATCGAATTTGTCCCCAAACCAGTTAACGACCCGCCAGGGCTTCCAGTGCGAGCGCAGCGCCCAGAGCCCGGCCAGTGTGGGCGTGATCGTAAACGACACGAACAGCGACGTGAGCGTCGAGATCACGACGACGATGGCAAACTCGGCGATCTGCCGGCCGACCTGCCCCTGGATGAATGCGATCGGGAAGAACACGACGACGTCGACCAGCGTGATGACCACGGCGGCGGCGCCGATTTCCTCCCGGCCGCGCACGGCCGCGTCTTCAGGGCGCTCCTTGAGCTCGGTGAAGTGTCGCTCGATGTTCTCGAGCACGACCGTCGAGTCGTCCACGAGGATGCCGATCACGAGCGACATGCCGAGCAGCGAGATCGTGTCGATCGTCAGGCCCATGAGCTTCATGGCCGTGATCGCGATCGCGAGCGAGGTTGGGATCGACACGCAGACGACGATGGCACTGCGCCACGAGCGCAGGAAGAAGATCATCGCGATGCCGGTGAGGAGGATCGCCTCCATCAGGGTCCGGGTCACGATGGAGATCTGTTGTCCGGTGAACTTGGACTGCACGTTGATCACACGGAAACTGATCTCGGGGAACTGTCGCTCGATCTGCGGCAGCGCCTTCAGGATGTTGTTCGAGGAGTCGACTTCGCTCCCGGTCGATGCCTTCTGAACCTGCATGAAGAGCCCGGGCTTGCCGCTGATGTGGGCGTACTGCAGCCGTGGCTCGTAGCCTTCCGAGACTGTCGCGACGTCGCCGATGCGCACTACGGCGTTCGATGCCGTCCACGGATTGACGATGCCCGGCAGCGCGCCGACGCCGCCGACGTAGTTTTCGACCTGGCCGCCGGTACTGTTTGCGATCGCCGAGCCCGCGCCGGCTCCGCCGCCCGCGGGGATTATGGCCAGGTTGCGGACGCTGTTGAGATCTTGGATGTCGCCGCGGATGTCGATAGTGGTTTGCCGGTTCGGCTCGTAGGCGTAGCCGCCAGGCACGCGCTGGTTATCGAGCGTTAGCGTGTTGACGACGTCGTTGATCGTCAGGCCCGCGGCGGTGAGGCGATTCGGGTCGACCACCACCTCGTAGGCCGGCGTGACGACGCCGCCCACGTTGACGAACGAGATGCCGGGCACTTGTTCCATCTGCGGCGCGATCACGTTGGTGGCATACATCGCAAGACGCGCCAGCGAGAGCTTATTGGAGTACAGCGCCAGCGTGACGACGATGGATTGGGACGGATCGCGCAGGTTGACGGTTGGCGGAATGATGTTGGTCGGGAGGTATTTTTCCGCTTCCTGGATCGCCTTGTTCGTCAGCGCGAGGTCGGTCGCGGTATCCGAGCTGATGTCGAAGATCGCCGTGACCGTCGCCGAGCCTTGCTGCACGACCGAGTTCATGGTCTGCAGGTCGGGCGTGCCCGCGAGGTTCTGCTCGATAGGCTGGACGATGTTGTCGCGCATCTCGGCCACCGAGGCGCCGCCGTACTGTACCGAGATCGTCACGGTCGGCTGGCTGACGTTCGGATAGAGCTGCTTGACGATCGTGGCGGTCGATAGAACGCCGGCAAACGTCATCAGCGCGACGATGACGAAGACGAGTGTAGGCCGATTGATGAAGAGCCGTGTGAGGCTGAAGTTCACTGCTGGAACGAGACCTTCTCGCCGTCGCCGACGCTCGTCTGACCGTCGCTGACCACGCGCGTCCCTGCCGTGATGCCATTGACGATGGACGTCGTGCCGTCGCTGCCGAGTTCGGCGACCTTGACGGTCTTGATGCTGTTCCCGGATTGAACGGTCATGACGGCATCGTGGTTGTCGTCGGTGAACGCGGTCGTTGGCACGCGCACGCCCCGCAGCGGAAGCGTGGCGATCTGTCCTTGGACTACCATCCCGGGCCGTAGGCGCTGCTGCGGATTGGCAAGCTGCACTTTCACTTGGAAATCCGTCGACCCGGGGTTGATTTCGTTTAGAACGCCGACCACGCGGCCGGTGAAACGCCCGGGACCATTCGCCTGGGCGGCGGTGACGTTCGCGGCGGCGCCGGGCTGAATGCCGGAGATCTGCTCGCTCGAGGCGTGGAGAACCGCATAGATCGGATTGACCTGCTGCAGCGTGAACAGCTCGCGGTTGCCGGGATACTCACCGGGATTGAAGTTACGGTTGACTACCACGCCGTCGATCGGCGAGACGATCGTCGCCTTGCCGATCTGTACGCGAACCTGCTGCGCCTGCGCGAGCGCGACTTCTTCCTGCGCCTGCGATTGCTGCACGGCGGCGGCCTGCAGGCCCTGGCCCGAAAGCGTCCCGTTGGCTTGCACGGTGGAGCGCGCCGACGCCAGGTTGGCGTTCGCGGAATTGAGCGCTTGTTGATCGTTGCGAACCAGCGTCGATTGCGCGTCGACGGACTGCTGCGAAACGTAGCCTTGCGCGAGCAGATTCTGATCGCGCGTCAAATTCGTCTGGTCGTTCGTGAGCGTCTGCTGCGCTTGCCGCACCGCGGCTTCGTCGTTCCGAACCGTGTCTTGGCCCTGCGCGATCGAGAGCGAACCCTGATAGACCGTGTGCGTCGTGTTCGCGTGATTGCTGTTGGCGGTCGCGAGATCCGATTGCATCTGCGCCTGTAGGTCGGACGTGTCGAGCTGCGCCAGGACCTGTCCGGCGCGCACGGAGTCGCCCTCGCGCACGTAGACCGCATCGGCCGGCTCGGCGAGCGAGCTCTGAATGGCGACGTTTTGGTACGGTGCGATGATGCCCGGCAAGGCGTTGCGACGGCTGGACCGTTCCGTAGTTCGCGACGCTCGTCTGGACGTACGGCGCCGCGGGCTGCTTGGCGCTCTGGCGGTGGGCGCAGCCGGCCGCGGCTAGGATTGCGAAAGCCGCACAGAACAATCGCAAGGAGCCGTCGGTTCGTTTCATGGGTTAGCAAGATTGTACCGAAAGCGCCGGTTCTGAATCCTGGAGTGAGTCTGAGAATGAGCTTCACGGGCGAGCGCCCCCGCGTACTCGTCATCGACGACGAGCGCGGTTTGCGAGAGCTCCTCGAGTACGGCCTGGCCAAGGCCGGCTTCGAGGTCCGTAGCGTCAGCGAGGGCCTGGCGGCATTGCCCCTGCTCGAAAGCTGGCCTCCGGACGTGCTGGTTCTCGACGTGATGCTACCGGGCCCCGACGGCTTCGCGCTGCTTCCCGAGATCCGGCGCCTCACCACGGCGCCCGTGGTGATGCTCACCGCGCGCACGGAGATCGCCGAGAAGGTCGCCGGGCTCTCCGCCGGCGCGGACGACTATGTCGGCAAGCCGTTCGACTTCGAGGAGCTCGTCGCACGGTTGCGCACGCTCCTGCGGCGCCCTAGTATCGAAGGCCGCGAAACGCTGGAGTACGCCGATCTCAGCATCGACACGCCCAGCCGCACCGTACATCGCGGCAACCGGCGCATCGAGCTGTCGGCCCGCGAGTTCGATTTGCTCCGCGTGTTTGCCGAGCACGCCGAAGAAGTACTGACGCGCTCGGAGTTGCTCGACCTCGTATGGGGCGTGGATCGCGATGTGGTACCGAACACAGTCGAAACCTACGTCTCGTTCCTGCGCGCCAAGCTCGATAGCGGCGAACGGGTCAAGCTGATCCAGACGCTGCGCGGCGCGGGATATTCCCTGCGAGCCACGCCGTCGTGATGACGCGCCTGGCGCGCCGCCTGCAGTGGCTGGCGGCGATGGAGATCTCGCTCGTGCTCGCCGCGGTGATCGTGATCGGCGCCCTGCTCGGCTTCGGCGCCTACATCCGGACGATACAGAACGAGCTGACGGGCACGCTCACGCAGCTCCAGTCTGCGCTCTCGCGGACGTCGCTTCCCAACGCGCGGGCGGGCGGCGCGTTTGCGGCGTCGCTGCTGCTCGGCTCGGGCAGCGAAATCGTGTTCCTCGATGCGAGTACGCGCATCACCGTATACCGCCGGCATCGGAGCGACGCGCAGCCGACCGTCACCGCTCGCGCGCGGGGCGACCTCTCGGGCGATCCGCGCCCGAACGGCCCGCTGGCCCGGATCATCCTCGGCATGGCGACCGCGTTCGGCTTGCAGCCGCTCTTCGCGCGTGCCGGCGATCTCTACGTCATCGTCCGCAGCAACGACGGCGTGTTGGTAGCGACGGTGAGCTCGTTCCTTATCCCCTTGCTCCTCGCGCTTGCCGTTGCCGTTGCCTGCGGATTCGTGATCGCCCGGCTCCTGACGCGCCAGGCGCTGCGGCCGCTCGACGACGTTACGGCGGCGCTGCAGCGCTTCGCCTCAGGCGACCTGACGCCGCATACGATCGCCGCCGACGAGGGACACGAGCTCGGGCAGCTGGCAGCGGCGTATAACGGCGCGATCGATCAGCTGCAACGCGCCTTCGCCGCGCGCGATCGCGCCAACGCCTCGATGCGGCAGTTCATCGCCGACGCGGGGCATCAGTTGCGCACGCCGCTCACGGTGGTTCAGGGATTCATCGCGATTTTGCGCCGCGGCGGCATGGACAGCGCCGCGGATCGCGAGCGTATCCTCGACACGATGAACGATCAGGGCCGCATCATGGGATCGCTGATCGACAAGCTGATCCTCCTCGAGCGCTGGGAGAGTCCCGAGGGGATCGCGCGCGCCGTGCCGATCGACGTCGGAACGCTCGTCGCGGACCTGGTGACGCCGATCGCGGATGCGCATCCGGACCGCCGGTTTGCGATCTCGGCGCAGCCGGGGATACTGGCGCTCATGGATCCCACCGAGCTGGGCTACGTCGTGACCAATCTGGCCGACAATGCCGTAAAATACGGCGTCGGCGAGATCGCGGTGCGCGTGCGCGCCCAACACACGCAGGCGATCATCGAGGTCGCCGACGAGGGTCCGGGGATACCATCGACCGACGCCGCTCGCGTCTTCGATCGCTTCTATCGCGGAACGCAGCGCGACGTCGCCGGCTCGGGACTCGGCCTGGCGATCGTCAAGCGCGCCGTCGAGCGCGCGCACGGCTCGGTCTCACTCGATACGAGCCCGAGCGGCTCGCGCTTCACGGTCCACCTGCCCCGCGCAGCGTAATTCGCTCCACCCGAAGGACGCATAGCCCCGCGACTCGGACGCTCGTCGCCGACATCCATGTCGGCCCTGCTCGTGCGCTTTTCCGCAACACCAAAGGAATTCGACATCCTGTCTTTTGCGGAAAAGTCGCAGACGCCCCACTGCGGGCCTATGCGTCCTTCGACAGGCTCAGGATGACAGCGAAAGTGGCGGAGAGGGTGAGATTCGACCCTTCGACTCGGCCTGCGGCCTCGCTCAGGACTGCGCTGCGCGCAGACGATAAGGAAAGTTGAAGTGGGGAAGAAATTCGGAGAGGGTGAGATTCGAACTCACGGAACGCTGTTAACGTTCGCCCGCTTTCGAGGCGGGTGCCTTCAACCACTCGACCACCTCTCCGCCGGTATGCTTCAGGGCTCGGACGCGATTTCTTTTTCCGGGCCGCGAGCGCGGCGGGCTCGGAAGAATCGCTGCAACTGCTCGGCCGCCTCGGATTCGAGAACTCCGGCAGCGACTTCGAGGCGATGATTCGTGCGCGGCGAGCGAAGGATGTCAAAGGCGCTGCCGTCGGCGCCGCCTTTGGGATCGCGGGCGCCGTAGACGAGCCGTTCGATGCGCGCGGCGATCAATGCGCCCGCGCACATCACGCACGGCTCCTTCGTGACGTACATCGTCGCGTGCTGGAGGCGCCACGCGTCCAACCGCTGCGCGGCCTCGCGCAATAGCAACATCTCCGCGTGCGCGGTAGGATCGCGCCGTGCTTCTTTTTCGTTCTTGGCCTCGAGCCGCAGATCCCCGCAGACCAGTACCGCACCAATTGGGACGTCGCCCGCGGCCGCAGCCGCTTCGGCCAGCGCGAGCGCGCGGCGCAGATGGGCTTCGTCGCCGTCTATGGCGGACAGCCGGCGTCTATCCACCGCTGGTACAGCGCGATCTGTTCAACCGACCAATACGGGCCGTGCGGCGGCATTTGCGTCTGGCCGTCGCCCTTCAGGGCCGCCAACACGTTGGCCGCGTTCGCACTCTGCGACATGTACGAATAGTCGTCCAGCATGACGCCAAAGTCGGCCATGTGCTCTACGTCGATGTCGCGAAACAGCGGTCGAACGTCGGCCGCGAACGATAGTTTCTCTTCTGCCATGATGGGGAGGCTACCTTAGCGAGGCGTCCGAAACCTCCGAAAAGAAATCGCGCCCGGAGGGATTCGAACCCCCGATCCCAGCCTTCGGAGGGCTGTGCGTTATCCAGCTACGCTACGGGCGCAGGTCAGCGAGACGCGTCGGGCGGTGATCCCGCGCTCGGAATGTGTTTGAACAGATCCAGCTTGTGATCCACGAGCGTACGGTAGAATTTGCGCACGCAGTCGGGATGGCCGAAGAAATACGTCCTCGCATACGCCAAATCTTCGCCCGAGCTATCCGGCACGTAGTGCGAGATCTCGATCTCCTCCATCTGTCCCCGATCGACGGGGTGGGGGCAGAAATCGCACGGAATCGTCGACATGAGATGATACCTTAACCCTTTGCGTTTTGGCTCGGGTAGGACTTGAACCTACGACCAAGGGCTTATGAGTCCCCTGCTCTACCACTGAGCTACCGAGCCGCGGCCCACTGACGCGGCTTCGACACCGCAGTATATCAGGACCCGCGGCCAGCGACAAGCGCCGCAATGGTGGCGGCGGCGGCCTGGGGAAGGTACGACTGGATATGTCGCAGCGCGGATTTTGCGGTGCCGTGCTTCTGGCCTTCGTCGGCCTCAGTGCGCCGCTGAGCACGCCCGCGACGGCCGACTCCACGGCCGCGGCCCTTCTCGCCAAACACCGCGCTTTCGTCGGTTGGCAGTTCGGCGACGGAACGTTTCGCACGCTGCGCCTGTTGCGCGAGCGCGTCGCCGCGGAGGGCGGGGTCACGCAACGCGCGACCGAGTACCGCATCGGCATCGTGTACCGAAACCACTACGTTTTTCCGAGGCGCGCCGATACCACGGAGGACAACGGGTTTACAGGCAGCGTCTTCTGGAGCACCAACCAGAACGGCTTCACGACGCCGCTTTACGGCGAGCTCGCGAAGTTTCGCCTGAGCTATACGCTTCTGTTCGACGAGGGCACGACGGCGCTCGACGGCGTCACGGGCGGGACGGTGAGCGTCGACGGCAAACGAGTTCAGAGCGTGCGTCTCGAAGTTCCGCACGCCGATCCGATCGAGGTCGACGTCGATCCCGATTCGGGAGCATACGTGCGGGCGGTGATCGATCCGGGCGGCGACTCAGAGACGACGCTGGAGATCCTGTCGTACACGAACGTGCTGCGCGGAAAGAAAATGATCGGCTCGTTTCGCATCGGCGATGAGGGCGGAACGTACAGCTACACCAAGATCGAGCCGAACGTCACCGTAACCGACGACGACTTGCATCCTCCTCCGGCTAGCGCGACGTGGACGTTCGCAAACCCCAAGCCGTTTCCGATCACGATGACGCCGCAGCGCGTCCTAGTCTACGCGAAGGTCAATGGCGTCCAAGGACGCTTCATCCTCGACACGGGAGCGAACGCAATTTTTCTAAACCGTTCTTTCGCGGATCGCGTTAAGGTGGCGAAGCTGAACGTACGCGGCACGACGGTCGGCCTCTACGGTGCCGAGCCATCCGACACGCGGCGCGCCGCCACGATCGAGATCGGCGGCAACGTGCTGTCGAACGTCATCGTCGAGGCGACCGACTTCAGCTCGCGAGACTATAGGGGGCTGGACCGCCAGAACTACGACGGCCTTTTGGGGTACGATATCTTCGCCGGCGCGCTCGTCACGGTCGATTTCCAGAACCAGACGATGAGTATTGCCGATCCGGCCACGCAACCGGCCGAACCCGCCGGGCTCGATATCCACACCGACACGTCGCGCTGGATCCCAGCGATACCGATGACGCTCGACCGCACCATCCCCGTGATGGCGATGCTCGATACCGGTAATCCGGGCGCCATCGTCTTCGGCCCGGATATCCTCTACAAGTACCACTTGCGGATGGCGCGCAACGTCGGAATCCGCGCCGGCATGGGCAGCGTCGAGTGCGGGAACATCGACACCCTTCAGATCGGCCCCGTGAGCTACTTCGGCGAGACGGCGTGCAAGCTCGACAACGCTCTGGTGAACGGACGCAGGATCCTTATCGGGTTGGACTTCCTGCGGCACTTTACCGTCGTCTTTGACTATCCGCGCGGCCGCCTCTTTCTGCAGCCCGCGCGCCGCTAGCCGCGAGGCTAGCGGAGCACGAACTTTTCGATCAGGCCCCGGCCGAGCGAATAGCGGTAGTTATGAGTCCCGCCGCTCTCGAAGTACGGGGCCACCCTCCGTCGGCTTGACCGAGACGATCTTGCCGTGCAGGCGGTAACCGTAGATCCACGTGTTGCCCTTGGCGTCGTTGCCGAGGAGCTGCACGACGTCAACCGACTTCCGCGGCGAGCTCGGGATCTGCAATGCAAGCGCGTACGCGACGCGGCCGTGGACGTGGTAGGTCCTCGTGACGCGATCCTCGATCGTAAACGTGTGGTTGCAGATGAACTTCCAGTAGTTTTCGACGGCCAGGGGCTGATAGAGCTTCGTCACGCCTTTAACATCCTACCGTTTCGCATATGCGCGGCGGCGTCGGCGCTCAAGGCTGCGGCTATAGCGATCGCTTGAGGAAATCGCGGTCGGAGGGACTCGAACCCCCAGCCTACAAGTTCGTAGCCTGTTGCTCTATCCAATTGAGCTACGACCGCTCACCTTTCTCTTCTCTGCGTACCTTCGGAGAGAGAGGGATTCGAACCCTCGATACGACTTTACATCGTATAACGGTTTAGCAAACCGCCGCCTTCAGCCGCTCGGCCATCTCTCCCAAAGCGGTCCAAACTATACCACGCGCGCGGCACGGAGACCTAGTGTGACGACTACGGCGGTGCCGTTGGGCGGTCCAAGGGCCGCTCGGGTACGACCTCCGGAACCACCTTGGTCGCGACGCGCCGGTGCGTGAAGAACGCGTCAAGTCCGGCCACGCGGCCGGTCGGCAGCACGAGGCTGATTGCGGAGAGCAGCGCCATGCACGCGTCGACCGTGGACCAGTCGGTGAACGTCGTCAGCGCGCCGCGCGCCGCCATGTAATCCAGGGGCAGCAGAATGCCGAAGAGACCGCCGAGCCGCGTGAAGAGTCCGAGCACGAGCGATATTCCGACGCAGACTTCGCCGAGGCGCACGAGCTCGGCGAAGATGCCGATGTTGGGCTGCACGACGCCGACGAGAAAGTCGTGGTACGGGCCGGCCGTCTTTCCGATGCCTTCCTGCACGTAGCTCACGATGAACCCGGACGGCGGCATGAACGCGCTGCTGTTGAGGAACTTCGGAATGCCGTGGATCAGCCAGATGAGCCCAGTGAGCACGCGTACGAATGCGAGCCATCCGCCGTAGACGCGTGAGGAAGGAAGGTTCATGCGACGATCTCCTCTCGATCTTTCACCAGGCGCGCGATCATCGCGGCTGCATCGGCGGCCGCGTTGGGACGGCCGAGCCGGCCCGCGGCGGAGACAAGGCTCGCGCGAAGCGCCGGGTCTGACAGCACCGCATCGACCGCCTCGGGCAGCTCCTCGATGTGTCGCGTGCGCAGCGCCGCCCCAGCCTCCACGAGCACGCGCGCGTTGCGCTCCTCTTGCCCGGGCAGCGGCTTGCACAGCACCATCGGAACCTGCGCGACCAGCGCCTCCGCCGTGCTGAGCCCGCCCGGCTTGGTGACGAGCACGTCGGCGGCGTGCATATAGTCGTAGACGTTTTCGACGAAACGCAGCGCGCGAACGGGATAGGCGACCGACTCGGCGGCGCGCATGAGCCGCTGCTCGATGCGTGCGTTCCTGCCCGCGACCACGACCGCCGCTAGCGGGGCGCGCACGGAGCTCAGCGCCGACAGCATGCGCTCCAGCGGCGCGATCCCGAGCCCTCCGCCCATGAGCAATGCGACCTTGCGGTCAGCGTCGTGCGATCCATCACCATCTCCTCGGCCAGCGCGTTGATGGTCAAGGGGCCCCGCCGCTTGAGCTTCGCCAGAATCGAGAACTGGGTCGTGCGCAAGCCGATCGGGGTCAGGAACTGGTCGTAGAATTGGCTCACATGCCGCGCCGCGGACCGCACGGCGAAGCAGTTGCAATCCTCCGCTTTGGGCAAATTATCGGCAGCAGACATTGGCGACGCCTCTATCTCGGCAAAGGTGCATATGCGCCGATGTACGAGCATATACTCCTATTGTCAATGACCCGACAGGCGGGAGCGGGGGGCTTTCCAAGGCCCGCATCTGATCCGCCCGGAGGCCGAGGCATTAGGCCTTTCGGTTCCCGCGACGGTTCGCTACGACTACGCGCGAAATCTTTGAGGCGCCGGATCAATCGAATGGCAGACAGGATGGACGCATGACCAAGCTCATCCGCGGCGGGACCGTCGTGAACCACGATCATTCGCGCCGCGCCGATGTCCTGATTGAGGACGGCGCAATCGTAGCGATCGGCGAAAATCTCGAAGCGCCAGCCGGCGCCGAGGTGATCGACGCCGGCGGCTGCTACGTCATGCCGGGCGGTATCGACCCGCACACCCATCTCGAATTCATGTTCATGGGCACGGTGACGGCCGACGACTTCGAGTGGGGCACCAAGGCCGCGCTCTCGGGCGGCACCACGATGGTGGTCGATTTCTGCATTCCCAATCCCGGCCAATCGATGCTGGCCGCTTATCAGGACTGGCGGCGCAAGGCGGAGGGCGCGGCGTGCGACTACGGCTTCCACATGGCCGTCACCTCGTGGAACAAGCAGGTCTTCGACGAGATGGAGACCGTGGTCAAAACATACGGCATCAACACCTTCAAGCACTTCATGGCTTACAAGGGCGCGTTGATGGTCAATGACGACGAGCTTTACAACTCGTTCCTGCGCTGCGCGGGGCTCGGCGCCATGCCGCTCGTTCATGCCGAGAACGGCGACGTCATCTGGCATTTGCAGCAGCACTATCTCGGCACTGGCGTGATCGGGCCGGAGGGCCACGCTTATTCGCGGCCGCCGGCGGTCGAGGGCGAAGCCGCTAACCGCGCGATCATGATCGCCGACATGGCCGGCTGTCCGATCTACATCGTCCACACCTCGTGCCGCGAGGCGCATGATGCGATCGCGCGGGCGCGCGCCGCAGGTCAGCGCGTGTTCGGCGAGCCGCTGATCCAGCACCTGACGCTGGACGAAGACGAATATCGCAATAAGGATTGGGACTATGCGTCACGGCGCGTGATGTCGCCGCCGTTCCGCCCCAAGGATCATCAGGCAAGCCTCTGGGCCGACCTGCAATCGGGCTCGTTGCAGGTCGTGGCGACCGATCACTGCGCTTTCACCACCGAGCAGAAGCGGCTCGGCCGCACCGACTTCACCAAGATCCCGAACGGTACCGGCGGGCTCGAGGACAGGCTGCCGGTTCTTTGGACAGCCGGCGTCAATACCGGGCGGATCACCAAGGAAGAATTCGTCGCGGTGACGTCGGCGAATATCGCGCGCATCCTCAATGTCTATCCGCGCAAGGGCGCGGTTGCGGTCGGTTCCGACGCCGATCTGGTGATCTTCGATCCGAAGGCCACCAAGACCATCTCCGCCAAGAAACAGATCAGCTGCATCGACTATAATGTCTTCGAAGGCTTCGCCTGCACCGGGTTACCACGCGCGACGCTTTCGGCCGGCAAGATCACCTGGCTCGACGGCGATCTGCGCGCCGAAGCCGGCGCCGGCAAGTACGTGCCGCGCGAGCCGTTCCCGGCGGTGCATGTCGCCAACGCCACGTGGCGCGAGCTCAATGCGCCGCGGCGCGTCGAGCGCGCGGAGGTCACGCCGTAGGTGATGAGCCGAAAGGCCGGGGGCGCCGCTCAAAAAAATTGCGGATCGTGTCAGCAACCTGAAAAAGGTCCGCTTTGGCGAACTTTATGGACTCAAGTCAGAAACCTCCCGAGGTTCGGGAAGTGCCACATCTGGATCGTGGAAGCTCAGTATCGTCGGCAGGATGGAAGCTGACTTTGACTTCTGCCCGACCTCCTGGCAGCCCTCGAGGAGGAGTTTATTGACCGCGGGGCGGTATAACGAGAACCATCCGAGCGTTCCCAGTCGTTTGTTGCGTCTGTATTCCCCTCTGGCACAGCCTCGGGGGGGCACATTTGAACCGGAGCAGATATGAGAAATCGATTCACGACGGCGCAATCCACCGTGGCGACTAGCCGATGGGGGGCTCCCTCCATCATGGCCCTTGCGGCCGCGCTGGCGGCGCTGACCGCCGCGCCGCCTACCTATGCCGCATCGAATCAGGCCCGTCCGGCGGCCCCTACCGAGGCAACGGCCCCGCGCGAGGCAGGTGAGCCGATCATGGCCATCGTGTCGATCAAGAGCCAGCAGGTGACCATCTACGACGCCGACGGCTGGATCCTGCGCGCGCCGGTGTCGACCGGCATTACGGGACGCGAGACCCCAGCCGGCGTCTTCAGCGTCGTGGAGAAGGACAAGGACCACCACTCGAACCTTTATGACGATGCCTCGATGCCGAACATGCAGCGCCTCACCTGGTCGGGCATCGCGCTGCATGGCGGGCCGCTGCCTGGACATGCGGCGTCGCACGGCTGCGTGCGGCTGCTCTACGACTTTGCGGAGAAGATATTCGACGAGACGCCGATGGGCATGCGCGTGATCATCGCGCCGAATGACGCAGAGCCGGTCGCGTTTTCCGATCCGGCGTTGTTGGTGCCGAATGCGGCGGCGATCGCAGCTGCGCCCGCGCGCGCCGAAACGCTTGCTCGCGAGGCAACAGAGGCCGCCAAGATGGCCGACGAGGCGAAGAGCGCCGCCGCCATAGCGGCGCGCGCGGCGGCGCCACTGACGGCATCGCTGCGCAAGCTGGAATGGCTCAAGACCCGGACCGACGCCGAGCTCGCGTTTGCCGAGCAGGTGCTCGCCGCCGCCCGGGCGAACCAAGCCAAGGCCGAGGAGATGAAGCAGAAGGCCGCCGCCAAGGCGGCGAACCTGGGGACGCAGCTCGACGCCGCCAAGGCCGACGGGAAGGCGAAGCTCGACGCGGCGCCGGCGGTGAACGCCGCCGCAGGGGTGCGCGCGGCGCCGCAACTAATGGCGCCCGTACAAAAGCTGGAGTGGCTCAAGACTCGCGCCGACGCCGAACTCGCGGTGGCCGACAGGGTGCTCGCGGCTGCCAAGACGAACCAGGCCAAGGCCGAGGACATGAGGCAGAAGGCCGCCGCCAAGGCCGCGGATCTGGCAACGCAGCTCGACACCGCCAAGGCCGACGCGAAGGCGAAGCTCGACGCCGCCGCGGCGGCGCAGACCGCCACCAAGACGGCCGAGGCCAAGCGGTCCGACGCCGCCAAGGCGGCGCGCGAGGCAAAGCAAACGCTCGAGCCGGTCTCGCTCTTCATCAGCCGCTCTACGCAGCGGCTCTATGTGCGGCGCGGCTTCGAGGTCGGCTTCGAGGTGCCGGTCACGATCCGCAATCCTGACAAGCCGATCGGCACGCACGTGTTCACGGCGGTGGCGCGCACCGACGGAGGTCTGCGCTGGACGGCGGTCACGATCGATGGCGGGGACGACGCCAAGGCTGCGCTCGACCGTATCACCATCCCGCAGGATGTGCTCGATCGCGTCGGCCCGACCGCATTGCCGCGATCCTCGCTCGTCATTTCCGACGAGCCGCTGAACCGCGAGACCAACTATCGCACGGAGTTCGTCGTGGTCCTGAACAATCAGCCACAGGGCGGCCTTGCGATGCGCAAGCGCCAGGACGATTTCCGCGTCGCGGGCCGTGGCGGCTGGGACGACTTTTTCGGCTCCCTTCGCTGGGGCAATTCGGACTCCCAATACACCTCTGCGCGCCAGCGCGGCGGCCAGAACTATTATCAGCGGCAATGGCAATGGTGAGGACCCGGCGCTTCGCGGGAAGGCTGCTGCGTGGCGCGGAGACAAAGGCGGGCGGCAACGCTCGGCCATACGGCAGACGTCCGATCGTGACTGTGATCTGATTAAGGTCCGCTTTGGCGCACTTTACCGGCTCAAGTCGAAAATCTTCCGAGGTTCGGGAAGTGCCAGAAACCGAGATTCCATTAGGTCGATGGCAGGTAAAACTACTGCCTCAGGGCCGGAGGGATTGGGTACAAAGATAATTGCCAATTTCGACATTCGGCACCATGATGAAGTGCGATCGGCTTGAGGGCCCACGTTACTATTAATTTGCCCTACCGCTCCGAAGCAATCGAGTTCGATAATACTCACGGATCATCGTTCTACCGCCCTTTATTGCAGGGTGTCGCTGGCGCGTTTGGAGATCACTCGCAGGTCCGTTCCCGAAACATCTACGCGACAGCCGGTGGTGGACGCTGTCCAGAGGAGGACTTCGATGAGGAAACTTGGTCTCGCCACAAGCCTGTGCGTGGCCTTGATCTTTGTAATCACTAGCGTGTCGTCTAGCAGGGCACAGATTTCGGACGACACTATCAAAATTGGCGTGATGGCGGATATGAATGGTCCGCTGTCCACCGCGGGAGGGCGTGGTTCAGTAGAAGCAGCGCGAATGGCAGCCGAAGAGTTCGGCGGGTTGATCGCCGGCAAGCACATCGAAATCGTTTCGGCCGATCATCAGAACATTGCGGCAATTGCCCGCCAGTGGTTCAACGTCGAGCATGTCGATGTCACCACCGACCTGGCGAATTCGGCCGTCGGCTTCGCGGTCGTAGAAATCGCAAAGCCGCTCAATAAGATTGTTTTGGTCTCGGGACCTGGGTCATCGGATTTTACTGGCAAGGCTTGCGCGCCCACCAGCATCCACTGGACATGGGACACCTACGGCGCGGCCACTACCACCGCACGGGCCATCGTCGGCCCCGACGCCAACACCTGGTTCTTCATCGCTTCGGATTATGCGTTCGGGCGCGCGCTTGAACGTGATGGCGCCAGTGCGGTGGAGAAGGCAGGCGGTAAGGTGATCGGCCACGTCTGGCCCCCGTTCAACAACGCCGATTTTAGCTCATTTCTCCTCCAGGCGCAGCAGAGTGGAGCAGCGGTGATCGCGTTTGCGACCGGCGGGCAGGACACAATCAACCTCGTCAAACAAGCCGCGGAGTTCAGGTTAGCCAAGCCGGGCACTCGAGTGGTGCCGATGCAATTGATGCTCGACGAGGTAAAAGCAATTGGGCTCCAACTTGGACAAGGTAACTACGCGACCATGGCCTTCCATCATGACCGGTCGCCCGAAGCCAGAATTTGGGCGGAGCGCTTCTTTGAGCGCATGAAGGCAATGCCGACGCAAATTCAAGCCGGAACCTATTCAGCGGTGCGCCACTATTTGCAGGCCGTAAAGGATCTTGGCACCGACGAACCGCTTGCCGTTTTGGCGAAAATGCGAGCCACTCCAGTGAACGACATCTTTGCAACGGGCGGTTACATCCGCGAAGACGGTCGGATGGTGCATGACATGTATTTCGTGCAAATCAAGGCGCCGGCGGAATTGAAAGGTCCATGGGATCTCGTCAAAATTATCAAGACCATTCCCGGTGACGAAGCGTTTCGGCCGTTGTCGGAAAGCGAATGTCCGCTCTTGAAAAAAAGAGCTGAGCGTGCCGTGCGAGGTGGGGACGGTGAAATGCTGTCGGGAGATCGCGACACGGTGTCGTCAGTGCTTGTGGAGGCTTCGATTGTCCGACAAATGTCGGACATGATCAGAGCTTTTCGGATCAGTCAGATCGTTGGCACAATCGCTCAGCTCGGAATTCCCGATCGACTTGCCAGCGGTGCGCGGACCGCCGGTGAACTAGAGCATGTTCCGCCCAAGCTGAATCGATGGGGTTCGATGGGATTCACGGGGCGTTCTGGATAGGAGATTCTACTGGCATTGATTCGCCTTTGGGAGGGGGAAGATGCCGGCGGCCTATTCTGCTGATATTCGAGGTCGGGTGATTGCAAGGGTAGAGAGCGGGTCCTCGCGACGCGAGGCCGCGGATCAGTTTGAGGTCAGCCCGAGTTCAGCAATCAGATGGGTTTCTTCCTATCGGGCGACTGGAAGCTGTGCGGCCAAGCCGCGAGGCGGGAGCACGTCGCCGTTGGAGAAGCACACGGACTTTTTGCTGGCGCTGATTGAGGAGCAGCCGGACTTGACGCTGGATGAGATAGTTTGCGCGATGCGCAAGCAAAGAATTTCCGGCAGTCGCACGTCTGTGTGGCGCTTCTTCAAGCGTCATGACATCACGTTCAAAAAAAAGCCTGCGGGCGGCGGAGCAGGAGCGCGCCGACGTGGCGCGGGCGCGTCGGCGCTGGATGCGGGAGCGGGGCCTGTTTGACCCGGCCCGGCTGGTCTTCATCGACGAGACCGCCGCCAATACGAAAATGATGCGGGTGGGTGGTCGTTGCGTGCGCGGCGAGCGCTTGATTGGCCGGGTTCCTAACGGCCACTGGAAAACGATCACCTTCGTGGGCGCTCTGCGCTGCAACGGAATGACAGCGCCATGTGTGATTGACGGCGCTATGAAAGGAAAGACGTTCCTTGATTATGTGGAGCAGCGCTTGGCTCCAACTCTGAAGCGCAACGACACCGTCGTCATGGATAACCTTCCGGCACACAAGGCAGCGGGCGTGCGCGAAGCGATTGAGGCGCGTGGCGCCGCCCTTCGTCTATCTCCCGCAATATTCGCCGGATCTGAACCCGATAGAGATGCCATTCAGCAAACTTAAGGCGTATCTGCGCAAGGCGGCGGAGCGGAAAATTCCTGGCCTGCGTCGTCGAATTAGAATATTCGCGCGCAATCTCACCGCACGCGAAGCCAAGAATTATTTCAGGCACGCTGGCTATGCGTGAAATTGACCGGAATTTGCTCTAGCTTCGCTTATCGGCTGTCATGCCGGGGCGACCCATCGGCTCATGCGGGCCGCGATCGACCTTGGACTAGTCGCGTCGGGATCCGATGCCCGGTTCACGCTCACAGCGCTCAGGCAGTCGTTGCGGTCGGATGTCCCAGGGTCGGTGCGAGATTCGGCTATCGCATTGACCTCCGCTGGACACTGGCTGCCATGGGGACGCTTGAGTGAGGCAGTACGCACTGGACGGCGCCAGACGGCCGAGACGCTCGGCGCGGAGCTATTTGAATACTATTCTGACAATCCTGCCGAAGGCCGCGCATTCACCGGAGCAATGACTGTGTCCAGCCTGGAGGTGGCGGGCGAAGTCGCGCGCGTTCTCGATACATCTTCAGCGAAGCTTGTGGTGGATGTCGGTGGAGCGTCCGGCGCGTTGATCTCAAGCCTCTTGATGAAAAACCCGGCGCTCATGGGAGCTATATTGGAACGCCCCGAGGTCGTGCCGCGCGCCCAAGCTGCAATAGCTGAGCGCGGGCTTGCCTCGAGATGCCACGTGTTCGAAGGCAATTTCTTCTTGTCCGTACCTGAGGCGGATATCTTCCTCCTCAAACATATCATTCACGATTGGGACGACGACCAAAGCATATTGATTCTCTCAAACTGTGCGCGAGCGCTGCGACCGAAAGGACGGGTAGTTCTCGTCGAGCGGGTGCTGCCAGAGAGCGATGGCGGGAGCGAAGCATCACTCGCGGATTTGAATATGCTCGTTTTACTCCCGGGACGCGAGCGTACCCAACGAGAATATGCTGATTTGATTTCTCGTGCAGGTCTTCGTCTCGACCGCGTAACTGATACCACTTCGTCCATAAGTGTAATCGAGGCATCGTCGGATTGATCTGACGAGGTATCTTGTCTGTGGATGGTCCGGCCCCCTGTAGCCGGCCGTCCTCGCCAACCAGCTTCGGCTGTTCCCAGGCCGCGAAGTGGGATGGTCCGGCCGTGCTCCTGCCCCGCCAGCGATAAGCTGGCGAGGGGCGCCCAGACAAGGAGCACGCAGTGTCCGCAACAGCGCCGTCTATGACGCGATGAAGCAAGTCGGCGTCGCCGTCATATCTGAAAGAGCACATGGCCGGCCTCGCGCCGGCCATGCTGCGTTGTGTTCGTATTGCGGCCGTGGGGCCAGCTTCTAAATTACTTCGCCGACCGCATGAGCAATTCGTCGGCCTGCTTTTCAAGCTCGGAACGCTCGAGCGGCGACGCCTTCGCGGCCTGCTCAAGGAGATCGGCTGCCTGTTTCTTGCGTGCTGCCCAATTGGGTCCATGCGCCGCGGCGTCGGCGGCGACCAGTCTGGCGATCTCAGCTTCCGCTTTCTTGTTGGCTTCCGCGAGCTCCGCCGCTCGCTTGTCGAGGAAGACCTTGCGCCGCGCGTCGGACCGCGCCCGCGCACGTGCCCGAAGCTCCGGCAAGCGCTTGGCGGCTTCTTCGACGGCTTTGATGTTGCGCGCCTGGAACGCGCTTTTGGTGATACTCTCGCCGTTGATTTCGATCACCGCGTTGGGAGGGAGCGCCTGGAATTGCTCGCGCGTCAGGTCCTTAGCCGAAACCGCGGCAGGCGCGGTCGGCTTCTCCTCCGCTATAGCAATGACTGGTGCGGTAGATGCCAGTCCCGCCGCGACTGCAACGATGAGTTTCCATCCCACGACTGTGCTCCATATCCCAGACACGACAACGTCTCAGACACGACATCGTCAGTATGGAACGCCGAGCGGGCCGGTGATGAACATGTGGCCCGAGTAAAGGATCGCACCGCAAGCGTTGACGTACCAGTTTACTTGGAGCTCCGGTTGCGAGGTCCCAGGCGCAGACGTCCAGCCCGGGTCCACGCTCACTTGGCCGCCGTAGCCGAGCTGTGTAATCCAATCGGCGGAGGTCGAGAGGAGAACCCAGCCGTTTCGCAACGCATCGTCGATCCGGAAGTGGTCGTGGCCCGGGTGACCATTAAAGCTCCAGCCGACCGCATGATAGCCGGCTAAGTTGCCAAGACTGCCGCCGCCGCCGGTTCCAAACTCTGCACAACATCCGCATTCCCCCGGCCAACCTTCGTTTCCCGAATCCTCGCACATGTCGCCGCCGGTCGGTCCTGTCGACATTTCGCACTGGAACCAGCGGTACCAATGAGTGCCTGTGGGAGGAGGATCGCCGACATAGGCGAGGTCTACCACGTCCCTTGCAGCCACGAAGCTTCCCGACACTGTATTGCTGGTGGCGCCGCATTGGGCGACCACGGTGAAAGTCGCCTGCTGATCGAGGACGCCCGAGATACTCGGGATAATCCCCGCCACGAACGTATCGCCCCAGTCGTTCGGAGCAATCGACAGCTGATGATCGGAGTTGTGACCTTGATAATCTTTCAGGTGAATCCACACCTGCCCGGGCACATTGCCGAAATTCTCCCCCTGCAGAATGACCAGCGCGCCGGGTGTGGCGTCAATCGAGAAGAAGAAGCCCAAGGTGAACATCGACGTGATCCAGGGCCCGGCAGCCACCTGCACCGTTTCGCTCGCCACGCCGGGGCATGTGGAGCCGCCGTCGGCTTCTACCTTGTAAGTCCCAAGCTTCGAGTATGCGTGATGAAACGTGGCGGGGAATTTTACGGGATGGCCTCGGGGCGACAGGACGAGGACTTTTTGGCCGTCGCCGTAATTGACGAAGAAGCTTGCGCACTCGCCGGTTCCGTTGACCGTGATCGTCTCGGCGACGCAGGTCTTGATCGCGGGCAGGCTGAGCGTCAGGCCGGTGATCGTGCCGTCGGCGCGCGCGAAACAAGCTTGCACAACGGCGCTGACGACGACAAGAAAGGCAAGGGCCTGTTTGCACATGTCGGCACCTCGCAGCGACGATGTTTTTTATCACCTCGCACAACAAATCTATCACAAAAATACTGTACTGACGACTTAAGACTTGCTCCGGTCTCACTGAATAATTGTCTTCAATCTGACCAACAAATCCCTACAATTGTACCGATCACTACATCGGTACCGGAATATCTGAAATGGCGTGATCCTTGTTCCGCGGCTGAGCGGACTTGATTGCTCACAAGTAGCCGCGCGCTAACTCCACCGCCACACGCCGTAAGCGTGGCCGTTCTGCATTTGCGGCGCGACGTAGTTGGGCTTGTGCTGGCCGATGGCGCCGAGCATGGCGATCCAGTTGAGCAGTTCGCCGCCGACATTGCCGGCCTTCAGAAGCTGATGCTCCGTCGCTTCCGCAATCAGCTTATCGGTCTGCTGCTCTTCCAGATATTTGATGACGCGCCACGCCCAGTCAGCATCCGGCACGCCATCGGTGCGACCCGGCGCCATGCGCGGGCCGGCGACCTCGAGCGAAAAACTGCCGCTGCCCATCACGGCGACGCGCAGCGGTTGCGGCCAGGCAGCGATCGCGCGGCCGACCGCCTGCCCGAGCGCGTAGCAGCGCTGCGCCGATGGGAGCGGCGGCACGTGCCCGCTGATGAAGAAGGGGATCACCGGCACGTTCATCTCCGGCGTGAGGAAATGCAGCGGCACCGCGATCGAATGGTCGACCGAGAAATGCTGCGTCAGCGCCGCGTCGAAGCTCGCTTCGATGCTCGCTTTACGGATATGGCCGGCGAGGTCCACGGCCGACGGAATCTTGTAGACCGGCATTTCGCGCGGTTCGTCGTTCGGGCCGGTGAATGCCTTGTCCACGCCCACCGCGAAAATCGGCAGATTGTCGAGGAAGAAGGTGTTGAGATGATCGGTGTCGAACATCACGATGACGTCGGGCCGGGCGGCGGCGAGCTCCTGCTTCTGCGCGGCGAACAGCTTGGCGGTTTCGCAATCGGGACCGTCGCGCTTGACGAAGAATGGAAAGACCGGGGTGTGCGGCACGCCGAACCCGGCGACGATAGTGGCCATGTAACGTATTCCTCTCTCGACGTTCGCTTCTGCGTTACGTCTGTGCGACATTAATCGCCGCTACAAGAAGGCGCCAGCCCACAACACGCGTTCGATCATCGGGAGAATCACGTGCCGCGCAAGCCAGTCAAGAAATCCGCCGCCAAAGCCCGCACCAAAGCCGCCGCGCGCGCCACCGCGCGAAAATCGACACCGCTGCCGCCGCGTGTCCCGACCGAGCACGACCGCTTCGATTATTCGCCGATCATCGACCGTCCGCGCCTGTCATGGCCGAACGACGCCCGCGTAGCGGTTTGGGTGATCCCCAATATCGAGCATTTTCTGTTCGACCGGCCGTCGACCCGGCTCACCAATCTGCCGGTCAACCCCGACGTGCTTAACTATTCCTGGCGCGACTATGGCGTGCGCGTCGGCATCTGGCGGATGATGGAAGTGATGGAGCGCTACGGCGTCAAAGGCACGGTCGCGCTGAACTCCGACGTGTGCGCGCGCTATCCGCGCATCATCGAAGAAGGCAAGAAGCTCGGCTGGGAGTGGATGGGCCACGGCAACAACAACTCGACCCTGTTCGCCGGCCAGTCGGAAGCGGAGGAGCGTGCGCTGATCAAGGACGTCGTCACCACCATCAGCAAAAGCGTCGGCAAGGCGCCGCGCGGCTGGCTTAGCCCGGCGCTCAGCGAGACCATGCGCACGCTCGATATCCTTGCCGAGAACGGCATCGAATATGTCGGCAATTGGGTAAACGACGATCAGCCCTATCCGATGCGGGTGAAAAAGGGCTCGATGATCGCCATGCCATATTCGGTTGAGATCAACGACATTCCGGCTTTGCTCGATCTGCATCAGAGCCCGGAAACGTTCGGCCAGATGATCTGCGACCAGTTCGACGTGCTTTACGAGGACGGTGCCCAGACCGGCCGCGTGATGTCGATCTGCCTGCATCCGTTTCTGGTCGGCTATCCGCACCGGAGCAAATACTTCGCCAAGGCGCTGCACCACATCACCTCGCGGCAGGAGGTGTGGCTCACGACCGGCGGCGCGATTGTCGATTGGTACAAGGAGAAATATCTCAAGGCTTGAGGCTGCGGCGACTATCGCGGCTTCATGGAAGCGGTGCTTCGCCGTCAGTGCGCTTACGCCCGATGATGGCGCGGCGAATTTAAGATCACAAAGGAATTTTGTTGCCAGCTCAAGCGCAGACGTATTGCCCCATCAGCCCTCCGTCCTCGTGCTCAAGGATGTGGCAGTGATACATGAAAGGGTGCGCGGGCGTTGCCCGTTGATTGAAGGCAACGAGCAACTCCGCCCTGTCACTGACGAGCAAACGTATCTTTCCAACCGGCAAGGTGTGCCGGCGGCGCCTCTCCCTCAATCGACAGGACGCGGAATAAGGCTCCGTGGACATGGAAGGGGTGCGCCATGCCGATCGACGTGATCTCCCAGACCTCGGCCGTTCCGAGCTTCGCTTCGATATCGACGCGTGCCATGTCAAAGGGCTTGCCGTTTATCCCTATGAGAGAAGCCATGTCGCCGCGGGGGCCGGCCTCGGAGCGGCTGGCGCATAGTCCGCTGTTGAGAACAAGCCGACGCCTCCGAACGGCGGGGGCCGGATCGGCAGTCGCCGGCTCGATCAAGCGCGCCGGCAGTTGCTTGATGACAGGCGTCGCCGCGGTCGGTTCGAACCGCATCACGGCCACGTAGTCAGAGCTGCCATCCGGCGCCAACCGGCCGAAAATACCCATTTCCTCATCGGGGCCGGTTTCCAGCACGACAGGCTTTCCGTCCGCGAAGTCGACAATAACCTCGAAGCGCTCGGCCGGCGAGATTGTAAGCTGCTTGAGCTCGACCAGCGCAGACAGAAAACCACCGTCGGACGCAATGACATGAAAGGTGCGCTGGTCGCTGAATCGCAACTCGAAATTCTGCGCGTTGGCGGCATTGAGAAGCCGCAGTCTTACAAGGCCAGCAGGAATTCGAGCGACCGGAGCGACAACTCCGTTCACAATGACGGTGTCGCCCCTGACGCCATAGGCGATATCGAGAGCGCCGAGTGTGTTGGCGTCGTATTCAATCGAACCATCAGAGTCGAACTGGCGGTCCTGCAGGATAAGAGGCAAGTCGTCCACGCCGAATGTCCGCGGCAACCCAAGCCCCGCGTCGGAACCATCGTCGACTATGATCATCCCCGTCAGCCCCATGTAGATCTGCCGGGCGGTATCGCCGTGCGGATGGGGATGGAACCAAAGCGTCGCCGCAGGTTGATCGATCTTCAGCACCGGCCGCCAACGTTCGCCTGGGTGAATTAGCTGCTGCGGCCCACCGTCATTCTGGCCGGGCACAAGTAGCCCGTGCCAATGCACTGTCGTGGCGGTATCGAGATCGTTCTCCACGACCATTTCAACTTCATCGCCGCGGCGCAGGCGGACAACGGGTCCGAGGATCGGGGTCGAGTAGCCGTATGTGCGCACGGGCTTTCCTGCGAGGAAAGCGTGATGGCCGGACATGGCTTTAAGATTGACGACCTGCCCCGATGCCGCCGCATCGATCAGTCGAGGGATCGGTAGAGGAACGGTGAATGGCGCGGGCTCGCTATTTCCCAACCGGCCGCAAAAGACGGCGCTTGCCGCGGTGGCTCCGCAGCCAATCACAAACCCGCGCCGAGAAGGCACCATGAACGTGCTCCAGTTCATGCCGCTCATGCGTCCTGGACTCTCGCCCGCACGCACAAGGTTTGTCTATTCGATTGTTGACATCGATAACGTGTTTCGATCGCCATTCGCGGTAGGATACTATCGTGGGTACCGGGAACTTGTCCGTAAGGACGAGAGGAAAAAATGAGCCGCGTGAAAACGATCGACTGGCGGACTGCGCTTTTCGCAACTCGCGCGCCGGGCTGGTCGATCCTCATCCGGCTGCTCGTCGGGCTCGTGGTATTTTTCCCGGAGGGGATTCAGAAACTCGCCTTCCCGGATATTCTCGGCGCGGGTCGCTTCCTCCGCATCGGCATCCCGTATCCGGACATCATGGGTCCTTTCGTCGGCGTCGTCGAAATCGTCTGCGGCGCGCTGATCATCGTCGGCTTGTTCACGCGGCTCGCGGCAATCCCTTTGATTGTGATCATGATCGTCGCCATCGTCTCGACCAAGATTCCGATCCTGCTCGGCCACGATTTCTGGATTTTCCACGTGCCCAAGCTGCCGCATTACGGTTTTTGGAGCATGGCGCACGAAGCGCGCGCCGATTTGTGCATGCTGCTCGGCGCGCTCTATCTCTTAATCGAAGGCGCGGGAAAGTGGTCGCTCGACGCGCTCCTCTCCGACAAAGACTAGGGTCGACCATGCCAAATTTGCGGCAGATGTCCGGCGCGATATTGAGGTCGGGAAAATCATTTCGGCATTGACCTTGTCAGTGTCCGGCGCGAAACATTTGCGAGGACTCCGATCTTCGACTGAGAAAAGTGTTAGCTATGACATTTGCCGATTCCGACTATCCATCGACACAAACGGCGCTCCTTAGAGGAATGCTCGGGCGTTGCCGGCGATGCGGACAGGGCTCGCTATTCTACCGCTACCTCAAAATGGTTGATCGTTGTCCGAGGTGCGCAGAGGCGTACGGTCATTTTCGCACGGATGACGCTGCTCCTTGGCTGACAATTCTTGTCGTCGGGCATGTCACTATCCCGTTTGTCCTGATATTCGAGCAAACGCTTCACCCGCCCATGGAGCTTGCGCTCGCCATATGGCTACCGCTGATCGTTGCACTGACCTTAATTCTGCTGCCGCGATGCAAGGGGGTCATTGCGGCGCTGATGTGGGCGACGAAGGCGGAAGGTTCCGAAAAGAGTTGACCATAGATATCGCCACGAACGGCGCCTCCGGCGACGACCGGCGCTCGGGCTCGCCGCTCGAAGTGTTCCGCGTCTTCCTCAAGCTCGGCGTCAGCTCGTTTGGCGGTCCGATTGCGCATATCGGCTATTTTCGCGAAGAGTTTGTCGTTCGCCGCCGCTGGCTGAGCGAGCAGACCTTTGTCGATCTGGTCGCGCTGTGCCAGTTCCTGCCGGGCCCGGCGTCGAGCCAAACCGGATTTGCG
The DNA here is from genome assembly GCA_963756165.1 of Vulcanimicrobiota bacterium. GTDB lineage: Bacteria > Vulcanimicrobiota > Vulcanimicrobiia > Vulcanimicrobiales > Vulcanimicrobiaceae > Cybelea. The sequence continues at coordinate 102,993 of CAVWMO010000007.1, read as the reverse complement.
ATCGGGCTGATCCGCGCCGGCTATGGCGGCGCGCTGGCCGCATGGGCCGGCTTTACGCTGCCGTCGGCGATCCTCCTGGTCCTGTTCGCCTACGGCGCCGGCGCGCTGTCCGGGACGATCGGAACCGGACTGCTGCATGGTCTCAAGCTCGTCGCCGTCGCCATTGTCGCGCAAGCGGTGTGGGGCATGGCGCGCAGCTTGTGTCCCGACCGCGGGCGCGCATCGATCGCAACCTTGAGCGCCCTCGTCATCCTCTTCAGCACGTCGTCGGTGGCGCAGGTCGGGGCAATCGTGCTCGGCGGCGTGCTCGGCCTATGGCTCTGCCGCGAAGCGCCGCCGATGACGGAGGGCCACATCGCCATCCCGGTATCGCGCCGCGTCGGCTTTTCGGCACTGGCTGCGTTTTTCATCTTGCTCGTTGGCTTGCCGATCGCGCAGAAGCTTTCCAGTTCCTCTGCGCTCGCGCTGTTTGATGCCTTCTATCGTTCCGGCGCGCTGGTGTTCGGCGGCGGCCATGTGGTGCTGCCGTTGCTGCGCGAAGCGTTCGTCGCGCCGGGCTGGGTCAGCGATGATGCGTTTCTTGCCGGCTATGGCGCGGCGCAAGCGGTGCCGGGTCCGCTTTTTACGTTTGCCGCCTATCTGGGCGCCGTCGTTCAGCCGACGCCGCACGGCGTCGCCGGTGCCGCGCTCGGCCTGTTCGGGATTTTTCTACCGGGCGTGCTGATCCTGCTCGGCGCCTTGCCGTTCTGGGACAGTTTTCGCAAGCGCGTCACCGCGCAGGCGGCTATGCGCGGCGTCAACGCCGCCGTAGTGGGGCTTCTGGGCGCGGCGCTCTATAACCCGCTCTGGACAAGTTCGGTGAAAACGCCGGGAGATTTCGGGCTTGCACTCGTAGGCTTTGTCCTGCTGACGGTTTGGCGCTTGCCGCCGCTCGTGGTCGTCATCGTGAGTGCGCTCGGCGGCGTGGCGCTTGCATTCGGCAGATGGTGAGGTGCGATGGCCGGCGGAATCTTTCAGCGCAATTTCGGCGGGCTCTCGCGCACGACCTTTCTGCTCGCGCTCTCGAGCATGTTTGCCGACATTTCGACCGAGATGCTCTATCCGGTTCTGCCGATCTTTCTCACCCAAACGCTGAATGCGACCGGCAGCATCGTCGGCCTGGTCGACGGATTTGCGCAGGCGCTGCAAAATATCGTGCAGGGATTTTCCGGAACGCTGTCCGACAAATTGCAGCGGCGAAAGCCGATCGCGCTGTTCGGGTATTTCATCGCCGCCGTCGCCAAGCCGCTCATGGGATTGGCGACCGTCTGGCAGGTCGTGTTCGGCGCGCGCTTATTGGACCGGCTCGGCGCCGGTTCGCGCTCGGCGCCGCGCGATGCGCTGATCGCGGCCTCGGTCGATGAGCGAAACCGCGGCCGCGCCTTCGGGCTGGAAGGCCTGGGCGACAATGCCGGCGCGTTTGTCGGCCCGCTGCTGAAGCTGTTTCTGCTCTCCGCTTTTCAGATCGGCATCCGCTAGGTGTTTTATCTCGCCATCATTCCCGGACTGATCGCCTTCTGCATGGTCCTGTTCGTCGACGAACCGCGGAGAGCAGCTGCGGAAAAGGCCGAGGAGGAGATCCGCCTCGGTCATTTTTCCGGGGCTTACTGGAAGTTCCTCATCGTCGTCGCACTATTCAGCCTGGGTAATTCGAGCAACGCGTTTCTGATCCTGCGCACACAGGACATCGATGCGTCGCTGCAGGAGACCATCCTGATCTATGCGGGCTTCAATCTTGTTGCTGCGCTGATTTCCTATCCGGCCGGCTGGCTGTTCGACCATTGGGGCGGCCGCAACGTGCTGCTTGGCGCCTATGTGATTTTTCTGATCGCCTATCTCGGCTTCGGCCTGACGGACAATATTGTCCTGATCGCCGCCCTGTTCGTGTTCTACGGGCTCTACCAGGGCATCTTCCGCATGGCCGGCAAGGGGCTCGCAGCAAGCTTCGTGCCGGAGCAGTTGCGCGCCAGCGGCATCGGCTGGTTCAACACCACGGTCGGCATCTTGCAATCGGTCGCGAGCTTGGTCGCCGGCTTGCTGTGGGACCGCGTCGCTCACACGGCGGTATTTTTCTATGGAGCGATCTTCGCCGTCGTCGGCATCGTCGCGCTGATCGCGCTCGTGCCTTCACGCGCGCCGGCGTACCGGAGCTAACGAGCGTAGAACGGGGGTGCAAGTCTTATGAAGACAATTTCGAATGGCAGGGCACTCTGTTCTGCGGTCATTGCGATCACCTGCTTGAGTGGCATCGCAAAGGGCGAGACTTGGTCGTGTGAGCAAAGCCGCGGCGACAAAACCGTCAAGCAGGCGTGGATCGTGTCGGGTGATCGACTGACGACGCCGGGCGACGAAAGATATTATCGGATCGTCAGAAACGATCAGCGCACCTTGGTGGCCTTCCGCAAGGACTGGGAATACAAAATTGGCGGCGGGACTCCTTTGGTCTCCTACGTCATCATCGAAAAGGCAACGGGCGCCCTGATCGACTTGAACAACTCTGTTTTGACGACCCTAGGGGAGGAGTACAAAGACACAGCAACGCCGGACGCCGGGGTCGGACATTGCACGCTAACGCAACCGTGAAACAACGCCCGTCGCTCAATCAAGCAATCCGGCACGCGGCAAGCGCGGCGACGACGACGAACGGTAGGGTGGGCAAAGGCGCTACGCGCCGTGCCCACGCGGTAATCGGGTGAAACTGGACGTGGGCTTCGCTGCCGCTCAGCCCACCCTACGATGACCGCGATTAACCTACCGGCTGGCCGATCTCGTCGACCTTCACCGCCCGCATACGCTCGTTGTAGATCTCGACATTGAGCCCGCAGACCTCGAAGCGGGCGAGATACCCCATCAGGAAGCCGTTGACGCCCATGCGGTAGAGCGCGCCGACATCGCCGGCGATCAGCGCGCGCCGCTCCTCGTCGGTGAGATCGAGGCCCGCCAGCGCCTTCGCCGGATCGGCCTTCATGGCCGCACGGAACGCGTGGTCGCGCAGCACCTCGCGGCACAGATGGTTCACTGCGAAGATCGACATGATGACCCCCGGCCGTCTGTTCGCGGCCTCCTAATGGTGAGCCCGCTGGAAGTAGCCGCAGCGAGCAATTCCAATAACTTGCACTGTCCAACCTACCCAACGGAGCTCTTTGGCGTCAAAGGGCAAATTCGGAAATTGCCCAACCAAGCCGCCGGACTTGCTGAAACGTAGGCAAGGCGCGGAGGCCAGGACGCGGGGTCAGAACTTGAGGATGATTTTTCCGAAATGCTTTCCTTCCTGCATGTAGCGGATTGCGGCGACAGCATCTGTCCACGGAAATACCTTGTCGATGACCGGACGCATGTTGTTCGCTTCGATCGCTCGGTTCATCGCCTCGAATGATTCTCTCGATCCGACTGGAATGCCGCGTACTGTCGCACGATGATAGAGGATTTCGAGCGGATTGATCGCGCCGTGCTTGCTTCCGATGTAACCGACCATATTGATCTGACCGCCGATGCGAATCGCCTGGAGCGACTGCAAGAAACTGTCAGGTCCGCCTACCTCGATCACATGGTCGACGCCTCGTCCACTGTTGAGTGCGCGCACCTCGGGATGCCAAACCGGCGTCGTGATGTAGTTGATCGTGTGAGTAGCGCCGAGCGACTTGGCACGTTCGAGCTTCGCATCACTGCTCGAAGTCACGATGGTGCGTGCACCAAACATGGCTGAGAATTGCAGACCGAACAGAGAAACACCTCCAGTGCCCTGAATGAGGACCGTATCGCCGGCTTCGAGGCGACTCTCGGTCACCAGCGAGTGCCAGGAAGTCAAAGCGGCACACGGCAGGGTGGCGGCTTCTTCATCGGTGAGATTCGCGGGCGCGTGAACGATGCCCTGTTGGTCAAGGCGAACGTATTCCGCCAGCATCCCGTCGGCCGATCCGCCGAGCTGAGGCGTGTCCTCCTCGTAGCGGCCTGCGATCCAACTTTGATGGAAGGTGCCGAGCACGCGGTCGCCGACCTTGGCGCGTGTCACGCCCTCGCCCACAGCGACGACTTCACCGACCCCGTCCGAGGTGGGCACCAGGGGCAACGGGAATTTGAAGGGGTATGTGCCGAGCACCATGTCCATGTCGCGGTAGTTGAGCGAGACGGCAGCAACCCGGATGACAACTTCGCTGTGCCTCGGTTCCGGCATGGGCCTGTCGATGAGTTTGAGATGATCGAGGCCGAAAGCGCCAACGATCGCCATCGCACGCATTGGACGTGTCCTTCCTCACTTCGTATCTGGAAAGGGTCTCAGACTATTCCACCCGAGCGTTTCAGCAGTATTCGGCCACGCGCGCTCGGCCGAAGAAATTTCCTCTCAGCAATTCAGCGCCTCGACCGGATCAACCTTCATGGCGGCGCGGAACGCGTGGTCGCGCGACACCTCGCGGCATAGAGGGTTGATGGCGAAGATCGACACGGTGCCCCCGAGCGCTATGACCCCCACTGCATGGCCGCCGGTCATCTGTCCGCGGCCTTGCAATGGTGAGCCCGCTGGGATTCGAACCCAGGACCCCGTGATTAAAAGTACCGAAAAGGTGCTTTCCGAATCGCTCCCTTTCCCTTCCTATCATTTCCGCTGGCTCAAGAAACGCCCGCCGCACAAGTGTTTTTCGCTTCCGCTTGCCGCCGACAGTTTCCGAAGGTATTTTCGCGAACTGCTTACCGGGCTGCTTACCGGAGACCACGTGACCATTGCTCCGAGGGCCGGAGGATACCATGCGCAACAAGCTTACCCCAGCCTTTGTCGCGGCGGCGAAGGCCGAACCGGGCGCCGAGCGGACCGTCTATTGGGATGCCTCGATGCCCGGCTTCGGCCTCATGGTCACGAACGCCGGCCACAAGAGCTACGTGTGCCAGTACAGGGCGGGCGGCCGCTCGCGCCGGCTGACAATCCGGCTCGGAATCGGGCTCAACGCGGCACGTCGGGAGGCGCGCAAGGCGCAAGGCGACGTCGCCAAGGGCCATGATCCGGTTGGCGAGCGCCGCCGCCAGCATGGGCTCTCGTTGAATACGCTCGGCGCGATCGCCGATGAGTATTTCCTGCGCGAGGGCAAGCGGCTTCGGACAGCAGAGTTCCGGCGCGCCGCCCTTGAGCGCCTCGTCCTGCCCCGGTTCCGGTCGACACCGATCGGCGAGATCAGCCGGTCCGACATCGTGCGGCTGCTCGACAAGATCGAGGATGAGCGCGGCGCGGTCGCGGCCGATCGAGCGTTGGCCTACCTGCGCCGGCTCATGACCTGGCACGCAAGCCGCTCCGATGACTTCCGCTCGCCGATTGTGCGCGGCATGGCGCGAACGCGGCCAAGCGAGCGACAGCGCGAGCGCGTCCTGACCGATGACGAGCTACGAGCAATCTGGGGCACAGCGGCGACGGCCAAGGGCGTGTTCGGCCCTTTCGTCCAATTTCTCCTCCTCACCGCCGCGCGGAGGACCGAGGCCGCCGGCATGCGCCGCACCGAGATCACGGGCGGCGATTGGGTGATTCCGTCGGAGCGCTACAAGACCGGCAAGCAGCTCGTGCTGCCGCTCTCGGCCGCGGCCGCCAAGGTGCTCGCTAAGATGCCCGCGTTCGAGAGCACCGATTTCGTATTCACCTCGGACGGCACGGCGCCGATCAGCGGCTTCTCGAAGTTCAAGGTAAAGTTCGACGCCGCCTGCGGTGTGACCGGCTGGACCCTGCATGACTGCCGGCGCACGGCGCGGTCGCTTATGTCCCGTGCTGGCGTCCCGAGCGACCACGCCGAGCGCTGCCTTGGGCATGTCATCGGCGGCGTGCGCGGCACCTATGACCGGCATGAGTTCTATGCGGAGAAGCCCGCCGCGTTCGAGGCTCTTGCCGCGCAGATCGAGCGCATCATCAACCCGCCGGCGGCCAACGTCGTGCCGATGCGGGGCGCGTGATGACGACGGCGGCATGGCCCATAAATAGCCTCACGGGGGAGCCCGAGCCGCCGGCGAAGGATTTCCTTATCAACTGCCTCAAGACCTTTGGCGGCGATGGCGCCGATCACCAGGCGGTCATTAGCCTCGCGGTGCGCTTCGTCTTCACAATCATGTTGATCCGAGCGCGGCTCGATAAGACGGCGGTCAGCCCGAAGAACGAGCTGAAGAACCTTTATGCGGCGGCTCGAAAATCCATCAAGGCCCGACGACACCGCCATTGGCTAGATGCCTTGGCCGCCGTGAAGGAGGAGACGCGTCAAAGGATTGGATGGAAACCCAAGCTCGTATCTGCGCGGCGGCCGCCTAAAAAACCCTATAGCGTACCGGGGAAAGTCATATCGCCACGGACGAAGGTGCTCGTCGGCCCCGTCCTGGCTCCTCACCCCCGTGATGCGCTCCCGCTGATTCGCGCCGCAATGTTGCAGCTCAAGACGCAACCGGCCGCCCGCCGATCGGCCGATCCTCTCTTCGATGAGCTGGACAATCTATTGCGTGAGGCGTGGACGGTTTTGCGTGGGTCACCGGTGCCAAAAGCGGTGAGCGCCGAGAGGGCAGGGGGCGGGCATCTCCGTAGCCCGCTGATCGATCTCGCGCGAGATATTGACCGGCATTTCAAGCTCGGCGTTTACGTCGCGAAGGATAGCCGCCGGTTGCGCGGGCTGTCGCGCCCGGCCTGATCCGGCGATCCACTCTCCTAAAAAACGTCCCAAGTTTGCACACGTGACGGCGACGTCACGATTTAATTAGTGCTGTCGGAAGGGAGAGGAAATTTTTGGAGACAGCTAATGATGACGCGTGAACAGCTCCGCCTGTTCTTGTGCGAGAACGGGTTTCCAATTGGCAAGAGCACGATGGACAAATTGTGCTCGCCGGCCATCAACCAAGGCCCTCCTATTGAGGGATGGTGGGGCAAACGCACGCTTCACAGCCCAGAGCGCGGGCTCGCGTGGGCAAAGAGCCGTTTGAGCCGCACGCGCGGTGATCTTCAAAATCCCGTCGATCCGATCATCAACGAGAACGCCGCATAGAAAAAGAGGCGCCCGAGGGCGCCTCAAGTGCGTTTGGGACTTCCGCGCCTGCAAGCGCGGCAACAGAGAAAGGGCAACAGAATGCACCCCAAAAATGGCACACCTCAGACCGAGGTGCAAGATACCAAGCCGCCGTTCGACTGGCGCGCTCTTCTCCCGGTACATCCGGCAGCCGAACTGTTCCCGCTCATGTCTGAGTCGGAGCTGAAAGCGCTGGCCGAGGACATCCGGAAAAACGGTTTGCGCACGCAAGTGGTCACGTGGTCGGGCGCCGATGACGACGGCGTGGCCCTGCACGGTCCTATCCTGCTCGACGGCCGTAATCGGCTCGATGCACTTGCGCTGCTCGGCTTGCTCTTTGAGACGCCGGATCATCATCTTGGTCTGAAAAAATGGACCGACAAGAACGGGTGACAAAGCGCCAGGATCGAGCCTTGTTTCGTCTGGGGCGAAGACCCCTACGCTTACGTCATCTCGGCCAACATCCACCGCCGTCACCTGAATTCCGAGCAGAAGCGCGATCTGATCGCCAAGGTGCTGAAGGCGAAGCCGGAGGCTTCCAACACCTCGATCGCCGAGCAGGTGAAGGTCGACGATAAGACCGTCGCCAGCGTTCGGCGCGATCTGGAAGCTAATTCGGAAATTCCGGATAAGCCCGAACGCAAAGAGAAGACTGGGCGCAAGGCGCGCGGTCGGAAGCCGGGTTCGACATCGAAGCCGAAGACCGAGACGGCGCCGCAGGACAAGTCGAGAGGTGTGAACACCCGCGACATCGCCTTAGAGCAGTTCGAAGGTCACGTCCTGGAATTGCTCCGGCTGACCAAGGGCCGCAAGCCGCAACGCTTCCTGAAAGTGTATGTGCCGAACCTGCCTGACCTCGCCGTCTTCCTGACCGAACTCGTCGCGCTCAAGAAGTTGTCAGATGAAGCCGCGGCCGATGCGGCGAGCGCGGAGGACGAGCGGTCGCCCGCCGACGCCGAGCAGGACGAGCTGCAGACCGACCTGCAGGTCAACCAGAAGATCGCCGAACAGAAGATCAAGAAAATCGACGAGCAGGCCGGCAACGCCCTCCCGGAGGCCGAGGCCGAGAGGAGGAGGACGAGTCCCGAGTGTCCCGGGGATTCTCGTAAGCAGCGACGGACGCGTCCCCATCGTGAGTTTGCACGCTGGCGGTCGAACGTTGGCGAATGAAGAGCCCGGATGGGCAGAAAGGTGAGACTTGAAAATGACCAGTGAAACTAAGCGTCTTGAAGTGGTCGAGACGACAGAAGAGACGATCAATATTCCAAAACCTTCCGGCGGAGGTTTTCTGGAACAGTTCCGCTCGAAGCGCTCCGACACCGGGGCCGTCGAGCCGCTGCTGACCGCGTGCCGCACTATCGAATTGCGGAAGCGCGCGACTTCGTCAGGCTGCACCCTGACGAGGAAAGTTACTGGAGCTGGGAATTGTGTTTTGTCTCGGTGCCCATCATCGGCCAGAAGCGCGACACCTTGCATTTTATTCTAGACGATCTCGCGCAACAGCACCTGCCGGCGGCGAAGGTGCAACGCTTCCGGCTGGCCTTGGCAAGTAAGCCGCATAACGTGTTCTTTCTCTGCCACGTTCCGTCTCGAAATCTGGATAACAAATACAACGAGACGGCCCTTCGTGCCTGCCAGCAGGCTAAACAGGAGTGGGTGCAGGTAACGAGTAAGCGCGAGCAGAACGTTGAAGACTACGACATCACGCCGGCTCGCTCTCACAACGCTTTCCCAACGCCGAAATGGCCGTCGCAATCGCTGGACGAGTTGGTTCAAGTGGCGTTTGCCGGCCGCGATATCGTAACGCCGGACAGTCCGGCGCTGCTTCGGCTGGTTGGCGACAACCAGAACCTCCGATGAGCCATCACTTCGAAAATATCGTCGTGGCTGACTTCGAATATGAGGTCGGCGAAGGCGATTTGCCCGAAGTGCTGTGCATAGTTGCGCACGTGCTGGACAAAAACCTCCAGCACGTTCGCACCATCAGGCTGTGGCGCGGAGAGTTCGGCAGAACGCCTCCCTTCGATATCAGCAAAGACACGTTATTCGTTGCCTACAGCGCCTGGGCGGAAATGACATGTTTTCAAACCTTAGGTTGGCACTTCCCGGTTTACATTTTTGACCAGCACACCGCCTATCTCGCGGCCAGCAACTTGCTGCTGCCCTACGACCCGGACGCCAAACGAAAGCGTCAGAGCAAAAAACTTCCCGACGCCTGCCGCGCCTATGGCATTGAGGGCTGGGAACATATGGACAAGGGCACGATCGCCAAGGACATCGGCATAGGCCGATGGCGCGATCATGGACAACCCGCCGTATTTGACTATTGCGAAGAAGACGTCCGCATGTCGGTGCGGCTATTACGCGCCCAGGTGCGCGGTCGCTTCGGATTGCCGCCGGCTGATGTTCCACTCGTCCTTCACTGGTCCAACTATGCAGCAAAGGCAATCGCGCAAATACAAGCGCGCGGCATGCCGATCGACATGGGTATGTGGAATGCCGTGCAGGAGAACAAAACCGCGGTGATCGAGCACCTGATCCGTCAGTTCGATCCAAGCTACGGCGACGGGGAGCCGATCTACAACACCGAAGGTGAGTGGAGTTACGATCGGTTTGAGCAATGGCTCGGCCGCGCCGGGATTCACGCCTGGCCGCGCCTTGAACTTGGGACAGCTTGATATCGATTCCGATGCCTTTCGACTGATGTACAGCGCGCATCCCGGCATCGAAGGATTACATGCGCTGCGCGACAGCATCGGGTTTATTGCCAAGGCGCGGCTGCCGATCGGCCGAGACGGAAGAAACCGGCCATCTCTTTTCCCTTTCTGTACAGCCACCGGCCGCAATGCGCACGCCCGGAGTCCCTATAACGCGCATGCCGGCGTCCGATCCTTCATGGTCTGTCCGCCGGGCTCAACCATGAGCTACCTGGATTTTCGCTCCCAGGAAGTCGGCGTCGCCGCGGTCTTGTCCGGCGATGAGAGGTTGAAGACCGATTACGCCGGCGGTGATGTCTATCACGCCCTGGCACGTATGCGCGGACTGACCAATGAAACCGACCCGGTAATTTGGAAGAAGACCGAGCGGTCCCAGCGCGATCGTATGAAGCCGTTGCAGCTCGGCATCAACTACGGCATGGGAGTTCCGTCCCTAGCGCGCGGCCTAGATCGACATCCCGTTATCGCCAGCACCATCATTGAGCTGCACAAGCGCACCTACCCGCGGTTCTGGGAATGGCGCGCCGGCATGGTGCACGACGCTATGCTGGTGCGCCGTATTGAAAGCTCATTTGGTTGGCCGCTGCGCATTTCCACCAGTCCCAACAAACGCACCCTCTACAATTTTCCAATGCAGGCCGGCGGCGCTGAAATGCTGCGCGAAGCCGCCGTCCGCCTCTGCGAGGCCGGGATCGTGCCAATCATGCTGATCCACGACGGGATTTTGTTCGAAGAAACCGACCCGGAAAAGCTATCCCACGCCCGCGAAATCATGCTGCAGGCCGGCCGTGATGCCTGCGACGGCTTCGAAATCGGTGTGGACGAAGACCAGCGGCTTGGTGGTGGTGTTCGATATCGGGATAAGCGGCCGGTAGCACAAGCTATGTGGAACACCATAACCGGCTCAACGGAAGCCGTTTGGAAGAAGCGAGCATGAGAAAGAAAGCCGGCTTTATGTACAGCCCGGGACTGGGCAAATGGGTTGAGGTTGGCGACCCGATCGAGGGTGACGCGCCAACTAAACCGGCGGCGCGGCGGCGGCGCGTGGAAACAGCCTATGCGCAAGTGGGACTGAAAGAGGCGGCGACGGCCTTTGAGGCCTTAGGTGTAAAGAAAGCCTTTGTTTGGTTGTGGCTGCAGTATCTCGCATGGAAAAAGAAAAGCACAACTTTTCCACTCCCAAATGGCGAACTGGAGCAGTTCGGGATTTCACGTTGGACTAAATCCCGAGCCTTACAGGACCTTACGCAGGCAGGACTGATCACCGTTCGGCAGGTTGGCAAAGAAGCGGTGACCGTAACCGTGCACGTCGGTGCAAAATCATGACCTGGTGCAGGTCTGCACCACGACTGGTGCAACCTTGCACCATGCATGGTGCAGCGTATGCACATCAGGTCCTATTCTCTCTTCTCTTATCTTCTCTCTCTAATAGACTCTTAAGTAGTAGGTAAGAATCCTAGTGAGGCAGTGAGGTGAAAGCAGAACGTAACCAACCGACTCCCTTCTGGAGAATAGCGTCTCGTCCTCAAGAGGACAGGGACCCTTGGGATAGGCAGATATCCCATCGGTGGTTTCGATCTGGGAATGTCATAGACCTGTGGAGATATCGGAGTGCTGAAGAGATGGAGAGAATTCGGAGGCGTTATGCAACCCTTCGGTAGAGGTTAATGGCCATGACGATAGAACGCATGTTCCCTAAATTGAACGATGCACCCGTCCCGGCCGCGCTTCCGACTCGCCGTCAAATAGAGACACGCCATGCGGCGCAGGCTGTAGTCGTAGGAGGAGGAATTCCGGCTAGCTTCAGTTTCTAATGCCTGGTCAAGCCTTTGACCGTTTTTTAGGGTGGCAATTGTCGCCGCGATCAAAGCCAAGGAATTCGGTCATGACGCCTCGGGATTTGCAACTCGACAGATGTACTGAGGCTTTTCAAGGTCACGGCATATTGCCGCCCCTCAAGACCGCTGCGCTAAATCACGTTGGGCTCGCGTACGAGCGCAACATCAAGCGGGTCTACGGGCTCGTGCTCTTTCCGCCCTTCGCGATCACGGCGGCCTTGGCTCACGGCAGGATCGCGGCCGAGGTCCGCTCCAGAATGAAGGGGAAGAGCGAAGCGGATATCGCACAGGAGGAGTCTCGACAGCGCGGCATGCACGATCTCAAGCGCCTTCGAATTCTCTCCAAGAATGATAAGGCGGCGAGGGCTCTTCGCCAACACGAGCTGCAAACTGCATTTAACATCCTAGATAGGTCGGCTTATTCGGCCAACGACGGCGCGGAAGCGTGGCTTGACGCGCAAATCACAGCGACCTGGACCGCGTTTGAGGCAATGGCAGGAGACCTTTGGGAAGCGGCACTAAATTGCAAACCCAAGGGCCTTGCGGACCTGCCCGGCAAAAGGCCGCCCCCCCAAGACGAGCGCCGCATTCTGCTGAAATGGCTCTACGCGAACGACTACGACTTATCTCATCTCATGGGCACAGTGCTCAAAGAGGAGCAGTATAAATTCGAGAGCCTCGCGCAAATTCGCAAAGCATATCTCGATGCATTTCCAGCGGTGGCTATTGATGTTCATGAACCGCTGGCGAGTGAGGCACTCGATGCCCTTGCCGCCATGAGAAATGTGATCGTGCACAACGGCGGCGTTATCGACAAGGAATTCCAAAATGCCAAGGGGGTGCCCCCTGAGGCGATGGGTCCGTTGAATTCAGCCATCAAGATTGATGGCGCTCTTGTCGCAAAGATCGTGGGGCCGGTTCTAAGGATCGGACACAAACTTTTAGTGGAGGTAGACCAATGGATAGCAACACACTGAATTCATTCCTCTTGCCTCTCGAAGAACGCTGCAACCATTGCGGCGGGAAGGGGTGGTATTCATCCGAAAAAATGGGACGTTCCCGCTGTGGCTTCTGCAATGGCGCCGGGTACGTTCCGACCGAAACAGGCGAAGCTGTTCTCGCACTAATGCGCCACAATTTCCGTCCTATGCTTGAGGACGAAAGAGGTTGATGACGCGCTATTTCCGCTTCTGCTGGCTGATGGCTGCGCCCAACCACCCTACAACTTGCGCGGGTCCTTACATGTCGCAGCTCCAGCACGAGTTGCGCGCCAGTCTGTTTTCGAACGCGAGCTGGGCGGCCATCGTTCGTGAGTTTTTGGCCGCGCACAAGGATCCCATCCTTCTCCGAACATTCACCAACACAACGCTCGGCCTCCCTTGGGAAGATCGCGGCAGCATGGAATGGGAGAAGCTCGCCGCCAGAGCGCGCGCGTCGAATTACAAGCGTGGAGTACCGCCGCCCGGTGCCCTTTTGCTGTTCATGGGGCTCGACGTCCAGATCGATAGAATTGAGTGGCAAATCGTCGCTCGCGGACCGGAGCGCAAGACGTTTGTGATCGATTACGGCACAGTCGTCGGTTACGTCGGTGATGTTGATACTCGACGCAATCTCGATGCGCTGCTTGAGCGTCAATGGACGAATTACGCCGGCCGCAGGCTATCACTTTCGCTAGCCGCGATTGACGCTGGGTTCAGCGCCGACGTCGTTCTGGATTATGCGCGAAGTCACGGCACCAACAAGCTGATTTGTATCAGGGGCGTCGCCGGCGACTTCGCGCCGCGCATTGCCAAGGTCGCGCGGGAGCGAAACGAAAAGCGTGGCACGCTGATCAAGCACCCGCGCGGAAATTACTTCAATGTCGGCACGCACACACTGAAGACTTCGCTCTATCTGGACTTGCAGAAAGAGGCCTCCGACACGCCGGGGCACGTCGCGTTTCCGAGTGATGCCGAAGATCGCTATTTTCAAGAGCTTTGCAGTGAGCACAGAATTGCGGTCAAACGAATGGGTCAGACCATTTTCAGATGGGAAAAAGTTTCAGATCGCCAGGCTAACGAAATGCTGGACACCCACATTTATGCGATGGCGGCGATGGTCAAATATGGGTGTGCGTGGATTACCGATGCGCGCTGGCGCGAACTTGAAATGCAATGCTCCGGCGGCGGTGCAAGTCCCACACCCGGCGCGCCTGTGCTCGACGCGCGCGGCCGCAGGATTGTTCATATCATCGAAGGATTACCACGTTAAAAGGACCACCAATGGCAGGCAGCATTCGGATTTTCCAGATCGAGTTGGCCGATCGAGCTTCCGGCGCACACCTGGCACTCGCCGCTGGCCGCGAGTTTGACGGATACTTCTATGTGGAATTTGGCGACCTCACGCTACGCCTGCATCCCGATCAAGCTGCACGCTTTGCATCGGCAGTTCGGCGTCTAGTTTGGCGGCGGCGCGCTAAAACATCCGGCCGTGTGTGGGCTCGCGAAGTCGGCGTCGGCGCGGGGGATCCGGCCACCAAAATTGAGCTGGGCCTTGATGACGACGGTCTTGCATACGTCACGGTTGGCAGCACACGGATCAGCTGCGGCGATCAGCAGAGCGATGATTTGGCCTATTTTTGGGATGCTTCGCCGACGACGTTGCCGCGGTTGCCACGGCATCCGAGCCGCCGCGGCGGTCGTATTCGCCGGGTCGTGATTATGTTTCGCGATGGTTGCCGATTTGGGATTGAGGAAGAAATGACGACGCCCGATCCGGTTGTTGTTGAGGAGATCTTTAATCAGCTTTGGTTTGAGATGGGCGCACGTCTGTACGACTTCGAGTTTTATTCACGCGCCATTCCACCACTCCAGGAGGCTTATGGCTCCGAGGCTGTGGCAGCCGCGCTATGTCGACACCACGCTATGCTGCAATCCCAGGCCTCGGAGCACATTCGCGGCCTACGAAGGAATGCCGCGCGGCTTAAGCGAGAGAGGTCCTTGGCAAGATGACGACTGCGCGCTCACTAGACGGGTTGACGGCCGAGCGCTTCGCCGAGCTAGAGCGGCGGGTTGCCGCGCTCGAGGCCATCATGGTGCCGCCGTTGGTGGATGCCGGTGAGGATGGCGCGCCGCGCCGTTGGCTTCGTCTTGCTGAAGCGGCGGCGGTGAGCGGTTATTCCGTCAACGGCCTGCGAAAGCTCGTCAAGGGCGGCAAGGTGCAGGCTCGTTTCAAGGGTCCGCATTTGATCGTCAAGGTCGAGACCATCCCCGTCCGAAAAATTGGCTAGCAACTTCGGTAAGTTGGCCTCGCTTCGGCGCGCGCGCCGAAAATGCCTTCGCCGCCTCCCAGCTCTCCAACATGATCAGATAGTGTTCAAAGTGTCCAAAGTGTACGCGCTCTTCGCGGCCAGCGCTGGCTCTGGTATTTCGGCTACGCAACGTTTGAAGAACGGATCAAATTCAATGGATGCCGATTATGCCGATCGATTGCGAGTAAAGCTTGGGCTGATCAACGCTCCTTCGCTTGAACTGTTGCGGCAACGCATGGCGAAGGCCGAGGACGCGCTCGAAGCCGCTCGCGCAGCCATGCGAGCCGCTGCCGATGCCGCCGGAATTGCACGCGGTGGATTATTCGAAGGGTCGAAGTTCGTCCTGCGCACTTCGGGCGAGCGGTGGGCCAACGAAGCGCGCGCCGAAGGTCACCGTGAAGGCCATGAATGGCTCGCCGGCAAGCTTGAGGCTGCCCGCGACCCGAACCGCGAGCGGCCGTTCCGCCTCGCCGGCTTAGCGTTGGCTCGTGCACAGCGCGAAGGCCGCGAATTCGGCGTCGGCATGCGCGAGCGCTCCGGCGCTCCCGTAAACGAAGTCGATACGATCCAGGCACAAATCTTGAAATCGCGCGAGGTCGACTTGTCGTCCAATCGCCAGATCGGCGCGCCGACGACGCCTGAGAAGTTGAGCGCCGCGATTTTGGCGGCTGGTGCCAAAGCGCGCAGCGCAACCGACGCCGACCCGCCCGGCGCGACGAACGCCTTGGCTCAGGAGATCTTGCGCCAAGGCCGCCGTCGGAGGGGCCTGGAGGATTGAGATTTCTGTTTGATCGACGGGCGATCTCTAGCGAAAAATCAGCCACCCGCCGGTCAGAAGTGCTCAGCAGCGTGAAGGCGAAAGCCAGGTGTGAAACGCGCGGCCGACCGATTGAGGCGGCACACCTACCGGAGCCGGAACGCGAGAGCGGACGATTTTTCTCAATTCCTTCCGCTCGCCCCGCAACTATCGATGGAGTAATGCAGGCCCCCAATTATTCTGCCGCTTTAAGCTCGCGCTGATCGTGCGCCGCCAGCGCCTCGGCGAGCAGCGCATTGAGCAGGCGGAAGCGGGCTTCGTCCGCGGTGACGACGGCTTAATTAGAATGACGCGTCCCAACAGACAGAATATCTCTTTGATATTGACCCGGCATATACGCCCACAAGTCGCTCCCCGGCTAACGATTAGTAAATCACCAAACTCTGGGTCGCATCTCGATCTGGCTTTTGATGCTGTTTCTTCAGAGACAAACAAAGGTTCGGCCAGACTAACCCCTTCTTCACGGATATCTTTCGCTGAGAGAAGAAAAAACGCCGTCGTCCACGGTTGGAGGACGAAAGTGCTCACCATCTGTAATCTTCATTGAAAATTCATCCGGCTGGCTCCACTCCCAACCGACAGGAAGTTCAAATGGTTTCAACTTGATAAACGGCGAGGGATTGGACTTCTTTCTGATGCCCTTGTGAACCAGCCGCGCTTTTTCCTTCGCAATCCGTTTCAGCAGTTCCGCCGGTGGTTCGTCGTTCGGGTCCTGCGGCACCAACTTCCCGCGCACGGCGAGGTTGAGGATGGTCTGGCGCAATTGCTTGATCTGATCGGGGCGGGAGGTAAGCGGCAGCATTCGAGCGCGAACCGCAATTGCAAACCAGAACATGTCCCCACGGGTCCGCATCGGCGGGCGAGAACATATAGCGAACAATAGTCGATATGGGCGAGTCCTTACATCTGCTACATTCGTTGAGGGCGCGTTTTTGGGGGATTCCGTGCGATTGCTCAAGATACCCTGTTGGGTTTTCGCTGTTCTCGTCTGTGCAAACGGCCTTACACTGTCTCGTGCCGACCCGCGGGTTGTGGTGCCGCGGATTATGGATGCCGATACGGTTGACGCGGGCACATTCAAAATCCGATTGAACGGAATTGATGCGCCCGAAAGCGATCAACGCTGCCTTGACGCACACGGCCAGGTCTGGAGTTGCGGCCTTGATGCCACGGCTAAACTCGAAGCCTACAGCCATGGTCGCCCATGGAGCTGCGAACTCACCGGGGTGGACCGGTATGGTCGCTTCCTCGGGACCTGTTTGGTCGATGGCGAGGATGTAGGCCGCTGGCTGGTTCGAAACGGCTGGGCGTTAGCTTTTCGGCGCTACTCGACGGTCTACGTCCCGGATGAGGATTACGCCCGCGAGCACCAGCTCGGTCTGTGGAGCGGCGCATTCATTGCGCCGTGGGATTGGCGGCACCGCGGACTGCAGACAATTATTCTTGGTGCCTATCAGATGCCGACCACTGCCCAACGCGACTTGCTATCGCCTACCGTAGCAGGCACCCCGCCAAGCCCCGCCTGCGTCATCAAAGGGAATTTCCACAGTCGGAACGGCTGCATCTACCACGTGCCCGGTGGGCAATTTTACGATCGGCTGACCATGGACCCTGGGTCAGGGCGCCGTTGGTTTTGTAGCGAGGCCGAGGCTCAAGCCGCCGGCTGTCGAAGGTCAAAGCTCTGATTGGAGCGCTGGTAACCGCCAATGAGTAAAGACGACTCGAAGCTATCCGCTATTGAACGGCTCATGGCTCTCTTCAGCCAACCGACGCACGATTACCGACCTGCAACTGAGATTTTTCTTGACCTGAATGTCAACCGTGTTGCTGACACGCTGAAGCTCGCACAACGAGGACGGGAACGCGGCGCGCAGAACCGACCACCTTCAGATGCTCAAACGCCCGATGACGTGGAGCATCAGATTATAGAGCGAGTTGAGCAGCATAAGCAGGACGCCCATTCGCTTTTTCTCGATCAGAACCACACCTATGATCAGCGCGTAGCCGCGCTGAATTTTGAGGAGCGATTTGCGGTTATTCAACAGGCCGCGCCAGAGGCGGTGGGGGACTTTCGTGCGGAGGCGGCGCTTGGTCGCGACGAGCTGTTTGGCCTAAGACGGCGAGTGTGGGACTGCGAACGAGAACGAGATGATTTTCGTGCGCGACACAAACTCGTTCATGCCGCGCGACTTTCAACTCCGGCCAAAACTACATTCAAAATTGGCCTGCTTGCCGTAATGTTAGTTATTGAGATCGTCGTAAACGGGGTCTTCCTCTCGAAATCAAATGAGGCAGGCCTTCTCGGTGGCGCTGTCCAGGCTGTAAGTTTCGCCACTTTGAATATCGTGGCGAGCTTCCTTTGTGGTCTTGTGCCCATCCGCCTGATCAACCGCCGAGAAATCTTTCTGAAATTCCTCGGCTTCATCTCGCTCATCGCATATCTCGCGTTCGCCGTTGCACTCAATCTCACTCTTTCACATATGCGCGAGATGCCGCCGACCATCACGGGCGAAATCGGACACGAGGTTTTACTCCAACTCACTCAGCATCCTTTTGTCCTGAATGATGTTAATTCTTGGGTGTTCTTCGCTTTCGGGTTCATATTTTCCATCATTGCCATGGCAGATGGGCTGCTTTTTACAGATCCGTATTTCGGATATGGGGCACTAGAGCACCGCTGTATCGAAGCACGAGATCAATACACGGATGGCAAATCGAGCCTGATTGAGAACCTTCGCCAAATTCGAGAAAAGGCGTCGGACGCAATGCGGGAAGCGGCAAGAGACCTATCCGTGCGTCTGGGCGAATACGATGCCATTCTGTCGGCGCGGGGCCGTCTGCAACAGCGCTTTATCGAGCACCAAAACCAGATTGAGCGCTCCGCACGCTCCCTGCTTTCTATCTATCGAGAGGCTAATCAGTCCGCGCGCACTCAGTCTCCTCCGGCGTATTTTTCTCAGCCGTACAACCTTGAGCGCATCACTCGTTGGCAGCGAACCAAGCGAGGCCTTTCGCGAAAAGGTCAGTCGCTCAATCGATGAGACCAAAAAGCTCCTGGATGGGCAGATAAAAGCACATCCACGATGTTTTCACTGAAGCTGTAGCAATCGTATCGTGAAATGGATGAACTCATACAGGAGACGATGAGTGGCACGAGTTCGAGCAAGCGCCCGTAGGAGTTCCAGCGCCGCCTCATCAACGCTGTGGATTGGCATTGTGTTGATTGCTTTGGCGGTCGCTGCTCTCATCGCGCTCGCCATTTTTTATTGGACCTCTCCTCGGCCTCCAGTCCTTCGCAGCGAGGATTTATGCCCGGTTACAGGTCCGCATGGCATATCGGTAGTGCTGGTAGACACTTCTGACGACCTGCTTCCAACGACGCAAAAAGAGGTTCGCACTGCTTCTCAATGATCTGATCAATGATTTGCCATCCTATTACAAATTCGAAGTGCGCGTTCTCGACATCCCCAATCGCGCAGCCGTTCGCTCTTTTCTAAGTGCAATCCGGGCAACGGCACCGGGTAAGCGATTTGACAAATAACCCGACGCTGATGCGCATGCGCTGGCTTGAAAGCTTCAATAAGCCCGCGGAAGAAGCAATCAGAGGGAGTTTCACGTCTGCAAAATCAAAGAGCTCTCCAATCATGGCAGCAATTCAAGATATCGCCCTGGATGAATTTTCTGCCGAGCCCGTTCAAACCATTCCGAAGACTTTGACTGTAATTTCCGATATGTTGGAGTTTACGCCGTATTATGGCCAATATCCCGGTCAAGGTGATCTATCGTACGAGCGTTTCCGTCGGCTCGCCGGCGTATCAAAAATTCCGGACTGACTTACACGGCGCCCTTGTTACCATCGACTATGTTGAACGTGCTCAGGTCAAAATTGATAAGCTGAAGCACGCGCAGTTCTGGAAGACCTGGATTGACGACAATCAGGGGAAAGTTCTTCTGATCCACCTCTTGCAAGGATAGACTTATGGCTAAAGCCAAGTCGCCGAGGCTAGTTTTGCCACCCGGCTTGTGGAGTGGGCTGCTGTTCTTTGCCGTGGTGATCGCGGGGCCGCCTACATTGTTGTCGCGAAATTGGACGAAGTGCGCGCTGTCTTGGTCACTCTCGTGCCAGTTTGCATCATGATCGGCTATGCGATCTTGCTGGGCTTTGCGCGCCTCTTTCGTCTGCGGGACGATCAGTCGGGCGACAATCTATACTACATGGGCTTCCTATTTACTCTCACAAGTCTCGCTGTCTCCCTTTATCAGTTCAGAACAGATCAAGGAGCGCGCTGACCAGATAGTTCAGAATTTCGGTATTGCGATTGCCTCGACCATTGCGGGCATCGCGCTTCGCATCCTCTTCAATCAGATGCGTCGTGATCCAATCGAAATCGAACAAACCGCACGACTGGAGCTTGCCGATGCCGCAAGGAAGGTGAAACGCGAGTTGGAAAGCACAGTACTCGAGTTCTCGTATTTCAGAAGAGCGACGCAACAATCTTTGGCCGAGGCCGTGGAGGAAATCAATACGCAGCTGAAAGACGCTAACGGTCGTATCGTTGGTCAACTTGATGACTTTGCTGCTAGGTCCAACAAACCTTTGGAAGAGGCTTCCAAAAAATCAGGCGATACGATTGTGAACTTAAACGCCCGCATCTCGGAAGCGCTTGAGAGTGCGATATCGCGTATTGCTGGTGAAGTTGGGCACCTTTCACAAACCACGGAACAGATGATCCGATCATTGGAGATCATCGTGTCCAAGCTCAAATCTCTCCAAACACCCGAGCAGATAATTGAGATCAAGTTGAGCCCCATGATCCAAGGGCTCACGCGCGCCGTAAACAATTTCGGGAAATATGCGGAACTCCAGGCCAAAGCGGTCGACGAAAATCTAAAGCGAACCCAAGAGATGAGCACAAGTCTGGCAGACTTTTTAGCTTTCATTCGGGCAGCAAGTGCAAGGGCGGAGAGAGCCGCTAGCACAGCCGACATGAGCCGGCCGAGCGGGCCATCCGTCGGCCTCGGGGAGCATAATGTGAGGGGACCAAATGCGTGAGCGTTCCGTAGCCGTCAATACATCAGAGTGACGTGATGAATGGCGGCTACATCGCACGGCAGTCATCATCGTACCGGCATGGCTTAGTGCTTGGCCTCACTATGGCCGAGCTTATGCTGCTCATTATTTTCTGTTTGCTGATTGCGCTTACCGCCTATCTTCGCTTTCAGAAAGCACAGTTAGATGCAGCTCAAGCTGCGCCAGACCCGCAAGGCATCAGCCAAGCGGATCGGAGTGTGCTTGGCGCAATCAAACAAAATCCAGGCCTTTACGAAAAAATCCGTGAAGCTGCTGGCTCTTCTAACGGCAAAGCAATCGACGAGTTCTGGCGTGATCTCGTGACCGATCCCTCGATGGCAGCCGAATACCGGAAACTTGGGACACCCGAGCAATTGCGCCAAAAGATTGGTGAGGCGAACGCGGTCGAGAGCGTGATGCCGAAGGACCAACTGAATGGAGAAACAATCAAGGATACGATTTCAAAAGGGTCTGGATGCCAAGGCTGCGGCTGGCCATCAATGGCCACCGATCATCGACCTCAGCGAAGCCAATGGCCATTACTTCAAAACGGGAAGCGCCGAACTTGCACCGGATTTCCGCTCTGAGCTAATGACAACGGTGCCAGAGCGCATCACCGAGCGTATTAGGCAGTACGATGTGGACGTGATCGAGGTTGTTGGTCACACAGATGAACAGCCGATTGTTGTTCGGCCCTCTAATCTAGATCAGGGCTTAGTTCCGGTCTTAAGAAACGGCGCGGCAATTGGAAGCTTGGTGCCCGCAGACAATGCGGGGCTTGGCCTCGCCCGTGCCGTGTCGGTCGTAAGCGTATTACGCCAGACCAAATTGCTTGCGGGTTACAAACTCATCCCGCTGTCTGGCGCACAACTGGTGAATACTGACGAGACGTTGGCACTCGACGGAACGCCCGGTGACATTCGGGAGCGGCGCAGAATCGAAATCCGGCTTCGCAAGTCGAGCCCCTACGATTTACCGATCCACGACGTAACACCGGCAACGGTTCCGGATGTTCGGTTGCCGAGGCCGAAGCCCAAGCCGTGGCCCGCACCGCGGACCCCGCTTTCTAACGGTCCTCTATTATTAAATCATCCCCCGAAAGCGGAAATCGCGTCACCCCATGTTCCGCAATAGCCCCGGCAGCTTCGCGATGTTTGGCCGCGATCCGCCGCGCCTCATCGCGCGTCAGCCGGTGGCCACTGATCAAGTACCCGTGTTCGCTGTCTGAGCGTCAATCTGATACGCGGCCGATGCTTGATTGCGCGCTCGAATACCGTGCGGGCCCTGCCGAGACTGTTGCCGGCATAGAGCAGGGTATCAACCTTCGATCCGTCCCGTATCCACTTCTCGACCTTGTAGAAATTGCGGTCGTCCGCGTAGATCGCGCTATCGGTCACCTCGTGGAATGTGACGTCATCAGGTTTCGGTTCCTTGGGCATGGCGAGAGCATAGCGCGATCGTTCGCACGCCGTCCCGCGTGAGCGCGGCGGCCTTCACTTAAACAGCGGATTGGCTGCCGGCCGTGGCTCCGGTCGCGCCGCCAAGCTCATCCGCTTACAGCGCCGCGCTAGCAGCTCGACCATGCCGGCATGATCCAGAAAGCTCGTCAGTGTGGGGTACAGCTCATGCGCCCGCTGCTCGAGCAGGGCGCGTGGTGACGCGCTCAATCCGATCGGCGAGCGGCCGGCTGCAGGTCCAGAAGAGATACGCCATTTCAAGCGGCGCCGGCGAGCGCCGCGCGGCCTCACCGAGCGTGGCTTGCGGGTCGGCGGTTCGGCCGATCTTCACCGGCTTCTGCGTGCGCGCGGGACGGATGACGTAGATGGCCCACGCGCCGACGCGCGTAAGGTGATCGAAGGCGGCATGAGAGTATGCATCGAGCTTGATCACAGTGTTGTCCGCGATCCGCCATACTCTACTCGAGGGTCAAGCCATAATTGTTCAAGGCACGTAGCCGCGCTGATCGATCTTGACCGCTGCGGTACCGCTAAGAAAATTTCTCCGAATTCGGTCTCTTTGCCCGCTGACTTCCGTTTTGGACGAAGATGTGGGTGCAGTTTGCGTAGGGGGACCCTGTGGTGACTGCGGCTCCTCGGTGGTTTCTCCATCTATCTGGCCAAACATCTTTTTGGCCTCTGCTTCGGTAAGTTCGTAGGTGGAGTAGACGCCCTTTTTCCCGGGCACGTTGTAGATCATGCCCCGGCTAGCCATACGGAACAGTCGCGCCGTTAGGGCGGCGCGCTTGGGTACCTCTTTAGTTCGGACATAAAGCTCAACGATGATCTTGTCGAGCGACAGGACACCCCCAGCTTGGGCGATCAGGTACTCTATGAGAAGCTCCTGCTTATCATTCTCAGTAAGATTGAGCTCCTTGAGGAGTTCGTCGGGCGCGTTTTCGATCTCCTCGAACGTAATTAATATACGCTTTTGGGGGGTATCCCCCCGGTTGAGATAGGCAGTATCGAGGGTTCCGCGCTTTTGGATTTCCTCCAAAAAGCGCGTCAAATCGGCGAACGTTCGAGCGGTCTTTAGATGAAGGGATTTCCTATAATCTTCATCGTACTTACGTGCTAATCGCTCCTGAACGGCCACTTGCTCCTTGACGAATTCCACGTAGTTATCTATCTTTCCCATCGTTCGGGTCCTTCTATGTTGGCGGAGAGGACAGGATTCGAACCTGCGGCACGCTTGCTTAAGGCGTGCGCCGTAGTCCAAGTACGGTGCCTTAGGCCACTCAGCCACCTCTCCGGGCTACATTCTCGGCACTACAGCCGAGCGACTTACAAGCCACTCAGCCTCTAAAGCTTCTCACTTCGGAAAAACTTCCTAAGGGGGGTCTGTGCTATTGGCGCAGGCCCTTCCTTATTTTCCCAGTGCCATCAAAGAGTGTAGCCACGTCGGCCCAAAGATTTTAAGGCTGAGCCAATTCGGATCGCACTCAAAAGCACGACCAAGACGAATCGAACTCTTAATCGGAAATTCGCTAATAAAATCAATCAATGTAGGAGTTTGAAGGGTTGCCGATAGAGCGGGTTTTTGTTCGCTGCCGGAGCGTGAGCTTGATCGCCACCCCGCGCCTTCGCGGGCTATCGACCTTAGTCCCGTCGCGCGTCCACCCACTTTGTAGACCATCCGATCGTCGGCATGGGTCGAGCTGTCCGTTTCCTCATGGACGGTTACGTCGTCGGGCTTCGATTTTTGGGCATGACGACCCGTTCCGCGCCTGCCCTACAGGCCGATCGGCGCGAGCGCATGGGCGGGCTCGGCCCGGGCAAGCGAGGCATGCTTACCGACCGCTTACCTGGCCCTCGATGCTTACCGCGTTGAATTTCATTACTGCAATTTCTCTCGTTATTTCATCGGTTTGGTGGTGAGCCCGGCGGGAACTCGAACCCGCGACCCCATGATTAAAAGTCACCCCGGTGGCCATTTCAAGGCATTTCAGGGCATTGCAGATCGGCAGGTAAATCCCTATAATCGTCATGTGGTTGCCTAGTCAAGTTCACTCAAATCGTAGCAAGTCATGGCAGCCCAAAGCAGGCGTTGTACTTAGTCAAAAATAGTCAAATTCGCACGTGACCGAAAATCACAGTGTCCGAGCGGTCGGAAATTTTGACTAAGAATTTTGACCTGACCCTGTCACTGAAGATCACGGGGTCCAACCAATAGGCGAGGGGGCTTCAATGCTGCGCAAGAACCTGACCGAGGCGGCGGTGGCGAAACTCAAGCCGCCACTCGACCGCCAATTCCAATTGATCCACGACGGCATCCAGCCCGGTCTAGTGCTGCGCGTCAGTTCGAAGGGTCGCAAGACCTGGGTGGCGCAGTATTACGCTAAGTCGGTCGATAACACCCTGGTCCCGACCAGCAAGGCACTGGGGCTCTATCCAACGCTCAAGGTCAAGGAAGCCCGCGAGGCGGCACGCATGTTCCTGGTCGATCCGCAAAAGGCCAAGGCAAAAACCGACACCGGCTCGTTCCGGGAAGTGGCCGAGAATTTCGTCAAGCGTCACGTCGAGGCTAATAAGTTACGGACGCAGGGCGATATCGTGCGCCTGCTCAACAGCCACATTTATCCGCACTGGGGCAACCGCCCGTTTCGTGAAATCCGGCGTGGTGATGTGGCCGATCTGTTGGACAAGATCGAGGACAACAACGGCCCCTGCCAAGCCGATGTGCCGCCCCAGCCATATTCACAAATCGCATGAACTGGTACGCCAGCCGCAATGACGATTATTCGACGCCGATTGTGAAAGGCATGGGGCGGCACAACGCCAAGGACCACAAGGGTGATCGTTTCCTCTCCGACGAGAAATCCGCACGCTGTGGAAAGCATGCGGCGAGATGGGCGCGTTCGGCGCATTGGTCAAAACCTTGCTGTTGACCGGCCAACGTCGCGACAAGGTCGCCACCATGAAATGGGACGACGTGTTTAACGGCGCGTGGCACATCGCCAGCGAGGTGCGTGAGAAGACCAATGCCGGAACGCTGAAACTCCCTAAGGCGGTGCTGGACATCATCGAGGCCCAACCGCACATTGCCAACAATCCGCACGTGTTTGCCGGACGCGGCAAAGGTCCGTTCAACTCGTTCTCACAGCGCACCGAAGAGATGAACGAGAAATTACCCAAGATGCCGCCGTGGGTGCTTCACGATTTGCGGCGCACTTGCCGCAAACTTATGACCAGGGCAGGGGTCCGCCGTGACGTCGCCGAACTGGCACTAGGGCACTCGATCAAAGGTATTCAAGCGACTTACGACGACGTTGAAGAGTATCGGCCCATGATCGACCACGCCTTGCAGTGTGTCGCCGATCAGGTCGCGATGATCATCAATCCGCCACCCGACAACGTGAAGAACATCGCCGACGCTCGGTCACGTCGAACTTAAATAAACGACAGCGCGCCCGCGCTCAAGGCTGGCGAGGCACAAAAAAAGAGGGCAGCCCTTCCGAGCTGCCCTCTTCAGTTTATGCCTTTTCGATATAAAGCCAACGCGGCCTTGCCGCTCAGCGGCATCTTGCGCGTCTCACCTTTGGCCGCTGCCTTGCGCTTGGCCGCACCGCTCGCGGCCTTGCGCTTCTTCTGCTCGGCCACGGTGGCAAGGATCTCAGCCTTGGCCAACTCGTCTGCCGAGTTCACCGCCCGCTGCAAGAACGTCGGGACAGTTAAATCGTCCTTCGGCTCTACCGGCAACGCAACCAGCGGCGGCTCATTGTCGAGCGGCACCTTCACGCCCATGACCTTGATGGTGGCATCCGATGATCGCGGATGCTCGGCCAAAAACTCGTCATGGCGTTTCATGAAGGCGGGGTCCTTGATCCGCTTGCGTTGCTGTCGCAGCTTCATCAGCGCGGTGGCGGCCCGGAACAGCCGGGCTTCCCAGCGGTTGATCGCAGCCTCGATCTCGGATAGGCTCATTCGTCGTTTCGACATGACACACTTCCTCTATGATCGGGCCGTCCGTCTTCAGCGGGCGGCCCGTGTGGTTTCAAGGGATTTACTTTTCAAACAACCCGACGACGTGTCGGACGCGCAGGTCTCCCCACGCGCACTTGTAATATAGCACACCGACTTTTTGAAATTGCTCGAAACAGGCGTGTCGCGATCTGAAAGTCGCGATGCCATTGGTATCAGTGCAGTGCGAGATAACTATTTGGTGCGATGGTTGTTGGACTTTAAGATCGCAAACAAACAAACACGATTGCAAAAGTCCAACAGGTAATGTTTTGTTGTATTGCACGACAAGTTGCGGCGTCGCCCTACTGATCTCGGCCGCATCGAAGCCAGGAATGTCGCGACAGCTTGACGATGCTGAGCCTCGAGATCGACGGTAGCTCGCTTATGTACGGCTGAGACGGAACAACCGGACAATGAAAAGATTTCCTACGAGCGTGTGCGCCCTACCGAGGGGCTTCAGTTTGCAGGCAATCACGTCGTCCTTACAGATTGGCTTTGATTTGGCTGATCGTGCCAAGCACTATCAGAGCCACACCTAACCAACCTAAAACGTTGTAGCGGCGCTCTGCCCGAGTCGCCGCCTCGTCCATACCCTGTAGAATGCGCGCGCGAGTTCCACCGGTTCGCACCCGATAGGGCATTCCGTATCTGAATAGGAGCAGTACGCCCACGAGGACAAGTATCAGACCTACGATGTTCCAGCCCGCAGCGGTCATGGTGCCGAAACGTCGCTGTAACGTCGTCTCGGAATTTCTGAACATTGGATCATGGGAAGCCCGCTGGTTCGTTAATCCCGACCCTCTGCTATTAAGATACCCGGCTTTTTACGACCGCTACGCGAATCGGAGTGATTGCGGTTGCGCCAAGAACTTCGCAGGGGAGCAAACAAAAAAACGTATTAAGACGCTGATCCACAGCTTGTCGCTCGTGTCGTGCAGCGGCTGAAGCCGAATTTTCGAGTTGGCTCGAAACGGTTATATTCACCCGCAGTAGTCAAGCCGCGTTGGTTCGAGTTACCTCTCCATTGGAGACGCAGATGCCGATGCTCTGGAGACGAATAGCTTGGTTCGCGAGCTTCGCCATTGCCGTGATGCTGGCGATCTGGATGCGAAGTCTGGGTTACGGTTGGCCCGGCACCCTGGGCGTGGCGCTAATCGTCTGGGTTGTTTTGCCGTTTGTCATTTCGCAGTGTTGCGCTGCTTTCGTGCTGCTCCAGATGCAGTCGCGTCTTCGCCGGGTAAATGTCGATGAAGTTACAAACAGGATCGCTGAAGCAAGTAAGGGGCTGTCCCCGGAGGAACAAATAGCAGTGGCTAAGCGGATCATCGACGAGTTTTTCGACGGGCCCCCAAAGAGCCAGCCTGGCCCAAACCACACCCCCACCCGGTAACCTACTAGCGGCTATGGGATATATAGGAGAAGTGACATGCCTGTACCATTCACAAAGCAATGGCGTGAAAACAAGAAATATCGAGACATACTGGAAAAAGCCATCACGACGTTTGACGCGCAATACAAGCTTCTCAGACTAAGCGGAAAAGACATCGAAACGAAAAACGGAATCAATATACAAGCACTGGGCTATCTGGAGGGCTTTGTAAAATCCGCGATGACACAACAACAACTTGATCTGTACAGCCACAAGGCATTCGGAGTATTCAGTTTACTTTATGAGAAAATTTGGGGCGCAGAGTTAGGAAGGAGATATTTGGAGTACTGGGTAGACGCGATGAACGACAAAGTCGGCGCGGATTTCGAAGGAATTTAACAAAGGATATTTTCTTGGAGCCGCAGACTTTCGATTTTGCACAAGCACGGGCAAGCAGCCAATGGGTTGGATGTCCTGCTTTTTTTCAACGGAGGAAAAATAGGATGGACGGTTTCGGGATCGCGGGGGATGGACCGAAAAATTCAGCGCGATGACGAGGGGGAAAAGTGTAGTATTCCGGCGGACCGTCGCCAATGAGCGAATGAATAATAGCGTCCGCGCCCATGCCATGCTCCTCGAAGACCACGCCGACCGACCCTTGAGGTGGACGATGCGCCATTACGTGAAGCTACTGCTTCCTGCGACGCTGACGGCATCACTAATGCTGGTGGCTATGGCAAGAACCGCCGTTGCCGGACCGTTAGAGGATGCGGAAGCAGCCGACGCTCGTGGAGACTACGAAACCGCGTTAGGCCTGTTTCGGCAGCTGGCTGATCAGGGTGATGCCCAAGCGCAGAACAAACTCGGGGAAATGTATCTCAACACCCGCAAGGAAGAGTGGGTGCCTCAGAGCTGGACTGAGGCTGTAAGGTGGTTTAACATCGCTGCCAATCACGGACTTGCTGAGGCACAGTACAACCTTGGTAATCTTTACGAGAGGGGCATCTGCGTCTCTACTGACCTCGGCGCAGCGCGAAAGTGGTATCGCAAGGCTGCGGACCAGGGCAATGGCGACGCCGCATCGAGCCTCGCCGACATGTATACAAACGGTCTTGGCGTGCGACGAGACCTCGCTACAGCTAAGAGGTACGGACGCATCGCTTTTCTCGCTTTTCAGCAGAGAGCAGACCCAAACGAAATTACTATTTCTCGGGTAGAAGTGTCCTTGAAAAAGGAGGGTGGCACATTTGTCGTGCCCGTTCAGATAAACGGGGCGATCACACTAGACTTTACGGTCGACAGTGGTGCTGCTGATGTCAGCGTGCCTGCTGATGTCTTTTCTACATTGGCGCGAACAAGAACCATAAAAGATTTAGATATCATTGGCGAACAAACATACGTCTTGGCCGACGGCTCGAAATCTCAATCAATCACGTTCACAATTAGGTCGCTAAAGGTTGGCGACAGAGTAGTTGAAAACGTGAGAGGCAGCGTCGCACCTTCTCAGGGGTCGCTGCTACTTGGTCAATCGTTTCTTGAACGCTTCAAGTCGTGGTCTATCGACAATACAAAGCATGTACTTCTTCTCGAAGCACAGTAGGCCATCATGTCATCGTTTTGCTGGAATGGTCGTGAGCAACGTTGATTGCCCTTGGGGAATCAGCTATTTCTCGTTACCAGGTATAGCGTCGCCATCCGGCTTTGAGCGCCTCCCGAACTGGAAGGACTTTGGCCATGAACGAAGCCGAAACTGCGATCAGACGATACGAAAAAGCCTCTCTGTTTCTTCAAGCGTACTACCCGAGCGCGGATGCAAGTTGGAATGCGCGCATGTGCGACGAATTCCAGGACGCAGACGCGAAAGTCCAGGAATACCGGCTTCAAGGCACGCGGGCATACAATGAAGCGGTCCTGCGCGCCGAGCAGACCGCGCACCAAATCAAATCGCGCATCGGATAATAAAAAGCGACAAGCCCCCGTGTGAAGCCGGGATTCGTCGCGGCTTTGGCGCGCGTGGGTCAGTTCTGCACCAAGGGACACTCTTTAAGACTGAAGCGCCGCATCTCCGCTGGCGTCGCCCAGCGAACAGTGCCTGGACCGTAATATCCATCCGGCACGGTGCCTTCGTCGGTTGCCTTCATCATCACATTGTAGATGTTCATAAGCTCGTCGCGTTGTGATTTCATCCTCAGTGCTCCTTCTTTTCAATACAGGCGGATCAGACGTCAGTGTAGGGACTTGCTCGGGCTTTCTTTCAAGACCTCCGATTCTTTGCTCGGGCTTTCTTCCAATAACTCTAGCAACCAACCGAGCCACATCGGCGACTTCCCACGGGCCGAGCTTTACCGTCCCTCCTTTGCGTGTGATCTCAGCGGTAGCTCGTTTCCGAGGACCGTTGCGCTCGACGGCAATTACCTGGACGCACTCACGGCGATCAGGGTCTGCAGAAGGACGTATATTGAGGCCTTTGCCGACCCAACATTCGCAGGCAAATATGTATCGGTTAACACCTCGGCGGCGAAAGTTATCTCGCAGCTCTGTGCATGCGGCAGCCTTCGCCCGATCATCCGGCCAATCCACAGGTACGGCGAAAATCTCAGTGTCGGTCACGCATTGAAATCCAGCGGGCATACATCCGTTGCGCTCGAACTCTGCGCGAACTTCATGCAGTGTTTGGTCGAAATGCTGCTCGAGTGTACCGAGCTTGCGTGGTTGACGGATCACTTTTGCTCTCTCCTTTTTAAGAAATGAAAACAATTCGGGCAGCGACCGCTTTGCCGCCATCTCGTGCGACGAAACACTCATAGCAACCATCGCCCGCGCTCGATACGCCGAGCTGTGATGCAGCATCGAAAAATCCAGCCGAAGCCGTGTCGACGCCGACCGTGCCTTTCACAGACACAGTGGGATCGGCATCAGGAAAGTCGGCATGCCGCGCCGTAATCGATACCACGCGTGTGCCTACTTGTTTGCCTGTAGAGTGCCACGTGCCGTTTTTGGCCTTGAAGCTGACAACGTAATGGTGAAGTATTCTGGGAATTGTTCGTCCTTGACCAGCTGTCCTTTGCGCACCGTTACGCTGAAGAACACATCGCAGCCGCCGTGCAGCGCTGCGAGAAAAAACTCCGGACACAGTCCGTATTCAACGCTTTCCCGCGTGCGCGGTAAGCGATATATGCATCCAGCAACTGTGCTGCCTGCTCACGTTTGATTCACGATGCGGCAATTTGGCGGCAGCAAAAATTTCTGCGTGAATTGGCGTCGTCCCGCTGATCCAACTCGGACATTAACGACACAGGGAAACGCACGAATCGGAAATTCTGACTATTTCTTTGCTCCAGATAAGCCAAGGAGCGCGAGCTGTGCCGCCAGCGCATCCTCAGCAGACAAGCCGAACATGTTAGTAAAGAGCGTGGTTCCTAGGATCACCAGCACGGAGTTGCCGCCATAATTGATCACTCTCTCGTAATTGCGCTCGGCAAAGTCCCGCCCTGCTTTCGCCAGTTTGCCCGCCAGTTTTTCCGCTTCGGCAAATTTTCTTTCTCGGGCATCGGCCGTCGCGGCTTGCCGGGCTTCTCGTATGGCGGCAGCGATTTGATCAAGCGTGGTGGATACGAGCTTCAGAAAGTCGATCTCATCTCGCCATGCAGGCTCGTTGTGCCCCTCATTTTCCAGTCGCTCAATCTCTCGGTTGATCGTTCTCGACAGAGCTTCTGTGAGCCTTTCGGCTTCTTCTGCGTGTTCGCGGAACGAGGTGCGCGGCGCTGGACGTGCCCGGATGGTAGCGTCCGCGTGCAAACTTCCTTGGCCTGACAGGGTTGTTGACGGCGGCACAGTTACGCTGACCTCCGGTGGAACCATCCTAGCTGTCTCGACCGGCGGCCAGGGTGGCTCGACAGGGCCCGTGGCAAGGTTGCGTTGCCGCCTCATTCGAGGATCGAGATCGATGCCCTCGCTTTCGAAGCCGAGTCCCGTGTTTGCCTTGGGCGTGGCCGGTTTTACTTCGACGTCTTCCTCCCACGGAAGCGTCCCATCCGGAGGCTCGATCTTGTGGTTTACGTATTCAATGAGTGAGAACGTAACGGTGTCACCGTTGGCGAGGTTCTCGACGAGAACACCCGTGACCGTCTTCGCCGGTTTGTCGCCAATCAGATACGAGCCACGGTAATTTCCCGCCATTTCATCCTCGTCTGGCGTCATCGGTTCACCAGTGGGAACACCATACACCCCTTATCGGTCAGGTGCATGAGATGAGACTTCATTCTGAATTAAAGGCTATAATTGAATATCAAACCATGCTTTGCGATTGGGGGCTAGACTTGAATCACACTCAACGTTTGTTGGTAATTGTTTCTCTCGTTGTGATTGGTGTCGTCCTCGCGTTTTCAATGTTGGAGTGGGGGACAGACCATTTCGGCTCTACCAAAATTTTTGGGGTCTATGACGTCGCCCCAGATCCGAAATTACCAACGTTTGTGATGCACTACGGCATCTACACCAGGCATGGCGTCATTGGCATTCTCTTAGGTTTGATCGCTCCACTCTGCCTCTTCGCAGCCGCTGCTTTCGTCTTCTTCGGTAAAAAATCGCAAGCTAACTGACTTGCTTGAAACAGCCTCTCGGATTGGCATTTTTTGCGGTTTGCCGCAAAAGCGTGTGACTATACGGGTGCATGCCAGCGGAAGCGCTTGACGCTAATGCGGCTAATTATCTTCTTTCTTGCATTGACGAGCGGAAGCGCCGCCCATGCGGCGACAATCTCAGATAAGCCCGCCGCGAATGGTGAACCGGCCTTGGTTACAGTTGATGGCAATCTGCAAGCCAACGACGGCGATCAATTCAGATCGAAGACCAGCTTTCTATCCAAAGCCACCCAGCGTTCAAGTTCTCGCTTCGCCTCCATCTGCTCTTGGTTCTTTGCTTTTCGCCGATTGAGATCGCGTTTGATCTTAGTCGCCTGCATTATGTTTCTCCCGTGCCGTATGCTCGAACCACGCAATTTCACGCTCAAGCTCCTTGATCACTTTGAACATCGCCGGACTTACTGCGCCACTGTCGTAACGCGCCCGCAGATATTCAAGTTGCTCCTTCAGGTGTTTGGTCACAGCATGTTTCCTTTGAGATCGTTCTCAGGATCTTCGAAGCCGCCCTCAATACAAACCTGTTCAAGCGCGTCGGCATGCGCACGGCAGTAATATCCATCTGCAATACCGTGGCCCCAATCGCTGAGGTGCGCCCAACCATCCAGGGTGGGTTGTTTGCTCGTCGCCTTACAGCCATCGAAGCAGCATTTCACCAGATTGTCTGACATCACTGCTCTCCTCAATGTAGCCCTAAAGTAACAGCTTCCGTTTCTGTGAAATAGCAGTCGACCTTGCCATTCTTATCGAGGTGCACCATGGGACACTCTTTAAGATTGAAACGCCGCATCTCCGCTGGCGTCGCCCAGCGAACAGTGCCTGGACCATAATATCCATCCGGCACGGTGCCTTCGTCGGTTGCCTTCATCATTACATTGTAGATGTTCATAAGCTCGTCGGTCATGTCACTTCTAGCTCCTTCGGGAAATCTCCCAAGATATCGTACGGGGTGCCACGGCGCTCCAGCAGTCGCGGCGTGCCCGGCAATGTGTTGAATGGATGGTCCGCCGGGAAATCGTCTGGTATCAGTCGACGCTTGAGGCGCTTTTCAAGACAGCCGATGCAGAGGCATCCGCCATAAGACTTCTTCATGCCAGCGGCTTTCCATACGTGATCGTGCACGATGTAGGTTTCAGATCGGTCGTTGTAATGTTGTGGTATGCCCAATTTTTTCCCAGCTGCTATTTGCTTAGCGGCTTCTTGTTCGGCCTCCGCACGGTTGAGATTGCCGGGGGCCGTGTTGAAACCGCAATCGATGCAGAGGTAGCTTTCGGACATCAATCCTTTAAGGTCTAGGGTCATTGCAGCACCTCTGGCTCGATCCCGAGCATCGCTAGATTGTTCCTCGAGAATCGCTTCGAAATCTTCGTCCTCCGCACATCGGCGACAGAAGCCAGCGGTATGCGCATCGTCGCCAATGTGGATGACGACAAAAGCAACCGGCTTCTTATTGGCGCTGAATTTGCGACGACATTGCGAGCAGAGCTGATGCTTGCGCCCGGCGAATTCATTGGCCAGATCCAATGCGCCACAAAGCTCAAGATCACGGGCCTTGGCCGCATCCATCATTTCATTTAGATTGTCTGGGGTAATTATGTGTACCTGTACTTCACTCACACTTGCCTCCTTCAATGGTCAGAAAACCAGTGATAGACGTGTAGTCCGCCTTGATCGTTCGGGGCTTCGCTCGACGCATGACGCGCGCTGCTTGATCGCTCGCTCGCCAGACATCAACCAAAGACATTGCATGCTCGACGTCGAGCACATGCCAAAATCGGCAGACGGTATGTTTTCCCCAGCCAGCGTCGACGCGCTTGGTGTGTCGAAGCCGTCCGTCTGCGTCCCAGCGGTCGAGTTCGGTTACCGTGCATTGCAATGTTTGCCGTACGCGGCCACTCATCACGCTGAGCTTGCGCATGCCAATGGCTGCGGCACGCTCCTCCTTGGTGGCGAGCTTATCGCGCTCGGCCGGATCAAGGCTTGCCAAGAACACGATTTCCAGTCCTTGTTTACGCCGCTCCTCCAGTTCGTGCTTACGCTGCATCGGCAACTTTTGCTTTGGCTCAGCCATCGAGTTCTCCCGCTTCGAGCGCCTGCAACGCACGCCGCATCGAGGCGTCGTATTCCGCTTGCGAATGCACGAGCATGGACGAGATCGCCTGCGATGTGGCAGCGACATCAAAGGCACCGTCGCCCAATTCCTCGTTGAAAATTTGCGCGGCTTGCTCGGTGTATGTCGTCTCTGAAGTCACGGTCGGGTCCAAGATGGGACCGCGCTTACCGTAGTGGGCGCTGCAATAGAAACCGGCCGCATAGCTGCAGTAGGCTTCCCACGCCTCTTCCTGGTCGTATTGTGCGACGAAGTCGCGAGCGTTAGTGCGGAGCATTTTCTTAGTTCTCGAGTTCATTTTTTGCTCCTGTTTCCATGCTGTCAAAATTATGGGCAATCTGTATTGCCCGCTTAGTCTGATTCAAGCTGATGGTCGATCCCGCTTCTACCAACGCCAAATAACCATAGGCAAAGCTCAAATCCTCCAACGGCATCGAAATCAATGTTCCGTTGCCGAGCTTTTGAACGCATTTCGGCAAATCGTGCTTGATGCGCGATGCCGTTATTTTCTGGATCAACAGGTTGGCGATCTCTTGGGGCGGCAATCCCATCGAACTTGTAAAGTTTGTGCGGTACCGGGAGAGGCCTTCCGGATTAAATCCAAAACCCATCGCCTCGTATCGGCAACGCATGGCGTCGAGTATTTCCGGCGATAAATCCACGATCTATTCCTCCTCTGTGTTTGCTGGGAATGGATGATCAGGCCAGCTAATGCGTCGCCTTCGACGGCTTGACAGCTTGACGACTTCCGGCTTGGTCGGTGCTTCCAACCAAGCGATGTATTCTTGTAGATCCGCACGGGTATCGAAAAAATGCCACGACTTGAATTCATCTTCGCCGTCGCCATAGGTGCCAGCCATTTCGTGCAAACAGACTAGCGTCGTGCTCTTGGACGGTACCTTCAGTGCCATGTCATCAAACCGCACCATGTAAAAGTGATCGTCAATCGCGGCCACGATTTCTCCAGTTCGATAGCTTTTTCCAGTCTCATCGACGAAAACGAATTTGTTGATCAGATAGCTCATCGTAGTTCTCCTGCTTTGTCACTTGTCCATCGGTGGCTACACGACTTGAAGCCGAGCAGCAAAAGTTCACGATTCTTTTTCCGCTTCACACGCGGCGGCATTACGCTCCGCTCTAGCGGAATATAAGGCTCGCCCAAAAAGTGCGCGGCGCAACGTTTTTTCGCCGATGCGATATCCGGGAATACCCCAAGCGAAGCCCATTCAACCATCACGCTTCGCCGATGTGGTGGAGCAAAATGTGCTTCAAAGCCAATGCGGCGGTAACTCAGCCTGCTCGTATCGAGCACCGCATAGTCGCCGCCGCGCTGCGTCGTCGCCTGAAGGTAGACGCCCTCGACGTCGCGCCACGTCAGGCGTGACATGTCATTCTCCCATCTTTGCCGGTGCCATTTGATCGACCACACCCGCAAGGCGCTCGACAAGGGTTTCGAGGGCTTGGAGCTTGGGAAGATCGAAGCTGCCTTCGAGCCGATCAGTCATCTCGCGGTTCAACGATACGCCGCGCTTTCGGGCCGCCTTCTCCAAACGGTAGCGAAGGGCTTCGCGGATGCGCAAATTGGGTGCGATGAGATCGGTAGACTTTCGTGTCATTGTTAGCTCTCCTCTTCGGAACAATCACTATTGATCGCCCGCCTGTAACCGCCCAGCTGAACCGAGCGGGTACAAGCTCGCGGTCAGGCCGCTTCAAGGAAGCTGCGGCAGAAGCTTTCGGCGTTTTCGTATCCGGCGCTGAAGCCGACTGCGCGCATCATTTCATGCCAATGTTCGCCACGGTTCGCATAGCATTCGGCGACGGCGCGGCGGACATCTTCGGGGACGTCCTGGGCCGTGGCCTTCAGCTGATCGAGCTGCTCGGCGGCGGCCAAGTTGCGTTCGTCGTCGGGATACTCCACCGCTTTCTGGCGTCGCCAGTCGGCCGTGTCGTCGAATTCCCAGATATTGTCGTAGTAGCCAAGGGCGTCTTCCATTTGCTCTCTCCTCTTCGGACGGTGATCGTCCGATTTCCAGTTGTAATCTAGCTGCAGGCACACTTAGGCCGCCGTATGAGAGCGGCAGTGAAACCCGTTTGCTTTTTGTGGGATGAGCGAGCTGAGCCCTAAAAAAGCGAAAGGGGCCCGGCTGCGGCAAATCCCGCAACTCGGCCCCTGCTTAGAATTCCGTCCGGTTCCTTGTGACTCTCCGGCGGGAAGGGCTACGGCACAACCAAGCCTTTTAAGTGAGACCCCGCATTGTGCTGCGTCAGATATGGCTTCGACTGAAATTAGCTGCAAGTAGGCGCGCTAAAAATATTTTTGCTATTGTGTATGTGATTGATTTCTAACAAACAAACGCGGCTCGCCAATGAAAAACCCTCGGCTTTTTGGCCGAGGGCTCTCCACCGCGATTGATTTCTTTACTCTCCGCACTGCCGGAATACGCGACAAGGAATTGTGACGTCGACGCCATTGTGCGCGCGCCACTCGTCGTGATGAAAAAACCATGCTGGTGCATCACGGAGCCCGTCAGTTTTTTCGATTTGGTCGAGGGGAATTGCGTCGTCCAAAGAACCGGAATAGGACATGCAGTCTCCGGCGAAATAGAAACTTCCGTGCCCGACGTTTCCGTTGTGCCATTTGTACTGCACTTGCAGCCGATCTTCCCAGCGGTGAGTAAATCGCCGCTCGGTGCCATCAAGCATCAACAGCCAGTCGCCAACACGCGGTCCTTCCTGTTGATTCCAACGCTGCAAACGCGCATCAAGAATGCCCTGATCGCGTTCATCGAATTGCGGTCTCATTTTTCTCTCCTGCTGGTGAACATCCATACTGCGCGCACCGGCTGATTGCGACCACCGATTCCAATTGATTGCGACCAAGCGTTCCGATTGATCGCGACCGCCCGTTCCGGGCGATCGCGACCAGGCTGTGGACGGGTGTCACCGGCGCCGTTGGGTGATCTTCGAATTGGGATGGCTTGGCTCCTTTGAGAAGGAGCCGGCATGCCTGGACAGAGATTACCCATGCGCAAGATACGTGACGTGCTGCGGCTGCGTGCCGGCGGCATGTCCAAACGCAAGATCGCAGCTAGCCTGTCGATTGGCGTGACGGCAGCGGGCGAGTGCGTGCGGCGAGCACGGCGGGCCGGCTTGATCTGGCCACTACCTGAGGACCTCAGCGATGCGGCGCTGGAATTGCGTCTGTACCCGCCGCCGCAGGCCACGGCGAAGGATCGGCGACCGCAGCCGGACTGGGCAGCGATCCATCGCGAGCTTCGCCGGCCGGGCGTGACGCTGCAGCTGCTGTGGGAGGAACATCGCGGCGCACATTCCGACGGATACGGCTATAGCCGGTACTGCGAACTTTACCGCGCCTGGGAGGGGCGCCTGGCGCCGACCATGCGGCAGCTGCATGTCGCCGGCGAGCGGATGTTCGTGGACTACGCCGGCACGACGCTGGAGGTGGTGGACGGGACAACCGGCGAGGTGCGCGTCTGCCAGTTGTTCGTCGCCGCACTCGGCGCATCCAACTACACCTATGCGGAAGCGACCTTTACGCAACGCCTTGTTGACTGGATCGGCTCGCACGTGCGGGCCTTCGAGTTCTTCGGCGGGGTCACGGCGCAGATCGTCTCCGACAATCTGAGGTCGGGCATCACCAAGGCGTGCTTCTACGAGCCGGCGGTCAACCGCACCTATGCGGAGATGGCGGCTCACTACGATACCGCCGTCGTTCCGGCGCGTCCCAGGAAGCCGCGCGACAAGGCCAAGGTGGAAGTGGCGGTGCAGGTGGCGACGCGCTGGATCATCGCCAAGCTGCGCAATCGGCGTTTCTTCTCGCTCGACGAGATCAACGCTGCCATTCGGGAGCTGGTCGCGCAACTCAACGACCGCGTGACGCGGCATTTGGCAACCAGCCGGCGTTCGCTGTTCGACGACCTTGAGCGTCCCGCGCTCAAGAAGCTGCCGGCCGAACCCTACCTCTACGCGGAATGGAAGGAATGCAAGGTCGGCCTCGATTACCATGTCGAAGTCGAGCGGCATTACTACTCGGTGCCGCACGCACTCTTGCGCGAGACGGTGTGGGCACGGATCACGGCGCGCACCATCGAGGTCTTCCATCGCGGCAAGCGGGTGGCGGCTCATATCCGATCGTCCTCGAACCGGCGGCACACGACGGTGCCCGAGCACATGCCGCCGAGCCACCGGCTCTATGCCGACTGGACGCCGGAGCGGATCAGACGGCAGGCCGGCGAGATCGGGCGCAATACCGCGACGTTGGTTGAGATCATCATGCGCGAGCGCGCGCACCCCGAGCAGGGCTTCCGCGCCTCGATCGGCATCATCCGACTGGCCAGGAGCCATGGCCTCGACCGGCTGGAGGCGGCCTGCGGCCGGGCGCTGGAGATCGGCGCACGCTCCTTCACCTCCGTCAATTCGATCCTGAAACACAACCTCGAAGCCAAACGGCCCGCACCTGCCGCGGACGGACCGTCGATTGCGCACCCCAACATCCGTGGCCCCCGTTACTTCCAGTGAGGAGAACACAACCGATGCTCACCCATCCCACCCTTGACCAGCTCAAGGCGCTCAAGCTCGACGGCATGGCCGACGCCTTCGTCGAGCTGCAAGCTCAAGGGCAAGCTGCCGATCTCGCACATGCCGAATGGCTGGCTCTGCTGCTCGATCGCGAGGCGGCCAATCGCAACACCAGGCGCTTTCAAATCCGGCTGCGCGGCGCCAAGCTGCGCCACGGCCAAGCCGTCATCGAGGACGTCGACTACCGCACGCCGCGACGGCTCGACAAGGCTTTGTTCCAGCAACTCACAGCTGGCAAATGGATTGCCGAGCATCGCAATTTGCTCGTCATAGGCCCGTGCGGCGTCGGCAAGTCGTGGTTGTCTTGCGCGCTTGCACAGAAGGCGTGCCGGGATGGCTACACGGTGCTCTACACCCGTGTGCCGCGGTTGTTTGCCGATCTTGAACTTGCTCACGGTGACGGTCGCTTCACCCGCCTGTTCCGCACCCTGATCAAGGCCGATCTGCTGATCCTCGATGACTGGGGCCCGGACCGGCTTGTCGCCAACCAGCGGCGCGATTTGATGGAAATCGTCGAGGACCGCTATGGCCGCGGCTCGACGCTCATCACCAGCCAACTCCCCCTCGACAAGTGGCACGATGTCGTCGGTGAGCCGACCTTCGCCGACGCCATTCTCGATCGCATCGTCCACAACGCCTATCGGCTGGAATTGGACGGGCCGTCCATGCGCAAGCTCAAAGCCAACGACCAGACAGAACCCGAGGCTCGACCATCCACAAAGGAAGCCGTCGGGAGCGTAAGTGCGCCAACCAAACCCGCAAAAGGAGGCCAGAGATGATCGCCGTGCCCACCTCCCCGCCCGCCCCGGTGGGTCAACAGGGACCTCCCGCGCGCGACGCGGCGTCAGCCGTGAGGGCACTCCGCGTCGCGCGCGGGTCTCTCCTGTTGACTACCGGGACGGCCTCTCGCGGTGCTTGACCAACACACAGGAGACTGACATCACCACCATCATCCAACGGCGCTCTCAGCACCCGCGCCGCTCTGGTCGCGATCAATCGGAACAGCTGGTCGCGATCCGTCGGAATGAGTGGTCGCGATCGTCGGAATGCGCATTCCATCCACCTCACCACCAATCTCCCCTGCGGGACCATGAACCCTAGTGAATTGAGTGGCATTCACGGTCACGATCTGCCATTGAGCGAATTGACCAGTAAACTGAACCCAAGCAGAACCTTTATACGACCAACAATATTCACCTTTCTTCATGTGAACGTCGACAATCGGAGGACCGCTAGACGCTCTACCGAATACAGGCGTAGCAACAAGCAACGCCAACAATGCAACAAGCAACAGAATCGTTTTCATCAATTCATTTCTTCTTTATTTTTCGGTCGTAACTGAATTATCGTTCTTGCGGCTAATGCGAACCTTTATGTCGCCCACTGGCTTTTCACTCCCACTATCGTTCACACTGGCTGGAATGCGCAACAAAAGACCTTTTTCCTCGTCGTAAGAAGCGCGAACCTTAGCGAAGTCGAGGGGAGTAAAAACCTCCATAACCTGACTCGCGTGGTGCACTGATGGCAAAACAATCGGCTCCCATGCCCTCCCGCGCCTGCACGAAAATCAGAAGATGTTCGGACGCGGCGGCTGGTTCTTCAGTTGAAATGTGGGCTACCCTGATCGCACCGTTGGCAAACGTTCTAACAGGTTCAACGAGATTGCCGATACTGTCTAAACTAGCCTCACAACTATGGACAATCGCAGGAGCGGCGAATGTAGGTGTTGTCATAAGCAACGCTGCCGCAATGACGAGAAGGAGCTTTTTCATTCGCTGCCTCATTGTGCAGGTTCAATGAAGATCGGTGGATCAACGAGTGCAGACCCGAAACGACCTAACGTGCCAGTAATAGTCGCACGTTGGTTGTTTTTGAACTTATTAGCTCCATTGAGGATGACGACCTCCGCAAGGTTCTTGCAGCCTCCACCAAAATCGATCAGGATCGGAGCATCAAGCTTCAGGAACGGACCGACCGCCGCTCGCAGTTCAGGGTCCGCCACCTTGTGATGCTTGGTCACTTGGCCCGACAGAACCGCCGCAGGGGAGTGATCATCGTCTACCTTGATGCAGTCCTTAGCGCTCGCTGCACTTGCGACCAACAACAACGCCGTAGCAAGGAGCAGAAGCTTTTTCATTGCTTGAAATCCCGTTTAAGTTCTTGAACTTGGCTCGCTGGTTGGCGTTGAACTTCAAAGACCTTTTGAATCAGATAAGAGGGTCCGTTGCCACTTTCGCCTTTTGCACCGACTGTGCAGAAGTCGCCCACGCGACAGACCGCCAGAACTTGTCTGAGAGCCTTGCCTTCGGCAATGTCACAATTTACCCGTTCTTCCTCTTTCCAACTTTCGACAATAGCGTAGTAGTTCTGGCCGTCATTGCCTTGAAATTTAATCAGTTCACCCTCACAGGTGAACAGCACGTTTTCTGATGTATGAGCTTGAACCGCAGGCGTAGCAGCAAGCAACGCCGCAGTGACGAGTAGAATGCTCAATCCTTGAGAAGTATATCACAGTTCTCGCCACCGATAAGATCATCAGTGCTATTTTCAATTCCTGCTACGCCTTGCGTCGCCGTGCAAAAGTCAAACGAGACCCCATGACCTGTTGCATGCCAACCGTACTTCGCACATTTGGGTTGTTCGGTGATGCGATAAGTCTTGCCGCGCCATACAAGCATGTGTTCTTTGATCTGTAGCAGATGAAGAAACTTACGATGATAGTTATCTTCCTTGACCACATGACCATCAACATCTTCTTTGACTTCACAGGCGTAGGAGTAGGTTTCACCAGCATTAGCAGCGGTCGCTACCAACACCATTGCTGTAGCTAATAGAAACTTTTTCATTTCACTCTACCTCCAGAAGTCTTTGAACCGCGTCGGTGCCAGTTCGGTGTACCTGACCGTGTGCTGAATGTAGGGTTTTTCTTGCCTCCAGTAGCGCATAAAAAACCGGTCGCAACTGGCGACGCTTTTGGGGGCGCAATGCCGGTTTTCAGGCTGAGGTCGGTGAAATCAGGGGCAGGTTTTCTACGGTGGCGGGTGCTGGCAGGTCGGTCAGATTTTTCGCTCAAGGCCGTCGATCCCGAGGGGGGCGGCCAAACAGAAGGCTGCTTGCCGCCAAGGGCGGCCCAAGGTAGTGGTGGCAAACGCAAGCGTGATGCAGTCTGTGAGTGAATGACGGGATACAATTGCTCGCGCGAGAGTTCAGTAACCGCCTGACCCCCGGAGAGGGGGAGACGCTCGCCAAGCTTGCTGTCATCACGACGGTGATGTTCGCAACAACACGCTTGCGACGCTGCTGCTCGCGTGCATCGAAGCGTGTACGTTCGCGCATGCCCATTATCATCCATCCTTAAAATCGGGAGATGTAACGGTGTTCCATAACATCTCCCAGTTCGGAAACTTTTTGGGCCCGGCCTTGGTCAGTATTTCAAATTCGCCGTGCGGCAATCTTTTGAAGGGGACACCGCGCACCAGATCTGGTTGGTTGTACGTCATTTGGTTAGCGGAGCGCCATGACCGACGAGGATATGCAGAAAATGGTGCCGTCTATATGGGCTGGGATTAAGGCTTCTCGTTATTAAACAGCCGCGCGGAGCGGGTAGCACTGTGCAATGATATATGACCGTGACAGGAGAGCTACCAAATGTCGATGAAACTTACGACTGCTGCCGTGCTGCTGATCGCAGCGGCATCGGCGGCTTACGCTGCGTCGCCGACAATCCCCGAACAGTTTCGCGGGGATTGGTGTGGTGGCGAAGAGAGTCTTACGATGCATCGTTGTAAGACCTACAGCGATACGAATTTCAGGATCACACCTCATACTTACGGGCCCGTCAAATCCAATTGGACTTGCACCTTTACCGCGATCTACTTCAATCGGAAGCAGGCCCGCAGGGATAAGGTGGAGGTGGATGCCGTTGCGGCCGATGCTCTCTGTGTCCGTGATACAAAAATGAAAGAGCGGTTAATTTTCCAGCTCAGCGACGGGGGCACGACGCTCACCTTCTTAAGCGTCGACATCTGGGACAATATTGGTGAATGACGACAAGCGGACCGAGGCGCGCCAGAAATGACCGAGATCAGTGAGACGCTTGAGCCCGTGAAGCTTTATTACGCCCCGTGGGCGGATGACCCCGACCCGCCGGATTCGTTGCCATTTTAACGTGCTTAGCTTTTTTGCTAGGGGCGCTGATCGTTGCCTTGGCAGTCAGATCAGCACGCGCCGAAGCAATCATGCGGGTGACGCCTTACAACAGCCCTGTCATCGCGTGGCAGGTTGATGGTGCAGATGATCTATCGCCGATTGCAGTTCGCGCTTTTGGCGTCGAGTCCAGCCAATGACTTTCTTCGTGGGCTCATTCTCGGGATCGTCATCGGTGGAATGCTCGTCGCAATCCTCCGCAGGGTGATTGACGTATTGTAGGAGAGAGGTGACCGATGCTCAAGCTACCGCCGAATTGCAGATTTATTCATGATCGTGAGTTTCTCAAAGACATACCGACCAGCGGAGACGGGCCCATCCGTCGCGTGGGAAACACAATCATCATGACGTTTGTATCAAGGGGAGGAGTCAAATGCCGTGCAGTGCCAACGCTGCGGCCTTAAGATTGATTTGTCTGTGGATCGAGCACAGCATCAATCATCCACAACGCCGACTGCGTCTTGCAGATGTGCTGATCCGCGAGAACGTTGAAGTGGTGGCCGCCTGCTTAGAGAATACGATATCGAGGAGCAGGTCAGGTGGTTACGAAAGACCGATTTGGATCACGAGCGCGGTGAGGCGATGATTAGAAAATGGTCAACAATCCGTTAGTACAGTGCAGTAACCAAGATTAGTCAGGCGCGGAGAAAAACCATGGACGAGACGCTGCGTGAAAAACTTATGAAAAACCCACGTTTTCGCGAAATGAAATCTGGCAACGCATATGTGATCGTGCCATTCCACGCTGCCAGCGTGACATCAGAAGATGCGGCGGCCTACGAACAAGCTGCTGAGAACGAGCAACGCAAACGCGATGCCCAAGATGCGTGATGATAGCGAGCGCTTGCGTGCTGCGGCGGATGACATCCTCGTAGCGACGCTGATTCTTGCACAAGAAATTCAGCACCCCCCTGCTCAAAACTCTGGTCGATAGGGTTTATTACATCGATCAAATATTAAGACGTCGGCCGCGTCGTAGAGATCGGCGGCAAATTCCGATAGTGCGTGAACTGAAGAGCCGATGAAGGAGATGAAGCTATGACCGACCACACTAGAAATCTTCTCATTGTTGTAATTTTTGCAGGTTATGCGCTGCTGGTCGTTGCCGACTGGTACGGTTACATCCGGGAGCCGTACATCATCTTAATCCAGGCGGCCGTAAACCTGCCAGCAGCGGTGGTGCGCGCTATTTTCTGATTCTACAAAACATACGCTTAGGAGGAATGTATGTCGGTCCCAAAGTACTGCTACAGGATTTAAATTCTCTCGCGGCTCAACAACGGTCAAAATTTGCTGCATACGCAGACGCATAATTTTGAGAGCCTGGAAGAAGCCACGACGTATAGATCACGCGCCCTGACTTCGA
The DNA here is from genome assembly GCA_963756165.1 of Vulcanimicrobiota bacterium. GTDB lineage: Bacteria > Vulcanimicrobiota > Vulcanimicrobiia > Vulcanimicrobiales > Vulcanimicrobiaceae > Cybelea. The sequence continues at coordinate 58,454 of CAVWMO010000007.1, read as the reverse complement.
GGATACGCAGCAACGGCAGCCTCTTGGAACTTACGCAATTAAAATGCGCCTCGGGCTGTACCAATCGGGGCATTGAAACGCCATTTAAAGAGTAGGAGGAAAACATGAAAAAGCTCTTAGTTGCCGGTGCCCTGCTCTGTATTGCCTGTGGCACGGATACGATCTGACAGAATTAGCAGCATGTTTTCTAGACAATGCAATATCTATCTCCAAAACTTGTGCCTGGATGCCGCTCTTCAGGCGGCTTGCCTGCTGGTCCAGGAGCCAGCGCTCCGCACTTAATCACATACGCACTCGCCGTTGAAGTATGTGTAGCGGACAGTGCTGCAAAGCAGCGGTCGGCGAGACACACATACTCAGCTGCGCACCGGATTAAGGTATATAGCTCCTTTTGCCGAGACAAAAAAAGGGCCGCCAGCGTGAGCTGACGACCCCAGAGAAGTTCGCAGATGCCGCTGCGAGAGCCTCCACGGCAGATGGAGGGTCCGCCCGAAGCCCCCTGGAAAACTGTTCGCCCCCGCCGTTCACCAGCGTACGCGAGCCCGAGGTATGAACCCCGCCATGTGTGGCGGATAAGGACCCTCGGGAAAATATCAAACAAAACAAAGACGGCAGTCCAAAAACAGCGCGATGGGTAAACGCAATTATTGAGACTGCCGCCGCCGGATCGCGGGAGGTCAAACGATCCGGGATCAAATTTACAAATTCAGATGAGAATGATGTCGGACAGCGGTTGTGGGTTTAATAGGTTGACGCTGTCCGACACTTCACCTTCGAAGGTCTCGAGACCTTCTTATTTGCTCGCAACACGGTTGAAAGGAGTAAACGGTTTGCGGCAGGCCGACCGTTGTTTTTGTCGCAACATGGTCGATAGTCGCGCCGGTACCATGTGGGGGCAATACCGGTAAGCATGACAGTGCCCCATGAAGTTGTTGCTGTCATGCCCGCTGCTCGAATGACATTACTGGTTCCCCTCCGAGCACCTTGCCATTAGCGTGCGTGACGTTGCACTGCTAACAGCCGACGAAATTGCAGCTCGTCAAACTTCACCCCAGGCCGCGCGACACCCTCAACCCGCTGCCGGGATTTCAAATTGGTTTGGTATGCCCCGTGCCCAGTCGAGGCACACCATCGGCGGATGGAAGCTGGGCAAGCCCTTCCCACCGATCTCACCGGCTGCGTTTTGTTTGGGATGCTTCGCGCCAGTAAGAGGAATTAAGTGCGACCCGCGCCCCATGGTGTTACGCGGGCCGCCCGGCGGCATAGGAGGACCGCCGGTTCAAAACGACACGGATTGGAGCGACGTGTTGTTTAGATTTAGTGTCCGCGATTACGTTCAAGTTTCGCAGATTCTGCATCCGCTAACTCCTGATCTATACGAGCATTCGCTGCATGCCGTTTGGCTTCAGCAACTTTCCCCCAATTGCTCGTGTATCGGTCATCTACAGTCCCTGTCATGATCGGAGCGAACGATGACGCCGGTCGTGGTGGCCAAATTGACAGTCGCGTATTGTCCACGTCGGGCAGTTGCGTGTTCTGATGCAGCGGCGGCTGAGAAGAGCTGAAGGCATCAAGGCCACGCCATACCAGCTCGGGATCAAGCAAAGCAGGCAAGCGCAAATATTCACCAGAACCTGCCGATTGGCGAAACTGCGAATTTTGCCGGTTAAAGTCGGAGGTGCGAGTAAACAGATCGATGAGCGTGTTGATGGCAGCCGATGCCAGAGGCCAATCCGCAGCGATCTCATCACGCAAAGTCTTGAGGCGGCGATACTCGATTTCACGTTGGGCGTTGAATTCACGCTCGCGTGCCGCATCTAATTTGTGTTGTAACGCAGGCAGGTTGGCACGATAGCGGCTCCTAATAATCTCATTCTCCGTTATCACTCGGCTGGCCTCCGCAGCGCTGACATCGGAGTTAGTAACGGCACGCTCCAATTCCACCTGCTTCGTTGTCTCCGATACTTGATCTTCTACCAACGCAATCAGACTTGCAACCTCGGTTGATGTAACATCGGTGGCAGTCAACATAGCGGCAATTTTCTGCTCTAACGTCTTCTCGACTTTGACTTCAATCTTTTCCGTCTTCATAGTTAGCGCTCCTTGTTCACGCAGCAACTTCTGTGCTGCGTATTCTGTCATCCAACTTTTTGCTCAAGACACATAATGCTCCTTCTAACTTTCTAATCCTGATTTCCCGGCTTCTGCCAGAGCTTGCGCCTTGATGCTTGATGGGGATGTCACCGTTGCCATGGCAGTCCGCATAGCTTCTGCAGAAGTTTTGACAGCTTCTCCGATGGCTTCTCTGATCTCGGCGAGCAATAACTCGAGGTCAATCACTGTCTATCTCGTAAAATAGATTTGGCCGTCCGCATCGGTCGATAGAGGTGCGGTAAGCAAATTGGCTTTGTAGCGCGCATCAGTACTGTCCGGTTAACTTGAGAGGTATTGGTCAGGAAGCCAATGGCGGCGGGGCTTTTCGGGTGACAAAGGGCGTCTCCGACTTGAATCGGAAATGGCGGTTTGCACAAGCGTTCCGGGTGTCGCCATCGGAGTCGCCATGTACCTCGGCAAGACCTTGTTTGCGCAGATCATGGACTTCCTGCCGTGGAAGACCTTCCATCGCATCGTCGATCGATACAGCGGCGATTACCGGACGCGCAGCCTCAGTTGCGCCGAGCAGTTTCGCGTCATGGCCTTTGCGCAACTGACCTACCGCGAAAGCTTGCGCGATATCGAAGTGTGTCTGGCGGCTCAAGCCGGTAAGCTTTACCACATGGGCATTGGCGCGGCAGTCGCTCGCTCGACGCTGGCCGATGCCAACGAGTCGCGCGACTGGCGCATCTACTTCGAGTTGGCTCAACGCCTGATCATCAAGGCCCGCGCGCTCTACGTCGACGAGGACTTCGGCGTAGAACTGGCTAATACCGTGTATGCCCTCGATGCCACGACCATCGATCTGTGCCTGTCGATGTTCCCGTGGGCGCCGTTTCGCTCCACCAAGGCGGCCGTGAAGTTGCACACGCTGCTCGATCTCCGGGGATCGATCCCCACCTTCATCCACATCTCCGACGGCAAGATGCACGACGTCAATGTGCTGGACCTGCTGCTTATCGAGGCCGGTGCCTTCTACATCATGGATCGGGGTTACCTGGACTTCGAGCGGCTCTATGCGCTCGATCAGGTGGGAGGCTTCTTCGTCACCCGCGCCAAGCAAAACCTCGATGCACGGCGCTTGTATTCGGCGCCGGTGGATCGCGACACGGGACTCATCTGCGACCAGACCATCGCCCTTAACGGCTTCTATGCCGCCAAGCACTACCCAGGCCAACTGCGACGCATCCGCTATCGCGATCCCGAGACCGGCAAGAACCTGGTGTTCCTGACCAACCAGTTTGCCTTGCCAGCACCGACCATCTGCGCCCTGTACCGGTGCCGATGGCAGGTGGAACTGTTCTTCAAGTGGATCAAGCAGCACCTGCGCATCAAGCGCTTCTACGGCACCTCCGAGAACGCTGTGCGGACGCAAATTTGGATCGCTATCAGCGTCTATGTCCTGGTGGCGATCATCAAGAAGCAACTTCGATTGGACGTATCCCTGCATGCGCTGCTACAGATATTGTCGTTGACGCTCTTCGAGAAATTACCACTGAAACAAGCTGTTGCCAGCGTAGAGCCATTCCCAAACAACCAAACATTTCATAGTCAACTGAATCTATTCGAGTTTTAACCGGACACTACTGAGCGCGCATAACGTTTGCCGATCTGTTGTACGTGATAATGCCGATCACTGTTTTGAAACAATCGAAGGGCGGCTTGCTCGTCGCCGACGCGACCGTATCTGTCGACGAACATCGCGTCGGGGCGTTTTATCAGCTGATCAGGATGCTCGACACCATCCCACTCGCTCGTGATCGGCTGCACGAAGTCGAAGTCGTTAGTTGCATCATCATTATAGAGCGGCGTGAAGGCCACCACCGGACGCAAATTTATGCGCACCTCGCCCTTATCGTCGTAAGCGGGTGTGGCTGCCTGGAAGCCGGATGAGATGATATAAAGAGGCCGCATGCTGCGCCTCCTAAAATTGTAGAGAGCACCGGGCGATCTCTCAGCCTTGGTCGGTGCAATATCAATCGGCGGTGGCAATCAAGCCCGGTTCGCGATGCGAGTTCTCGTGAAGCGAACGAGCCGGGTTGCCCTGAGAGGCCAATGGGATCGAGCGATCTCCGACGGCGTCCAAGAATTTTGCAGACGATTCGAGGTACTCAGCCCGAGCTTTTTCCGCATCGATCAAAGCGGCTTCGTCAGGCTTTGCACCGGCATCGGAAGTAGCTTCGACTTCCTCCTCACCACTGCCTGACTCTCTGCCCCGGGAAGCAAGATGCTGGCCTACAGGCGGCCAGCCGTGCGGCGTTTCGAGCGGGCCGTGCGGCGAGCCGAAAGGCTACTGGGCGCTTCTCCTGCAGGGGGCGCGGGGGGCGGACTGGCGACCTTCTGCTCATCGTCTGGCACACGACGGGTCGAGGTACCGCACCATATCGTTCGCTGATATTAACTTTTTTGGTAGGGTTCGATGATGATCGGTCGGCGGGGGTCAGCATGTGTGTGGGCTTCTGCCTTGCCCGTACCTTGCCTCCGGGGATTTAAGCCCGCTGATACCTACCTGCTAGCGGCCGCGTTTCGTAAGTTCGGCAACCCACACATTCCAATCGCTACGAGCCTTCACAAGTAAAGTAGCTTCGTAGCAAGCCGGGTCGGTAAGGCCGTAATTCAGATCAGCCATAGGGTGACAGTCGTCCGGTCCCAGAGTCCAAGTATATCCTTTAGCCTTCATGCAAGGGACCATGAGATTGACAATGTCGGCTTTCGGATCAGGCCTCGCCCTTCTGGACTCAAACTCGCACTGAGCAACCGTCTGAGGCGCAGGCGAACATCCGGCGAGCAGAAAAAAGCTCAATGGTATGAACATCGCGACGCGGCGGCCCACGATCTGACGCATCACACAGCCCACTGCGACCTAGAGCATGTTCCGCCCAAGCTGAATCGATGGGGTTCGATGGGATTCACGGGGCGTTCTGGATAGGAGATTCTACTGGCATTGATTCGCCTTTGGGAGGGGGAAGATGCCGGCGGCCTATTCTGCTGATATTCGAGGTCGGGTGATTGCAAGGGTAGAGAGCGGGTCCTCGCGACGCGAGGCCGCGGATCAGTTTGAGGTCAGCCCGAGTTCAGCAATCAGATGGGTTTCTTCCTATCGGGCGACTGGAAGCTGTGCGGCCAAGCCGCGAGGCGGGAGCACGTCGCCGTTGGAGAAGCACACGGACTTTTTGCTGGCGCTGATTGAGGAGCAGCCGGACTTGACGCTGGATGAGATAGTTTGCGCGATGCGCAAGCAAAGGATTTCCGGCAGTCGCACGTCTGTGTGGCGCTTCTTCAAGCGTCATGACATCACGTTCAAAAAAAAGCCTGCGGGCGGCGGAGCAGGAGCGCGCCGACGTGGCGCGGGCGCGTCGGCGCTGGATGCGGGAGCGGGGCCTGTTTGACCCGGCCCGGCTGGTCTTCATCGACGAGACCGCCGCCAATACGAAAATGATGCGGGTGGGTGGTCGTTGCGTGCGCGGCGAGCGCTTGATTGGCCGGGTTCCTAACGGCCACTGGAAAACGATCACCTTCGTGGGCGCTCTGCGCTGCAACGGAATGACAGCGCCATGTGTGATTGACGGCGCTATGAAAGGAAAGACGTTCCTTGATTATGTGGAGCAGCGCTTGGCTCCAACTCTGAAGCGCAACGACACCGTCGTCATGGATAACCTTCCGGCACACAAGGCAGCGGGCGTGCGCGAAGCGATTGAGGCGCGTGGCGCCGCCCTTCGCTATCTCCCGCAATATTCGCCGGATCTGAACCCGATAGAGATGCCATTCAGCAAACTTAAGGCGTATCTGCGCAAGGCTGCGGAGCGGAAAATTCCTGGCCTGCGTCGTCGAATCAGAATATTCGCGCGCAATCTCACCGCACGCGAAGCCAAGAATTATTTCAGGCACGCTGGCTATGCGTGAAATTGACCGGAATCTGCTCTAGACGCCGCATCAGTTGGCGGCCCCGTCATTATAGAGTGCGGCCTCGTCAATATAAAGTGACTCTGCTTAAGACCGCATTCTTGTATTGTGAATTTCAGATGAGAGACGCGAGGGAAAAAGCGATGAGATGGGCATTTGTCACGACCCGCATCCTTCAAAACGGTAAGACGACCAAATTCCTGTCCGGTAAGATCGATATACGTACCCATTACGCTTCCTTCCTTTATCGCCCGCAAGTTTTCCACATCGAAGTAACGCGGTCGATATATTCGTTTCTCGCCCGCGTGCAATCATCCGAAAGTGCCTTCTCAGATTGGGTGCCGTTCTTCTTACCGGCATCACTCGTCGAGCGCTCTGGATCGTCCTCTTCTGAATAGCCTTCTTCCTGGCCACGCGCATTGTAGTACTGTTTCTTGCGGCGGGCATCCTCGGCTATACGTCCGGGGATACGCCAAGCTTCTTGTGCATATGTGAGGCTGTCTCGATAAGCAGCGGCTGTATCGGAAAGCGATTCTTCGGGGGTGTCATCGGGCTCTTTTTTATTGGTTGGCTTTTGAAGCGCGCCGGGTTCATCTGAGCGGACGTGTTCAGTGCTCCGGCGCTTGCGGCGGTCATGGTGCCACTCATTTTTTTCTATGTCGCTTGGCAGCGGCTTACCAGATTTGACGACTGCATCAGCTAAACGAACACAATCAGTGGCGTTAAGCGTAGCGTCCAGATCAAGAGCTTCGCCGCTTGCACGCCAAAGCGGAAGAACCACCTCGTCGCCGATGAGCCTTGCTGCCTGCCGCCACGTTAATTCCAGAGGTAATTTTTTCAGGATTTCATTTCTATCCATTCGTTTCTCCTATCCGATAATAAACAGTCTAAAGCGCAAGCACCGACGCCATTGCCAGCACGGTAGAAAAATGCTGTGGGTGTAACCATAAGGATCGGCCCAAGACGTGTGGTGGCACCGCTTAACGCGCCGCATACAGCAGCGACGCGCTGGTTTAAACACCGTGCGGACCAACCAAAATTTTTAGCGAAGATTTTTGTAAGCGTTTGTCACGCTATCTTGATAGCTCGCGTACACATCACGCATATGGTTGGCATGGTCGCGGGCGATATCGGTGACTGTCCGATGATCTTCGCTTACTGCGACGCATTTGCCGTTCTTAATGACCCCGCGCTGCCCCCCGTCAAGCATGCATGCATCGCCATCTTGCGGTTTACCGAAGTTGCGTCCTTGTGCACCGGCACCGACGTTTTTCTCGCCGCTGGGACCGGCGACGTACTCTGAGTAGTCCAAATTTTTATATGCACTCTCACGCTCGTCATCGAGCCTGGAATACTCTTCCGCCATCCGTGCGTGATGTGCTTTCGCGGCATCCGTTATTCTCCAACCGCTTCTGTTGCCCGCCGTCGAGTCTTCTCCAGGCGGCATCCTTTGCCAGATAACGGTCAAGCATTTGGGCATCGCTCAGTGTAGCGTGATCGTTGCCGAACTCGCCGCCTCTGGCCCCTTCCGTTTCGTTGGCCGTGTTGCGGACGACTTTCTCGACGGGGCCGCCGGTAGCTGAAACCATCCCGCTACCAGAACAATACGGACATGTGAGATTCTGATCCACGACCTTCCAAACACCTCGGCCCTGGCATTCATGACAGAAGCCAGCTGGGGATGAATCGCGCTGCATCATCGGTACGCGCTGCCGCTCGCCATCCTTCAAAATTAAATTACTGGCATCTTTATTTTCCCAAACTTTCGTCATATCGTTCTCCTTTATTGCTAAAATTTTTAGGATGTCGGGGTGAATGTTAGGGGGCAGCACTGGGCTCGACGGCTCAATTCCTGCCCGATGCGATTGCGCCTCAACGCTCTTCATTAGTTGATCGTCATCACTCATTTGTCTCGACCCTTTGATTGTGATTTCGCTGGACGGCTTGCCGCTGATCAATTCGCCAACGATAGTGGCTCCGCTCGATGGTGTGCCGGTGATCGTGGGTGACCTGGGCTCAACGCAGGCAGCCTTGAATTGCTGGAGCCGTTCCGATCAGTGTGCAGCCGCGCTGTAACTGGGTTGTAAGGCTGGATGACCGCCGACAGCGAGGTGATATTTAACAGCAGTGCCGCATGTACCCGGTGGTTACCGTCGCGCAGGAAATAAAGATCGTCAGCTGCGGGGATGGACATCAGCTTGTAATCTACGCAGTCGCGTAAGGCGCGGTGGCTGGTCGCATCGTTGGGCGCGATGATGATCGCATCGAACACCGTACCGGCGAGCATCATGCTGGCGAACAGTTGCACCTTCGCGCGGTCTGGCGGATACGGCGGAAAGATAAGTTTGTTGAGCAGGACGATCTGCTCAGTAGCGTCTGCGATATTCGTAATCATCGTACTCACCGTCTGTCGAGGTTGAGTGCGAGCACAATACGTCACTAGTTGGCACGTCGCGTAGCACAGAGCGTGTAACCATGATAACGTCATTGCGTGATGGTGGCTGAGGTACAGCCTTCAACATTTCTGCAACGCGTCTCATGAACTTGTCGCGGGAGTTTATTTTCAGCCGACTTGCTTCGCACAATATAATATTCTGTAGAGCAGGGCCAAGCTTCAATGCACCGTTGATCATATGGTTTCTCCAATGGATAGGGCCCCCTCTGGCGAGCGGAGGAAAAAGACGCGGACAAACCAGAGGGGGATTGCCGGATCAAGCTGGTTGGGAAAGACCCGGCGAACATGATCTGAGAAAAAGCCTTGCGGCCGCAAGGAAGTTGGGATCAGCTTGAAAAAGCTTTTGAGAAGAGCTGATCCGGGAGCCTCAACAGCCGACGCCATAAACAGCCCATAGTGACGGCAACTTTAATATGCGCGCTGCAGCAACACGGGCGTTGCCATCGACTACGGTAAAAGCAACCCGTTGGCTTTTCACCGGGTGCTGTTTGCTGCTGGATGACGCTGATAGGCCCAAGGTCCATACCAGCACCCATGTAGCGTTCAACTCTCGCCGCGTTGGGGACTGCCGTTGGACGTGAAACCAATCGATCCAGTGCAATCTGAAATGCGTGGATCATTTGTCGGGCGGCGGCTCCATGTACTTCGCGAGGAGCGATAGAAAATATTGGGGACTTATATCGGCACAATGTCTCAAAAAATTTCCAAGGGTGCCCGGAAGCTCAGGGTGATCGACGTCTTTACTATGCACCGAGTGCTCGATGCCATACCAGAGAGCATCAACGAGCGCGTCCTCGCGGCTGGGCGCAACGGCGTTATTTGGTGTGTCTTCGCGGCGTGCTGTTTCCATGTTTACCACATTCATTTGTTGATCTCCATGTTATGCGGTTGTTTTTAAGATCAAGGACAGATGCTCGCTGTGCCCCGCGTACTCTCCCAGCCTGACGTCACGTTGAAAGCCTGCACTTTTATAGAGTGCTAGCGCCGGAAGATTGTTTGGCGAAACAAGCGCGCCAACTTCCACATCTGGGCCGAGCGACTGAAGGGCCATGTCTACCAGGGCTCTGCCGATGCCGCTCATCCTATAACCCCCGCTAACGTAGAGGTGGGTGAGCTGCACTGCATCGCTGGAGTACTTGTCCATGGCGACGAAGCCGACGATCTTGCCGTCGACCTCACACACAAAGACCTGAAATGTTGCGGGGACTTCGGCAGCCTGAGCGCCTTCTTGCAGAGCAAGCACCATCGCCAGCCGGTGCACAGCACTACGACTTCGCTGGTGCTGGGGCGGATGATCATGCTGGCCTCCGTCGACGCTCATTGATTACGCGAGCGCGGTCTAACAACAAGAATTGCTTGAGCAGTTTGCGGATTTGGCGCTTCTTGCGTTTTGGCATTATGTGCCTGCTTGAAATAACCAGAAACCAGTTAATAACGCTGCCGCGATACCAAATACGGCCTGTACGAAAGCAGCAACTCTTCGAGCTGTTGCCGCTCGGGCTCACTAAATTTGCTGATTGAAGTCTCACCTTTTATTAGCTGTGTTAGCAGCACAGCCAGATCGAATTCTTCTTTGGTCATGGCTTGTGCTCCGTGTTTGTTAATGGCTCGAAGATTGATCGGTTGGAGAGAGCTTGGGGGTTTACCGTCGCCCTTCGAGCCAGACTGGGCTCCCCCGGAGGTGGGAGCTTTGATCCGGTTGACCACGGACACAACAGCAGAGTGGCTACCGTGGTCAAACCGGCGGCCTCCACGATGCGAAGGCGCGGAGGCTCTTGGCGATTAGATCAGCAATTCGATGTGTTCTATGCAAAGGCGTTTTGATTTTCTGTCTTCTACCAAAAGGAATTTGACGCGCTGGCCAGCTGTGAGTGTATTAAGACCAGAACGCGCTAGACTTTTTTGATGAATGAAGCAGTCTGGGGCACCATCCTCACGCGCACAGAAACCGTAGCCCTTGACGTCTGAGAACCACACTACACTACCGTTAATCATCGAACTATTTCCTTTACGAGCGCGAGGTTTGTTGTTGCTCGCGAGTGCTGAAAAATGATCGGTCAAAACCTTGTCCATCGGCGCGCATTACACAATGATTTCCAGATTGATAGCTTTGGGCTTGCCATTCCGCCTATCCTTCTCGACGTCATAGCGAACTTTTTGCCCTTCGTGCAGATCATTTAGTCCACTGCGTTCAACGGAAGTGATGTGCACGAACACTTGACTGGCGTCTAAATCGTCTTGGAGGAAACCGTAACCTCGGTCACGTGCATTAAACCAAACAACGACCCCCGTGTGGCGGGGAGCTTTTATTTCTTCAGTTATAGTCATTAGTCTAATCCTTTCGTTTCGATCAGGCGCACCATGTCGACTTTTACACGGCCCGTGCGCAAATCTTCTTTCACTGAGAACTCGACGCGCTGATCTTTCAATAATTCGTGCAAACCAGATCGCTCTACGGCTGTAGCGTGGATAAAATAGTCGATAGCATCCCCATCGCTGGTCAAAAATCCGTACCCGCGAGAGCTATTCCAGAATTTGCATTTCCCTGTAAGCATAGCTGTAGTCCTTTCAATTGCCATCAAACAAACCATCTCCGGTTTGGGCGGGCCGTATTAGATGATAATCAGTCTTTGATTAAACGTCGAAGGTGCCATCGGGTAGCACATGATGCGCCATGTCGCGCATCCAAAGCGCCTGCTTCTGGGTTTTTAAGCGATCTCGTGCACGTATCCGGAAGCCGTGGCGATTGGTAAACTTGACGACTTTGTATCTTTCGTGTCGCTGGTCGTAGCGAATAGGAAAATCATTCTGCCAGATGGAAACGACCTTATAGCCTAGGCTGATCAAAAGTTTTTCACGATCCATCGTTTCATCATACAACTGTTTTGCAGTCTTATTGTTGCGAGGATGCGGTTTTGCATTTGGGAGATGCACAACTGGGTTACCGTGCCAGTCGTCTCCATAGTACTCAAAAATCATATTGCTCCTTTTATTGAACCCATCCACCCACAACCTCGTCCCTGGTATGTTGTATTCTCCACCATTGTCCGCATGCTTGATGACTATTCGTCGTCGCTTAGCTTCTGATTTAAGCCATTGAGTAGCTAATAACGAATGTCCTCGTTTAGCACAGACGGGGCATCCGGTCTGGAAGTTCACTACACACAGCTGCCGGTGTCTGTTGTAGCAACGGGATGCGTTCCTGCTGTGCGAGATCGGGCACTCGGTGCGCGAATTGCGCGCCATCGGCATCCAGCCCGACATTCTTCTGTGCCACAGCGACCGGCCGATCCCGGAAAGCGAGCGGCGCAAGCTGGCGCTGTTCTGCAACGTGCGCGAGAGCGCGGTGATCGAGGCGCTCGATGTCGGACAACGTTTACGCTGTGCCGGAGGAGAAAAGCCCTCCGAAAACGCATTATCGATTTGTCGTCGCTATTATACGTTTCGCGCGCCCATCGCAAAAACCTAAGTCATTGAACTTGTGTCGATAATAATGTTTTTTGTGCACAACGTTGCAACGCACTATCTCACGTAATGGGCCATAAGCGGGCATCCCGCTGGCTGTTTTATCTTTTCCACGGTGATCTGTTTTGACCAGACTCGCCCAGAGGCACTGACCTATCTTGCTTTGTTGGCTTCCGTACCCGTTGTGGAGGATACTATGGCAGTGCCCATCAGCTTCAGCGGAGTACCCTTCTACTTTTTTGCCGGTCTATCGGGAGTACCCTGGGAGAGTTCCCTCACTGCGCAGTCCTCCATACTACCGTTCGCGGCACAGGTTACAGCCAGCATCGAGGGGCCAGATGCAGGTCAATTCGGGGGTCTGAAGCTCACCGCTTGGCGTCCTTTTCAAAAATTTGTGCCCAACCCACAACCCCCTGAATTGCCTGTGGGAAGCAGGCCGATAAGGGCGGGGAGCGTGGTCACCTTCTACGAGATGACCGGCACGTCGGCGTCGGGTGGAACGCCGGTGTCTCTCCCCGTTGATACAGGTGGCTACGTCGAAATCTCGGCGTCAGCATTAACCGTGCACGGGGCAGCGCAACTGCAACAAGGCTCTAACCGTTTCGCGGCCAATATCGCCGTCACAGGCACGGATTGGGATCCGATTTCAATCGGCTTAGTCCTGAACGTCGTCGATGATGGGCTTATGCTGAAATCTCCAATTTGGGGATTGGCGAAATCCGGGGGGGCCCTATAATTTCCAAAATTTCATCGCAGACCCGGGGCAAAGCATCATCCAGGTAGGACCGGGGGGAGCAGCTTGATCGGGTGGTATCCGACCAACCCCCCCAAGTTGTACCCGCCGAACCAAGCGGACTATCCGATCTATTTCGTAGCCGGCCCCCCCGCAGGGGGCTTTCCCCCCAACGGATCGCCCATTCTCGTAGCAGGCCAGCTGTATATGTCACCACCAGATCTCGTGGCATCGTGGCCATCGCCAGCTGCTGTGGTGCCGCCTGATCTGATGACCGAAGCATCATGGTTTGCCTACGCTTCGGTGTTCGCTTACCCCAATGCGCCGAGCGTAAGCGGCGGTAGTTTCTCTGTGTCGCAGTCGCTTTACAATTCCAGCCTGATCACCCAATCTTCGGTTTACTACGAGATACAGCAGGCCTGAGATCAAATCGTCGCGTTCGCCGCTCGCCATGCCGTACTAGCGGTCTATCAATGGCGCGATTTTTCGGCGGCCCGTGGTCTGATGAGCTATGGAACCAGCCTCGCTGATGCAAATCTCGGCATCTAGTATTCGATGCGTTCATCCCACTCCGAAACAGACAATGACAGACGCTTTACAGTGCTTGCGTCATAGCATTTTTGAGCCTGGCCGCGCCGACCTGTGCGAGATGTTCGACAGTATCGAAATCGCCTCGCTCGTAAAATGCGACCTCGGCTTGGCCGACCACTTGTTGCAACGCCTTTGGTGGATATGTCTTAGTTTTAAAAGCGAACGCAGCGAGCGATTGCTGCAGCAGGCTGAGCTGGCTTTCAGCTAGTTTCTGGGTTGTCTTAGGCATCACTCTCTTCTTCTTTCATCGCTTGCTGTAGTGCTGTTGCTTCCTCATACGAAATTTTTCCCTGTTTGAGCGCGATGTCCAGGGTCATACTTTCCTGAGGGGTCAGCGCGACCATCAGGCGCTTGTCATCTGTCTCATAAAGGTGACGCGTCCACTTCTTTTTAGTCATCATCTGTAGCCTCATCTTCGTCTCTGCGTCTTTGCTCCCTTGCGATAGCAAGCTGACGCTTTTGTTTCTGGCGCGCGTGTTGATAGTACGGCGTCGCCTTTTCGAAACGCTTATCATCGTCGTCGTCCCGCGTGTTTGTTCTACTCATTGCGGGCCTCGTCTCGGCGATTGATTTGCTCTCTAAGCTCTAAAATTTCAGCCCTACGCAGACGCAATTTTATTCGCGGAGGCTACTCGACCGGTGCTGGAGCAGGCCGTTTCATCAGTTTGTCGAATTGCTCTTTTGTGCGCTTTAAAACTCTAACCATGGTCTTCCTCGTCAAATAAAATATCGTCACGCATCTCCGCGTCGAGCAACTCGTTATCAATGATCGGCATTGGAAGCATCGCTTGAATATTGTCACCGACGTGAAACTGCTTGATCTGGTCGTAGGTCAAAGTAGGATAGTGCTGATCTGGTGTTCGCGCTTTGCCTGCTTCGTTCTCTTGATTCTTCACACCGAAATGACCCCACTTCCACGGGGCATCGGCGTGCGTCACCACAAACGGACCCTCAAGATTGTGTGTTGAGATGCGCAGGGCCGCTTCGTGAATTGCTTGATGCTTCTTGACGCGATTGACTTGTGAAAAAGCGGGGTTGATCTTACCCGTCTTATCCATCTCTTCAGTAAGGTGTCCAAAACGCTTGGGATCATCTTTTGCGGCTTCGTGTACCGCCGCGATCTTCTCCATTGTGCGGCCGGAATAGCCAGCGAAAGCGCCGACTTTGTCACGGGTCTTACCTTTGACCGCTTGTGGAACGGTTGCACCACCGCTCTTCTTCTTTCCTTTCCCCGTCTTTGGACCCGCCGCTGCTTGCCTCTCTTTCGCCGCCGCCTTCTCCAACGGCTCAACAGCCAGCCAAATATCGTAAGCCTCACCCGGTGTGAAATCCTTCCGCTGACTGTTCTCTGCAAACTCGCCGCGTGCGATTTGCTTCAGGTCGACGATAGTGATCGGTACCTTCGACCAATTGAGTTTCTTGCACGCGGCCAATCTCCGCTCGCCAGCTATTAATTTATATTCTGGCGTAACAACAATTGGATGTAGTAAGCCGACACCACTGATACTCTTTGCGAGTTGATCGATGTCACCCATATCGCGGCGATGACGCTTGCCGATTTTTATGTTGGCAATAGGAATTTGCTTGCCCGCGAGATTAGTCTTCCTTTTCTTGGTAGCCACGATCATCCTCGTTTTTTTTTGGGATGGCCGGAGCGAACACAAAAATAGGCTCGCTCAGCGACATCCGGCTGAAACGAACCTTGTGTGTTTCCTGCAGGGCTACGAAGTCCGGGCTGATCTTAGGAATCCCTTTTGGGGACCAGGAAGGCCTCCCCACACCTACCCCGTAAGTCTTCACGGTCCACAAGAAGCGGGGCGGCGGTTTCGGCGACCAGCAGATGTTTTTATAGCTATGAAAAGCGTCGATGACAATAGTGGCAGACCGCCATTCCGCCGCTTCGGGTTTTTCGGTTCGAGGGGCTCGCGTCGATGCTCGGTGCAAGACTGTATGCCGAATGCTGGAGCCACTAGCCGGTAGACGATAGCCGTGATTGCTGAGCCAATCGCAGTAACGAAGCGAAGCACCGCAAGCTTATATTATCAGCTTGCGGTGGCCAATCGCAGTGATGCCACCAGATCCGGGTGGTATCGCGCGATACCACTCGACGCAACGCACCATTTGCTCCCGGACCTTAGTTTCGCGCTGCGTCGAGCTTTATCGGTGCGCGAGCACATTGGTAAGCCGCACCGTGATGCTAGTCGCCGGAAAAGCTTTCCGGTGACTAAACCTTACCGAACGGTTCGGTAAGGTTTCGCGCTTTTAGTTTCGAGCTTCGGGTTTCGAGGGGCGAGGAAACCTTAGGGACACGTTCCCTAAGGTTTTTCGCTGAGAAACCCTTATGGAACGTGTCCACAAGGGTTTGAGGAGCGGTTCGCGAAGCGGTCAAGCTTGGGGATACGTGGCCCGAAGCTGCGTGGCAACCCCGCGTCCCGGGCTCAAATGCCACGACATACACGTCAGACATTCGCTTCGAGTTTTTCGGTTCGAGGGGCGAAGGGAAAGCGGAGAAGCAACTGCGGAAAAATTCCGCAGTAAGTGCGGGAAAATTCCGCACCTCAGCATTTCGGTTTTCGGCGGCGATGCGCGTCGACTGCAGCGCCAGGGGCTCCGGGCTCGCGTCGATGCTCGGTGCTCGGTGCGATGCTGGAGCCGTGAGCCCGTATGCCTGATACATCCGGTGGGTATCGTGCGACCGCCCGATTTTCAAGCCGAGACTGTCGAGAACATCGAACCGGCCATCAATCGGCCTGCGGAATCTTTCCGCACTTTCTGCGGAATCCTTCCGCACAGCCTGATCTCGCTTCATGTGGTGTCGGCGCTGAGCGGGGTTCTATTCCTCCACGAGTGTCTCGCAGTCGCAGGGCTTTTTTGGCCCGTGGTCCGAAATAGCCCCTTCAGCTTTGGCGATCTTGCATCGAAGTCAAATACAAGGCCGCATTTGCTTCTCCCCGCGATGATCGACACCCGACGGTCGATGATTTGCACGCGAGGGCTTAGCGCTTGCTTTCGAGGCTACCCGGAGGCGACGCGCGTCGCCGCCGGGTGAAGCGGTCAAACTCTGCGGGAGCCCTGAGCCTGTATGCTGTCGAGGTGAGCCGTAAATTTTGATCATTGACCAAAAATTACTACTCCTTGAGCCGCATCGATACGAAGCTGCATTTGCTTCGATGACATCCACTTGACGGTCGATGATTTGCACGCGAGGGGCTCAGCTTCTGCTTAGTAATTTTTGGTCACTGACCAAAATTTGATGCTTTCGCGTTTCGGGGCGACAGCATAGTTTTTAGGGGCTCGCTTTTGGTGTCGAGTGTCTACAGCAGACAATCAAGCTGTATCGTCTGCCATCTGACGGCGCTCGGCTGGAGTTGGCTTGATACCGTCGACGAGTTCTTTTTCAACGGCTTTCCGCATGCGGGTGACGCGCTCTCCTGGCCAAAGCATCTCGCACCATTTGGCGAAGTCTATCTCGTCGTCGAAGGTGTGAAGCAGCAAAGGCGGACGTAGCATGAGCTGATTCAGTATCGCCGTACGCTCAGCTTCATCTTCCACGAATATACAATCGCAATGGAATTGCTTGCTCGCAGCAGGCGACGATGAAGTACCAGCGCTTGCTTGTGGTGCCGTCGGTTGGTCGCCAGCGCAGTGGCCCAGCGGCGAGCGTGTGATCGGCTGCCTGAGAGATGAGCTTGTCGCAGATCGATGATATATTTTTGTGTTGTTGTTGCTTCACGTCTGTTTACTCCTTACGCGACGGTACGTCGCTCTTTCACAAACCCACCAAGATATTCATCGAGATACCCAGAGCCGGGGACATTACGCTGCTGCTGAAACAACATACGGCGGGTGTCCTCTGGACTGTGCCAGTTGTTGATGTTGCGGATAAAGCAATAAGCTAGTCGGGCTTTGAGCTGTACTCAAGTGTTCAAGTCGGGTTTGAATGCGGGGCGCGCGTGGGCGCGGAGTATTTGGACAAGGAAACCGTTCAAGGTACTATCCTGGCCAAGTACAGAGCGGGACCACGATCTAGGAAATCGAGTAGGTTACGGAAAAACCACAGTGAAACGCCAAAAGCCAATGCTTCGCATTCTGCCCCTTATTGCGCTGTGCTTTGCGTTCGGGTTCGCCTTTCACAAATATGGAGGTGATGCCTTTCACAAATATGTAGGTGTTTCCGCCCAGGATTTTCTCATTAAGAAAATCGCAGGGGTTCATCATAATAGAGGCTGGAATTCGTTCGAGAAACTGCAATACACGCAAGACCATGGCGGCGTGTATTTTCGTCGGTATGCGGAAACCAGTCTTCTCCCTATAGTCATCGATGGAACGCGGCTTTCCAACTCCTATCCAGTGCCGAAAGTGGGTGGCGCAATCGCAGTGGTCGACACGACGGTCATCATCCTGGATCGACTTGGCAGCTTATACCGCTACGATTTGACGACCGGCTCTTTCGAGCAGCTGCGAATTCCTCCATTGCCGAACAACCTAGAAGCCTTTCTTCGTCAGCGTCCCGGTTGGCCCATCAACCTCGCCGACGCACCCAACGACTTCTTCCGAGCACATGGCATCACGTTCTTATCAGACCGAAAAGAGCTTGCCGTCGCTTATGACAAATTTGATACGACAGAACCCGGTAAATTGAGGACGGCCGTTTCGGTTATTCCGATAGATGTTAAGACGTTTGCGGCAACCGGTGCTTGGCAACAAATTTTTATCAGTGACGCATATGCGTTCGATCAGGGGATCGGGATCACCTCCGCTGGCGGCCGGATGGCCTATCGCGGAGATGGTAAACTCTACCTAACTATTGGTGATCACTTTACGACCGAGCCTAAGGTATCTCAAGATTCTAATACAACGTTTGGAAAGATAATCGAGATCGATATAACGACGAATAAGTGGCGTGAGTTCAGCAAGGGTCACAGGAACCCACAAGGACTGACATTCGTCAAATCTGGACAACTACTTTCCACCGAGCATGGTCCCCGCGGCGGCGACGAACTCAATGTTATCACAGAAGGTAGCAATTACGGTTGGCCGAATGTCACTCTAGGTACCGCGTATGATAGCTACGATTGGGATGGGCTCGACTCCGATTTAAATAGGACCACAGTTGGCTCAGCACTTGTCGGAAGCCATACCGGATACACGGCTCCTCTGTTCGCGTGGGTGCCGAGCATCGCCGTATCACAACTCATCGAGATCAACAATTTTCATCCCCGCTGGGATGGCGATCTGCTGGTCGCCTCATTGAAGGCATCGTCGCTCTATCGGCTCCGATTAGAAGACGGTCGCGTACTATACTCTGAGCCGATTTGGATAGGACAGAGGATCCGTGATCTTGCCCAAACAAAAGATGGAAGGATCGTATTATGGACTGACGATACGCAGCTATTGTTCATTACGGTCGACAGAGACCAACTCTCACAGAAACGGCGTATGCCGGATGTTGTCGGCAACACTATAGTAAATCGCGGTTGCATGCCTTGTCATCATTTTGGATTGACTAATCCCGGCGATTTCGCTCCGTCCCTCAGTAACTTGCTGAACCGACCGATTGCATCAGACGCTTTTCCGTATTCCCCGGGGCTCCGGGCGAAGAAGGGGACTTGGACTAAAGCTCTGCTTTCCGAATTTCTGTCCGATCCGGCCAAATTTGCAAACGGCACTAACATGCTTTCGCTAGCCCTCAGTCCGGAGGAGATTAAGGATATCGTTGATACCCTGGTCCAAGCGTCGGCCGCTCCTCCTCCCGCAGCATCGCGATGATGATTTGTGGAAAAAAGGTGAGAGTTTGTGCCTTGCCGATGAGGTCCGCGCCGGGGGGGCGGTTTTTTTCAACCTCATACCCAGAAAGGGATCGGTCCTGAGGGGGGCGGGACATGGACATGAGTATATATACTCATGTCCGTGTGTCCCGGCATACGCCTCCCCGCCCTCCTCAAGATGGACAAATGATTTGTCCCGGCATGTCCCGCATGTCCCGCTCAAAATTAAGTCCTTGATTTTATTAAGTTTCTTAACCTCATAGCGGGACATCCCCGCATGTCCCGCATGTCCCGCATGTCCCGCTAGGTAAAAGTCCTTGTGTCGCAGTCGTTTCTCATACATCGATGTAAGAAGCTCCTGTGCCGCAGTAGTTTCTACGAAGCCCTTCGATCAAAAATAGCGGGACATTTAGCGGGACATCGAGCATTTTTCAAACGCCCGTTTATGTCCCGCTTACTAACAACTTTGTTCTTGTTTTGATCTACATATTCGCCTCGGATCATGTCCGGCTAAATGATAGATTTTCAATCAAGTACACTAGCCCGAATGAGCTTAGAATTTAGCACGCGGTGCAAATCCATAGAGGAATACGAAGTCTTCCCAAACCCGGACCAACTTGTATTTCCACATCAGGTTCTTGTAAGCGCGATCAAAAGCTTTCCGCTTGCTGTCTTTGCCCTTTGCAGTGGTGACGCCGCCGCCGTAACAGCGTTGCCGCCACGTCTCCATCGGCACCACCGGACAGTCGGGAGCGCCCTTACCTTTTTTCAATTCGCCCTCGTCGTTGATTGCTTCTTGAAGTAAGCGGTAGGCGATCAAGGATTGTCCGTCGAGTTTGGACTCGATCTTGGTCATTGTCGTCTCGCTGGCGCTGGGCTTCACCACCAGCGTTGATCAGTAGTGTCCGGTTAAAACTCGAATAAATTCAGTTGACTATGAAATGTTTGGTTGTTTGGGAATGGCTCTACGCTGGCAACAGCTTGTTTCAGTGGTAATTTCTCGAAGAGCGTCAACGACAATATCTGTAGCAGCGCATGCAGGGATACGTCCAATCGAAGTTGCTTCTTGATGATCGCCACCAGGACATAGA
The DNA here is from genome assembly GCA_963756165.1 of Vulcanimicrobiota bacterium. Lineage (GTDB taxonomy): Bacteria > Vulcanimicrobiota > Vulcanimicrobiia > Vulcanimicrobiales > Vulcanimicrobiaceae > Cybelea. The sequence goes on along the minus strand of CAVWMO010000007.1, from coordinate 38,294 downwards.
CGCTGATAGCGATCCAAATTTGCGTCCGCACAGCGTTCTCGGAGGTGCCGTAGAAGCGCTTGATGCGCAGGTGCTGCTTGATCCACTTGAAGAACAGTTCCACCTGCCATCGGCACCGGTACAGGGCGCAGATGGTCGGTGCTGGCAAGGCAAACTGGTTGGTCAGGAACACCAGGTTCTTGCCGGTCTCGGGATCGCGATAGCGGATGCGTCGCAGTTGGCCTGGGTAGTGCTTGGCGGCATAGAAGCCGTTAAGGGCGATGGTCTGGTCGCAGATCAGTCCCGTGTCGCGATCCACCGGCGCCGAATACAAGCGCCGTGCATCGAGGTTTTGCTTGGCGCGGGTGACGAAGAAGCCTCCCACCTGATCGAGCGCATAGAGCCGCTCGAAGTCCAGGTAACCCCGATCCATGATGTAGAAGGCACCGGCCTCGATAAGCAGCAGGTCCAGCACATTGACGTCGTGCATCTTGCCGTCGGAGATGTGGATGAAGGTGGGGATCGATCCCCGGAGATCGAGCAGCGTGTGCAACTTCACGGCCGCCTTGGTGGAGCGAAACGGCGCCCACGGGAACATCGACAGGCACAGATCGATGGTCGTGGCATCGAGGGCATACACGGTATTAGCCAGTTCTACGCCGAAGTCCTCGTCGACGTAGAGCGCGCGGGCCTTGATGATCAGGCGTTGAGCCAACTCGAAGTAGATGCGCCAGTCGCGCAACTCGTTGGCATCGGCCAGCGTCGAGCGAGCGACTGCCGCGCCAATGCCCATGTGGTAAAGCTTACCGGCTTGAGCCGCCAGACACACTTCGATATCGCGCAAGCTTTCGCGGTAGGTCAGTTGCGCAAAGGCCATGACGCGAAACTGCTCGGCGCAACTGAGGCTGCGCGTCCGGTAATCGCCGCTGTATCGATCGACGATGCGATGGAAGGTCTTCCACGGCAGGAAGTCCATGATCTGCGCAAACAAGGTCTTGCCGAGGTACATGGCGACTCCGATGGCGACACCCGGAACGCTTGTGCAAACCGCCATTTCCAATTCAAGTCGGAGACGCCCTTTGTCACCCGAAAAGCCCCGCCGCCATTGGCTTCCTGACCAATACCTCTCAAGTTAACCGGACAGTACTGAGCGTTGATATTTCTTCACCATCATCATCGACGCCAACCACCACGACTTCGAAGTCGCTGGCGACGACGTCGCCGTCGGGGCCGTCGCGCATCCACTCGACTGTGACTGTGTTAGAAAGCTCTCCTGGTTCACGATCTACCTTGAGCTGAGCTGCAACAACTCCACCCAGCGAAGTGTGTCCACGTGGCCGTGTGCCATCGATACCGCAGTGATGCACGATGATAACCAAACAGTTGAAAGTCTCACGGATAGCATCTGCAGCGTCGATATACGCACCCATATCTTCGTCCTTCGACTGCGTACCTTCGAGGCTGCGGTTCAGCGTGTCGAGCACCACAATTGCAGGCTCGATGGTCTGCAGCTTGATGTCTTTAATCAAAGCCTTGTGGTCCTTGATAAGATTCATGCGCAACGGCGATAAATGAAACGGTACATATTGCTCATCAGAAAGTTTATGCTCCTTGCGAAAGCCCGCAGCGCGAGCACCAAAACCAGAAGCACCTTCAAAGGCGCAATACACCACGGCCCCTTGTTGCACCTTGCGGCCGCGATATTCCCACCCCTGTGCGACATGCAACGTCGCATCCATGGCCCAGAACGATTTGAGACACTTCGGTGGGCCCCAGATCACCATCAGGCCGACGCTCGGGAATAAGCCTTTGATCCGATAATTACGCGCCGTGCTGAGCTTCAACTCATTAAAAGCGATGAGCGGGAAGCGCGGTTCTTTTTGCTCTTGTGTTTCTTCAGACTTCGGCTCGCTGCGACCGTAGGCCCGCTGCAGCTGCCGCTCGTCGACACGATTGGCCCACTCACCGGCATCACCTTCGTCAGCCAAGATGGCTTCACACGCCGCTTCGTAGCTCATGCCTTCGGCACGGCACTTCTGCATGAAACGGAAGCCGTGGCCACTGCCACTCTCATCCAGTTGTTTACCACTTCCGCTCACTTTAGCTGTGAGACGACCGAATGCTGTTGCGTCTGTGCCACCGTTTGGATTATGGCCGTTGCCGCTCTTCTGCTTCTCCCAATAATTCGGCCCGGCCACTTTGATGAACCACTCGACATCGGCGTAGGGCACCAAGCGCAAACTCTCTGGACAATCATCAAGCCGTTGCTCAGTGATGGCATAGAAGCGTGCGGTATCAATTGCGACTTCGCGGTGCTTACCGGCCGCGAACGTCTTGCGGGTGAGCTGCTTGCCGTCAGTGTTAGTCCCGAGCAGATCGAGCAGCTTGCTCATATCGTCGGCGCTCAGCAGGCAGAACAGCTTCACGCCAGTGCCAGAAGGAGAGATTTCGGCGTAAGTGTTGAACCGTACAATCACTTCCTGGGCCCAATTGGCAATCGCTCCGTTCGCATCGCGACAGGAGTCGAGATCGATGCCAATTAGATAGCCCTTGGGCAGATCACCGAGCACAATGCCGATGCCGCCGACAGCGTTTTCAATATTCTTCTCGATGCTCTGCCAACGCTTCTCGGCAGCGGCACGCGTGCCATACGTCTCGGGATTGGTCGGTACTTGGGCATTGCCACCCGTGGCTGGGTTCTTCGGCAACTTGGTCGAGTTGCCGTCTTTCTTCTGCTCTACCCGCCACGCTACCCAAATCCGTTCGTCAGCGAGATCGGCTAATGATGTGATGCTGCGGAAACCAGGGAACGGCACGACGTTTTCGTAGCGCTCCTCTAAATCCGCAGCGGTCGGCTCAACACCATTCAGCTTCCGCGCAAACTTCGCAAACCCACTTGCATTATTTTGCGAACCAGTATAATATTCAGCCATTGTAAAATACTCCTTATGTCAGATCCAAATCTGCTGCGCCTCGGCCCAACCGGGGCGCTCTCTTTTTTCTCTTTGCTTCTTTGATCTTTGATCGTTGATCTTTTGCCGTCGCCAAATAGCGACCGGCCCATAACCACCCGCCCATCACCACGAGCGCAAAAAAGCGCTCGCGCAAAAAGCGCGCTGGCGGCTTGCAGAGTTTTTTGCGGGGGAGAGACGACGATCACCGATCTGTGATCTTCCGGAAGCCAGCAAACCGTGCTAATCGGCTTCCGTCGCATCAGCCGCGACCGCATCAGCTGTGCCGCCAAGCACCGAGCTGAGGGAAGGCTCGGACCGAAATCCGAGCCTTCTCCATTTTTATAACCAAGCCGCTTCTGCGCTGCAAGAGAGCTTTCGCGATTGGTGATGGGGAGAGCGCTCAATTCCAGGTCTCACTCCAAAATTTGCGTAGCTGAGGTGACATACGAGTAAGACGGCGCGCTTGGCGTACAGTGAGAGGGAAATGCTCAAGCATCGGTTGAGCTATGCCGTCCGGCCAAGTCTCGCTCCAAAATTCGCGTAGCTGCGGTGGCATAGGGGCAAGACGGCGCGTTTGGCGTACAGTGGAAGAGGGGCGATCATAATCGTGCAGCGGTCGAGCTATGCCACCCTGCCGCTTATTCCAGGCGATATCGGAATGGGGACGCAAGTGTCTTTCACGGGCGAGGCATTCAGCGCGTGAACCTTCAAACAAGATGGCCAGCTCCGCAGATTTCGGGACTATCCCTTCATTTCGCAGGCGGCGTCCGGATTGTTTTAAGTATGAAATGTATTTCCGGATAGGCGCTTCCGATTTCGTGCCGGGGGGGCCCCTCGCATTTTTTGGCCTGCTCCTCGGAAATCCGTGAGCTATGCCGTCCGGCCAAGTCTCGCTCCAAAATTCGCGTAGCTGCGGTGGCATAGGGGCAAGACGGCGCGTTTGGCGTACAGTGGAAGAGGGGCGATCATAATCGTGCAGCGGTCGAGCTATGCCACCCTGCCGCTTATTCCAGGCGATATCGGAATGGGGACGCAAGTGTCTTTCACGGGCGAGGCATTCAGCGCGTGAACCTTCAAACAAGATGGCCAGCTCCGCAGATTTCGGGACTATCCCTTCATTTCGCAGGCGGCGTCCGGATTGTTTTAAGTATGAAATGTATTTCCGGATAGGCGCTTCCGATTTCGTGCCGGGGGGGCCCCTCGCATTTTTTGGCCTGCTCCTCGGAAATCCGGACAGCATCCTTCTGGTTGATACTGCAGATTTCACAACCTTGGGGCTGCTGTGGTGATTTCACCAGGGCAGCCACGACATCGATCTTTCTCCAAAATGTTTCATGACCCTAATGGATACCGGCCGTTACCGTAGACCGCATCCAAATCAGCAGGGCAAAGAAACAGGTAGCCGTGCTTTCTGTTCCAGCTGTCATTGTTTTGGCTTGGGTCAAACCCAAACTTTTCCTTCATCTCTTTTGCAAAGGCCTTAGGATTGTTGCCTTCGTAAAAGATGTGACGTCCTTCTGGAAACAATTCAGACCAGCTCATTTTTGGTTCTCCTAATAAGCTAACGGGTCGGCATCACTGGCGATGTGGCGGATCGGTGGTGCAGACGTTCGCTTCACCACTGGCGCTAATGCTGTTTGAGTTCTTCGCTTCCTAAGCTGCCGTGGCGTATCAGTTGCTCGGCAATATCGCGGACGACAGGCTCATAGGTGTGTAGCGTCTCGTCCACTTCTGCTCGTTGCGTATCCCAGACGCGGTGATAATTTTGCATAAGCAGTCAGTTTCCTTCCGCAAGCTTGCGGACCTGTTCGGCACGGTGAAACACTGCGCCTTTCGGCGATCCAGCTGGCCGGACTTTGTCGAGCAGCCCGCGCCGTTCAATGCGTTGAACGGTGGCAATTGAAATGCCACCCAAGGCGTGCGCGGTCTGTGTTCGTGAATAGAGCAGACGCTCGACACTCGCGACAGATTGCTGGTCGCGGCGGTTGGTCTTGCGCGGCTTGGTGTCGGCCATTGAAATGGCTTCCCTCGTTCGCGTCGGTAGCCCGGAAAAGAAAGGGCCCCGAACGCTGGTTTGCGTTCGAGACCCTCATTTTCACTCCACGGGCCTACACCGAGTGACTGAGAAGCCTTGCCCTTTTCGGACATCCCCGGGCGGGGGATCTTACTGGCGACCGTCCCACCTCGCCGTTTTCACAGTCCAGATACGGCGAGGAAGGCTCTGAGCGATGAAGCTCATCACGCACTGTAATAGTTATTCGATCTGGCGATTGCAATGGTTTGCCGCGCCATAGACCGACTTGTAAAGCGCGCCGGGTGGCGTTGTCGCCCGATCACGGCGACCTAGTCAAATACCTAGTCAAATTGCAATTGGCCTCGGGTGGCAAAATCGCGCAAGTCCTTGATTTTATTGGTGAGCCCGGCGGAACTCGAACCCGCGACCCCATGATTAAAAGTGAAATATAGCGCCTAATGCAGCTTTGCGCAAGGGCTCGAACCCTGTCGCAATAGATTGCGGAAGCCATTGTGCCGCAGCAACTTCTGGCGTCGCAGGCGGTCGCAGTCAGACGAAGCCTATTGCACCCTAGCGTCTGCATAGGTACCTATAGGTACGGAAATCACAGGGTCGCTGGGGTCTAGGTACGGAGCCGATGAAGCTGCAACTCACCGACAGATTTTGCAATCACGCCAAGCCGCAAACCGGCGAGGCTCAAAGCGACTATTTCGATGAGACAGTAGCTGGCCTCGCACTCCGGGTTGCTGCGAGTGGTCGCAAGACTTGGACACTGCACTTCACTGCACCCGGCGATGGCAAACGCTCCCGGCTGACGTTGGGCACCTATCCCGCAACATCACTTGGCTCCGCTCGCACCTTGGCGCTGGATGCCCGGAAGGAAGTTGAGAAGGGTACGGACCCTCGATCTTCCGGCGCGGTAGATGACACTCTCCAATCGGTTTGCGAAGAATATCTCAGCCGGGCGAAGCTACGTAGTAAGGACTGGTATGCGGGCGTACTTGAGCGCCTTGTCTATCCCAAACTCGGCGCACGCCTAATCGGGGATATCAAGCGAAGTGAAATCGTCCGCCTGCTCGACAAGATCGAAGACGGCAGCGGCCCGGTGATGGCCGACCGGACCCTTGCCATCGTGCGAAGGATAATGAACTGGCATGCCTCTCGTAGCGATGACTTCCGTTCACCTATTGTCAAAGGGATGGCAAGGGTCAAGCCAAAGTCTCGGGCTCGTGAGCGAACGTTGACGGACGATGAGTTGCGTACAATTTGGTCCGCTGCCCATGATGGACCATTCGACCATTTCATCAAGTTCTTGTTGCTGACCGCAACTCGTCGTGGCGAAGCTGCCAATGCCCACCGATCTGAGTTTACTGGCAGTGATTGGATCATCCCAGGCAAACGTTACAAGACCGGCACCGATCACCTAGTGCCGTTGTCGAGCGGAGCCCAAGCTGTACTCGCTAAGCTTCCGTCGAAGGGGTTTATTTTCAGCACTGATGGCGGAGAGACGCCAATAAGTGGGTTCTCTAAATTCAAACGAGGCTTCGATAAAGCCGTTGGGCCGTTGCCGAACTGGACCATCCACGACCTTCGCAGGACCGCCCGATCCCTTATGAGCAGGGCCGGGGTCCTTAGCGATCATGCCGAAGCTGCCCTTGGCCACGTAATCGGCGGGGTTCGTGGGGTGTATGATCGGCACAAATATCTTGATGAGAAGCGGCTTGCGTTCGAGAAGCTGGCTTCGTTGATTGCGGAGATCGTGCGATGACCAAGCCATCCGCCACCATTCCAACTAGCGATCCACCGTTCACTTGGAAGGCCGAGGAGTGGGTCCGTTTCGACGACGCCGCCGATGCCTACGCGAACTTCGTTGAAGTCAGCACTGGCGTTGCGCAACGTCTCTTACGAGAACAATGCGCCAGCGGGAATATTCGGTCCATTCGCTACACCGGCGATCCAAGGGGTGACACACCGATCCCGGTCTTGCTCAAGCCAAGCGAATGGACTACGGACCCCTACCTCGATTTCCAAGCGGACTATGTCCCCACCTTTGACCGCGTCCCAGACCCCGAAGATGAAGACGACCCTGGCTCTTGGGGTCCTTTCACCTACATCGATGTAAGCGAGGATGATGTTGTCTATTGGATCATCCTGGCCAAGCCGAAACTCTCGCTCCCCCCAAGCACAAGGCAAGGCAAGGTCCCTCGGATCAAGGCCTTGCTAACCAAACTCCACCCCTCCGGCGTGCCCGATCCTGCCCTCTGCTCCCGAAAGGAATTGCAAGGCCGATTGCTGAAGGATGATCCGTCCCTCAATCCACTAGACCCAAAGACCCTCAAGGCCGCGATCGATGAGTTCAACGCGGAACGCGGAATAGGAAACGACCGGAAGGGATAGGAATTCCCGGCGCTTCCGACTGACACCCGCGCCGCCATGCCTATCATTGGCAACCGTCGCAATCCCGCGACGGAGTAAGGCCAATGAACTCGGAACTGAAATCGAAACTGCTTGGAAGTACGCGTGTCTCCCTCGACGGTGTTTGCGCTGTTAGACCGAAAGGCCGTTGAGCGCTTCTTTGGTGGCACTCGCCCTCTGCATCCCTCGACAGTCTATCGGCACATCAAGGCGGGGATAATCCCTCCGCCGATCAAGATCAGTGCCGGATGTAGCAGATGGAGCCTAGCCGATTGCGAGGCATCCCTAGCCCGTATGGTGGGAGGCAGCAATGTCTGAGCCCACCACACCGAAGCCCACCGAGCCGCCGGTCACCCAAACCGTGGAGCAGCCGAAAGCCAGTCCCAAGCTGACTGAACGACCCGCTATCGACCTCACCACACTGGTCTTCCATCCGCTCGCCGAGATGTTCCCTCTGATCGAAGGCGAGGAACTGATGGAGCTTGCCTCCGATATCAAGAAGCAAGGACTGCTTGAACCGATAATGATGTTCGAAGACAAAGTCCTCGACGGTCGCAACCGCGTCCGTGCCCTCAAGGCCCTAGGTGACACTCATCTCCCAAGGAACCTTTTCCGTGAACTGACGTGTGGCCAGGACCCTAAGGCCTACGTCATCTCGGAGAACGTTCGGCGTCGTCATCTCACCGCTGAACAAAAACGAGAGGTGATAGCGTCTCTGCTCAAGGATGACCCGACCAAATCCAACCGCGCTATCGCTGGCGTGGCAAAGGTTGATCATCAAACGGTCGGTGCGGTTCGGGAGGGCCTCGTTTCAGGTGGGGAAATTCCCCACCCGGATCAGCGAGTGGGCAAGGATGGCAAAAAGCAAAAGGGGAGCAAGAGGACCAACAAGAAACCAAAAGAAGCCGCGCCCCACGTTGCCTACAAGGCGAAGCAGGAAGAGCTAATCGACCTGCTCCGCGATACCCACACCTCCTACGCGCAGGCTGAAGAGTGGGTCGATAACACCAAGCAGCGGCTAGACGAAACGCTTTCGGGTATCGGGGAAGAACTCGACGGGCAGGACGCGGCGTGATCGTGGCTCAGGGCGGTTCTTTCGCAGGGCCGCCCCTCTCTTTCCGGCAAAAGCGGCGCTAAAGTCCACCGACCCGATTGCCTACGAACGAGGGAAGAAGAAGCTCGCCCGATGGATGGGCGGCATAACCCTGCAAGCGATTGAAAACCAAATCCGACTTCTCACACCGGAAGGGCAAGAGCGGAAGTACATTGATGTACTAATGGCCATTGGTGTTGAGAAATCCAAACTCTGGCACGACCCCGACGGCGTTGGCTACGCTACCTTCGAATGGGATCGCCACCTTGAACATCACGGACTAGAGCAGGAAGGATTTTTGGATTTCCTTTCTTTCCATTACGGTGAGATGAACAAGATGCAGATCGGAAGTGAGGCCATCACTCTCCGCCCAAAGAAGAAAGAACTCGACGAAGCCATCTACCAACTCCACGGGATCGCTCGTCGTAAGGAAGAGAAGACCCCGTCTATCCGCTACGCCTACCACAACGACGCCCTCTGGCTCGACCTTGGCGACAAGGATTGGGCTGGCGTCCGCATCACCGCCGATGATTGGGAGATCGTAGATCGGCTCGATGTGCCAATCGTCCGTGGGACTGGAATACGACCACTCCCCCGACCTGAGCGCGGTGGCAGCATCTCCGATCTCCGACCCTTCGCCAATGTCCGTGACGACGAAGACTTCGTCCTCTTCTGCGGCGCTACCGCTGGCCTGCTCTGCCCCTTCGGCGATTACACCACGACAGTATTCTGTGGACCTGCTGGCTCCGGCAAGACCACGGCAACCTTAGTCATGCGTCGCCTCGTTGATCCACACAAGGCCGACACTAGGCCAATGTCCGGCGTCCGTAACCTAATGCTCGCCGGAAGCAACACCCGCGTCGTCGCGTTGGAGAACGTCAGACACATCGAGGACGATATGTCCGACGCCATCTGTCGCCTAAACACCGGCACTAGCCACACCGAACGCCAGCTCTACACCAACCACAAGGAGTTCATGGCGAAGGTACATTGCCCGGTGCTCATCAATGGCATCCCCGGCAACCTTGCCGAACGTGAAGACCTTGCAGATCGCGCAGTGACCTTCAACTTCCCTCTGCTTGGTGAGAAGTTCCAGGGCAAGAATGCTTTCTGGCGCAAGTTCGATTTGGCTAGGCCGAAGCTCCTCGGTGCATTACTCGACGGTGTTGTTGGAGCGTTGCGTGTCCGTCGTGACTTCGGCGGAGATAACGACGCTGCCGCACTCTCGCTTCTCTCCGGTCGGCAATTTCGATTCCTCGACTTCGCTGTGTGGGCCGAAGCCGCTTGCCGCGCAATGGGCTTTGACCCTGGCACATTCGCCGAGGCCTATCACAGCAATCGTGACTACGCTCTCCGCTTCCTTGCCTCGAACGACACAGTCTGCGTCGGCGTGGCAAGGCTGATGCAGAACCAAGACGAATGGTGTGGCCTTCCTGGGCAACTCTACCAAGAGATCAAACCATTCATCCGTGGACTTGAGCCTCTTCGCGGTCCTTCCAAACTTTCGAGCGACGACCTACCCCACGCAATTCCACTGCTCAGGAAGGTCCACAGCATCAACGTGCAGATGAAAAAATCTCTTCCGTTTGACACTAACCACAACGGCAACGGGATCATCATCCAACGGGTAACCACTAGTAACCACTCTGCGCCAAGTTCTCCTGCTCTTTCCGAAACACCCAGAGAAGTTAGGCCAGAAGTGGTTACTACTGGTTACGGCATCAAGCGGAGGCGGGCTTGATGAACATGCGGCACCAACCAATTCGCAATCCGTTCCTGCCGGTTCATCCTGTCCGGCAGTCCCGCTGGTCTTTTCCATTGCTTGGGATCAGCGCACTGGCGAGCCTCGTCACCTCTCTCCCTTGGTGGCCTGGCTCGCCTCTTTTCAACGGAGGATCAGATGAGAGTTGTTAGAAAAGAACCCGGCACCTATTCAAAACGCTTCATCGGCGTGAAGCAAGACGGGCCGTTGGCTTGGGTTGGTTTCGTGTACGCCGCCAACGGCTATCCAGTCCGGCTCGGGGTTTGGGGCTTTGAGATCGATGCCGCCGTCGCCCGCAACTACTTCGTCGCCCACTTTGGCGAGGATTACTGCAACAGCAAATACAACGTAATCCCGGCCGCGGAGATGTTCCATGATTAATCGCCGGGGGATGCTCAACGAGAGTGAGCTTGTCACCTTCCCCTGCAACGCTGATGGCAGACCGTTGGTGAATGCCCACATTGACCTCGGCCCAGAAGGTCTCTGGCCTCACCCTGCCGATGAACCCTCCCGCGTTTCCGAACTTGAAGACTTCCTCCGTAAGGACTTCGACACCTTTCGAGAGGTCCGCATTGAACGTCAATTCCTATTCAATGTTCCGTTGTTCATGCGGATTGACCTCCTCGCTGTGCCAAAGGTCGCGGAGTTGGTGGACGCCGTCCTTGCCTTCGAGGTCAAACGCGACCGCTTCGATGTTGAAATGGCGCTGAAGCAATCAGCCGACTACGTTGGCGGAAGGGTGGTCGAAGGTCCCCATCGTGGCAAGAGGATCGCTGCCTGTTTCCTCTACCCCATCGCTGACATCGACCGCGTCGGCCGGGGTCGGAGCGGTTATCAACTCGGAATGTTCAACCTAATCGCGCAATGGCGCGTCGGCCGCGCCTTCGTCAGCCGCTACGGCGAACTGACTTTATCCTTTGGCTTTCAGATCATCTGGCGAAGCCAACGGGGTTGGGTCGAAACGAAAGCTGGCGCGATGCTCCTCGGCCAGCGGACCGTGGGCGGAAGCAGAAGGGATCACACCGTCGCTCGCCTGCATCAACACGAAGAGGACTTCGAAGAGGACTACGAAGGAGAACTCAATGATCAAACGTGACAACGAAACCGATGATCCAACGCCTGAGCCGTCAACCTACTTTCAGCACGCTATCGCGCAGCAATCCCTCGAAGACGGTGGTGGTCGCTTCGCAGCGGAGATGAGTGGGCGTCGGAAATCGGTCGAGTATCCACGCTTGCCAGCCAACTCGCCCTGGTCAGCCGATCCTGGTTTGGAGCCGCCGTTGGGTTTCGATGTTTCGGCCGTAGAGCCCGTGGGTGAGGCGTTTGAGGTCCAACAAAGTCTCAACGAACTGCGAGGGAAGAAATGACGACCGCCTGCCCGATCACCGGCGAAACCTGGGCCTTCTCTAGGGAGCTTGGCGGCGAGGAGCTTGCCGGGCTCTTTCGGGAATTGGCGCTTTCTTCGAGGCTCTCATTCAGGGAGATTTTTCGGATGGTCCGTGCCTGCATATTCGGTCGTGAACTGCCTGACGATTTCCATCTCTTCTACGAGCTACAAAACCGCAAAGAACAGGCGGAGCGGGACGCCGAACTCCTCTCGCGGCCGTCCGTCCCGGTCGGCGCAGCCATCGCCTCGTGGGAGCGATCATACGAAGCTCTGGTCTTCATGCGGGACTATGAACTCAATCCAGTGCGCAGGGCAAAGCTCGACACGATGCTCGCGGAACATGAAGCGGCTATGGGATCGATACTGGCAAGAGGCAAGAGGAAAGGAAACTGACGATGAATTATTCCGGCACGACCGAATACGTCAGAATGCTGCGAGCGTGGGAGAAGCAGGGGTTGTTCAACAAAAGCAGGAATGCTCCGCAGCCCCAACCCCAACGACGCCGGACGCAACCGCCCTCAGCCCCGACAACCTTCGCATCTTTGTTTATCGACAAGGGCCAGAAGGACAGAGGGGCGACTTCTCCATTGGATGGAAGAGTGAAACAAGGATGGTGATGACAATGTCAATCTACCAACCACCCGACCCCTGGCTCGACCGGATCATCGCCCGGTGCAATGAAACACTGATCATCGCAGATCAGATCGAAGCGGCTCCGGCCCTGCTCGCCCATCTCCGAGTTCAGCTTGCCAGTCTCGATGGCCAGATCGAAACAGCCCGGCGCAACTTGGCGAACGAGCGTATCTCTTTCGACAATTGGCGTCGCCGAGCTACCGAAGCCGATGACTTCGACGAAACCCGTCGCGAAGTCGAACTGCGTGACGCGATCGCTGAAGTGAACTCGGGCCCGCGAGCGGCTCGTTGCAACCCAAAACGAGCTCGCAGCTGCGCACCGGAAGTTCGAAGGGATCGTAACAGAAGTCAGGAAGCTCGAACGGATGGCACGCTGATATGTCGACGTATCGATTTTTGCAATCACACTATATCGGCAATCTCTACTACCCCGCTGGCACAACTGCCTCCACTCAAGACGTGGGCGGCACATTGCCGCTTGGCTGGCCTCCCACACCCAGCGTCGATCCATTAGATGCTGCGGCCGTCCTCGCCTTTTGGTCCGCTGGCCCGGCGCAGTCGCTGATCCTCCAATTCGGCACCCTCAACTATCAAGTGGCACCGCCGAAAACGGCTTGGATCGGCACACCGATACCTGGCTCTCCCTTCTTGAACTGGAAATTGACCGGTCTCGGCAGCGGTTACTCTGCCGTCAACATGTGAAAAGGAACTACGAAATGGCAATGAAACGAAACCAACCCGCAGGCGGCATGGGTAGCCGTGTCGTGAAAGAGGTCCCAGTCCGCACCGGCAAGAGCGCAACGGGCGTGCGTCCTGCTGCGATCAGTCAGATCGGGAGCAGCATAGGCAACAAAGTCACGGAAGAAGTGGGCGGCAAGATCCCGTATCGCGGCGAGGATTGGACCGACAAGAAACCGCTCTCAGTCCCCATGGGCAATACCGTTGCCTTGAACGTTGGCAAGGGCGGTCCTGGCACAGGCAGAACGATCATGCCTTGTGGATCGCAAACGGGCGTGTCGCCAGTTCGATCACCCAATGCGTCGGGCAAAGATATTTTGCGGGACTATGGCCCCGATGTTCCGGGGCGACGCTAATGGAGATACGTCGTCGGATACCCAGCGGACCCTCACCACCGCTGAACCAAATCAGTGCAGATGAAATGTATCACGATTGAAGGAGAACGACCATGCCAGACGTACGCTATCACGGTAAGAGCCCCGCAGAACGGATCGCAGATCGGCTCAAGAACTCGGGTGGCGACCTCCCAGCGGATGTGAAAACGAAGACCGGTGATGGTCCCCAACGTGTCTTCCATAACGTTCACCACGCAGCTGGTCAGAACAAGACCAAGGCCCCGATGGGCGGCAAACCATACGAGGATGATCAATGAGGAACCGTCACGAGCGTTGGGGCCGCGCTGGTATGCCGTCTTCGTCTGAAGACGCGGCCATTCAAAAAGGTATCCGCAGCACCATGGCCGATGTGATCAATCAACACGCCCCTCCGATCCATGACCGCCCACCGTTGACGGGTGAGGGATCGGCACCGAGGCCGAGGATCGACCCACCCATGGTCGAACGTGGCCCACCACCCGGGATAGCCGCAATCGACCGTATGGTGAACTTCCATCTTCCGATGCCCCGGTCGCCGAAGGATGAAGGAAAGAAGTAGCGATGTTGAAGAAAGACCCACCGCCAACCCCATCGATATCGCTGATCTCCCAAGCGTCAACGGTGCGGAAGTTGTGGCGGAGGAAACGGGCTGACGGTGCCGAGATCGACGCCGTCCTCTTCTATCACTCGGCCCTCGGCGAGGCGACGGTTGAACTCACCGTCCGTTCAGCACATGCCCAAGACGCCATCGCCGAGGGCTTGGCTGCGGATGTCTTGGCTACGTTGGATATGCAGGGTGCGACTGAAGAAGTGTGAAAAGAGAGGAACTGAAAATGTCTAGCTACTACGATAGTGAACCGAACTACAACAACTACTGGACCAAAGCCGCCGATGAAGGCGACGGACAATTCGCGATCGCGGTTGCGCTGTTGGAAGTTGCGGCGGCGATCCGTGCCGTGGGCAGCACCGACGCAGTTGTGTATCTCGCTGATCATCTTGGCGAGAAGCTGGGCTATCCTCTTTCGGAAATTGCTAACAGTCTTCATAGCGTCGCAAGCTCCATCGACTACATCCCCAATGCTCTCACGGAAAAGGGGAACGGCGAAGGAGATCGGACATGACGAAAGCAATGAACTTCTACACCAGCCAAGGCTACCCCGACCTTCGCACCGACGACACCGATCAGATCCTGCGACAGATCCTCATCGCAATGGCGGAAGAGCGAGGCACTTCATCCCACCTCGACCGCCGAAGTCATCAACTCGTCTTGCAAGCCGAGCATCTCTTCGGCGAGATCAACGGTTGGCGCACCGGCAGCTATTGGTTCCTTCCTCGTGGCCTCGGCAAGACGCAGAACAGCTTCAACGGTCGTTTCGCCGATTGGCTTGACCATGCCCGCTACTACAAAGCCCCCCGCCGTGACGGCAAGCGCGGTTGGTACAACGTTGCGATGGTCGGTCAGCCCTATCCACACGACTTCAAGATTGACGAGTTGAGCGCGCTGGTTGGCGAGGGCTTCCGTCTTTGGCTCCCACCCGCCCCGCAGGCGAGCTTTCACTATCCCGGTTGCACATTCTTCCTCGTGCTAACCGGGCCGGAGATTGAGCGGATTGAGTGGTTGCCAGAACAGACGCAGCCCGAACTGCGGGAGATGACCGAAGATGGTTGGGAGGACAACGAGATGCTTGCGAAGTTTCGGCAGCTAGAGCGGGAGAAGGAGAAGGCCAATGTCTAAGAACGCAGAAGGGAATGGGGAAGAGAGGCCCCGAGTAGCCGGACCAACAAAGCGCGATCCGGTTGATGTTGGTGGGAGCAGCGCCGTCGGCTGGATCGGCTGGGGGCTGACTGGCTACCCGGGGCTTTGGTCAAGGCCCAATGATACTGGCAAGGTCCGGCACGACTACAATCCCCTAGACGCGTTGAAGCGAGAGGAACGGTGATGAAACTCAAAACGATCATTGGCGGGCTCAGCGAAGATAAACGCGAACCCGAAGAGCGCCCATTTCCTCCTGAGCTAATCGAATGGGCGATAGCGGAATACCATCGGCCGAAGATGCTCCACATCGAAGTCAGTCGAAGCTTCTTCCGGGCGGTGAAGAACAATCCCGGCAAGCTTCGACTGAAGGTCGTAGACGAAAAGGGCGTCGAGTGGTGCGAATACCACCGCCAACGGTTGCCCGGCGAGGACAAGCTCGGCACGCATGGCTACGACGTTATCGAAGTGTTGCGGAAGGACTAGGGCGATGACCGAACCAGAGAGACGTTTCCCAACGTCAGATGATGCAATCGACTACGTACTAAAGCACAACCTGTCTTCAGCCGACGCCGAGGTGATCTTCCAAGAAAGCGACTTCGACTCCGACGAGGCGTTGAGAGTTGTTGAACGAGTTAGGAGAGCTGAGAAGCAGAAGGCCGAGAGGGATGCGAGGAGTGCTGCGCTGGGGAGGCAGGTTAAGAAGCGGGACTTCGCGAAGGAGCTAGAGGCAGCGAGGGCGAAGGCGGCGCCGGAGACGGTCGAGCCCTCCATTTGCCCACCGCTACAACCTACGGAGGTGCCACAACCTGAGGCGGTGGTTGAAGATGGGATGGCAAGGCTCAAACGCAGTGGGATGGCGAAGCTAAGGGGTGAGCCAGCGGTTGAGAGGCTGACGCCCAAGGGAGCGGAGCAGGCAAAGGTCGGGGCGCTGGAGGGGGAGGTCGAGGGCAAGGGCGTTGAGGACAATCGACCTGATTGGGTCAGGGCTGATTGGGATGAGACGGTTGAGACTGCGAGTGCGAGTGCGAGTGCGGGGGAAAGGTCGGACGAAGCGGAGGAGAAGCAGCAGCCGAAGGCGAAGGTGAGCGAGGAGAGCGAAAAGGCTCTCATCCTTGAGCTAGTGAAGGTTTTTAAAAGTGATACCAGCACCGAACGCCTGCGCTACAACACGCAGAAAGCCGAGGTTGCTGATCTATTGGGATACAAGCCGATGGATGTCCATCGTGCGGTGAAGAAGGAGGTCGATGACGAGAGGCAACCAACGCTAACGCAATCTGAAAAGGCATTGATGCTGGTTCGGAGTTATCGGCTCTGGTGCGATCCAACCGACCAAGCCGAATACGTAAGCATCAACGTCAATGGCCATTGGGAGCATTACCCCATCGAGTCGAAGGAGTTCAAAAGCCTGATCCGTGCCGAGTACTCGGGGAAATATTGGAAAGTGATCAACGGCGAACGGTTCGAGGGGGCGATTGGCGATCCAGCGTTGAATGAAATGATCGCGACGGCCAAGGCCAAGGCCAGGGCGAGTAAGAATGAAGCGTTCGCGGTGATGCGGGTTGGCGGCAATGGGGGCAAGGTTTGGGTTGATCTAGCACAGAAGGATTGGACGATTATGAGAACCACTGCTCAAGGTTGGAACACTTTCGGCTCTGGCGATGTACAAGTCCCGTTTATCAGGAAGCGAGGGATGCAGCCGATGCCGGTGCCGGTGAGGGGCGCCAACATTCGTGAGCTTCGGAAGTTCTTGAATGTCAAGAAGGATGGGTTCGTGTTGTCGGTCAGATCACTACTCGGCACGTATCAACCGGAAGGCCCCTACTCCATTGGCTTCTACACCGGCGTCCCTGGTGCAGGGAAGACCACTGCGCTCAGGGTGCTGCTCGGGCTTAGCGATCCGAACACCGCAGATGTTGGATCAATCGGGAAGGTCGATGATATCTACGTCGCGGCTTACAACCAAAGGGTTCTTTGCTTTGACAACATCAGCAAGATCACTCAAGAGCAATCCGACGTGTTGTGCCGGATCAGCACCGGGACAGGCTACACCAAACGGGCGCTGCGCACCGACGCAGAACAGTTCATGATGTCGGTCTGCCGCCCGATCTTCCTCGGTGGTATCCCGCTCGATCTCGTTGACAAAAGCGACCTCGCTGACCGCTCGATTGTCTGTGAGTTGGCAGCGATGGACGAGGACACCCAGATCGGCCCGGAGGAGTTCTGGCAGGACTTCAGGGAAGCGCAACCGAGGCTCCTCGGAGCGGTGCTGGACGGAGTGGTCGGAGCCCTTCGAGATGCCAAGGCCGTCTCCCTCAACGGCTACGGCCGGGTTCGGATGATGGACTTCGCACGATGGGCCGAAGCCGGATGCCGAGCGTTGGGGTTCGAGGAAGGGGAGTTCCTCTCCGCCTACGTCGCCAATCAAGAACGAGCGATGCATATCCTATTTCGGGAGGACCCAGTTGCGCAGGCGATTGCGCTCTACATCGAGCAGAACCCACAGGGTTGGAGAGGAAACGTCGAACGGCTTCTCCCTGAGCTAGTGAAATCCGTTCGGAAAGCACGGCGCAGCGACCTCGTCCAAGACCGCCAATGGCCAAAAGCCGCGAATTGGCTCGGCCGCAAGCTCCGGCGTATCGACCTCGTCCTCCGTAAAGTCGCAGGGATCGAGATCAAGTTCGAAATCGACCTCCGCGCCACCCACGAAGGCGACAACGGCGGGATCGAAATCCGCAAGAGGCCCTAACAAGGAGTGAAAAGAAGCCGGAGGGTCCGGAGGGTATGGAGGGTAAGTTTCCACTTATTAGAAGTCCTGGCGACAGGGATTGATTGATGAATCGGAAATGGAATGGAAGGATCGCAGGAAGGTGGCTGCACCATGGAGAAAATTCTTCCCTCAAATGTGCCTGTGTCTCTTTTTATTCTATTTGTAATAAAAGATATACCCTCCATACCCTCCGGTGGGTTTTGGATCGGTGGGTAGGGAAGCAGAGGTGTCAGAAGCATGAGCAGGGAAGTTCTAGACCGGGTTTTGGCGCAGAGTGTACTCTCCGAGAGTTCGCCTGAGAGTGCTCTTGAGTACCTGCAAAGCATCTACCGCAATCCTGCCGAGCCAGAGCACCGAAGGATGAGGGCGGCAGCGTTGGCACTTCCCTTCGAAAGCCCCAAGCTCTCCGCAACTGCGCTGTTCAGAGAAGATGGTTTTGCCATTCAGCTTGAGCGGGCAATAGCGCGGTCGAACGCCCAACTGTCCAACGGTGGGAAGATGATTGAACTGAAGGCCTCCGCGACCAATGGCGGTGAGCATCAGCCCCGCCGTCGGGTCAGCTAAGCCCGGTCCCCTTGGCTACCTTTCACCAAGGACCCGGGCCGGGGGCAGCTACGGTTTTGTGGGACTGTGGCTGCCTCTCACTTCACCATTGCCATCCATCAATTTTACCTTGCTCTGGTCTCTCATAAGGCAAGGGCAACGGCCAGGCAGGGCGGATGGTAGGGGCGGACCCGGCTGGGGGATGGGCAGTATGAGAGACCAGAGCAAGGTAAATCCCTTTGATGTTGGGATGGGCCTGATAGCGGGCGCTGGTAGGATCGCCAAAGGCCCCAATAGAAGAACCCCAGCACTCCTATCCCTTGGGATGGGAATGGGATTGGTGCTGGGATGAGCGACGATGCCAGGGCTCTCCTAAGTGGACTGGTCACAAATCGAACGAAACCGCGCTACGGCCGACCGGCAATTTTCGTTGATTTTGCAAGGGGACCGATGGGGGACTGGTCGCTTAGTGTGATTGAATGTGACCAGTCCCCGGCTCCGGTTATCGCACCCACCACACGACAATCAAGCCACACCAAGCGACCGCCAACGCGGCGAGGAGCAGCATCGCTACCGGTTCGGTCATCGCTGCACCATCCCCATCTCATCGAGTTGAGAGTGCTGGGGTTCACATGACGGCCGCATCGCCTGCACAATGGGCGATAGCGCGGCATCGCAGAGGAGTTCGGGATGTTGCTGAAGGTAGTGGTCGGCGAGGGGAGCGATCTCCGCCAACGGGATTAGCGTCACCTTCCGGCCCTGCGCTTGGAGCTTTCGGCGGATGGCATTGCGAGCGGCGAGCCGGGCGAGGACGGTGATGGCCCTCCGTTGCTCGCCTGTGAGCGCAAGGGCCATCGTTGTTAGATCGTTGATGACTGCGTTGAGTTCGGGCATGTCGTTGGCTCCGTTTGAAAAGGAAAGGGCCGCGCAACTGGCGGCCCCGAGGTTGCTCCTTCAGGTGTGCGTGTATCCATCCCTCTCGATACCTACGAACATGCCGTGCCACTCTGCGCCGATGTAGTCGCCATAGTTGCGAAACCTGCGGCGGAAGCGACGATACACTCGGGTGTTTGCAGTCTCGCCCCATGGGTGATCTGGCCAGTCTCGGCGAAAGAGCTTGAACATCGCTTCCGCTTGTTTCCTAGTGACTTGATTGCGTCGCATGATCACGCCTCCGCCTTCGGGAGATACTTCGGCATATCGGCGGGATGGACATGGATCGTAAGCAAGCTTTCCTTCCCGCAGAAATATCCACCCCGAACAACAACCGATCCAACCGGGATCGGCACGCTTTGCCCTTCAACCTGACGCGGGTCCCACGGTGCATAGGCGTGGTACTTGTCCATCGAGCCGAGCTCGACGCCGTTGAGCGTAGCTGCCCGATACTCCGACCGCGTTCCGCCCGCCCAATTCAGATCGGTGAACGTGATCGTTTCGGTGGCGCGGATCAGAACCTTCTTGCGCTTGTAGCTGGGGAACGTGGCCTTGACGATCTGAGCAACGCCCCGATCCTTCGGCCAATTGGTTATTTCGATTGGTGGATGATAGGCTTGGGTAGCCATTGTCGATTTCTCCTTCATCGATGGTGGTTAGGAGCAGTCATCGCACCGCGAATGCTTTGACTGCTCCGCTATCAACTCACACCATTGTGTCGTTTATCAGATCATCGCGTGGTTTATTTGTTGTTGTTTGTTTGCTCCGCGCTTTTGTTTGTTTGCTCCGCCTCGCCGTGCTTTGTTTGTTTGTTTGCTTGGGCTTGGCGCAGATGGCAGCGGCCTTCACGCTTGTGTTGCTTCGATGCCACGCCCCACCCCCCAAATTTTGCTTTCCGGCGCGGGGCGGTGGTGCTGGGCAAATTCTGTGTGGATCGATGGGTAGGGCTTCCATACTTAATGAGTTCGGGGCGGACTTATTAGCGGAAGCAAGCCGGGAGAGGGGAGTGCGTTGGCGAGTTCGGCGTGATCGGAAGCGGTGCGAGCGTTCGTCAGTTGCGAGCGGAGCGAGTTAAGTCAGCCCCGCTTGGGTTCGGGGTTGCGAGCGGACCGCTTCTGCCTTGTGCGCGCCCTACTCATGTGGCCCTACTCATGTGGCACCGTGAGGAAAAAATGGCCGAAGATATTGAGTGGGGAAGTGAAGAGCAAATACGTGAACTCCGTCGTATTGAAGAAGACGAAGAGGCAAGGGGAAATCTCAAACGCCTATTCGAAAGTGCCTACGGCCGAGCACCAGGATCGTATCCCGACGGGGAAGCCTTTGAGTGGGGTGCCGCCCTTAGCGACGCTCATTTGATCGCGCTTGGCTTTAAGGACCGCGCTGACTTTGAGTGGAACATGTTGATGATCCTGCACGTAGAGGCATGGCTCTATGGTGGGAGCGGCGCGGTGAATTGAAAGGGGCGAGCGCGAAGCCGATTTCCTGTGGGGGCTGCACTTGGCGGCCGTGTGGTTTTGGCACCTTCGCTCGGCCCGTTGCTTGAAGTCTATCGCTCTAACCTCGCCTCGAAGGTTGACGTCTATCTCTCTGGCTTTGCCAAGACGGAAGGGTTTAACGTCTATCTCTCTGGCTCGGGGCTTGAAGTCTATCTCTCCGACCTTGTGGTTTGACGTCTATCTCTCTGGCCGTACCTATGCCGTACCTTTGATCCCTCAGCCGTCAGAGCATATTGCACTAACCTCTTGATTTTATTGGTGAGCCCGGCGGGACTCGAACCCGCGACCCCATGATTAAAAGTCACGTGCTCTACCGACTGAGCTACGGGCTCGGCGCGCCACTGCATACTGAAAAGCTTCGAGCATTTCCAGCCTTGCGTCTTCGGGGCGTCTTTTGGGGCGAAACGAGGCCGCGGGCCGCATGGTTTCCCGCTTGATCGCGCGGCACGAATCCGGCAGCCGGACTGTCGTTTCCGGGCTTTGCTTGCTACATTGCCCGCATTCTGCCGGGGGCACAGCCAACAAAGGCCTTTTCCGATGCCGATCGTCAACCGCGTTGCCGACTTGCACGCCGAAATCACCGGCTGGCGGCGGGACTTGCATGCCCATCCGGAACTCCAATACGACGTGCACCGCACCGCCGCCTCGGTCGCCGAAAAGCTCAAGAGCTTCGGGTGCGACGAAGTGGTCACCGGCATCGGCAGGACCGGGGTGGTCGGCGTCATCCGCGGCCGCAAGCCGGGCGCCAAGGTCGTGGGCCTGCGGGCCGACATGGACGCGCTCCCGATCGAGGAAGCGACCACGGTCCCGTACAAATCGACCGTGCCGGGCAAGATGCACGCCTGCGGGCACGACGGCCACACCGCCATGCTGCTCGGCGCCGCCAAGTATCTCGCCGACACCCGCAACTTCGCCGGCACGGCGGTGATGATCTTCCAGCCGGCGGAGGAGGGCGGCGCCGGCGCCAAGGCCATGCTGCGCGACGGCCTGTTCGACCGCTTCGGCATCCAGGAAGTGTTCGGCATGCACAACTATCCGGGCATGCCGGTCGGCCAATTCGCCATCCGCTCCGGGCCGCTGATGGCGTCGACCGATTCGATTGCGATCAAGCTCGAAGGCAAAGGATCGCACGCTGCCTGGCCGCATCTCGGCGTCGACCCGGTGCTGGTCGGTGCGCAGATCGTCAGCGCGCTGCAATCGATCGTGGCGCGCAATGTCGACCCGCTGGAATCGGCCGTGATCTCGATCTGCGTGTTCCAGGCCGGCCAGGCCGACAACGTCATCCCGCAAACCGCCACGCTCCGCGGCACCGTGCGCAGCCTCTCGCCGCAGGTGCGCGAGTTGCTCAAGACGCGCGTGCGCGAGGTGGTGGAGGGAACCGCGAAGCTCCACGGCGCGAAGGCCGAGCTTAGCTACAGCACCGGCTATCCGGTGCTGGTCAACGACGAAGTCCGCACCGTCTTTGCGGCTTCGGTCGCCGCCGAGATTGCCGGCAACGACAAGGTCGATCGCGATACCCCGCCGCTGATGGGCGCCGAGGACTTCGCTTATATGCTCGAGGAGCGGCCGGGCGCGTTCATCTATGTCGGCAACGGCGACAGCGCCATGCTGCATCATCCGGCCTACGACTTTAATGACGAGGCGATCCCGGTCGGCACCTCCTACTGGGTGCGGCTCGCCGAAACCGCGCTCGCGGGGTAGGGGTGTGCGCGTCGACCGCTGGTCCCCGCGAAGGCGGGGACCCAGAAGGGCTTTACCGCAGGTCTGACGTACCCGCCGGGTTCCCGCCTTCGCGGGAATGAGCGGAGGAAATGAGCGGAGGATAGGTCGACGTGGTCGAATTTTCGGCTAACTCTTCGCCCTATCAGCCACCAGCATCGATTGCATGATCTGCTCGGAAATGTCGCGCACCGCGCCCGGCGAGTGCGACAGGAACAGCGTGTTGGTCTTGTCCATTTCGCCGATCGATTTGATCGTGTCGAAATACTGCGTGATCATCACAAGCTGCATCACGTCCGAGGTGGACGTGCCGGCGACGGCTCTGAAACTGCTCGATCGAGCCTTGCAGGCCTTCGATGATCGCGCGGCGCTGGTTGGCGATGCCCTGGCCCTGCAGCGCCTTACTCTGCGCTTCCGCTTCGGCCTTCTTCACCACCAGGATCTTCTCCGCCTCGCCGCGGGCGTTGGCGGCGACCTGCTCGCGCTGCGCGGCGTTGATGTCGTTCATCGCCGATTTCACTTTCGCGTCCGGCACGATGTCGGTGACGAGCACGTTGACGATCTCGTAGCCGAAGCCCGCCATGTCGGCGTCGAGCTCCTGCTTCACAGCAGCGGCAATGCCGGACTGGCTGGCGAACACCTCGTCCAGCGTCATGCCGGGCACATGGCCGAGAATGACCTGCTCGACATAGGCCTGGATCTGCTGCATCGGGTCGGAGAGCTTGTAGAAGGCGTCGTACACTTTTTCAGGGCGAACGCGGTTCTGCACCGAAATCACATCTGCACACCTGTCATGGCAAAAAACGCCTGCAACGACGGGATTTCTGGCGATGTTGCTTCCCCACAGCCGGGTCGGGGAAGCGTTGGGAAAGCTGCATGCGTATCGCGCGATACAATAGTCCTGACGAGGCTGAAAGCCGGCCACAGAGGCTGCCCAGGGCGCGTTATTTTCGTACCCCATCCACGGCGGCGAGCTACGTATGGGCGGTCATTTCTAGACGCAGGGACCACCATGTCGACGACGTCCACCATACGCCGGCGGAGCCGGCCGTACTCGACGCCGACATGACGCGCACCGACATCATCGCCGTGCTGCAGTGGCTGCAATTCCCCCACAAGGGCCGAGTTCTCATTGAGCTCGATCGCGGCGTGCGTTACTTCCCCGTTGGGGTCTTGCGGGATAGCCGGCGCGGCCGGCCGCCGCATCCTTTAGGGCCTCCGGTCATTCGACCGGCTCCGCAAGGATGCGATCGAAGGCGCCATCGGCCTTCAGCTTGGCGAGCGCCTCGGTGACAAGCTCAAGCGGATAGTGGTCGGGCTTGTTGAGGAACGCCGTGATCGCTTCGGCGCTGCGGATGGCGCTCGTCAGCACCTTCTCTCGCTCGGCCTCGCGGTAGGCGGCGCCCACGATCTCATTGAGCAGGCGTTCGTGCGCCTCCCCGGCCTTCCGCTCGCGGTCCTGGCGGTTGATCTCACGCAGGGCACGGGTGGCGACGACATACTTCCGACGCGCGACCTTCGCCTCGTCATAGAGGGCGTGCATCCGGCGAGCCTTGCGCTGCTCGCCCTTGCAGGCCGGAGAGGTAGGCGAGGTCGAGGCCGCGCCGCAGCCGTGACCGGCAGGTTGACGAGCAGGTCTTGGCGTCGAAGCGGGGCGCGATGAAATCGATCCCGCAGACGCGGCAGACCAGTCGGACTGCGGGTACTTTTTTCCCACGACCAGGGCCGCCGCCATGCCTGGGATGTCTCTCGCTCGTGGGAGAGATCGGCCCTCATCGGGCTGTGATCGGGGCTTGCGCGGCGACGCCCGGATGCCTATAAGATCTTCGGATCGAGCGGGCGGTATCCCGCGCCAGCAGCGACCAGCGACCAAGAGCTAGCGCCCTCGGGCCAAGAGCCAAGCGTCCAGCGTCCAGCCAAAGACGGGCCTCGATCCACTTCATCACATCACGGTTTTAACCAGGGTCCGGGCGCGCTTTGCCGCGCTCGTGCAAGAAGTGGATCGATCAAATGACGAAGGCTAGACATCTGTCTCTTGCGAAGCGCGACATCGCTGCTGGCACTGCCTCGTTTCGCTCGGCTGCGAACCATATCGCTGCCGCCGTCATAGCCGGTGCAACCCAAGCCGAGGTTGCACGGGCGGTCGGCAAGTCGCAGCCTTGGGTCAACCGGCTATTGAAATGGCGGGAAGGCGGCTTTAAGGAGAAGACGGCCCGTTCCACGCCGATCATGCGCGGGCGATTATTAGCGCCGCTAATAATCCGCCGACGCGGACGCTGCCGGTCACTGACAGAACCGCCCCGACCCGCGACGGTTTCCACCACGTGGAAGAGCAGCGCAAATGGAATGCCGACGGTACGCCGTTCGACGGCCTTCGTCACGTCGTGCCATACGTGACGCGGGATCCAGAGCTGAAGAAAGCCGAAGCGACGTGTCAGTCGTGACAGTGTCGGATCCAAATCCAGAGCAGAAGCCGAAGCGCGTGTCAGTCGTGACAGTGTCGGATCCAAATCCAGAAGTTCGGATCCAAATCCAGAGCTGAAGCCGAAGCGCGTGTCAGTCGTGACAGTGTCGAATCCGGAGCCGGAGCAGAAGTGAGGGTCCGCGCTCGTGGGAGGACCGTCTATCGTCGTGGTGTTGGATGATCGGCGCTCCTACGATGTTCCGTCATCCAGCGGGGCTAGAATTGACGAGCATCTGCGGGCGGCGGCAGAGCGGAATTTATGATCCTCGTAAATTCACTCAGTTGGAAGTTGAGGCGATTGGCTTCTGCTAGCCCTTTCCGTAGAAGCGAGATGGAGATCTGATAGTCTCCTACCTCTATCTTTTGCGGTGAGCCTCTTTTTAGGCCGAACGGTTCTTACTGCGATGGTCGGTTCAGCGGTGTCTGGGATAAATTCCTTCCAAATAGCATGGGCTATAAGGTTTCTGTCCTTGGCTTCCGCAATAATCGTTTCCATGAACTCGACAGCCCGATCTTTATCTGGCTTGAGTATTGGAACGGTCGTGAATGCCTTTTTCCATAGCTTAA
The DNA here is from genome assembly GCA_963756165.1 of Vulcanimicrobiota bacterium. Lineage (GTDB taxonomy): Bacteria > Vulcanimicrobiota > Vulcanimicrobiia > Vulcanimicrobiales > Vulcanimicrobiaceae > Cybelea. The sequence goes on along the minus strand of CAVWMO010000007.1, from coordinate 12,700 downwards.
GCCTCTCTTTCCACACGAGCGGGAGCGGCCCGCTGGTTGTCATCTCTGGAAAGTTGAGGATGGTCAAGAGATTGCCGATGACGTGCGCTTCTAGTCGGCCCCACGCAACCAGGAGCATGCCAAGCATGGAGTAGAAATCGCTTGCATTGGGCGGGTCCGACAGATGTGGCGTACTATGGGCCGTAATTTGGAGTAGCGTTGAGGGCACGGTTAGTCTCCTGGGTGAATAGGCGCGGTTATACGCTAGATCCGCCATGTCTCAACGCCGCGTCCCACCGCCGCGGTCGGTCGAGGAAACCGCTCCGTGTTTCATCGTGCGCGACGCCAACGGGCAGGCGCTCGCCTACGTCTATTGCGAGGATGAGCCCGGTCGCCGGACGACGGGCAAGCTGCTCACCCGTGACGAGGCCCGGCGCATCGCCGCCAACATCGCCAAGCTGCCGGACCTGCTGAAACGCTAGGGGGCGTCGGGCTACTGATGGATCTGCCCCCGCACTGGGCAGGTTTCCGGCAGATCTCTCAAGGACTGGGCGCCACACCGCGAGAAGATACTAAAGCACGGGATCGCCGTTGAGGAGGTCGACGTTCCGTGACCTGCTGCAAGTTGGTGCGCGAGGTAATCATCCAGTCGGCCCTCTCCGCTGCCAAGTCACGCCGCAGCACCTCGCCTCGATGACCGAAAATCTTCGGCGTTGGCAAGCCGAGGACGCAGCCGCTCGCCGAGAAGGTAAGGCGCGACCGCCCCGCTCATGATGGGCATCGCCCCGGAATTTTTTGCCTGGCGGTCTCGCGCGCGCGGATCAGTCCGCCGACGACGTGGACGTAGTACACTGCTTGGGTGTCGTGTGTTCTGATCAATGTCGCTTAAGGGGATGTAGCGGAGCATTTTTTAGCGTCGCCGAGCGAACGCCAAACTCGACGCACTCGGCAACGTCATCCCGGTCGAGGCGGCGCTGGCCAAGAAGGTGCCGAGGGTGACCGCTGCCGAGATCACCACCTTCGATCTCGTCTATCAGGAGAAATTTCGCGCCGAGCACGGCGAATGCCGCGGCTGCTATCTGTCATGGCCGGAAGGCACCGAGGGAGTGCCGCCGCGTCCGCAGTTCGAGGATGATGGGTTCGCTGGTGTTCTTGCCGCGGCCCGTGGCGAAGTGTGAACAACCGACTGGCCCACCATGTCGTCTCAACGCCGCTTCCCACCGCCGTGGTCCGTCGAGGAGACCGCTCCGTGCTTCATCGTGCGTGACGCTAACAAGCAGGCGCTGGCATTCGTCTATTGTGAGGACGAGCCCGGTCGCCGGACGACGGGCAAGCTGCTCACCCGTGACGAGGCCCGGCGCATCGCCGCCAACATCGCCAAGCTGCCGGATTTGTTGCGGCGGGACGGTTGAAGCTTCAGTCTGTCCTTAGCCTGAGCATTCCTTTAATTTGACGATATGTGGTTGGTTGGAGCCCATCTCCAATGAAACACGCGTGGACTAAACTGGTAGCCATCGCAACGTTGGTCGCCATCGTTACTACCGCGCCCGTTGGTGCCGTCGAGGTTCAGGTTCGACCCGACAAGAATTTGACCGGTGGTTCAGTAAGGACCGGAGATCGCGATGCCGCGTGTGGACACGCCAAAGAGAACCGGCATCCGCTGCCTCCAAAGGTACGGGACGAAATTCTGACTCGATACGGATTACTTCCGGGAACTCACCCTGACTACGAGATCGACCATCTTATTCCGCTTTGTCTAGGCGGCGCGGATGACCCATCCAATCTCTGGCCACAACCGCGACGAAGCAAAGAAGAGACATGGAATGCCGAGGCAAAAGACCGGCTTGAGCACCTGATGTGTGAGATGGTCTGCAATGGGAAAATCGATATAGCCGCAGCACAGGAAGCTTTTGCGACCGACTGGATCGCGGCATATCAGAAATACTTCAGGGAGAGGAAAGGACGGCCGAGGCAAGATGGCTCCGACAGCGGCACCCGCGATCACTCCTTCGGCGCCGACGGATTTTCAACCAAAGAGCAGGCTAAGGCCCATTGCCCCACCGATACGGTTGTGTGGGTCAATTTGACTTCAAAAATATACCACTTCAGCGGAACCAGTTCTTACGGAAACACAAAGAACGGCGGATACATGTGTGAAAGTGATGCTGCCGCAGAGGGCATGCGCCCCGCCAAGAACGAGACGCACCCCTGAACAAATCTAAATTCCAACTGTCGAACTAATAACCGCGCAGCTTCGGGGTGTGGGACCTAGAGCGTTTTCAGGGTTGACGGAATCGGCGGTTTTTTCGCTGTGCTGGATTTGTGATTCAACCTTCGTGTCGAATCGACACGGAGGCTGTGATGGGCAAGCCGTATTCTCAGGACTTGCGTGAGCGTGTGATTGCGGCAGTTGATACGGGGACTGGCGCTTATGTGGCCGCGCTCCTGTTTCAGGTCAGCGTCTCCTATATTTACAAGGCTTTGATCCGGCGGCGGAAGACCGGCGAAGTGACCGCGCGCCGGTCCGGCTGCGGTCCGAAACCAAAGCTGGCGCCGCACGATGATGCCCTTCGTGCGCGCGTTGCGGCCGAGCCCGACATCACGCTCGCCGAACTGCAGGCTTGGCTACTCGCCGAGCGCAAGGTCGATGTCAGCATCGGGTGCCTGTGGAACAGGCTCAAGTTTCTCAAACTCCCGCTCAAAAAAGTCGGAGCGAGCCGCCGAGCAGGATCGCTCAGATGTGGCCCAAGCGCGTGATGAGTGGCGTGCGAGCCAGAGCGAACTGAACCCGGAACGCCTGGTTTTCATCGACGAGACTGGCGCAGCGACCGACATGGCGCGTCGCTATGGCCGCTGCCCGCGCGGTCAACGCCTGGTGTCCAGCGTACCGTGGGGACACTGGAAGACCACGACATTCGTCGCCGCGCTGCGTGTCGGCGAGATCGCCGCGCCTTGTGTGTTCGACGGACCGATGGATGGGCCGAGCTTTCGCGCCTATGTCGAGCAGTTCGTGGTCCCGATCCTGCGCCAGGGCGATATCGTTGTGATGGACAATCTCCCCAGCCACAAAGTCGCCGGCATCCGCGAAGCCATCGAGGCCGCCGGCGCCGAGCTGCGCTACTTGCCCTCGTACAGCCCAGACTTCAACCCCATCGAACAGTTCTTCGCTAAACTCAAAGCCCTGCTGCGAAAGGTCGCCGCCAGAACCATCGAAGCGCTCATCGCAGCAATCGCCGAAGCTCTCACCAAAGTCAGTCCGCAAGAGTGCGAAAACTACCTTGCTAACCAAGGCTATCGCCGCCAATTATGAAAGTGCTCTAATTGATAGCACGCGTTTGGTTACGGTCCGGTTGAAGGTCTGGCGGCACGTTGAGTGCTGGCGCATTCGTTTCAATCAAATGGCGCGAAACTCCCGCCGTGCTGGCGGGGGGTCAAGCTTACGTACCGGCATGGCCTCTTTCAGTGCAGGCCCGCGGCAGGATCTCGTGTGGGGAGCTTTTGGCGCAGCATGAGAACCTTTGAGAATGGTGACAGGCTCGATATTCTCGTAACGCTGGTCGAGAATACAGGGAACTCGGTGGCCCATGCAGAGTCCGGCCAATGCCGACCGACATTGCAAGATACTCGATCGAGCTTTTCAAGCCAGGCGGTGAAGGTGCCGGAATCGAGGAGATCCTCGATCGTCACGCCGACCTCAAGATCGCCCGATCGATCTACCGAACCCGCGTCGAGGAGTATCCTGGTCGGCTAATCATGCTTTGTGACCACGCTCGGGTGCTGGCCCGAAGCGATCAGCCGGAGCCACGATAGCTCACCTGGTGACCGCGGATCTCGGATGTACAGGCGCGGTTGCTTTGTCGGAATTCGACAAGGCCATGACCGTCGCCAAGCTGAAGGGCGCCGATGGCCGGCTACAGCTACGTAACGCCGAGCGGTCGCCACTACTCGGGCGTCCGCAGTCGCATCGATGCCGGCTTGATGTGCGCAAACGGGGATCAGCTGGGCTTTTCATCCGGTGGTTCCGGCGAGTCCGGTCCGCGCTCCTCGACTTCTGCAACTGGCTCCTCGAAAGCATCGACAATCTGGGTCTCGGCCGCGACGGCAGTTTGCGGCCTGACCTGCCTCACCTTTGATCGCGTGGCCTTTTTTGCCCCAGCTCGTTTAGCTCTCACTTTGGCTGCTGGTTTTCTTACCGGCTTGGCTGTCTTTTTCGCCGCATTGCGTTTGCGCGCCTTACCGATCGCTGATGATTTACGTCTGAGCGCTGTAGTTCGCTTCTTTCGCTGCGCCATGGTTGCCCCTGTCCTTTCGCCAGATCGCCGTCACAGGCGGCTAAACGTGGGCTTTTTGGGGGGCCCTAGACCCGACGGTCGTCGCTGGAAATTGGAGAACAGTCGCCTGCTGACCTTCTTTCAGGAAATGCAGTAGCACGATCCCGCCATCCGGGAACTCCAGAGTCAAATAGAATGCAGATTACAACTAATGTTTGTGAATTGAGTTCTGCTCTACCAAAGATATGAGTTCGCTTTGGGCTGCTGCTCCTCATTCGTGCGGGCCATTTTGGAGAGGAAAGTTGTTGAAATCGCCAGCGCGGAGAGGGGGCCGAGTGGCGGCGCGATTTGATGCTCGACGACTTTGTATTCGGCGTCGAGGATCTCATCCCATCGGCCGCCCCTTAAATGGCGAGACCCCGACCATTGATTTGGTCGTCGGATATCACAAGCTAAAACATCCCCAATTCCTAAGAACTTTCCTCTCCAAAATGGCCCACACGAATGAGCAAGCCAAAGCGAACTCATATCTTTGGTAGAGCAGAACTCAATTCACAAACATTAGTTGTAATCTGCATTCTATTTTGATTATTGGTTGAAGAATTTAACGTGAACACTTCACCGGCGCGTTGGTGTTGCCGCTGACGATCGCCGGCATGATCGAGGCGTCGATCACGCGCAGGCGCTCGATTCCGCGCAAGCGCAATTTTTCGTCAACGCGCCGGAGCAGCCGCGACGGCCTCCGCGTTCGGCACGAATAGCGCCGGGTGGGAAAACTCGACCGGGGCCGCGTCGTTCGGCGAGATGATCACCCGCATCCCGATATCTGAGCCTTGAGGCCGCCTATCAACGAAGAGCTATCAAGACTGAAGTCAGACATCGCGGGCACTCCTCTAGGCGCCTCGAGCGTCGCCGCCCGCCGCTCTTGGCTGGCGGAATCATCGGTTCAACAATCGCCCACTCGGCGTCAGTCAGATCACTCGGATAACGCAGGCCATTTCGATCCGCTGCCCGGCGGTGTTCGGGTGTCCACATCGATGCTCCCCCCAAAAAGAATCATTGTGCAGCACCGCCTTCATCTGACCCGTATAGGGGCCGTGCAATCCGAAATCTGTGAACAGCACAATCACGTTAGTTACTCGACCAGACGTGGCGGCATTGGTGCCCGCGTGAAGACGTCCACTGGCTCGCTACTTGTAGCTGGGATCTACCAGTACTCCCGGATTGAGCAAACCCTGCGGGTCCAACGTCGCCTTCGCTGCCGTGAGGGCAGCGGCGAACAACGACGGGCGCTGGCGATCGTACCAACGCCGATGGTCGCGCCCGACCGCATGATGGTGCGTGACGGTGCCACCATTGTCGATCACGGCATCAAGGCCGGCTGACTTGATGGCGAGCCACTGCGGCCTTAACTCGCCATGCCGGCCGGCGGCATGGAAGGTGAAATACGGCGCGGGCCCATCCGGATAGACGTGGGTGCAGCGACAGGTTACCTGGCCAGCACGCCCAGTGGCTTCGATGATGGCGCGCTCGGTCGCGGCCTTAACCCTGTCGTGGAACGACTCGAATCGTTCCCAGGTGATCGCAGTTTCGAACGTATCGTTGATGATGCCCCGTTGAATGGTGCACTCGCGCGCGTAGGGCATGCGGATAAAGGCATTACGCCAGGCGCCTGCCGCGCCCTCGCGGTGAGCGTCAGCGGTAGAGGTGTGTTCCGGTTTGGCGCCGTGATCGAGGCAGCATTCGCGTGCACGCTTCATCCACGGCTCGACCGGATGGTCGCCGGATTCAAAAGCAAGCACCATGATCGCCACACTGCCGTCCGCGGCGCCGGTGTTGAACGCCTCTTGCGGATCCAGGATGCGGCAGTTTGCAGGATATAGACCGGCCTGTGAGATCGCTCTCAAGGCCCTGGCTGCGGTGAAAAAATCTGAAAATTGAACAGCGCTACCGGCGCGGAACTTGGGACGGTCCTGCAATCGCATCCAAGCTTGGGTGATGATGCCGAGAATGCCTTCTGAGCCTATCAGCAGCCGGTCCGGACTCGGGCCGGCGCCCGAGCCAGGGAGCCGTCGCGTCTCGATGGTGCCTTTCGGCGTGATGACGCGGAGCGATTTAACGAGATCGTCGATGTGGGTGTAGAGAGTAGCGAAATGACCGCCGGAGCGGGTCGCGATCCAGCCGCCGAGTGTCGAACACTCGAAACTCTGCGGGAAGTGACGAAGCGTGAGCCCATGCGGCTTGAGCTGGGCTTCCAGCGCCGGCCCGAAAGCGCCGGCCTCGATGCGAGCGGCGCGCGAGGTCTTGTCAATCTCCAGTACACCGCCAAGCTCGCGCGGTCGATCGTCACCGCCGCCTTGTGTCGCGCCGCGACGCGGCGCGGCTCAACCCCGCCGACGACGCTCGATCCACCGCCGAACGGGGTCACGCTCGCCTGGGCGCCGCCCGCCCAATCGAGCACCGCTACGATCTCCTCCTCGGTGCGCGGATAGGCGACCACATCCGGTGCGCTGCTGTAATCGCCGACAAGCCCGCGTACATAATCAGGAAATGATTTGCCGTAGGTATGTGCTGCACGGTCATAGAGGGCGGTCGAGCAGAAGGGCAGCGACGTGGGTGGATTGAGGCGGGGCGATTCAAGCTTGAGGTCCTCAAGCCGAGGCGGCTTGACCTCACCGTCAGCGAGGGGGCCAAGCTGCTGCTCGATGCGTCCGAGTACGAAGGCTTTTTCGGCCGATGTCAAACCTTCCCCTTCTCGGCCCCAACCAAAATGCTTCAGCCGCGGCTGCATCGTTGCTAATCCTTCCGCTTGATGGTTCGACCGGCAGCTTATTAGAGCAAACTGCCACTATTATGGCTGCGGCGGTTGGTCTGGTTTGCGTGGCATGAGTATACGCGTTTAATTAAGAATGGAGCCTTAGCGGCAGGGAGCCGCCGCCATGAGCGACTTGGCGCGACTGAGAATCTGGGACGATCCGGCGATCCGCGATGGCCTGTCTTGGTATCTGGCCGTGGCGGAGAACCGAAGGCCAGCCAAATTTCGCATTGCCGCAACCCTCCCAACCCAGCTCGATCCTGCCACTTCCGGGGAGGAGGCGCTCTGGGCCGAGCTCGACCGCCTGACGCCGATATTTCTCGCAAGGTGGCAGGCGATCAGGGCAGGCGCGCCATTGCCGGCGACAGCGGACGGGCCGAGCCTGCTCGAGCTATGCCGCGAGCTTGCCTATCGGATGCTCGCCCACTGTAACTTCTGTCCGTGGAATTGCCGCGTCGACCGTATGGCGGCCACGAAGTTCGGCGCGTGCAAGCTCGCTTCCGCTTCGCGGGTCAGCTCGCATTTTCATCACACCGGCGAGGAGCTCTTTTACCGCGGCACTGGAGGTTCGGGCACGATTTTCTTCACCTCCTGCAACATGAGATGCGCCTTCTGTCAAAATGGCGACATCAGCACTGACAAAGACAATGGCGAGGAGACGGACCCGCGCACGCTCGCAGCGATGGCATGGACGCTGCGCCGTGAAGGCTGCCACAACATCAATTGGGTCGGTGGCGAGGTGGTAATCCACCTGCATGCCATCGTTGATGCCATTGCGCTATTAGGCCGCGAATTCGCGCCAACTCCGGCAGAGCTGAGACGGGCCCGCAGAACCAAAGCCGACCGATTCTTCTGGTTCGACGAGGTGTCTGACAATGCCGTCTATGACCGCAAGTTCAATGCGCCGATGCTGTGGAACAGCAACTTCTTTATGACGACCGAAAGTATGAAAATCCTGCGCGTGCTCACCGACGTCTGGCTGCCTGACTTCAAATTTGGGCCCGGCCGATGTGCGATGACGCTTGCGAAAACCCCTTGGTACTGGGAGACGGTGACGAGCAACCTTGCGCTCATTGCTGAATGGGGCGAGGATTTATCCATCCGCCACCTGGTGATGCCCAACCACGTCGAGTGCTGCACCTATCCGGTGCTGGAATGGATTGCTGAGTACGTGCCCGCAGCGCCGGTGAACGTGATGGCGCAGTTCCATCCCGACAATTTCTGCGATCCGGCGAGCGACAAGTACCGGGAGAAATATGCTGAGATCGCGCGCAGACCGACGCATGCAGAACTTCATGCCTCATGGCAACGCGCTTACGAATTGGGCCTGAAATTTGAGATTACTACGTTCGAGCGCGGCGATGCTTTGGGCGTGCCTGCTCTGTTCGGAGTGTGAAAGATGCTTCGCTCTGGCTGTCGCTCCGCTTACACGGTACCGCGGCAATTAAGGCAAACGCAGAAGAGTTGTCCTGCTTTGGTCGCCGTTTTCTGAGAGCGGCGAGAAGGCCTTCGAGCTCTTCGTCCATTCCGATCAGCAGCGTAGCCAATTCGGACGCCGATTCCCGCGGCAACACTACTTAGCGTAAGCCGCTAGCTCCTATTCGTTTCCGTCGTGCAAGCGTCATGGGTTGTGAGGACAGAAGTTCAATAGCGGACAGGAGGCAGAGCATGCGTGCTTACGCCATCGCAATTCTTTCCGGTGCGCTATCTTTGTCGGCGGCGATGCCGGCATCTTCGCAGCAGACCATCAGGGTCGGCGAACTCAACAGCTATGAGAAACACCCCGCCTTTCTCGAACCTTACAAGAAGGGCTGGCAGATGGCGATCGATGAGATCAACGGCGCCGGCGGCGTTTTGGGAAAAAAACTCGAAGTCGTTTCGCGCGACGATGGTGGCAATCCGGGCGACGCGGTTCGCGTCGCCGACGAGCTGGCGATCGGACAAGGCTTGAACATCCTCTGTGGCACGTTCCTGTCGAATGTCGGCCTCGCCGTCACCGAATTCGCCGGCAAGAAGAAGGTCTTTTTCCTTGCTGCCGAACCGCTGACCGACAAGATCACCTGGCAGGACGGCAACCGCTATACCTTCCGTCTGCGACCTTCGACCTACATGCAAGTGGCCATGCTGCTGCCCGAGGCACTGACAGCAAAGAAGACGCGGTGGGCCTTGGTCTATCCGAATTACGAGTACCTTAGCTAGTACCTACTTTCCTTCTTGAGTGAGTCATGTGCTTGAGGATCTCTCCCGCGAGGGGGCAAGAAGCCAATCTGCGGCGTGGCGACGAAGAGGCGCATTGCGGCTCTTCTGGGAATAAGCGGCCCGGCGCAAAGCTATGCCCGGTGGACAGGCCCGCTGCTGGCGAAAGCGCTGAAAAACATTGATGTTCAATCAGCGGCGCTTCAAAAATCGCTGTATCACTCAGCTCTGATTCCGGGTACTAGAATCTTGAAGCCGCGTTCCGCATAGTCGGGTGGGGAGTGCTACAATACGCCGAGAACGTCTCCTAGCTCTTTTCCGAGCGGACGCCTTATTCAGGGAGGAGAAGAATGCCCCACCTTACCGTCAACGGTAAATCTCACGACATAGATGCGGATCCCAGCACACCATTGCTTTGGGCGTTGCGGGAGCAGGTCGGCCTTACCGGCACCAAATACGGTTGCGGCATCGCGCAATGCGGAGCATGCACCGTGCACATCGACGGTGCTGCTGTCCGCTCCTGCTCCCTGCCTGTAAGCGAGGCTGAGGGGAAGCAAATCACTACCATCGAGGGGCTGGCTCGGAATGGTGTTTTGCATCCTGTTCAGAAAGCTTGGCTTGAGCACGACGTGCCGCAATGTGGGTACTGCCAAAGCGGTATGATCATGGCTGTCGCAGCGCTCCTAACGGACAAGCCGAAGCCTACCGACGCAGACATTGACAGCGCGATCACGAATATGTGCCGCTGCGGCACCTTTCAACAGGTGCGCGCGGCAATTCACGCAGCAAGCAACGCGTGATTAGGGAGGACGCTATGAATTAAATTGTGCGAATGAACCGCCGCTCTTTCGTCATTGGCAGCGCTGCCTTCGGCAGTGGACTTGCGCTTGGGCTCGAACTACCTACTGGGCCCGACGAGGTTGCCGCTGCAGCCGGCGAGCCGGAAATAAATGCGTGGGTAGTGATTCGGCCGGATGAGACTGTGGTGATCCGTGTCGCGAAATCCGAAATGGGCCAGGGGACGATCACAGGACTTGCCCAGCTCGTCGCGGAGGAACTGGAATGCGATTGGTCCAAGGTCGTCATTGAATATCCCACTCCAGGCCAGAATCTTGCCCGCAAACAGGCTTGGGGCACCATGTTCACCGCAGGCAGTCGCGGCATCAGAGAATTGCAAGAACTCGTTCGGAAAGGGGGCGCCGCAGCTCGTCAGATGCTGATCCAGGCGGCTGCGAATGCGTGGAATGTTCCGGCTTCCGAGTGTAGCGCGGCCAGCGGTGTGATCACGCATGGGCCTTCCGGCCGTACGACCACTTTCGGCAAGGTGGCGGACGCCGGCGGCAAGCTGGAGCCGCCGAAGGACGTCCAGCTCAAGAATCCGAAGGACTGGAAAATCGCCGGCAAGCCGCTGAAGCGGCTCGACACTGCGGAAAAGCTCACGGGCAAACTGGTCTACGGCATCGATGTCAAATTACCGGGAATGCTGAATGCCGCAATCAAAGACTGCCCCGTCTTCGGCGGCAGATTGAAAAGCTTCGACGCCGCGAAGGTCCTGGGCATGAAGGGCGTGAGGAAAATCGTCCCGGTGGGCGAATCCGGAGTGGCCGTCGTGGCCGACACTTGGTGGCAGGCCAAGACAGCGCTCGATGCCCTCGCGATTGAGTGGGACCAAGGCGACAATGCCAAGACATCGAGTGCATCGATTGCCGAGTGGCTAAAGGCCGGTCTTGATGCCGAGCAGGCGTTCGTTGGGAATCAGAATGGAGATGCTAAAGCGGCGCTTGCAAGCGCGGCTAAGAACGTGGAGGCCATCTACTCATACCCCTACCAGAACCACGCGACTATGGAGCCGATGAACACGACAGCGCTCTACACGGCCGACAAATGCGAGGTTTGGTGCCCTACTCAGAACGGCGATACCGCCCTAGCGGCGGTAATTGAGGCATCCGGTCTGCCCGCTCCGAAATGTGACGTTCACAAGGTCCCGCTTGGCGGTGGATTGGCCGGCGAACCTTTACCGATTACATTCGGCAGGCTGTGGCGATTGCCAAGGAAACGCCGGGAACTCCTGTGAAGTTGCTTTGGTCGCGGGAAGAGGACATGACGCATGGCCACTACCATCCCGTCACCCAGGCAAAGATGACCGGCGGATTTGATGCGAATGGGACTTTAACTGCGTTGCACATGCGGATCTCGGGACAATCGATTCCGCCTCGGTACTTCCAGAGAGACTGCAGAATGGACGCGATCCGATTACGTTCCAGGGTTTCAACCCGGGCGGACCGGAGAGCGCGATCGGCTACACTATTCCCAATCTGCTGATCGACCATTCGATGCGAATCCGCCTGTGCCGCCGGGCTTCTGGCGCGGCGTGAACATCAACCAAAACGCCATCTATCTGGAGTCCTTCATGGACGAGCTCGCCCAATCGGTTGGGCAAGACCCGCTGGAGTTCCGGCGCAAGCTGATGACGCAGCATCCCAAACACCTCGCCGTGCTCAATGCGGTCGCGGAAAAGATCGGTTGGGAAAGATCCCGCCGCAAGGGATTTATCGCGGGATTGCGCAGATGATGTCATTTGGCAGCTACGTGGCGGCCGCTGCCGAAATCTCGGTAGACAATGGGAGCAAGATCAAGGTCCACCGGATGGTGGCGGCGACCGATTGTGGAACTGCGGTTAACCCAGCGCAAATCGAGCGGCAGATCACAGGCTCTTTCGTCTACGGCTTATCAGCGTTGTTCTATCAGGAGTGCACGATCAACGGTGGGCGTATCGACCAGGAGAACTTCGATAATGATGACTGATGGATCGCTCAGATGCCCAAGGTCGAAACCATCATTATGCCGAGCGGCGGCTTCTGGGGTGGGGTTGGCGAGCCGACGATCTGCGTTGCCGCCCCAGCGGTGCTCAACGCCTTCTTCAATGCGACGGGCGAGCGGATCCGCTCGTTTCCGCTCAAGAACCATAACATACAATTTGCGTGACCCTGGAGCGGCGGGCCGCAAGGCCGCCCGCTCTCTTGGTGAATATTGTCCATGAACTTGCTTCGCGCTTTCGTCCGCCGCAGCCGTCCTGGTATCGATCACCGCGGCTGCGGCGGCTTCCTCCGAGCCGCCGGTCGGAGCGGCCGCTTGCTCAGGCTGCCATCCAGCAAGCTCCGCTGTTGAAACAAGCGTTCCGACACTCGCTGGCCACAAGGCCGAGGAAATTGTGGCGCAGATGCGAGCATTTCGGTCGGGCCAACGCGACGCGACCGTTATGGATCGTATTGCCAAGGGCTATTCCGACCCCGAGGTCGAGGCCATCGCGGACTGGTACGAGGCGCAACGGTAGAAGATTGGCATCACACCATGCGTGGTAGGCAAGTCAATCGACGGGAGTTTGTCGGGTCGGTCGCCGCGGGGGCTTCGGTGGCGGCGCTTCGCTGTTCGCCTGCGT
>CAVWMO010000006.1:0-222308 GCA_963756165.1 Vulcanimicrobiota bacterium | reverse complement strand
GTATATGGAGATCTATGCCGCTTTTGCTGAGGTGACCGACTACGAAATCGGGCGGTTTCTGGACGAGATCGAGGCCCTCGGCGAAATGGACAACACGCTGATCTTCTACATCACCGGCGACAACGGTTCGGTTTTCCAAGGCGGCCTCAACGGCGCCTTCAACGAGTTGTCCGTGTTTAATGGGCTGCCCGAGCCGCTGGACGTTGCGCTGCAGAACTTCGACGAGATCGGCGGCCCCAAATCCACCCGTTGTACAACAATGGCTGGGCGTTTGCCGGCGCCACGCCGTTTGGCTGGGGACATCAGGTCGCCTCGTACGGCGGCGTCTGCCAATCCATGGTGGTCCACTGGCCGAAGGGGATCGAAGAGAAGGGCGGCCTGCGTACGCAGTGGATGCACATGATCGACATTGCCCCGACGGTCTTGGAGGCGGCCGGTGTGCCCGAGCCGGGCGTCGTGTCTGGTGTCCAGCAGAAACCCCTCGAGGGCGTGAGCGTGCTCGACACCTTGAATAACGCCGACGCTAAGTCGCGCCATACCCTACAATACTTCGAGATGGCGGGCAACCGCGGCATTTACCATGACGGCTGGTTTGCCACCACGGTGCATCGGCCGCCGTGGGAGCCCAAGCCGCGTGCTACGTTTGAGAACGACAAGTGGGAGCTTTACAACGTCGAGAAAGATTTCAGTTGCGCGCACGACCTTGCCGCGAAGTATCCCGACAAAGTCGAGAAGCTGAAGGGAGTCTTCCTGGAAGAGGCTGCCAAGTACCACGTGCTTCCGCTTGACGACCGCGCGTGGGAGCGCTTCAACGCCGCGCTGGCTGGCCGTCCGGATCTGATGGAAGGTCGCACCGAGATAACGGTCTATGAGGGAATGAAGGGCATTCCCGAAAACGCCTTCATCAACATCAAGAACCGCTCTTTCGTAATTACGGCCGACATCGACGTCCCGGAAGCTGGCGCAGAGGGAGTGGTCATCGCCCAAGGAGGGGAGATGGGCGGCTGGGCCCTTTACGTCAAGGACGGCGCACCTCGGTTTGCCTGGAACTATCTCGGCCGCGAGATTTACAAGATCGCCGGCCCCGATCGTTCGCCGGTGGGACGAGTTTCACTGCGCTTCGAGTTCGCTTTCGACGGCGGTCTGGGCGCGGGCGGTAACGGTGTGATCTTCGTCAACGATAAAGAAGTCGCCGCAGGGCGCGTCGAGCACACTCAGCCGTTCGCATTTGGCGCGGAGACAACAGACGTAGGCGAGAACCTCTATACGTGTGTCAGCGATGACTACAAAGCGGACGATAACAAGTTCACCGGCAAGATTCACAAGGTGACGGTCGCGGTCGGAAAGTCCAACCTCAGCGAGGAAGCCCAGAAGGCTCTCGCAGAGTTGCGTATGCAGAAAGCGCTCTTCGTCTAATCGAGTTAGCTTCGGCTCGCTCAACACATATGTGGCGCCTACTGTGACCTCCGCGCTAGGCGAAACGAGTTGCTCCTAAAGGCAGAGCGGCTCACCACACCGTTTACTACACAGAATCGGCCAAAAATAGCGTACGATTTATTTAGGCTTCGTAGCCCTATGCGCAAAATTGCCAGTACCAGCAAGGATATTTGGAGCTCAGAGGGTAGTGGCGGGGACGCTAGGAGAACCTCCTACACGCTTACGCCAAAGCACGCCTATTTTGCGTGGCCTTTTTCGATCGATGTAGCGATGGCGGTCGCAAAACGGTTGAACGGCGAACTCTTGCGACGGTACGCGAGCGTTAAGGAGAGAACAAAACGCGATGAACATGCAGGACGCGCCTTCGCAAAAGCAGATCGAGGAGCTTTCGACCCGCGAGCTTGGCTTGGCCCTACTACCTTGGTTTGCGCGCAGCGAGCGGGAAAGCAGGCCAATCAAAGACATGGCCCGATGGCTTATCGAGGAGACGCTACACAATCCGAAGCTTTACGAGCCTTTGAGCGAAGCAATCGACTACCTTCTCCGCGAGGGTTTGCTCGTACACGAACTCAAACACGGATACGGCGACTCGCGTGTTCTTCGACTTTCACGACTTGGGAAGCAAGTCTTAGAAGCTACACCGACGGAGTACGTGTTTTCAGACACGCGCGCTTCGGAACTTGTACATCCGCGCCTCAAAGATGCGCTTCGTGAGATGGATCGCGGCTTCGAGCATTACGCAGACGCCCAATTCAAGGCTTTTCGTGAAGTAGAGATCGCGGTGAGGGAGACTTCTGGGATCGAAGGCAAGGTCGGCGTTGAGCTCGTGCGCGCCGCCTTTGCGTACCCTGACGGCCCGCTCACTGATCCTGGGATGCTAAAACCCGAGGCAGACGCGCTCGCGCATCTATTCGCCGGAGCGATCGGTTACTTAAAGAACCCACCGTCGCATCGTCGTGTCGACGAGATCGACGGTAAGCGAACGCTGAGACTGATCCTCTTTGCGTCGGAGCTGCTCAATATTGTGGAAGCGCATGCGCTTTTGCGGCGCTTGATGCGCGAGAGTGTCACCTGATGCGCACGGGTCCCCGGTTCATCGCCGTTTCCGCTTGAGGGCTGAAGCTGACGACTTAACCCTCTTCGTCTAACAGTCGTCTAGCGGATCCGAAGCACGATCGTAGTGGCCCACGGCCCGATGCCCGGCGCCGCCACCCGGCAAGGCTACCGCGCTGGCGCATCCCACTCGCAAGGCGACCGCTGACGCGGCTCCGCTGCGCTCCGACCTTGCGCGCGGGTCCCTTCGCGCGCGGTTACGCCGCCGTGCGGCGGCGCCATTGTCGGGCCGCGGGAGAGAAACAGTGATCGAAGTTTACGGTACCACACTTGCCTGCATCCGGGAGATCAAGCGTGGCATGCTCGTGCGCCGGTTTGCCGGCTTTCACGTCGTCGTGGACGTGCGTACGATCGAAGAAGATGGCGTTCGTTTGTGGCTAGACGACGGTAGCACCATCACCCTTGGCGCAAAGGGCCTCGTAGAAATCGCGCGCTGAACTGCTCGTAGCCACGACCGCCGCTTGACGTCCGCCAGGACGCGCGAGATAATTGGCATGTAAGAGTAAAGCCGACTTTCGCCCGCATAATAATGCAGGCAAAAGGCGTACGTAACGGCCCCCGAGGGCCTTTTCTTTTTGTCGCGCGCGGGATCACTCGAATGCAACCAACACGAGTCTTAGAGCAAAGCCCCGTCAACGTCATTCGCGACGAACTTGCCGAATTGTGGCCGCCGGCCGGCGGATCTTCTCTGGAACGGATTAAAATGGCGCTTGATGCAGCAACCAGTAGCCTCGATGATGTGCGTGAATGCTTGCAGAAGCTTTCAGAAACGATCCAAGCCGGCGCCAACGGTCCGCCGAGCGGTCAAGCTGTTCTGCTGACGGTACCGCAGGTGTGCGGGCTCCTTGGATACCACAAAACGAAAGTCTACGGCTTGATGAAGCGTGGCCTGCTCCCATATCTGCTTGACCGGAGGACGGGGCGCCGTCGGGTCGAGTACCGAGCTGTCCAGCAGTTTGTGAAAAGACTGCGCGCCCGCCGCCTTGAACGGAGTGCTTCCTAATGGGCAAGCGAGCTCACGGTGAGGGCACCATATCCCGGCGAAAGAACGGCACTTTTGAGGGGAAGTTGACCCTTAAGGCTCCAGATGGGGCGATTGTCCGCAAGTCGTTCTACGGCAAGACCCGCGGTGCGATCGCCGACAAGATGCGTGAGTACCGCGAGGAGCACCGTACCTCCGTCGTCACGCGGACTGCAGTGACGCTTGCCAATTATCTGACAACCTGGCTCAACGCTCTGAGCATTCGTCCGAGTACGTTCAAGCTTCGCGAACACATGATCCGCAAGCATATCGTGCCGCATATCGGAGCGCGCAATCTTAGTGAGCTCACGTCAGATGACGTACGCTTCCTATTACGCCGCTGGAAAGATGACGACGTCGGCCTCGTTACGCGGCGGACGGCGTTCGTCACCCTCTCATGCGCTCTCAATGTCGCTTTTCGTGAAGACAAGATCGCGCGAAATCCGTGTGAGACCGTCCCGCGCCCGAAGCCACCGCGGCCCGAGGTGTCCGTTCTGGATGGGAAGCAAGTGATTAAGCTTCTCGCCACTTCGCGCAATACTCGCGACCGTGCATTGCTGACTCTTGCGGTTACCACCGGAATGCGTCAAGGCGAGATCTTTGCGCTCACCTGGGATGACATCGAACTGGCGGCTAGGACGATCTCCATCAAAAGCACGCTGGCAGAAGACCGCCAGGGTCATCTCGTGCGCTCAGAGCCGAAGACGCCGAAGTCGCGGCGCGTCATCTATCTTCCCGAGCTCGCACGAACGGCGCTTACCGCGCTTCGAGCAGAAGGCGACTCGCCGAGCGGCTTCGTCTTCACGTCGGCTGCCGGCACGCCGCTTCGGAAGAACAACTTCCTCAAACGCGTTTTCAAACCGCTGCTTCGGCAGGCGGAACTGCCCGACGTCACGTTCCACAGCCTTCGCCACACCGCCAACTCGCTGCTTATCGAGGCGGGAGAAGATCCGCTCGCGATCGCGGGCAGTTTGGGGCATTCGGACACCCGCATGATGTTCGAGCGTTACGGCCACCTGTTCGACCATACGGCCAAGCGCGTCGCCCAAACCGCCGACCGGATCTTCGCCGCGCTCGAACCGGATTGTCGTACGATTGTCGTAAATGCGGCCCATCGCTTCGCATTGCCGCGGAAAGAAAAACGCCAAAACTCTTTACAGAGTAAGGCGTTTCCGTTGGTGGAGATGGGGGGACTCGAACCCCCGACCCCTTACATGCGAAGCAAGTGCTCTACCAGCTGAGCTACATCCCCACGGGGTGCCCGATTCGGCGACCGTGGAGGATTGTACGTGCCGGCGTGGGCACCTGTCAAAGCGGATGAGCGGTCGCTGGGACATACGTGACCTTTACGCTGGCAGCCGTCGTGCTGCTCGGCGCGGCCGTGCCGAGCTACGCGGCTGCGCCGATCCTGTTAGCATCGAACCGCTGCAATAGCCAGACGATCGACGACGCGTCGTCGCGCATCCGCGACTACGACCGGCACGCGCCGGGAACCGGCTCGGCAAAGCTGCTGCAGCGTTTCGGCGCGATCGCCGACGTGATGGCCACGCTCAACGAGGAGCGCGGCATCCTCGACAGCGTCTGCGCGAGCGACGCGCAGCGCGCCCCGCTGTTCGCGCAAATCGCCGCGTACTCGGCGTTGGCGCTCGCGCTGCAGTCCGACCTGGCGGCCAAGCTCAACGCCTCCTGCTCCGGCGGCCGCGACCGCGCTGCCCAGCATGATGCTGGCCGACGCCTGGCTGGCGCTGGCAAATGTCGTCAATGCCGCCGGCGGAGCGGTCCCGACCGCATTCGCGGACGTCATACCAAAGGTACGGACGCGCGCCGATGCCGTCGGGCTCGCGCTGCCTGCCTGGACCGAGACCTCGGCTTACTGGGCCGGTCAGGTGCACGACAAGGCCAAAGCGCGCGATCGCGACGCTGCCCCTCGCCGAGCCCATCCGCGAGCGCGGGAGAATTGCGAATAGTTCGCAAATAGTCAGGCATGGGAGTCCGGGCCGATTATGTGACGCGACCGCGTGAATGGATCGCGTCGATCCTCTCGCGCGATCAGCGATTTCTCTCGGCGGCCGAGATCCATGCCGCGCTCAAGCGCGCCGGTGCGCGCGTGTCGCTGTCTACCGTCTATCGTACGCTGGACCGCCTCGCCGGCAAGGGCGACGTGACGGTTCGCGCCGACGCCGAGGGCGAGGCGACCTACATGCTCTGCGAGCCGGCTCATCACCATCATCACGCGATCTGCGGCGAGTGCGGCCGCGTCGAGGACGTCGACTGCGCCGCGATGGAGCAGTTTGCCGAACTCGCTGCGCAAGCTGCACGGCTTCGAACTGAACGGCCACGCGCTGGAGTTCTTCGGGAGGTGCCGCTCGTGCCGATGACGCGCGCTACGATCGCCATCCTTTTCGCGCTGGCGGCGTGCTCGCATGGCACCCAGTCCACCGTTCGACAAGCTCAGGGTGACACCGGGAGATCCGGTAAGATTGCCGTCGCGACGACGATCTCGACGCTCAACTCGCTCGTGGAGGGCGTCGGCGGCCAGTACGTGACCGTCAAGAACATCGTGCCGGTCGGCGCATCGCCGGAGACGTTCCAACCCGCTCCGCAGGACGTCGCGGTCGTCGCCGACGCCAACGTGCTGGTCGAGAACGGCGCGGGGCTTGAAACGTGGCTCGACCGGCTGCTTCGCGACGCAGCCTCCCGCAATCTGCGCGTCGTCGTCTGCGCCGACGGATTGCCGGTCAAGAATCTCAACCCGCACGTGTGGATGGATCCCGTGCTGGCGCAGCGCTACGTGCTGAAGATTCGCGACGCGCTGATCGCAGCCGACCCCGCGCACGCCGACGCGTTCCGGCGCAACGCGGCCGACTACAACCGGCGACTCGCCGACCTCACGAGGAGCATCCAGCGGCAGATCGACACGATTCCGCCGTCGCATCGCTACATGATCGTATTCCACAACGCGTGGCAGTACTACAACGACCGGTTCGGCATCACGACGCTCGGCTTCGTCGAGCGCAATCCCGGTCAGGAGCCGAACCCGCAGCAGATCGCGCGGCTGATCGACCTCGCCAAAGCGCATCACGTCCACGGCGTCTTCAGCGAGCCCGAGTATAGCCCGAAGATCCTCTATTCCATCGCGCAGGGAGCGGGCATCCGCGTCGTCGAGAACTTGTACGACGACTCCATCGGCACGGATCCGCGCGTCGCCAACTATATCGCGATGCTGAACTACGACACCGGCGTGATCGTAAAGACGCTGAAGTAATGGCGACCGACGCCGTCGTGGCGCGTCATATGACGGTGCGGTACGAGGACTTCACCGCGCTGGTCGACGCGACGCTCACCGTCCACTACGGCGAGTCCCTCGGCATCCTCGGGCCCAACGGCTCCGGCAAGTCGACGCTGCTCAAGACGATCGCCGGTCTGCTGCTGCCCGCCGGCGGAGAGCTGCGAGTGCTCGGGATGCCGCCGCGCAGGCTGCGTCCGGGAACGATCGCCTACGTCCCGCAGGTCGAGGCCGTCGACTGGTCGTTCCCGGCCACGGTCTGGGACGTCGTCGCCATGGGGCGCTTCGCGCGGCTGCGCTTCTGGCAGCAATTCGGCGCGCGCGATCGCGAGGCCGTGCGACGCGCCATCGAGCTCGTCGGCATGACGCCGCTCGCCGCGCGACCCATCGCGAATCTCTCCGGTGGTCAACAGCAGCGCGCGTTCGTCGCGCGCGCGATCGCGCAGGAGCCGCAGCTACTGCTGCTCGACGAGCCGACGACGGGCGTGGACGCGGCGACGGAAGAGGCGCTGCGCAACATCGTGATCCGGCTCGTCCGCCGAGGGCCTCACCGTGTTGACCGCGACGCATGACCTCGATCGCGTCGATGAATGGTTCGACCGCCTGCTCGTGCTCGACCGGCGCGTACTCGCGCTCGGCACGCCGCGCGAGGTCGTCGCGTCCGGCGCGTACAGCGCGATCCGCGAGCACACGCACACGCACGGACACCTGCGGCACGATCACGAGCCGCACGCCGCGCACGCCGTGCATCCCGAGATCAAGGCGTGACCCTTCGACTCCGCTCAGGGCAATAATGGAAATTCTAACCGAGCCGTTTCACTACGCCTTCATGGAGCGCGCCTTCGTGGCCGCGCTCGCGGTGGGCCTGCTCTGCTCGACGATGGGCACCTACGTGATCCTGCGCAAGCTGTCGTTCATCGGCGACGGCATCGCGCACGCCTCGTTCGCGGGGATCGTCATCGCGTATCTGCGCGGCGCGAACTTCTACATCGGCGCGGGCATCGTGGCGGTGCTCACGGCGGTCGGCATCGGGTTCGTGCATCGCCGCGGACGCATCTCGCTCGACACGACGATCGGCGTGCTCTTCACCGGCATGTTCGCGCTGGGCGTCTACCTTATGAGCCAGCAGCGCAGCTACGCGGTCGATTTACAGAGTTTCTTGTTCGGCGACATCCTGGCGGTGCAGCGAGAGGACCTCTGGCTGATCCTCGCGTTGAGCGTCGCGGTGGCGGCAGCCGTCGTCGTGCTCTTCCGCGGATTGCTCTACACGACGTTCGATCCGGTCGTCGCGCAGGCCAGCGGCATCCGAGCGCCGGCGTACGAGTACGCGCTGCTGGTGATGCTGGCGCTCACGATCGTCGTTTCGCTGCAGGCCGTCGGGATCGTGCTGGTCGCGGCGCTGCTGGTCACGCCGCCGGCCGCGGCGTATCAGCTCACGTCGCGGTTTGCGCCCATGATGGCGCTCGGGGCGCTTTTCGGCGCCGTCAGCACGGTCGGAGGCCTCTACCTGTCGTATTACGTGCGCGCGTCCAGCGGCGCCACGATCGTGCTGCTTGCGACGCTGCTGTTTTTCGCGGCGATCGGCGCGAAATATCTGCGGCGTGCTACCGCACGCGTAGCGTGAACGGCGCGGTGTAGACGGTGCCGCTCCTCGCGGCAAACTGAATCCAGAGTTTGTAGGTTCCGGCCGGGAGCGCCGGCACGGCCATCGTCATCAGCGGTCCCGCCTGCGCGCGCATCGCCATGTTCGTGCCGGCACCCATGGCCATCGCCGGCGCGCCCCGCACCGTCGGATGGACGTGGAAGTATTCGAGCGTCGAGGTGTCGATGAAGACCGCGTGCGCGGCCGCGCCGAGATAGGTCGTGAGGTCACGCGCCGGGCGTCCTGCCTCCAGCACGGTGAGGTCGAGGTTTTGCGGTTGTCCGCGGTCGAGCGTCGTGCGCGCGAGCACGACGGCGTATGGGCCGGCGGAGACGCTCGGCGCCGACGCCGCCGCGAATGGCTGCGGCGCAGGTTGCGAGGCGGCTGTGGAACCGCCGGACGCGATCGTGAAGCGAAAAACCTGCTGGCCGATTCCGTGCGGCATCGTGTCGGCGTAGACGTAGTAACGATGACCGGCGTCC
Source organism: Vulcanimicrobiota bacterium (assembly GCA_963756165.1). Classification (GTDB taxonomy): domain Bacteria; phylum Vulcanimicrobiota; class Vulcanimicrobiia; order Vulcanimicrobiales; family Vulcanimicrobiaceae; genus Cybelea. Next base: position 213,327 of record CAVWMO010000006.1, on the reverse strand, counting down.
TTCGAAAAAGGCTGCCTAAAGGTTCCGGTGGCGCGATCGAACACGGGATGGAGGTGCATGAAGCTCCCGAAATCGTCGCGCACGACGATCAGATGGATCAGCTTCTGCATGTCGACGTCGTAATTCACAATCGGCGTCTTGCCGCCCCGAGACTGCCAGATCGAAAGCGTCGCGGTCTCGCCGGAAGACTGCACGCGTGCCGTCGACACGATCTTGGGCGTGCCGCCCAGCAGCGCGAAGATGCCGCGCTGCTCGACGCTCATCACAGTCTGACCGGCGGCGACGGCGCTCGCCACTGCGATCGCCGCTGCGAAGCCGCCGATCAGTCGGGCGCGCGCACGACGTTCCACGTCTCATCCTCCACTCGTCGTAAATAGCCGCCCGCTTCGAGGGCGTCGAGCGCCTCGCGCAGCGCGGCTCGTTCGTTTTTGTTCGGCATCCCCGCCCACCGCATCGCCAGCGCGTTGAGGTCTAGGCGCATCCCCGGCACGAGTGCCTCCCGTAGAAAGCTCTGCGGCAGCTTGACGCGCTCCATCCGGCGCGCTATCGGTTCGAGCGCTGCTTCGAATGACGTTGGAGGGGCCTTTTGTGGCTCAGGCTGACGATGTGGCACTTTCCGTGCGCTTTGGAGTGAAGGCGCGAACGATGATCGGGTCGGCGAGCGTGGCGAGCGACTCGCCGAGCACGGTGCCGACGGACTGCCAGGGCACGGCGTGGACGACGGCCGAGCGGCGCTCGATGCCGCGCAGGATCGCCTGCGCGACGCGCTTCGGAGAGGTAGCGGGAATTTGTCGCGCCCGCTCGATGCCGATGGCAGAGTGAAACTCGGTCGCGACGAGCCCGGGGTCGACGTACGTCACGGCGATTCCGCGCGGACGCAGCTCGCGGCGCAGCTGAGTCGCGGCGGCGCGAAGCGCGGCCTTGGCCGGCGCGTACGCGCCGTAGTTGGGCAGCGGGATCCGCGCGCTTCCCGATCCGACGAAGACCAGCTGACCGCGCGTCAGCTCCAGCGACGCGAGCGCCGCGCGCGCGAGCCGGAGCGGCGCAGAGAAATTCAGCTGCAACTGCGCCTCGATCTGCGCATCGCTTTCCTCGATCAGCGCGCCGTACGTACCGCCCCCGGCGTTGTTCACCAAGACGTCGACGCGTCCGAACGCGCGCAGCGCCGCGTCGACGATGCGGGCCGGCGTCTCCCGCGCGGTGACGTCGGCGGCGAGCGTCACGCAGCTGCCGCCGCCATCGCGAATGGACTTCGCGAGCTCGTCGAGGCGCGCCGCGCGGCGCGCGACTGCGACGACGCGATAGCGCTGCGTCGCGGCCAAAAGCGCGAGGACGCGACCGATGCCCGAGCTCGCGCCGGTGACGATCAGCGTCCGGCCGCCTTCAGCCATGCGTTTCGCAGTACATTCTGGTATTCGCGCTCGATGCTCCCGGGGAGGCCGGCGTAGTGCTCGCTCTCGTCCGCGATCGCGGGGGGCGGCGGCTCGACGACGTCGCGCCCCTCGCGAGCAAAATCCGTGAGCACGGAAGCGACCGGCTTCGGCGAGCCGTCGCTGCGCACGACGCCGAAGCGGAGCTCGTGCGGTGCCCGGTCGAACGGCGGCAGCTTCGCGAGCGCCGGATCGTAGTCGGCCCAGCACCACCAGAACGCGCCGAGCGCGCCCGACGCATGCAGCCGCTCGAACACCGCTTTAGCGTACCGCGCCAACTCCTCTTCGTTCAGGCACTCGAACCCGTTGACGCTCGAGCTACCCGGCGGGCATTCCGGATTGCCGAACTCGCTGAAGAGCACGCTCTTACCGCTGAACGACTGCTGCAGCCGGCACAGAAACGGCACGACGTCCGTATCGAGGCGATCCCGCGCGAATTCGCTGTAGACGGAATAGCCGTGCATCGTCGCAAACGGCCACGGCGCCGCGATGCTCGACGGTCGCAGCTTGCGGTCTTGTTCCAGGTCCTCGCCGTGCATGCCGCCGGTCATGCCCGCGCCGGACGCCTCCAGCAACGCATCGCTGAGCCGCGCGCTCCACTGCGCCGCATCCTGGGCGGTCGCCGGCACGCGCAGGTTGGAGAACTCGTTGCCGACGTCCCAGGCGAACAGCGCCGGATGCTCCCGCGCGCGTTCCCCGACGCGCCGCGCGAACAGCACCTGCGCGCGCAGCAGCGCGGGATCCGCGTAAAAGTCGCCGATCGCTCGGTCCACGACCGCTCCGTTCGCGATCGTGCGAAAGCGCCCGCGCGTCGTCTCGCGCTCGAGCGTCCAGGCCGGCAGCCAATTGACCCCGCTCATGTGGCCACAGAAGAGCGTCGGCATCGCCTTCAGTCCGGCGCTCGCGATGCGCTCCATCACGGCATCGAAGCGTCGCAGCATGCCGGGATCCATCGCGTTGGGCTCCGGCGCAAACGCGTCCCACATGAGGAAGAAGCGCACCACGTCTAAGCCCAGCCCCTTGATGCGCGTCATGTCTTCGCCGATCTCATCGATGTCGAAGCGCTGCCACATGTACATCGCACTGCTCCGCGGCCAGTAATTGATGCCGAGTAGGAAACGAGACATAAGACCCGTCCTTCGCCCTTCGACTGCGCGCCTCCGGCGCGCGCTCAGGATGACAAGGTTGGGAATACCGCGAAGCGGCTTGCGATGGCGCAAGCGGGTAACGCACCGGTCGTCGGGATTATCATGGGCAGCCGTTCGGATTGGGAGACGATGTCGAGCGCACGCGACACGCTCGACGAGCTCGAGATTCCGTGCGAGGTTCGCGTCGTGTCCGCGCATCGGATGCCCGACGAGATGTTCGAGTACGCGGAGTCGGCGGCAAAACGCGGGCTGCGCGCGATCATCGCGGGCGCCGGCGGGGCGGCGCACCTGCCCGGCATGACCGCGGCCAAGACGCTGATTCCCGTCATCGGCGTGCCCGTGCCGTCAGCGCGCCTGAGCGGGCTCGACTCGCTGCTCTCGATCGTGCAGATGCCGCCCGGCGTTCCCGTCGCGACGATGGCGATCGGCGGCGCGCGTCAACGCCGCGCTCTTGGCCGCGCGCATCGTCGCTCTCGACGACGCGGCCGTCGCGCAGCGTCTGGCGGCGTACGTTGCGCGCATGCACGACGCCGCGGCTTCCAGCAGCTCGATTGAAGCCGATCGAGACCATCGGCGTCATCGGCGGCGGCCAGCTGGGACGCATGTTCACGCTCGACGCGAAGCGCATGGGCTATCACGTGATCACGCTCGATCCGCAGGAGCATTCGCCCTCCGGCCAAGTCGCCGACGAACAGATCGTGGCCGGCTACGGCGATCTCGACGCGATCGATGCGCTCGGCCGGCGCAGTGACGTGATCACGTATGAGTTCGAGAACATCGACATCGCGTCCGTGCGTCACCTCGAAGCGTCATCGCACCGCGTCACGCCGTCCAGCGGTGTGTTGCACGTCACGCAGAATCGGCTGCGCGAGAAGCAGTTTGTCCGCGATGCCGGTCTTGACACGACGACCGTTTGCGCCCGTGCGGACGGCCGCGGACCTGCGAGCTGCTGCCGAACGCGTCGGGTTTCCCGCGATCCTCAAGACCGCGCAGGGCGGATACGACGGGAAGGGCCAGTGGCGGCGGCGTCGCTGGAGGAGGCCGAGGCCGCGCTCGCGGCCGCGGGCGAGGCGGAGCTGATCTTCGAGCGCGCGGTTCCGCTTAAGTGCGAACTGAGCGTCATCGCGACGCGTAACGCCCAAGACGAAATCGTGAGTTACCCCCTCGCGGAGAACACGCACGATCGCGGCATCCTCACGATGACTGTGGCACCGGCTCGAGTCGATGCGCAGGTCGCCAAACGCGCCGAGGAAGCGGCCGCGATCGTCGGGCGCGGACTCGGCATCGTCGGCACGTACTGCGTCGAGTTCTTTTTATCGACGAGCGGCGAGCTGCTGGTCAACGAGATCGCGCCGCGGCCTCACAACAGCGGCCACTACACCATCGACGTCACTCCCTGCTCGCAGTACGAGCAGCACGTGCGCGCGATCTGCGATCTGCCGCCGTCGCCGCCGCGTCTGCTCGCCAGCGCCGTCATGCTGAACGTGCTGGGCGACGGCAACGGCGATCATCTCGCGGGCGTCGCCGAGCTGCTGCGCGACCCATCCATCGTGCTGCACATGTACGGCAAGCGGCACGCCGTCGCCCGGCGCAAGATGGGCCACTTCACGATGCTCGTCGACGGGCCCGTCGACGACATCGCGATCGCGCGCGCGAAAGCGGCGCACGCTAAGCTGCACTGGGTGCCGCGTTGACCGGGCAGCTTGGCGAGGCGTTCTACGTTTTCGTCACGCTCCTTGCGATGCTCAATCCGATCGAGGCGGCGGCGGCGTTTGCGACGCTGACCGAGGGGCGCCCGGCGCGAGAGCAGGCGCAGATCGCGCGGCGCGCTTCGATCGTCGCCGCCGTCACGCTGATCGGCTTCGCGTTCGCGGGCGAGGCGCTGCTCGGCGCGCTCGGCGTCGAAATTAGCGCCTTCAAGATCGCCGGCGGATTGCTGCTGCTCAAGGTCGGGTTCGACATGGTCTTCGCCGAGAAGACCGACACCCAGACCGCCGACGCTGCGAAGCCCGTCACCGATCCGTCCGTCTTTCCGCTGGCGATTCCGATCATCACCGGTCCGGGCGCGCTGACCGTCGCCGTCGCGCTGGTGAAGCCCGGTCCCGGGCATCAACTCCACAGCGGTGTCTTCGTGATCAGCGCGCTCGTGGTCGTAGCGATCACGTATCTCTTCATGCGCGGAGCGCAGCAGCTGACGAAGTTGTTCGGGAAGACGGGGGTGGATGCCGTGGGAAGAATCGTCGGGATCATCGTTGCGGCGATCGCGGTGCAGCTCATCGTCAACGGCATCGCCGGCCTCACGACCTTGAAGATTCGCTAGCTAGGAGCGCACGGGCCGCGTTCGAATACCCGCCCGATGATCGTTCGAGCCGGCGTTCTCTACGACGGCACGCTGGAGCCGCCCAAGCGCAACGTCGATCTGGTGCTCGACGACGGGCGCGTCACGGAAATTCGCGCCGCGCAAGGCCCGTACGAGCTCGAGGCGGCGTGCGTCGCGCCGGGTCTGGTCAACGCTCACGCCCACCTCGAGGGCAGCGGCGAGCCGGATATGATGGGCATGATCCAGACGACGACGCCCAATCAGCGGCTGCTGCGCGCGGTCGAGAACGCGTGCAAGTCGATCAAAGCCGGCGTCACGACGATCCGCGACGTCGGAAGCTCCAATCGCATCGCACCGGACGTCCACGAGGCCATCGAGGAGGGACGAATTCCAGGGCCCCGCATGCGTACCGCAGGCGCGGTGCTGTGCATGACCGGCGGCCACGGATGGCCGATCGGGCGCGCGGTCGACTCGCCGTGGGACGCGCGCAAGGCCGTGCGCGAGCAGATGTGGGCCGGTGCCGATTGCATCAAGCTGATCGCGACCGGGGGCGTGCTGACGAAGGGCGCGGTGCCGGGCAACGCGCAGCTCGCCCCCGAAGAGCTCTCCGCGGCCGTCGACGAAGCGCATCGCCACGGTCTGCGCGCCGCGGCGCATGCGATCGGGACGCAGGGCATCAAGAACGCGCTGCGCGCGGGCATCGACTCGATCGAGCACGGCACGATGCTCGACGACGAATGCATTGCGCTCTTCAAGGAACGCGGCGTGTATCTCGTTCCCACGCTGAGCGCGCCGACGTGCATCATGGCGCATCTCGAGGACGGGCATCAGCCGCGCTACATCGTCGAGAAGGCGCGCGGCCTGAACGAGGTGATGCTGAACAACATCCGGCACGCCTACGAGAGCGGCGTACGCATCGCGGGCGGTTCGGACGCCGGAACGCCGTACAACTATCACGAGAACTACGCGCAGGAGGTCGAACTGATGTGGGCGCTGCTCGGGATGACGCCCCAGCAGGCGCTGCACGCGGCGACCAACGTCGCGGCCGAGCTCGTTGGGCTGCACAACGGGATCCTCGCGGTCGGCGAGCCGGCCGACGCGCTGCTGCTGCGGCGCGACGTCGGCGAGGACGTGCGAGCGCTCCGCGAGCCGCAGCTCGTGCTCAAAGCCGGCCTTATTCAGTAGCGATGCTGCCGGCGACGCCGATCGCGCACGTCATCGTGCTGGTGCAGGAAAACCGCAGCTTCGACAACCTCTTCGCCTCGTCGATCGTCGCGAACGGCGGTCCCTATCCGGGCGCGAACGCGTCGCAGGTGACGACCGTCGACGGCACGCGCGTTCGGCTCAAGCCGGTGCCGTTCGAGTACCCGGCGGACCCGCGGCACAATCACGCGTCGCTGCTTGGCGAGTGGGATCGTGGCAAGATGGACGGCTTCGCCGGCGACTTCGTGACCGCGGTCGCCGGCTTTCCGAAGCCCGGGTCCGGCTTTCCGTACGCGTATCTGCCGGATTCCGAGACGACGCTCTATCACATGCTCGCGGCGCGCTACGCGCTCGCGGACGAAAACTTTGCGACGCGCCTGATTCCGACGTTTCCGAGCCACTATGCGCTCGCGACGGCGCAGCCGCGCATCGCGGGCAACCCCAACGATGCGATCTGGGGCTGTGACGCGAGGCCGGGCACGACGGTTCCGCTCTTCGGCGTCGGTGAGTCGATGATTCTGCCTGGCGTGTTTCCATGCTTCGATCAGCCCACGATCGGCGATCTGCTGGACGCGGCGCACGTTAGCTGGAGGTACTACACGGGCGCGTACGACGACGCCACCGACCCCGCCGTGAACATCTACGACGCGTTTCGCAAGATCCGCTATGGCCCGGATTGGGAGCGCAACGTGATCACGCCGTCCGGCACGATCCTGAGCGACATCCAGAATTGCCGCCTGCCGCAAGTCTCGTTCGTCATGCCGAACTGGCTCGACTCGGATCACGCCGGCAACCTGAGCGCGGGCGGCCCCGGGTGGGTTGGCTCGATCTATCTCGCGATCGTACAGAGCCAACACACGGCCTTGCAACTACTACAAGGATAGCGCGCTGATCCTGACGTGGGATGACTCGGGCGGCTGGTACGACCACGTGCCGCCCCCGCCCGGCCCGGACGACACGAGCTGGGGCTTTAGGATACCGATCGTCGTGATGTCGGCCTGGGCGCGATCGAACTACGATCCGAGCCGGCCACGCGCGCTGCCGTACGTCTCGCACGTGCGGCGTGAGTCGACGTCGATCGTGAAGTTCGTCGAGACGAACTTCAACCTCGGGACGCTCGGTCAGCGCGACGCGACCGACGACGATCTGCACGACATGTTCGACTTCACGCGCAGTGCGCCGGTGCCGTCGTACTCCGAGCTGTCGATGCAGCGGTTGATTCGCCGTACGCGCTTCGACCTCGCGGCGGCCGAGAGCAACGATCACCCCGTCGACGACGACCGTTAGGCGTGGACCTGCAAGGACGCCGGCTCGCCGTCCTGGCGGCGATCTCGTGGCCGGCACCGCCGCCCGGGTACGGGCCCTGGGAACAGATCGCGTTCAACGTAGCGGACGGTATGCGCAAGCGCGGGCTGGACGTCACGCTCTTCGCGACCGCGAACTCGCACTTCGCCGGCCGCCTCGTCTCCGTCGTGCCGGTGGGGCTCAACGAGGATCCGGCGCTCAACGGCGACGTCTTCACGGCTCTGCACATCGCGGAGCTCTTTCGGCGCGCCGGCGAGTTCGATCTCATTCACAGCCACCTCGACTGGAAACCGCTCACGTACGCGCTGGACACGCAGGCGCCGCCGCTAGTCACGACGATTCACGGCTTCTCGTCGCCGCAGATCTTAGCGGCGTACTACGCGGGGGCGCAGCGCAGCTTCTACTGCTCGATCTCGAACGCCGACCGCGATCCGGGGCTTGACTATCTGGCGACGACCTACAACGGCATCGATCCCGCGCAGTTCACTTATCGCGACCGGCCCGGCGAGTATCTCGCGTTTCTCGGCCGCTTCCACCCCGAGAAGGGCACGCATCTCGCGATCGAGATCGCCAAGCGCGCCGGCGTGCGTTTGAAGATCGCGGCCATCCCGCACGACGAGGCGTATTTTCGCGAGCAGGTTGCGCCGTACATCGACGGCGATCGCGTGCAGTTCCTCGGCGCGGTCGAGCGCGAAGGCCGCGACGCGCTGCTGAGCAACGCGCTCGCCCTCGTGCACATGACCACCCGCCCGGAGCGATTCGGGCTGACCACTATCGAGGCGATGGCCTGCGGGACTCCTGTGCTCGCGGCACGCATGGGATCGATGCCCGAGATCGTCGTGGACGGCGTGACCGGATTCCTGTGCGACGGCGTCGCGGACGCGGTCGAGAAGGTTCCGCGCCTGGCCGCGCTCGATCGTCGCGCGTGCCGGGCGCACGTGGAGCGCGAGTTCAGCCTCGATCGGATGATCGACCGGTATATCGAGGCGTATGCGAAGGCACTCGAGCTGCGGCTGCCGCCTCCGCCAAGCGAAGCGCTGCTCGCGGCGCGCCGGCACGACTGGTGGGATCGCCCGATGGGGTACACGGAGATACCGCCCAAGCCCAAGAACCTCGGCTTTGCATGAACGTTCGGACGGAGCGCGACTACTCCGGGCGATCGCTGTTCGAGAAACTGGGCGTCGTCGCCGCGGCGCACGTCGCGCTCGTCGGACGCCACGAGGCTGTCTTTACGACCAGTTTGAATGCGTGCCTCGCCAAGGCGGCAGCGCAGTCGCTGCGCACGCGCTACGACCTGATCTTCGTGCGCATCGACTCACCGCGGGATCTTCCGCGCATCGCGCGCGCCGTCGTGCACCTGAAGTCCAACGGCGCGCTCTGGGTGTTTCATCCCAAGGGGCGCGGCGCGGCGCCGACCGATGCCGAGGTGCGCTCCACCGGCATCGCGGCCGGGCTCGTCGACAATAAGATCAGCGCGTACACCGATACCCACACCGCGACGCGCTTCGTCATTCCGCTCGCACTCCGTTAAAAGGAGTTTACCCCGCTTAATGCTGGGTTCATTTGGAGCGAGTATGATCGCGGAATGAAAGCATTGCGCCTCATCACGTTTTTCATTGCGGCGATCGTCATTTGCGGCCTCGCGCCGGTTCGCTCGACTGCGGCGCCCTCATCGTCCGATCTGCGGATGGTCGTCGTGGTCAGCCGGCACGGCGTGCGATCGCCCACGCATCCCGACGAGCTCAATCCATATTCGCGCCAGCCGTGGCCCGCGTGGAGCGGTCACCCTGGAAACCTGACCGAGCGCGGCGCCCTCTTGATGCGCCAGTTCGGCGCGTATTATCGCCGGCTCTACGGCGGGATGCTCGGCGCCGGCGCGAACGGCTGTCCCCGCGGCGGCTCCGTCTTCGTGTGGGCCGACGTCGACCAGCGCACCCGGGCGACCGGTGACGCAGTCGTCCAGGGGCTCGCGCCGGGCTGCGGCATCACGGTCGGCCACGCTCCGAGCGATCCCGATCCGCTGTTCGACCCGCTGCCCGGCGTCGGCGTCGTCAACAAGGTGGAGTCGAAGGACTCGGTCCTCGGATCGGTCGGCGGAAACTTCAACGGACTGCCGACGGCCTACGGATCCGCGTTCGCGACGATGGAGGACGTGCTCGGCTGTGCGGTGCCCGCGACGTGCAAGCGCATCGCGGACGTGCCGACGACCGTCGCCAATGACGGCGACGGCGGTCTCGCGGGGCTTTCGGGCGGCCTCGACATGGCCGCCGACGTCGGCGAGAACCTCTTGCTCGAATACACCGACGGCCACGCTGACGTAGGGTGGGGACGCGTCGATCACGCCAAGCTCCTCGAGCTGCTCCAGCTGCACGTCTTAGGCAAGCGGCTCGAGCACAACCGCTACGCCGCCCGCGCGCACTCGTCGAACATCATGGCGCACATTCTGCAGACGCTCGAAGGGGGAGCGACGGGACGCGCCGTCGCGGGCACGCGCGTGCCGCCCGGTGCGCGGTTCGTCTTCTTCTCGGGACACGACACTCAGCTCGCGGAGTTCTCCGCCCTGCTGCGGCTCTCGTGGCTGATCCAGGGCGATCAGTTCGACGACACTCCGCCGGGCAGCGCGCTGATCTTCGAGCTGCACCGTCCGCCGAGCGGCGCGGCGTACGTGCGCACGTATTTCGTCGCGCAAACGCTCGACGCGATGCGCGCCGGTCAGGGAGAGAATCCCGTTCGCGTGCCGGTCTACGTTCCGGGTTGCCCGAGCCTCGACTGCCCCTTCACGAAGTTCACGAGCGCGGTCAAATCCGCGATCGACCCGCGCTTCGTGGCTAAGTGGTGATTGGAGACGAATATGCCTACGATCGAACGACTGATAACTCTTCTCGTATACGAGAATATACCAGCTGCGCACGACTTTTTGGTCGAGGTTTTTGGGTTCACGTCCGGCGGCATCGAGCGCAACGGCGAGGGCAATGCCGTGCACGCGGAGGTACAGGCCGGCAGCGCAGCGATTTGGCTACATCGCGTCGCTCCAGAGCATCAAATGCTCTCCCCACGGATGCTGCCAGGCGTGAGTTGCGGCGCATATGTTCAGGTCGACGATGTGGACGCTCACTTCGAACGTTCTCGTTCGGGTGGAGCAAAAATAGAAAGCGAACCGCAAGACCAGCAGTACGGCATGCGCGAGTACCGCGCGCGCGATCTCGAAGGACATAGCTGGTGGTTCGGTAGCCGCCTGCAGCAATAGCTTAGCGCATCCGAAGCTACGCGCCGGCGGCTTCCATGGCTTGGTAGGCTTTGCTCGTTAGCGCGTGATCGATGACGCCGGCGATGAAGCGCGAGGCGTCGCGCACCTTCGCGATGTCCACGCCGGTCTCGATGCCCATCTCGTGGAGGAGATAGAGCACGTCTTCGGTGCCGACGTTGCCCGTCGCGCCGGGCGCGTAGGGGCAGCCGCCGAGGCCGCCTGACGACGAATCGAATTTCGCGACGCCCTGCTGCAAGCCGGCGTAGACGTTAGCCAGCGCCGTACCGCGCGTGTCGTGGAAGTGCAGCGCGATGCGGTCGAGCGGGACGCGGCTCGCCAGCAGCGGGATGAGCGCCTCCACCTGGCTCGGCACGCCGACGCCGATCGTGTCGCCGATCGAGAGCTCGTTGCAGCCGAGCTCCATAAGCTTCACGCTCACGTCGAGCACCATCTGCGGCGTGACCGTGTCGCCGAACGGCGAGCCGAACGCCGTCGAGACGTAGCCGCGTACCCACACACCGTCGGTCTTCGCCACGCGCACGACGTCGCGAAACGCCTCGAGCGATTCGTCGATCGTCATGTTGATGTTGCGCTTCGTGAAACTCTCCGAGGCGGCCGTGAAGACCGCGACCGCGTCGGCGCCCGCGGCGCGCGCGCGTTCGTAGCCCTTGATGTTCGGAACGAGCACTGGATAGCGCACGCCGGGCGCCTTGCGAATGAGCGAGAACACCTCTGCGGCGTCCGCCAGTTGCGGGATCGCCTTCGGGCTGACGAACGACGTGGCCTCAATCCAGCGCAAACCGGTCTGCGAGAGCAGGTCGATGTAGCGCACCTTGTCGTCGGTTGAGATGCGCGCGTTCTCGTTCTGCAGCCCGTCGCGCGCGCCCATCTCGAAGATGGTAACGCGTTTTGGCAGTTTCACGACCCTTCACGAGCCTGTCCTGAGCGAATTCGAAGGGCTCAGGGTGACAATGGGGGTGCCGGCGGCGACGATTTGGCCTTCCTTGACCATCACGGACTTCACAACCGCGGCTGCCGGGGCTTCGATGCGGTGCTCCATCTTCATTGCTTCGAGCACCACGAGCAGAGCGTGCTCGTCGACGTTGTCGCCCTCGCGCACGGCGACCTTAACGATCTTGCCCGGCATCGGCGCGGCGACGTGCCCGCCGGCGACCGCGGCGTGGCCGCCGCCGGCGCCGTCCGACGAGGGCGGCGGCGCGAATGCAAAGGTACCACGCGCGTTCGTTCAGATGCACCGTGAAGCCGTCGCCCGCATACGTCACGGCGCCGGCGATCGCGTCGCCGTTGAACTGTGCCCGAACGACGCTGCCCTGGCGCGCGGCCTGCAGCTCGCCGCTGCGATCGCCTGAAATTCGCCAGACGTTCGCGCGGTCCGTCGCGTCCGCGAACAGCTCGACCGCGCCGGCGGCGTGCTGCAGGCGCAGCGGAATCCCGGCCTCCGCGACGCGCCACGGCGCGCGCCCGTCGAGCAGCAGCGCGCCCGCGCAGAGGAGCAGCGCGGCGTCGGGCGGAGCTGCCTGCGCGAAGATCGACTCGTCTAGCCGCTCGTCGAGAAAGCGCGTCGTAGTCTCGCCTGCGCGAAACGCGGCGTCGCGGGCGATCCAGAGCAGCAGCGGCAGATTCGTCGCGACCCCGTCGACGGAGCATTCCTCGAGCGCCCGCTGCAATCGCGCGATCGTCACGGCGCGATCGTCGCCGTATGCGATCAACTTGGCCAGCATCGGATCGTAGTAGTGCGTCACCTCGCTGCCGGCGGTCACGCCCGCATCCACGCGCACGCCGGGGCCTTCGGGCGGCGACCAGCGCCCGATGGTGCCGGTCGACGGCAGCAGATCCTTGGCCGGATCCTCAGCGTACAGTCGCGTCTCGATGGCCCAGCCGCGCGGACGCACGTCGGCCTGCGCGACCGTCAAGCGTTCTCCGCTTGCGATGCGCAGCTGCCAGTGCACGAGGTCGATGCCGTACACGATCTCCGTGACGGGGTGCTCCACCTGTAGCCGCGCGTTCATCTCGAGAAAGTAGTGCGCGCCGTCGTTATCCAGCATGAACTCGCAGGTTCCCGCGTTCACGTAGCCGACCGATTCGGCGGCGCGAACGGCGGCCGCACCCATCTCCGCGCGCAGCGCCGGCGTCAGCGCGACCGACGGCGCCTCTTCGACGACCTTTTGATGGCGCCGCTGAATCGAGCACTCGCGTTCGCCGAGGTGGATCGTCGTGCCGAGCGCGTCGGCGAGAATCTGGAACTCGATGTGACGCGGCCCGCGCAGATAGCGCTCGAGCAGCACCGCGTCGTCGCCGAACGCGGCGACGGCCTCGTGCTTTGCCGCTTCGAGCGCCTCCGCAAACCGCGGCGCGGATTCGACGATCCGCATCCCGCGTCCGCCGCCGCCCGCGCTCGCCTTGATGAGCAGCGGAAAGCCGATTCGCTCGGCCTGCTCTTTTAGCACGGGCAGCGACTGATCGTCGCCGTCGTAGCCGGGAACGGTCGGCACGCCGAACTCGCGCACGCGACGCTTGGCCTCGATCTTGCTGCCCATCGCGGCCATCGCTTCGGGCGTCGGGCCGACGAAGACGATGCCGGCTTCACGCACGGCTTGCGCGAACGCCGCGCGCTCGGAGAGAAATCCGTATCCCGGATGCAGCGCGTCCGCCTTCATCGCGCGCGCCGCGGCGACGATCGCGCCGGCGTTGAGGTAGGATTCCGCCGCGCTCGCCGCCCCGACGCACCGCGCGTCGTCCATGAACTGCAGATGAAACGCCCCCGCGTCGGCCTGCGAGTAGATGCCGAGCGGAATGGCGCCCATCTCGCGCGCCGCCCGCGCGACGCGCACCGCAATCTCGCCGCGATTAGCGATCAGGAGCCGCTTAATCACCGGCGAACGACGCGCGGCGACGCTCGAGGAAGGCACGCAGTCCTTCCTGGCCTTCAGGGCTGACGCGCTGTTGCGCGATCGCGCGCGTGGTGATCGTTCGCGATTCGTCGTAGCCGTTGTCGAGGACGCGGTGCACGACGAGCTTAGCCGCGGCGACGGCGGAGGGGCCGGCGGTTCGCAGCTCGGCCAGACAACGATCGACGGCGGCATCCAGCGCGGCGGCGGGCACGACCTCGTGAACGAGTGCGATCGCCTGCGCGCGTCGCGCGTCGAAGCGCTCTCCCGTGAGGAAGAGCGCGCGCGCGTGTGACGCGCCGATCTTGGCCAGCACGAACGGAGAGATGACGGCAGGGATGATGCCGAGCTTCACCTCGGTGAATCCGAAGATCGCGTCTTCGGCAGCGATCGCGACGTCGCATACCGCCGCCAACCCGGCGCCCCCGCCGAGGGCCGCGCCGTGGATGCGGGCGACGACCGGCTTGGGGCAATTGTCGATCGCTCGGAACATGTCGCTCATGCGCTCGGCGTCGCCGAGGTTCGCGTCGTACTCCAGGTCGAGCGAGGCGCGCATCCAGTTGATGTCGGCACCGCCGCAAAAGACCGGCCCCTCGCCCGCGAGCACGACGGCACGCACGTCGTCCGAGGCGGTGACGCCGATGAAGGTCTCATACAGCTGCGCGATCAGCTCGGCGTTGAACGCGTTGCGTACTTCCGGCCGGGCGAGCGTAACTCGGGCGATCCCGCCGGCGACGTCGAGTTTGATCTCAGGCCATGCGGCCTGGAGGTTCGCGGCCTCATCCAAACGGGCCTCGCCCGCGTTATACTGTGACGATGAAGGACGGGCAGCGCCCCGCGATCTATCGCTACGCGTTCCTGACGCGCGCGAGCCACTGGCTGTGGGTGCTCGCGTTCTTCGTACTCGTCGGAAGCGGCCTGCAGATATTCAACGCCTCGCCGAATCTAGATGCCTCGGATAAGAGCGATCCGCATCGGCGCGTGCTCGCCATCGGTTCGCCGGCCGACGGCGTCGGCACGACGACGATCTTCGGTCACACCTTCACCACGACCGGCTGGCTCGGCTGGACGAACGACGGGATGGGTTCGCGCGGCGCGCATGCGTTTTCGTCGACGATCACCATCCCCGGTTTTCAAGACCTCGCGGGCGGGCGCCGCTGGCACTTCTTTTTCGCGTGGATCGCCGGGTTGTGCTGGCTCGCGTGGCTGATCTCGACGGCGATCAAGGGCAACCTGCGCGACATGATCCTGCGCCCGAGCGACCTGCCCAAGCTCTGGCCGATGCAGGCGTACTACCTGAAGTTGCGCAAGACGCCGCCGCCCTACGGTATCTACAATCCGCTGCAGAAGGCGAGCTACACGGCGGTGCTGTTCGTCGTCGCGCCGCTGGTCGTCCTCACGGGCCTCGCGCTGTCGCCGGGCATCGACGCGATCGCGAACCCGCTAACGGTCGTCTTCGGCGGGCGGCAGTTCGCGCGGCTCTGGCACTTCGCCGGCATGCTGGCTCTTGCTGATATTCTTCGCCGTCCATACGTTCCAGGTGGCGACGCAAGGCGTCGTCAATCAGATGCGCTCGATGATCACGGGCTGGTATCGAACGGAATGAAGCGACGACTGTTCATCGCCTCGAGCGTCTCGGCGCTGGCCGGATGCGGCCCGCTCACGTCCGGCCTCAGTCAGAACGGCGGATTCATGCGAGCACTGGCGTCGGTCGAGGGGCTGAACCACCGCCTGATCGGGACGCGGGGCCTCGCGCGTGAATACCGCGAGCGTGACGTCGATCGCGTTTTTCGGGTGAACGGATTCGCGACGCCTTCGGACGCGCATTACGCGAGTCTCAGCGCGGACGCGTTTACGTCGTACCGCCTGATCGTCGACGGCGCGGTGGCACGACCGCGCGCGTTCACCCTCGCGCAGCTGGAGCGCATGCCGCAGCAGACGCAGATCACACGGCACGACTGTGTCGAGGGATGGAGCGCGATCGGAAAGTGGAGCGGCGTGCGCGCTCGGTGGCGTGCTCGACGCCGTGGGGCCGCTCGCCGAGGCGCGGTACGTAATCTTTCGCTGCATGGATAACGACGGCGCCGGCAATCTCTATTACGAGAGTCTCGACCTGCACCAAGCGGGACATCCACAGGCGCTGCTGGCCCTGCGCCTGAACGACGCTCCACTCGATCCGGATCACGGGGCGCCGGTCCGGCTGCGCGTGCCGACGCAGCTAGGCTACAAGAGCGCGAAGTGGATCGCGCGCATCGAGGTGGTCGGCAACTTCGCGCGGATCGCCGGCGGGCAGGGCGGCTACTGGGAGGACCAGGGCTACGAGTGGTACGCAGGGATATGATGCGTGCCCGTCACGGGTCCGCGGCCTGGCGCGTTAAGCTATCGTCATGACCAGGGGCGCGCTGGTCACCGCTGCTCTGACTCTCCTACTGGGGAGTTCCGCGGTCGACCTGCGCGTCTCCCTGCATTCTACCGCAGCCGCGTATCGCGCGAATATCGCGAGGATCAGCTCGATCGCCGGCCGCGACACGACCTACGATTACTACGAGCGTCTTCTCGAGGACGCGACTCTGCTTGGCGACCCAGCAGTTCCGCAGGGCTATTCGGCGGCGCAGTGGTCGCAGACCGTCGCTCGCATAGGCGGGCTCGATCTCAGCCTGGCGACGCAGCTGCTGCACGATTCCTACGTTTCCATGGGCGCAATCCGCGGACTCGGCGAGACCTTCGTGCGCTCGTCGCAAGACGGAACGATGCAGCCGGTTGCGGTGTACGTTGCGTCAGCGTACTCACCCGCTCATCCAGCGCCGCTCGTCGTGCTGCTGCACGGCCGGCCGCAGTCGGAGACGCAACTGCTCGCGCCGCCGTACGTCGCGGAGCTCGCCGAGCACAGCGGCGCGATCGTGGTCGCACCCTGGGGACGCGGTTACTACAATTTCCGCGGATCCGCTGCGGACGTCTATGACGCGCTGACTGCGGCGACGCATGCCTTCGCGATCGATCCGCGTAAGCGGTATCTCGCCGGCTACTCGATGGGCGGCTTCTCGGTCTTCGAGGTCGCTCCGGTTCATTCGCAGGCGTGGTCCGCGGTGATGTCCATCGCGGGCGCACTGTTGGGGTCCGATTCGCAGCGCATCGTCACGGAGATGCGGCGAACGCCCTTCTACGTGCTCACCGGCAGCGCCGACGACAGCATTCCCACGCAGTACCCCATCGCGACCGCGGCGTTTCTGCAATCGGTCGGCATGGACGTATCGTTCTATTCGCAGCCGGGCGGAATCCATCGTCTCGTGACGATATTGCCGATCCTCAGGCAGGCGTGGGACGACATGCTGCACGGCGTCGTGCGTGCCCCGCCGCAAGGCCTGGGCAGCTTCACCCTGCCGAACGCGCCTCCGGCAAGCAGTATGAAGCCGTAGCTCGAACGACCGTCGCATGCTCGAATCGCGTCGCGTCGGTGTGGCGACGATCGCCCTTGCGCTCGTCTGCCTCGCCTGTTTCGGCTCAGCCTGTCCTGAGCGGAGTCGAAGGGGTGCAAACCAACGCGCCGATGGTGCCGAGCCCGCCCGGGACGATCGTGCAGAGCGTCTTCGTGTCTTTCAACGTACGCGGCGCCCAACGCGCGGTGGCGCGCGGTTGCCAGTAAAAAGCCGCTAGGGAAGTCGCACGGCCGCCTTTTCTATCAGTGGTATCTGTCGTTCTACGGATCGCGGCAGCAGGCGTACCGGCTGCGCTATCAGTCGCCGACCGCCGGCGGACCGCTCGCGCGCGTCGTCCAGGGCGGTGGGACCGACATGTGGTTTCCGGTGCAAGAGCTGCATATCGTCGGCGCCGCCGCGCTCACGCCCGAGGGTGGGCAGCAGCTCGTCGTGCGGTCGCACGAGATGGCCGCCGATTGCGGCTCGGCGACGGTCGCGATGTTCGCCGGCGGTCCGGGCGCGAGCGTGGTTCCAGCGGTCTCCGTCGCGAATCCGTGCGAGCTGACGGCGACGATTGCCCCGGACAAGCACTCCATCGTGTTGCGCGGGCCGTACTACGGTCCCGACGCCCCAATGTGCTGCCCAACCAAGGCCAACGCGAGCGCCGTGCTGCGCTATCGGAACGGCCAATGGATCGAGTCCCCGAACTATTACAAGCTCTACATCGGCCATTTGCCGCCGGCATAGTGCGCGGCTTCGGCTTACTACATTCGGAAGACGCCGAACTGCGTGCGCGGCTGCGGCGCGTGCGCGGCGGCATCCAGGCCGATGGCGATGACGCGTCGCGTATCGAGCGGGTCGATGATGCCGTCGTCCCAGAGCCGCGCGGTCGAGTAGTACGGGCTGCCCTCGTGTTCGTACTTCTCGAGGATCGGCGCCTCGAAGGCGGCCTTTTCTTCGGGCGTCATCTCGCCGCGCACCGTCGATAGCACGCTGGCAGCCTGCGGGCCGCCCATGACGCTGATGCGCGCGTTGGGCCACATCCAGAGCTGACGCGGCGCGTAGGCGCGCCCGCACATCCCATAATTGCCGGCGCCGAAGCTGCCGCCGATCACGACGGTGAATTTCGGCACCTCGGCGCACGCGACCGCCATCACGAGCTTCGCGCCGTCCTTGGCGATCCCGCGGTTTTCGTACTCTTTGCCGACCATGAATCCGGTGATGTTCTGCAGGAAGAGCAGCGGCGTGCCGCGCTGCGCGCAGAGCTCGATGAAGTGCGTGCCCTTGAGCGCGCTCTCGCTGAAGAGGATGCCGTTGTTGGCGAGGATCCCGATCGGATGTCCCTCGATGCGCGCGAACCCGCAGACGAGCGTCGTGCCGTAGCGCGCTTTGAACTCGTGGAACTCCGATCCGTCCACGAGACGCGCGACGACCTCGCGCACGTCGTATCCCGTGCGGCTGTCGGCCGGAACGATGCCGTAGATGTCGCGCGGATCGTACTTGGGAGGCTCCGGCTCGATGCGATCCCACTGGCGCGCAAGCTCGAGATGAAGGTTGCGGACGATCTCGCGAATCATCGCGAGCGCCTGATCGTCGTCGTTGGCGAAGTGATCCGCGACGCCCGAGATTCGCGTGTGGACGTCGGCGCCTCCCAACTCCTCAGCCGTCACCTCTTCGCCGGTAGCCGCCTTGACGAGCGGCGGGCCGCCCAGGAAGATCGTGCCGCGCCCCTTGACGATCACCGTCTCGTCGCTCATCGCGGGGACGTACGCGCCGCCCGCCGTGCACGATCCCATGACCGCGGCGATCTGTGCGATGCGCTTGCTCGACATGCGCGCCTGATTGTAGAAGATGCGGCCGAAGTGGTCGCGGTCGGGAAAGACCTCGGCCTGCAGCGGCAAGAACGCACCGCCCGAATCCACGAGATAGATGCACGGCAGGTGATTCTGCTCCGCGATCTCCTGAGCACGAAGATGCTTCTTGACGGTCATCGGGTAATACGTGCCGCCCTTCACAGTCGCATCGTTAGCGACGATCGCGCAGTGCTGCGTCTCCACGATACCGATCCCGGTCAGGATGCCGGCGGCGGGCGAGTCGTTGCGGTACATGTCGAATGCCGCCAGCGGCGAAAGCTCCAGGAAGTCCGAGCCTGGATCGACCAGGCGCTCGACGCGCTCGCGGGCGGTGAGCTTATTGCGGCTCCGGTGCTTCTCCACCGCCTCGGGGCCGCCGCCGGTGCGCACGCCGACCAGCCGCTCGCGCAGCTCGGCAACGAGGCGCTCCATACGCTGAGCGCTGGTTCGAAATTGCTCGGAATTTCTATCGAGTCGTGACTCCAAAACGCGCCATCGCGCCGCCATTCGGCGCCCCGCGCTTAGAGCCCGGTTAGACCCGCGCGCCGTCGCGAGGGCGGGCGCGGGGGGCGGCGCGTACTCAGCAGCGATGGCCGCCCAGGCTCAGATCGACGTCGGCGGCATCCTGCGTCCGCAGGGTCGCCTCGATTTCACCACGGCGTTGCAGCCGCACCACGGAACGCTCGGCACGCGCGCGGCGGCGCATTTGCTGCGCCGTGCCGGCTTCGGCGGCACGCCCGATGAGATCGCGCCGCTTTGCCGCGATGCGCGCCCCCGACGCCGCAGCGGCGCTGATCGACGTGCCCTCCGCGGCTGCCGTCAAGCCGCCGTCCGAGCTCGACGACGCCTCGCGACGTATGCCATGAGCGACGGGATGGATCGCGCGATGAGCCAACGCGCGCGCCGCCGCGCGGCCCAGGCGGCGATCGCCGCGCTCCAGGTCTGGTGGTTGAACCGGATGCTGGCGGCGTCTCCGCTGCAAGAGAAGATGACGCTCTATTTCCACGGTCACTTCACCTCGCGCGGAACGCCGCGATTTCCGTGGATTACGTACAACCAGAACGCGCTCTTCCGAAAGTACGCCGCTCGGCAATCTTCGCGACCTGACGAAAGACGTGTCCAAGGATGCGGCGATGCTGATCTATCTCAACGGCAACCAGAACGTCGCGGCGCACCCGAACGAGAACTACGCGCGCGAGCTGATGGAGCTGTTCACGCTGGGTGTCGATCATTATGCGGAGAACGACGTGCGCGAATCGGCCCGCGCCTGGACGGGCTGGCGCGTCGTCAACCGCACGGACACCGTCACCTTCGACGCCGCGCTGCACGACTCGGGAAGCAAGACGTTTCTCGGGCGCACCGGCAACTTCGACGGCGACGACGTCGTGGATATCATCTTCGCGCAGCCGCAATGCGCGCGGTTCTTCGCCGCCAGTCTGCTCAACTGGTTCGTGTACAACAACCCCGAGCCGCAGCTCGTCGATTCGGTCGCGGCGCTGCTGCGCAAGCACGATTACGAGCTCGCGCCCGTCGTGGGCACGATTCTGAGCAGCAACGTGTTCTATAGCGCGCGCGCCTACCGCGCGCTCGTGAAGAGCCCGGTCGAATTCGTCGTGGGCACGTACAAGGCGCTCGGGCTGAATCAGGTCGACGATACGGTTCTGCCCGCGTTGCAGCAGATGGGCCAGCGGATCTTCTTTCCGCCGAACGTAGCGGGCTGGCCGGGCGGCCAGAACTGGCTGACCAGCGGCACGATGCTCGCGCGCCAGAACTTCCTGGTTCGCCTGCTCGGATCGCAGACGCTGGCGGACTCGTCGTGGCTGCACGGCCTGCCGCTTCAGTCGTCAAGCGCGTCGCGCGTCCTCGCGGAAACTATCTTGCAAGGCGACGCGGCGCCCGCGTCGCTGTTCGAGCTGAAGAGCTACTTGGGTGGAACGGGAAGCGCGGCGCTGCCGTCGCTCTCCGTGGAGAACTACGGTCAGCGCGTCGCCGGCGCGGCGTATCTCGCGATGGCCACGCCTGCGTATCAATTGAACTAATGAAACGCCGTAACTTTTTGCTTGCAACCGCCTCCGGCTTGGCGATCGTCGCCAACCCCGAGCACGTGTTCGCGAAGGCGCTCGCGCAGGCGCCGCTGCCGGGCCTGCCCGGCAGTCAGGACCGCTGCCTCGTTATCGTCAACCTGGCCGGCGGTAATGACGGGCTGAATTGCGTCGTGCCCCATGGCGACGAGCAGTACTACCGCCTCCGTCCGGCGCTGGCGATCGCGCGCAACGACGTGTTGGCAATCGATGCGAACGTGGGCTTGAATCCCGGCATGCGATCGCTGAAGGCGCTCTACGACAAGGGCATGGTCGCGATCGTCCAGGGTGTGGGCTATCCCAATCCGGATCACTCGCACTTTCGCTCGACCGAAATCTGGCAGACCGCCGCGCCGGAGCATTACGAGCACACCGGCTGGCTCGGCCGCTACTTCGACGAGGCGTCGCTTCCGAGCGAGAATCTCTTCAAGGGAGTCGCCGTGTCGCAAGTGCTGCCGGAGCTGCTCGTCTCTAATCACACCGACATCCCGGCGGTACCGGCGCTCGCGCAATACACGCTGGTCGCCGACCGCAACACCGTCGCCAGCAAGGCCTTCTGGACCGAGGCGCGCGACCGGCGCCTGCCATTCGAGTCGCCGTATCTGGCACACGTCATGGAGATCGAGGGCAACGCTCAACGCAGCTCGGAGGAGCTGCCCCGACTCGTGGCCGGCTATACGACGAAGGCCTCGTATCCGGCTACGCCGCTGGGTCGCAGCCTGGCGCTCGCGGCGCAGATCGTCGGCAGCAAGCTCGGAACCAAGGCCATCTACGTCGAGCACGGCTCATTCGACACGCACGTCAGCCAGGTAGCGATCCAGAACCGGCTGTTGGCGCAGTTTTCCGATGCGGTCGGAGCCTTCTACGAAGATCTTGCCGCGCACGGCAATGAGCGGCGCGTGTTGACGCTCACGTTCAGCGAATTCGGCCGGCGCATCGAGGAGAACGGCAGCCGCGGCACCGATCACGGCGAGGCCTCGCCGCTGTTCCTGATCGGCGGCGGCGTCAAGGGCGGCCTGTACGGAACGCTGCCGGACCTCGGCTCTACCAACATGGGCAACCTGCGCTACACCGTCGACTTCCGCAGCGTGTACGCGACCGTGCTCGAGCGCTGGCTCGGGCGCCCGTCGACGACGGTGCTGGGCGGCGCGTTCCAAAAGCTCCCCGTGCTTGCATAGCTCGATACTTTTCCTCGGGAGCGGGGGCGCTCGTTTCGTCGTCGCGCGTCAGTTGCGCGCATCCGGCGGGATGTGGATGCGCTTCGGCGACACACAGATTCACGTCGATCCCGGTCCCGGCGCGCTCGTGCGCGCACTAAATAGCGTTCCGCCCTGCAATCCGCGCGAACTCGAGGCGATCGTGCTCTCGCATAAGCATCTCGACCACTCGGGCGACGTCAACGTGCTGATCGAGGCGATGACGTCCGGCGGATTCCGCCCGCGCGGCGCGGTCCTGGCGCCGGCCGATGCATTCGAGGGCGAGCCGGTAGTGCTTCCTTACGCACAGCGCTTTGCGGCGCGAATCGAATACCTCGAGCCGAGCAGCGGGCCGTATCGCATCGGCGACGTCGAGCTCTTCACGTCGATGCGCCACGTCCATGCGGTGCAGACGCACGGCCTGCACTTCGTCTACGACGGATTACGCGTCGCGTATCTGCCGTGCGGGCGATATTTCGACGGGCTCGCCGCCGACTACGCGGGCCGCCGTCCGGACGTGCTCATCGTCAACGTGCTGCGCTATCGCGACGAGATGAACGTCGACCACCTCACCTGGATGCACGCGCGCCAAGTCGTGGCCGACGTGCGGCCGAAGGTCGCGATCTTTCAGCACTTCGGCACGAAGATGCTCGAGGCAGATCCTCCGAAGCTCGCGCAACGGTTCGAAGACGAGCTCGGCCTGCGCGCGATTGCCGCTTACGACGGACTTACGGTTGACTTAGAAACGGAGGTCGCGGCGGCTGCCCCCGCAGCCGGTTGAAGCGCTGGAACGGCTGCTCGTGCGGCGGGGGTGGCGCCGCGCCCGGAGCGCGTGTAGTCGGCAGGCGCGTGCTGCCGCTGAGCTGCTCGCGCACGCGCGGGTGCTGGCTCATCGATCCGCTGTAGAGATAGACCGAGCCGTTGCGCGACGTCGCGGTGACGACGGGCCCTCCGCCCCCGACGGTCGCCTGTTTCGTCGTCGGGTTGCCCTGCACGTGCGCCTCCGCATGGAAGCTCGACACGACGTGACCGGAGCCGCTATGGGCGCCGATCTGCGCGCCGCCGCGAACGCCGAGCGCGACGTTTCCGTGTTCGGACTCGAAACGCGCGAGCCCGGGCTGAAAGTGTCCGTTGTCGTAGACGATCGAGCCGTACGTGCTGGTGGCCTGAATCTGATGCGACGTGCAGCCTGCAAAGAACATGTTGCCCGTCGCGGTGCGCATGCGCAGCCGGTCGAACGACGAGTTGGTCGCGACGACCTTGCCGCGCAGCGACTCGACGAATGCGGTTCCTCCCACGTTGTTGAGATCGATTCCCGCCGTACGGGTGTGCGCGACGAAAATGCCGTGGTAACCGCTCAGCGTCAGATGGCCTGCGCGGACGTGCGCGATCACCATGCCGGTGTCGCGCGGGATCGTGATGGTCACGTTGCCCGCGCCGCGCGCGACGATCGCGTCGTGCTGCGTGCCGGGGATGTCGGGGAGCACGAACGTTTCAGCCGGCAGCGTCACTGGTCCGTGCTGGGTCTGGATCTGTGCCGACGAGATCTGAACCTGCTTCGGCTCCTCGACCTGCGACGGCGGCAGATGCTGCACGTTCAGCGGTTGATCCGATTGAATCTGCACCTGCGGGCGATCCCAAGTCTGGACCGTCAGATTGCCGCGGTTGAGCCGCACATTGAGCACCGGCGACGGCCCAACGTCGTATTGCTCGTCGGCGCGTGCGGGCGCCGCGAGAACCAGCCAACAGAGGCAGGCGAGGAGCATTGCGCTAGCCCCTCGGCCGAGAGTTTTGTGCACGAAACGATTGTATCGAGAGTGCTACGCCGGCAACATGAAAGCTAGGTGAACGGAGCCTGGACGCGCGGTAAGAGGACGCGAAAACGAGCGCCGCCGCCGGGCACGTTTGTGACCGTAGCCTCGCCTCCGTGAACTCGAGCAATCGAACGAACGATTGCTAAGCCGAGCCCCGTCCCGGGGACGTCGCGCGAGCGCGCCTTGTCCGCCCGATAGAACCGCTCGAAGATGTTCGAGAGCTCGGACTCCGGGATGCCCGGCCCCGTATCGGTCACGTCGACCCAGGCGGAGTCCCGGTTCGCTCCGACGGCGACCTCGACGCTGCCGCGCTCGCTGAATTTTATGCCGTTGTCGACGAGGTTGCCGACGAGCTGGCGCAGCAGGCTCGGGTCGGCGTAGACGATGGGGGTGGCGGCGTGCGTGAAGCGCAGCGCGATCCCCTTTTCGGCGGCGCGCGGCGCGGCGTTTTGCGAAACCTCGCTTGCGATCTGGGCGAGCGAGAGCGGCTCCTTCGGAATCTCGTCGCCGCGATCGGCCTTGGCGAGCGTCAGCATGCCGTTAACCATGCCGGCGAGATCGCTGCTCTCGCGAACGATCGTCTCCAGGCTCTCGCGCCGAATCGCCTGGTCCTGATCGCCCCAGCGCAGCAGCATCTGGGCGTTGGCGTTGATCGACGTCAGCGGCGTCTTGAGCTCGTGCGACGCATCCGAGATGAACTGGCGCTCGCGCGCAAACGCCTCGCCCAATCGCGCCAGCAAGTCGCTGAAGCTGCGCGCGAGCCGTCCGACCTCGTCGCCGCCGAACCGGCGGCGCGCGTTTCCGTCGAGCGCTCCTTTTCCGGCGGCGATCCGAAGGCGGTCTGACCCGATCTCGCGCATCTCGCGCGACAGCTCGTTGATCGGCGTCGTCGCCTGCGAGGCGATCGCGATCGAGAGCACGACGACGGCCCCCGCCGTGGCTGCCAGCACGATGGCGATCGCCTCCCGCGCCCGCGCGAAGGTACGCTGCAGCGTGTCGAGCGGCTCGGCGACGTGGATGATCGCAGCGCTCGCCCCCGCGCGCAGATAGCGATCCTCGACCAAGAACGGCCGCTCGCCCAGCGTTATTTGCCGGTACGCGACGTCGTGCGGCGGAGAGAGCTTCGGATTCGATGGTATCGTCAGCGATCCGAGGTTGGCGGTTTTGGCGAGCGGATAGCCGTTGCTCGAGTCCACCTGCACGTAGCTGCTGGCGGAGTTCCACGTCGTGAGATTGCTGCTGTTGAACAGAAACTGCAGCGTCCCGGCCGACGAGTCCTCGACGGAAAACGGCGTCGTGGACTGCTGCGCGAACTGCACGATCGCCTTCATCGTCGCGTTCACGCTGGTCGCCGCCTGATCGTAGAGGATCTGCTGAAACCGCCAGACGATGATGCCGCTCATCACGCTCATAGCGACGATCAGCAGCGCCGAATACCCGAGGGCGATCTTCCACCTAAGCGACATTGCTTAGCTCATTTCGGACTGCCCCCGGGCGGCGGACATGGGCCACGAGAAGCCGCTGCTCGCTCCGCCATCCGGGCTCCGCTCGCGCTGCGCCACTTTTTCGGGTCAGCAAGCTGTGAAACAGCCATCCATGGCTGGCCCGAAAAAGTTGGAGCCTTCTCGTGGCCCATGTCCGCCGCCGAGGTCAATCCCGCCTCGCTAATCCTTTATGGTGTAGCCGACGCCTCGTACCGTGGTGATGAGCTTGTCGTCGAAGCCGTCGTCGATCTTTCCGCGCAAATAGCGGATGTAGACGTCGATGAGATTGGAGTCTCCGAGGAAATCGCTGCCCCAGACCCCGTTGAAGAGCTCGTCGCGCGTGTGGACCTTGTTGCGGTGCAAGAGCAGGTACTCGAGCAGCGCATACTCCTTGGCGGTGAGCGCGATGGGCTTTCCGCCGCGATGCACCTCGTGGCGGTCGCGATCCATCACGACGTCGCGGTACTCGATCACGTTGCCCTGCGGCGTGCGCTCGCGCAGGCGGGCCCGAATGCGCGCGAGCAGCTCCTCGGTGGAGAACGGCTTGGTCACGTAGTCGTCCGCGCCGACGTCGAGGCCGGCGACGCGATCGGGTACGCGGTCGCGCGCGGTGAGCATGATGATGGGCACGCGGCTCTTGGCGCGAATGCGTTTGCAGACTTCGATGCCGTCCATGCGCGGCAGCATCAAGTCCAAAATGACGAGGTCGGGTTCCTTGAGTGCTTTCTCGAGGCCGGATAGGCCGTCGCGGGCTACGTCGACCTCGTACCGTTCGTGCTCGAGCTCGAGCTGCAGGACGCGGCTGATCGCCGCGTCGTCCTCGACGACCAGTATCCTATATGGGCGCCGCTCCGGCGCTTGCCGTTTCTCCATGCAGAGGGATTATCGGCTGGCCCTCCGTTCGGACCTTTGCGGGGCTACGACGAGGGGTTGGGATACGGTGAAAAGTGAGAGCCATAGCGCGGTCGCGCCGCCCGCGGCCAGCCATGCCAGCGTCGTCGCGTTGGACAGCGTCCTCGATAGGAAGGTGCCGATCGCCTGGACCGTGTCGACGAAGAGCGCCCCGCCGCCGAGGCCCAGCAGAACGATCAGCCATACGCCGATCGCGCCGACCGCGCCGATCACGGCGAGCTCCACGACGGAGAAGGCCGGGCGAGGGCGGTAGGCCGTCGCCAGCAAGATCGAGGCCCGCAAATCGGCCGGCGGCTCCTCCAGGGGGAGCGCAAAGATCGCCTGCTCGAGGGCATCGCTGGCCCATCCGTGGGCGTCGTCGTGCATGTTCATGATTCGGTTACCTCCATTTCGCCCAGAAGCCTGCGGAGCTGCTCCTTGGCGCGAAACAAGTGCGTCTTCACCGTACCCATCGGCAGGCCGAGGACGCTCGCGATCTCGTCGTACTGTTTGCCCTGGAGATGGAAGAGTGTGATGACCGTTCGGTATTTCTCGGGGAGCGCGTCGATAGCGGCGCGCAGCCGAGCGGCTTGGTCGAGGGCGATCGCCTGCTGCTCGGGCCCCGGGGCCGGGTCCGCCCGCTCGGGCAGCTCGTCGCTCGCGTAGCGCCTGCGCCGGTTGAGCCGGTCGCAACAGGCGTGATACGCGATCGCGAAGATCCAGGTCGAGAATTTCGACCCCGGCTTAAACGTTCGCAAGCTCCGAAAGGCTTTGAAAAACGCCTCTTGCGTCGCATCGCGCGCCTCCTCGACGTCGTGCAGCGTCCGGTACGCGAGATGGTAGACGGCGCGGTCGTACCGCTCAACCAGCGTCGCGAACGCCTCCGGATTGCCCCGGAGCGTCATTGCGACCAAGTTGCCGTCCTCTGGCTCCGCGTTCACCCGTGGGGGCGGTGCCTCCAACAAGGCTGCCGACACGCTTTTCGTACGCGTGGCGCGCACGGATTGTTTCGCACCCGGCCGGGCCGTCCGTCTCGAAACATGCCGTCCGCCGCGCCGTAACTAGGACAGGAACTTTCACGGAGGATCGACCCAGCGATGACAACCATTCTCAACAAAACCCTTCCCGGCGGCAGCCGGCCGGAGAGCGCTTCGCCGACGCAGCCGACCGATAGGTGGGACTCCGCGCAGTCCCTGCGCCCCACCTTCGACGGATGGGGGCCGCGGCTTTAGTGACCCGCGCCTCGATCGTGGCGATGTTGGTCGCCGCCGAAGTCCTGATCGTCGGGATGGCGGCGTACGCGATCGGCGGCGGCGGCACGTCGTTCGTCTCGGGCATGCACCACGTCGACTTTACGCCGGTGACGCAGGCGCCGATCGCCGCGGGCGATACGCCGCATGTCGTGATCGACGACGCGCAATCGCGAGTCCGCGTGACGATCTCGAACGACGGGCTCGTCCACGTGCGTGACCTCACCGAGATGCGCGGCGCCGTCTTTTCGAGCGGCTCCTATCCGCAGCTGCGAGTGACGCACACGAGCGACGGCGTTCGCATCGAGCGTCCGGGCTCCGGTCACTTATCGATCGACATCTTCGGCTTCAGCAACGAGCGAATCGAGGTCGAGGTGCCTCGCGGCTCGCGGCTCGAGATCGCGCGCTGCTCGGGCGCCGACGTCAGCGGCGTGACCGGCGGCGTGAGCGTGCGGTCGCAGGACGGCCACGTCACGCTGGCCGATCTGCAGGGCAGCGTGGACGCGCACAGCAGCGACGGCTACCTCGAGGCCACGAACGTGCGCGGCGATCGCCTCGCGATGGACTCGGACGACGGCCATCTATCGCTGCAGAACGTCGAGGTCGGATCGCTCGCAGCGACGACCCACGACGGCCGCATCACGGCCGACGGATTGAATTTGGTGGGTGCGAGCCCCTCCGCGACGATGCACACCGACGACGGCTCGATCCGGATTCATCTCCCGCCCAGTGCCGACGTCAGCATCGATGCCTCGACCGGCGACGGAATCATCGTCGTCGACGGCGTGTCGCAAGAGGGCAGCGATTCCGCCCAGCGCACGATTCGCCTCGGTGCCGGTACCGCGAAAATGGCGGTCGGTACGTCTGACGGATCGATTCACATTTATACCAACGGAGCAAACTAAAAAGTTATGGATGACAACGTCGTAGCCGCCCTTGCAGTAGTCTGCATCTTTGGGTTACCGGTCCTCGGCTGGATCGTTTCGCGAGTTTTCGCGCACCAGGAACGCATGGAGATGATGCGTCGGGGTATCGTACCGCCGCCTGATGCGCGCGACATGCGCAAGGCGATGAAGTATGGCTGGGTGCCCGGTCAACCGATGCCTGGCGCGCCGAATCAATACTACTACCCGGCCGACTTTTACGCTCAGCGCCAGCTTCGCCGCGGCGTGCAGGTGGCATGCGTCGGCTTCGCTCTCATCATCGGGCTCGGCTTCATCGGTTACCGCGGCGACGGCCACATCGATCCGGGTCCGTGGCTGCTCGGCGGCTTGATTCCGTTATTCGTCGGCGTCGCGCAAATCATCGGTGCCGTCATGAGCGGTGCGACGTTTGGTCCGCAGATGACGCGCCAGCAGTTCGGCCCGGCCGACAGCAACGCCGGCGCATCCGCGCAGGGAAGCCCTTCGGGCGCGGGGATGCCGCCGGGACCGACCTACGGCGGGTGGCGCCCCGGATCCACGCCGGAGATCGAGAAGCCGGCGTCGCCGCCGGACTATCGCTGAGAGTCGCGATAGGGTTCAATAAAATTTAACGCCGCCGGTCGATGACCGGCGGCGTTAACCTTGTAATAAAGACGATATTACTTGCAGGACACCAAAGCCATCGCCCAGCCCGCGGCCGTGCGAGTCCTGACCAGATAACCATCCGCAGTCCGATCGTAAACCTGATAG
The DNA here is from genome assembly GCA_963756165.1 of Vulcanimicrobiota bacterium. Classification (GTDB taxonomy): domain Bacteria; phylum Vulcanimicrobiota; class Vulcanimicrobiia; order Vulcanimicrobiales; family Vulcanimicrobiaceae; genus Cybelea. Next base: position 184,107 of record CAVWMO010000006.1, on the reverse strand, counting down.
CCCGCTCTGAGTGCGTCGGCTAGCGATTTGAAGACGATAAGACCTGCCATCTGCGGACCCTCCTTTCCCTTATTATTTACGCTCTCTATACAGTATAACGGCTCGGGAGCAAGAGCGTGCACCGATTTCCGGAGATTTTTCTAAGAATTTGCAGAAAATAGGGTTTGAGTATGCTGACGGCTGACCGCCACGCCCGCGTGCACGCGACTACGGTTATCGGACGTCGCGCTCTCGCGCCCGGCGTCGTCGCACTTGACGCTGGAGGCGCCCGAGCTCGCGGCGGCGACCCGGCCGGGTCAATACCTCATGGCGATTCCGCCGGCGGCGCAAGCGGCCGCCACCGCGCTCGCCATCTACGAAGCGGAAGGCAAGTTCACCAGCATTCTCTTCTTTATAACAGGCAGGCGCACGAGCGAGCTCGGCGAGCTGCGCGAGGGCGACCGCATCGACGTACTCGGTCCGCTCGGCAACGGCTTCGACTGTTCCGGCGACGCGCGCGACGTCGCGATCGTAGCCGGCGGCGTCGGCATCGCGTCGGTACTGTTGTGCGCGCATGCTTTCATCGCCAACGGAGCCCGCGTCCGCCTCTTCTACGGCGCGCGAACCAGGGAGTTGCTGGTTGATGCGCAACGGTTTGAGGATGCGGGCTGCGAGCTGATTTTGACCACCGACGACGGGAGCATAGGCCGGCGCGGATTCATCACCGACGCGCTGGCGAGCTCGCGCAAACCCGAAGCGATTCTCGCGTGCGGTCCTTCGCCGATGTTGCGCAGCGTTGCGCGCGTTGCCGAGTCGTTCGGCGTACGCGCGCAGTTGGCGCTGGAAGAGACGTTCGGATGCGGAGTCGGAGGCTGCTGGGGCTGCGTCGTGCCGCTGGTCGCGCGCAGCGCTCAGGCGCCGAGCTTTCCTCCGGCGGAGCTGGGCGGCAGTGACGTCGTCTACGCGCGAATCTGCAAGGAGGGCCCGGTTTTCTGGGCGGACGAACTGCATTGGTGACCGTGCCGAACGTTGCAGTCAGACTCGGCAAGCTCGAACTCGAGTATCCGACCCTCATGGGCAGCGGCTGCTACGGTACCGGCGAGGAGTATGCGCCGTTTGCCGACCTATCGAAGATCGGCGCGATCGTCCTCAAGAGCGTCACGCGACTGCCCCGGCTGGGCAACGCGACGCCGCGGCTCGTTCATACCCCGGCCGGCATGCTCAACGCCATCGGCCTGCAGAACCCGGGCATTGACTGGTACCTCGAGCGCGAGCTGCACAAATATGCGGGCCGCCCCTGCAAACTCGTCGGCAGCGTCGCCGGCTTCTCCGTGGACGACTACCCGTATCTCTGCGAGCGCCTCGCCGCGCGTGACGAGATCGCGGCGGTCGAGCTGAACGTGTCCTGTCCAAACGTCGCGAGCGAGGGCGAGACGTTCGGCTGCGATCCCGGGCTCACGTCCAAGGTCGTGCAAGCCGCGCGCGCGACGACGGATAAAACGCTGATCGTCAAGCTCTCGCCCAACGTCACGGATATCGTCTCGGTGGCGCGCGAGGCGGAGGCCGCCGGCGCCGATGCCCTGGCCGTGATCAACACGGTTCGGGGGATGGCGATCGACGTCGAGACGTGGCGCCCGCGATTGGGAAACATCACCGGCGGGCTCTCGGGTCCCGCGATCCGCCCGATCGCGGTGCTCGCCGTCTACGAGGTCGCGCAGGCCGTGAAGATCCCGATCATCGGACAGGGCGGCATCGAGAACCTGAGCGACGCGCTCGAGTTCTTCCTGGCCGGGGCGGCCGCGATCTCTATCGGCACCGCCAACTTCACGGATCCGCGCATTCCCGAGCGGATCTCCGCCGAGCTGCAGGAGTATCTCGCCGAGCGCGATCTGGCATCGCTTGACGCGATCGTCGGCAAGGCCAACGTCGCCTTCGCGACACCGGAACAGTATGAAGGGGGTACGGGATGATGCGATGGCCCAGCTGATCGTCGCTCTCGACGTGCCGAGCGCGGAGGAGGCCGAGCGGCTCGTGGATCGCCTCTACGATCTCGACGTCATCGTCAAGATCGGCTTGGAGGCGCTCTGCGGATATCCGGAGCGCATCCTATCGTATTGCGAGGCGCGCGACGTACGCGTCTTCATCGACGCGAAGCTGCACGACATCCCGCGCACGGTGGGCGCCGCGATGACGCAGCTCGTGCGGCCGAACGTAAGGCTCGTCAACATCCACGCGCTGGGAGGGCTCGAAATGATGCGCGCCGCCGTGGATGCGGCCGGCGAACGCGCTGCGGAGCTCGGTCACAGCCCGCCGCACGTGCTGGCGGTGACGCTGCTGACGAGCATCGCTCCCGAAGACCTCAACGAGCTCGGGCTGCAAGGCGGCCCGGGCGAAAACGCGATCCGGTTGGCGGCACTCGCGCGCGATGCGGGCTGCGCGGGCGTCGTCTGCAGCGCACACGAGGTGCGCGATCTCAAGCGTTTCTTCGGCGACGATTTCCTCACGCTGACGCCCGGAATCCGTCCGGTCGGCAGCGTGCACGGCGATCAGAAGCGGGTCACGACGCCGGCGCAGGCGGTTGCTGCCGGTGCGGACTATCTCGTCGTCGGACGACCGGTCGTGGACGCGGAGGATCCCGTCGCGGCGGTCAAGGCGATTCTCGAGGAAATGACCGTAACGGCATGAGCGGTGACGAGCTCGACCTGCGCTCGGAGTTGAAGCGCCGGAGGGCGCTGCTCGAGGGCCACTTTCGGTTGAGCTCCGGACGCCACAGCGATCGCTTCGTACAGAAATTCAGGATCCTCGAGGATCCTGCGTTGCTGGGGCCGGTCGGACGCGCGATAGCCGACCGCTTTCGTGCGCTGCAGCCGACGATCGTGGTCAGCGCGGCCGTCGGCGGCATCCTGCTCGGCTACGAGGTCGCGCGGCATTTGGGCGTCAAAGCCATTTTCGTCGAGAAGGAGAATGGTGCGCCCGTCTTGCGACGCGGCTTCACGCTGTCCTCGGCGGATCGCGCGCTGGTCGTCGAGGACGTGGTGACCACCGGACTCTCCGTCGGCGAAGTCATCGAGGTCGTACGGCGCCACGGCGCGCAGCTCGTCGGCGTCGGCGCGATGGTAATGCGTGCGGCCGCCGATTTCGGCGCGCCGACGCACGCGTTGCTCGATCTGCCGCTGCGCTCGTTCGCGGAGAACGAATGTCCGCTGTGCGCCGCGAGCGAGCCGATAACCGATCCCGGGTCGCGCCGCGCATGACGCTGCAGGTTCGAGTCGCGAGCGGTGCGGGCAAGGCGGCCGCCGCCGACCGCGCCTTCGTGACAGAGCTCGGACGGCGCTGCGCGATGTCCAGCGTCGGCGCGCTGCGCCGCGCGAGCGAGCCGGCCGTGCGTGCGGCCTTCGACCGGCTGTGCGACGTAGTCAACGATCAGTCGCACGTGACCCTGATCGCGCAGCGCGCGGAGCGGCGCGTCGGCTTTCTCATGCTGCTCGACGGCCTCCCCGACGAGGTGACGGCGCTGGCGCAGGGCTTCGTCGCCTACATGGCCGTCGAACCGGAGTGCCGCGGGGCCGGCGTGGGCGCCGCGCTCCTGGCGGCGGCCGAAGATGAGGCTAGACGGCGGGGTTTACCGTATATGGCACTGATGGTCACCGAGGAGAACGCGGTAGCGCGCCGGCTCTACGAGCGGGGCGGCTATCGCGCGGAGCGGCGTCTGCTGTGCAAGGCGCTGTAGGCACCGATCTCTGGCGTCGCGTCGCCTGGATCGCGGGCGGCATCGTGGTCGTGGCGGTCGCGCTGTGGTTCGCAGCGCACATCCCGAAAACGATCGGGATCTTCCTGATTGCCGCGTTCATCGCGTTCGGCGTGCAGCCGATCGTCGGGCGCCTGGAGCGGCGCATGGCCAAGCCGCTCGCCATTACGATCGTATACTTCGGTCTGCTCGTGCTCGTCACGGTGTTCCTAGTAATCGTAGTGCCGCTCGCGGTCAGCCAGACGCAGCTCTTGGTCGCCAACATTCCGGCGTATGCGACGACGACCCAGAGCTGGCTGGGGGGAGTGGAGACCTCACTCGAACAGCACTTTCCGACGCTGCGACTGCCCCAATACGGCTTCAACTTCGGCAAGATAGGCGCCGCGCAGATGTCCGGCTTCGTCAGCGGCGCACTCGCGTCGCTCGGGGCGATCGCGGTCAACACGGCGACCGGATTGTTCATCGCGTTCTCCGCCATCGTGCTCTCGATCTTCTTTTTGCTCAACGACACGCAGATCGCCGAGGGCTTCACCGCGCTGTTCCCGCAGCGGAAGCGTCAGACGGCGCGCAAGCTCGCGGCCGAGGTGACTGACGTCTTCGGAAGCTATATCTCGGGACAGGTCATCGTGTCTTTGATCACGGGCGCCGTCATCGCGATCGCCACGGCATTCTTGGGCTTCAAGTTTTCGCTGATCATCGGCATCCTGTCCGCGGTGGCGTACGCGATTCCGATCATCGGCATGCTGATCGCCGAACTCATCGCCATTCCGATGTCCGCGCCGCAGGGCGTCTGGATGATCGTCTGGGTCCAGGTCGTCATGTTCGGCATGGCGCGCATCAGCGACAACGTGCTCGTTCCGAAGATCATGGGTCAATCCGTGGGCGTCTCGCCGATCGGGGCGATGTTCGCGGTGTTCGCCGGGGGCGAGCTCTTCGGCATCCCGGGATTGATCCTGGGGATTCCCGCGGCCGCGTTGATCAAGATCGTTTGGCGCTACTTCGTGGCGCCCTGGATCACGGCGCAGGTGGATAGGAGCTAGGACCGCATGGAGAAGCGTCTGTTCGGGATCGCGTTGTTCTGCGCCGTGTCCCTAGCGGCGTGTTCTTCCGCAAGCGGTTCTGGGGGATCGACGCTTCCGTGTGGTGCCGCCGCCCACGCAGTCTCCGCCCCCCGGCGGAGAGGTGGGGAAGTACATCAAGCACGTCGTCGTCATCGTTCAGGAAAATCGTACGTTCGATAACATCTTTGCCGGATTCAAAGGCGCGGACTCGGCGATGTACGGCTATACGCACACCGGCGTCAAGGTGCCCTTGCGGGCGATCACGTTCAACGGATCGGACATCTTCCACGACTGGAAAGACGCCATCACCGATTGGAATGGCGGCCGAATGAACGGATTCGACAAGGACCATTTCGTCGATGGTCGCCCCGCGGGAACGTACCCCTACGCCCATCTACGGCGCGACCTGGTCGCGCCGTACTGGACGATGGCGCGCGAATATGTGCTCGCCGATCGTATGTTTCCGACGATGTTCGGACCCACGTTTACGGCTCACATCGACCTGATCGCAAGCACGACGAACCTGGACGCCGACACCGCCGAAGTCGACGGCCCGACGGCGCAACCGTGGGGGTGCGACGCTCCGAAAGGCACCTCGACGTTCCTGCTCGATCCGCAGCGCGTAGAGAGCGGTTATGGGCCATTCCCGTGCTTCACCCAATACGACACGATGGCGGACACGCTGGACGCGGCCGGGGTGACGTGGAAGTACTACGCGCCGAGCGTCAAGTCCGGCGGCCGGCTATGGGCGCCGTTTGCGGCCATTCGGAAAGTCCGCTACGGGCGCGACTGGAAGCGCAACATCATCTCACCGCAGACGAAGGTGCTCACCGACGCCGCAAATGGAAGTCTCGCCCAAGTGTCGTGGGTGATTCCCAATGCTGCGGACTCCGACCACGCCGGTTCGCGCAGCGACAAGGGCCCCTCGTGGGTCGCGGGCGTCGTCAACGCCATCGGTGAGAGTCCGTATTGGGAGTCCACGGCGATCGTCGTACTATGGGACGATTGGGGCGGTTGGTACGACAATTCGGCACCGCCTCAACTCGATTTCGTGGGTCTCGGCATACGGGTGCCGTGCATCATCATATCGCCGTACGCGAAAGCCGGATACGTTTCGCACACGCAATACGAGTTCGGCAGCACCCTGAAGTTCATCGAGGAAGCGTTTCATCTCTCCGCCCTCGGGCCGGGCGCGCGCGGCTATACCGATACTCGAGCGCATAGCCTGACGGACAGCTTTGATTTCAAACAGAAACCTCGCGCGTTCAAGCGGATTCCCGCGCCGTATCCGCCGGCGTACTTCCTCTCGCAGCCGCCTTCCGGAGAACCTCCCGATTCGGAATAGCGCGCGGTGGGGACCTCTTCATCGTCAGAGTTCCCTAGGCGTTGCACGACTACCGCGATGCCGTCATCGTATCAGCACGCCGCGCCGCAGCCGCGCGCAGCCTGCATCCGCCGCCCGTTGGCCTCCGCAGGCAGGTCGTTCTCGCGCCACCGCAGCGAGCAGTGACCTTTTACGGCGCGCCTGCTCGCACGCGCCCGCGTCGGAAAGTTCGAGCGTGCGCGTCGACGGCGAAACGACGTTGACGTCGCCGAGGCGCATCCCCTGTCCGCCGAGCGCCGGCGGACGATGCGCGGCGATCCAGCGATAGACTCCCGGCGACGTCGTTCGACGCGCAGCGCATCCGCATAATAATCGAGCGGATGCCGCGCGCCGAGATAGCTGGTCGCGACCACAGTGATTGCCGAACGCGACCGCATACGGCCACAGATGCGCCGCCGGCTGAGCTTTAGCCGCGAGCGCGACCGCGAGCAGCGCGACGCGGGAGCGGACACGCGTCGAGCCCGTCGTTCCAAAAGATCGCAAACACGACCAGAGGCCGTACAGCACCGACGCGATCAGCATCGCCGTGGCTACGCGCGGCGAGCCGGCGCGCGGGAGGCGCTAGGATCAGCGGCGCCCGCCGCCACCGCGGGCGCGGCGAAGCGCAACGATGCCGCCGGTCGCGAGTTGTGCGACCCGTGCTGTATACCGAACGGCAGACGAAGAAAAGCAGCGCCGAGCCGCAGGACGCCCAGCCAAGCGCCGGTCCGCGGCGATCGGCCGGTCCCAGCAGCGCGGCGCAGAACGCGAACGACCGCGAACGGCGACGTACCAGCGCGACGCGAACGAGCAGCGCCAGCGCCGGCACGCCGTGCGCGAGGATCGATCGAGCCGAAGACGTACTTCCGTGACCGTCGCCGCCGGCGCGACGACTGCGCTATGCCACAACGTCGCGTCGTGCAGAACCAAAGCGCGACCGCTCCGCCCGCGGCGAACCAGACCTGCGCCGGCGCCCGCGCGGCGAGCAGCGCGATCGCGGCGAGGAGCCAGCCTTGCGGCTTGGTCAGCGCCGTGACGGCGAGCGGCGCGCATCGCCGTCGCGGGTTCGCGCACCACGCGCAGCAACCACAGCGACTCGAGAAAAAAGCCGCCAGCCAGACATCGTTCTGCAACGTTCCGGCTTGGATCGCGAGGGGATATGCCGTGACCGCGCTCGCCGCGAACGCGTCGGCGAGCAGCGGCGGCGCGCCGTCCTCGCGCGCGACCACGCCGCGAGCGCAAGCCGAGCAATGCCAGCGGCGCCGAATCCGCACCACGGCAGCGAAAATGTACCGCCGACGGAATAGAGCGCGCTCGCGAAGAGTTCGGACGCCGGCGGATACCACCAATATCGCGTTGCGGTACCCAGAGCGAGTGGTTCTGCAGCCACGCTGCTGCGTTGGGAAGTGGTATGAAAGGGAGTCTCCGTCCAGCATCGGACGCATGAGTTGCGGCCACGCCATCGGCACCAGCGCGCCGACGAGCAGGTACGGGATCGCTGCGTCGCCTGCGTACGCAGGCTTCCACGCCTCGTTGCGGTAACGCGCGACGGCGAGGCACGCCGCGAGCGCGAGCCAGCATGCGACCGGATACAGCGGTGCGCGATGCCCAGGACGAACGGGATCGCGACGCCCAGGATCAGCGCGTCGCGCAGCCGGTCGGCGATGCCGTAACGTTCGCCGGTACGTAGCGCCGGGGCCGCAGCGAAGAGCCCGAGCAGCCACAGCGCGGCGGCACTCCCGTCACGAGCGCGACGGACGATTACATCGAATCCGGCGCGCTGACGCCGGCGAGCGCGAGCGCACGCGCCAGAACGCTTTTGGACGCGAGGCACAGCGCAAGTCGCGCCAGCCGCGTCGGCACGTCTTCCGTCAAGAATCTTGCACTCGGTGTAAAACTGATGGAAAGTCGGAGGCGACGTCGCGCGCGTAGCGGGCCAAACGATGCGGCGCGAGATGCTCGACCACGTCCGGCAACGACGTTCGGAAAATCGGCGAGGCGGCGTGCCAACGCCAGCTCCGTCGGGTGCACGAGCGGCGCGAGCGCAGCCGTCGCGGCCTCCGCACGTCGTCCGGCAATGCCCGGCGCAAGACCGATGCGATGCGAGCGTGACCGTACTGCACGTAGTACACGGGATTCTCGTTCTCTTTCTCGACCGCGAGCTTCAAATCGAACTGCAACGGCGACTCGACCGCCGGCATGATGAAGAAGAAGCGCGCCGCGTCGACGCCGACCTCGTCGAGGATCTCGTCGAGCGTCACGATCTCGCCCGCGCGCTTGCTCATTCCGACTTGCTCGCTGCCGCGCATCAGCGTGACCTGTTGCGCGATTGCGACCTGCAGCCGCCCGGGAAACCCGAGCGCCGCCGACATGCCCTTGAGCCGTTCGATGTAGCCGTGATGGTCGGGGCCGAGAATGTCTACGACGCGATCGCTGTCGCTCAGCTTCTGATAATGGTACGCGACGTCCATGCAGAAATACGTCGGACGGCCGTCGCGGCGCAGCAAGACCCGATCCTTGTCGTCGCCGAACTGCGTCGCACGAAAGAAAAGCGCGCCGTCTTGCTCGTACGTGAGGCGCAGCTCGCGCAGCCGGTCCACTCCTTCACGCACCTTACCGGCCTCGTGCAGCTCTCGTTCGCTCTGCCAACGGTCGTACTCCACGCCGAAACGCCGCGCGGTGCGCTGCTGTTCGGCGACGATCTCGTCTCGCGCCGAACTTCGAGAAGTACGGCAGCCACTCCGACTCGCCCGCGGCGGTCCAGCGTTCGCCGTCGCGCTCGCGGATTTGCCGCGCGATCGGCACCAGGTACTCCCCCGGATAGCCCTCCTCGGGGAAGGGATACGACGGGTCGAAGAGCTGGCGATAACGCGCGTAGACGGAGCGTCCCAGCGCATCGAGTTGCCGGCCGGCGTCGTTGATGATCCATTCGACGAACACGTCGTAACCGCGAGAAGCGCATCGCATTGGCGAGCGTCGCGCCGATCGACATCGAGCGGCCCTGCACGACGACGAGCGGTCCCGTCGGATTCGCGCTGCCGAACTCGAGCGAGACGCGCATCCCGTTGCGCGGCTTTTCGCCGAAGCGATCTCCCTCGCGCAGAATGCGTTCGATTGCGGCGTGCCAAATCTCGCGGCGCCAGCCGCAGGTTGATGAATCCGGCGACCGGTTCGATGCCGCTGAAGAGCCGGCCGAGTTCGGGCGAGCGCCGCGCCGTCTCGGCCACGAGCTCGGTTGCGACCTCCTGCGGCGCGCGGCGCGCCGCCTTCGCGAGCGTGAAGGCGACGTTGGTCGAAAAATCGCCGAACTCCGGGCGGCGCGGCGCTTCGAACGTGACCGCCGCCGTCCGCCTCCGGATATTTCGCGGAGACGACGGCGGCTACGGCGTCGGCAAAAGTGCGCAGTGCGCCATCGACGTCCATTACATACGATGCTTCGCCGCGCGGTGCAGCTTCGACCCGCGCATAGCGCGCCGCGCCGCGCGACTCGACCGCGCCCTCGAGCTCGAGCAGCGAAAGCGATGCGAGCGCAGCAGACGCGGCCACGCCGCTTGCGGCGACGATCTCATCGAACTCCGTCGCGCCGGCCTCCATCGCATCGAGCAGCGCGCGCGCCGTCGCGTCGCGCAGCGCGCCGGGCGACGCCGACCGGCGCCGGACGCGCGTGACCGAGCGCCTCGAGCACGTCGCCGGCGTCGCGCGCCAGCGTCGCGCCGTCGCGGATCAACGCAAGGCAACCCTGAGACGTGCTTGCGATCCACGTCGCCGGGCACGGCCAGAACCGGGATCCTGCCGGCGGCCCAGCTCGCCGTGTTCAGCGCGCCGCTGCGCGCCGGCGCCTCGACCACGAGGACGGCGTCGGCAAGCGCGGCGACGACGCCGTTGCGCTCCAGGAACTGCCAGGGCTGCGCGGGCTGCTCCGGTGGATAGGGCGAGAGTACGGCGCCGCCCCCGGCTAGGATGCGCTCGGCCAGTTCCACGTTGCGGCGCGGGAAGAACCGGCGGTGGCCTCCGCCGAGTACGCCGATCGTCACCGCTCCCACGCTCAAGGCGCCCTCGTGCGCGGCCGAGTCGATGCCCAGCGCCAGACCGGACAGGATGCAGCAGCCGGCCAACCCGACCTCGGCCGCGATCGCGTGGGCGAGGCGCCGCCCGTAGGGCGTCGCCGCGCGGGTGCCGACGATCGCGACGCAGGTGCGGGCGAGGCCGCCTAGCTCGCCGCAGCACCACAACCCGGGCGCGGCGGCCTCGAAGCCCCGCCCGCCCCGGGCCGCGGCGATAGCCTCGCGGGGCTGAAAGGCCGGGTCCCGCATCGGGCTTCCATTCACGCGCGCCGCGCCGGAGTGCTAGCTGCCGCAGGCGCGCGGGGGAATCGGGCAGCCCCGAAGGAATAGCCAGGCCGCACGGAGGTACGGGAGTTGGCAGCAGAAGCGTATTGCGTCAAGTGCAAAGCCAAGCGCGAAATCAAAGACGCGGTACAGATCACCATGAAGAACGGTCGCCCGGCGACCGAGGGCAAGTGCCCCGTCTGCGGCACCAAGATGTTCAAAATCGGCGCCGCCTGAAGCGCCGCGCGCCGCAATCGCAGAGGCGCCAACGTGCCGACGCACGTTGGCCCTTTTTTGCGTTAACTACCCGTAGTAACGTATAATACGGGCACCCACAAGATATGCCGTGGGTGGAGAGACTTACCGCTGACTTGTCCTACTTGCCGCAAGAGCGAGACGCGCGTCGTCGACTCGCGCGACGACGAAACCGTCGTCCGCCGCCGGCGCGAGTGTCTGGACCCGCGCTGCAAGCACCGCTTCACCACGTACGAGCGCATGGAAGCGCCGCGCCTCTTCGTCGTCAAGAAAGACGGCCGGCGAGAACAGTACAGCCGCGAGAAAATCCTCGCCGGGCTGCGCAAGGCGTGCGAGAAGCGCCCGGTCTCCGAGAGCCAGATGGAAGCCGTGGCCGCCGACCTCGAGCGCGAGCTGTTCGCGCGCGGCGAGAGCGAGGTGCCGTCCGCGCTGGTCGGCGAGAAGCTGATGGAGGCGCTGCAAACTCGATCCGGTCGCCTACATCCGCTTCGCCAGCGTCTACCGCTCGTTCCGCGACATCGAGAGTTTCCGCGAAGAACTGGCGCAGCTTTAGTGACATCAGTGAGTTGACCGAGATCGCCGCGTCGCGTTGCAGCGCCTGCCGCACGGAGAGGGATTGCCGCTGCCGCAATACATGAGCGAGCACGCGGCCGGCGCCGACCTCTGCGCCGCCGTCGCGAGCAGCTGACGCTGCTGCCCGGGGCGCGCGCGCTGGTTCCGGCCGGCTTCTCGATCGCGATCCCGCCGGGCTACGAAGCGCAAATCCGCCCGCGCAGCGGGCTCGCGATGCGCAGCGGCGTGACCTGCTCAACTCGCCCGGCACGATCGACGCGGACTATCGCGGACCGGTCGGTCCTGCTCGCGAACCTCGGAACCGAGCCGGTCGTGATTCGCGCGGCGACCGCATCGCGCAGATCGTCGTCGCGCCGGTCGAGCGCGCGCGGTTCGACGCCGTGGTCGACGAACTGCCGCCGACGGCGCGCGGAGACGGCGGATTCGGCTCGACGGGCGTTTCGGCATGAACGTCTACATCGTCGGAGAGGGCGCGGTCGGAACGTATCGTCGGCGATTTGCTGCGCGGGATCGGAGTCGACGTCGCGTACGCGCCGCGCCGCTCGACGCCGTGACGCCGTCGATGCCGACTTGGCGATCGTCGCGACGAAATCCTACGATACCGACGGCGCGATCGAGACGCTGCGCAAGGCGTCGCTCATCCCGATAAGTGCGTGTTCGTCTCGCCGCAGAACGGCGTCGGCAACGAGGAACGCTGGCCGCGGCCTTCGGCGCCGACAACGTCGTTGCGGCGGCGCTGACCACGCCGGTCGATCGCGACCGCGACGGCAACGCTCGCCGCGAAAGAGGGCGGCCTGGCGCTCGCGCCGGTTGGCTCGAACGCGTACAACTGGCTCGCCGCGGCGTTCGGAGCACCGGACTGACGGTCAAAGTCGTCGAGGATTAGCGCGCGCTGAAATGGAGCAAGCTCGCGCTCAACGTCGTCGCCAACGCGAGCTGTGCGATCCTCAACGTCTTGCCGAACCGCTTCGTGCACTTCGACCGCATCTTCGCGCTCGAGATCCGGATGATGCGCGAGGTCCGCGCCGTGATGAAGGCGCTCGGACTCGACCCGATCGATCTGCCGCGCTATCCGGTGCGCGCCCTGTTCGGCGTCGCGAGCCTGCCGAGCCCGGTCTCGCGCGGCCTGCTGGCCCATCGATCGCCGGGGCGCGCGGAACCAAGCCTCCGTCGCTGCTGCTCGACCTGCGGCGCGCCCGGCCGCAGACCGAGGTCGACGTGCTCAACGGCGCGGTCGCCGCGGCCGGACTCGAGCGCCGCGTACCGACGCCGGTCAACGCCGTCTACGCGCGCGTCCTCAACGATATCGCGCACATGCCGCCGCTCTGGGCGAAGTACCGCGAACGCCCGGACCGGCTCGAGGCCGAGGTCGAAGCCGAGGTCAAACGCGCGAAAGTGTTAGCGCGCGGCTAGAACGAACAGCGATAGACGCATGCGCGACCCAAACGTCCCTGAGTCGCTCGAAGGCTGGTGGATTCTCCACCGGATGTTCGCTTTCGACCGGCGACGGTGGGACGCGTTACCCGAAAAACGCCGCAACAAGTACGCGGGTCACGCGGCCGATCTCCTGGACCACCTGAAAAGCAACGACGACGGCGACGTCGGCCTGACGCAAATCGTGGGCCATAAGGCCGACCTCATGCTGACGCATTACGCGCGCACTTTCGACGGGCTGGCGTATGCACAGACGCTCGTCGACAAACTCGAGCTGCGCGAGTTCCTCGCTGCCGCACGGATCCTACGTCTCGGTTCTCGAGCTCGGCCTCTACGATGCGACGGCGAAGATCCACGCCGAGCTCGATCAGCGCGAGCTCCCGCCGCAGTCGCCGGAGTGGATCGCCGCGTTCGACGCGCTCATGCGCAAACAGGCCGAGAGCCCATACGTCGCGCCGCGATTGTGGGCGAAGATACCCGCCCGCCGCTATCAGTGCTTCTATCCGATGAACAAACGCCGCGGCGAGGTGCAGAACTGGTACATCCTGGGCTACGAGGCGCGCGCCAAGATGATGAGCGAGCACGGCGTCGTGGGGCGCTCCTACCACGGGCGCGTGACCCAGGTGATCTCCGGCTCGATCGGCTTCGACGACTTCGAGTGGGGCGTCGATCTGTACGCCGACGACCCGCTGGTCTTCAAGAAGCTCGTCTACGAGATGCGCTTCGACGAGGCCAGCGCGCGATACGGCGACTTCGGGTCGTTTTGGGCCGGGCTCCAGTTCTCGCCCGCCGAGCTCAGCGTGTTCCTCGACGGCGACGCGATCCCGCAGTTCGAGACGCCCTAAGCCTGCTCTCAGGCCGCCGCGCCGAGCCGCTCCAGGCTGCGGTACTGGATCGCCTCGGCGACGTGCGCGGAGCCGATGGCATCGTCGCCGGCGAGATCCGCGATGGTGCGCGCGACGCGGGCGATGCGATCCAAGGCGCGGGCCGAGAACTGGCGCCGCGCGCTGGCGTGCGCCAGCAGGCGCATCGCGGCTTCGTCGAGGGCACAGTAGCGGCGCATCGCGTTGCCGGGAATCTCCGCGTTGCATAGCAGCGACGAACCGGTGAAGCGCCGGCATTGGCGCTCGCGAGCCGCGACGACGCGCTGCCGGATGACTGCCGACCGCTCCGCGGATTCGTAGCGCACCATGTCGTCGAACGGTACGCGCGCGATCTCGATCTGCAGGTCGATGCGGTCGAGGAGCGGACCCGATAGCTTGCTGACGTACTTCGCGACCATCGCGTCGTCGCAACGGCACTCTGCGCTGCGCGTTCCGCGATAGCCGCACGGACAGGGATTCATCGACGCTACGAGCTGAAATCGTGCAGGGTACGTAAACGTACCCGCGGCTCGCGCGATCGTAACCGTACCCTCTTCGAGCGGCTGGCGCATCACCTCGATCGCGCTGCGCGTGAACTCGGGGAACTCGTCGAGGAAGAGCACGCCGTGGTGTGCGAGCGATATCTCGCCGGGCTTGACGAGCGCGCCGCCGCCGACGAGCGCCGTTTGGCTGATCGTGTGATGCGGAAAGCGGAAAGGGCGCGCGCGCACGATGCCGGCGCGGCCGAGCAGCAAACCCGCGACGCTGTAGATCTTCGTCACCTCGAGCGCCTCGTGCAAGCACATCGCGGGCAGAATCGATGGCAGCCGGCGCGCGAGCATCGTCTTTCCGCAACCGGGCGGCCCGACGAGCAGTAGATTGTGCCCGCCCGCCGCCGCGATCTCGAGTGCGCGCTTTGCCGCGAGCTGGCCGCGCACGTCCGCGAGGTCGCCATGGACGATCTCGTCGGCAGGCTCGAGTACGGGATCTGCCGTTCGCTTGCGCCATCGCGCACCGTGCCCGCACACGACCGCAACCGCCGAGCGAAGCGAATCGACGGCGTAGAGCTCGATGCCCGCGACCAAGGCGGCCTCGTCGGAATTGCCCGCAGGAACGATCAGCTTCGTGAAGCCTGCGCTGCGCGCGCCCAGCACCATCGGAAGGATCCCGCTTACGGGTTGCAGCTTGCCGTCCAGCGCGAGCTCGCCCAGCGCGATAAACTCGCGCAGCGCGGGGTGCTCGATCTGCTCGTCGATTGCCATCAGCGCGAGCGCAATGGCGAGATCGAACGCTGGTCCGCCCTTGCGAACGTCCGCCGGCGACAGGTTAACCAAGAGCCGTCCGGCCGGATAGGCGAATCCCGAGTTGAGAATCGCCGCACGGACGCGCTCGCGGGCTTCGCCGAGCGCACGATCCGGAAGCCCGATGATCAGGAAGCCCGGCGTCCCCGGCGCGCTATCCGCTTCGACACGCACGACGTAGCCTTCGATGCCGAGCATCGCGGCCGAAAAGGACAGGGAGAGCATTGCCCGGCCCTCTGCTCCACGATTTTGAAATGTCTAGGGGTAGCTCGAGCAAGCCAAGAACACGACCGCCGTGACACCCGAGATGGTGAGCGCGCTGGCGGAGTCTGGAACGCTCGTCGTTATCTGCGCGAGCGTGATCGCGGCGCTCATTCAGCTGCGGCACATCCGTGCGGGGAATCAGCTGCAGGCGCTGCTGTCGCTCGAGCGCGATTTTCGCGGGGGTCCGATGCAGTCCGCATTGCGGTACGTGCAAGAGGAGCTGCCTCGGAAGTTGGAGGATCCGGCGTACCGGCGCGAGCTCGAAACGATCGGCTACATCGATCCGGCGGTGCACCCCGAGATGGTAGCGTGTAACTGGCTCAACGAGATGGGCACGCTGGTGAAGCGCGGTTTGGTCTCCGAGGATACGTTCATGGACTTGTTCGCGCGGCTGATCGCTCACTGCTGGAGGCAGATCGCGCCGGCGGTGGCGATCATGCGCCGGACGCGGGGCCAGTCGCAATACCACGACTTCGAGTACCTGGCGCAGCGCGCCGCGGCCTGGCTCGAGCGCAATCCCGAGGGCATGTCGCCGCGGGACTTCGTTCGCGTGCCGATACCCGATCGCTGGAGCGATCAAGACGGCCTCGCCGCGAGAGACGCAGTGGCGGCTTCTCCACAGATTGCACAAGACTAACGTCACAGCTTGTGGACAGCGGGGAAAGTTAAGGTTTGATGAAGGAGATTTACTTGAAAAGAGCGCTCGCTCGCACTGGTTTACCGCTCGTCGTGGCGGCTGCTCTGGCCGCTTGTTCGCACGGCACGTCGCAGTCGAGCGCGTCGCCCGCGTCGGGCGCGCCGGCCGGCGGCAAGACGATCGGCGTCTCGATTCAGAACCGCGAGGCGCAGTTCTACCAGGACATGGAGTCCGGCATGCGCTCCGAGGCGGCGAAATACGGTTATGGGCTGATCGTCGTAGATGCGAGCCGTGACAACGCCAAGCAGCAAAGTCAAGTCGAAGACTTTATCTCTAAGCGCGTCGACGCCATCGTCTTGACGCCGTATGACTCGCAAGCGATCGGCAGCGCCATCGCGGAAGCAAACGCGGCGGGCATCCCCGTCTTCACGGCCGACATCGCTAGTACGAGCTCACAGGGTCACGTCGTCGCGCACATCGCGAGCGATAACGTGCAGGGGGGCTTTCAGGCTGGGACGCTCGTCTGCCAGGCAGTGAAGAGCGGAAGCATCGCGATCATCGACGAGCCCGAGGTGACGAGCGTCCAGGATCGCGTCAAGGGATTCAAACAGGCGATCGCGCAGCACTGTCCCTCCGTCACGATCGTCGCCGACGTAGATTCCGGCGGCACGCGGGACAAGGCGAGCAGCGACACGGGCGACATCCTGCAGGCGCATCGCGACTTGAAAGGCATCTTCGGAATCAACGACGATTCCGCGCTCGGCGCGCTCGCCGCCGTGCGTGCCGCCGGGCTCACGGGCAAGATCGCGATCGTCGGATACGACGCGACGCCTGAAGCCCGCACCGCCATCGGTAACGGCGAGATGTACGGCGACGCGATTCAGTATCCGGCGAAGATCGGATCTACCACGATCGACGTGATCGCCAATTACTTCGCGGGGAAGAAGCCGGCGCCGGCGGTCAAGATCGGCGTCGGGTCCTTCACGAAAGCGTCCTTGGGCCAGAGCTCGCCGTAACTTGGCGGCGCTGCTCGAGATGCGCGGGATCGGGAAGAGCTTTCCCGGCGTGCGCGCGCTCACCGACGTGTCGCTAACGCTGTCCGGCGGCGAAGTGCTCGTCGTCGTCGGCGAGAACGGCGCGGGCAAATCCACGCTGATGAAAATTCTCGCCGGCGCGCTGCAGGCGGACGAAGGCGAGATTCGCATCGACGGCCAGCCCGTCCACATCGCGACCCCGCAAGAGGCGCAGCATCTCGGCATCGGGATGATCTACCAAGAGTTTACGCTCGTCCCGCAGCTTACGGCATCCGCGAACATCGCGCTCGGCAGCGAACCGACGCGCGCCGGACTGATCGAAACTGGGGCGGTGCGCGCGCGCGCCGAGCGCGCGCTCGGCGAGCTCGGACTCGAGGTTCCTCTCGACGAGCCGGTGTCGCGCTTCTCCGTCGGACAGCAGCAGCTGGTCGAGATCGCCAAGGTCCTCGCGCGATCGGCGCGGATCGTCGTGATGGACGAGCCGACGGCCGCGCTCTCCGATCGCGAGATCGAGCGTCTCTTTCAGATCATTCGGCGCGTGCGCGCGGGCGGCGCCGGTATCATCTACATCTCGCATCGCATGGAGGAGCTATCGCGCATCGCCGACCGCATTACCGTCATGCGTGACGGCAGGGTCGTGGAGACGCGCGAAGCCGCAGATTTTCCGCAAGACGAGATCATTCGCGCTATGGTCGGGCGTCGGCTGGATGCGCATTTCCCGGAGCTCGTAGACCTCGCGGCGCACGCCGGCGTGCGGCTCGACGTGTCCGGTCTTACGCGTGCCCCGATCGTCCACGACGTCAGCTTCTCCGTGCGCGCGGGCGAGATCGTCGCGCTCGCCGGCCTCATCGGCGCGGGCCGCACCGAGATCGTGCGCGCCATCGCGGGCGCCGACCCGCGGGATGCCGGCGAAGTCCGCATCGACGGCACGGCGCTGCCCGCAGGCAACGTCGCCGCAGCGATCGCCGCGGGCGTTGCCTTCATTACCGAGGACCGCAAGGCGCAGGGCCTCGTCCTCGGCATGACCGTCCGCGAGAACGTCACGCTCGCGCATCTCGCATCGTTCGTCGACCGCGACTTATTGATCGATGCGGCTCGGGAGCGAGAGGCGACCAAGACCATGATCGATGACCTGCGCATCCGGACGCCGAGCACGGAGCAGATCGTGCGCAACCTCTCGGGCGGGACGCAGCAGAAGGTGGTGCTCGCGAAGTGGCTCCTCGGCAACGCGCTGGTCTTTCTCTTCGACGAGCCGACGCGCGGAATCGATGTGGGCGCCAAGGCGGAGATCTACCGAATCATGCGTTGACCTGGCAAGACGCGGCGCGGCGATCATTATGGTATCGAGCGATCTCCCCGAAGCACTCGGCATGGCGCATCGCATCCTCGTCGTGCGCGGAGGCCGCATCGCGGCCGAGTTTTCGCGAGCCGACGCCACGCCCGACAAGGTGATCGCCGTCGCGACGGGTGCGGCGGCGTGAACGCCCAAAACCGCGTGTGGTACTGGCTGCGCATCGCCGCGGCCGCCGCCTTCGTCGTCGTGCTCATCGCCGTCGTCGACGTCGCGTCGCACGGCTCGTTCCTCGAGCCCAGCAACATCGTGCGGGTCCTGCGCCAGATCACCTACAACTGCGTGCTGGGCGTCGGCCAGACGTTTGTGATCATTACCGGCGGTATCGACCTCTCCGTGGGGTCGCTGGTCGCGCTAACGGGCGTCGTGGCCGCTCTGTTCGCCAACGCCGTGCACCTCAGCGGTTTTCCGCTGATCGCCGCGACGCTGATCGTGGCCCTCGGCGTCGGCGCGATCGCGGGATGGGTCAACGCGCTGCCGGTCGTCCGGCTGAACCTGCCGCCGTTCATCACGACGCTGGCCATGCTGGAGATGGCGCTCGGCGCGTCGTTTATCCTCTCGCACGGCCGGCCGGTCGCGCTGCAGAGCGGCGACTTCCAGAACACCGGAATCGGCTCGTTCCTCGGCGGCGTCACAACGGCGCTCCATCTTCCCGGCATTCCGGTACCGGTGATTTGGATGCTCGTGGTCATCGTCGCGGCTTCGGTGCTGCTGACGCGCACGCGTTTCGGCCGCTACGTTTTCGCGATCGGCGGCAACGAAGAGGCCGCGCGGCTCGCCGGCATCAACGTCGCGCGCGTGAAGACCGCGGTCTACGTGATCAGCGGCGCCTGCGCGGCGATCGTCGGTTTTCTGTACATGGCGCTGTTCTCGTCGGGCTCGCCGCAGACCGGAACGGGTGACGAGTTGCTCGAGTCGATCGCCGCCGTCGTCGTCGGCGGCACGAGCCTCACCGGCGGACGCGGCAGCGTGATCGGCACGTTCTTCGGCGCACTCCTGATCGGCGTGCTCTACAATGCGATGAACCTGCTCAACGTGGATTCATATTTACAGAAAGTGCTGCTTGGCGCGGTCATCCTGCTCGCCGTCGTACTCGACGAACTGCGCAAGCGCTATCTGTCGAAGTAGCCTCCCTGTGTCATCCTAGCGCGCAGCGAGCGCGCGCGACGTAACGACGAAGAGGCTTCCGACCGCCGAGCGGAGCCGGATGGCGGGAGCGAGGCGGCGGAGCAGTAGGAGCGGAGCCTGGATGGCGGAGCGACGAACGTCTCTGAGGCGTTATGTCACGCGCGCTCGCTGCGCGCTCGTGATGACTTGAGAGGCTTAGAACGGGAAGTCGGCTTGCGTCAACCCGGTGTTGGTCTTGAGATCGGCGACCGACTCGTCGAGGACGATCTGCGAGCCCGAATACATGATCTGGCGAACGGGCCAGTGCGTATCCTTGGACAGATAGAGGATCTGTTCGGAGACGTCGGAGTTCGCGGCCGGGTCTGCGACCTTGAGGTCGAGCCGGTCGGTGGCGACGCCGGCGACTTTTCCGCCGTCGGTCTGCGTGAGCTTGCCTGGCGTCGTGCCGTACATCTCAACGATATGCTGAAGCAATCCCTCGGGGATCGTGACGCCGCGCAGCGAGACGGCGCGACGATCGTGGACGTCGACCTTCATGTGGAAGCCGGATAAGAATCCGCCCTGGTGGCCGCTGATCTGATCCGTGCCGGCCCACACGCCGCCGGAGCCTTTGCCGTCGCCGTCGAGGATGAGCGTTTTGGCGTAGTGTGGCTTCATGAATGAGTATTGATACACGCGATCTTGCGTCTCGCTGCCCTTGGCCTCGTGAACGTGCAGCACGCACGTATAGTCGTTGGTCGCCGCGAATGCATGATCGAACGCGACGATCGCGGGCGCGGTATTGGCGGCGAGCGCGCTGGAAGATAACAGTATGCCGAGGCCGGCGGCGAGCGCGCCGTACAGTACCGAGCGACGAAGGTTCACAAAGCTCCTCTCAGATCAGACGGTTGACGAGCTGGATTGCACGCTTTCATCGATGAGCAGCGTACCGTGTTTACCTTCAACGCCGATGAGCACATCGCATTTTGCATCCGCCGCGATCTCTTCGATGAGGCGCCCCAGGGGCGCGCCGCTGTATTTCCCCTCACGGAACGAGCCCAGGATGATAAGATGCGCCTTCTCCCGTTTCGCGACGTCGAGGACCGCCTGTTTAGTCGATCGCGTCTTGATCGTCTCGGTTCGAATGGTGACGTAGCTCTTGTTGGCGATCGTTTCGGCGGCACCGAGAGCATCGAGCGCCTGGCGCTCCTCGTACGTCATCTCCGCATCCGGCGGCAGCGTGTACGGCACCTCGATGATGTACAACGCGAGCAGCTCCGATCGCTCGCCGCGCGCGAGCTTGACCGCCAGCGCCATCATGTGTGCCGAGTCGATGTCCGGCGAGAAGACGACAATCAAGCTGCCGACCATCCGCTCGAGTTCGTGTTCGGCCTTTGCCGCAATCTGTTGCACGTGGGACGGCGGCGGATGCAGCATCCACCACAGCGTCGACCCTACGGCGCCGGCGATGAACAGCGCCACGAGCGCGCCGCTTGCCGTGACGTGAACCTCGGCCGTCGGCATTACTGCGAGCCTCGAGTGCGCCAAATCAGCGCTAGGCGGTGCATTCCGAGCGCGATCATCGCCGCGCCTAAAACGACGCCCGGCAGGATCGCGAAGCCGCCCTCGCGCGCCGATTCCAGCATGCGCGCCACGATGACGAGCCCGCACAACAGTATAGCGAGCGAGAGCATCGCGCGGATCAGGAGCATGCTACGTCCTATCCGCAGCGCGGCGCGCGTCGCTGGCCTTGAGGTTTGCCACGTACTCGTCCATTAATTCGAGCTCGCCGGACTGCCGCAGAATTTCGGTCTGGGCGTTGCGCCAGTCCCGTCGCTGTGAGCGCAGCAGCGGAAGCCGGCGATGATTCCGGTAGAAGAGGTACATGATCAGGCCGAGCAGCAGCCAGCTCGGGCCGAAGATCCGCCCGAGCGCGTGCGTGCGCAGCGTGAAGAGCAGAATCGACACGATCCCGACGAAGCCGATGAAGCCGATGATGGGGAATTCGACGCGCTCTCCGCGGAAGCGGAACGGCACGTTCAACGGGATCTTGAATTTGCGCGGGCTCAACGGGTCGGTGAGGCGCAACCCGATCAGGCCGAGGAAGACGAACGAGTAGCTCGTCGCGGCTCCGAAGGCGTAGAGGTCCGCGAGGAATTCGAGCCCGTTCTCCCCGTGGAAGAAGCGGCCGTACAGCGCGGCGACGTGCGGATAGAGCGACGGGGCCGCCGCGAAGAGCAGCTCGATTACCGCGACCGTGGAGAAGAAGACGATCGATACCGCGGGCGTGCGGAAGCGGCTGTGCACGCGCTGGAAGATCGACGGCAGCAGGTTGCTGCTGCTCATCGCGTAGGCGATGCGCGAGCTGCCGAACACGCCCGAGTTGGATGAGATCAGCACGAGCACGGCGCCGAGCACCGGCACGTAAAGCGCGGCAAACGCGCCATAATACGGTATCTGGGCCGAGAGCAGCGCGACGGCCTTGCCCTGGTTGTCGGCGTTGTTGGGAAACATCTGCCAGAACTGCTGCGCGTGTCCGTGCGCGTCGAGGATGGGATGCCAGGGCTGCATCCCGAGCGCGAGATTCGAATAGGCCAGCGCGAAGATCAGGATCGTTAAGATTAGCGACACCGACGTGCGCGGGATGATCGAGGCCGGCCGCTGCGTCTCCTGCGCAGCCTGCGAGATCGACTCCAGACCGACGAACGAGATGATCGCGAGCGACGTTCCGAGCATGAGCTGATAGGGCGACGGCCAATTCACCTGCATCGTGTGAATCAGCAGATGCGGCCTGAAGGCGAACAGAAAGCCGAAGCACAGTATGCACGTTTCGCTGATCACGTCGAGCGCGGAAACGACGCCGTTGAACGCCGTGCTCTCGCGAACGCCGACGACGTTGAGGAGGCAGAGCCCGACGACGAGCGCAAGCACGACGCTGAAGTGGGTCCACGGGTGGATCGAGTTGACCAGCATCGGCAGCAGCTGGCTCGAATAGTCGACGGAGACCCAGGCGAAGAGCGTCACGTCGATCGTGAAGTCCAGCAGCACGGCCCATCCGGCGATAAAACCGAAGATGTCGCCGAGGCCGCGCATCACGAAGTACTGTCCGCCTCCGGCGACCGGATAGGTCGCCGCGAGCTCGGTGTAGGCGAGGCCGATGCAGACGTAGACGATGCCGGCGAAGAGGAAAGCGACGTTCGATGCGCCGGCGGCCCACGCGAGGACGAGCCCCAGCCCGACGAAGATGTCGGCACCGACGTCGGAATAGCCCCACGAGAACGAGCCCCACGGCGTGACGCTGCGGCGCAGCTCGGGTTTGGAGCTTTTGGACACTAGAAAGCGTTTCGGTGCAGGCTCAGCCGCGGACCGTCCAGCGTGACGACGTCGAATCGGATCCGCGCCGTCGGTGCGACGATCTGCGCGTAGTCGGCGGCAGCGCGCCGCAGCGTCGCGCGCTTGCGCGCGTTGACCGCGCACAACGCGGATCCGTACGATCGTGAGTCACGTCGCTTGACTTCGACGATCACGAGCGTCGGCCCATCGAGGCATACGGCGTCGATCTCTCCGCCGGGCACACGAACGTTGCGCGCCAGCACGCGGTAGCCGCACTCGGCGAGGAAGCTGCTCGCGCGGTCCTCTCCCCGGCGGCCCTTTTCGGCGTTATCCAACGTCCAGCGCTTCCATCGCCTCGACCGATTCGAGGCCGAGCGCCAGCTGCGCGTCGCGCACGCGTGCCCAGTTCGCGCGGTGGTGGACGCTCGGGCCGTGGGCGCGCAGCGCCTCGATGTGATGCGGCGTCGAATAGCCTTTGTGCAGCGCGTAGCCGTAGCGGGAGTCTTCCGCGTCGAGCGCGACCATCAGCGCGTCGCGGTGGACCTTCGCGAGAATCGAGGCGGCCGCGACTACGGCGCAGCGCGCGTCCCCGTGAATCAGCGGCTCCTGGGGCCCGGCAAACGATCGAATCCGCACCGCATCGGTGATCAGATATTGCGGCGCGTGCTGCAGCGCCGAGATGGCGCGCTCCATCGCGAGGACGCTTGCCCAATAGATGTTGAGCCGATCGATCTCCGCCACGCACGCGCTGCCGATCGCCCACGCCGTCGCTCGAACCTTGATGATCTCGGCGAGCGCGGTGCGGACCTCGGGGCGGACCTGCTTGGAATCGTTCAGCCCGCGAATCAAGAGCGGCTGCTCCGCCACGACGCAGGCGGCTACGACCGGACCGGCGAGCGGTCCGCGGCCGACTTCGTCGACGCCGCCGACCAGCACGAACCCGCGCTCGCGCGCCGCATTCTCGAAGCGGTGCAGACGATGCAGCCGGCGGCGCTCGCGTTCGTAGGCCGTCTTCGCTTTACGCTGCTTCGACGTCATCGGGAGCCTCCAACGAGATGCGTCCGAAGGCGCCCTCGCGCAACGCGCTGATGTAGGACTGCGCGGCATTGTGATAATCCACGGCGCCGCCGCGCCGGACGAAGCCGCGCTCCGCCGCGAAGGCTCGCAGGTCGGGGACGTTAGTGCGCGGCCGGCGCGCAGCCAACCAGCTGTGGAATTCATCCGCCACCTCGGCCGGGTCGTAGCGATTATTCGGCAGCGCACCGCAGATCGCGAGCCGCCACTGCGCCGCGGCCCGAGAGATGTTCGGCGGCAACACGCCCGGCGTATCCATCACCTCGACGTTTGGCGCAAGCCGAAACCACTGCATCTGGCGCGTGACGCCGGCTCGGTCTTCCGTCTTCGCCGCGCCTCTGCGCAGCAGCGTGTTGACGATGGTGGATTTTCCGCAGTTCGGCACTCCGACGATCATCGCGCGGGCGACTTTGGCGGCGCGTCCGTCGCGTAGCGAGAAGCCCTGGATCGCGGCGGCGAGGCGCGCGACGCTGCCGCGTTTTCGTGCGTCGATGGCGACCGCCTGCGCGCCGTGCTCCGCGAGGACGTCGAGCCAGCGGCGCGTCGTCGCGGGATCTGCCAAGTCGTCTCGGTTCAACGCCACGAAGCGTACGCGTTTGCCCGCGAGTTGTGCGAGCAACGGCGCCCGGCCGGTGCGCGGGATACGCGCGTCGACGACCTCGATGACGATGTCGATAATTCGCAAGTATTCCCGGATTCGGCGCGCCGTCTGCACCATGTGGCCCGGATAGTTCCCAGACGATGCGGGCAAGGCGTCACAGCCCGCCCAGCATGCGCGGCGGCCAGATGCCCGCGACGGCTCGCCCGATCAGCCGATCCTCGCTCACTGGTCCAAAGAAGCGCGAGTCTTCGCTCTCCGCTCGGTTGTCGCCGAGCACGTAGACGCTCGCGGCCGGCACGGTCGTCTCCGCGAAGCTGCGGTCGTCGGCGTGCTGCACGTACGGTTCGTCGAGTCTGCTGCCGTTGAGGAAGACCTGCCCGCGAACGATGCGAACCCGATCTCCGGGCAGGCCGACGACGCGTTTGATGAAGATCGCGCGAGCGTCGCCTTCGTGCCGGAACGCGACGATCTCGCCGCGCCGAGGCTGCCCCAGCCGATAGGCGAAGGTGTTGATCAGGACGTACTCGCCGGAGAGGATGTGCGGCTCCATCGAGAGGCCCGAGACTTGCGGGAGGCGGACGAAGAAGGCTGCGATCAGCAGTGCGAGCACCGCTAGCTGCCAGGCCAGGTTCGCCACCGATCGCCATCGCAAGAAGCGGACCACGGAAGGCGACTTCGCTTACCGCGCTACAGAATCTTGGCTTGCGACGGAGGCCAGAAAATCAGGAACGCGCGTCCGGTAAAGCCGGCCGGAGCGCCGCTACGCGGTCCGGCCGCAAACCGTCCACCATCTTCCGCGAATCCCCAGATGTGCGAGTCTTCCGAGTCGTTGCGATTGTCGCCGAGCATGATGTAGCAGCGGGGAGGGATGCGATCGGCCGCACTCCACATCGCCCGCGGCGGAACGTTGGCGGCGCTGGGGTCCAGCTTTTGCCACCCGGCGCCGTAGCTGACGTAGATGCCGAAGTCGCGGATCTCGAGGCTGTAGCTCGGTTTCTCGGCGACGTAGGGCTCCTTCAGCGGCACGCCGTTGAGATAGACCGTGCCGCCGGCGATGCGGAGCGTGTCGCCCGGACGGCCGATTACGCGCTTGATGAAATCGTCGGGCGTCGGGACGGGCGGCGGGAAGACCACGACGTCGCCCTCTCGCGGCGGATGAAACCGGTATTCGAACTTGTCGACGAGCAGCACGTCGTGGATCTGCAGAGTCGGCAGCATCGAGCCGGACGGGATGTAGTACGTTCGGGCGACGAACGTGATCAGAACCCACGCCGCGATCCCCGCGATGATGAACGGATCCAGGAACTCGCGCGCGATGGCCGTGCTGCGGCCCGCGGAGCCCGCGACAACCGGGCGCAGCGAAAGGATCGCGCGGGCGGCGCCGATGACCGCGACGATCGCGAGCAGCTCGTATGGCGTCATGCTTTCGTCACTTCTCTAACGCGCGCAGACGGTCGGGCGGCCAAAGGATGAAGAAGGCTCGGCCGACGAGTCCGCTCGCCCGCGCGAAGCCCCAGACGTGTGAGTCTTCCGAGTAGTTGCGGTTGTCGCCGAGCATGAAATAGAAGCCGTCGGGAATGCGGTCCGGCGCCCGCCACATCGCGCGCGGCGGGACGTTGGCGAGATGGGGATCGAGCGCGCGGCCGTTCACGTAGATGCCGTAGTCGTGAATTGCCAGCGTGTAGCGCGGAGGTTGATTTTCGTAGGGCTCGCGCAGCGACACACCGTTGCGGTAGGCGATCCCGTCGGCGATCACGATCCTATCTCCCGGGACGCCGATCACGCGTTTGACGTAGTCGCTCCCGCCCGAATCCACCGGCGGCGTGAAGACCGCGACGTCGCCATCCGCCGGCGCGTGCAGGCGATATGCGATCTCGTCGACGAGGACGATGTCGCGAACCTGCAGCGTGGGAACCATCGATACCGACGGGATGTAGAAAGTGCGGATGACGAACGTGATCAGGAACAGCGCGACCAATCCGATCGCGATCAGCGCGTCGAGATATCCGCGGATCGTCGACGCCGGGGCGGCCGCAGCACCACTCGCGAACGGCCTGGTGGAAATGAGGACGCGCGCGATACCCAAGATGCAAACGAAGGCGATGAGCTGGAGCGGTGTCAGGGCGGCGCGTCAGGTTCCTTTGGCTTTCTTTTCCTTGATGCGAGCGGCCTTACCGACCTTTTCGCTCAAATAGTACAGGCGGCTGCGCGAGACCACGCCGCGCTTGCCCACTTCGATTCGCTCGACGCGCGGACTGTGCAGCAGGAACGTCTTCTCGACTCCGACCCCATGCGCAATCCGGCGCACCGTGATCGATTCTCCGCTGCCGCCGCCCTTGCGCACGATGACGACGCCCTCGAACATCTGCGTCCGTTCCTTACCGCCCTCGGTGACCTTGGAGTAGACCTTGACGGTGTCACCGGCCCGGAACTGCGGAATCCCGTCCTTGACTTGGTCGCGGTTGAGGACGTCGATGACGTTCATGATGCAAATCCTGCCATGCGGAGAGCGGCGCAAAGAATAGCCGGGCGGGAGCCCGGCACAACGACCTATGCTATCACGGGTCTTGCAGAGGGTGCAAGTTGTCGCCGAGCAAATCCCGCCGCCGAGCCTCGGTGCGCAGGCGGGATTGTTCGCGACGCCACGCGGCGATCTTCGCGTGGTTCCCTGAGAGGAGCACCTCCGGCACCTCCACGCCGCGGAAGCTGGCCGGACGAGTATAGCTCGGATAATCCAGCGCGCCGGCGGCGAACGATTCGCTTTCGAGCGACTCCGCGCGTAGAACGCCCGGCACCAGGCGCACCGTCGCATCCATGAAGACGAGGGCCGGTATCTCTCCGCCGGTCAGCACGAAGTCGCCGAGAGACCATTCTTCCACGGGATAGAGCCGGCCGAGCCGGTCGTCAATGCCCTCGTAGTGACCGCAGACGATGACCAGCCGATCCGAATCCGCCCAGCGCGCCGCCTCGTGTTGCGCGAACGGGCGCCCGCTCGGGCTCGGCACGACGATCGCCCTTCGCTCGCCGGCGGGGGCAGCGACGGCGATCCGGTCCAGGACGCGGGCGATCGGCTCGATGCGCAGCACCATCCCCGCTCCGCCGCCGAACGGCGCGTCGTCGGCGCGCTCGGACTCCTCCAGCTCGTCGAGCAGATGATGGTAGCGCACCGCGACGAGGCCGCGTTCGATCGCGCGTCCGACGATCGAGAGGCCGACGAACGGCGCGAAGAGCTCCGGGAAAAGCGTCACGACGTCGATCTTGAACATAAAGATTCAAAGGATGTTCAGGAAGGGCGACCCAATTGCTTGCGCGCTCGCCGCGCTGGACCGCGGCGACTTCTCCGCCGCCGAAACGGCATTGGGCGAGTTACTCGAGCGTCCGTCCTCGCGCGGCGAACGCGCCTTTGTGCTCAATAAGCGCGGCGTCGCGCGCATCGGCCTCGACCGGCGCGAGCTCGCCCGCGCCGATTTCGCCGCTGCGCTGGAATCGGTCGACGGCTACGCCCCGTCCCTAACCAATCTCGGCAACATGCTGCTCGAAGACGGCGACGCACTCGCCGCGGTCGCGCACTACGAGCGCGCCATCGCGAGCGACGCGGAGTACGCCCTCGCGCATCTCAACCTCGGCGTCGCATACAAGCGTCTAGGCCGCATCGCGGACTCGGTTCGAGCACTCCGCCAAGCCCAGCGCCTCGAGCGGCCTAGTGTTTCGACTTTTTGGAGGCGGGCTCGACCGCGGTGATCTCCTCGAGGTACTCGAACAGCTGCGGCAAGGTGATCTTCTCGAGCGCGGTACGCTCGTGGATCTTATCGCTCTCCTCGCCCTCGTCCCGGATGTAACAACGCGTCTCGACGCCGCTCGAGTCGCCGCTGATGAAGGAGACGGCGAATCCGCGGCCCGGCAGCTCGTCGTAGATTCGCATCGTCTGCGGATTGATGATCTCGACCGAGTGCGTCTGGCTGTTCGCATCGAAGATGAGGATCTTGAGATGGTCGAAGTTGGTCACCTCGATCAATCCCACGACAAACACGTTCTTTGCGGAAAAGAATTCGTGCCCGCGTTTGCTGCGGCTCGACACTTCGTAGAAGACGCGATGCGCAACGAACCGGTTAAGGATCTTCCGCAACGTCGCGAGCGAGGCCAGCGTTTCGGTGCGGTTGCCGCGTGTGTAAATGATCTTCACGGGCGGGTCCTGATGCTTGCACGGGTTCCGAGGTAAGCCCTCCCCCCGCTAGCGGCGGAAGTCCGGCAACGCCCCCGGAAAGATAGGCTCCGATGTTCTCGGTGCCCGACATCCTCGTCGTGTCCGTCCTCGCGCTCTTGCTGTTCGGGCCCGACCGACTGCCCAAGGTCATGCGCCAGGCGGGCCGGTTCATGCGCGAGGTTCAGAGCACTTCGCACTCCTTCATCGCCGAGATGGAGCGCGCCGCCGAAGGTCCCGAACCGCCGCTGCCGCCCAAGCCCCCGCCGCCCGACATTCCCGAGAGCGAACCCCCCGCCGAAAAGCCCTAGATATTGAAGTTCTGACGGATCTCCGTGATGCGCTGCTGCACGATCTGGCGGACCTGAGCGTGTAGCCGTTCCCTCTGCTCGTCGGGTAGGCGGCGGTAGATCATGTAGCCGGCCGCCGACAGTAGGCCGCCGAGCACGCCGATGAGTACGATCTTACCGGCCTCTCCCGCGTCGTCGCCGGAGTGCGCGGGTCTCTCGCCGCTCTGATAACCGTTGCCCGGACTGCCTGACCATGGCTGGTCGTGTGACGTGGTTCGATAGCTCTCAGACATCGTGCCGCCTCCTTCGGTCTGCCAATCTTGTTACCCGTCCGGAGGCCGAGCCTCCCGGTTCACGTGCGACGCGACGGCGCCGCAGCTTGACGTGGTCGGGGAAGCGCCGTGCAATTTGCGCAACCGCGAGCTCCGCCGTCGCGACGATGGCGCTCAGGCTGGCGAGGTCGCGCCGCTCCTCCGGCCAGCGCAGATGCAGCTCGCCGGGCGTCTGGCGAGCCTCGAGCTCGATCCGGGCGTGCTCTTGCAGGCCGAGTCGCGCCGCCTGCAAAACGGCCGAGACCGCCGCGCAGACGATGTCCTGTCCGTATTCCGCGAAATCGGCGTGGCCGCGCGCGGAGACGCCGGCGAGACGATCGCGTTCGTCCCGGTAGAAGATAACCTCGAGCAGGGCGCTCGTCCTTTAGGGAAGCGTTATTTTGGTGATCTTGACTTCGGCGTACGGCTGGCGGTGGCCGTTGAGCTTGCGCACGCGCTTCTTCGGCTTATAGCGGAAGACCAGGATCTTTTTGTCCTTGGCGTGGCGCAGGACCGTACCGCTGACGCTCGCCCCGTCCAGTATCGGGCTACCGACCTTGACCGCGTCGCCGCTTCCCGCGAGCATCACGCGGTCGAATGTGACCTCGGATCCGATTTCGCCCGCCACCAGGTCGCAGCGGATGACGTCGCCCTCGGCGACTCGATGCTGCTTGCCGCCGGACTCGATGATCGCGTACATGACTTCGGTACGATACCAGGGCACGGCGTCTACCGTCAACGGCGTTCCGCGGCCGATGGGGCTTGACGGCCTCCGCGCACCCGTGCTACAACAGAGTAGTCTATGAAACAGATTATTCTGCGATCCGATTACCAAGCTGCGGTCGACGCGGTCGAGCCATGCCTGGCAAGGCTGGCGTTTGCTTGGATAGCTTACGGCTATCTTGTGTGGCTTGTGTGCCGCGCGCTGCCCGACGGCCCGCTGGGGCGCGCGGCAGCATGGGCCGTCGCGCTGCTCGGCGGCTGGGCGCTCGCGGCCTGGACGGCGGGGGTGTGAACGTGGATCATTTCAAGGCTTCCGAGGCGCGCGATCACATCGAGATGGTCGACCGCATTCTGGCCGAGTCGCAGCAGCGGCTCTGTGCCGGCGGCGAGTACTTCGCGGTGTGGGGAGCGGGCTCTGCGTTCGTCGCAACCCTATTCCAGCTTTTCGATAACGGTGCGGTTCCGGCCGGCGCGCTCTGGTCGATTCCAGTCGTCATCGCAGCCTGCGCGATCTTTACGATCGTTCGAGCGCGACGGACGCGGCATATGCTCGCGCGCAGCTCGCTCATTCAGCGCGAATTCTTCAACGTATTGTGGCTCACGCTCGCGCTGGCGTTCGTGGCCAACGCCGCCGCGTACCGGATCTTTTCAGGCCTAGCGTCGGCGGCGATCTGGAGCGTCGCCGAAGCGATCGTGCTCTTCTACATCGGCATGCACGGCAACCGTCGCGCGCAAATCGCAGGCGTGCTCGTCGTCGTCTCGCTCATCGCGGCGAACTTCGCTGCTCCAAGCTTCGCGGGCTACGTTCTCGCCGCTGGAATGCTGGCCGGTTATGGCGGATTCGGCGTCAGCGAGCTGCTCGCTCGCGAATAGATTCGTACGTGGACGAGCTGCTGCTCTCTAAAGTGCGCCTGGGCGTGATCGCGGAGCTTCTCAACTTCGATTGGGTCGCGTTCTCGGAGCTGGCGCGTTCGCTCGATGTGAGCAACGGGAATCTCGGCGCGCACCTGAGCAAGCTCGTCGATGCGGGTTACGTCGAGGAGGAGAAGAGGTTCGTCAACCGGCGGCCCCTGACGCGGTATCGTCTCACGAAGCGAGGCCGCGCTGCGTTCGCAGCCCACGTCACGCAGCTGCAAGGGCTGCTGAAGGAAGCTCGGTAGGCGTGGAAACGATTCTCGGATACGCGCGGGACGACCGGCGCCGGTACGCGTGATGGCGGCGCCGGCCGCACGGGTATAATGGAGCCCCTACCCCCAGGCTACGCAAAGGAGTTGCACATGCAACGCAACGTTCGGATCGGCGGCGCCGCCCTCGGCGTCGCCTTGCTTTTCGGCATCGTCGGATGCTCGGGGCAGAGCGGAAGCGGACTGACACTTCCGCCCGGCGCCCAGGCGCCGCTTCACCAACCATTTCCGGCGCCGACGGCCACGCCGCCGGTGACGGCACCGGTCACGATCCCGTATCCCTACACGAACAAGTGGATCACCAAGACGTGGTCGGGGCCGACCGCCACGCCGAGCTCCGCGCCCGGAAGCGACGACGGCGTGACGACGGTAAAGTTTGTGCTCGACCAGAAGAAGAAGAGCCTCTACAACGTTCTCGAGCGGATCGATTCGAAAGCGGGATACGTTGAGAACCTTCACAACGCCATTGGATTTCTTCCGCACGACGGCGGGATTGCGCAAATCATTCTTTCCGACGACTTTACGTACGTGCAGGGGCCGTTTAGCGAAACGGGCACCGACACGTACCCAAACGGAGAGAACTCGTTCGACTTTCCGCTGACGACCGGAAACCATTGGAGCGCGGCCGCGGCCCACACGTCGTATGTCGACCAAGCCCTCTCCGGCAAAGGCGCATTCGAAGAGAACAATGCCTACACCGAGGCCGCCGATGGGACGTATTCGGGCCAGCTATCGTTTGCGGACCTCGGCCGTCGGAAAATCCAAGATAACTATGCATCCACGACACAGGTGTCGCTCGATAAGCCGTCGCGCTATACGCTTTCCGAGCGCGCGCTAGGATATAACAAGCTGACGCAGCTCTTCGAGTTGCCCAGCGAC
This sequence comes from Vulcanimicrobiota bacterium, assembly GCA_963756165.1. Taxonomy (GTDB): domain Bacteria; phylum Vulcanimicrobiota; class Vulcanimicrobiia; order Vulcanimicrobiales; family Vulcanimicrobiaceae; genus Cybelea. The sequence goes on along the minus strand of CAVWMO010000006.1, from coordinate 152,213 downwards.
GGATACATCGACGTTCGCTCGGAGGGCCGCGAGCCGCTGCCGTTCAAGCGCGGCACCGTCAAGGTGCCGGACTGGTATCCGGGAAACGGTACGCTGCCAAAGACGCTTTATTCCGACGACTATACGGTCATCGGTTCGACGACGATGCCTGCGGAATGCGGCAAGCGCAAAGGAGAGCACTCGATCGCGGTCATCGAAAAGTTCGCGAACCTCGATCCGGTGCAGGGATTCTACAACACGTACAAGGCGTCGTATTACATGCGGAGTCTAGCCAAGGGCCAGTTCTGGTTCGCGTGCATCATCGAAGCATACAAGAACGACACCTATGCGAACGGCTGGGCGATGAGCGCGGGCAACTGGGGAAAACTCAGCTCCGAACAGATCGGCACCGAGGTCTTGATCGCGTCGGGCGTCAGGGAACCGAGTTCCGGGCTCACCCCGGAAGCGATCGCGCTGCCGGCGCTGACCTTCCCGCTACCCGACGCGCATCGACGACTCGCGCGCTGATCTAAAATGCGCGGGCGAGCTCGTGCGCGGCGCGCAAGCCCTCATCGAAGGCACGCACCGCGTTGAGCTCGGCCGCGTCCTTAGCGCCGCCGACGACGCGGTACGGCACGCCGAGCTCGTGCACTGCGGCCAGGAGCACATCGTTGCGCTCCTGGCCCGCGGCGACGATGACGGTATCCGCCTCGATCGTGCGCGCGTTGCCGCCGGCGTCGCGGATGCGAACGCCGCCTGAGACGATCGCCTCGTAGTTGACGCCCGTGTGCGTCTCGACGCCCGCCGCGCGTAGCGCGCGCAGCACGGCCCAGCGCGTCGTCTTGCCGATGCGTTCGCCGATCGTCGTGCCGCGGCGCATCAAGGCGACCCGCTTTCGGCCGGCGACGACGATCGCGCCGTCGGACGGCGCGGCGAGGCCCTGCTCGTAGAGGAAGCGGGTACCCTCGTCGACGTCCGATTCGCCGTTGCTCAGATAGTGCGCGACGTCGACGCCGATGCCGCCCGCGCCGATGATGGCCACGCGTTCGCCCACGTCGCGGTCGTGCAGCAGGAGATCGGCGTACGAGATCACGTTGGGCAGATCGCTGCCGGCGAGGCGCGCGGAACGCGGCACCACACCGCTCGCGAGCACGATCGCATCGAAGCCGCGCAGCGCCGCGGCACCGGCGACGCGCCGGTTCAGGTGGACCGTAACCCCCAATCGCGGCAGCTCGTTCGCGAAATAACGGATCGTTTCGCCGAAGTCGCGCTTTCCCGGAACCCGCCGCGCCATGCGAAATTGGCCGCCGAGCTCACCGTCGGCCTCGAACAGCTCGACGCGATGACCGAGCGCGGCGAGAGCGCGGGCGGCCTCCATTCCGGCGGGCCCGCCGCCGACCACGGCGAACCGGCGCGCTCGATCCGCGCCAACGGGAATCTCGGGAAACTCGAGCTCGCGCCCCGCGCGCGGGTTGACCATGCACGACACCGGCTCGTCGAGGAGGGAGCGATCGATGCACGCCTGATTGCACGCGATGCACGTGTCGACGAGCTGCGGCCGCATGGCTTTGGCGACGATCGCCGAGTCGGCCAGAAACGGCCGCGCCAGCGAGACGAAGTCGGCGCTGCCCGCGGCGAGCACGTCTTCCGCGGCGTCGATGCTGTTGATGCGGTTGCTGGCGATCACCGGCACGCCGCCGACTGCGCGTTTGACGGCAGCGGCGAAGCGCACCCAAACGCCGCCCGGCACGATCTGCTGCACGGTCGGTATCGACGACTCGTGCCAGCCGATGCCGACGTTGAGCGCGTCGACCCCGTCGGACGCCAGCGCCGTCGCGAAGAGCTAGCGTCTCCACTTGCGTCGTGGAGCCGGGCATCAGATCCGTACCGGAGATGCGGAAGATCACGGCAAAATCGCGGCCGGCTTGCGCGCGAATCTCGCGCAGCACGGCGCGCGGCAGGTTCATCCGCCGCTCGAAGTCTCCGCCCCAGAAGTCGTCGCGCCGATTCGTCAGCGGCGACAGAAACTGGTTGAGCAGATAGCCCTCCGACGCCATCACCTCGACGGCGTCGAAACCGAGCTCGCGCGCGCGGACCGCACCGCGCGCGAAGTCGCCGATCGTCGCGTGGATCTCCGCCTCCTCTAGCGCGCGCGGCGGGTCGGGAGAGAAGCGCGACGCGACGGCGGACGGCGCGACGGGCTGGAGCCCGAATGAGGAGCGCAGCGCATAGCGTCCGGCGTGAAACAGCTGCAAAGCGATCCGCCCGCCGGCGTCGTGGACGGCATCGGCAGCGGCGCGGAGCGCCGGCGCGCTGTTTGGGTCGTTGACGAAGCTGTAGTTACGGCCGCCCGCGCCGACGCGGCTAACCGACGATCCGCCCGTGACGATCAGACCGGCGCCGCCGCGCGCTCGTTCGGCGTAGAACGCCGCGAGTGCCGGCCCGTCGGACTCGATGCCCATATGCATCGAGCCCATGATAATGCGGTTGCGCAGCGTCAGCGTTCCGATGGTGCCGGGGCGCAGTGCGTGCGCGAACGGGTCGCTCGAAGGCACGCCTTAGAGATTCTCTAGGTGAGCGAGAGCGGCGGAGACGTCTCGGAGTAGAACGGCGGCGCGATCACGCTCAAACCGCCGTCCACGCAGATCGTCTGGCCGGTGATGTACTCCGACTCCGGCGCGAGCAGGAACGCGATCGTGTCGGCGACCTCTTGGGTCGTCCCCATGCGCCCTTTCGGGATCTTCGCGAGAACGGAGTCGATCGGCGCCATACCCGGAACGTTGTGATAGAAGTACGCACACGACTCCGTGTCGATCAACCCGCCGTTGACGGCGTTGACGTTGATCCCGTGCGGCGCGAACTCAACGGCCATGTAGCGCACCCACGCCTCGATGGCCGCCTTGTTCGAGCCGAGGTTCGCATACGTCGGGTAGGCTCGAATGCTGCCGTAGCTGGAAAGCACGGCGATGCGTCCGCCATGCTTCATCAGTTTGACCGCGCGCTGCGCACCGAGGACGAACGCGCGGACGTTGAGGTCGAACGAGCGGTCGAGGTTGTGCGCCTTGAGGTCGGCGATCTTCTTGAATGAGCTCGCGGCGGCGTTGGAGACGAAGTGATCGAGTCCGCCGAACTCGGCTTCGACGCGCTCGAAGAGCTGGTTGATGTCATCGGTGCTCTCCACGTTCGCCTGCACCGCGATGGCGCGCGAACCCAGCGCCTCGATCTCGCGCACGGCCTGCTCCGCCATCTCGGCGTTGCGCTGATAGTTGACGATTACCGCGGCGCCCTCGCGCGCGAGCGTGAGCGCCAGGGCTCGCCCGATTCCGCGCGAGCTGCCCGTGATGAGCGACACCTTGCCCTCGAACCGCCTCACGCGTTCCTTCCTTCGATGAGCTCGCGCGCGATGACGGTCTTCTGGATCTCGTTCGTCCCCTCTTCGAAGCGCTGCGCACGGGCGTCGCGATAGACGCGCTCGATCGCGTTCGGCTGCCAGAAACCGATGCCGCCGTGGATCTGGAGCGCCTTGTCGGTCACGCGAGTCAACATCTCCACCGCCTGCAGCTTCGACATCGACGAGAGCATTACGGCATCCGCCGCGCCGGCCTCCCACTGCCGTGCCGCGTGCAGCACGAGCTGCCGCGACGCCTCGATATCGGTCGCGTTCTCGGCGAGCATGAAGCGGATCGCCTGGCGTTGTGCGAGCGTCTTGCCGAACGTCTCGCGCTTGCCGGCGTAGGCCATCGCGAGCTCCTGCGCGCGCCGCGCCAATCCGACGCAGCTCATCGCCACGGAGATGCGGCTCGGCGTCAGGAACCCGCCGAGCGCGACCGACAGCCCCTCGCCCTCGGCGCCGAGCCGATTTGCGACCGGGACCGGCGCGCGAGCGAACGTCAACCGCGCGTGATCGGTGCCGCGAACGCCCATCGATTCGTCCATGGCGGTTACCGCGACGCCCGGCGCGCCGCGGTCGACGAGGAGCGCGACGGTTCCGTCGGGGCCGCGCGTTCCGGCCGTGCGAGCGAAGAGCAGCCAGTAGTCGCAGATCGTGCCGAACGTGATGAGGTGCTTCTCGCCGCTCAGGTAGTACGTGTCGCCTTCGCGCTCGACGCTGCATCGCAGATCGGCGCCCGTCCCCGCGGTCGGTTCGGTCAGCGTGAATGCAATCTTGATCTCGCCGCGCACCGACGGAACGACGAATTTCCGGCGCTGCTCCGGCGTAGCGAAGCGATCCATGGCGCGCCAGGTGCCGTTGACGACGTGGACGATCATACGGATCGACGCGTGCGACATCGAGAAGAGCTCGATCAGCTCCAGATACCGGACGAACGGGATCTCGCGGCCGCCGTACGCCGCGGGCGCCGCGAGCGACAGGTAGCCGCGCTCGCGCAGCTCCTCCCAGAGCTCGAGCGGCACGCGTCTCTCGGACTCGATGCGCGAGGCCCACGCCTCGCCGGGGCCCGCGACGTAGGCCGCGATCTCGTCCTTTAGCCGCGCGAATGCGGTTTCGTCGAAAACGCCGGCGCGCTCGAGCTGTTTCACGAAATCTTCTCCGGAACTCGCGCCGAGGGTCGTAGCGTCTTGGCGCGCTCGCGCAGCACGTACTTTTGCACCTTGCCGGACGGCGTGCGCGGCAGCTCGGTAACGATCTCGAGCCGCTCGGGCCAGTACTGTTTCGCGACTTGACAGGCGTCGAGATAGTGCTGCATCTGATCGAAATCGAGGCGCGCGCCCGGCCGAACCACGACAAAGGCGCAGGCACGCTCGCCGAGCCGCGCGTCCGGCATCGCGACGATAGCGACGTCGTCGACGGCGGGATGATCCCCGAGCAGCTGCTCGACCTCCGCGACCGGAATTTTTTCCCCGCCGCGATTGATGACGTCGCGCAGGCGACCCGTGATACGGATGTATCCGGATTCGTCCATCACACCGAGGTCGCCGGTGCGGAACCACCCATCGCCGGTGAAGGCCGATGCCGTCCAGTCGGCGTGACCGGCGTAGCCTTCGAACATCGTCGGCGACCGAACCTCGAAGTGACCCTCCTCTCCGGCGGGCAACGAGCGTCCTTGCGCGTCGGTGATGCGCAGCCCGATGCCGCGCAGCGCGCGGCCGTCCGTGCCCCATACCTTGGCGGCCTCGTCGCCCGGCGCGGAAAGCGATCCGAGGCACGACTCCGTCGTGCCCCACGCGCCGCACACCGCAGTTCCGAGAACGCGGGTAGCGCGTTCCGCGAGTCCGCGCGGCACTGCGGCTCCGGTCGCGACGAAGATACGCAGCGCCGCCGGCGGACGATGGCCCTCGTCGACGGCCTTCACGAGATCGGCTAAGAACGGCGTCGCGGCTTGCACGAACGTGCCGTCCCAGTCGTTGAGCGCGCGCAGCGCGCGCGGTGCGTCCCAGACGGATTGCAGTATCTGTGGGACGCCCATCACGATCGCGAGCCACATCCCGTACAGGAAGCCGGTCTGATGCGCGAGCGGCGACGGAACGAAAATGCGATCCTCGCCCGAGAGCCCCAAGTGTTCGACTTCCATCGCCGCGGCACGCATCAAGACGTCGTTGCGATGCAGCACGCCCTTGGGCTCTCCCGACGTGCCCGACGTGAAGAGGAGCTGCGCGAGAGCCGCCGGCGCGGGCGCCCGCGCGTCGAGCAGCCTGGCGTCGATTTCGGCCCCCGCGAGCGCCTCTTGAAAGCGCAGCCAGTGCACCGGCGCGTCCGAGTTATCGGGCGCCGGAAGCGCGTGCGTCCTGCGGCCGCTGGTCGAGACGATTACGTGCTCGAGCTGCAGCGGCAGGTTGCCGCGGAAGGCCGAGGCCTCGATCAGCATCGCGGCGATCTCGTCGGCGTAGCGGCGGCCTCGCGCCTCGTCTGGAACGAAGAGAACGCGTGCGCGCGAGCGCCGCAGGCAGAAGGCGACCTCGCGCTCGCGGAAGATCGGCATCAGCGGACAGCAGATCGCGCCGACGCGCAGCGCCGCCAGCGTGACGACGACGAATTCGATGCAGTTTGGCAGCTGGTACGCGACGGCCTCACCGGGCCGCACCCCGAGTTGCAGCAGCAGCATGGCGGCGCGGTCGACGCGATCGCGCAGCTCGGCCCAGGTCACCGTAGCGTCGGTTCCCTCGCGGGTCTCGACGACGGCCAGCTCCGCCGGCGACGCCGCGGCGTGCCGGGTCAGCAGCTCGGGCAGCGTGAGGGCGGCCGCGCGGTCCGGCTTGAGCATCGGCGCGTGCGGCTTGGGCCCGTCGCGTCGGGCGTTGAGCGGTTCGTCGGAGATCGACATCGGAACGCCGATGCCGCGCATCGCCTCCAGAAAGCGCGGATACGAGATGCGATACGCGTTCGGATACGTCAACGTGCTTTGCCCCTCGGCCCGCGAGGCGGCGACGGCGAGCGACATCAGGATGCGGTGATCGTTGAAGGACGACAGCCTCGCGCCGAAGAGTTGTGGGACGCCGTGGACGACGAGGCGATCCGCGTGGAGCTCGAGCCGCCCGCCCATTCGATTGAGCTGCAGCATCGCGGCGACGCGATCCGACTCCTTGAGGCGGACGTGCTCGATGTGCTCGAGCACCGTCTCGCCGCGCGCGAACGTGCCGAGCGTCGAGAGAATCGGCAGCATGTCGGGGATGTCGCGGCAGTCGACGCGCAGGCCCCGGAGGTCGACGCCGTCGTGCTTGACGCGCACCGCCTGCGCGTCGGCGTCGTACGCCATCGGCAGCCCCATCTCTTGGACGATCTCCAAAAACGCGCCCTCCGGGTGATCCGGCAGCTCGCCCGACAGTTTCTGCAGACCGCGGAACAGCACGTCGGACGGGTGAATCGCGGTCACGGCGAGCCCGAACGCTGCCGAGCCGATGTCGGGCGGCAGCTCGACGGATGCCGGCCGGGCAATCTGTCCCGGCTCGATCTCGAATCGCCGGAAGTCCGGCGCGATCCGCACGTGCAGGTCGAACTCGCGCATCATTTCCGCCGTCAACGCGATGTACGGGCGCTCGTTCGGCTCGCCCTCGACCTCGATGACGGTTCGCTCGCGCGCGAACGGCGCGAGCAGCAACAGGCCGGAGATCCACTGCGAAAGCGTTCCGGGAATGACGATCGTCCCGCCGCGCGGCTTTCCCGGCTCGATCGCGATCGGCGGGCAGCCGTTGGCCGACTCGAAGCGCAGGCCCATGTGCGCGAGCGCGTCGAGAAGCGGCCCGACCGGACGGCGACGGAAATACTTCTGAGCGGTCAGCGTGATCGGCGCGTCCGCGAGCGCCGCCAGGCCGATCATGAAGTAGAGCGTGGAACCCGAGCTCCCGACCGAGACGACCTTGCGCTTCACGTGGTACGCTCCGCCTGTCACGACCAGCGTCTGACCGTCCGACCTCGATCTTCGTGCCGAGCGCGCGCAGCACGTCCATCGTGTATTGCACGTGACGCGCGTCGGACAGGCCGCGAATCCTGCTCGTGCCTTGAGCAAGCGATGCAAGAATGAGCGCCCGGTGCGCGTGGTATTTCGAGTTCGGAACCTCGACCTCGCCGGTCAGCGGTCCGCTCGTTCCTTTGACGAGAAGATTCATCGCCGTGCTACCTTGATACGACGAGCGAAGCGTTTTGTCCGCCGAAGCCGAACGCGTTTACCTGAAAGGCCGAATACGAATGGACGCGCGGCCGCGACCGTACCAGATCGAAGCGCGTCGCCGGATCGAGGCGTTCCGTTCCCATCGTCGGAGGTATCAGCGAATGGTGCATCCCGAGGATGCCCGCGATCGCGCACATCGCTCCCGAGCTCGCCATGCTGTGACCGACGTGGCCCTTGATGGAGGTGACGACGACCGCGCCGTCGCCGCCGTACACGCTGTCGATGGCCCGCGATTCCGCGGCATCGCCGACGATCGTGCCCGTAGCGTGCGCGTACACCACGCGGCACTCCCTTGCCGCATCGCCGGCGCGATCGAGCGCGTCGCGCATGGCGACGACCTCGTACTCCGCCGATGGATCGGGCGACGTGATGTGATACGCGTCCGCGACCGACCCGTATCCGCGGATGCGGGCGAGAATTTCGGCGCCGCGGGCCGCGGCCTGCTCCGCGCGCTCCAACACCAGCACCGCGGCGCCGTCGCCCATCACGAAGCCGTCGCGGTCGACGTCGAAAGGCCGCGACGCACGGTCTGCGTCGCCGTTCCGCGAAAGCGCGCCGGCGCGAACGAGACTCTCGTACACCAGCGGGCTCAGCAGCGTCTCGCTGCCGCCCGCGATCGCGGCGTCGATCTCGCCGCGCTCGATCATTCCGGCGGAGAGACCTATGGCGTCGAGTGACGACGCGCACGCGGTGCTGATCGCAAGTTGCGGACCGTGCAGCCTCCAGTGCATCGCGATCAGCGCGCTCGCCATGTTCGGGATGACGAGCGCCATCAGCTTGGGGGTGACGGCGCGCCCGCCGTCCTCGACGAATCGCGTCTGCGCGTCCGCGACCAGCGGGAAGCCGCCCATCGTATTGCCGATGATCACGGCGGTGCGTCGCGCGGGAGGCTCGTAGTTCGCGCGCCGCAGCGCCTCGGCGGTGGCTACCATCGCATATTGGGTGAAGCGATCGGTGTTCCGCAGCGCTGCCGGCGGCAGCCCCGTGTGCGCCAAGAAGTCGTCGGGTACGGCCGCCCACAGCGCGTTGCCCGAGACCCGCCCGCCGTCGCCCATCGGAGCGATGGCGCGCTTCCCGTCGACCAGATTGCGCCAGAACGACTCGACCGTGTAGCCGATCGGCGATACTACTCCCACTCCCGTGACCGCAACGTGCTCCACTGCCGCCCTGATTCACGCAGGGGAACGGCCGTTCCTTAGTAAGAGCAGGCACGAGTAAGAGCAGGCACAGGGCTCGTCGAAGCGAGGAAGGTGGAGCGAGGAGTGAACGTACCGCAATCGTACCGCTTGGTCCGGCGCGATGCGCGGGCGGAACGGACGGTCGTGCGCTTGCGCAGCGGTGCGACGTTTGGCGGAGACGAAGTCGCGATTTGCGCCGGCCCCTGCGGCGTCGAATCGCGCGAACAGCTCGAAGACGCCGCCCGCGGCGTCGCCCAATCGGGTGCGAACGTGCTGCGCGGGGGCGCCTACAAGCCGCGCACGTCCCCGTATTCGTTCCAAGGGCTCGGCGAAGAGGCGCTCAAGATGCTGCGCAACGCCGGCGACCGCTTCGGTCTGGGCGTCGTAACCGAGGTGCTCGATCCGCGCGACGTTGAAAAGGTCGCGCGGTACGCGGACATGCTCCAGATCGGCGCGCGCAACATGCAGAACTTTCCCCTGCTGCGCGAGGTCGGTCAGATGCGCATGCCCGTGCTGTTGAAGCGCGGCCTATCGGCGACCGTTCAGGAGTGGCTGCTGGCCGCCGAATACGTGCTGCTCGGCGGCAACGAGGACGTCGTGCTGTGCGAGCGCGGCGTACGGTCGTTCGACGTCGCGACGCGCAACCTGCTCGACATTTCGGTCATACCGCTACTCGAGGAGATGACGCATCTGCCGGTGATCGTCGATCCGTCGCACGCGATGGGGATCGCGCGGCTGGTACCGCCGATCGCGATCGCGAGCATCGCCGCGGGCGCGCACGGACTGCTCATCGAGGTGCATCCCGATCCGCCCAACGCGCTCTCGGACGGCGCGCAGTCGCTCGATTGCGATCAGTTCGAGAGTTTGATGCGCCGGCTCGCGCCGATCGCCGAGTTTGCGGGACGCAGCCTCCCGAGGCGCAGCCAGTCCAGCGACGGCGTCACCGGCGCGCTCCGATCCAGCAAGAGCGGCGTAAGGCTCGCGTAGCCGGCGTGCACGGCGCCGATGTCGGTGCCGAGCGTTTCGCGATCCGTTTCGAAGGGCGATTCCCACGCGCGGTAGTAGCGCGTGGTGCCGCCGCCTTCTTGTCCGACCATGCGACCGCAGATGCGCTTGCGGCCGAGACGCGTGACGGCGACGCCGCGGATCTGCGACAGCGGCAGGTTTGGGACGTTCAGGTTACAGTAGCGCGTCGTGTCGCTCAGGCCGTCGAAGGCGGCTGTGATGCACTGCCGCACGATCTCCGCCGCGCTCTCCCAGTAACGTCGCCCGAGCGGTTCCGCGTGGTTGCTCGCCAGCGAGACCGCGAGCGCCGGGATCCCGAGGAGTGCGGCTTCGACCGCACCGGCGACGGTGCCGGAGTAGTTCACGTCGTCCGCCAGGTTCGGGCCGTGATTGATGCCGCTGATGACGAGATCCGGGCGTGGGGAGAGTTCGGTCGATCCGAGGAACACGCAGTCGGCCGGCGTTCCGGAGCAGGAGAAGGCGAGACAGCCGCAATCCTCGCGGCGCTCGAGGGTGATGGCCTCGTCCGCCGTGATCGCGTGTGAAACGCCGCTGCGGTTGCCCGACGGCGCGACGACGACGGTCGCGTGCTCGCTGCCGAGCGCGTCGGTCAGCGCGCGAATTCCGGGTGAATCGATCCCGTCGTCGTTGGTGATCAGTATCCGCATGCGCCGCGCTACGACGCGGCGGCGTTCGGCACGAAGCGCAGCGCGAGCCCGTCGATGCAGTAGCGCAGATGCGTCGGGGCAGGACCGTCGTCGAAGATGTGTCCGAGGTGTCCGCCGCATCTCCGGCAGTGCACCTCCGTGCGCGGCTCGATCAAGGCATAGTCGTTCTGCGTTCGCGTCGTATTCGGCAGCACGTTCCAGAACGACGGCCACCCGTCGCCGCTGTCGTACTTCGCGCGGGAGGTAAACAGCGTCAGCGCGCAGCCCGCGCAGCGATAGACCCCCGCGCGTTTCTCACCGATCAGAGGGCTCGAGAAGGCCGGCTCCGTTCCCCCGCGGCGCAAGATGTCAAAGCGCTGCGGCCCCAAGAGCGCCATCCACTCGGCGTCGCTGTGCGCTACCGCGTAGGCCTGTTCGGTGGCTCGTCCGCGAAGCGCAAAGCCGAATCCCGCGACCAGCGCCGCGGCCGCGGTCACGAACTGCGCGCGCCTCATCGGGCGCCGCCGGGAATGACGTGACACGCGGCGCCGCCGTTCTTTTCGAAGTAGCGCTGGTGGTACTCTTCCGCGGGCCAGAATCGCGGTGCGGGCACGATCTGCGTTACGATCGGACGCGCGTAGCGCTGCTGCTCGCGATCGCGCGAGGCGATCGCGGCGCGCTCCTGTTCGGCGCCGTGCGTGAAGATCGCCGAACGATACTGATCGCCAACGTCCGGGCCCTGGCGGTTGAGCTGCGTAGGGTCGTGGATCTGCCAAAAGTGATTCAAGAGCTCGTCGTAGGTGACGCGTTTCGGGTCGAACGTCACCTCGACGGCCTCGGCGTGACCCGTCCTGTGGCCACAGACCTGCTGGTACGTCGGATTCTCGGCGTCGCCGCCCGCGTAACCGGAAACGGCGTCCAGCACGCCGGGGAGCTGGCGGAACGCGGCCTCGACGCCCCAGAAGCAGCCGGCCGCGAAGGTCGCAGTTTGCGTCTCCATACGCCCGTATCAACGCGCGAGGAAGCTATGCGGATGCATCCGGCCGGCATCCGGTCACGCGTCGTTGCGCAGGACGTCGTCGATGCTCTCGCGCCGGGCCAGCAGCCGCTGCGCGCCGCCGGCCACGGCGACGACGGCCGGGCGCGGGAAGCGGTTGTAGTTTCCGGCCATGCTGTACGTGTAGGCGCCCGTCGTGCACATCGCGAGCAGGTCGCCGCTGTGCAGCCCGCTGGGCAGCGTTACGATCCCGAGCTCGTCGTTTTCGCAGGATCGGCCGCAGAGCGTGACCTCCGCAAGCTCGCCGTCCGCCGCCGCGGCCGGCACCACGTGGTGGTAAGCGCCGTACAGCGCGGGACGAGGATTTTCGGCGATGCCTCCGTCGACGACGACGAAAGTGCGCTGCGTTTGGCGCTTGATTGCCAGGATACGATACAGCGTGGTTCCGGCCGGCCCGATCACAGTCCGCCCGGGTTCGATGTCGACCCGCGGCGCGGGAATGCCGTATTCGTGCGCGTCCCGCGCGACGCATTCGATCGCGGCGCGCAACGTCGCACTCACGTCGAGCGATTCGGATCGTCCGCCCGGTCGCGTCTGCACCCCGAATCCGCCGCCGATGACGATGCGCCGCGCCGGGAGGCCCGCGGCCGCGAAGCGCGCCGCGGCGGCAACGAGCTCTTGTGCGGCCGCGACGTACGGGGACGACTCGTAGATCTGCGACCCGACGTGCGCGTGCAGCCCCGCGAAGAGCAGATGCGGCGACTCGCGCAGCGCGTCGGCCGCGAGCATCTCGTCGCGCCGGTGAATTCCAAATTTGGTGTCGTCGCCGCCGGTGCGCAGAAAGTCGTGCGTGTGCGCTTCGATGCCGACGTTGAGGCGCAGCAGAACCTGCGCCGGCCCGGCGTCGCGCGACAGGCGCGCCAGGCGCGCGAGCTCTTCGACTCCGTCCACGGCGACGCAGCCGGCTCGGCCGCGACAGACGGCGATGAGCTCGTCGTCGTCCTTTCCGGCGCCGTGCAGCGTCACTCGCTCCGCCGGAAAGCCGGCGCGCTCCGCGGTGACGAGCTCGCCGAGCGAGCAGACGTCGAGGCCGACGGATCGCCGGGCGAGGTAGCGCAGGAACTCGACCGTCGCAAACGCCTTCGCGGCGTAGGATATCCCGACGCCGAGCGGACGCGCGCACCCTTCGAGCGCATCCAGCGCCGCGTCCACGACGCCGAGGTTCACGACGAGCAGGGGCGTCCCGAACTGTTCCGCGAGGCGCTGCGCGGGGATGTTTCCGAGTACCAGGTCGCCGTTTGGATCGCGCGTCTGCCCCGGTGCCAGCGCGCCGTCCCAGGGCACCAGCGCCGTCAGAACTGCTCCATGAAGCGATCGATCTGCTCTTGCGCGATGCCGGCGGCGATGAGGCGCTCGGCGAGCAGCTCACGGTTCGCGGGCGGCGTCACGAACATGAACGGCGCGTTGTTGCGCGCGGCGCGCACGGTGCACCACTCCGAGCCCGCGGCGATCAACGCGGTCTGGTAGGCGCCGAGCGTTACGACCGCTTCGCCGCTCGTCACTTCCAAAGGCGCGTCGAGCGACATGAGTATCAACGGCCGTCCGTTGGTCGCCATCGTCGCGGGTTCCGCGCTCGCGACGACGCGTTCGACCACGAAGTGGGCGTCGGCGATCAGCGCGGTGCGGTCAAGTCCTTCGAACGTGTAGGGAATCTGCAAGAGCGTGCCGCCGGCTTCGGCCGCGTATTTCAAGACGTCGGCGGCCTTGCGCACGTTCAGCTCGCGCGGCTTACCGTCCAATCCGAGGCGGTTGTAGTCGAACATGCGATAGGTCAGGTCCGACGCCTGCTGCGTCTCGAAGACGGTGACGCCGGGTCCGATCGCATGCACGACGCCGTGCGGAATATAGACTGCGTCGCCGGTCTTCACCGGGATCTTTCGCAGCAGTTCCCCGAGCGTGCCGTCGGCGACGCGGCGCTCGTACTCGTCGCGCGACGTCTTGCGCGTCCAGCCGTAGACGATCTCGGCGCCGGGCTGCGCGTCCATGACGTACCAGCACTCGGTTTTGCCGAACGGCTGGTGCTCGACGCGCTGCGCGTATGCGTCGTCCGGATGCACCTGGACCGACAGCCAATCGTGCGCGGTGATAATCTTGGTGAGCACGGGAAAGATCTGTTTCGGATCGAGATCGCCGAGCAGCGCCGCGCCGAGCTCGGCGCGCAGGTCCGCGACCGTCGAGCCTGCCAGAGCGCCGTTGGTCACGCGATCGGCGTCCCAACACTCCCAAGACTCTCCCAGTCGAGCGTTCGGATCGCCGTGCTTGCCATAGATGCGCACGAGCTCGCCGCCGCCCCACACCTGCGTCGTCAGTTTCGGATCGAGAAGGTAGGGATAGACGCCGTCGCGCTGCATCTCGCAGACGTACGCTGGGATCGTCGTGAATTCCCATCGAAGGTGTGATCGTGCACGAGCTCTACATTGGGATCGGATCCAATCTCGGAGACCGGCAGGGAAACATTCTCGCCGCGCTGCAGCGGTTGCGCGCCCGCGCGCAGATAGTCGCCGTGTCCTCCTTCTTCGAATCGGCGGCGGCGCACGGAGCGGAGGGGCCGGCGTACCTCAACATCGCCGCCGCGCTGCGCTCGGAGCTCGATGCGGAGGCGTTCAGGCGCTTCTCGCGCGACGTCGAGCTGGCGGTCGGCCGCGCTCGCGGGACGCGACGCCTCGCGCCCCGGCCGATCGACGTCGACCTGTTGGTCTTCGACGGCGCGATCGTCCAGCCGCACCTCGACGTGCGTCCGTACAACGTCGCGCCGCTGGCGGAGATCGCGCCGCACATCGTCGCGGCGCCGCCGGACGGAGGAGTGCGCCGCCGCGAGCGCGGGCTGCGTTTCGATACCGACCGTCAATCGGAAGAGCCCGAGATCCGTCTCGCGCTCGATCGCGCCGGCGTCGCGGGCGTGCGCCGCGTGCTCCATCTCGAGGTAGACGGCCACGCGCGCGCCTATAACGGGGAGCTGGCGATGGTCGCCGACCTCGCTCCCGACAAGGCCGGCGTGCACATGTCGCGATTCGCCGAGATCCTCGAGGAGGCGACCCTCGACGTGCTGGCGCGCGACAGCGAGCCGGCGCGCATCGAGCGGCTCGCCGAGGCGATCGCGAGCGAGGTCGTCGGCAGCCAGTGCGCGATACGCGCCGACGTGCGGCTCCGCGCGAACTTCGGCCTAGAGCGCTGGACCCCGGTCAGCGGCAAACGCGGCGAGGAGACCTACACGCTGATCGGCATCGCCCACGCGGACCAATTGGGTACGCGTCGCGTGGTCGGCGTCGAAGCGGAGGGCATGACGGCGTGCCCGTGCGCGCAGGCGATGATGCGCGAACACTCGCTGCACGAGCTCGTGGACGCCGGCTTTAGCGAGGCGGACGCACAGCGCGTGCTCGACACCCTCCCCGTCGCCACCCACAACCAGCGCGGCCGCGGCTCGATCCTGCTCGGCGCCGAGGAGCGGCACGCGGATGCCGTACGGGCCGAAGATCTCGTCGAGATCGTCGAGAACGCGATGTCGAGCGAGACCTACGACCTGTTGAAGCGGCCGGACGAGTTCTTCATCGTCAACAAGGCCCATCACAATCCGAAGTTCGTCGAAGACGTGGTGCGCGGCATCCTGGCGCGCGCACTGGATATGTACGCGGACCTCGGCGACGAAACGTTCGTCTTCGCGAGCCAAGTCAACGAAGAATCGATCCACAAACACGATGCGTTCGCAGAAGGCTTCGGGCTCTTCGGCGAGCTGCGTGAAGAGCTGAGAACGGGAACGTACGTCACGCCGAAGACGGACGTGGCGGCGTGGCTTCGCACGCGGCCATCGTCCATCTTGCCGTAATGCCGCTCTAAGGTTTTTCCAGCGCGGCGATGCGCGCACGCAGCGACGGATGCGACGAGAAGAAGAGCTCGTACCAGCGCGGCGGGTCTTCGTCCGCGAGGTTCTGTTCGCGCAGGCGGCGGAACGCCGCGGCGCCGGCCTGCGGATCGTTGGTCGCGGCGAGCGCGAAGCGGTCGGCGGCCCACTCCCGCGACCGGGAAAACGCGAAGAGCAGCGGACGCAAGACCTGCGATGCGGCGACGATGACGGCGTAGAGACGCACGAGGAGCAGGGCGCGGTAGCGCTGCTCCGTGCGGGACGCACGCGACGTCGCCGCATCCGCGGTCAAGAAGAGCGCCGTCGCCGCGACCTGTCCGACCCCGATGAGCCGCCACGTGTCGCGGTTGATGTAATGGCCGAGCTCGTGCGCGACCACGAACTCGGTCTCGTCCTCGGGAAACGCCGCGATGAGCGTGTCGCCGAGGACGATGCGATGCGTGCGCCCGATCCCCGTGACGAAGGCGTTTGCCTTGCGCGTCTGCCGGCTCATATCCATCCGCAGAATTGCGGCGTCACCGACGCCGAAGCGCGTCGCCAGCTTCCGCAGGCGCTCTTCGAGCGATCCGACCAGCGGTTCGAATGCGTTGAAGAGCGGCATGATGTAGATCGGCACGATGAGGTTGCCGATCACGAAGAGCGGAAACGCGCCGGCGCTCGCGATCCAAGCCCACGCGCGCGGAGCGTGCCGCACCGCCACGCCGAGCAGCGACGCGACGAGCGCCACGAGCGCCGTGCCGACCAGCGCGCTCTTGACGTAGTCGGCGAGCCACCCCGCGCGGCTCTGGTCGCTCAAACCGAAGCGCCGTTCCAGCGTGTATTCTTGGACGAACGACGCCGGTAGGTCGATGAGGGCCGCGGCGAGCGAGAGCGGCACGACGTACGCCGCGGGGCGCAGCCAGGGGGCGCGAACCCGGTGGCTCGATCCGCGGCGCCGGCGAGCGGTCCATATGCAAACGCAAGCGTGCCGGCGACGTTGCGCGCGGTGTCGGCCAGCTCGAGCGCCCGGCGGGCGCGGGCATAGGCGAGGGCGTCCTTCGGCAGCGACGGCGAGGGCCTGCGCAGCTCGGCGGCAGCTTCGATCGCGCGCGCGAACGCGTAGCCGGCGGTCAGCCCGGCGCCGAGGCCCAGCAAGAGGTGGCGGATCTTCATGTGCGGCCGTATTCGGCGCGCAGCTCCTCCTTCGCTCGTTCCAGAACGCGCAGTCGCTTGCGGGGAAGATTCTTCCCGGCGCGATTGATGTAGAAGGTCAGCATCGACATCGCGGAGCGATACGACGAGCTCTTCTTTCGCTTGCTTCGCTCGGCGGATCGCTTCAACGAACGCGCGATGGCCCTGGGATCGTCGTTGGCGAAGACGCCGGACTCGAGATCGAGCGCGTTACTGGTTTGGGTGACGTCGCGGGACCAATACTTGCCGGCCATGCCGGCTTGTTTTCCTAAACCGGCGCGCTCTTAAACGATGGAGATCGTCTCCTTGGGTCTTGGGTTGCGCGGCGATCGCATCGAGCAGCCGCCCGGCCAGCTCGTCACAAACGGGGTCGTCGAGCTCCTCGATGCGTCCCTCGTCGGCGAGCCGCGCCTTGTTCGGGTCGATCGGGAGCCGCGCCAGGACGGGTGCACGCGCGAGCTCCGCGACGCGCTGCGCGTAGGAAGGCCCGAAGATATCGTAACGCGTGCCGGTCTCGGGCGCGACGAAGTACGACATGTTCTCGACGACGCCGAGGATCGGCTTTTTCAGTTGGTGCACGAGGTTCGCCGCCTTGCGCACGATCATGGTGGCCAGCGCCTGCGGCATCGTGACGAGCACGACGCCGTCGATCGAGAGCGACTGTAAGACGGTGAGCGGCGCGTCCGACGTGCCGGGCGGGAGATCGACGAGCAAGAAGTCGAGATCGCCCCACAGCACCTGCTCGTAGAACTGCCGGATGACGCTCGCGACGATCGGCCCGCGCCAGATCATCGCCGTGTCTTCACGATCCGTCAACAAGTTCGCGCTGACGATCTCGATCGCGCTGCGCGACGTCGCGGGCGTGAACAGCGGTTGCGGCTGGCCCTGCGGCGTTTTCTTGAGCGGATCGGCCACGATCGTCATCGGTTCGACTCAAGCCGAAGAGCTTCGGGATCGACGGTCCCGGTGATGTCGGCATCCAGATATGCCGACGCGGTAATGCTTGCGGCGCAGCCCGATCGCGAGCAGCGCGGTGACGAGCGACTTGCCGACGCCGCCCTTTCCCGACATGATGGGGATCGTGTGCGCGATCGCGGCGCGCTTCGCGAACTCGCCGGGCGCGCGTCGCAGGGGTTGCCGGTCGGCGTCGGCGATCGGCGGAACGCTGCCCGTCGCGCCGGCGTCGCTCGAGCGCCGCGAGAATCGGTTCGATCCGCAGCCCGTGCGCGCGCGCGCCCTGTTCGATCGTTTCGTACTTGCTCACGCCGCAGCCGCTGCAGCCCAGCCCGAACGCGCGCATCACGTCCGCGGCGACCGGAAGGCAGCGACGAGCTCGTTGATCTTCGTCTGAGAGGTAATCGGGCTCTGCATCCCGGGCATGGCTTCTCCGTTGAACCTGCGAAGCGCGCGAGGGTATGCAGATCGAGCGTGCGCGCGCCGTGCTGGCCGGCGGTTGCGACTCGCCGGTGCGCTCGGCGTGGAGCGTCGGCGGGCCGATGTTCGTCCAGGCCGGCGCGCGGGGGCGTATGCCTACGATCGAGCGGGACGCCGCTATATCGACTACGTCATGGCCTACGGACCGTTGCTCTTCGGGCACGCCACCCCGCGCTGGTCGGCGGTCTCGACGCGCTGGCCGCCGGGGGATTCGTCTGGGGTACGACGCACGTCGAGGAGGTCCGGCTCGCCGAGCGGATTCGCGGCCACCTACCGTCGATGCAGCGCTTGCGTTTCGTGACGACGGGTACGGAGGCGATGATGAGCGCGGTCCGCGTGGCGCGCGCATTCACGGGCCGTTCGCGCTTCGCAAATTTGCCGGCAACTATCACGGGCATTTCGATCTGGCCCTGCTCGACGCTGGCGCCTCCGCCGGAAGCGGCAGCGCTCGCAGCGGGATCCCGCAGGCGCGCGGCGCGACGTCGATCGTCGCGCGCTATAACGATCTCGAGTCGGTCGACGCGCAGACCGCGGGATCGCAGCACGAGCTCGCCGCGATCTTGGTCGAACCGATCGCCGGCGAACATGGGCCTCGTCGCCCCCGATGCGGGCTTTCTCGAAGGTTGCACGAGCGCGCGCGACAGTGGGGCGCGTTGCTGATCTTCGACGAAGTCATAACGTGGTTGCGCTTCGGGCTGCGCGGTGCCGCAAGGACGCGCGGGACTCGTGCCCGATCTCACCGCGCTCGGCAAGGTCATGGGCGGCGGCGTTCCGATCGCGGCCTTCGGCGGGCGGGAGGACGTGATGGCCGTGCTCGTGCCGGACGGCGCGGTGTTTACGGGCGGCACGCACGGCGGCAACCCTTTCTGCGTGGCGATGGCGCACCGCGTCCTGGATCTGCTCGAGGCGCATCCCGAATACTATCCCGGGATGCGTGCGGTCGCGGAGCGGCTCGCTAGCGGCATACGCGCGCTGTTCGCCGATCGCGGGCTCGCGTACGCGGTCGTGCAGCAGGAATCGGTAGTAGACTTCAAATTCCGCGCCGGCCCGCCGGGGAGGAACTTCGACGACGCGCGCGCTGGGGACAACGCCGCGTATGCCGCCTATTACCGCGCGATGCTGGACCGCGGCATCCTCCTGCCGCCCTCCCAGAACGAGGTGATGTTCGTGTCGACGGAGCACACGCCGCAGGACGTCGACGAGACGCTCGCCGCCATGCGCGATTACTTCTGCGGCACCTCACAGGACTCGAAGGCGAAGTCGTAGATCCCGAGTCCGGCGTCCGAAGGCGAAAGCTTGAGGTCGTGCGTCCCGAACCGAGCGTTCATGACGAGGTCGTAGGCGCGCGACGCGTCCACGGTCACGAACGACCGGCCGCGCTCGTCGTACCGCAAGTCCTTGCCGGCGTCCTCTCTCGCGACGGGCTTGCCGTCTTGCGACACGATCACGCGGACGCCTGCGGCGCCTTCGGGGCGCATGACGACGACGACTTGGATCGCGTGATACCGCAGCGCGAGGTAGCCGTTGCTCTCGCCGGACATGGCAGCCTCAGATGTCACATGCCAAAAGCCCTGAAGGTAGATCGCGCCGTCTTGCGGGCTCGAGGCCGTGTCGGCATAGTCCGTGTCAGCGGCAAAGTTGGTCGAGGCCGCGGCGTTGGCGATCGGGTTGCGTTCTAGCAGCAACTCCGGCGTGTGCGGGTAGCAGACGGCGCCCGGTTTGTCGTAGCTGTCCTGAGGCAAGAGCGCCATTACCGGCGGAAGGGCGAGATGCGGATCCGCCGCGCGCAGCAGCGCTTGAATCGCGCTTCGGTCTGCGGGTAGGCGCCCTCGCCAAGCACGCTTTCGACGAGCCTCCCATCCCGATCGTAAAGGTACTCGTGCGGCCAGAGGTTGTTGCCGTACCGTTTCCAAATCGTGAAGCGATCGTCCAGCACAATCGGCCACGTGACGTCCAGTCGCCTCGCAGCGGCCACGACGTTCGACCGCTTAGCGGAGAAGTCGAACTCAGGCGCGTGTACGCCGACGATGACGAAGCCTCGGTCGTGATAACGCCGATACCATTCGCGCAGGTACGGCAGCGTTCGAAGGCAGTTGAGGCAGGTGTATTCCCAAAAGTCCACGAGCACGACTTTCCCGCGCAGGTCCCCCGGAGTAATGGGCGTGCCGTTGATCCATCCGGAGCCGCCGTCGAAGTCTTGCATTCGGTCGGCGGGGTCGCCGCGTGCAGGCGCGGGCTTCCAGAGAATGCGACTGCCGCGACGAGCGCGATCGACGCGCGAGCGCACGCTCGGAAACGATCACGCGCGGCTACTCGCGCACGGCCACCGGATAGACCGACGGGCTGCGAAGCCCCTCGGCATCCACGCTGCGCACGCCGAGCACGAAATCGTCCTTCGAGACCGGCACCGTGGCGGCGGTAACGTCCCCCACGTTACGCGCGCCCTCCCACTGCGGCGCATCGGTATGCCGCCAGACGATCTCGTAGGAGACGGCGCCTGCTACGGGCTTCCAGCGCAGCGTCGAATCGTAGCCGAGCCGCCGCAGCTCCATCTGCACGCCGGTCGGCGCGGCCGGCCCGAGGGCGAGCGTGGCGAGCGCCGCGACGTTGGCCTGGGTGGCGCGGCGCAGGTACTCCGAGTCGATGTATTGCGGAAGGTCGCCGTACTGGACCCCGTTCTCGACCCGACGTCCTGATGCTGATGCGTGAAGTTCTCATGGGATTCTACGAAACGGACCGCGGCGGAATATCCGACAGCTTGAAACGACTCCTGGTCGCCGCCGCGCATGAAAGCGATCGGCGCGAAAGATTTGGCGCACCCGCAGATCCCTCACGTATGCTGGAACGACTTCGGCGATGAATCGTGACAGCTCGCGCGACGGGGAGTCGTTTTCCGAACCGACGAGGTTCGTGCGCGCGATATCCGCTCCGGCGGGAAGGCCCTCGCTGAAGACTCGGACGATGTTCGGTTCCGACGCCCCGTCGCCGCCGACGGAGTTGCCGATGATGTCGTTGTTGAGCACGGCGAGAATGGGCGTCTTGCGGGCGGCGAGCTCGTGTGCGAAGTGATCGGAACCCCAGAGTCCCAGCTCCTCGCCGTCGAAGCACGCGAACAGAATCGTGCCGCGAAACCGCGTCGGCGCCATGACGCGCGCGGCCTCCAGCACGGCCGCGACGCTCGAGCCGTTGTCATCGGCACCCGGCGCTGTGCCGGCGCCGTCGGTGCAGCGGCCGTCACAGTCGTCGTAGTGACTCGACATCACGTAGACTCGGCCGGGCATCGTGCCGCGCAACGTCGCGATGACGCTCGACTCCAGCACGGGCCGCGGCGTCTTGGGCGTCTTTGCCTGGCGGTACGTGTCGAGCGTGACGCTCATGCGTCCGCCGGCCGTCGCGGCGATCGCCGCAAACTGGTTCGCGATCCAGTCGCGCGCGCCGAAGACGCCGTGGCTGGGAGTCGAGGTCGTCTCGGAGAAATCGTTGCGCGTGCCGAACGCGACGAGCCGGTCGACCGTGCCCTTGAGCCGCGAGGCTTGCACCGCGTCCACCATGGCGGAGATGGGCGTGTAGGGAGGAAGCGCCGGCATCGCCTGGTCGGCACCCAGCGCCGCCACCAGCAGCGCCGCGCTTGCAACGTTGAGATTCATCGTCTCAACGTTTTACGATGCGGTGCCGAGCTCCTGACCGGGGCGGCGATAGCGGCCTAACCGCACAACCGTTCCGTTGCCGGGCTCGCTGTCGACCTCGAGAAAGTCCGTGCAGCGCTGCATGATCGCGAAGCCGCGTCCCCGCTCGGCGAACACGCTCGGGAACGAAACCCTGCCCTGCGGAGGAGCGGCGATGCCGCGCCCGCGATCGCTAACCGTCACGACGATCGAATCCCCGCTGACGTACGCCGTGACCTCGATCGCCTGCACGCTGTCCGAGTGTTGGATCGCATTGGCCAGCGCCTCGCCAAGCGCGAAGATCAGGTTTTCCAGGTCGGCCGACGGCACCGCGTGCAGGCCAGCGAATTGGCAGAGCGCCGTGCGTGCGGTGCCGGCGAAGCGGGGCAGCGGTGGAATACTGAGGCGAAGAACGTCCATGGCGTGTCGACCCAACCAATTCTTCCGCAGCCGGCGCGCTCTAAACCCACGGTCTACGTGCTGGCCTGCCGGGATGGGTCGCTCTACACCGGCGCCACGCTCGACCTCCCCCGCCGCCTGAGCGCGCACCGCCGGGGGGCCGCGAAGTACACGCGCGGCCGTCTGCCGGTCAGCCTGCTGGCGTGCTGGCACCCGGCAACGTTTGCCGCCGCGAAGTCGCAGGAGGCCCGGTTCAAGCGGCTGCGCCGCGTGGAAAAGCTGGCGGTGCTCGGCGGCGACCAGGCCTACGGCTGCCGGCTCCACCGCTCCCCGGATCAGGGCCTGTCCTGAGCGGAGTCGAAGGGCGGGCCTACTCGAACGTCCGAGCCGCGGCGGCGTACGTGACCCGCGTCACGGCGTGTATCGCGGCATACACCGCATCATAATCGTACGCATCGCGCGTCATAATCGCCAGGACGAACGGCGAATCGCCGAACGGTTCGACGATCGCGATGTCGTCGCGCGTTCCTTCGACCTCGCCGGTCTTGTTTGCCACGGACGTGCCGCGCGGCAGCGCGGCGGGAATTCCGTCGCGATCGGTCTGACCGAGCATGATCGCGATCATCGCGCGGCAATGCCGCGGAGAGAGAATCGTTCGGGTGCGCTCGCGCGCGCCGCGTTCCACAACGTAGAGCAGGCGCGCCATATCGGCCGGTGTGGACACGTTGTCGTTATGATGTGCGATCGCCGCGAAGTCCAGGAACTTCCGCGCAAGATGCGTGCGCTCCATTCCGGCCCGGCGGCCCATCGCATTGATTGCGGCGACGCCCAGGTGGCCGATGAGGAGATTCGCGGCAGTGTTGTCGCTGACTTGAATCATCGGCGTGATGAGCTCCCGCACGGTGAAGACGTGACCGTCGTCGACGTCCGTCATGAAATCGGAGCCGCCGATGAGCTCGCTGCGTTTGAAGGTGATTCGGGCTTGGAGCGCTCCGGGTTCGGCCTCTTCGCGCGCGTAGGCCGTCGCCATGATGAGCACCTTGATCGTCGAAGCCGTCGGAAAATGTTCGGTCGCGCCGTAGGCGACGAGCGGAGGTCCGGGAGCCATGGTGCGCGCGTACACGCCGATCCGCCCCGGCAAGTCGCGAGCGATCGCGCGGACGCGCCCGTTCAGCGATTCGGCGGCGGCGGCGCGTCCCGCCGCGAGCAGCGCGCCGAGCGACGCCACGAACGCGCCGCGATTCACGACCCCGTTCCCTGATAGTGGCGCAAACCCACGAGCCAGAATGCGTACGACGCCGCGAGCCAGGCCAGTCCGATCGCCGGCGTCAGCAGGCCGACCGCCGGGTTCAGATGCAGCCCGGTATCCGCCTTCTGCAGAAAATACGTGGCCGGAAAATAGTTCATGAACGCAAACGGCAGTACGAATGCCAGAACGATGCGCACCCCGCGCGTATAGATGCTGATCGGATAGCGAGTAAAGTCTTGCTCGAGGGACATCACGACCCAGCGCAGCGTGTCGACGCGAACGAACCAGAACGACGCCGTGGCGACGGCGAGCGAGATGCCCAGATCGATCAAGGCACCGCCGAGCACGACCAGCGGCACGAACGCGACAAAGACCCAATCGACACGGACGCCGGCGGCCGCCGTCGCTACGGCGAGCGTCGCAATCGCCAGAACGAGGCCGTCCGGCACGATCTGCTGAGGAACCGTGAGCACCTGGAAGAGCGTGTCGAGCGGGCGCACCAGGAAGCGGTCGAAGCGGCCTTCGCGCACGTAATCGGGGACGCTGACTACGGTGAAGAAGAGGGTGTTGTGCAGCTCGTGACCGCTCATCCACAGCGCGTAGAGGAAGAATACCTCGCGGAAGCTCCATCCGTTCATCGATGGAAACTGCCGCATCGTCACGTACAACGCACCCAGCGCAACCCCGTGATACGCGATGGTGAACACGAACCACATCACGAAGTTCGCGCGATACTCGAGCAGCGTGAGAACGTTGATGCGCCAGTATTGCAGATAGGCCTGAAGCATTGAGTCCCTCAGCGCGGCGCTTCGGTGCTCCGCTGCGTCTCCCCGTTCGCGCCCCCTTTCGCCTCGACCTGACGGTGGACGCCTTGCGCAGGCTTGCAAGCAACGTCGTCGACGTCGTCGACGACGGCACGTACTACCGCGCCGTGACCGACGGCGAAGCGACCGCGCTGCTCGCGGTGCGCGCCGCGGGGCCTTCGGCGATCGAGCTGCGCGCAACGGGAAGCGATCTCGACCGCTGGGCGCCCACGGTCGAGCGTCTGCTCGGCACCGCAGCCGACCTCACACAATGGTACCGGCGCAGCGGCAGCATAGCGTGGCTGCGGCCGATCGCCGTCGCGCTGCGCGGGCTCAAGCCCCCGCGCTATCCGAGCCTGTGGGAGGCGTGCGCGCACGCCATCGTGTTCCAACAGATCTCGATTCATGCCGCGGCGTCGATCATGCGTCGCGCGGTGGAGAGGCTGGGCGATGCCGCAACCGCCGGCGGCGTTCGCTGCATCGCCTTTCCGGCGCCGGATCGCTGGCTCGGCGCGGGCGACGCGACGCTGGCGGGCGCCGGACTCTCGCGCAATAAGATCGGGCACCTTCGCTCCGCGGCGGCGGCGTTCGTCGAAGGAAGCATCGACGAGGCCGGCCTGGAGTCGCTCACGACGGCCCAGGCGGCGCAGCGGCTGTGCGGCATTCGAGGAATAGGCCCCTGGAGCGCGGCGGTCGTGCTGTTACGCGGCCTCGGGCGTCTCGACGTCTTCCCCCTCCGAGATTCGGGGGCGGCGCGAAGCCTCACGCTGCTATCCGGGAACGCGGCGATCGATCAGACCGCCCTGCTCGAACGGCTCGGACCGGTGCGCGGAATGCTGTACTATCACCTCTTGCTGGGACGCCTGCGCAACCTCGTTCCCATTTGAACGGGTCAAAGCGGCATGGAAACCGCCGCACCGGTCTTTGCCGTCGTTCGATCGGGCGAGCGCGGGCACGCCCATCACGGCTGGCTCAACACCTATTATTCGTTCAGTTTCGCGGACTACTTCGATCCGAGCAATATAAACTGGGGCGCGCTTCGCGTCTTCAACGACGACACGATCGCCGGGGGGAGCGGGTTCCCGCCGCATCCGCACCGCGACATGGAGATCGTAACGTACGTTCTGTCCGGCGGGCTCGCCCATCGCGACAGCATGGGAAATCATGGCGTCGTGGGCCCCGGGGGAGTGCAGTTCATGAGCGCGGGCACGGGCGTCACGCATAGCGAGTATAACGACAGCGCGGTCGATCCGCTGCACCTGGTGCAGATGTGGGTGATCCCGGGAAGATTGGGCATGGCTCCGTCGTACGGGCAAATGGCGTTTGACGCAAACGAGCGTCGCGGCCGCTGGCTTGAAGTCGTCAGCGGAGAGCCGGAGATCGAGGCGCCGATTCGCATTACGCAGCGGGCGACGCTGCGCGTCGCGCGTGCAGAAGGCACGCCGATTGCCGTCGACTTCGCGCCGAAGCGTTACGGATTTCTCTTCGTGGCGAGCGGCGCGGTCGATGCCAACGGCACCGCGCTCGGAGCCGGAGATTCGGTGCGTCTGCACGACGTCGCGCGACTCGAAGTCGCGGGCGCCGGCGAGCTGGTGCTCTGGGACTTGCCCGCCGTCAGCCGCCCTGAATGACGACGCGGTTCGAGGCCGCCCGCCACACGAGGGACGCGGCCGCAGCAAAAACGACCAGCCACGCGACCTGCGCCGCGATGCTCGGCCCCCACTGCTCCGGCGGGATCACGCCGACGTAGATCAGCAGCGGCGTCGAGTAGATCGCCGCGAAGGGCAGCGCAAAGACGATCCGGCCTACGATTCCCGGGAAGAGCGTCAGCGGAATGATCTGTCCGGAAAGCAGATCGGACGCCCAACGCACGATCAGCTGCGCCGCGAACGTTTCCAGCGTCCAAAACGCGATGCTGTTCATGAGGAAGTTCAAGAAAAAGTTCACGCCATAGCCGATCGCGAAGGCAACTAGGAAGGCCGCGAACGTCGCCGGCGGCGGCACGTCGATGTGCACCAGCAGCAGCGCGCAGAAGAGCGACGGGATCACGAGAACGGCGTGCAAAACGGTCTGGCCGAGCCCGTCGCTGAAGAAATACAGCGGCACGCTGATCGGCTTCATCAGATCCGTTGCGATCGTACCCTCGCGCACCTTTTCGCGTATCAGCCGCGTGCCGTCCACCTCGAGGATCAGCGACATGAGCATGGCGATCGTCGCATACGTGATCATGCTGTGGAGTGGAAGGTTGATGGGCGCGGCGTTCTGCGCGTACAAGGCCGTCCACAGCGATCGCAGGATGTAGACGCGGAGGACGAGGGATCCGATCTCGGTGAGGACCTCCATGCGGTAGGTCGCCTCGCGCGCAAAGGCCTTGCGCGCGAACTCGACGTAAGGCCGCACGCGCATCAGCGGCCCTTCTGTCGCTTGATGGCCTCCTGGCGGCGGTGCTCCATCTCCTCGAGCTCGAGCATCATGACGTCGACGACCTTGTCGACCTCGGTCGCCTGCGTTTGCGGCGGCTCTTCGCCCGATCGCCGCGGGGGCGGCTTGACGTTGCGGTGTTCCTCGAGCGCCGAGTCCTGCGCGTGAGCCTTGCGCAGAAATTTGGAGTATGCCTCCGCGGCGCGCCCGCGCGCGTCGTCGCCGGGCTCGAGGTTGAAGACGTCGGCGAAGAAGTTTATCTTAGCGTGGATTTCGGGCGCCTTCTCGGGCGGATAGATGGTAGCCGGATCTCCGAATGCAATGTGCTGCATCGGCACGCTTGCGCCGGCGGGCAGGCGCGATTTGACGTGGACGATTCCGCCGAGTGCGACGCCGCTGCCCGGTTCCAGGGTGGCGCCGTTGAAGACTCGCGCGCCGCTTGCGATGAAGCATCCGTCGCCGATCGTCGCTCCGACGACGTAGGCGTGTGGGCCGACGATACAGCGCGCGCCGACGTTCAAAGGAAAGGCGAGCCCTTTCCCACCGCTGGATTTCAGCACGGCATTCTCCATGATGACGCTCTGCTCGCCGATGCGCAACGGCGCACCCTCCGCGGTGACGACGGCGCCGTGGAGCACCGCGCAGCCCGCGCCGATCGCGACCTCGCCGCTCACGATCGCGGTCGGTGCCACGTACGCGCTGGAGTGAATCTTTGGCCGCTTGGTACCGCTGGAAAAAATCATGAGGCGTCTTCCTGCGGCTGCCGCTCGTATCCCTCGACGTAGATGCGGCGAATAATGGATTCGAGATCCGGCTCCTCCAAGCTGACGTCCTCGACGCAGTAACGCTCACTCGCTTGTCGCACGAGCAGATCCGCGCGTTCCGCGTTACGATCGAAGCGAAAACGCGCCGTGGAGTCGTCGCTGCTTACGAGCTGCGCGCCGTCCAGTTCGGGGCGCTCTACCGGATCGCTGAACCGGACGACGAGCGTACGGAAGCGTCCATACTCGCTCTTGATGCGCTCGACGTCGCCATCGTAGATCAGCGTTCCTCGATCGATCAGGATGATGCGGCGGCAGAGGCGCTCCACGTCGGCGAGGTCGTGCGTCGTGAGAACGATCGTGGTCCCGCGTTCCGCGTTGATGCGCGCGATGAATTCGCGGATGGCCTGCTTCGCGACCACGTCGAGGCCGATCGTCGGCTCGTCCAGGTAGACGATCCGGGGGCTATGCAGCAGCGCCGCGGCGAAATCGCCGCGCATGCGCTGGCCCAGCGAGAGCTGACGCACGGGCGTCTGCAAAAAGGCGTCCATCTCCAGGATCTCGACGAACTCGCTGAGGTTGCGCCGATACTCGTCCGCCGGAATTCCGTAGATGGCGCGCAGCAGCTCGAACGATTCCACCAGCGGGAGATCCCAATAGAGCTGGCTCCGCTGTCCGAACACGACGCCGATGTTGCGGCCGTTCTCCTTGCGTTGTCTCCACGGCACGAGCCCGGCCACGCTCACGTGGCCCGAGGTCGGAACGAGGATGCCGGTGAGCATCTTGATCGTCGTGGACTTTCCCGCTCCGTTCGGCCCGATATAGCCGACGAGCTCGCCCGGCTCCAGCGAGAACGTCACTGCGTCGACGGCGACTCGCTCCTCGTATTCGCGCGAGAAGAGAGAGCGCAGGGCGCCCAGGGCCCCGGGCGTGCGCTTAGGGGTGCGAAAGACTTTGCGCAGGTCGCGCGTTTCTACGATCGGCAGGACCCGCACATTCGGCCTTGCGTACTTCTTTTCCGGTGATCATAACCGTCTCCAACGAGTACGGATCGGGAGCCCTCGCGATCGCAGCGCGCGTCGCCGGAGAGCTCGGCTACGCGTACGTGGATCAGCAGCTCCCCGTCGTGGTCGCCAAGCGGCTGCGCGTCACGCCGCAGGACGTTGAGGCCAACGTAGACGCGCCGCCTTCGCTGGGGGAGCGCCTCCTCAGCAGCCTCGAGCGCGCCACGCCGGAGCTGGCGCAGGCGTCGGCCGAGCCGCCGTTCGACGAGGCGCTGCTGCACGCGGTTCAGGACGCGGTGCGCGAGTATGCCGCGCGCGGCGACGCGGTGATCGTGGGGCGCGGTGCGCATGCGATCCTCGGCGCTCGGCCCGACGTGCTCCGAGTCTTCATGCACGCGCCGCGTGCGTGGCGGGTCGGTCGTATCGTCGAGGCGACCGGCATTCGGCCGGAGGTGGCCGAGGCGGAGGTGGATCGCGTCGATCGTGCCCGCGCGGCGTACATCCACGAATGGTATGGCGTGACATTCGGCGACGCGCGCGCCTACGATCTATGCGTCGACACGGCGCGCCTCGATGCTGCGCAGAGCACGGCGCTGATCGTCGCCGCAGTCCGCGCACGCCGCGCGTGATCGAAGAGGCCGCCGGCCGCCGCGCCTCGATCTTCGCCGCGCTGCGCTTTCGCGATTTCCGTCTGCTCTGGCTCGGCCTGCTCATCTCGAACCTCGGCACGTGGATGCAGTTCACCGCGATGGGCTTCTTCGTGGCGCGCATGGCCGGGTCGCCGCACCGCGCGGCGCTCGAGCTCGGCATCCTCGGCGCCGCTCGCGCCGCACCGGTGCTTCTGCTCTCGCCGCTCGCCGGCGTGGTGGCGGATCATTGGCCGCGCCGGCGCGTCTTGTTCGTCACCAACGGCACCATGGCGCTAGCGGCGCTCCTCCTGGCCGTGCTCGCGACGGAGCACCGGCTCGACCTCCTCGGCCTCGTCGTCCTTTCGGCCGTCAACTCGGCCGCAAACGGATTCGATTCGCCGGTGCGTCAGAGCTGGGTGCCGTTGCTCGTCGATCGTCAATACGTCGGCAACGCCGTGGGCCTCAATTCGATCGCGTTCAATGCGCCCGCGGTCATCGGCCCCGCGTTCGCCGGTCTGCTCATCGTGTGGTTCGGCGTTGCCGGAGCGTTTTATTTCAACGCCGCGGCGACGCTGGCGGTCGTCGTGGCGGTCATCATGATGCGTCCGTCGCCGCCGTCCGCGACGCGCCGCGAGCCCATGGCGGCCGCCATGCGTTACGGCGTGGCGTTCATCGTTCGGCATCCGGCGCTGCGCTGGATCTTACTCGCGCAACTGGTTACCGCGATCTTCACCCGACCGTACAGCCAACTCGCTCCTGCGCTGGCCGTGAACGTGCTGCACGCGGGAGCGCGAGGCCTCGGTTGGGCCGTCTCGGCGGCCGGCATCGGCGGATTCGGGGGCGCGCTGGTCACCGCGTACTTCGCGCAGCGCGAGCGTCGCTCGCAACTCTGGCTGCAATCCGGATTGTTGATGTCGGCCGGCGTGGTCGTCCTCGCGTTCGTTCCGACGCTCGGATCGGCGCTGCCGGTCCTCTTTGCAATCGGCGTCGGCACGCTGGCAACGCTCGGCGTCACCAACACGCTGATTCAAGTGCTCTCGCCCGACGACGTGCGCGGGCGCGCCCTCTCCGTTTATACGATGATCGCCATCGGCGTCGTTCCGCTCGGCTCCCTCGTCGACGGCGCGATCGCCGCGGCGATTGGGCTGCGCCCGACGTTCGCGCTCGCCGGCGCCGTCTGCGTCGCGATGTTCCTCGCGATCTGGTTTTTCGCGCCGGCAGTCCGCAGGGTATAAGCAGGGTAAAAAAGGTAGTTCATGCTGCTAGCCGGGCGGGATGTTGTTTCGCGGAACCGCTCGTCGTCGCACCTCCTGTGCTCCTCCTGCTGCGCGCTCGCGCGGACGAGCAAGCTCGGAACGAAGTGCGCATCCTGCGCTGGTCCGCGCTCGTCGCAGCTTCCGCTTAACAACATCCCGCCACGCTAGCAGCATCCCCTCGCCCGAAAGGCAAGGACAAAAAAAAGCGAGTCGCCGGAGGCGACTCGCTAATACTCCGCCGGCTATACCGACGGAGCTTCGAGGCGTCTGAGGTTAGGCGGCCTTCTTGCGCGCCTTGCGCGCGCCCTTGCGTGCGGCTTTGCGCACTTTGCGCGCACCCTTGCGTACGGCCTTGCGCGCCTTGCGCGCGCCCTTACGTACGGTCTTGCGCGCCTTGCGCGCACCCTTACGTACGGCTTTGCGTACCTTGCGCCCGACCTTACGCGCGGCCTTCTTACGCGTTGCCTTACGCTTCGGCGCCGCAGCCTTCGCTGTCGCCTTCTTCTTTCTACGTTTGACTGCCATTATATGTGGAGTCATCCTTTCTCTGGCCGGCAATCGACCAGGGGTGTTGCCTAACTTATACAGTATTACGAGCGCCAATGCAAGTTTTGACGGACGACGGAGCGCGCATCGATGCGTGCGTGGATGGCAGCGCAACGTCGCGCGCCGTCGTTCTCATTCACGGATTTCCGTTCGCGCGTTCGATCTGGGATGCGCAAAGCGAAGCGCTCGCTGCAGTCGCGCGCGTCGTTCGTCTCGACTTGCGCGGGGCCGGAACGTCCAGCGTTCCCGAGGGCCCGTATCTCATGGAGAGGCTCGCGGCGGACGTTGCGATGTTGCTTGATGCGCTGGGCATCGAGCGCGCGGCGCTGGTGGGTCACTCGATGGGCGGGTACGTCGCGCTGGCGTTTGCGCGCATGTTTACGGAGCGCGTCTCGCATCTCGCGCTCGTTGCGAGCCGGTTGGCCGCGGATACGCCGGAACAGGCGGCTACGCGGCGCGAGCTAGCCGATCGGACGGAGCGAGCCGGCGCGATCGAGCCGGTCGTCGAGGCGTACCTGCCGCGCTTAATGTCGCGCAAGACGGTCGCGGAGCGCGCCGAAGTCGTCGCGCGCGCCTACTCGATCGCGCGGCAGACGAATCCGTCGGGCGCGGCGGCCACGCTGCGCGGCATGGCGCTGCGCGCTGCGTCGGACGACATCGCCGAGGATCTCCATCAACCCGTACTCGTGATCGCCGGTACGTGCGACGAGGGAGTCCCGATCGAGGAGTCGCGGGACGTCGCGCGGCGTTTTGCTAGGGGCGAGCTCGTGGAGTGCGCGGAGAGCGCGCACCTGCCGATGCTCGAAGAGCCCGGCCGGGTGAGCGACGCGCTCGCGCGCTTCCTTAGTAGCCTGTAACGGCCACTAGCGACTAACGGGGTGGTTCGACCGGCGCCGGAACGCGCTGTAAATCCAGTAACCGCCAAGCAGGACCGCGGCGATGAGGGCAGCCACGATCAGGATCTTCAAAAGATAGCCGGTAACCACGAACACCACGATAATGATGGCGACCAGCGCCGTGAGCTTGAGGAACAGCGCGACCATCGGGTGCATGCCGGGTCGGGTTGGAGTACGCATAGCGCCGTTATCTACCGGAGGCCGCGCCGCCAGGTTTCAACCGGCGAGCTTCCCTAGGTAGTCCAGAACGCGGTAGCCGGCGGCGATCGAGCCGCCCGCGTCGACCGTCCCATCTCGCAGCATGCCGCGGAAACCCGGCAGCGTCGCCAACTCCACCTCGAGGTGCTCGGTCGCGTCCAGCTGCAGTTCGCGCGTTTTCACCGCTCCGAACGCCGCGTACACGTAGGCGCGCGCCGAAGAGCGCACCGCCTCGGGAAAGTACTCGGCCACGAGATCGCAGCGCTGCACTTCGTAGCCGGTCTCCTCGGCGAGCTCGCGCAAGGCGCACTCGCGCGAGTCCTCGCCGGGCAGCAACATGCCCGAGGGAAGCTCGAGGTGGATCGAATCCGATCCGTAGCGGTACTGCCGGACCAGCACGACGCGCTCGTCGAGCGTGAGCGCCAGGATCGTGACGAAACCGCTCGATTCCCGCACGTAGTAGTTGGGCACGATCGAGCCGTCGGGCAGCACGACCTCGTCGACGCGCAGCCGCATATATGGCGAGTCGACGACGTAGCTCGACGAGCGCACGCGCCAGATCGGCTTCTCCATGCAGCATGACTACCGACGAAGCGTTTACGGCTCCTCTCACGAACCCCAGCGCGACATGGAACGGTATGCTGATAGTGGGCGGCGGAACGATGGGTGCGGGAATCGCGTGCGTCGCGGCGCAGGCGGGTTATGAGGTGGAAGTCGTCGAGCCGCAGCCCCCCTCGCGCGAACGGGGGCAGGCGCTCGTGCGGCGTGAGGCGCAGCGCGCGGGCGACGCCGCGATCGAAGAACGAATTCGTTGGAGCGACGCGGTACCGTCGAGCAGCAACGCGATTCTGGCGATCGAAGCCGTTCCCGAGCGATTCGAGCTCAAGCGCGACGTCTTTATCGCACTCGCACGCGCCGTCGCGCCCGACGCGTTGATCGCGACGAACACCTCGTCGCTCGCCGTGGCCGATCTCGCGGACGTCGTATCTCAACCCGAGCGCGTGCTGGGCCTCCACTTCTTCAATCCGCCGCAACGCATGCAGCTGATCGAGGTCGTCGGCGCGCCGCAGACGAGCAACGAGACGATCGACCGCGGATTCGAGATCGCTGGGCGGCTCGGCAAGCATCCCGTATTCGCGGCGGACACACCGGGTTTCATCGTCAAT
Source organism: Vulcanimicrobiota bacterium (assembly GCA_963756165.1). Lineage (GTDB taxonomy): Bacteria > Vulcanimicrobiota > Vulcanimicrobiia > Vulcanimicrobiales > Vulcanimicrobiaceae > Cybelea. The sequence goes on along the minus strand of CAVWMO010000006.1, from coordinate 119,266 downwards.
CGCGTTGCGCGCCCATACTATCTGCAATCGCTTCGCGCGCTGGAGCGCGGCGCCGCTTCGGCGGAAGAGCTCGACGCGCTGGCGCGCGCGGCCGGCTTCCGCATGGGTCCCTTCGAATTGATGGATCTCATCGGCCTCGATGTGAATCTCGCGACGACCGAGTCGGTCTACGCGCGCACGCAGGAGGAGCGTCTCGCTCCCGTCGAGCTCCAACGGCGCATGGTCGCCGAGGGCCGACTGGGACGAAAGACCGGTGCCGGTTTCTACGACTATCGCGACGGGAGAAATCAGCGGTTCGAGCCGGCGGCGGAGTCGCCGCGCGACGATAGGGATCGCGACGAGCGCGTCGTGGTGGTGGGCTACGGGGGCCTCGCCGACGACCTCGCCGACGCCGTCGCGACGCGCTACGAACGCGTCGCGCGGATCGAGATGGACGAGCTCCTCGAAGAGATGGGACGCGACGCGACGATCGTCGTCGACGTCGGCGACGGCACGAGCGATCGCGGCGACGTTATCGCGCGGCTCGACGCGCTGCTCGGACCCGAAACGGTGCTGTTCGTCGACGCCTATGCCACCGATCTCGCGGCCTGCGCGCGCCGCCTTCGGCATCCCGGGCGGCTGATCGGATACGGCATTCTCGGATCGCTGACCGAGCAGAGCGCGGTAGAGATCGTCGATTCGGAAGACGCCTCCGACGACGCGCTCGCGCTCGCGGCGGAGCTGTTCGCAAACCTCGGCAAAGCGACCGTTTTAGTAGAAGACGTGCCCGGACTCTTCCTCGGCCGCACCGTCGGCTCGATCGTCAACGAGGCGATGATCGCCGTGCACGAGCGCGTCGCCTCGCCCGAAGACGTCGACACGGCGCTGCTCCTCGGAGCGAACTATCCGCACGGCCCGATCGCGTGGGGCCGCGAAATCGGCGGCGCGCGACTGTCGCGCATCTTGCGACGGCTCGCGCAGTCGGAAGGCGAGGCGTTCGCTCCGCATCGGTCGCTGTGGGTGCTCGACGTCGAGCCGGAGCCCGGGGAGGCCGGGCAATGAGCCGCGAGGTTTGGGTCATCGACGCGGTGCGCACGCCGATCGGCCGCGCCGGCGGCAAGCTCGGGAACGTTCGGCCCGATGATCTCGCCGCGCTCGTGCTGCGGGCGATCGTCCGGCGCACGGGCATCGCGCCGCCGGCAATCGACGACGTGTATCTCGGCGCGGCCAATCAGAGCGGGGAGGACAACCGCAACGTCGCGCGCATGGCGGTGCTCCTGGCGGACCTGCCGATCGAGATCCCGGGTGCCACGGTCAATCGGCTCTGCGGTTCCAGCCTCCAGGCCATCAACTCGGCGGCACAGGCCATCGCCTTCGGCGAGGGCGACGTCATGATTGCGGGCGGCGTGGAGTCGATGACTCGCGCGCCCTATGTCCTTCCCAAGAGCGACGCCGCGTTCGGGCGCCGCCAGCAGCTCTTCGACACCGTCCTAGGCTGGCGAATGATCAATCCCAAGATGCCTTCGGAGTGGACGATCTCGCTCGGCGAAACCGCAGAGCGGGTCGCGGAGCGTTACGCAATCGGCCGCGAGGAGCAAGATCGTTTCGCCTTCGCATCGCAGCGGAGATGCGCCGCCGCGATGGAGCGCGGCGCGTTTGACGACGAGATCTGCGACGTGCCGGTCCCGGAAGCTCGCGGTCAGCAGTCCGTCGTGAGGCGCGACGAGCATCCCCGGCCCGAGACGAGCCTCGAGGTGCTGAGCACGCTCAAACCATCCTTTAGAAACGGCGGCACCGTGACGCCGGGAAACTCGTCGGGGATCAACGACGGTGCGGCCGCCGTCTTGCTGTGCGCGGCCGAAGCGGCGCGGCGTCTGGGGCTGACGCCGCTCGCGCGCTACGTCGTCTTCCGCGGCGGCGGGCGTGGCGCCCGACGTCATGGGACTCGGCCCGATCCCGGCGACGCGTAAGGCGCTGGCTCGCGCGGGACTCGACGTAACCGATCTCGATCTCGTCGAGCTCAACGAGGCGTTTGCAGCGCAGGCCATCGCGTGCGCGCGAGACCTAGGGCTCGATCCCGGCCCGGACCAACGTCAACGGCGGAGCTATCGCGCTCGGCCACCCTCTCGGTGCGAGCGGCGCGCGCATCGTTACGACGTTGCTGCACGAGCTGCGCAGACGCGGCGGACGCTACGGCTTGGCAACGATGTGCGTGGGCGTCGGGCAAGGCATTGCAACGGTATTCGAACGCGTCGAGGAGAAGCCAGCGCGATGACCACGACCTCTACGTTGCCGAAAACTCAGCTGCTCATCGGCGGCACTTGGCGCGACGCTTCGGATCAGGGAACGTTCCGGAATACGAATCCCGCTACCGGCGCTCCGATCGCCGATGTTGCGGATGCGACGCGCGACGATCTCGAGGCGGCCGTCGCGGCCGCGCGGCGAGCATTCGACGCGGGGAAATGGCCGACGATGGCGGCATCGCGGCGCGCCAAGATCGTCTACAAGCTCGCCCAGTTGATCGCCGAGCGTAGCGCGCAGCTGGCGCTCTGCGAAGTGCGCGACAACGGCAAGACGATCGGCACGGCCAAAGGCGAGCTCGGCGCGATCGTCGACACGTTCGAATTCTACGCGGGCGCGGCGACGAAAAACTACGGCGATACGCTGCCGCCGCCGCTTCCTACGTATCTGGCGGCTACGGTGCGCGAGCCGGTCGGCGTCGTCGGCGCGATCGTTCCGTGGAACTTTCCGCTGCTGCTCGCGTCGTGGAAGGTCGCGCCGGCGCTTGCCGCCGGATGCACCGTCGTCCTCAAGCCGTCGTCGGTGACGCCGCTCACCGCGATCGAGCTGGGCAAGATCGCGCTCGAGGCCGGCGTGCCCGAGGGCGTACTCAACGTCGTCACCGGCGCGACGCGCGAGATCGGCGCGTGGCTGGTCGAGCACCCGGACGTCGATAAGATCGCCTTTACCGGGTCCACCGCAACGGGGCGAACCGTCGCCGCAACGGCCGCGCGAACGATCAAACGCGTCACGCTGGAGCTCGGCGGCAAATCCCCCGCGCTCGTGTTCGACGACGCGGACGTCGACGCGGCGATAGCGGGGGCGCTCTACGGCGTGTACTACAACGCGGGCCAATGCTGCGAGGCGCGGACGCGTATCCTGGTGCAGAGCGGAATCTACGATCGCTTCGTGAGCGGCTTCGCCGAAAAAGCTCAGCGACTGCGGCTCGGCGATCCGGAGGATCCGCAGACGCAGATCGGCGCAATCACGAACCGCGATCAGTTCGACAAGATCAAGGCGTACTGCGAGATCGGGACGTCGGAGGGCGCGAACGCGCTGTTCGGCGCGACGGCGGCCGACGTGGGCGGCGCATTCGCCGCGGGAAATTTCTGGAGCCCGACCGCGTTTGAGGCGCAGAGCTCGCACCGCATCGCTCGCGAGGAGATCTTCGGTCCCGTCGCCACGCTCGTTCGGTTCGACGACGAGGCGGAGGCGGTTGCGCTGGCCAACGCGAGCGAGTACGGACTCGCGGCGAGCGTCTGGTCCAACAACGTCGGGCGCGCGAATCGCGTGGCTCGCGGAATTCGCGCCGGATCCGTGGCGATCAACACGCCCTACGCCGTCTTTCCCGGCGTCCCGTTCGGCGGTTACAAGCAGTCCGGATACGGGCGAGAGCTCGGCATGGAGACGATGCGCCTCTACACCGAAACCAAGAGCGTCTTGACCTACGTCGGCGAGAAACCGATCAATCCGTTCGGGGTATAGGCGCGGTATGCGAGAGGCCTTGAAGATCGGCGGCCTGTACAGCACGACCTACGGCACGCTCTGGAAGGATGGTACCTACTTTCCACGCGGTACCGAGGTGAGCGTCGTCGGCCTTCACCTGGATCAGGGCTTTTGCGTTCGATTTCCCGCGACGCTCGACGGCGAACCGCTGGAGACTTGGGAAGATTGGAGCGAGGTCGACTTTCTCGCGGAAGAGGGTTCCATCGAACCGCCGCGCCGGCCGCTCTCCAACGCGGTGCTGGCGGAAGCGCGCGACGTGCTGTCAGAGGCCGACGACGGCTCCCATCTGCACCTCCACGACGACGATTAAACTTTAAGTGCCGAGCGTGATGATTGTCGTCTGCCAGATGGCCCAGCCCGCGCATTCCGACGAGGTGTGGCCGGGCGCGAGGATCGCCACCCAGCAGTAAGTCTTGCTGGGTTTGAGATGGCCGAAGAAGGTTTTGCCCTCGGAATTGGTGCGTTTCGTCTGGAAGGGCGTTCCGGGGCGCGGGCTTGCGGTGTTCTTGGGCGTCGATTCCTGGACCGGGATCCGCGCGGCCGGCGAGCCGAGGATCGTGACAAGGACGTGGGCCCGCGTGACCGACGGATTCGGAACGGGCGAGACTGACCCCGACGGCTGCGGCGTCACGGAGCTGCTGCTGTGACAGGCGGCAATTGCCAGCACGAGCGCGGCCCCGGTCAAAACGATCATCAGGCGTTTGGGCATGGGCGGGTCGCTTCGACGCGTCAGGGCCCAGCCCCGTTCGCGCCGCGCGCGCAGAGATGAAAGTATCGTTGTGATTTGCCTTCGAGGGTCGCGTAGTATTCGCGAAACAGCGCCGCCGCGGCCGTTCCCGGCCAGTGCGCCGGAAGGAGCTCGCTCGGTAAGCCGGGATCGAGATAGGCGAACTTACGATAATCGTGCACGAGCCAGAGCCGCTCGACGAGCGCCGCCTCGTCGGTCAGATCGCCGCGCTCGCGCTCGCGCTGCAGATTCGGCGCGTAGCGATCGATGAATTCACGGTAGGCCGAGGCGATCCGAGGGACGTCCCAGCAGCGCTCCAAGAGCTCCCGATCGCTCAGCGGCCCGCGGTACTCGCTGCTGAAGAGATGGACGGCGTCCAGCGTGAGTGTCGAGCGAGCCGCCTCACATGCGGCCGCGAGCGTGTCGGACGGCGATATCCAGGTCGAGGGCGAGAGGGTCGCCCAGCCCAAAGCGGCGAGCTCCTTGCGCAGCTGCTCGCGGCGCTTACGATGGCGCTCGCCAATGGCGTACGTGAGCAGGCGCCAGCCGCCGTCCCACTCGACGACCGGCCCGTAGATGCGCGGGCTGAGCTCTTCTATCCGCCGGCGGCCCCGCGCCGTGACGACGTAGTACGCTCGGTCCGCCTTGGCGGCGAGCGGCGAGCCAACCCTGGCGCGACATTCGCGAGACTGCTTGACGGACAGCCGGCGCGGAAACGCCGAATGAGGCCATCAACCGGATCAAGGCCCCGATCCATAGCGACCCGTCGCCGGCCAGCCGATGGACCATGTCCCCATAGAGGGTGAAGATGAAGGAATTCGGCCGGATTGACCGGCCTTGACACTCCGAGTTGCACTTAGTATAACGGTATTCTCTCCGCTCGACAAAAAACCGTTATATTGGAAGGCAAAGCGTGAACCGAATAGCGACGTTCGATGACTGGATCGGTATGCTCGACGAGTGGCGGCGCGACATCGGACTCGACCGCGAGCTGGTCGACCGCTTCATGCCCGGCTACCACTTTGAGGCGAAGTACGGCGAGTTGCCGACGCCCGAATCTATTTTGGCGACTTCCGGGGGGAGCGGCGCTGGGAGAAGGTCCGCGAGATCCCGGATCAGCGGATGCGCGACGCGGTGCTGAACATGGTCGTCTATCAGGGCGACACCGAGTTTGCCTCCAACGAACAGCAGCGCTTCCTCGTCAACAACGCGCCGAGCGAGTACGACCTCGCCTCCCTCGTGCGAATCATGGTCGAGGAGACGCGCCACGGCTATCAGATGTGTCACCTGATGGTGGAACACTTCGGCAGCGAAGGAAAGATCGAGGCGCAGAAGATGCTCGAGCGGCGCGCCTTCGGCAAGAAGAACCGCCTGCTCAACGCGTTCAACGACGACGTGACGCACTGGCTCGATTTCTTCGCGTACACGAACTTCATGGATCGCGACGGCAAGTTTCAGCTCACGATGCTGTCACATTCGAGCTTCGCTCCGTTGGCTGCGTCGATGGGGCCGATGCTGCGCGAGGAATCGTTTCACATGGGCACCGGCATCACCGGCTTGCGCCGCATCGCCAACGCCGGCGTCATTCCGGTCGACATTCAGCAGAAGTACTACAACAAGTGGTTCTCGGGATCGCTCGATCTCTTCGGAACCGATCATTCGGGCTCTGCGCAATGGGCCTACGCGTGGGGCATCAAGGGGCGCGTCGACGAGGATAAGGTCGGCGATCAGCCCGACAAGGAGCATCTCAACGAACGGGCCCGCAAACAGTTCTACGAGGAGGCGCTGGCGACCGTGGCGCGCGTGAACGAAGTCAATCCGAGCGAGACGAAATTCTATCTCCCCGAGATGAAGTTCAACCGCAAGATCGGCGACCACGCCGGGCAGCGCTACGCGGTCGACGGCCGTAAGCTCACCGAGGAGGAGTGGGCGGCGTACGCGCCGACCGTTCTGCCGACGGAAGCGGACGAAGTGAAACTCAAGGAGTATTTCAAAAATCCGAACTGGATCGCACCTAAGGGGAAACTGTCATGAGCACAACGGTCGACGGGAAGGCGCAGCAGACGCCGTTCGGACGCGAAGCTCGTCCGTTTGACGGCAAGCGCGTCATCAACTATTGGAAGGACGGCCACGTGGCATTCGTCGAGATGGACGATCCGCCGGCCAACACCTACACGCACGAGATGATGCGGCAGCTCGACGACGCGATCCTCGACGCGCGATTCGACACCGACGCCGAGGTCATCGTCCTCACCGGCAAGGGCGAGAAGTTCTTCTCCGCCGGCGCGAACATCGGGATGCTCAACCAGGTGACGCCCGAGTTCAAGTACATGTTCTGCCTGCACGCGAACGAGACGCTGGCGCGCCTCGAGCAGACGCCGAAGCTCGTGATCGCCGCGCTCAACGGCCACTGCGTCGGCGGCGGCCTCGAGATCGCGATGGCCGCAGACCTGCGCTTCGCGCGCAAAGACGCCGGCAAGATCGGCCTGCCGGAGGTCGCGTTGGGCGTCCTGCCGGGCACGGGCGGCACGCAACGGCTGGCGCGACTCGTGGGCAAGTCGCGAGCAATCGAGATGATGGCGACGGGCAAGACGGTGAGCTACGAACAGGCCCTCGAGTGGGGCATGATCACCGACCTGTTCGAAGGCAGCGCGCAAGAGTTCCGCGAGCAGATCACCGATTACGCGAAGCAGTTCTGCTCGCCGAACAAGGCCCCGATGGCCGTCGGCCACATCAAGCGCAGCGTGCAGACCGGCGCGGAGCTCCCGCTGCAAGATGCGCTCGCGCTCGAGCGCGAGCTGCAGTCCCTGCTGTTCAAGAGCGAGGACGCCAAGGAAGGCCTCGCCGCGTACAACGAAAAGCGCGTCGCCCGTTTCAAAAACAAGTAGCGTCAGAGGGAATCTGATGCGAGAACAACGCCGCTTCACGGTTACGGGGCTGGATCTCAGCGGCTACATGGTTAAGGATGCGCGGCGCGCGATTGCATTTTACCGTGACGTGCTCGCGCTGGAGCCTACCAGGGTTTATCCTGAGGATCGCGGCGCCGAATATGAGCTTTCGGACGGAACGACGTTCGGTTTATGGGGCGGGGGAGGGCGTGTGATGCCGTTTCAACCGAGTAACGGCATTCTATTCGCGGTCGACGATCTGGATGCGGCGGTCGAAGCTCTGAAGGAGCGCGGTGTCCCGATTGTGATGGAGCGCGATACGCCCGTTTGCCGGATGGCAATGATCAATGACACTGAAGGGAACATGGTAACGTTTCATCAGCGTAAGGCGAGCTAGCGCTGAGACCCCGTTAGTTGTTGCCCGACCCATTTGATCACGTCATCGCTGCACTGCAGCTCGATGTGCGAGAGTTTGAAGGTTGTGGGGACGGGGCTCGGAAGGGCGGAGGAGTTGGCCGCGATCGTTTCGACCACGCCGTCCCAAGGCAGCTGGACGTCGCTTCCGTCGATGAGTTGTGGTCTAAACTTCTCCTCGGAGAGAATGCAGACGCCGCCGAGAGAGTAGAAGCAGATCCATTTCGTCCCGGCGACTTCGTAGAACTTTGGTTTGGTCGTCATGTCGTTGATGGCGTCCCGGATTCCGGTGAGATCCCCGGAATCCGGTCTCAACGAGGCAACCATGCCACTATCGAAGGCGCGATCGACGACGCTCGGCGGCTCGTCGAAGTACCAATCCATCAGGCCGAGCACCATGCCCATGCGCCAGTGGTTTTTCGCAAGGGCAAGAGGCGTGCCGCGCAGCGGAAGTGGCCCACCGAGCGTCACGACGTTGTCCACTTTCAGTTTCTTAGCGGCAAGCGGCACCGCCGCAAGCGCAACGACCGAACCGTAACTGTGCGCTTCGATCGTCACCGACGAAACACCGGCGTCGCCGATCTCCTTTAGGAAATCTGCAAAACGGTCGCCGCCGTAATACGGCGGCTCGTTCCATTTGTAGTCAAAGCCCAACACCTGTTTGAAGCCGCCGGCGTTGGCGATGCGGTCTGGGCAGGCAGTTTGCTTCGCCTTGGGGCTCGGCGATGGAAAGGATTCCTCGACGCTGGAAAAGATACCGTGAATCAGCACGACCGTCTTTTTGTTCGGGTCGATCGTTCCGGTTTTGTTCCAGACCTTTCCGGTCCAGAAACGCGGACCGGGCGGCTCCGCCGCATAGTTCATGTGGTCGGTACCAAGGGCTAGCGTCACTCCGGTGGCGCCATCCAGAAGCGAAGGCGGCAGTTCGGCGGTGATGCGCCGGTGCGGCACATCGAGCACGCCGGGCGTCACCCAGTGGACGCTGGTTCCATCGGAGTACGCAACGACGGCGACGAGTGCGTGAGCGGCGCGAATCGCAGCCGCCTTGTTCGCGGGGTAGGAAAGCCGCAGCGAGATGCCGGCTTGTCCAACGGCACGGAATGCGGGAGCGAACGCGGCGTGCAGCGTTCCGGGGACGATCGACCACGCCTCCGGTGCCGGTATGACCGCGCGCGCATCGTAGGTCAGCTTCATGCTGGTGCGGCTCGCCGCCGGCGGATTTCCCGGTGTTACCGTGCTTCCGCCGCCGCATGCGGCGAGTCCGATACCGATGATACCCAGCGCGATAAGCCAAAACTGGGCAGACTTACGAGAAGTAGCTTTCATATAACACTTCCTAAGCGTGGCTACGGCAATGCGGTCGGCGTCGCCGACGGAGAAGCGGTCGGAACGACTTTGCGTGGGCGGGTTGGAGCGACGGTTGGTGCCGGCGTCGGAGCGATGGTCGGGACGACCCTCGGTGCGCGGGTTGGAGCGACGGTTGGTGCCGGCGTCGGAGCAATGGTCGGGACGACCCTCGGTGCGCGGGTTGGAGCGACGGTTGGTGCCGGCGTCGGAGCGATGGTCGGGACGACCCTCGGTGCGCGGGCTGGAGCGACGGTTGGTGCCGGGGTTGGCGCGGCGTGCTTCAAACGAAGGCGCAGCGTCTTCTCTGCGGTTTGCGAGGATGATGGGTCGGTTGCGGTGATTTTTACCGTCACCGTTCGCTGGCCGAGAACTGTAGCGAGCGTTACCGAGATGCTGAAGTTTCCTCGCTGGCCCGCCGTCGTCGTGCCGCTGAACTGACCCGTGCCAGATTGCCCTGCCCCGGCGGTAACGCTTATTCTGGCGTTCGGCACGGTGCTTCCCGCGACGTCGAAGGAGCGCTCGACGGAGGCGTTCTCGTCAGGCAGGCGGATGGTGAGGGAGATTGGGCGCGGCCCGGCGCTCCGAACCGTGAACGACCATGAGCGATCGAATGGCAAGCCAGCCCGTCCGCGTCCGGTCACTTGTACGCGATGGCTTCCGATGTCGAGCGGTGCCGGGGGCTTGTAGGAAAAGCCGGCCGCCGACACGCCGCTGCGCGAGGTGACGTCGTTTCCGTCCAGCCGGACACGCACGCTGGCGGCGTCGGCCTGCGGAGTGAAGTTCGCCGCGACCTCCACGAAACGATTGTCAACGGTAGCGCCTGGCGAAGGCCGCTGGTCGCGCAGCTGTACTGGCTCGGGCGTCGGACTCGGGGGCGGCGACGGCGCCCGCGCCGTCGTGAACGACCACGAACGATCGAATGCCAAGCCGGCCCGACCGCGTCCGGTCACGCGGACGGTATGCGTTCCGACGTCGAGGGGCGCCGGAGGCTTATAGGAAAAGCCGCCCGCCGACACGCCGCTGCGAAACGTGATGTCGTTTCCGTCGAGTCGGACACGCACGCTGGCGGCCTCAGCCTGCGGTGTGAAGGTCGCGGCAATTACCGCGAAGCGATTGTCCACGGTGGCGCCTGGCGAAGGCCGCTGGTCGCGCAGCTGCACCGGATTTTCTGGCGACGGCGCCGTCGTGAACGACCACGAGCGATCGAATGCCGAGCCGGCCCGGCCCCGCCCGGCTACGCGTACGGTGTGCGTTCCGAAGTCGAGCGGTGCCGAAGGCTTGTAGGAAAAGCCGCCCGCCCACACGCCGCTGCGCGAGGTAATGTCATTTCCGTCGAGTCGGACACGCACGCTGGCAGCCTCGGCCTGCGGCGTGAAGGTCGCCGCGACCTCCGCGAAGCGATTGTCTACGGTGGCGTCGGGCGAGGGGCGCTGGTTGCGCAGCTGCACCGGACTCTCGGGCGATGGAGCGGGCCGCGTCGTCGTGAACGACCACGACTGCGCAAAGCGCAATCCCTCGCGGTCAGCGCCGGCGACGTGCACGGTATGCGTTCCGAACGCGAGCGGTGCCGGAGGCTCGTAGGAAAAACCGCCCGGTGACACGCCGCTGCTCGACGTGATGTCATTGCCGTCCAGCCGAACGCGAACGCTATCTACGTCGACCTCACGGGAGAATTGCGCCGCGATCCGCGTTAACCGGTTGCCGGTCAGCGCGTTCGGCGCCGGTTGCCGGGCTCTCAGTTGAACGACGCCGGCGGGCGGAGGATTCGGCATCGGGGGCTGAGGGGGCACCTGCGGCCGCGGTACGGTGATCGCGACGAGCCGCGACACTCCGTTGTAGTTGACCACCGCGCCTAGCGACTGTGCGATGAACCGCAACGGCACGTACGTCGTCGCGCCGACGATGAACGGCGCGACGTCGACGATCTGCGGCTGTCCATTCACCGTCGCTTGCCTCGAGCCGATGCGCAGCGAGACGCTCGTGCTGCCCTTGGTAGAGTTGATCTGACGGTTCTGGTACACCACGCTTGCGCCGAGCCGCTCGAAGATGCCCCGCAACGGAACGAAAACGCGCCCCGCGCGTTCGATGGGGCCGGGCTGCAAATTCAGAGGGCGCCCGTCCACGACGACGGAGACGCCGGCGGCAACCGTCCGCACCCCCAGCGTGGTGGACGCGACGATGCCGAGCGCGCACGCAACGTATACTAAAAAACGTCGCGTCTTGAGCGAAGGCGCGTGGAACACGTTTCCACCTCCTGTGAGCCGCTCCAATCGAGCCCTCCTCGCTTCTCCGTCGACCTAGCGTCAGCCTACTTGTGGCCTCCAGAGGCGCGGGGCTAGCCTGCCACGCTGGAATACGAACGACGAAGCCGCTGCGCCGCGGCGTTGAAGCTCAGCTGCGCCCAACGCACACAGCCGAGCATCGAGTGGCAACGCCGAGAAACTCGTCGAGTGCGGAGCCGAACCATGCGGAACCTATGAGAGGAGCACGGAACAGAGCCGGTGTCGCTGCGATTGCGCTCGACGCGCATCAAACCTCATCGTGATCGATCAAACCTTCGGTCAACGAATCGCACCACCATACTCGGGCGTTACCGGAACACTCGGATCCGGATTCTGCGTTGCGCCCTTTCACGTCACGCTCGTAAAAAGGGCTTCGTCGGTGATCCCGTAATGGTGTGCCCATGAAGAGCGCGTGCGAGCGCTGCGGCCGGACGCTGCGAAACGCTAGCGAAGCCCGAGCGTGTTCGCACGACTGCACGTTCTGCCCCGAGTGCGCGTCCGCGCTGCAGGAACGCTGCCCGAACTGCGGCGGCGCCTTGCTGACCCGTGCGGGTTCCGTCTGATGGTCACCGCGTTCATCTTGATGGAGGTGGAGCGGCCGCGGCTGCGCACGATCGCGGAGGATCTGCTCGCGATCACGGGGATCGCCGAGGTCTATTCCGTCGCGGGACCGTACGACCTGATCGCGGTCGCGCGCGTCCGGCAGCACGAAGAGCTCAACGACCTCGTGACCGAACAGATCGCCGCGCTCGACGGCATCATCGGGACCGAAACGCTCATTGCATTCCGCTCGTTCTCGAAGAAAGACCTCGGCCTCTTGTGGGACATCGGGAGCTAGGGAGCCGCTAAAACGCTATCACGGCAGCTCGATGCGGTAGAGGTTCGTTTCGTCAATGCTGAGCCGCTGCGGCTGGTTTCCGTCGTAGTCTTCGAAACGCACGATTGACTTGCCCAGCGCGAACTCGTCGTTGCCGAGCGGTTTGAGCTCGTCGATGCCGTCGAGCGTTAACCGATTCTTGACGATCACGACACGCGTAATCTGCGACGCGCCGAAGAACAAGTTCTCGTACCTTCCGGTCAACGCGGGCCATTCGGCCGGATAGGTAAACGTGCGCGGTCCGCGATAGCGCTGGTCGGCGAACCACTGCGAGCCGTAGTTCATCTCGACGACGCTGCCGCTCCGGTCGCGCCCAAACGCGAGCAGAAAAGTCGCGTACCTGGGATCGTCCGCCCAGAAGGTGTCGTCGCCGCGGGGATAGAGCGCGATTCGCTTTCCGCCGTCCATGAGAATCAACCGATCGCGCGCCGCAACGACTTGCAGCAGCGTCCCTTCCCGTGACGTGTACGCACCCGCGTAATCCGCCGCGAGGTCGACGTGCGCGGGATCGGGCGCGGGCGGCGGCGCCGGAATCGGCTGCCCGAGACTCTGCGCGCGAAGCACCCGCATCGCATACAGCACGATCGCGCACGGATGCAGCGGCGCCTCGATGAGATTGGCGAATGCGATGACGCCGAATCCGCGTGTGAGATTCATCTGCATGCACGCCGTGTAGCCCGAGAATCCGCCGGTATGGCCGATCAGCCGGTCTCCGCCGTCGTCGAAGATGGCGAGTCCGTATCCATATTGCCGATAGAACGCCGGCGCCTCCGTCAGCACGACGCCCGGCGAGCCGGCCGGCTTGCCGTTCTTCAACGTGTCCGGCGACGTCATGGCCGCGAAGGTCGCGGGAGCGATGAGCTGCGTGCCGCTGCTCGTTCTGCCGCCGTTGAGATAGAAGCGCATATAGGCGGCCATGTCCTCGGGCGTCGAGAGCACCGAGCCCGCCGGATCGACGAAATCCATCGGCTGCGCCGCAACGAGCGCCGGGTGCAGCGGCGGCGGCCGATCGTTGTCGCGGAATTGATAACCGACCGCGGCGTTCGCCATGTACTCCGGCGTAAACACCGGCACGCTGTGCGTCATCCCGGTCGGCTGGAGTACGCGATCGCGCAGCGCGTCGGGCCACGAGCGTCCGTCGACTCGCGCAACGACGGCGCCGGCGACCGCGTAGCCGTCGTTGGAGTATGACCACGACGTGCCCGGAACGAACAGGGTTTTCGCCGCGCGCAGTGCGACGACGTTGTAGACGTAGCCCCTCTCGGCGGCGTAGTCGTCGGGCAGCCCGGCCGTGTGCGACAGGAGCTGGTGAATGAGGATCGGCGCCCCTCCGGAGTCGATCGAAAACCACGGGAGATACCGCTGCACCGCTTCGTTGAGATCGATTTGACCCGCGTCGTGCTGTTCCAGGAGAGCGAGAGCGGTCATCGACTTGGTGATCGAGCCGATTGGAAAGCGCGTTCTGGTCGTGACCGGCGTCCGCGCGTCGACGTTCGCGTCGCCTAGCGCGATGATGCGCAGCGTTCTCGTGCGATCGGTGATCGCGACGGCGAGACCCGGCGTGCCCTGATTGCGCATCGCGGCGGGTGCATAGGCGGCGATCGCGGCGAGCGCCGCGGAGAGCGTCGGGCTGCCGCCCGCGCTGCGAGAGGGCAGCGGCAGGAGCGCGCCCGCGAGTACCAGGGCGGCGGTCGAGTACCGGAGCATGGTCGTTGATAAAAGAAAGAGGTTCCGAAAGCCTCCCGCGCTGAAACGACCCCCTTCCTCGCAGGGTTAAGCAGGTACTATGGGACGCATCTATGAGAATTTAGCCGACACGTTCGGCAACACGCCGCTCGTCAAGATTCCGCGGATGGCGCACGCCCTTCCGGCCACCCTTCTGGTTAAGATGGAATCGTTCAATCCCGCGGGCTCGGTGAAGGATCGCATCGGGGTCGCGATGATCGAGGCGGCGGAGCGCGACGGAAGGCTTCTTCCGGGAATGACGATTCTCGAGCCGACCAGCGGAAATACCGGGATCGCGCTGGCCTTCGTCGCCGCGGCGAAAGGCTATCCGCTGATCCTCGTCATGCCGGAGACGATGACGATCGAGCGCCGCAACCTGCTCAAGGCGTACGGCGCCCAGGTCGTGCTAACGCCGGGCGCCGAGGGAATGCCCGGTGCGCTGCGGCGCGCCAACGAGATACTCGCGACCGCGCCCGGAAAATATTTCATGCCGCAACAATTCGAAAATCCGGCCAATCCCGAGATCCACCGGCGGACCACGGCGGAGGAGATCTGGCGCGATACGGACGGCGCCGTAGACGTCGTCATATCGGCCGTCGGTACCGGCGGAACGATCACCGGCGTCGGCGAGGTGCTCAAGTCGCGTAAGGCAGGCGTAAAGATGATCGCCGTCGAGCCCGATAGTTCTCCCGTGCTTTCAGGAGGAAAGCCGGGACCGCACAAGATTCAGGGAACCGGCGCGGGCTTCGTGCCGAAGGTGCTCAACACGGACGTCTACGAAGAAGTGATTAGAGTCACGGACGCCGACGCTATCGCGACCGCGCGCCGCCTGGCGCGCGAGGAAGGCATGCTGGTCGGCATCTCCACCGGCGCAAACGTGTGGGCGGCGCTCCAAGTCGCGGCGCGCCCGGAATCCAAGGGCAAGACGATCGTAACCATCGGATGCGACACGGGCGAACGCTACCTGAGCAACCCGGTCTTCGCCGAACAGGAGGCGACGATCGTCGAACCGGCGCTGGTTTGAATCGCCCGCTGGTCGTCGAGGTAACGCGCGGTAATTTGGTCGAGTCCGCGCACGGCGTTGCGGCGTGCGCCGTCGACGCGCGCGGGAGCACGCTGTATGAGGCGGGCGACGTGGAGTCGCCGATCTACCTGCGATCGACCGCGAAACCTTTCATCGCCGCGGCTGTCATCGAATCCGGCGCCGCCGAACGATTCGGCTTTGATGCGCGCGAGATCGCGGTGATGTGCGGCTCGCACGCCGGCGAGCCGTTTCACGTCGAGGCCGTCGCGTCGATCCTGCGCAAGATCGGGATGGAGGCGACTGCACTGCAGTGTGGAGTGCATTGGCCCTACGACGAGACGACGGCCAATGCGATGCGCCGCGCCGGCACGGAGCCGACCGTGCTTCAGAACAACTGCTCCGGAAAACATGCCGGCATCCTGGCGCTGTGCAAGGTGATCGGCGCGGACCCCGCGACGTACCTGCTCGCCGACAACCCCGCGCAGCGGCGGATCCTCGAATTCTGCGCGCGGCTCTGCGATGACGACGCGGCGACGTGGCCGGTCGGAATTGACGGGTGCGGCATTCCCGTCTACGCGACGAGTCTGCGGAAAGCGGCGCTGTCCTTCGCGCGCTTAGCGTCGCTGCGCGACGTCGACGAACGCGCTGCGGCCGCGTTACAGGCGGTGCGCGAGGCGATGATCGCGCGTCCCGAGTACGTCGCGGGCACGGGGCAGTTCGACACCGAGCTCATGCTCGCGGCCGCGGCGGAATGTTGCATCGAAGGCGGGCGCCGAGGGCGTGCACGGCGTCGCCGCGATCACGCAGCAGTATGGCTACGTTTCCAAGGTACTCGACGGTGCGTCGCGCGCGCGCGGCCCGTCGACCGTCGCCGTCCTGCGCGGTCTGGGAGTGCTGAACGCCCAGCAGGCCGCCGCCGTGGCTCGCTTTGGCGCGCCCACCGTGTATAATCGGGCCGGGCGCGCCGTAGGCGAGATCCGAGTATCCGCGGGCGCCGTGGAAAGGACGAGTGTCTCTCTGGATGTCTGAGTATCTGCGCCTGCTGGGTGAGCGCGTCTTGATCTTCGATGGTGCGATGGGCACGCAGCTCATGGCGCTGGATCTTTCGGACGCGGATTTCGGGGGCGCCGCATATCGCGGCTGCAACGAGGCGCTCGTCCTCTCGCGGCCCGACATCGTCCGTGGCATCCACGAGTCCTATCTGGCGGCCGGCGCAGACGTCGTGGAGACCGATTCGTTCACGGGATCGCGATTGAAGCTCGACGAGTATGGCCTGGGCGAGCGGACGCGCGACATCAACCTGAACGCGGCGACGCTCGCGCGCGAGGCCTGCGACGCGTTCGCGACGGCACAGCGTCCGCGCTTCGTCGCCGGCTCGATGGGGCCGACCGGAATGCTGGTCTCTTCCTCGGACCCCTCGCTTTCGAAGATCACCTACGAGCAGCTGCGCGATCTCTATGCCGAGCAGGCGCGCGCGCTCGTGGACGGCGGCGCCGATCTGCTGGTGCTCGAGACGATGCAGGATCTGTTGGAGCTCAAAGCGGCGATCGCCGGTATTCGGCTCGAGTTTGCGCGCGGACTTCGGAGCGTTCCGATTCAGGCGCAGCCGACGCTCATCACCGAAGGGCGCATGCTGCTGGGCACAGACATCCGCGCGATCTGCGCGACGCTCGACGCTCTGAACGTCGACGTCGTGGGCCTCAACTGCTCGACCGGTCCCGCACAGATGCGCGATTCGATTCGCTATCTCTGCGAAAACGCACGCTGCTTCGTCAGCGTCGTTCCGAACGCGGGCTTGCCGCTCATGGGACCGCAGGGTGAGACGATCTACCCCGAGGGGCCGCAGGAGCTCGCCCAAGAGCTGGCCGCGTTCGTGCGCGACTTCGGCGTCGATGCCGTCGGCGGATGCTGCGGAACGACGCCCGAGCACATCACGGCGCTGCGCGAGGCGGTGGCGGGCGTGCGGCGCAAGCAGCGTCCCACCGTAATGCGTGCGCAGGAAGGCGCGTCCGCGATCACGGCGGTCTCGCTGGAGCAGCAGCCGCGGCCGCTCCTCGTGGGCGAGCGCATCAATTCCAGGGGTCGCGCAAGATCAAGCGCCTGTTGCTGGCGGAGAGCTACGACGACATCGTGCTCGTCGCGCGCGAACAGGTCGAAGGGGGCGCGCATCTGCTCGACGTCTGCTGCGCGTTGACCGAGCGCGCCGGACGAAGACGCGCAGATGCGCGAGATCGTGCGGCGCCTCGCGCAGTCGATCGAGGCACCGCTGGTCATCGACTCCACCGAGCCCAAAGTGCTCGAGATGGCCCTGCAAATTATCCGGGGCGCGCCGTCATCAACTCGGTGCACCTCGAGGCGGGTCGCGCGAAGATGGACGCCGTGCTGCCGCTCGCACGCGAGCACGGCGCGGCCCTCGTGGCCTTGACGATCGACGAGAGCGGGATGGCCAAGACCGCGCAGCGCAAGGTCGAGATCGCGCGCCGCATCTACGACATCGCCGTGGGCGAGTACGCGATACCGCCCGGGGCGCTGATCTTCGACGATCTCACGTTCACGCTCGCAACCGGCGAGGCCGAGTTCCGCGATTCCGCGATTGAGACGATCGAAGGGATACGCGGCATCAAGCGCGCGCTGCCGGGCGTGCTGACGTCGCTCGGAATCTCGAACGTCTCGTTCGGCCTCAAGCCCGACGCACGAGCGGCGCTCAACTCGGTATTTCTCCATCACTGCGTCGAGGCGGGACTCGATTGCGCCCTCGTATATCCGAAGGAGATCACGCCGTATTTCGAGATCGACGCCGGCGTCCGGGAACTGTGTGACGACCTCGTCTTCAATCGCCGCGCCGACGCGCTGATGCGCCTGATCGAGCATTTCGAGGCCAACGCGACCGGCCCGAGCGCGCCGCGGCGAAGCGCAGGCCGAAGAAGCGGCGGGACCGATCGAGCAACGCATCCATCAGGCCATCTTGCGCCGCCGCAAGGACGGCATCGAGGCTAAGATCGACGAGGCGCTGCGCGAGCGCACGCCCGTGGAGGTGCTCAACGAGATACTGCTGCCCGCGATGAAGGACGTCGGCGACCGGTTCGGTAGCGGCGAACTGATCCTGCCGTTCGTCCTGCAATCCGCCGAGGTGATGAAGAAGGCCGTCGCGCATCTCGAGCAGTTTCTCGAGCGCCGCGAGGGCACGACGAAGGGCACGGTGGTACTCGCGACCGTCTTCGGCGACGTTCACGACATCGGCAAGAACCTCGTGCACACGATCTTAGCCAACAACGGCTACACCGTCGTCGATCTCGGCAAGCAGGTTCCGATGAACGTGATTCTGGAGAAGGCCGTCGAGGTCGATGCGGACGCGATCGGACTGTCTGCGCTGCTCGTCTCGACGAGCAAACAGATGCCGATCTGCGTGGAGGAGCAAGACGCCCGCGGGCTGCGCTTTCCGGTGATCGTCGGCGGCGCCGCGATCAATCGCGACTTCGGACGGCGCATCGCGCTACTCGACGCCGGCTCGCGCTTCTTCGAACCCGGTCTGTTTTATGCGCGCGATGCCTTCGAGGGCTTGGATCTCGTCGACACGCTCACCGGCGAGGATGCGCGACGCGTGCAGCTCCTCGAGCGCACCAAGCGTGAGGCCGTCGCCGCGCAGGTGAGCCGGCGCGCCGCCGCCGCACCGGCCGCCGCGACGCCGCTCTCGGTCGTCAAGCGCGAGCGCGTGAACGTGCCGCAGCCGCCCTTCTGGGGAGCGCGGACTCTCGACGCCATAGATC
Source organism: Vulcanimicrobiota bacterium (assembly GCA_963756165.1). Classification (GTDB taxonomy): domain Bacteria; phylum Vulcanimicrobiota; class Vulcanimicrobiia; order Vulcanimicrobiales; family Vulcanimicrobiaceae; genus Cybelea. The sequence goes on along the minus strand of CAVWMO010000006.1, from coordinate 100,450 downwards.
TCACGGACGTCTGGCCCTGCTTCGATCTGCGCAGCCTCTACCGTTTGTCGTGGGGCGCCTCGAACCTCAAAGGCGCCGCGTTCGAACGAGTCGTCGCCGACGAGTTCGCGCCGCGTCTGCTTCGCTATCAAACCGAGGCGCTGCGCGACGGTGTGCTGCAGCCGCGCGTCGTGTACGGGTACTTTCCCGCGGCCGGTCTCGGCGACGACGTGATCCTGTTCGACCCGAGCGATGCGACCCGCGAGCTCGCACGGATGACGTTTCCGCGCCAGGTTGGCGGCGAGCACCTTAGTCTTGCGGATTACCTGCGCGAGCCGGGGGAGCGCGGCGCGACCGACGTCGTGGCGCTGCAGATCGTCACGGTAGGAAGCAATGCGTCCGCGAGCACGGCGGCACTGCAGGCCGCGGGCGACTACAGCGAGTCGTACTTCCTCCACGGGTTCTCGGTGCAGTCGGCCGAGGCGCTGGCCGAGTACACGCACCGCCGCATCCGGCGCGAATTGGGTCTCGAGGAAGAGCGTGGAAAACGCTATTCGTGGGGCTACGGCGCGTGCCCCGACCTGCGCCAGCACGAGATCGTCTTCGCGCTGCTCGACGCCGAGGCGAGCATCGGCGTCACGCTCACGGAGGCGTTTCAAATCGTACCCGAGCAATCCACCGCGGCCATCGTCATGCACCATCCGCGGGCCGCCTACTTCAACGCGGCGGCGACGCGGGAACTCGCGGCCTCATAGGGGTCCTCTAAGGGCCTGCGATGCTGGCGCTGCTCGCCGTCGCGTTCCTGCATCTCTGGACGCACGCGGAGCGCGGCTGGTTTCTCGGCATTCCGACGGTCGCGGGCGGCATCGTCTACGAGGGCACGACGCTGGGCGACGTGCTCGCGCTCGACGAAGGCGACGGACGCGTGCGCTGGCGCGCGTCGCTGGGAGCCAACCCCGACGAAACGTACGGCAATCCGCGCGGCGTGATTTCCTCGGTTGTCGTTCGCGGCGGCGTTGCCTATGCGGTGAGCGGAAGCTGCGAGGCCGCGGCCTTCGACGCACTCGATGGAACGCGCCGCTGGAAGCGGCGCATCTGCTCGATCGCCAAAAACGACGATACGTTCGCTTCGCCGGCGCTGGCCGACGGGCTCGTTCTCTTCAGTACCGACGTGATCGCCGATCGACCGACCGACACCGGACGCGAGATCGCGCTCGACGCGGCGACGGGCGCCCCGATCTGGTCGTTCTCTCCCGTGCGCTATCGTGGCACCGGGGGCGGCATCTCGGGGACTCCGGCGGTCGATTCACGTCGCGGCATCGTCCTCATCGGTACGGGAAATCCAACGCCGATGAGCGATCCGCCGCCGGGCGCCGATCCGTACACCGATGCGGTCATCGCCGTTGACGCGCGCTCGGGCCACTGGCACTGGGCGAGGCAGCTGCTGGCGCACGACGCGAACGACTTCGACGTCTTCACCGCCCCGGATCTGTTCACGCTCACGATTCGCGGTCGTCGAACTCCCGGCGTCGGCGTGACGCTGAAGAACTCGCGGTACGTCATGTTGGACGAGCGTACCGGCGCGGTTCTCTGGCAGCGCCAGCTAGTGGGTGCAATGCACTGGATGCAATCGATCGGAACGCCGGCCGCGAGCGGCGACACCATCGTCGTCCCGCTCTTTCATAGCCCGACCGAGGGAGAGCTGGTGGCGCTGGATTGCAACAACGGCAGCGTACTCTGGCGCGTCGCCACCAACGGCATCTACGAGGAACCCGCTATCTGGCGCGGAGAGGTTCTCGTTGCGGAAACAACGGGCGCGGTCGCGGCGTTCGACCTTCGCAGCGGACGCAACGCCGGACGCCTCTCCATCCCGTCCGAGCTCTATGGCCGTGGTCTTGCGCTCGACGGCGATACGCTGTTCGTTGCAGGCTGCGGCGCGTTGTGGGCGTACCGTCTGGTCCAATGACGCTACGCACGATCCTGTATATCGGCCTGGCCGTCGTGGCCGTCATCCTGATCGCCGCGCTCGTGCGCGCCTTCCCGCGGCAGCGTATCGCCAAGCCCACTCCCATTGCCGCCGCGATCGCAGTCGGTATCGGCTTCATCACCAATTTCTTCGATACGCTGGGCATCGGCTCGTTCGCCACGACGACGTCGCTGTTCAAGTTTTTGCGCTTCGTCCCCGACGAGCGCATACCGGGCACGCTCAACGTCGGTCACGCCCTTCCAACGATCGCAGAGGCCGCGATCTTCATCGTAATCGTCGCCGTCGAGCCGCCCACTCTGCTCTTGCTCATCGCAGCTTCGGTCGTCGGAGCGTGGCTCGGCGCCGGTTTCGTCGCCCGCCTGCCGCGGCGTTACGTGCAGATCGGCATGGGGACGGCACTCGTCGCCGCAGCGGTGCTGTTCGTCCTCGGCAACCTGCGGGGAAGTCACTTCGGCCTGAGCGGCACGGCGCTCGGGCTCGAAGGCGCTCGGCTCTGGATCGGGATTTTCGTCAGCTTCTGCCTCGGCGCGATCATGACGATCGGCATCGGTTTGTACGCGCCGTGTATGATCATGGTGAGCCTGCTCGGCATGAGTCCAATCGCCGCCTTTCCGATCATGATGGGATCCTGCGCATTCCTCATGCCCGTAGCGAGCCTCCGCTTCATCAAATTCGGCGCGTTTTCGATGCGGGCCGCGCTCGGATTGACGCTCGGCGGCGTACCCGGCGTCCTAATCGCAGCCTACCTGGTCAAGTCGTTGCCGCTGGTGTGGGTGCGATGGCTCGTCGTGATCGTCGTGTTGTACGCCGCCGTCACGATGCTGCGCTCTGCGATGCACGAGGCCAGGGCGTCGAGCGCCAGCGAGGAACTCCCCGCCGAATCGCTCGGCTGATAGTCCCTAGACCGCGACTTCGAGCGCGTTGTAAACGAAGCGGCCGCCGACCATCGTCCCGATGACCTGGTAGTCGTGGTCCCAAAAGGACAGGTCGGCTCGCGCTCCGCGCGTGACGCGACCTAGATCGGTCTCGTGCCGAATGAGGCGCGCCGGAGCGTAGGTGGCGGCGACGATCGCCTGAGCGAACGGAATCTGCGCGTAGGACATGTAGTTGCGCAGCGCATCGTCCATACGCAGCGCGCTGCCCGCGATCGTGCCGTCCGCCGAACGCATGACTCCGCCCTCGATGTGATAGCCGGGATCCGAGGCGGGCATGTGGTCCGTCACCAGGACGACGCGGTCCCCGAGTGTGCGATGGAGGATGTCGACCATAACGGGCGACACGTGAATCCCGTCGCAGATGACTTGCACCAGCGTGCGGCGGTCCTGGATGAAGGCGGCCAAGATCGAGGGATCGCGGTGGTCGAGTGGCGGCATACCGTTGAAGGCGTGCGTCAGCGAGCGGAATCCCAGCCCGATCGCCAGCATTCCCTCGCGATAGCGCGCAGCCGTGTGGCCCGCCGAGCAGACGACGCCGTTTTCCACGAAGACGCGCAGCGCCTCGCTCGCGCCCTCGACTTCGGGTGCCATCGTGACGAGGAGACATGCTCCTTTGCACGCATCCACCATCTCCTGGGCGTGCGCCGCGCCGGCGTCGAGGAGCCATTCGTGACGATGTATGCGGCGAAACTTCGGATTGAGAAACGGACCTTCGAAGTGCACGCCGAGGCAGCGTGCGCCCTGCGGCGCGTCCTCCTCTAGCTGGTTGGCCGCTTCGACGATCTCCGACGCCGCGTGCAGCATCGATTCCCACGGCGCAGTCATCACGCCGGCGACGAAGCCGGTTGCCCCCATTCGAGCGTACTCGGCGCCCGCGACGCCGACGGCATTACCCTGATCGCGGTTAAACAGATATTCGTTCGCACCGTTGGTGTGCAGATCGATCAAACCGGGAGCGACGCTCGTGCCGGGCGGCAGCGCGCAGTCCGCCGGTCCGTCGGCGGGCAGCACGCCGCCGATGCGCCCGTCTTGTATCTCTAACCGCCCGAACGTCGACGTTCCATCGCCCACGGCGACGAAAGCTGGTCCAAGAATCAGTCCGGGCATCGTTAAACGGGCATTCGGCGGATCAGCGCGAGAGCCTCGTCGCGGCGTTGCTCCATGAGTGCCCGCGTGTCGGCCTCGACGTTCAATCGCAGCAGCGGTTCGGTGTTGGATGGCCGCACGTTCATCCACCAGCCCGGGTAAGAGATCGTGATGCCGTCAAGGCGATCGACGTCGCCATCGGCGTAACGGTTCTCAATTTCGCGCAGCTTCGCCGCGACGTCCGCGACTCGGCTGTTGATCTCTCCCGAGCGAAAGCGCGTGTCAATGGGCGAGATCACTTGGCTGACCGGTTTCCCGGCCTCGCTGAACAGTTCCAGGCATAAGAGCAGCGCGATCATTCCCGAGTCGGCGTACCAATTGTCGCGAAAATAGAAATGTCCGCTGTGCTCGCCGCCGAAGACGACGTCCTGTTCGCGCATCACGGCTTTGATGATCGAGTGGCCGACCTTCGAGCGCACGGGAACGCCTCCGGCCTTGGCGATGAGCTCCGGCACGCTGCGGCTGCAGATTAGGTTATAGAGAATCTTCGCACCGGGATGCTTCTTTAGGATGCTCAGCGCGACCAAAGCCGTCACCGTGCTGCCGTCGACAAGCCCGGCATTCTCGTCCACGATGAACATCCGGTCGGCATCGCCGTCGAAGGCCACGCCGAGATCGCAGCCGCGCTTGCGGACCTCGGCCTGCAAATCCAGCATGTTTTCCGGCTCGATCGGGCTCGCAGGATGATTCGGAAACGTGCCGTCGAGCTCGAAGTAGAGCGACACGACCTCGCAGGGAAGGAATTTGAAGACGTGCGGGATCGTCTCCCCTGCCATTCCGTTTCCCGCGTCCACTGCGATCCGCAGCGGCTTGATCTTGGAGACGTCGACGAAGGAAAGACAGTGCTGCGCGAAGTCGTCCAAGACGTCGCGCTGCGAGATGCTGCCCGCCGTCGCAGCCTTCGGCGGAAGCTCTTGCCGAACGACCTGCTCGCGAATCTCCGCGAGACCCGTGTCCAGCGAGATCGCTTGCGCCTGCGCGCGCGTGAACTTCATGCCGTTGTACTCGGCCGGATTGTGTGAGGCCGTGATCATCACTCCACCGTCGAACGAAAACTTGCCCACCGCGAAATAGAGCGCGTCCGTGGAGACCATTCCGATGTCCACGACGCGCGCCCCGGCGTCGCAAGCACCGCGAGCGAAGGCATCGCCGAGCTCCCCGCCCGAGGGGCGCATGTCGCGTCCGACGACGACGGACATTTGCTGCGAGCCGAGTAGGGGCACGAAACAGCGTCCGATGGCATAGGCCACGTCTTCGTTGAGTTGGGACGGATAAACGCCGCGGACGTCGTAGGATTTGAATATCGTGGGCTCGACTAGACTGCGCACGGCTAGCCGTTCTTCGACCGGCTCTGTGTGACGCCTTTATGAAAAACGCGCCTCTCGCGAGCGTCACCGGGACGCTGTTATTGACGGTATTCCTGATATTGACTCTCGTCTTCGCCGTACAAGGCAGCTTCGAGACGCGCGGTCAGATCGCGAGCACATTCGCTCGCGAGTCACAGATTCAGCAGGCTCAGATCGACTTGGAAGAGCTGCTGCGGCTGCAGATCGACGAAGAGAATTCGCTGCGTGGCTATTCTCTCACGCGCGATCCGTTCTACGTAAGCCAGTATCGCCAGGCCGCCGCCGGATACGATGCCACGGAGAACGCGATCCGGCAGACGCTCCGCGACCAGCACCTCGCGGCCGCCGACCAATTGCTCGGCACCTACGGGCACCTCCAATCCGAGTGGCGCAGAGAAGTGGCGGCGCCGCTGCTGCGCAATCCCGGCGAGCGGCTCGACGCGCTCGACAAGCGCAACAAGCTCTTTTCGGATTATGAGACCGGAACTGTCGCCGCGATCCGCCAGGCGCTAGCGAATACCGACTCGGCTCTGGTGCGCAGCACCCAGGAGCAGCTCGACCGATCGTCGTGGGTGCGCGCGTTCTGGGTCAGCGTATTCGGACTGCTCGCGATTCTATTCAACACCTATCGCACGCGACTCAACCGCGAGCTGGAAGAAGAGCGCGCGGTCAGCAAGATCTTGCAGCGGGCATTCCGCAGCGAATCCGTGCCGCTCCCGCACTGCGAGGTCGGAAGCGCGTATCTCTCGGCGACGGTTCACATGGCCGTCGGCGGCGACATCTTCGACGTCTACCGCCTCTCCGAGGACCGGGCCCTCGTGCTGATCGCGGACATCAGCGGCAAGGGCGTGGATGCGGCCGTTCTGACCGCGTTCATCAAGTTCACGATTCGCGCGATCGCGCTCCGCAAGAGCGACCCGGCGGCTATCTTGGACGAATTCAACACCGCTTTTTCCAAGGCCGTTGGGAATCCGTACCTCTTCGTGTCGATGTTCATCGGCCTTCTCGACACCAACACGTTCCATTTGGAGTATGGTAGCGCCGGACACGACTGCGCATACGTTCGCAACGCTTCGGGCGTCACGCCGCTGGCGATCACGGGGCCCGTGCTCGGCGTGATGAACGAGCCGTTCGGAGACGAGTCGATCGACCTGCGCCCCGGCGACACGCTGGTGCTCACGACGGACGGTTTGACCGAAGTACGCGACCGCTCCGGCGCGCAGCTCACGGAGCGCGGTGCACTGGATCTGATCGCCCGCGCGAGTCCGCGCGCGCAGGCGCTCGCCGACGAGCTGGTCGCACAGGTGCGGGCTCGGGCCGGCAACCGGATGCGTGACGACCTGGCAGTGCTGGTGATCCGAGTCGGAAGTTCGGGGCCGGACGATGCGTAAGGCCGCGCTCGCGCTGCTCCTGCTCCTGCCGGCGACGCTCGCGTTCGCGTCCGCCGATTGCCGGCTGCACCGCGGCGAGCGCGTCGTGCTATATAGCAGGACCGACGATCCCTCGGTGCTGGTCTGGGACTCCCGCGAGCGCTTGCGCGAGTATCACGCGGCGTCGTTCGACGAGGCGCAGGCGATGCTGCCGCACGCACTGCTCGTGTCGCCCGGAACGCGCGCCGTAGTGGTTACGTGCGTCGCGGGCTACGTCGAATCGCCGATCTTCCACGAGCCCGATGACGCGATCGGCGTCGTCATTTCGAACGGCCCGCAGCGCGGCCTCACACGTTGGGTGCTGGGTTCCGACGTGCGTCTGTTGACGCACTGAACCGCTCGCGAGCGAATACCCGGAGCCGTCCGTCCGGCAGCCGCACGGGCTCCATCGCGATGCCGTAGGCGCGCTCGAGCAGCGTGCCGGTGAGGATCTCCTCGGGCGGCGCGATCGCGAGTAGCGATCCCTCGCCCAGCAACGCGATGCGATCGGCGTAGGCGGCCGCCTCGTTGACGTCGTGCAGCGCGCAGACCACGCTCTTGCCCGCCTGCGCCAGCCCGCGCAGCAGCGCGAGGATATCGTGAGCTACGCGCACGTCGAGATGGCTCGTCGGCTCGTCGAGCAGCACGATCGGCGTCTCCTGCGCGAGGCCGAGCGCGATCCAGACGCGCTGGCGTTCGCCCGCGCTGAGCGTCGAGAAGAGGCGCCCGGCGAACGGCTCGATTCGCACGGCCGACAGCGCGCGCGCTACCGCCGTCTCGTCGCTCGATGCGCTCGCGCCATTGCCACCAGCGGTGGTACGGAAATCTGCCGATCGAGACGACGTCGCGAACGAGGAGCGCGTCGAGTAAGATTTCGTCGCTCGTTACGAACGCGACGAGCTTGGCGCGGTCGAACGCTCCGAGCCGCGCGTTTGGGTGGCCGTCCAGCACGATCGTGCCGCGGGCGGCGGGATGGAGGCCCGCAATCGCGCGCAGCAGCGTCGTCTTCCCGGCGCCGTTCGCGCCGAGCAGCGCGACGAGCTCGCCGCCCGCTATGCGCGCATCGATGCCGTCGAGCAGATCGCGACCGCCGATGCGAAGCCCGACGCCGCGCAGCTCGATCAACCGCGGACCCCTGAGCTCGAGCGCACCGCCGGCCGCAGGTATAGATACAGGAACGTCGGCACCCCGATGAACGCGAGCAAGACGCCGATGGGGAGCTCCGCCGGTGCCACGATGCGCCGGCATATCGCGTCGGCGACGATGCACAGGGTCGCCCCGATGGCGGCGCACGCGGGCAGCAGGACGCGCGCGTCCGAGCCGACGAGGCGCCGTGCGAGGTGCGGCACGATCAATCCGACGAAACCGACGAGCCCGGCGAGCACGACGCTGCTCGCGGCCAGCAGCGAGGAAGCCGCGAGGATGATCCACTGAGCCCGATCGACGCCGACGCCGACGGAGCGCGCGCGAACCTCACCGATGCGCAGCGCGTTGAGCGGCGCCGCGACCCAGGCCGCCAGGAGCGTGCCGGCCGCCACGTAGGGCGCGACAACCTCGAGCTCGCGCCAGCCGCGACCCGCCATCGATCCCGCGAGCCAGGCCACGATCGTGCTGGCATAGTTGCCGGACTGCGCGCGAATCAGCGCGAGCGTGACGATGGCGGCGAAGAGCGTCGATAGCGAGACGCCCGAAAGTATCAGGCGGTTGGCGTCGATTCCGCCGCCGCGACGCGCCAACGCCGCCACGAGCAGCGCGGCGCCGAGCCCGGCGATGAAGCCGACGGCGGGCGTCGCGGCCGGCGATGCGCCGCACAGAATCGCGATCGCGATCGCCGCCGCCGCTCCAGCGCTGACGCCGGTCAGGTACGGATCGACCAGCGGGTTACGGAGCATGCCTTGCAACATCGCGCCGCACAGCGCGAGCGATGCGCCCACCGTCGCCGCGACGCACACGCGCGGAAGGCGCAGCTGCCACACGATCGTGCCGACGACGCCCGGTTCGTGCGGGTGCGCGAGCGCCCAAACGATCTGCGCGGCCGGCAGCGGCGTGCCGCCCACGAGCATGCCCGCCGCCGCGGCGGCCGCGAGGATCGTAACGAGCGCCACGCCCTTCATGCGTCCCGTTTACCTGCTGCGCAGCTCCACGCGCAGCGAGCGCCCCGGCATCGGATAGCCGGCATACAGCGCGTAGCGGTCGTTTCCGAGATTGTAGCCGCGCAGCGCGAGAATCAGCGCCGGCGTCAACCGATAGCCGACATAGGCCTCGACGTTGGTGAACGTTGAGGGCTGATACACGGCAAACGCCGGCGAGAGAAACGGATCGGGCTGCTCCTGCGGCCCCTGCGTTAGCGCCTGGATCGTGAAGCCGTCGAAGCGACGGTTGGCCGGAGCTTCGTACTGCAGAGCGAGCGTGACCGCGAAGACCGGGCCGCGTCCTGGGAGCCGTGTCGACGTGATGAGGTCTTGCGCGCGATACAAATTGGTGACCCCAAGACTCGCGACGCATCCGTAGAACGTGCGCGCCTTCGCCACGAGGTCCAGGCCCTGGATAGAGGCGCGCCCGACGTTCTGCGGCACGTACGCCGGCGGCGGGGAAACGATGAGGTTCGTCCCGCTCGTCGTAAACCAGCCCAACGCGATATCTCCCCACGGCGCGGGCACGGTGAAGGTCGCGTCGCCCACGCGCGTCCGTTCGGGCTGCAGATTCGGGTTGGAAAAACCGGGGTAGTAAAGCTCTTCGGCGGTCGGCGCGCGAAACGCGGTCGCGGCGTTGAGACGCAGCGTGAGTTCGGGGAGAAGATGGAGGATGCTTCCGACGGAGGGCGAGTACGCGCCGCCGACCCCGCCGTCGCGCTCCGCTCGCAGGCCCGCATAGATCTCATTGCCGTTACCCGCAAACCACTGCGACTGAACGTACGCCGCGGTCTGCGCGTACGTGTCGAAGATCGGCGCGTTGTCCGCCGCGAGTGGCGACCCGCCGCCGGTGCCGGTATCGACACGCGCGATGCCGCGCATCAGATCGACGCCGTAGACCAGACGCGACCGGTCGTCGCCGACGACGTTGCGCAGGCTCGCCATCCAGCGCTGATCGTAGAGTACCTGTGCGTAGGGCGGGTTCGACGTCATGCCGGGGGCGGGAGTCGGAAACGACGCGTTCGGGCAACTGGGATCGACCGGCGTATTGCAGGTGTACGATAGATCTTCCGACGAGTCGCCCAGCTCCAACGACGTCGCCGAGCGCGCGCCCTTGTGTTGCGCGACGAGCCGCAGGTTGCGGTCGACGTTGTTCTCCTCGCTGGTCGGCGAGAAGAAGTCGAGCTCGCCGGGCGCTCCCGCCTGCGCGTCGTCGATGTTGCCGGTCAGCGTGAGATCCACCGCGCCGGCGGCGCGCGAGTAGCGGGCGCTGACCGCCGTCAAGCCGGCCTGCGCGTTCTGCCGGTTCGGCGCGTTCACGACCGAGTAGTCGTTGGCGGCGTACGTGCGCGAGAACGATACGTACGGTGTCGTGATCGCATACGTCTGCTGTGCGAACGATCCGGTCGACGCGACCGCCGTGCTGCGCGGCGGCTGTGCCGCGGTGATGATGTTGATGACGCCGCCGATCGATCCCGAGCCGTAAAGGGTCGAGCCCCCGCCCTCGACGACTTCGATGCGATCGACGCCGCTGGTCGAAAGGTCCTCGAGGTTGACGTCGTCGATCTGCGCGCCGGCCAGCGGCAGACCGTCCATCAAGACGAGGACCTGCTGCGACGAGCTGCCGCGGATGCCGACGGAAACGGCCGAGCCGAAGGCGCCGTACGGAACGACGTTTACGCCGGGAACGCGCGCCAGCGCGTCCGCGATCGTGACGTCGCCGTCGCGCGCGATCTGCGCGCCCGTGACGACGTAGGTCGTGCGGGCTGCGCGTGCGGCGGATTCGCCGCCGCGGTCGCTGGTCACCACGTGTGCGATCTCTGGTACGGCAGTCGGCGATGCCGACGGCGTCGGGGAGGCCGCGAGTATCGCGGCGAGTATCGGAACCATCGCAATCCTTTCCTTAGCGCGAGGCGGATTATGCTACAGCGTCTGCGACGGTATCCTGACTCGCGGCTCATCGCCGGTGCCCGCGCCTTCCCATCCGAGTTGGTTCAGAAAGTGGCGTTCGGGCGGCTCCCCGCATACAGTGGCGCGACCGTGCCGGCATCACACCGGCTTCCCGCGCAAACGTGATGGACGCACTTGCGGGAAAGCCGCGCCGCCTCCTTCAGAGGTCGGGACGCGCGCGGCTGCGTACTCGTTAGGGCTCTTCATGCGTGCGCAGATTGCGATCCTACCCATAGTCCTGCTGCTGTGCGCCTGCGCCCGCGGCGCGGACGACGTGCGGACGCGGCCCTCGCACACCGCCGGGCGCGTCGTCACGCTGATCCCTTCGTTTGCCGACGACGTCTACGCGATCGGCGCCGGCCGACAGCTCGCGGCGGTTTCGGCGTACACCGACGCGCCCGCGGCGCAGCGCCTGCCGCGCGTCGCGGACGCCGGCAGCGTCGACGTCGAAGCGATCGTGGCGCTGCACCCAAGTGCCATCGTCGGAATTCCGGCGCAGGCCCGGAGCGTGGAGCCGCTGCGGCGGGCGCACCTTCCGGTTGTCTGCTCGCCGACGACACGTACGGCGAGATCTTCTCGAACCTGCGTGCGATTGGTGCGCTCACCGGACGTGGACGCGAGGCCGCCGCGACCATCGGACGCCTGCAGCGCGAGACCGCGGCGCTCGTGAAGCGCACGCGCGGCTTCGCGCGTCGACCCAGCGTCTTCGTGGTGCTCGGCAGCGGCCCGATCTGGACCGCGGGTCGGGCTCGTACATCACCAAGCTGATCGAGCTCGCGGGAGGCCGCAACGCGGCCGCCGATCTCCGCGCCGCGTACGGCGAGTACAGCGCCGAGGCGCTGCTGCGGGATCAGCCCGACCTGCTCGTTACCGACCCGGCCGCGCACCTCGATGCACTGGCTGACCGCGCGCCGTGGCGCAGCCTCAAGCGGTGCGTCTACGGCGCGTCTATGCGATCGGATCCGGACGTCTTGGAGCGGCCCGGGCCGCACTACAACGAAGGCATTGCGTGGCTCCTGGAACGCATCGCTCCGCTGGCTCCAGCGCGTGACGCAGCGCGCGCTCGTCGTCGCCGTCGACAGCCGCGCCGCGCACCGCTCCATCGAGCCGGAGCTGGACGAGTTCGAGGCGCTCGCACGCGCGGCCGGCGCCCGGATACTGCGAGCGTATCGTGCAGCGCCGCGATCGGATCGATCCCGCGACGCTCGTCGGCAGCGGCAAGGCCCACGAGATCGCGAATCGCGCGCGACGAAGTCCGCGCGGAGCTGCTACTCGTTCTCAACGACCTTGCGGCCGCGCCAGCGCAACAATCTCGAGAAGATCGTTCCGCTGCCGATCGTCGACCGCACGATGCTGATCCTCGACGTCTTCGCGCAGCACGCGCGCAGCCGCGAAGGAAAGCTGCAGGTCGAGCTCGCGCAGCTGCGCTACCGGCAGTCGAACCTCATCGGCGTCGGCGCCGACCTGTCCCGTCTGGGCGGCGGCATCGGAACGCGCGGACCCGGCGAAACGAAACTCGAGAGTCGACCGGCGCCGCATCGCCGCGCGCATCGCCGTGTTGCGCCGGCTGCTCGGCGAGCGTCCGGCGCCAGCGCGCCGTGCGGCGCGCGTCGCCGCGCCGCGAGCCGCTCGTCGCGCTCGTCGGCTATACGAACGTCGGCAAGTCGTCGCTGCTCAACGCACTGACGCGCAGCAACGCGTACGTCGCCGACCAACCCTTCGCGACGCTCGACCCGACGATGCGACGCGCCTATCTCGCGCCCGGCGCGTACGTTCGGCTCGCGGACACCGTCGGATTCATTACCGACCTGCCCGAAGATCTGATCAACGCCTTCCGCGCCACGCTGGAAGAGCTCGAGGAGGCCGACCTGCTGCTGCACGTGCTCGACGCAAGCAATCCGCATTGGCTGCGCCAGCGCAGCGCAGTCGACGCGATCCTGCACGAACTGCACCTGGCCGGAACCCCGCGGATGATCGTCTTCAACAAGTCCGACCGGCTCGTTCCGAATGCCGCCGGCGAGGCCGACGCGCTCTACGTCAGCGCGCTCACCGGAGCAGGTCTGGCGCAGTTGCGCGCCGCGGTGGCGCAGCTCGTGACGGCGCCGGCATGATGCGCCACGTCACCGCGCTCTGCGTAACGCTCGCCGCGCTCGCGGCGTTCGGCTGCAGCGGCGCGGCATCCGACGACCCGTTCGTCGCCGCGGCGCGGCGGCTGCGCCCCGCCGTCGTGCTGCTCTCGATGAAAGTACCGCCCGAACACAAGAAGGATCGCTACGACGACGCGTACGCGACGGGTTTCGTCGTTGCGAGCGGAAGCTGGGGCAGCGACGTTTTGACGGTGCAGCACGCGATCGAAGGCGCGTGGGATCTGCGCATCACGGTCGCCAACCGCTGGTCCGCGCCCGCGCGCGTCGTAAAGTCGAACGCCGATCGCGATCTCGCGTTGCTGCGGACGCCGCGCCGGATTCTACCGCCGATCGCCCTCGGCTCGTCGTCCGGCTTGCAAGACGACGTCGGACGCCAGCTCGGGATACTCGGCTATCCGGTTCCCGACGAGTTCGACGACGAGGATCTCGGCTTGGCGACGTCGCTGGGCACGGGGCGCCTCTCCTCGATTCGCAGGGACGCGCTGGAGGTGACGCTCCCGATCGTACCGGGAGAGAGCGGCGCTCCGATCTTCATCGCCGACACCGGCGAGGTAATCGGCGTGGCCGAGTCGCGCTTCGACGACGAACCCAGCATCGGCTTCGCCGTGCCGATAGACGACGTCAAGCGGTTTCTCCATCGCTCGGACGCCGATCACGGATTTTGAATCCGCCGTGGGCCGAAACGGTGATTGCCGAGCGATCGCCGATCCACTGCAGTGGCGGAATCTGAAAGAAGGCGGCCATCGCGCTGAGCTGCGGCGCGTAGGACGAGCGCATGTTGGCGAAGCGCTCCCAGGCTTCATCGCGGTTGTAGAGCTTGTAACCGGCGGCGATCAGCCTGTCGCACGCGTGCTCGAACTCTTCACGCTCGATGCCCGCAGACGCCTCGGCGGTGTCGAGGCGGAAGTATCGCGACAGGTCAATCGTCGCATGCCGGCCGACGTTGTAAAAAATACGCGCTTGGCCGTCGCGAACTCCGTCGATCGTAGTCATGAGCACCGTCGCGGCGTCCAGCAGCGTGCCAAGCGTTCCGACCCACGACTGATCGTCGTGGCTCGAACGAAAGTACGCGAGCATCGGATAGGCGAGAATGCTCTCCATGACGGCTGCGGCCCAGTCCTGGGCCTGGATCATGAGCTGGGGCAAGTCTTCACTCGTTAGCGAGTAGCCGGCGATGGCCAAGAGGTTGACGCCGCTGGGCGGCGTACCGGCGCGCGCGCCGACGGTGACCACAAACTTCTCGCGCTGCTGAAACGAGCCGAACGTCGCGAACAGAAACGCGGTCATGATCGACAGAAACGAGAGGCCCGCGAGGCCCGCGAGAAGCGAGACGAGCCGCGGGGCGCCGTATCGGCCGACAACGTCTCCGTAGCCGATCGTGAGCAGCGACGTTCCCGCGAAGTAGAGCATCGTACCGAACGTCTCGTGCGCCGGCGCGATGCCGCCGCGCAAGCCCCACAGGACCAGGGCGAAGCCGAAGATCAGCAGCGCGACCCACATCGCCAGCATCGAGACGAGCATGAACGGCGCGAAGACCGCCAGAAAATCTTCCCGCCGACCGCCGTCGGCGGCGAAAAAGCGCCAAGCGAGTCTGGGCCATAGGCGCCACATCGTACGCCAGTAGTAATAGCTGATGCGAAACCGTCTTCCGGTAGCTCGCGGTACGACTACCGTTTGAAAGGCGTCGTTGAGGGTGGACAGGATGACGACGATGCCGATTGCGATAACCAAGGCGTTGAGCATGAGACGGTTGAGACGTTCGGCAGAACGGGGCGGCAAGCCGCCCGGAGTCGAAAACACGTTGCAATGGCCGTCATCTTCATCACGGGTCCGGTGCGCTCGGGCAAGAGCGCGTTCGGCGTCCGGCTCGCAGCGACGAGCGGACGCGAGGTGACGTATGTCGCGACGGCGGCCGGGGAGCCGGAGGACGCCGAGTGGCGCGCTCGGATGACGCGCCACGTTCTCGAACGGCCGGCGTCGTGGCGTACCGTCGAGACCGCCGGCATGACGCACGAAGCGCAGCTCGCGCTGTTCCGCGACGCCTCGCCGGATGCGTGCCTTCTCGTCGACGCGCTCGGCACGTGGTTGGCCGCACGCATCGCGCCCAGAATCGACCTGCTCGAGATCGATTACTCCGTGCTGGCGTCCCAGCTCGACGAAGAGGCGGCGCAGTTCGTCGACGTGATGCTCGCCTCGCCCGCCTACGTCGTCGTGGTCAGCGAGCAGATCGGATGGGACGTCGTCCCGGTCGCTCTATCCGGGCGGCTCTTTCGCGACGCGATGGGCCGCATGGTGCAGCGCCTCGCCAAGCGCGCGCGGAGCGTGTACCTCGTCGTCGCGGGATACGCGCTGGACCTGCGCGCCGTGGGCCTACCCATCGACGGCGAATAGTGGCGCAGGCGTCGGTCCTCGTCACGTTCCTCGCCGCCGTGGTCGTGCTCGCGGTCCTAGCGAAGCGATTGCGCATCCCTTATCCGATTTCGTTTACCCTCGGCGGGATTGCGCTCGCATTTACGCGGCATCTGCCGCGGCCGCATATCGAGCCGGACACGATCATGCTCCTCGTCGTGCCGCCGCTGCTCTACAGCGCGGCCTGGTCGACCGATTGGGTCGCGCTGCGGCGCAACGCGCGTCCGATCGGCTTCCTCGCGGTCGGACTCGTGATCTGCACGATGGTCGTAGTCGCCGCCGTCGTGCACGCGACCCAGCCGGAGTTCACGTGGCCTCTGGCCTTTACGCTCGGCGCTATCGTCTCGCCGCCGGATGCCGTGGCCGCCGAAGCGATATTCGAACGGCTCGCCATACCTAATCGCCTGGCCGCGATCATCAGCGGCGAGTGCCTCATGAACGATGCGACGGCGCTCGTGCTCTATCGCTTTGCCCTCGCCGCCGCCGTGTCGGGGGCGTTTTCGTTGTCGCGGGCGAGCGTCGCGTTCGTCATCGTGGCGGCCGGGGGGATCCTGGTGGGCATCGCCGCCGCCTTTCTGCTCGAGGCCATCCTGCGGCAGATCGGGCGACTGGGCTTCGGCGACGCTATGATCGCGAGCGTCGTCTTCCTGTTGGCGCCGTTCGCCGCGTACCTGCCCGCCGAGGAACTCCACGTGTCCGGCGTCCTGGCAGCGGTCAGCGCGGGCATATTGCTCAGCCGGCGGTCGGCGGGATTCATCGATCCCGAGACGCGCGTGCTCGGTACGGCGGTATGGCGGCTGTTGACGTTCGTGCTCAACGCGTTTGCTTTTCTCGTAATCGGTCTCGAGCTGCCGGCGATCCTCGCGGCGCTCGAGCCGCACGTCCGCGACTACGCGCTATACGGCCTGCTGGTGAGCGTGACCGTGATCGTCGTGCGCATCGCGTGGGTCTTTCCGGCGACGTATCTGCCGCGACTGCTTGACCGCCGGTTACGCGAACGCGATCCGATGCCGTCGTGGCAGCCCGTCGCCGTGCTGGGTTGGTCCGGCATGCGCGGCATCGTGTCGCTCGCGGTCGCGCTGTCGTTGCCGTACACGCTCGGCGACCAGCCGTTTGGACAGCGCAGCGTGATGATTTTCTTCACCGTGTGCGTCGTGTTCATCACGCTCGTATTGCAAGGGCTGACGCTTGGCCCGCTGATCGAACGGCTCGGCGTCACCGAAACGAGCCGCGGCCATCGGCGCGAGAGCGGCCTGCGCATCCGCGCCCTCGAGGCCGGGATGGCACGGCTGCGCGACGATCGCGCGCAGCACCGCAGCGCGCTGGAGAAGGAAATCGCCGATCGCGTCCTCGAGGAATATCAGCAGCGCATCGACGTGTTGCGCGGCAAGTCGGATCAGGACGGCCAGGTAGAGGAACGCGAGAGCCGCATCGATCGCAAGGTCCAGAAAGAGGCGCTCGCGGCCGAACGCGAGGCGATCGTGGCGATGCGCCGGGCCGGCGAGATTCCCGACGACATCTATCACTCGATCGAGTACGACCTCGATCTCGCCGCGCTACGTCTTAGCTGACCCTTCCGGCGTCGCCGCGGGGCTCGGAGGCGGGCTGAGCGAGGCGCTTGGGGCAGGCGAGGCGCTCGGCGCAGCGGACGTGCTCGGGGTGACGGATGCCTTCGGTGCCGGAGTCGCGGGCGGCGCGAGCGTCGGCTGACCCTGCGGCGCGGTGAGGGGTACCAGGCGAATGTAGCCGATCGACACCGTCGCATCCTTATTGATTGTCGTGTCGGCGGTACTGGTGAGGTAGCCCGGGGCACGCGCCGTGACCGTCTGATCGCCGGCTACCGTACGCAAGGTGAAGGCGCCGTTTACGTCGGCACGGCTCGCATAGAGCGAGCCGACCGAGACGAGCGCATTCGCAATCGGCCGGTTGGTCATCGCGTCGAGCACGCGTCCGGTGACGCTCCCGAAATCTTGCACGCCTACGACATTTGGCGGAGGCGAGCAGCCGTCACCCAGGGCGAAGAGCAGAAGCATTCCTAAAACGGCGTACCGCATGCCCGAGTGTACGGTCCCGACGCGGCGACGTCCCCCCGACCCAACAGGTAAGACCAATGGTTTGTCACAACTTTCTAACGGTCCATGAATCCGTACGGTCCGGTCGCAATCTTCCTCGGCGTGGCGGTCGCCGCGGCGCTGTTCTTCACCGTCCTGCCAGGTCTGCTCGCGCGCGCCAAGCCGAACGCGCACAAGCGAGAAGCATATGAGTGCGGCGTCGAGCCGACGTCGCCTATTGCCGGTCGCTTTCCGGTGCGGTTCTACCTCATCGCCATGCTCTTCGTCGTCTTCGACGTCGAGGCGGCGTCGTTCTTCCCCTGGGCCGTGCAGATGCACGCGCTGCGCGTCTTCGGCCTGCTCGAGATGATCGTCTTCATTATCGTGCTGGCGATCGGCTACGCATACGTGTGGAAGAAGGGCGGCTTCGTATGGCGGTAGGCCCGGGACAGTTCATGCTGGCGCGCGTCGACGACGTCGCCCGCTGGGCCCAGAGCTCTTCGGTCTGGCCGCTCACGATGGGTCTGGCATGCTGCGCGATCGAGATGATGACCGTGACCTCGTCGGAGTACGACATCGCGCGGCTGGGATCGGAGGTTTTCCGAAGCTCGCCGCGCCAGGCGGACCTCATGATCGTGTCGGGCCGCGTTTCGCAGAAGATGGGCGCGGTCGTCAAGCGCCTGTACGATCAAATGGCCGATCCGAAGTGGGTCATCTCGATGGGCGCGTGCGCGAGTTCGGGCGGCATCTTCGATAACTACGCCGTCATACAGGGCGTCGATACGATCATTCCAGTCGACGTTTATGTGCCGGGCTGTCCACCGACGCCCGACGGGCTGCTCTACGCCGTCAACCTGATTCAGCAGCAGATCCGCGAAGGCGGTCGCGGCGGCATCGTGGCTTCCGCTTGAACCCGATTTCCCTTTAGGACGCCATGCCGAGCACGCAGAATCCGCCGATCGCCGGCACCGCAATCGACCCTACGAGCCTTCGTCCGCCAATCGATGACGCGGCGATCGAGCGCGTTGCGCCGTCGCGGGTGCGCGATCGTCTGGAGGAGCTGCGGCGCGACGGCTCGATGTTGCTGGACCTCGGCGCCGTCGACTACCTGCGCCGGGTGCCGCGGTTCGACGTCGTGTATCATCTGCTCAAGCTCGCTCCAACGCCGGCGGGCGTCGGCGAAATCGGAAAGCCCGCGCGGATGCGCTTGCTGTGCGGCGTGGAGCTGGACGAGCACCTACCGACGGTCATGGATCTGTGGAAGTCGGCGGACTGGGCCGAGCGCGAGGTCTACGACTTGTTCGGGATCGTCTTCGACGGGCATTCCGATCTGCGCCGGATCCAGATGCCGCGCGACTGGGAAGGGCATCCGCTGCGCAAGGATTATCCGATGCGCGGACCCGCGCGCGAGCGCGCTCCGCGCCCGGCCTTCGCGAACAAGAGCAACGTCGTCGCGGGTACGCCGCCGACGGGGCGCACGCTCGAGGCGCTGCAAGAGCAAGTGAAACGGGCGCGCGAATCGTGAGCGTCTACGCAAAGCCGCTATCGCCCGAAGTCGTCAGTCAGGGCGACAACACTATGGTGCTGTCGATGGGGCCGCAGCACCCGTCGACGCACGGCGTGCTGCAGATCGTACTCGAGATCGACGGCGAAAACGTCGTGACGGCCGATCCGGAGATCGGATATCTGCACACCGGCATCGAGAAGACGGCCGAGGGATTGTTCTGGACTCAGGCGCAGACGGTCATCGAGCGCATGGACTATCTGGCGCCGTCATCCAACGCGTTGTGCTACTCCTTGGCCGTCGAGAAACTGCTCGGCGTCACCGATCGGATCCCGGCGCGAGCGCAGACAATTCGCGTCATGGACATGGAGCTGACGCGCATAGCGTCCCATTGCGTGTGGCTCGGGACGCACGGCATCGATCTCGGCGCGATCTCGGTCTTCTTTTACTGCTTCGACCTGCGCGAGAACATCCTGGATCTGCAAGAGGCCAACGGCGGGGCGCGCATGCACCCGAACTACATGCGGGTCGGCGGCTGCAACGGCGACCTGCCCGAGGGCTACCTCGCCAAGCTCGACGTTCTGATCGAAAATTTCCCGGCCGCATGCGCGAGCTGCGCGGCCTGCTGCAGGCCAATCCGATCTTCCAAGATCGCACGATCGACGTCGGAGTTCTTACGCCCGACGAGGCGCTGCAGTGGAGCGTCACCGGGCCGAGCCTGCGCGCGAGCGGAATCGCGTACGACGTGCGCAGGGCGTATCCGTACGGCGGCTACGACACGTACGAGTTCGACGTGCCGACGCGCACGGAGGGCGACGCCTACGCGCGCTTCGTCGTGCGCCTCGACGAGATGGAGCAGTCCATGCGGATCGTGCAGCAGGCGCGGAAGCGGCTGGAGACGCCGGGCCCCGTGATGATCGACGATCCCAAGATCGCGCTGCCGCCGAAGGAGACGATCGCGCTCTCGATGGAGGCGCTGATCCACCACTTCAAGCTGATCAGCGAGGGCTTCCGCGTGCCGCCCGGCGACATCTATCAGAGCGTCGAGTCGCCGCGCGGCGAGCTGGGTTATTACATCGTCAGCAACGGCGAAAATCGCCCGTATCGCGTACGCACGCGCCCGCCGAGCCTCTACAACTTGCAGGCGCTCAAGGGCATCGCCCCGGGCAACCTCATCGCGGACCTCGTCGTCATGATCGGCTCCCTAGACCCGGTCTTCGGAGAAGTCGACCGATGACTCTTTCCGTCGGCTCCGCCTTGTCGACATGCTGCCCCTGACCGCTCGTCGCTCCGCCCTCCGGGCTCCGCTCCTGTCCTGCGCGAGCCGCCTCGCTCCCGCCATCCGTGGCTGCGCTCGGCGGTCCGAGCTTCCTCAGCATCACGTCGCGCGCCGTTCGCACGACCAACACATCATCGATCGCGGTCGACGCCGGCGTGCGGGCTGTCCGACATAGCGCGGCGGCGGCGTATGGAGCGGCCGCGGAACCGAGCGATGCCGAGCGCCGGATGCGCGAGGCGAGCGTCCGCAGACGCGGTATGTCGGACAGTCAGTCGCGAGGTACCGAGAACGAATGAGCGACAAGGATTTTGCGGCGTTGCTCGAGCGGCTTCGGCCCGAATTCGACACGCTCATCGCGCAGTACGAGCACAAGCGCTCGGCGCTGCTGCCGATGATGCACGTCTTCCAGGAGCATCAGGGATTCGTGACGCTCGATGCGGTGCACGCGGCGGCCGAGATACTGGAGATGACGCCGGCGGAGGTCGAGGCGGTCGTCTCGTTTTATACGCTGTTGTATCGCCGCCCCGTGGGGAAGTACATGCTCCAGGTGTGCCGTGGCCTTGCGTGCACGATCAACGGCGCGGAAGACATCATGGCCTACTTTCGTGAGAAGCTGGGCGTGGGGCACCTGCAGACGACGCCGGACGGCGTCTTCTCGTACGAAGAGGTGGAGTGTTTGGCCGCCTGCGACCGCGCGACGTGCATGGAGGTCAACCTCGAGTTCGTGTACGACCTGACGCCGCAGAAGATCGACGAGTTGCTCGCGGCGGTGCGCGCGGGCACGTATCCGGTAGAACCGATGGTGCAGACGCGGCCGCCGGACGCGACGTGGGCGATCGTGGCCGACGCGGAGATCGCGAAGGGTCGGAAGTCGCCGGGAGCGGTGGCGGTCGAGAGCCCGGACAACCCGGGCGGACTCGGCGACGCGAGCGGAACGATCATGCTCGACCATCTCATCAATCGCGACGTGTATATGTTCGGACGTACGACCGAGCGTGCGGTCGTGGATTTGCGCGCCGTCGTCGAGAGCATTGAAGAGCGGGCCGATCGTGCCGGTCACTAAAGTCTTGACCGCCGGCATCGGCGAGGCGGATCTGCGCGATATCGGCGTCTACCGCGAGCGCGGCGGCTACAAGCAGTGGGAGCGCGCGGTGCGCGAGCTGCAACCCAGCGACGTGCTCGACCTCGCGGAGAAATCCGGATTGCGTGGTCGCGGCGGCGCCGCGTTTCCGACGGGAAAGAAGTGGTCGTTTCTACCGGCAGACAAGTACCCGCGCTACCTCGTCTGCAACTGCGACGAGGCGGAGCCCGGGACGTTCAAGGATCGCATGCTGCTCGAGGAGGCGCCGCACTTGGTGCTCGAGGGCATGCTGCTCGGGGCCTACGGCATCGCGTGCCATCACGCGTACATTTATATTCGCGGCGAGTTCGAGCGCGGCTACGAAATATTCGTCGCGGCGCTCGACGAGGCGCGCCGCGCGGGGCTGTTCGGCACGAAGATCTTCGGCACCGACTACGACCTGCAGATCACGGTGCAGCGCGGCGCGGGCGCCTACATCTGCGGCGAAGAGACGGGCCTGATCAATTCGCTCGAGGGAAAGCGCGGCGAGCCGCGCCTCAAGCCGCCCTTCCCGGCCGTCGAGGGACTGTACGGCATGCCGACGGTGGTCAACAACGTCGAGACCCTGGCCTATCTCGTGCCGATCCTCGAGCGGGGAGCGGAGTGGTTTGCTGCGGCCGGAACGGAACGCAGCAAGGGCTACAAGATCGTCTCGGTCTCGGGCCACGTGCGCAATCCCGGCAACTACGAAGTCCCGCTCGGCACGACCGTGCGCGAGATCGTCGAGCTCGCCGGCGGGCTGCGGCCGGGGCGCAAATTCATGGCCGTGCAGCCGGGCGGCGGTTCGTCCGCGTGCATCTTCGAGGAGCATCTGGACTGGCCGTACGATTACGAGAGCATGACGAAGGCCGGCTCGATGCTTGGCTCCGGCGGCTTCGTCGTTTTCGACGACACGACGGACTTCGTGAACGCGGCATATAACCTCGTGCGCTTTTTCGCGCACGAGTCGTGCGGTCAATGCACGCCGTGCCGCGAGGGCGGCAGCTGGATGGAGCGCGTCCTCGAGCGGCTCGTCCACCGTCGCGGCGTGCCGGGTGACTACGAGATGCTGTTGCGCGTCTCGCGGTCGATCACCGGGTTGAACCTGTGCGCGCTCGGCGACTCGATCGAACCCTTTCTGAAGTCGGTGATGCTGCGTTTTCCCGATGCGTTCAAATCGCGGATCGTCGAAGCGGTGGCGCGATGATCAATCTGACCATCGACGGCGTGCCCGTAACGGTCCCGAAGGGGACGCTGCTGGTCGAGGCCGCGAGGACCGTCAATCAAGAGATTCCGATCTACTGTTACCACACGAAGCTGGGACCCGCCGGGCTGTGCCGCATCTGCGTGGTCGAGATCGAGGGCACGCCCAAGCTGCAGATCGCGTGCAACACCCCGGTGGCCGACGGCATGGTCGTGCGCACGCGCGGCGAGCGTGTCGAGGCAGCTCGCGCGGTCGTGTTGGAGCTGTTCCTAGTCAATCATCCGTTGGATTGCCCGATTTGCGACAAGGGCGGCGAGTGCGACCTGCAAGATTACGCGATGGCGTATGCGCGCGGCACCTCCGACGTCGCGGATCCGAAGCTGTCCAAGCCCAAGGCCGTGGAGCTCGGTCCGACGATCGTCCTCGACGAGGAGCGGTGCATCGTCTGTCAGCGCTGCGTTCGCTTCGACGATATCATCGCCGACGAGCAGCAGCTGGTCGTCAAGGAGCGCGGGGCGCGCGACATCATCGCGACCGCGAGCGGCCATCCTTACCGCCACAACTTCACCGGAAACGTGACGGAGCTGTGTCCGGTCGGCGCGCTGACGTCGCGGACGTACCGATTCAAGTCGCGGCCCTGGGACCTAAACCGCACGAAGACGAGCTGCACGCAGTGTTCGGTCGGGTGTCAGCAGTTCGCGGACGTGCGCTACGGAAAGCTGTTGCGCACGATGCTCGTGGAAGAAGACCCCATCTCCGACGGCTGGCTCTGCGATCGCGGGCGCTACAACGTCGGCTTCTACGAATCGCCGGATCGGCTGACGCAGCCGCTCTACCGCAAGGGAGGCGAGCTTCGTCCAGATCGGCTGGGACGACGCGATCAACTTATGGGCCGAGGCGATACGCCATGCGATCGCGGAGCGAGGTCCGGCGAGTATCGGGGCGATCGGCGGCGGCAGGTTGACCAACGAAGAGGCCTTCGCGCTGCAGCGCGTCTTTCGTGCGCTCGGCGTCGCCAATCTCGACTGGCGTGCAGGCCTGCAGCGACAGGCGACGCCGGGCGAGCACGGGGCCCCGCTCTCCGCCCTGGACGGTGCCGAAGTGATCGTCATCGCCGGCGAGTCTCCGGCCGAGCGCGCTCCGGTGTTCTGGCTGCGCCTGCGCAAGGCGGCGCTGCGGAATCGAACGCGGATCGTCGCGGCGCGCAACGCCGAGGCGGCGCGCGACGCCGTTCGCGACGCCACGCGCGTCGCGCTGATCTGGGACGGAATCGATCCGGCCGTCGGCAAGGAATACGCGCGCGCGTTGTCCGGCGTGACGGAGCTTTCGACGTTCATCACCGGCGAGCAGAGCAACGGCCGCGGCGCCGAGGCGATGGGCATGCTGCCGCATAGCGGTCCCGGTTACGTACCGGTTGCGGCGGGGCGCGACACGAACGCGATGCTCGACGCCGCGCGCGCCGGCGAGATGGCGATGCTGGCGATACTCGGCGCGAATCCAGTACGCAACGGCGCCGAACCGGAGGCCGTCGCGCGCGCGCTGCAGCGCACGGCGTTCGTCGTCGTCAGCGAGCTGTTCATGACCGATACCGCCGCGCTCGCGACCCTGGTGCTGCCGGCGAAGGGCGCGTTCGAAAAGTACGGGACGACGACGAATCTCGCAGGCGATCTGCTGCCGAACAACGCCTCGCTGCAGGCTCCCGACGTCGCACTCTCCGACCTCGAGATGCTGAGCGCGCTCGCGGAACAGCTGGGCGTGCCGCTGCCGTCGATGGGGGAGATCGAGAGTGCCGTGGTCGCCGGCGTGGCCAATCCGCCGCGGGACTTCACGCTCGGCGACGACCGCTTTGCGGCGGGCGCCGCGCGCACCAGCGCGACGCGGGCGAGTAAAATCCTCTCCGGCGGCGGCACGTGGCTCCACGATCCGTGGCTCACCCGCATGCGCGAAGAGGTCTGACGTCACGACGTGCCGGTGAGGATTGGTCGTCTCTGATCAAGTCGTCGTGCTGCTGTTCGTCGTCGTGACGTCGTTCGCGTACGCGATGCTCGTGGAGCGCAAGGTGATGGGCTGGATGCAGCTGCGGCCGGGACCGAATCGAGTCGGGCCGTGGGGACTGCTGCAGCCGGCCGCCGATGCGGCCAAGCTCATGCTCAAGGAAGACCTGACGCCGGAGACCGCCGACCGCGCTCCTCTATAAGCTCGCGCCGTTCATCTCGCTCGTGACGGCGTTTTCCGTCTACGCGATCATCCCGTTCGGCGCGGGTTCGAGCGGGACGTGGGCGATCGGCAACGTCAACGCCGGCATCCTCTTCATCCTCGCGATCACGTCGATCGGCGTCTACGGGATCTCGTCTCGGCGGCTGGGCTTCGGGCTCGAAGTATCCGCTGCTCGGCAGCGTACGTTCGACGGCACAGATGATCAGCTACGAGCTCGCGATGGCGCTTTCGTTCATCGGCGTGCTGATTCTCGCCGGAACGACATCGCTCGACGGAATCGTGCACGCGCAGAACGCGCTGGTGGTTCATCATGCCGCAGTTCGTCGGCTTCGTCATCTACGTGATCACTGCGGTTGCCGAGACGAACCGCGCGCCGTTCGATCTCGTCGAGGCGGAGACGGAGCTGGTCGCCGGCTTTCATACCGAGTACTCGGGCTTGCGTTTCGGGCTGTTCTTCATCGCCGAGTACGTCAACATGCTCACGGTCTCGTGCATCGCGACGCTGCTCTTCTTCGGCGGCTGGAACGCGCCGTTCGGGCTGACGGCCGTCCCGAGCATCGTCTGGTTCGTCGTCAAGGTCGCGTGCTTCATGTTCTTCTACATCTGGCTGCGCGCGACGTTGCCGCGGCTGCGCTACGACCGCCTGATGGCGTTCGGCTGGAAGGTGCTGCTGCCGGTGGCGACGCTCAACCTCATCATCACCGCCGTCGTCGTGGCCTATAGAGGGTAAGCGGAGCGCATGGCATCTCGAAAACATCTCTTCAACGTCGCGGCGATCCTCCAGGGGCTTTCGATCACGTTCGGCTTCATGTTCCGCAAGCGTCCGACCATTCAGTATCCGTCGGTAAGAAGCAGCACGCGCCGCGCTTCCACGGCCTGCACGAGCTGCGCCGTTACGGCGACGGCAAAGAACGCTGCATCGGCTGCGAGCTCTGCTCGAGCGCCTGCCCGGCCAACGCCATCACCGTCATCGGCGCGGAGAACGCGCCCGACGATCGCCGGTCGCCCGGCGAGCGCTACGCGGCGCGCTATGAGATCGACGAGCTGCGCTGCATTTTCTGCGGGATGTGCGAAGAAGCGTGCCCGACCGATGCGATCGTGCTGACGCCGCGCTTCGAGATGGCCGACTATCGCCGCGGCTCGTTCATCTACGCGAAAGATCGGCTGCTGGTACCGCCCGAAGCCGGCGTCGGGCCGCCGCCGGACGAGCGCCCGGGAGGCATCCCCGGCGACCTCGGACGCGTCGCGGAGATCAAGGCGACGACCGACGTCGAGCGCGGCTACGATGCGACCTAGCGCG
This sequence comes from Vulcanimicrobiota bacterium, assembly GCA_963756165.1. Classification (GTDB taxonomy): domain Bacteria; phylum Vulcanimicrobiota; class Vulcanimicrobiia; order Vulcanimicrobiales; family Vulcanimicrobiaceae; genus Cybelea. The sequence goes on along the minus strand of CAVWMO010000006.1, from coordinate 74,356 downwards.
GCGAGATCCTGAAGACGCAGCGTAAGGGCCTGACGTTGCTGCGCGTGCCTAAGCAATGACGGCGGCGTTTTGGGTGCTGGCGGCGATTCTCGTCGCGAGCGCGGTCTGGACGATCTCCGCGAGCAAACCCGTCTACAGCGTCGTCGCCCTGCTGCTCAACTTCGCCGCGCTGGCCGTGCTGTATCTCACGCTCTCGGCGGAGTTCCTCGCCGTGATCCAGATCATCGTCTACTCGGGCGCGATACTCATGCTGTTCGTCTTCGTCATCGCGTTGCTGAGCAGCGGCGTGACGGCGTTCTCGGCGGGGCCGAACCGCGTGCCGAAGATCTGCGGTGCCGGGAGGAATCGTCGTCGCGTCGGCCTTCGCCTTCGTCGCCTATGCCATAGCACACGCGCCGCGCGCGATGCCGCCGCCCGCCGGCGCGGTCGGCTCGGCCGGCGTCTTCGGCAGCGTCGCCGACTTCGGCAAGGCGCTGTTCACCGTGCAGCTGCTTCCCTTCGAGGTTACCGCACTGGTCCTGATGGTCGCCGTCATCGGCGTCATCACGTTGGCCGGGGAAGCGATGCGCGACGGAGCCTCGCCGCGGACGAACGCAAGGTCGAACGCGCGATGCGCGAGGCGATCCTGCGCGAGGGCAAGGGATGATGGCGATCCCGATCGGCGATTACGTCGCGCTCGGCGCCGTCATGTTCTTCATCGGCGTCATCGGCGTGATCGTCCGGCGCAATCCGCTGATCATGCTGATGAGCATCGAGCTGATGTTCAACGCGGCGAACCTGCTCCTCATCGCCTTCGCGCGTTCGTGGCTGCAGAACGTCGGCCACATCTTCGCGTTCCTCGTGATCACCGTCGCTGCCGCCGAGGCCGCCATCGGCCTCGCGATCGTCGTCACGACTTCCGTCCACAGAGGTTCGTCGACGTCGACGAAGTGAGGACGCTCCAAGGATGATGCATCACGTGCTCGGGGTAAGCGGGGCGTATCCGCTCGTCGTCGCGCTATGGCTCCTGCCGCTTGCCGGCGCCGTGCTCTGCTGGGCGTTCGGGCCGCAGCTGCGCACGCTGGCGGGGTGGCTGGTCTCGGCGCTGTCGGCGCATCGCTTCGTGCTCGCCGCGCTTTCCTGGGGCGCCGCTACGCAGGCCGCGGGCGGCGCGCTGGGCGCGCATCAGGCGCTGCTCGCATGGATGCCGGGATTCGATTTCGGCCTGCTGTTGGATCCGCTTTCGCTGCTCTGGACGTTCATCATCACCGGCGTGGGATTCCTGATCCATCTTCTACTCGATCGGGTACATGGACGGCGACGTCGCGTTCGCGCGCTTCTTCGCGTACATGAACTTCTTCGTGTTTGCGATGCTCACGCTCGTGCTCTCGGACAACTTCGTCGGGCTGCTGGTCGGTTGGGGGCTGGTCGGCCTCGCGTCGTACTTCTTGATCGGTTTCTGGTTCGAGCGTCCGAGCGCCGTCGCCGCGGCGCGCAAGGCGTTCGTCATGAACGTCGTCGGCGACGTCGGCATGATGTTCGCGATCTTCCTGATCGTGGCGCAACGTGCATTCGATCGGCTTTGGCGATGCGTTCGCGGCCGCGGGAAGTTACGGGCCCGCGCTGTTGTTCGCCATCTGCTTGGCGCTGTTCATCGGCGCCGCGGCCAAATCGGCGCAGGTTCCGCTCCACACCTGGTTGCCGGACGCGATGGAAGGCCCGACACCGGTCTCGGCGTTGATCCACGCCGCGACCATGGTCACCGCGGGCGTCTATCTCGTCGCGCGCTGTGCGCCGCTGTGGCAGGCGAGCGCGAGCGCGCAGATGCTCGTCGGGACGATCGGCGGGCTCACGGCGCTCGCTCGGCGCGATCCTCGGTACGGCGCAGTGGGACATCAAGCGGATCCTGGCCTACTCGACGATGTCGCAGATCGGCTACATGATCATGGGCGTGGGTGTCGGCGCGTACGAGGGCGGCGTCGCCCATTTCTTCACGCACGCGTTCTTCAAGGCTCAGCTCTTTTTGGGTGCGGGGGTCGTCATCCACGCGCTCGCGAGCGAACAAGACGTACGCAAAATGGGCGGCCTGCGCAGGCGCATGCCGTTCGCGTTCTGGGTGATGCTCACCGGCGTGCTCGCGATCTGCGGCGTTCCGGGCTTCAGCGGCTTCTTTTCGAAGGACGCGGTCATCTACGGCGTCTTGCAGCACGGGCATCCGTGGCTCTACGCCGTCGGCGTGATCACGGCCGGCATCACCGCCTACTACATGTTCCGCCTGCTCTTCATCACGTTCTTGGGCAACTATCGCGGCGACGTCGACCCGCACGCGCACCACGCGCAGGCGCCCGCATGGATCATGAACGCCCCGGTGGCCGTGCTCCTCGTTCCGAGCGTCGCGATCGGCGGCGCGTTGATGGTCCGGCGGCGAGAACTCGCCGTGGGCGCAGATTCTTCGCGCCGCTCTTCGGCTCGACCGCGACGGCCGGCGCCCCGGCGATCCCGGAAGCGGCCACCTCCGCGATCGTCTTTGCGTTGGTCTTAGCCGGCTTTGCCGTCGCTTAGCTGCGCTACGCTACGCCGATTGCGCAGGCCGACGCCCCGCAACGGCTGCAGCGCGAGACGAACCGGATGCCCGCGCTGCTCACGAACGCTCTTCTATTTTGATGACGCCATTAATCTGATCTTCGTTCGGCCGGCGCAGGTGTTGGGACGCTCGTGGCGGGACGAGTCCTCGATCCGCGCGTGCTCGACGGAGCGGTGCGCGACGTCGTGTTCTGGGCGCGCTGGCTGGGCGCCGTGGTCCGCTCCTTCCAAACCGGACTCGTGCGCACGTATGCGCTGATCCTCGTCTTCGGTGCCGCCTGCTTCATCGTGTATTATGCCGTCGCCGGAGCGGCGCGCTGATGCTCGATCGTTCTCGTTACGATTCTGCTCCCGATCGCGGCCGGCGGGCTGCTCTTTTTGCTGCCGCGGGACGATCGCATGCGTGTCGCGTGATCGTCGGGTACGATCGTCGCCGCGCGACGTTCGGGATGGTGTTGGCGGCGGGGAGCGGCGAGTGGAGTTTTCGCTGGCTCTCGCGCCCCTTCACGGCGGCCTTCCACTTCGGCGCCACGCCGATTTCGTTTTGGCTGGCGCTGCTGCTGGCGGTCTGCACGGCGTGCGCGATCGCGGCCACGCGGGTCGCGCGCACGCGCGACTTCGTGGCGCTCATGCTGATGCTCGAGGGTACGATGCTCGGGCTCTTCTTGGCGCGCGACCTGCTCGTCTTCGCGCTGTTCTGGGACCTGATGCTCCTTCCGGTCTTCTTCGCGCTGATCGGCTGGGGCGAACACCCCGCGACGGCGTGGCGGTACTTCATCTACAACTTCGCCGGCGGGCTCACGCTGCTGCTCGCGACGGCGGCGTTCGGCGTGATCTACGGCTCGACCGACGTTATCGGGCGCGCCGGCGCGCACTTGGCGGGGGGTTGGGCCGCCTGGATCTATCGCCGGCTTCGCCTTCGCGTTCTTGGTGAAGACGCCGGTTTGGCCGCTGCACACCTGGATGCCGCCGACGTATAGCGGTCTTCCGGCGCCGATGGTCGCCATCGTCTCGGCGGTGCAGTCGAAGGCCGGCCTCTACGGTTTTCTCGCCGTCGCGCTCGCGCTGATGCCCGAGTACGTCCACGCGTATGCGCTGCCGCTGATGATCCTCGGGTCGATCTCGCTGATATACGGCGCCGTGATCGCGCTGGTGCAGACCAATGCGAAGCGCGTCGTCGCATATTCGTCGCTGTCGCATCTCGGGCTGATCCTGCTCGCGGTCGGGTCGGGGAATCGCATCGCGCTCGAGGGCGCGCTCGTCTATATCGTCGCCCACGGACTGTTTTCCGCGGCGCTGTTCCTGCTTCTGGGTTACGTCGAAGAGCGCGAGGACACGCGCTCGCTGGCGCGCCTCGGCGGCCTCGGCTGGAAGAATCCGCGGCTGGCCGGAGCACTCTGCATCGCGGCGCTCGCGGCGTTGGGACTTCCGGGCCTGGCCGGGTTCGTGGGCGAGCTCGTCATCCTGATCGGCGTCTATCAAGCGGGCTACGTGTGGCCCGTGATCGTGGCGCTGGTCGCCATCGTGCTCGCCTCCGCCTATCTGCTGCGTCTGTACCAGGATCTGATGAATGGGCCGCCGATCGCGGACGTGCCGGTCCGCCCCGATATCGGCTGGATCGAGGGACTCGCGGTCGCTCCGCTGCTCGTCGCGCTCGTGCTGGTCGGCGTCTATCCGGTGCCGCTGCTGCACCCGTGAAGGTTCCGTTCACCGCGGCCGACTGGTCCGCGATCCTTCCCGTCGGCGTCCTGGCGGCGGCGGCGCTGTGCGTCCTCATCGCCGATCTTTTCTCCGGCGAGCGCGAGGAGCGTTATACGTCGATCGGGATCGCATTGCTCGGCGTCGCGGCGGCGGCCTACCTCGCGGCGCGCCAGTTCGGCCACCATCACGATGCGTTCTTCGGCGGATTCATCACCGGAGGGTTCGCGACGGTATTCGAGGAGATCATCTTGATGGCGGCGGCGGGCTCGCTGATCCTCTACGCGTCGATCGGCGCGGCGCAACGCGTCGCCGGGACGACGGCGATCATGCTCTGGAGCGCGTGCGGGGCGATGCTCATGGCCGGCGCCGCAAACCTCTTGATGATCTTCCTCGGTCTCGAGCTGCTCTCGCTCGGTCTGTACGCGTTGTGCGCCGCCTCCGACCGCAAGACGGCGCGCGAGTCGGCGCTGAAGTACTTGATCTTGAGCTCGACCGCCACCGCTTTCTTGCTGTTTGGCGCCGCCCTGTTGTTCGGTGCGACCGGCAGCGTGAGGCTGGCGGATTTCGTTAGCCCGTCGCTCGCATTCAATCCGCTCTTCTGGACCGGCGCCGGCATGTTCCTGATCGGGCTCGTCTTCAAGCTGAGCCTCGTGCCCTTCCACACGTGGACGCCCGACGTTTTCGAAGGCGCGCCGCTGCCCGTCACCGCGTTCATGAGCGTGGCGACGAAGGCGGGCACGCTGGCGGTCTTTGCGCGCTTTATCTACGCGGCGCTGCCGGCGACGGTCGCGCAAAGCGTGCTGCTGCCGGTGTGGATCGTTGCCGGCATCTCGATGATCGTCGGCAACGTCGGCATGCTCGCGCAGACCGACTTGAAGCGCCTACTAGGATACTCCGGCATCGCGCAGATCGGCTACATCCTCGTCGCGCTCGCGGGAACCACGCCGCTCGGGCTGCGTTACGCGCTCTATTATCTCGCCGCGTATGCGTTCATGAATCTGGGCGCCTTTGCGGTCGCGGCTTCGATATCGGGTGAGGGGGAGGAGGGCGCGCAGTTAAGCAGCTACCGAGGCCTGGGCCGCCGGCGGCCCTGGCTCGCGGCGGCGATGACGATCTTTCTGCTCGCCTTGGCGGGACTGCCGCCGACGGCCGGCTTTCTCGGGAAGATCTTGATCCTCGCGACCGGCGTAGAGAACGGTTATCCGTGGCTTGCCGCGCTGCTCATCATCGGCACGGCGATCTCCCTCTACGCGTATGCCAAGGTGATTCGGGCCATGTACGAGCGCCCGGAAGCGGACGAGCCCGCCGGGTTACGGCCCTTCGTTCCGCTGGCCTGGGTCAGCGTCGCGATATGCGCCGTCGCCGTGATCGCCATGGCCTTCTATCCGCTCACTCCCAGCAACGTACTGCCCCTCGTGCAGTAGCTCCGCCGACCGTCACGGGGAGCGCCGAGGTGCGCTATAGTAAGCGTGAGGTACCTCCTGATGACTCGATGGATGCTTTTCGCCGCTTTGCTGGCGCTGCCGCTGTCGGTGATGCTTTCCGGTCCTGCGCGGGCCGACATCGACGAGACCGTCATCGTCCCCGTCGAGGCACATTCGTCCGTCGATCAGCAAGCAGCCATCACCTATGCGCGCGAGCTGATCGCCTCCGGGCACATGGACGCCGCGATCTCGGAGCTCGCGGACTACGTCGCGAGCCACCCGACGGCCGCGGACGCGACACGGTTCCTCGGGGACCTCTACTACCGCAGTGGACAGGTCGATCGCGCGGAGGGCGTGTATCGCGGAATGCTGGCCGCGCATCCTGGCGATAAGGAGACGCACAATCGTCTCGGCGTCGTCTATGCGACGGAGAATCGCATCGACGATGCGATTGCGCAATTCCAGAGCGCGTTGCCGGGAACCGATTCCGTGCGCGACCTCGTGCTCATGCACATGCGCAAGGGCGACCTACCTCGATACGAGGCCGAGATGCTCCGCGCCGCCGATCAAAACCCGACCGATTCCGACGTGCAGGAAGAGATGGGCGAGATCTACGGCGCGTTGCACCGCCCGTACGACGCGATGCGTTACTTCCGGCGATCGCTCGACACCGATTCGCATTCGATCGCGGCGCTCAATGGTCTCGCGATGGTATACCTCGACGTGCACGATCATGCAGCGGCGGCGTCCTACCTCAGCGATTGCCTCAACATCGATCCGCTCAACTATGCCTGCCTCGATAACCTGGGCGTCGCCGATATCCAGGCCGGGGCGAACGGCGACGCGCTCAACCAGTTCAAGCGCGCGCATCGCCTCGAGCCCGAGCGCCCGGAAGCCATCGTCAACTTCGGATATCTTGCCGACCTCGCGGGCGATTGGAAGGGCGCCGTAACGTACTACGTCCAGGCGATCGCGGTCAATCCATACGTTCCCGAGTCATACGTCAACCTTGGGATCGACTACGAACACAACGGTCTCTATTCGCTCGCGCAAGCCGCGCTCATCAAGGGCGTCGCGGCCGCGCCGTGGGACGGCCGCGTCCGCTACCTGCTCGCTCGCGCCTACGCCGCGCAAGGGCAGAAGGCGCTCGCGCTCGCGCAGCTCAAGGCGGCGCAAGCGTCGCTCGATCCGGAAGTCGCGGAGATCGCCAAGGAGGAGACGGCGCGCCTTACCGGCGCGGCCTCAACAGGCCCGCAGTAAGTCGAACGGCTTCGCGATATCGCGAGGCCCCGCGGCCACCTGGCGGGGGGCGAGGGGCCGTTCAGAGATTCTTCATAACTCCGCTTCAAAGTGGGTCCATCTCGCCCGACTTGGGCGACGACGTCCGCCGGAGGCTGCACATGTCAAGTAGCAATGGTCTCGCTTCGCGTTCAATTTACGCTGTGGCCGCGATCGCGTTCGCACTCGGCGGATGCTCTTCACTTGCGGGAGCACCGACAACGGGAGTGCCGACGACCCGAGCGCCGATGACGCACGGAGACCGGCCTGCGAGTGGTTCGCAGGATCTCTACATCGGAAACATTCTTGGCGGCGTGCCTCTCTATTCGACCGGCAAAAACCCGCACGAGGTCGGCGACATCACCGATAAACTGCCGCGAGTTACCAGCGTCTGGGTGGATCAAACCGGCGTTTTGTACGCATTCACCGATAACGGTCAGTATCCGTATGAGACGATCGAGGAGTTCGAACCCGGAGCCACGAGCCCGTTTTTCTCACTCGTACTCCAGCATTACGGTGCCATCGTTGCGGCCGACTCGGCGAGGAACGTCTATGCCCAGGGAGAGGCGGTCATCAACGGTCAAGGTCAACAAGTGATCGACGTCTATCCGCCGGGTAATCAGAACTATGCCAATGAGTACGTCGTCCCGTCGATCGGTAGGGTATCAGGGCCGCAGGGCATAGCCTTCGACTCAACCGGCACTCTCCTCGTCGGGGTCGCTGCGCTCGCGAGCAACAAACAAGGGCAAGTGGGAGTGGTATTCCGTCTGAATGCAGGTTCGTCGAGGTTCGTCAATCTCAACCTCAAGAAGGCCTACGGTGGGTTGATCGCAACCGACGGAGCGGGAAATCTCTACGTAGGTGGCGGCACGTTGATCTCGGTCTACGCGCCTGGCGCAACCAGTCCATCGCGCATCGTGCATTCAAAAGACACGGTCGTCACTCTAACGGCCGCCTCCAACGGCACGCTCTACGTCGATACGTACACTGGAGGAATTACGGTATACGCGCCGGGGAAAGTGAAGCCGAAGAACAGCTTCGTCCCGCAAGCGCAGGTGAGCGGGCTCGCACTCGGCCCGGCTAACGACTGATTGCGCCGGGCGCCTGGCTGCTACGCGAGGGCCGTCTCACTACGAGCTAGACACTTGGCGCGGTTCAAACGAAGCCGTCTCAGTTATAGTAGTCGTTCCAGGTTTACGCAACTGCGGGAATGCGGTCCACGGCTACGTGGGCACGTCACTCGGCTGACCATGACAGCGAGCGGGGCTGGGGCCTGCCGAGCCGAATCTTGCCCTTCCCACAGCATCTCGGAGGAACAAAAATATGCTTCGTGCCACCTTGATCGGATTGACGATCGCACTCGTCATAGTTGTCGCGCCAATCAGTATTCAGGCTCAGCAGATGGGCGCAATGTCAGACTCGGACTACATGGCAAAGGTCATGACCGCGGCCCCGGCGTCAGTGGTTAAGGGCGCGACGATCGTGCAGATGCAGAAAGGCGGCACGATGCGGACCCTTCAAACTGGCTCCAACGGCTTCACCTGCATGGTCGCCGCTGATAACGATGCCATGTGCCTGGACAACAACGCCATGCAATGGGCCCGCGCGTGGATGACGCACACGACTCCGCCTAATAGCGTAGGGTTCGTCTACATGTTGGCGGGTGACAATGGCGCAAGCAACACTGATCCCTACGCGACTGCACCGGCCGACGGCAACCATTGGCTAAAGACCGGACCCCACGTGATGATCGTCGGTCCCTCTGCCACGACAATGGGCTACCCAAGCTCCCCCGACGCGGACCCGACGAAGCCGTATGTGATGTGGTCTGGCACACCTTACGCGCATGTGATGATCCCGGTAAGCAGTCCACAGTGACGTTATCTGATTGATGCGTTACGTCGCGTCGTGAAAGCCCTGGCCTTCAGGTATCGAGGCCTCGGCGACACTCTTGGCTTGCGTCTGACGATAGCTGAGCCACCTGACACTCCGACATCCGACAGAGGGGACCTAGTTTCGAATCGGGCTAAGCCGCGACGCCGGCCTGGATCAGAGGCCTTTCAAAACGAGGCCTCCTGGCCGACTCCCTAGGAGTCTGGGCAGCAGGTGGAGGACGGCAGGGATGGTCGACGCCAAATAACACAACAGGCCTTCTGCTCCAACAGGATGCGCCTATACTCTCGAGCGCTGAGTTACTAGGCGACGTTGCCAGTAATTGCGCGAGGTGCTGACCGATGAACCAAATTCAAAACGCCGATGATTATATCAACAAGCGTGTGACGCAATATCAAGACTGGTACAATACAAAAGCAATCGCGTGCAAATTTCGCTATTTTGCAATGCGAACGGTCGCGGTCGTCGGTGGTGTAGTAGTCCCCGTCCTTGTAAATCTTACTTTTCGCTACCATAGCTATGTAAGCACGCTTGTCAGTGTTCTCGTGGCAGCGTCGATAGCGCTCGAGTCCGTCTATCATTTCAGAGAACAGTGGAAGAATTATAGATCGACCGAGCAGTTTCTAGGCCATGAACAAGTGTACTTCCGAACGGGAACCGGCCCTTACGAAAAGTTGAGCGGAGAGCAAGAACGATATAAGACGCTTATAGATCGAGTCGAAAAAGCCATCGCCTCCGAAAACGCCGCTACTCTGGATGTCATGACGCTTGCGGGACCGCAGAATTCTGCGGGTTCTCAGGCAGCTTCTTAGGGCAGCGACGCAAACAAGAGCTAAGCCCTTTAAAACGAGCAACTGTATCGGGAAAATTTAGGTGCAGCTGCGCCAGGCTTCCCCTGAGCGGGCGATGCTATTGAGGATGGTTAAGAGCTTGCGCATGCAGGCCACGATCGCCACTTTGGGTTTTTTCCCGGCAGCTCTCAAGCGTTTATAGAATGCCGCGATAATAGGGTTCCACTTGAGCGATGCGACTGCCGCCATATAGAGCGCTTTCCGAACGGCAGCCCGACCACCCCAGATGACGCGTCGTCCACGCATTCTGCCACTATCCCAGTTCAATGGCGCTACACCAACAAGGGCCGCGATTTTTCTGCGGTCGAGGGTACCCAGTTCGGGGAGATGGGCCAATAGCGTGTGCGAAACAACCGTGCCGACGCCTGGCACGCTTTGAAAGAGCTCATCGCGCTCACGCCAGAGCGCCGTTTGCTTCACTCGTTTCCCATGATCCTCGTCAATTTTGCGAAGTCGCTTCTCGAGCCAGGCGATATGCGATTTAATATCTTTGGCCATCTCAGAGTTCGGTACCGACGACAGCCGGGTCTTCTCAGAAACGATCATGTCGATAATTTGCACGCGTCTAGTCATGATCGCAGCCAGTGCTCGATGTTCGTCGCCCCTGAGCGCTTGGGCCGCCGGTCGAATGGCGGCACCGAATTGCGCTAAGATGGCCGCATCGAGGCGATCGGTCTTTGCGAGGCGCCCAGAGGCCTTGGCAAAGTCGCGCACTTGGCGCGGGTTTACGATCGCAATGGGGATGCCGGCACAGCCCAGCGATGCGGCAACCGGAATTTCTAAACCGCCGGTCGACTCCAAGACCGCCAGCGTGATCCGCTGATGGGCAAGGAGCTTTTGCAGCTCATCGAAGCCTTTTTTCTCGTTAGGGAACGTTCGGTAGATATCCGCGGGCTGCAGGCAAACGTCGATCTGGTCCTTTGCGACGTCGATGCCGACGAAGATGCATTCGTCCAACCTTCCAACTCCAATCTTGTCAATGCGGGCTCGAAGCCCGAGCAACTGTTCGGAATGGATGGAACACCGCGTGAGGTGACCAAAAACTCGTTTACGGGTTATTAATCCCAGGCCCCATCGGTCTCCCTCACGCGTGGATCATAGCATCTCCGGCCTATACAAGGCCCCCGAGCCGGCAATGCCGCGTGGTTCTAAGCGATCGAAGCAGGAGCTATGCAGCTATGCGATCGATGCCGCAATGCTTGCAACGGCGCGCAGCTGCAATGCCATGCAAAGCCCCGCGATGCAGCATGGCCTCGCGAGCGCGGAGCCGTTGCGGATGGCGGGCAAACGTATCGGTAACTACTGTTGTGGACTAAGTGCGAGACCTCCAACGTGGCCCGGGATTCCGAAGGTGATCGTCGGATTCTTCGCGTGCGGCGCGTACTCCAAGACGCTTTCAAACGATCCGACGTAAAGTTTGCCGTCGGGGTCGACGGCGAGCGCGGAGACCCCGAGTCGCACGACGAAATGTCTGGACGGTTTCGTCGAGTTCGGAGCGTATACGGCGATGCCGGCGTTCCCGCCGACGTAGAGGTTGCCGGCTGCGTCGAGCGCGATGGCTCCGCCTGGCGCCTTTTGCAGTCCGAGATTCGTAAAGGTTTGCGAACCTGCCGGTAGACGGAAGACCGCGCCGCTGCTGCCCTCTTCGGTAGCTTCGCCGACGAGCAGTGCTCCCGTCGAGTCGAAGGCGAGGCCAGTCACGCCGCTGAGTCCGACGCTAGGGATCGTCAACGTTTCCGCGGGTACGAGTCGATGCTTTGGATAAATTTCGAGGAAGAGGTCGCCGTTTGCGGTGTTAAGACCCGTCACATAGACGTTTTCCTTTGTATCCACGGCAACTTCGCTGACGTTGACGATGCCATTGGTAATCGTTCGGAACGGGCTCGACGCGCCGGGCTTGTACTCCGGAAGACTGGTCTGGTAGTATGGGCCGGGTACGTTAACGGCGTAGAGCACGCCGTTTTTGTCGACCCAAATGCCCTCCGGGCGTGGAACGCCATTGGTGATCGTTTGCAGCAGCCTCGGGTCAGAACCCGCGGAATAGACGACCACGGAGCCTCCGTCGAGGGTCGAAACGTAGACCTTCCGGCTGGAATCTGCGGGGCTGCTCGCGATTCGACTCTGAGTCGTAACCGCGGTCGTATTCGTCGTGGGCGGCGCGCCTGCGCTGCCGTTACACCCGGCCGCGAACACGAAGAGCGCGGTGATGCCGAGCTGAGCGGCAAGGCGTTGTGAGTCTGCAACGTTCATGAATCTGCCTCCAAAGAGCATTCGGGCTCGCGCATGCGAGTCTGTTCCCTAGTAATCGCAGATCATCCTGAAGAAAGTATGAAACCTTACCGCTCGCCCTTCGACGAAGCCTACCCTGAGCGGAGTCGAAGGACGACAATGCCGCTCGGTTCTGGTCGATCGGACCTGGAGCTAAACTGCCGTGCTTGCTATGCCGATCTGCGAGCTAAGCTGCCGCAATGCGAGGCAACGCAGCTGCATGCCCGCAATGCCAATGCGCGCAATGCAACACAGCCTCGCGATCGCGAAGCGGTCGTTACTGGGTCTGCCGCATGGCCTGCAATGGCAATCGCTCGGCGGGCGCCAGTGGTAGCCGGTCGTCCTTGGCATCCAGCGGATGAGCTATAATGCGATAGTCGTAGGTCAGGCTCGAACGCCCACGTTCCGTTTCGCGGACCTGGAACGCCGACGGCGTCTTGATGCTGACGTAAAGGCCGCGCGTGTCTCCCAGCGGCGTGAGGAAAACGTAGTAAGTGCTGTTGCGATCCATGACGGAGGCAAGGTCGCCAGGGATGGCTACGTTGGCGACACCGCCGAACATCCGCGCGGTTCCGACGTCTTCGATCGTTGCTGTGGCCGACTCCGATGCGTACGTGAGCACGTGTTGGCCGCTGCTGGTGTGGTGCCGCACCCGGAGGGCGTTGCCGCCCTTAATGGTTCCGGAGCACGACAGATTAGCATTCGGATCGATGCTGCACTCCTTTAGGGTGCTATCGTTATATCCAATAAAGATCCAGGTGGCCTTATTGTCGCCTCTCGCGAGGAGCGCTCCGTTTTGTCCGGTGCTGTCGTTGGACTCGAACCAGCCGCCAAAGCCGCCGTTGCTGCCGCCGTGGAAGTAGCCGAAGACAGCATCCGCGAATGGGGCGCTCGCCTCGCCTTCAACGCCGATAGGGATCAAGCCCTTGCCGCCTGTGGACGTGCCGTGCACGCCAGGGCCGTTTGAAGAGCGCCCGTAAACGCCGTTGGCCGAGCCCGTTGTCCCGGTGCTGATGCCCGACGTACCGGAGTTTCCGTTGGTCGAGCTCGTGATCCCGTGAACGCCGTCGCCGATTGCGCCCATGCCGTAGACGCCCCACGTGCTACCGCCGGTGGAGTTGCCTTCTACGCACGCCCTGCCGCTGCTGCAACTGTAGGTTTTCCTTTTATCTGGGCTTGCGTGCTCGGCTCGCACGACACTGAAACTCGAAACTGCAACGACATCCCAACGGCGATCGTGCCGAGCACCGCCCGATCCAGCCGAAATGTAAATCGAAACATGCTTTGCTCCTTTCGCACTCAGTTCCAGCGTAGCACCCAAGCCACGATCTCGAAAGCCTCCTCAGCCTAAGGCATGGTGGCCACGTCGCCGATCGGCCGCCCCTCGTCGCTGTGCAGCTGGCTCCGGTCGAAGTCGCAGAAATGCACCCTATTATCGCTGCATTCTATAAACGCTTGAGAGCTGCCGGGAAAAAACCCAAAGTGGCGATCGTGGCCTGCATGCGCAAGCTCTTAACCATCCTCAATAGCATCGCCCGCTCAGGGGAAGCCTGGCGCAGCTGCACCTAAATTTCCCGATACAGTTCCTCGTTTTGAAAGAGCGGATTAAGCGTGCCCTACCCCTTTTCGATTTTCTGGACGAAGGAACGTCGTGCGCGCTCCAAAGAGCACCAGCCACAATGCAACCGCGACTTCTGCGAAGCTGAGCGGGGCGCTGATCGTTGAAATGAGATCGAGATACTGGGGCGCTGCGAATCCGGCCACGGCAAGCACCGGCCATCCGAATCCTTCGAGTACCAGCCACGCACCGAGAATCCGCGGAAGAAATCGCGATTTGTAAACGAGGATGCCGAACGGGAACAGCCACAGCCCTGCAAAGACGAAGCTTGCCATGAATTCGTAGTGATGAAGCCGCAGGAACAAAAGTGCGATAGCGTAGCGCTGCGTCTCTGAAAACGCAGCAACGAGCGCCGGATGTGTAAGGGACACGAAGGCACCCGTATAGTTGACCGCGTTGAAGAAGTAGAACGGCACCTGCAGGTACGCGCCGAGGATCAGCATTAAGCGGGCTTGCCACTTGTCTACGTCACGTAAGAGCCGATACAGCGCGAGCACGACGACGAGCCAAATCGTTCCGCAAGCGATGTCGACCACGGGGAGCGCCTGAAAGAGCCCCTGCTCAGCAAGGATCGCGTGAGCGGTTGCAGGCGCGTCTCCCGGCTTGATGAAACGGTCTGGAAGGACCATCAGATCGAAAACGCCGACGATGATGGCAACGATATACCAAGCGCCCGCGATGCGGGCCCGCCGTGAATAGTCTTTTCGCAGTACGACGGCGTTTTGCATCAGCACCCCCTGTAGGGCCAAATCTCATACGACCATGGGCTGCGCCATGTTTCACGGCCGTCGCGAGCAATAGTAGCGACGAGCTGCCACCCGGAGGACCTGGTTTTCCCACGCCCCCACTGACCGGTGGTGATTCTCTCGCAACCCCGCGCCCGGCGAGGAGGCCTCGTTGAGAGGGCCTTGCCTCTCGCATAGCTCGAAGGTGCGCGGGGGAAAGCTTGTGCCGCATAAGCGGCACTGGAAAGCGCGAGCTCAGCTGACGAGTACTATCAAAGAACCTCAGTCGACGCGAAGCCAGCGCCCTCTGGTCAAATGACGCCCAGTTTCTCGGCAGCGGCCAGAGAGGTGGCCCCGGGGCCTTGCACACCGGTCGCAGGCGATATAAGCTGATAACCTCTGCGGTTGGCTTCGGTTCATCCCGCTGCAAGTTGTTTCACGAATGAATCGCTCCGCAACCGCGTCTTGTGGAAGGAGCTATTCATGGCCGCGCGCATCGATTCGCTGCCTGCGGGCTCGTCAAACGATCCCGCCGTCAACGCGATTATTGACTTCTCAAAGAACGGTTTCGGCGACACTCACATGTTCGGACTTCTCGCCCGGCGGCCGGAGCTTCTCAAGCGGGTCGCGCCGCTCTTTGCCTATTTCCTCGCTGGCGACGGCGGTCTGATTGAGCCGGAACTGCTCGAGCTTATGCGCTTGCGCGGAGCGAATCTGAACGCATGCACCTACTGCGCAACGGTGCGCCTTCAACCGGTCGTTGACGCTGTCAAGCCCAAGGAAACCCTCCTGGGTCTAGCCGACATTAGCGGCATGACGAAGGCCCAGGCGGTGGCCGCGCTCAAAGATTCGGTCAGTACCGGTAGGCTGACGCCTCGTGAAGCGGCTGCGATCGCGCTGGTTGATCGAATCATCGTTGATCCTCACAGCGTCGATGACAAGCTCTTTGCCGAACTGCGTCGGCACTTTAACGACGACGAGATCATCGAACTCATAAGCGCGAGCAGCCTGTTTACTTGGGCGGGGACGTTAAACACGGCGGTTCGTCTGGAGACCGGCGCTGACAGTATCTACGGTGGACGGCTCGCTTACGCGGGAGCCGACGCGTAGCGCATCATTAGTCCGCCGCAAGGCGCCAAAACGAACCGACCAGCCCGAGCTCGGTGAAGAGCGCTTGGGCTTCTTGCGGCGTTCGACGGCGCCAAAGTGGGTCGCGGCGATCGGCTCCGTACCAGGCTTCGGCGAGTCGCCAGCACTGGCCGAGGCGCAAGGTCGCCCCGCGTTCGAATCGCCAGTCCTTACACCATTTCTCGACGTGGTCTTCCGACCGGAAGACAAGCATTGTCTTTCAATTGAAGACGATGTCGTCCCACCAGCGCGCCGCCGGAATCGGGAAGTGGGCCACGCGATGGTCTTCGTCGCGGCAGTCGCCAGGAAGCGCAAGCACGATCGCACTGCCGCAGCACCCGCAGGACGCGTCGAGCGTCGCCTCGGTATGTAGCATTGCAGCAATCCCCATCCCATCCCAAATACAGTTCCCGTACCATTGTCGCGCACCGGCCCGCACGATGAAGGGCGTTGGCACGGCGGAGAAGGGGTTGGCCATGAGAATCTCGCCGCCGTCGCGCTGAAGCACTAATACGTGGGCATTGGCGAGCCGCCGGAGCGCATTGGCGATCTCTTGTTCTGGTCGTCCCGTCGTCGCGGCGAGGTCGGCTTTACTCGGGATCACCCCGAATTAATTACAATGTCGTAGACAGCGCGTTTGACCTCAACTTCGAGCGGTGTCATTGCCGCAAACTGCCATGCCGCGGTGCGATCGGCCTGCTGTATGGCGCTGGGATCGGGGACCGCGCCGCTACTCGGGCACCTAGGCCGGAGCACGCCTGCGGCGGGCCGCCGATCGGCGACGTGGCCTCGGAGCCCGGCCGAGGTGGCTTCCGAGATTGCGGCCTGGGTGCTACGATGAAGGTAAGGCGGTCGGCAGAACGTGTTTCGTCGGCCCTAGCTGTACAAATGCGATCGCCGAGGAGGTTACAATGCGAGTTTCAACTTCGGCTTGGTACACATCGCTTGTTGTTTCGGCCGCGCTATTTGCGGGATGCTCCAGCGCGGCGCCGAGCTCACAACCGCTGCCAATCGGTTCATCCAGCGCGACTCAATCGGTCGCTGGTCAGCCGGCTGGCGTACTCCAGATCGGACAGAAAAGTCTCATTGAGCCCTTGGAATCGGTCCGGCGCGCAACGGTAACCGAGAGCGTCCTCCACAGCTTCGCAGGCGGGAGCGGCGACGGCGCAAACCCAAGAGCGGGCCTGACCAACGTCAAGGGCGTGCTCTATAGCACGACCGAGAACGATGGCGCGTACGGGATCGGAATCATCTTCAAGATCACGACGTCTGGCACCGAGACCCTCCTCTATAGCTTCGACAGCAATAGATCTGGGGACGGCGCAAACCCGATAGCGGGCCTGACCAACGCCAAGGGCGTGCTCTACGGCACAACCAGTAGTGGTGGTGCGAGTAACCTCGGGACCGTCTTCAAGACCACGACATCCGGCACGGAGACCCCCCTCTACAGCTTCGCAGGCGGGAGCGACGGCGTAGACCCATTCGCGGGCCTGACCAACGTCAACGGCGTGTTCTACGGCACGACCGAGACCGGCGGCGCGTACGATTATGGAATCATCTTCAAGATCACGACGTCCGGCACCGAGACCGTCCTTCACAGTTTCGGAGGCAGTGGCGACGGCACATACCCGTATGCGGGGCTGAGCGACGTCAAGGGCGTGCTCTACGGCACAACCTGGGAGGGTGGTGCGAGTACCCTCGGGACCGTCTTCAAGATCACGACGTCCGGCACGGAGACCGTTCTCCACAGCTTCGCAGGCGGGAGCGACGGCGCAAACCCGTACGTGGGCCTGACCAACGTCAACGGCGTGCTCTACGGCACGACCGACAAGGGTGGTACGAGTAACCTCGGGACCGTCTTTAAGATCACGAAGTCCGGCAGGGAGAGGGTGCTCCACAGGTTCGCAGGCGGGAGCGACGGCGCAAACCCGCTCGCGGGCCTGACCAACGTCAACGGCGTGCTCTACGGCACAACCAGTGGTGGTGGTGCGAGCGGCAACGGGACGATCTTCTCGATCTCGACGTCCGGCACGGAAAGCGTGCTCTACAGCTTCGCAGGCGGTAGCGACGGCGCATACCCGTATGCGGGCCTGAGCGACGTCAACGGCGTGCTCTACGGCACGACCGACGAGGGTGGTGCGAGTAATCTCGGGACCGTCTTCTCGTTGTCGTTATGAAACGGCTAGCGCCGAAAGCATCGCTGCACCGTTTGAAACCGCAAAAGGTTCGACGCCGGTAGGTCTGCGTCGATAGTGTACCCCGCACACGGCTTCGCGCTCGCGAGGCCGTGTTGCTTTGCGCTTTGTGGCCTCGCAGCCCGGCGCCCGGCGAGGGGGGGCCTCGTTTTGAAAGGGCTTAGCTCTATCCCATCGTGACCGCGCCGGGATAGGGGCTAAGGGCATTCAAAACGAGGCCCCCCTTCGCGTGGGCCGGGCGCGAGGCGGTCTGGCCGAGCGGCTATGCTGATTGGCTTTCGAGGCCTCCTGATGCGAGGCGCCGAAACTGAGCGAGAGGTTTCTTGCTCTTCGGAGGTCGTGTCGCATGGTTCGGGGCCTTTTGCTAGCGGCGATTGCTGTCGCTTCCTTAGCTGCGTGTAGCTCAGCGGGATCTCGTATGCTGCCAAGTTCTTTTGACGGTAGATCACAACTCGGGCAGCTTGGCCCTCTTAACGGTTTTGATAGGCTGACCCATTCCTGGGGTGGACCGGCTTCTCCATTTGTGGATCTGAATCAAGTAAAAGGCGTGACGAGCCGCACCTTGGCGCTGGGGATCGATGACGCAACTGATGCCGTAGGATGCGAAAGCGAGTATCCAGGTGACATCAGCTACCCTTGTTCTCCCTTCCTATATTCGCGCGGAAGCTTTGGGCTCTTAAGTTTCAATGGTTCGAACGAGGGCATCGACATAAGCGTAGCTAGTCCGGGTTTAGGCGAAAAGCCACTTTCGGTTGCAGACGTGGGCGGGCAATGGGTGCTATTTACGGGAGGCTCAGGCCAGGCCGAACCCAATTTCAGCCCTGACTCTGGCAACGCGTACGTCGACGAGGCCGGCGACATCGCTGGATCGTCAACGTGTGGCCCTAGTTGTGGATCCGCACTTGTTCAGCTTGCCAACGGTAAGCTTTTCACTCCATTTCCGCCGACCAGCGGAATGTCATCGGGCGCAACTGGCATCAAAACGCAAGCCGATAAGTCGGTGGGCGTGGTGGGAAGTCTTTTTATCAATCCTAGTGGACCAACATCACTTTTCTACTACAACGTTTCCAATGGGCATGGCACTTGCTGTGCTGAGTTTGGCACGGCTTCGTACGCAGAAGCAAATTCCGTAAACAGCCACGCCGTTGTCGTCGGAGATAGCCCTTTGGGCTCTGCGATAGTGGCAGTGCCCGCCGGGAAATCAGGAATCGTAACAACTCTACCGGCATCCGGATACAATGGCAGTTATGCAAATTCAATAAACGATTACAACGAAATCGCAGGCATCGTTGAACCGCCTACTGGCGTCGCGCCTGCCTTATGGATACCACAGACTATTAAGAAAGGATCGCCGGAAACCTATCAGCTGTATACGATTTCTTCGTTATTCCCACACGGCTGGTCAAACGTGACGTTAGATGGAATAAATGACCATGAACAAATCGTCGGATTCGAGCAACCGGTGTACGATTCATTCATCCTCGCGCTCCATCGCCAGGCAATTGATGTCTCGTATCCAGCGCAGACGCTTAATGAAGAGGAAATAAAGGACCTCTTAACGACGGGCCCTTATTGGAGTCTGCTTGTCATCGGCTTATACGGCGGAAAGACTGCGAACGCATATGCTGCTCAGCAAGCACATACGGCGTTGAAGAACCACATGCCCGTAGCTGGATACGTCTTTCTCAATTTCCAAAACCCGGGGAACAACACCGGAACGCACCAGATGGATGTGGCGCTCCAAGCGCTGTGCCCGAAGTCAGGCCCCTATAAGGGGGACTGCGTTAAAGGAGAGCAGCTGTCGTTCATTGCTCTTGACGTTGAGAAACAATTTTTAGGTACGGCTACTCCCGCACAGCGTCAAAAAGTTATCAATCAAGCTGCTCTGGCAGCACCGAAGGTGCCTCTCGTCATATACACGGCCTCGAGCAAAGACCTAGTATGGTCGGAACAGAACTTGGGCGATTGGGGTAAGAGTGGAAACTGTGGAGGTAAGCCATGTAACCCGTACCGGATATGTCCACTGTGGGAAGCGCATGGGGACCAGGTTGATTCCCTCTTCTCCTTACCTCAGGGAAAAAAGATTGTGAACCTGACGCTTACAGCAGTAAGTGGCGGCTATGTTCCCGATACGTTGTTTGCTGGCTGGGATCACTTTTCGGGAAAGCAATACTCCGTTAACACGCAATCGCAAGCCATTGAGTTGGCGGACTATACGGGAATCCTTACCGGGGCCTCTGAGGCCGCTCTCGACCTAGATAACTTTTCATGGGACATAGATCAGCTGCCACCGCCATGCCAGGGAGGTTCTTTGCCGCCAGGCGCTTGACAAACGAGTAGAGCCGCGCGATGCCTGCAGCGCCGCCATCACGCCGATCGGCGGCCCCTCGTCGCAATACCGCGGGCTCCGGCCGAAGCCACAGGCGTGCTCCGGGCTGGGCTAGGGGGCCGGAAACGAATGGCTCTGAGATGCGCTGGCCTGGCTATCTGCAGTTCCCGAGGCTTTGGCCAAGGTCGGGCGTCTTCAGGAACATTGAAACGGCGGCCAAATCCTTGATCTTGTCCGTTTGATGCATTTTTCCGAACGCATCGTCAAAGGTCACGCGTATTGTTGTCAAGTCTGGGATAGGTCCCGTCATGAAGCCAGCAATAATTGTGGAGTTGGGCTAGTTTCATAAAGCGCGAGGAACTCCTCGGGAGTTTTGCCACCGAGGCCGGCGTGCGGGTGCGTGGTGTTATACTCCACGCGCCATTCCTCTGCGGTGTCGTTGAAGGCAAAGATCGTTCGGAAGCGATGGGGATTGAGAAGTTCGTCCCGGACGCGAGCGTTAAACGACTCGATGAAGGCGTTCTGAGTTGGCTTTCCGGGCTCGATGAACAGCAGCTCGACTTCGTGGTCGTCGGCCCAGCGTTCCAGGACGCTGGCGATGTGTTCGGGACCATTATCGACGCGCAGACATTTCGGATAGCCGCGCTCGAGCGCCACTTCCTCAAGCTTGGCCACTACGGCAGCGCTCGGAAACGAGAAGGCGCCAAAAACCGAGAACGCACACCGGCTGCATTCGTCGAGCAAAGTGTGGACCCGAAAGCGGCGGCCGTGCAAGAGCCGATCGGCGAGGAAATCCATCGCCCAGATCTCGTGCGGCGCCGTCGCTCGACGCTGCGGCAAACCGCGAACATACTTCGCTCGTGACCTCCGGCGGCGACGGTTGAGCTGCAGATTGCCCAGCCGGTAGAGGCGCCGAAAGCGCTTGAAGTTCATGTAGACGTCGCCGTCGCGCGCTTCGCGCTCGTAGCGATCGTATAGCCGTTTGCAGCCGCGCCGCGGCCAGCGTTGCGCGAGCTCGGTAAGGCGCGCGATAACCAGGGTATCTTGGGCGGCCTTCGCGCTGGGCACCCCTCGCGAAGAGCGCCGGCGGGCGCGAATGATCGTACAGGCCTCTCGTTGACTCAGTCCCACCGCTGTAACGCCTTCACCGCTTCTTGCCGCTGTGAAGGCCCCAGCCGTTTTTTCGGATCAGGTCCTCCATCGCATCGACCTTCAGTGAAAGTCGGGCAATAATCCGCTGCATCTGCGCGTTCTCGGCTTCGAGCTGCTTGAGAAGAGCGACGTCGCTCACCTCCATGCCAGCGTATTTAGTTTTCCAAAGCCGGATGGTATTGGCGTGAACGCCGTGTCGGCGCGCTAGCTCAGCCGGAGCTGCACCCGCGTCGTACTCGCGGACGATCGCAACGATCTGGGCGTCGGTGAAGCGGCTCTTGCGCATGCGTGGATCTCCTTCGTTGCCCGGTTGGGCGGAAATCCACAGCTATCCCTGGCTCCCGATTCGGGACCTATCCCAAGTCGATACCAGTGATGTCAGTACCAGGAAACGAGGCCAGCATAAACCCGGTCAAAACGCCGCCGGTCTCTAGCACCTTTTCGCCGCGCGCGTAAATAGTCTGAGTCTCTGGATACGCAAGCTGCTTACAATTGCCGTGCGGACCGATTCTCAGGATAAAGAGTCCTGACGGGCTTGATGCACCACCCTCGCGGTCTTGGCCGCGCACCATAATATGCATGTGCCACGAGTGAGGCTCAATGCTTGTTGGGATGCCGGCATTTCGAACGTCAAGAATTGCGAAGATCGCCGAGCCACCCGGCTCTGAATAGGGATAAGCATAGACTATTCGTGCTCTTAGCTGTCGTTCAAGTAAGATTTGCCTGCCAGCAAAAAACACGAATAATGCAATGGCCGCGACAACCATTGCTGAGACTGCTGTGGCGACCTCGGTCCAAGGCCGTCTTTTAAGGATTCGAACCGCTACCCATCAGCAGCCCGTCTCAGCGCATCTTCCTCCCCGCGAGGTTTCTTTGTTCCGCGTTATGAATTCCAGATTGCTCGATTCTTCTGATGCGGCCTCCGTCCCGCCCGAACGGCCTGGAGCGTCGATCGCGGCAGTCCGGTGCGCTGCATGAGCTCGCGCAGCGGCATGGCTTTGAGCTTCGGCAGAATCCTCGTCGCCCACTCGTCGCGCCGCGGATCGGGGTATTCGGTGTAAACGGCGTCTGAATCGAAGAGGCTTTGCTCTTCGACCTCTTCCCAGCGATTCGATTCCTTGCCGATGTAGGTAATCGAATCGATGGCCACGTGGCGCCATCGATCAGCTTTCTAATCTCAAAGTTGTGCTTATTCCAAGATCGCTCCTTGAATGCGCGGCGAAGGTCCCCCGTAAACGGAGCCTCACCGCCTCCGCTTCGAACGAGCAACTCCACGGGAATCTGTAGCGGCAGCAGCACGTCTTGGATTTCGTGCAGCGCTGCTGGGAAGTCCACGTTCAGGATGGCTCTTGCGTGATTATAGTATTCAACCTGAAAACCACGCTCACTGAGTGCCTAGATGGGCGGGTTCGCCCTCGGGCAGGTCAGCCGAAACGAGGTCACGGTCGGGCAGGTCCACCGCCGCGAGTAGTTGGACCAAGGTTGAGGCCGGTTCCTGTCCCCCGCCATAACTTGCGCAGCGCCAATGTCCCCATTGACGGCGACCTGGGGGTACTTGCCTCGGCATGGAATATGAGTCTCTAGAGCATTCGTGCAGCTTTGATCGAAGTGTGCTTTACAGCGACGAGGGGCCGCCGATCGGCGCCGGTGGCCGCGGAGTCGTCGTCGAGGTGGCTTCCGAGATCGACGCGTGGGTGCTATCATCGAGCTAGCTCAAAGGAAGAACGTCGTCTGCCAATCTTGAGCGCCACGCACTTGAGGGCGTACTTAGGAGATCGATCTATGCCTTTTGCACACCGTCGCCGCTCGATTGTTGGGATCGTTATCTTCGCCCTTTTCGCGGGTTCTTGTTTGTTGTACTCTTCTAGGCCGGCTCTCGCATATGGCACCAGCATTTGTCCAACGCGTAGTTCTATCGATGGGCCCATCTCAAGCTACGTGAGCGGGGGCGACACGGCATCTGTTCCATCATCATTACGAACAATGGCGGCCAACCGATTCAAATTTATAGCATAACAACGTACGATTGCAACGCTTACGTTTGGCCCTGCGGCAATACGTTGTCGGAGGGCACGGGACTGCTGTTAGGCCCCGGAAGTCAATGGTCCCCGGGGCTTACCGCATTCGTCGACGCTGCGCCCGACGATGAGTCCTACCAAGGCGACTTCCAATGGGTAATCCAATGGGCGCACTGTCCCGCCACCTGTAACCGGTAATGGTACGCCACGTAGCGTCCCCCAGCAGGCCTCGCCTGGTTCGGCACAATCACGTGGACCTCAGACCGCATACAATGTAAATGACGTTGTCAACGGAACGCAGCAAGCGCCGCAGGCTCGCCAGCAGCAAGCGCAAGCGGCTCAACAGCAGCAACAAGCTGCTGCGGCGCAACGCCTCGCCGCCCAAATAGCACAGCAGAATCGAATAGCTTTACTACAGCAACAGCAATATCAGGCGAAGGTCGCAGCCGAGGTGGCAGAAGAGAAACACCGGGAGGCGATGATCCAACAGGCCGAATCTCAGGCTCAGAACAATTTACACAGCAATCACAAGCAAATATAACCAGCAAGTCGCGGCTGCTAACGCAATAACCAATGAACTGCAGACAATGTGGGAGCAGAATCAGGCAGACTTTCAAGCAAAAATAGACCAAGAAAATGCCCAACGCGCCGCGGTGGCCAGCCAGAACGAACAGGAGTTAGAGGCGACGTTAGAGGCTGTGCGGGGAAAGAACCGCAAGGTATTGGCACAATACCAGCAAGCGGAAGCTCTTGTCCATATTAATCAGCGACGGCACGCTCTTGCAAGCACGTTGATCGTGCCTGTCTCAAAGCAGAAGGCTATCCACCTCCTTCCTAACCAACGCCTCCGGAGGGCTTCATCCACGAAGAATATTCCTCCAGCCGTGTTGGCAGCGTTACCCCGAGTCACGCTGACCAAATCCCCAACATCAAGCCAGGTTGCGGGCGGTAAGACTTTCACGGTGAAGCGGCCGGCACCACTGATGACCGGACAGGAAGCGTTTGCACTATTGCGATCTATCAACCCGCCGCAGAGTGGACACCGGGATGTGCAGGCTTGTACGCTGATTGAGCTTTACGATTACGGTGAGTTATCTGAGACTCTTCTTAAATTTGGGAGATTTGCGAGGCGTTAAGCTGAGTTTTTCCCCCCCCGGCCAAACCAGGTGCGCTTTGGGCAATCTCCTATGGGGGCAGGGCAAGAAGTGCTAGTCTACAATTCTCGTACAACGGTATTGCTGTGCCGGACGTTCTAGAGCAGCCGGCAGGCTTTTACCTGAACTCCCGAACCGACGCGCAAAAACTGGCTGAAGCGATCCGAACCTTGGCGAACAACTGCCCTTGAAGTCCATCCCTCCGGACTCGCTGCGCGGAGAATCTAAACGGGACGCGCAAGACTCGTCCCCGATTGCTCTTTCATCGGGCACAAGCCGGCGTGCGCGGCTACAAGCCTTCGCGTGGGGGGCTTGTTTTTGAAAGACCTTAGCGCGATCCGCTGAGCGCCTCGCCGCCCGGCGCCCGGCGAGGGGGGCCTCGTTTTGAAAGCCCTTAGCTCCTATCCCATGGTGACCGCGCCCTCTTCGAGCGGCTGACGCACCCATCGCGGGCAAGGTCGATGGCAGCCCGGCGCGCGCCGGTCCCGTCTATCGAGGAAGCGTCCCTAATCTCGCGCGATGCAGTCGATTTCGACGCGTGCGCCGAGCGGCAGCGCGGCGACGGCAACGGTCGAGCGTGCGGGCTTGGTCAAGCCGAAGTAGCGTTCGTAAGCGGTGTTGACGGCCGCGAAATCGCGCATGTCGACCAGGAAGATCGTCGTCTTCACGACGTTCGCGCACTCGTAGCCTGCGGCGCACAGAATCGAGCAGAGGTTTTCGAGAGCGCGTTCCGTTTGCGCGACCATGTCGCCGTCGACTAGCTCGCCGGTCGCCGGGTCGAGCGGAATTTGACCGCTGCAGTAGAGCTCGTTACCGACCACGATAGCCTGGCTGTACGGCCCGATCGGCTCGGGCGCATGGGGCGTGGAGACGTGCTCGTATTTCATCGCAGCGCCGCCTCTCGCGTCATCGTCCCTTTGAACGCCATCGGCGGCTCGTCGATTCCGAAGTTGTCTTTGTAGAGCGCAGCGATACGCGCGAGCTCCTCCGCCTCGAGCGGCGGCGCGTCCGGCGCGGCGGCGAACTCCTCGAGCTGCTCGCGGTCGTAGATGTTCGGCAATACGGTCATCACGCGCGGCTCGGCGAGGAGCCACTGGATCGCGGCCTGGCCGAGCGTTCGGCCGGGCCGTTCGAGGAAGCGCAGCTGCGTCGACCTTTTCGATGCCGTTGATCAGCCACTCGCGCGGCCGGTGGCGGCGATGGTCGCTCTTCGGAAACGTCGTGTCGACCGTGTACTGCCCTTCGAGCATTCCGCTCGAGTGCGGGACGCGAATCATGTAAGCCGGTGTCGGCGCCGGACTCGTTTGCGGCGCGCGATCTGCTCGTCGCCGGGATACTGCTCGAGGATGTTCCAGATCATCTGCACGTTCGCGACGTTGCGCCGGCGCACCGCCTCGACGCCTTCGTAGAGCCAGCCGATCGCCGGCCCGAGCGCGACGCCATAGATGCGGATCTTGCCCTCGCGCTTGAACGACTCGAGCAGGCTCCACAGCGCGTCGTCCTCGATCTGCGCCATGCGCGCGTTGTGCATCTGATAGATGTCGATGTAGTCGGTCCGCAGGCGCCGCAGTGACTGCCTCGAGCGCGAAGCGCACGAATTCCGGCGAAAAGTCGTGCGGCGATCTCGGACTGTCCGCGCCGCGCCGCCTCGGCGTTCGATAAGTCGTATCCGAACTTCGTCGCGTAGACGACGCGGTCGCGGCGATCGCCGAAGGCGGCGGCCAGCTGCTCCTCGCTGCGACCGTTGCCGTAGGTGTCGGCGGCGTCGAAGAGCGTGATGCCGCGATCGTAGGCTTCGCGCAGCATCGCGACAGCCTCGTCGTCGCTCTTTTCGCCCCACCAGCCGGTCGAGGTCGTCCAGAGCCCGAATCCGACCTCGCTGACGGTCACGTCGCTGTTCGGGTACGTCCGGTATTTCATAGTGGGGGCTTCTCCGCGCGCGGCGCCAACACTCCATGCCATGGAATCCGGCGGCGCGCTGCGCGACGATCTGAATCGCGTCGCGGCGTGGATCGAAAGCTACTACGAGCACCCCGAGCGCTATCGCGTTCTGCCCGACGTCAAGCCCGGCGACGTCGCCGCGGCGCTGCCCGCGCAAGCGCCGGAGTCGGCCGAGCCGCTCGAACGCATCCTCGATGACTTCGAGCGCATCGTCGTGCCCGCGACCACGCATTGGAATCACCCGCGCTTCTTCGCGTACTTCGCCACCAGCGCCGCGCCCGCCGCCGTTGCCGCGGAGGCGTTAGCGGCGGCGCTCGACGTGAAAGCAATGCTCTGGCGCACCTCGCCGGCGGCGACCGAGCTGGAACAAGTGACGATGCGCTGGCTGCGTCAGCTTCTCGGCCTTCCGCGCGGTTGGACGGGCGTGATTTACGATACGGCCTCGGTCGCGGGGTTTACCGCGTTGGCGGCGGCGCGCGAGGCGCTGGGCCTCGCAATCCGCGAGGATGGCATGACCGGCCGGGAACTGCCGCGACTGCGCGTGTACGTCACCGGCGAGACGCACTCGCACGTCGAGAAGGCGGGCATCGCGCTCGGCATCGGTCGCCGCAACGTCGTACGCGTGGCGTGCGATGACGAGTATCGCATGCGACCCGACGCGCTGGACGCCGCAATTCGGGCGGACGTCGCGGCCGGAATGCGGCCGCTCGCGGTCGTCGCGACGGTGGGGACGACGTCGACGACGTCCGTCGATCCGCTGCCCGAGATCGCGGCGATCGCCGCGCGCCGCGGCGTGTGGCTGCACGTGGATGCGGCATATGCGGGCGTTGCGGCGATCGTCCCGGAGTTTCGCGCGCTGCTCGCTGGCGCCGAGCAGGCCGATTCCCTCGTCGTCAATCCGCACAAGTGGTTGTTCGTCCCGATGGATTGCTCCGTGCTCTTCCTCAAGGACGAAGCCGTCGTCCGTCGCGCGTTCAGCATCGTGCCCGAGTACGTTTTGTCGGCCCCGGAGTCCGACGCGATCAACTACATGGATTACGGCCTGCAGCTCGGGCGCCGCTTCCGCGCGCTCAAACTGTGGTTCGTGTTGCGCAGTCTTGGCGCCGAGGGCATCCGCGAGCGTCTGCGGTCCCACGTCGCCCTCGCGCAGGAGCTCGCGCGCTGGATCCGCGACGAGCCGGACTGGGAGATCCTGGCCCCGCATCCGCTCTCGGTCGTGTGTTTCCGCTACGCTCCGGCCGGATTGGACGAGGCGCGGCTCGAGGGGCTCAACGCCGCGATCGTCGCGGCCGTCAACGCGACCGGCGAGGCATTCATCTCGCACACCAAGGTCGGAGGCCGCTACGCGATCCGGCTCGCGATCGGCAACCTGCGAACGACGCGTGCCGACGTCGAGCATGCCTGGCGTTTGCTCAAACGCGAAGCGCTAGCGGCGAATTAGTACAAGCGCAGGTACTGTTCGCGTTCCCACGGATGCACCGCGCGGCGATAGCGCTCGTACTCCTCGAGCTTCGCGTCGCGGAACGCGTGATACAGGTGGTCGCCGAGCGCGGCGCGGACGACGGCATCACCGTCGAGCTCGGCGATCGCCTGGCGCAGCGACTTCGGCAGCGTGCCGATTCCGCGCTCGCGGCGTTCGATCTCGGTGAGATCGTAGGTCGATCCGACGAACGGGGGGCCCGGCAGCGTACGCTGCGCCACGCCGTCGGCGGCGGCGCCGATCAGCACCGCGAGCCCGAGGTACGGATTGCAAGCCGGATCCGGGCTGCGCATCTCGATGCGCGGCGGCGCGTGCCCCGGTGGAACGCGCACGAGCGCGTTCGCGCTGCGCTCCGACCAGACCGTGTAGATCGGCGCGTCCCAGGCCGCGACGAGGCGCTTGTACGAGTTGACGGTCGGATTGCAGATCGCCGTCGTCGCCGCTGCGTGCGCGATCAGCCCGCCGACCACGTAGAGCGCCGTCTCCTCCTCGGCGGCCGCGGGCAGGCGGAAATCCACGTGCAGTCCGCTCCCGGCGCGGCCCTCCACCGGCTTAGGCATGAATGTGGCGTCGAGTGCGAAGTCCGCGGCGACGTGCTTCGCGATCGTGCGCAGCGTGAGCGCGTGGTCCGCGGCCGCCAACGGATCGTCGTGCGCGACGTCGATCTCGTGCTGCCCGGCGCCGTGCTCGTGATGTGCCGAGGCGATCGGCACGCCCATCTCGCGCAGCGCGGCGACGATCGCGTTGCGCGCCTCCTCGCCGCGGTCGTTGGCCGAAAAGTCGAAGTACGAGCCGACGTCCGACGTTGCCGTCGACGAGTCGTCCTCCCCTCGTCGTTCGAAGAGGTAGAACTCGATCTCGAGACCGATGCGCTGATCGGTCAGCGCCGTCGCGCTCTCGATCGCCCGGCGGAGCGTCGTGCGCGGGCAGCCTTCGAACGGCGAGCCGTCGGGCATCGCGATGTCGCAGATCAGCCGCGCCTCGGCGGCCTCGGTTCCCGCGCGCCAGGGATAGATCGCAAACGTCGACGGGTCCGGCTTCAGCAGCATGTCGAGCTCCTCGCCGCGCACGAAGCCGTCGATCGATCCGCCGTCGAACGTTACGTGGCCGTCGAGCGCGGACTCGAGCTGGTCGATCGGGATCGACACGTTCTTGCTCACGCCGAAGATGTCGGCGAAGACGAGCCGGACGAAGCGTACCTTCGCGTCGCGCGCGAGCTTGACGACGTCGCGCTTGGCGGAGGGCCGCCGCGGCTCAGGTCGAGTTGTGGAGTTCATCGATTGCTACCGCCAAACGAAGCGTGAGTTGATCGTGCGGACTTTCCAGCGATCGCGCGGTGATTTCGCCGATCTGTCGCAGCCGGTAAAACACGGTGTGACGATGGACGTTCAGCGCCGACGCCGCGGTCTTGACGTTCTGTCCGAGCCTGAAGTAGAGCTTGAGCGTTCGCTCCAGCTCGGTCTGGTGTTTCTCGTCGTAACGGCGCAGCGGCGCGAGCGCCTCCGTCGCGAACGCGCGCAGGCGCTCGACGCCGGCGCCCTCGTAGATCAGCGGGTACGCGCCCAGCTCGTCGTACGACGCGACGTGCCCGGCCCCGAACACCCGCCGCCCGATCGCGAGCGCCGCCTGCGCCGCCGCCGCACTGTGCGGCAGGCTCAACAACGGCTCGACCGTGCCGACGCCGCCGGAGATGCGCACGCTCGGGTTCTGCCGCGCAATTGTCTTCGGCAGCAGGCTCGCCGCCGTCTTCGCGTTGCTCGCATCGACGGCACGCGACGCGGGGACGAACACGAGGAGCGCGACGCCCCGCTGCGCGAGGCCGAGCTCTCCGTCGGCGCTGCGGAAGCAATCGGTGACGATCGCCCGGAGTTCGCCCGCAGCGGCAGGTTCGCTCTCCAGCGCGATTGCCACGTACGATGCGGCCGGCGCGATGCCGTGCGCGGCCGCGTCCTCGCGTGCGGCGGCCGAGTCGTGAAACGCCTCGGAGAGCAGCGCGTCCCAGAAGTCCTCCTTGCGTCCGCGCTGGCTCGCGGCGTCGCGCGCGAACTCCACGCCGACCGCGGCCGCGGTCAGCCGCAGGAGAAGAGCGGCGTCGGTGCCGGACTCCGCGCCGAAGACGGAGAGCCAGCCCACGTGGTTCGCGCCGGCGATTACGCGCGCGGCGTGACCCGGTGCTCCCGACTCGACCGTGGCACGGGCGCTGGCGGGGATCGGCCCCGCGCCCGCCGCCGCGAGGTGACGCCAATGGGCGTCTTCCAGCAGCGCGCCGCCGCCGACGGTGCGCGCCAAATGTGCGGTCAGTGCTTTGGGGCCGCCGCCCGATGCGGCGATGCGCGCGAGCGCCTCGGTGAATTCGACGAGCGCCTGCGGCGTCACGTCACGCCGTGGTGCGACTTGTGCCGCGCGCGAATGTGCGGCAGCTTCTTGGCGACCTCGTCGGGCATGATCGCGTCGATCGCGTCGTCGACCGTGACGATGCCCAGCATCTTGCCGTCATCGTCAACGACCGGAAGCGCGAGCAGATCGTACTTCGCAATCGCGGAGGCGACATCGACGGCCGGCGTGTCGGGCGCGACCGTCTCGAGATCGGTATTCATGATCCGGTCGATGAACGCGGTCGGCAGCTCCAGCAGGAGCGTGCGCAGCGAGAGCGCTCCCAGCAGATGGTCGTCTCTGTCGACGACGTACAGATAATAGATGAACTCCGAGGTCGGCGCTATCTCGCGAATCTTTCGGATCGTGGCCTCGGTGGTGCGGTGCGGATAGATCCAGACGTAGTCGGTGGTCATCATCCCGCCCGCCGTGTCCTCCGGATACTTGACCAGCTCGCGAAGCTCGCCGGCGGTGTACGCATCCATCTCCGCCAGCAGCTGCGTCTGCTGCTCTTCGGGCAACTCGCCGAGGAGATCGGCCGCGTCGTCCGCGTCCATCTCCTCGATGATGTCGGCGGCGCGTTCGGTTCCGATGTCCTCGATGAGATTCTTGCGCGTCTCCGTATCGAGATGCTCGAAGGCATCGGCCGCCGTCTCGTCGTCGAGCTGTCCCACGACGGCCGCCGCCTCGCGCGCCGATAGGTCGCTGATGATTTCGGCGAGGTCCGACGGGTGGAGGCGCGCCAGCCGGCTCTCTTTCACCGAGAGCCGCACTTGCGAAGGATTCACGTCGCGAATCGGTGCGACCGAGTCCCAGGCGATCATCGAACGCGGGACGTTGCCGATGCGCGACATCCAGCGCTTGCCGAACGACCGGAGGCCGAGCCGGCGCAGCAATCCTGCGAAGCCGACGTCGGCGGCGACGACGCGCAGGCGCCCGCCGGCGTTGGCGACCTCGATGTCGTTGATGCGCACCACCTTGCGGCCGTCGACGTCGACGATCTGCTTGTCGAGGAGGTCCGCGACGAGATAGAGCTCCTCGTGTTCCGGCGGTGCGGGCTGCGTCGGCGCGATCGTCAGTGCGACGCTGCCGTCGCGATCGACGTCGGCGACGGTATCGATCGGCGCGAAACGCAGGCCTCCGGCGGTCTTGATGACGAGGCCGTCGATCTGCGGAAATACGGCGTCCGGCTTGCGTACGACGAAATCGGCGACCTTGCCAATCGGCGCATCGCCGATCGTCGCGTGGCGTCCAACCAGTTCCGAGATGAACCCCTCCGTAAACGCCATACCGCGCCGTTAGGCGGCCCCGCCGAAAAATCCGTTACGCCGCAAGCGGCGCGCGCCGCATCCAGGCCCCGTCGCGCAGCTTCCACTGCGTCAGCAGCGCGCGGACGGTCCACGCAGCGATCCAGCCGACCGGGACGCTATACAGCCCGAGGTGCAGTCGCTCGATCCCGATCCAGGCCAGCGGAATCACCAGGGCGCTGCACGCGATGCCGACTGTCATCGAAAATTTCGTGTCGCCGGACGCGCGGATCGGCGCGAGCGAGAGCATCGCCCAGCCTTTGAGCGGCAGCGTGACCATGTGCAGCGCAAGCGGTAGCGCGGCAATCGTCGCGACGCTCGCGTCGAGCGTGAAGACGTATGCCAGCGGCCACGCGAGGAGGGCAGTGACGACGCCGGTCAGCGTCGTGACGACGAACGAGAAGCTGCGCGCGCGCTCGAAGAAGCGGCACGCGCCGGCGGCATCGCGCGCGCCCAGGCGCTGGCCGATCACGATCTGCGTGGCGTACTGCAGAGGCCCGGGCACGACGAACGTCAGGTCCGAGACGACGTTGAGCGCGCGGAAGGCGGCGACGGCGATCGCCCCCAGCGGGGCGAGCATCGCGACGATGAAGATGTCCGGGGCGAGGACGCCGAGCAAGAAGATCGCCTCCGGCAGGCCGAGCATCGCGCACCGTCGCGCCAGCGCCCACGGCACCGACCGGTCCGCAAACACGCGGTAGTGCGGGCGGCGCGCGACGTAGACGATCGCGTACGCCGCCGCGATCGTTTCCGACAGCAGCGACGAGACGCCGGCACCCACGATGCCGAACGGATGATGCGTCCACCAGCCGAGGCCGAGCATCAGCAGCAGCGGGATGTGGATCGCGTTGACCACGAGCAGCACGAGGACGCCGAGCTGGCGGTTTCCGGCCGCCGCCAATCCGACGATCAACGTGCCGGAGATGACGATCGGAACGATCGACGCGCAGCGCAGCACGAGATAGGTCGCGCTGGCATGCGCGCTGGCCAGGTCGCCGATCATCCAGTGGATCGCGCCGCGCGAGCCGGCGAGGCTCAACGCGAAGCAGAACAACCCGGTAATCATCGGCACGACGACGCCGGCACGGACGGTCCGCGCGAAGCCGTCCACGTCGCGAGCGCCGATGCGCTGCGCCGCGACGAGCGACGTGCCGCTGAGAAACCCCGAGACCGCGAAGACGATCGCGAGGAAGAGCGTGTTCGCCGCCGTCGCGCCGGCGAGCGCCACGGTTCCGATGCTCCCGATGGCGATCGTGTCGGCAGTGCCGAGCAGCTGATCGCCGAGCATCTGCACCGCGACCGGAATCGAAAGGCGCCGGAACGCGGCGCCAATTCGGGTGTGGTCGACGATCATCGACGAGGAGTCCACCGGCGTTACCGCACGCGCTCCAGTGCCTGGAAGAACGCATCGATTTCGTCGTCTTCGGTGTAGAAGTGCGGCCCGACGCGGATGCCGCAGCCGGGGCGATAGTCGACGAAGACACGCTCCGCGATCAGGCGGCGGCACGCGCGCTCGGAGTCCTCGAAGTCGATTCCGATCCAGCCGGTTCGTTTCTCGGCCTGCACGGGTGAGTTGACGCGCAGCCCGCGTTCGAGCGCCATCGCGACGATCTTTTCCGTCAAGCGGACGTTGTGTTCGCGGATTCGTGCGACGCCGATATCGCCGATCATCGCGTGTCCCGGCGCCGCGACGACGTATCCCGGGATCGTCGGGGTGCCGTGGCCGAACCGATACATCGACGCGGCGTGCACGATCGGCGCCGGTTCGAACGCGAACGGCCGCTCGTGCGCCATCCATCCCGTGACCGCGGGCCGAAACCTCTCGCGCAGCGCCGGCTTGAGGTAGATCCAGCCGCAGCCCGGGCCGCCGCACAGCCACTTGTGCGAGCCGCCGGTGGCCAGATCGAGATCGAGTGCGGCGACGTCGTACGGATAGATCCCCGGTCGTCTGATACGCGTCGACGCAGAGCAGGGCGCCGACGGCGCGGCAGCGCTCGGCGACTGCGCCGACGTCCGCCAGCGCACCTGAGACATAGTACGCGTGCGAGATCACCGCGATCGCGGTCTTTTCGGTGATCGCAGCGACGATGCGTTCGGTGGGAACCGTTCGGCCGTCCGGCGACTCCACGACGCGCATCGCGGCGCCGTATCGCTGCCACTCGCGCCAGACGTACGTCAGCGACGGAAACTGCAGCGATTCGTAGACGACCTCGTTGCGCGTGCCGCGAAAGTCGATGCAGCTCGCTATCGCGGCCTGCAGCACCGACACGTTCGGACCCAAGAAAACCGAGCCCGGGGCCGCGCCGATCAGCGCGCCGATACCATCGGCGATCGCCGCGATCCTCGGCAACCAGCGTTCCCACGCCTCCGGCCCCTCCGACGCCCATTGATCCCAATAGGCTTCCAGCGCGCTGCGGGCGCCGAGCGGCGCCGCGCCCATGGAGTGGCTGACGAGATACGTGGAGTCCGCGAGAATCGGAAAGCGCGAGCGGTACTCCCGCGCCGTCGCTGTGGGCGTTGCGGTTTCGCTCATGCGTAGGTTCCTTCTCCGAGGTAGCTGCGTACCGCCCACAGCTCGGGAAAGAAACGATGCGCCAGCGTGCTCTCGAGGTACTTCGCGCCGGGCGATCCGCCCGTTCCCTGCTTTTGTCCGATCATTCGCTCGACCATGCGGACGTGTCGCCCGCGCCACAGCAAGAACCGCTCGTCGAACTCGATGAGATCCTCCAGCAGCAGGTGCAGGTCGTAGTGCGCGGCTTCGTCGGAATAGATCTGCCGGTAGCTCTCGATCAACGCCTCGCTCGTGTCGACAGCGAAGCCGCGTCGCCGCAGCAGGCCCTTCACCCGATCGTACAACGACGGATCGACGCGGCGGCGCTCCAGCCGCGCCCGCTGTTCCGCGTCGAGCTCGACCAACCGCAGCACGTCTGTGCGCCGCAGGCCGCACGCGAACTCGAGCTCTCGGAACTGCACGGACTGAAAGCCGCTCGCGGGGTTCAGGTGGTCGCGAAATTGATTGAACTCCTGCGGTGTCATCGTTTCCAAGATGTCCACTTGCTGTTCCAAGAGGCGCTGAATCGTGTGGATGCGTCGAAACTGTTTGTGGGCGCGCAACAGATCGTCGCGATCGAGCGCCGCAGCCGCCGCATCGAGCTCGTGCAAGAGCTGCTTGAACCACAGCTCATAGACCTGATGGATGACGATGAAGAGCATCTCGTCATGATGCGGCGGCTCGGAGAGCGGCCGCTGCAGGCGGAGCAGCTCATCCAGTTTGAGGTAGGATCCGTACGATAGCGACACAAGTCTCCCGGCTTACGGGGGGCGCGCACGTTCTCCTCGAATGCGACGCCGTTGTGAAGCAGCCTTGCCTCGCCGTGGTCGCCGCCGTCTGCCTGCTCGCGGGCTGCGCGAACGGAGGCCGCGGCAGTACGGGTGGCGCCTCGCCGTCGCCGACCGATCCGATCGAGTTTCCGCTCTTCGCGGGCGCGAGCGTACTGTCGGCGCGCGCATGGCACACCCGCGTCACCGCGCGCCCCGGTCTCGCGGACAGCGCGGTCTTTTCGCAGGGAGCCGGCACCTACGACGGGCACGACGTCGTCGCCGGAACGCAGGCAATGATGCCTGCGCTCGAAGCGTGGCTGGGCGATCTGCTCACGCATCCCCCCGACGGCTATTCCGTCGCGATTCGCGGAAACGGCGTAGACGCCGTGCGCGCGCACACGCGCGATCTCGGGGTGGACTTCGTCGTCTTCCAAGAAAACGGCAACGGGCCCCGCCACGGCGTCGTGGTCATGGCCGTCGACCCGCAAACGCTGGATGAAAAGGCGGGACCGATGCTCGGCCTGATCGGTAAATTCAAACTCATGCCGCGCACGCTGCGCGATCCCATCGACGCGCAGGCAAAACGGCAGACTGGTTTTTCGATCACCGAGGCGACGAACCCGGACACGCCGCTCGGCGCGGCCGTCGCCGCACTCGATCAGCTGCGCGACTTCGGCGGGCGCGGCATCGTGGTCATCGACGCGGTCAAGCACTGATCGGTCAAGCACTGATCACGGAGCCAAACTTTTGAACGTTGCCTCGAGCCGAGCGCGCGAGATCGGCGGTTGGGTCATGCTCAACGCGCTGTGGCTGCCGCTGACGTTTCAGGACACCGCGCTCATGACGATCGCGGTCCCCGCCGCTACCGTCCACATCGCGCCTACCGAGCACGTCTTCGTGCTCTCCGTGCTGGCAAGCATCGCCGCGCTCGCGGCAATGCTCG
This sequence comes from Vulcanimicrobiota bacterium, assembly GCA_963756165.1. Lineage (GTDB taxonomy): Bacteria > Vulcanimicrobiota > Vulcanimicrobiia > Vulcanimicrobiales > Vulcanimicrobiaceae > Cybelea. The sequence goes on along the minus strand of CAVWMO010000006.1, from coordinate 38,695 downwards.
TGCCGCCGCTGGGCGGCTGGCTCTCGGACGCGCTCCGCCGGCGCGGCGGTTCGCGCCGCACGTTCGTCGCGGTCGGCATCCTAATCGACGTCGGCGCGCTGGTCGCGCTCGCCGACGCGCACTCGCTCGTGTGGTTTGGCTTCTTTCTGGTGCTGGCTACCGCCGGCGCCAACGTCGCGCTGTGCGCGTATCAGGCGCTGCTGCCTGAGTCGATTCCGCGGCAGCACTGGGGCGCCGTTTCGGGCGTTCGCGGAGCCTTGACCCTCGCCGGAACGGTGCTCGGGTTTGCAATAGCGGGCGCGATGCCCGATCCGAGCCTGACCTTTCTGGCCGCGGCCGCGATCGTGGCGGTCGGCGGCCTCTCGCTGCTCGGCGTCGGTGACGGCGTCTATGACGGCGAAGAGCACGCGCACGTGCGCGATTGGCACGACTTTTTCGTCGTGTTCGCGGCACGGACGCTCGTCTTCTTCGGGCTGATCATGCTGCAGACGTTCGTGCTCTATTTCTTCCGGGACGTGCAGAAGGTCGGGGATCCCTCCGCCGGAACCGCGCTCTACGCGTTCGCGACCATCGCGGGCGCGGTAGCGTCGAGCCTCTATCTTGGGCTGCTCTCCGACCGCGTTCCGCGCAAGATCGTGACCGCACTCGCCGGCGCGGCGATGGCGATCGCGACGATCGGCTTCGCGCTCGCGCCCGGGTTGAGCTGGATCCTGCCTTTTGCGGTGCTGTTCGGCGTCGGGTTCGGCGGCGTCATCTCCAGCGGATGGGCGCTCGCCATGGATGCGATCCCGAAACTCCGCGACGTCGCACGCGACCTGGGCCTCTGGGGAATCGCGACGCTGCTTCCCAACGTCGTCGCGCCGCTGGTGGGCGGCTGGCTCATCGGGCTCTTTCACGGGACCCGCGCGGGTTATCAAGCGGTCTTCGGACTCTCGGGATTCAGCTTCGCGCTCGCGTCGCTCGCGGTGCTGCGCGTCGGGCGTAGGCCGATCTCGTCGCTCTGGGGCTGGCCGCTGCGCTTTGTCGCGGTCGTTTCGAATTACGTGTGGGATCACCTCGCATATCGCGTGCGCGGATGGGGAAAGATTCCGCGCCGGCGCGGACCGACGCTGATCGTCGCGAATCACCAGCACGATCTCGAGTCGATGACGATCGTTACGGCGACGACCGTGCACAGCGGTCCGTGGCGGCACCCCGTCTTCACGGCGAGCTCGCGCCGCATGTACGAACCCGGCTTCCTGGCGGAACGGCTTCCGTGGCTGAGCGAGTTGCTTCGACGCGTCAATGCCGGACCGATGTTCGTCGCCCTCGGCATGCTGCCGATCGAGAACGAGCTGGGCTCGCGTGCGGTGAGCGCCTTCGCCTGGTCGGTGCAGCGGCGCCACGGTCCGCTGCCGATCCGTGACGTCTTTGACGAACGCGTCGCGGCGCTCTTTCCGCCGGACGCGAAGACGTCCGACGTTCGAAACGCGACCTGCTTCGCGCGATCGCGAACCGTCGTAAAGGTTGCGACGCTGCGCGAGCCGTACCGCCGCGAGATCCTCGACGAGACGCGCGCAAACGTCGAGCGCGACCTCGCGTTGATGGAAGACGTCGTACGCCGCGGCGGCTCGTTCTACTTGACGCCCGAGGGCAAGTATTCGATCGACGGCCGCATCGGGCAAATGCGCGGTGCGATCGAGCGGCTCGCGCCGCTCGCGACGATCTATCTCGTCGGCGTCAGCTACGATCCGTTTGTCTCGAAGCGCCTCTCGATGCTCTATCGTGTCGTCTGTTTCGGACGGCTGCGCGAAGGCGGCATGACGCTGCTCGTGGGAACGCTCGCGGCGATACGCCCGGTCGTGGCGAGCCAGCTGCTGGGCGCGTGGCTCGAGTCGACGGCGGAGTTCAGCGCCGGCGAGGCGTGCGCCGCGATCGCGAAGGCGATCCCGGAGCTGCCGCCGGCGCTCTTCGTCGATCCTGAGCTGCGGCGCGACCCCGCGCGCATGGTGCGCGCGGCGATGCCGCGCATGGTCGAATGGGAGATACTCCAGCGCGCGGGCGATCGGTATCGCGTCGCGCCGCGCCGCCGGCATCCGCAGTTTCCCTTCGTCGAAGACATCATCGCGTACCAGGCGCGCTTCTTGGAAGAGACGCTCGCGAATGCGGCGCTCGCGGAGCCCTACCGGGAGGGGAATCCGAGAACCTAAACTCTCGCGCGCTCGAAGGTCGCCAGACGCACGCGCATCGACCGGGGCCGCGCGCCTTTGATGTTGCCGTCCGCGCCGATGACGCGGTGCGCCGGCACGAACAAGTCGAGCGGGACAGAGAGCCATCGCCGTCGCGACGCCGCGGTGTGCCAGCGGGCGTCCCACCGCCCGCGCGACCTCGGCATACGATACGAACTCGCCGAACGCGAGTGTTGCGACGGCGCGCCACACCGCCACGCGGAAGGCGGTGCCGTCGAGCGCCAGCGGCAGGTCGAAGCGGCCCAAGCGGCGCCGAAAGTATGCGCGGACCTGCGCCGCCGCCTCAACGAGCAGCGCGTCGCCCGCTTTGGCCGGCGCGGCGCGCGCGGGCGCCACGAAATTGCTCGCCACGATGCACGAACCGTTGCTTACGATCAACAAATCGCGCCCCAGCGGCGTCGGAATGCGCCGCTCCATAGGTGCTCGAAGGTGCGACATGCAAGTCCTCGGGCCCAAGCCCGGAACGACCGCGACGAGCGCGACGTTCTCAATATTGAACCATCCTGAGTTCTTGGAGGTCCCTAGTGAATCGCGGAATCGTTCGAGCCCTACCGTTGTCGGCCATGCTCGTGCTCGCCGCATGTTCGGGCGGCGCGGTCAATCCGTCGCTGGTTCCGGCCAACCCGTCGTCGATCGAGCAAAACGCGGAGACGCCGCCTGACGCGCTGACCGGGCCCGAGAGCCGCGAGGCTCCGTTCGTCGGAAGCAATCCCGTCCGCCGTCTCTGCCCGACGTCCGAGGATCCGCAGCTGATGGAGTGCCTCGCGATGGTGCGTACCGACGTCGCGCCGTCGCTGCAGGCGGGCGCCGACCTCATGGACGCCGCGAAACAGTGCATCTTCACGAACGCCTACTGTCCGGTCGATCTGCAGTCCGCGTATGCGTTGCCGTCGCTGACCAAAGGCTCCGGCAGGCTCGTCGCGATCGTCGATGCGTGGGGATACCACCACGCGGCCAGCGATCTTGCATATTACCGCAAGGCGATGAGCCTAAAGGCTTGCACCGCCGGCAGCAAGTGTCTGCGCATCGTCAACCAAAACGGCAATCCGGGACCGCTGCCGCGCGAGTCGGGACCCAGCGACGACTGGAAGGGAGAGCAGTCCCTCGATCTCGACATGGTGTCGGCGATCTGTCCGAACTGCAAGATTTTGCTCGTCCAGACCGACAACGACTACACGAGCAGTCTGTATACCGGCGTAAAGACGGCGGGAAGACTCGGGGCCAAGTATATCGGCGTGTCGTGGGGCGGCCCGGAGACCGGCGGCGACAACCCGATATTCCATCAACCCGGCGTCGTGATCGTCGCGGCGGCCGGAGACAACGGAGGCGGTGGACGCTATCACGGCGGCCCGGAGCAGCCGTGCTCCTACACGTACGTGGTGTGCGCCGGCGGAACGCGTCTGGTGCCTGCGCACAACGCGCGCGGCTGGAGCGAGTCCGTCTGGAACGACCTTACGTACGATCGCTGCGGCTCCGGCAGCTCGCCGTGCGGCGCAACCGGCAGCGGGTGCAGCCGGAAGATCGGAAAGCCGTCGTGGCAGACCGACAGGCAGTGCCGCATGCGTTCCGAATCCGACGCCTCGGCGACCGCCTCGTTGCGCAACCCGGTGGCCGTGTACAATTCGGAAGAGAGCGGTCGTGCGTGCCCGCAGTACTGCTGGTTCGCCTTCGGAGGCACGAGCGCGTCCGCGCAGATCATCTCGGGCGTCTACGCGCTCGCCGGCAACGCCGCGACACAAGCCGGCGCTCAGGACATTTGGAGGCGCCACACCGGACACATGAACGACGTGACGGTCGGCAATAACGTCGATCCGGGGCTCGGCGTCACCTGCGCCTCGACGATCCACTACATCTGCTACGCCCGAGTCGGTTTCGACGGCCCGACGGGTTGGGGATCCCCTAAGGGTGTTGGCGCATTCTAAGGGAGCTATGCGAGCCGTCATTCTGAGCGTCGTCGCGGCGATCGCCGCGACCGCATGCGTCGCATGCTCGGGAGGGATGCAGCAGACGCCGCTGCCCGGGATTGAGTCGCAGCCCGGCGCCCAGGCACCGGCGTCCAGCGGAGCCCCCGAGACCAGCGACAGCTCCAGTGAAAGCTCCGACGATCAGTCGGACGAGCCGCCGGTCACGTCGTCGCGACCCGCCGGGGCTTCGCCGTCTGCGCACTCGCCCGCGCATTCGCCGGCACCGCATCCGGACGCACGTCCGGCCGCGCGTTCGGCCGCTCAGTCGACTTTCCATAACGTTTGTCCGAGCGCGGCACCGGGTCGCCGCGAATGCGCGCTGGCCGTCCGCGGCCAGGCGCATCGCGGCTGTTCGAAGAGCGCGCCGTACTGCGCGTCGGACCTGCAGGCCGCCTATGGCGTCGCGCAGGCCGCACGCGCACGCGGCCGAAGCGTGCTCGTCGCCGTCGTCGACGCGTACGGTTATCCCGCCGCGGCGAGCGATCTCGCCGTGTATCGCAAGAGCATGGGCCTACCGGCGTGCCTTCCATCCGGCTGCCTGAAGGTCGTGAATCAGAACGGGCGGACGAGCCCGCTACCGAAGCCGAACGCGGACCCGAGCGACGACTGGCGCGCCGAAGAGGCCGTCGACGTGCAGATGGTCTCGGCGCTGTGCCCCAACTGCAAGCTGCTGCTCGTGCAGGCGAACAGCAATAAGGACGCCGATCTCGCCGCCGGCGTCAACGCCGCGGTTGCGCTCGGCGCGGCGGCCATCAGCAACTCGTACGGCGGCGACGAGAGCAATGCAGTAGACGCGGCGTATGCGCACGCGGGACGCGCGATCACGGCGAGCGCGGGTGACGACGCAGTAAATCAGCCGTGCACGTATTCGGGTGTCGTCTGCGTCGGCGGCACGACGCTTGCCGCATCCGGCCATGGCTGGAACGAGCGCCTGTGGCGCAGCGGCGGAAGCGCTTGCAGCGCGTATGTAGCCAAGCCGTCCTGGCAGCGCACGCACGGCTGCGCGATGCGCAGCGTCGCCGACGTGTCGGCGGTCGCGGATCCGAAGACCGGCGTTGCGTTTTACGAAGCGGCAGGCGGCGGATGGCAGCAGGCCGGCGGCACCGGCGTGGCGGCGCCCGTCGTCGCGGCGCTGTTCGCGCTCGAGCCGAACACGGTGCGCGCGAACGCGCCGGCGTGGCTCTGGCGGCACGGCCGCAAGCTGCCAAAGATTGGAGGTATCTAACTATGCGCCGGCGTGAAATGCTGTTCTGCGCTCTCGCGATTGCCGGCCTCGTGGCTGCCGCACCGCGGGATAGCGCCGTGATCGTTAATTCGGGCTCGACCAACACGGTCGGCTACTCGATAACCGTCTGGTCCGACGGTCAGGCGTCGCTGACGACGCAGAATCGCGACGGCAGCTCGACCGGTCCCGCGAAGTCCTTCACGGTTGCGCAGGCGACGGCCGCGCGTTTCTTCGCCGATCTCGCCGCCGCGAAGAGCACCAAAGCGGTGACCGTGCCCTGCATGAAGAGCGCTTCGTTCGGCAGTTCGATGCACGTGAAGTGGCAGGGGTGGGTCTCGCCGGATCTCGAGTGTCCGCCGAAGGGCTCCGCGGGCGATGCGCTCGTCAAGGACGTGGACGCGATCCGTCAAGCGTCCGGCCTCACGGCGCAGCCGCTGCGGCAGCCCTAGGTTTCTCTAGAAGCGCGACTCCTCGCGCGCGAGCGCTGCGGTCAAGTCAACGCCGCCGCGTGGACGCGCCGCCGACACCACGACGCCGCGCAGCCCGCGTTCGCGGGCGAGGCGTTGCGCGTCGGCAACGATGTGCGCGACCATCGCCCGATAGACCTCGGTGCGATCGCGCTGCAGGTTCGTGAGCTCCACCGAGACCTCCGCGCGTGACGCACGATCCGCGTCGGCGAGTTGCGCGAAACGGCGCGGAACGTCGGTCGTCGCGGCGTCCAGGCTGCCGCGGATCGCCGCCGCGTCGGAGCCGAATCGGTAGCTCGAACCGAAACTTTTGAGGTGCGACGGCAGGTCCGGAACGATCTGAGCCGAGGCGGCCGCCGCGTGAAGAACGCTGAACCGCACGGCGAGATTCGCGTCGGCTTTGGCGCGCAGCTGCGAAGCCATCTGCGCGTTCGCGGCCGCCGCTTGCCCTTCCAACCGATCCCGATAGCGCGCCAGCACGACGACGTCTTGCGCGTGCAGCGCGGCGACCGCCGCGGACTCGCGTCTGCTCAGCGCCGCGAGTCGCGCGTCCAGCGCGGCGCGCTTCGCCGAAGCGAGGCGAACGTCGGCCAGCTTCGCGCGTAGCTCGAGCCGTTCGCCGGCATCGCGCTGTGCGAGCGCATACGCCAACGCCAGCTCCTTTTCGCGCGCCTGCTGCTGCCGCGCGGCGAATGCGCGCGCGGTGCGCTGCGTGCTCGCCGCCGCATAGCCGCGCATGCTCGCGCCGGTCTCGCGATCCAGCGCGTCGGCGTAAGCGACCATGGCAACGTTGTCGCCGGAGCGCGATGCGGCAATCGCAGATAGTGCGTGGGCCTCGAGCGCCCGGTAACGCGCATCGCCGGCGGACGCGATGCGCGCTACCTGCCGCTGTGCTCCCGCGACGTCGCGCCGCAGCGCCGTCGCTGAATCGGCGGCGCGCGCTGCCGGATCGGCCAGCGCGGGAACGGTGCGCGTGCCGCGCAGCGCCGCGATCTGGCGATCGTAAGCGTCGAGAACCTTATGCAGCGGATGCGCGGCGATCAACAGCGGAAGGTCGGCGAAACCGGTCGGCGCGGTTCGACCCGCGGCCGCACCCAAACAGACGACGAGTGCGAGCGCGGCGGCTCGTTGCATGCGGTCCGTCATGGGAACTTCACCTGGTACGAGAACTGGACGCCGTTCGTTCCGGTGAACGGCGGGAGCTGAGTCAGCGGATTGAGATTCATGATGTCCATGCCGATCGGCGCCGGCTGCTGCAGCGCCAATAGCGTCGGACCCTGCGCGGTAAACGCCGTGGCGCGTAATCCGGTGGAGGGATTCGGATGCGCCTCGAGCGTGATGCTTTGCGTCCGCGGATAGCCGAACGTTTGCGCGAAGATTGCGTTGACGTATTTCCCGAACGCCTTGACCGCGCTGACTCCGACACCCGTCTGGATGTCGGTCGTGATGCGGACCTCGTTGAAACCGAGCGTCCCGGCCAGCGACGATGACAACGGCTCGAGCATCGTGCGCGTGAACACCGTGTTGAGCTGCCCCAGCGCGACGTTCGACGCGGCCGAGGTCGCAGAGAAGCCGCCGCCTCCGCTCGATCGTACGCCTCGCACCGCGCCGAACTGCTGCGCGCCGACGAGCAGCCCGAGGATCTGCTGGCGGCTGTACGATGGGTCGGAGGCCAGCGCGAGATTCATGTTCGTCGCCGGGCCGGTGGCGTGGAGACGAATCGCCGTTGGGGGATCCGAGACGAAGGTCGTGGCGACCGCGTCGACGTCGGGAATCACGCCGCTCTCCGGGTCGAACTGCACGAGGCCGCTCTCCAAGTTGAAGTTGCGATAGAAGTTCAAGGAGCCGCCCGTCGAGCGAAAGCTTCCGGCCAGCTTCGGCGCGGTCAACGAGCCCGTCAGCGTGATATCGCCGGCCGCTCCGATGTCGATGTTCTTGCTCTGGATACGCACGTTGGGTCCCGCGGCGATCCGCACCGTGTCGAAAGCGACGCTGGGCAGACCCGGGCCCTGGCCTCCCGTTCCCTGTTTTAAGAACGCATCGAGCGGGATGCGCGCGTTCGAAACGGTGACGCTGCCGCTCGCGGCCGGCATTGCCGGGGGCGCCCGCTTCAGCGAAACATCGGCGTCGAGAGTTCCCTGGAAGTAGCCGGGCATGTCGAGGCGCGCGTTAGTCGCCGTCAGGCGAGCGTCGACTGTCGCGTCGCTAGCGCGCCGCAGGCTCGCGAGCGCCGCGGCGCCCTCCGCGCCTAGGCTGCCTCCGCCCACGTTCGCGTGCGACGTCAGCTGTGCTCGGGTTCCGGTGAACGATAGGTCCGAGACGATGCCCGTGATCGGCGAGCGTTCCATCGGCCCGCTGAACGTTCCGTTACGCAGCGACAACGTTCCGTTGAGTTGCGGCACGTCGACGGACCCCTGCGCGAGCACCTCGCCGTCGATCCGGCCGCTCGCGCTCGTGCCCTTGGGAAGAAGGGCGAGGAAGTTCGACAGCTCGACGTCTTCGGCGCGCACGGAACCGGCGATCAGGCCGCTTCCGGTACTCACGTGCGGCGGCGCTATGCGGATCGGAAGCGTCGCGGACGCGAGCAGTTTGCCGCGCTCCAAATCGACCTCGCCGTTCGACACGGTAACGGCGCGGCGGTCGGCGTCGATCTGCGCCGCGATTCGCGGTATCGTAAGGTCGCGGTACCGGACCGACTGCAAGGCGAGCGCGTCGCGTAGTCGCGGGGTTGCGCGCGTCCCCTCGATGTGCAGCACGGAATCGAGTGCGCCCGTGAGCCGGCGCCTTCTTGCCGGTCGCCGCAAAAACGAAAGCACCGAAATCGCGGCTCGCGCTGTGCACCTGCAGCGAGAGTGGGTCGCTTTCCCGCAGGCCGAATGTGCCGGACGCGGTCGTGCTCAGCGACGGCAGGTCGACGCGCGCGGATCGAATCGTTCCACGGCCGTGCGACGCCGAGACGCTCATCTCGAAGAGCGAGACCGGCATTCGACCCACGGTGCCGCCGAACACCGCGGCGTGCAGGTTCAGCGCGATGTCGGGATAGCGCCCCGCGACCGCCGTCTGCGCGTCGAGCCTCCCCGTGACCGGCGCATTCAATCCCAGCATGGGCAGCCAGGTGGCGAGATCGACGGCATGCGCGTTCGCGCGCAGATTCAGGGCCATCGTCGCCGGCGTTACCGTGCCTGCGAGATCGACCTGCCCCGTCGGTCCGCCGAAGCGCACCGCGCTGTCGATGGTTCCGCGAGCCGTCGACCACCGCGCCCCAACCGTCCCAAGATCGATGCGCCGAAAGTGCGCGTTGCTAAAGCGCGCGCCTCCGCTGCTCGCGACCACGTGCGTTCCGGCGAACGACGCGCGGAGATCGAGACTTCCAGTTCCCGCGAAGGTGTCGCCAGTGTCGAAGAAGTCGTTGAAGTCGGCGAGATTGGTCTGAGGTGCGACGATGGTGACGTTCGCGCTGCGCGGCGTCGCATCGCCCTGCACCGCGACATCCGTCGATCCAAAGACGATGTGGCCGCTCGTCAACGCTAGCCCGCGCGTCGTGCCGCTCACGCCGCCGCGCAGATCGCGAAACGCCAAGCCGTTGACCGAGCCTTCGGGCGCCGCGATCGCGCCGGAGACTTCCGGCGTCGTCCCGGTGCCGCGCACCCGCACGTCGGCGTCGACACTTCCTTGAATCGGCCAGGGCGCCTTCGGATAGACACTCGCCAGCAGCCCACCCACGTCGGAGGTATGCAGCTGCGTGGCGAGATCGTAGCGCGCGGCGTTCGCCCCACCGAAAGTGAACCCGGCGATCGTTCCGGCGACGCCCGCGAACAGCGGCCCCACGGCGACCGCGGCATCGTGAACGTAGAGCGTTCCGCCGGCGTATGCGAGTCCTGCGTTGCCGTTGACCGTGAAGTCGCGGTAGCGTCCCCCGGCGACGACGACCGTTCCGGCGACGCGCGGCGCTTGCGGCGATCCACTCAGCGAGGCGCCAAAACTCGCCTCCGCGCCGACGTCGCCGAATGCTGCGCCGCGCAGCGCGCCGTTCTCGAGCGCAAGGTTCGCGCGCAGGTTCGCCGCGCCGAGCTGCGTGCGCAGCCGCCCGACGAGCCCCACACCGATTCCCGCGCGCGACTGTCCGCCGAAGAGCGTGCCGTCGAAGCTCGCTCGCCCCGGCGGAATCGCCAGGCCGCGCGCCTCGGCGACGCCGAGGCTGATGCGGCGCGGGCGATCGAGCGCGACCCGCGCATAGAGCGAGCCGCTCGTGCCATCGTAGAAGAGGGGACCCACCGTCCCCACCCCGCGCTCGTCAACGTTGAAAAGGGCATCCAGACGTTGCGACGCGCTGGCGCCCCACAGCGCTCCGCGTACCGCGATTGCCCTCGGGTCTTCGGCCGTCGCGAGCGCTAGCGCTTGAACGGGCATTGCGGGTACGTAGGCGCCGACGTACGGAATGCGCCCCGGGGGCGCCCGTACGCCGAGCAGCATGTCGACGGCGCCCGGACGTCGCTCGAATGCGACGCGGCCGCGCGCGGTCAAATCGGCTCCGTCGTACGCGGCGCGCATGCCCAAAACGTCGGCCTCGCGCCCGTCGAATCCGACGAGCCCGTCGACGTCGTCGACAGACTCGCCGGCATAGTTCAGCTGGGGCGACTGAAGGGCGATCCACGCAACCGGCTTGGCCGTCGCGCCCTCGACCAGCAGCGCAAAGCGCAATGAACCGCGTATCGGCAGGCGCGCCGCCTGCGTGAACGCGGTGCGCAGCACCGCCGCGTCCGCGCTGCCGCGGACCGCCATGCGTAGCCGAGGGCTGCGCAGCCCGTAGATGCCGCCCCCGATTGTCACGGGCACGCCCGCGAGGCTCGCATCGAGCCGCGGCGTCAAGAGTCCGTCATCGTACACGTCGATTGGACCGCGGACGTCGTCGACGGGCTTCGAAAGACCGGCAATGGCGATGCGCGCACCGGAGAGCGACGCGCTCGCCGTCAGATGGCAGCGTAAGGCGCCGCGCGCGTCGGACAAACCGAAGTAGCGGGCGTCGACGCCGCGCAGCGTTCCACGTAGGAAGCGCATCGACGGCGATCCCGCGATGAAGTCGGCGGCGGCGGCGATCGGGAGCTCGCGCGCCGTCCAGCGCTGATTGACGTACCCGTTCCGCGGATCGATGTCGCCGCGCCCGGAGACGGGAAAGAGCCGGTCGGTTCTCTCGCCGTATTGCAGGCGCGCCGTGTAGCGCGAACGCGCCGCGCTCGAAATGTCCGCGTCGACGTTGAGATCGCGCACGTAGAGGTTTCGCTCGTCGTGGAAGCGCGACTTCAAATCGACCGCGTCGACGGAGCCGTTGCGAATGCGCGCCGCCAGAATCAATAGCCTGCCGCCCGCGGGGCGATTCGCCTGCAGCTGCGAAATCGGAACGTTGTAGGTTCCATCGCTGCGGCGGACGATCGTAACGTGCGGCGACTCCGCGTCGACGGCGCGCAGCCCTAAGAGCCGTGTCCCTCCGGGAAGCAATTCACGCAGGTCGTATTCCACCGTGAGACGCGGGATCGCCGCAATGGCTTCGCCGCGTTGCGACGTGACCCGCACGTCCTCGAAGACCGAGCGATTCGCGCCGAGCGTCATACCACCAACGGAGATGCGCGTTTGAGTGAATGCGTCGGCGGCGGCGAGGATGCCGAACCGCGCGACGTTCCGCCATTGCCAGAAACCTAGCCCTACGATACAAAGAATCGCAATTGCGCCGCCCCACCAAAAGTGGCCCCGCCTGCGCTTCATGCTTCGCTCTTTCCCAATCCGGGCAGGTCGTCACCTTCGCAGGGGCTCGCTCGCTCTAGAGAGTGTCGCGTTCAGGAGATCTTAAGCATGAGCTTTCCGAGGAGGTTGGGTCGCCAATTGTAGAACACGCGCGTCAGTCATGTTGAAGGTACGCTCGACAGTACTCGCGGCCGCCTGCGTCCTCACACTCGGCGCGACGACGTTGCCGGCGCCGGCAGCGCTCGACATGGCCGTCGGCGCACGCAAGATCGTCAAGAATCAGCCCGTGAGCGGCTGCAACGCCGCGGCCAAGAACGCGCTCAACTCGGTGCTTCAAGATGCCGGCGAAATCGGCTCCGGCGATACGGGAGAGTGGCGGGCCTACGGACCGGCGGATTCCAGCGGTCACCCATCGGCGGCGGCGGCGGTTCACTGCTATCCGACCGACGATGGGTATGTCGTGACGTTTACCTGCGCGGTGCAAACGCCGCCCAGCACCGACACCGCGAGCGCGCTGTGCACGAAGCTCGCGACGGCCTTCGGAGGCGGGCCGTGAAGCGCGCGAGCCTTCGGCGCGCCGCGATTGTGGCCGCAGCGTTGTGCGCCGCCGTCTCGTTCGGCGTGCCCGCGCCTGCCGCGATCGAAATATCCGTCGGCATCCGGCACGTGAGCCCGGACGGCTCGGCGCAAGAGTGCAGCACGAAGGCCAAGGCCGCCCTGAGCAGTTTCCTCCAAGGCGCGACCGAGTCGAGCACGGGCAGCGGCGAATGGATTGCCACCGCACAGAATCGGCAGGCCGGTGCGGTGACGGCTGCGGCGACGGTGCGCTGCTACGCGCTTGCGCAGGGCTACGTCGTAACGTTCACCTGCGCGGTCCAACTGCCGGAAAATCCATTCGGCTCGGACGCGCTCTGCCTGAACGTCGCCCACAAGTTTTACGGCGGCGCCATCACCGCGCTCGCGCCGATGCCGACGCCGACGCCCGTGCCCACCGGCTGCACCACCGTTAACCTGGTCGGCACGTGGGTCGCCGACGACAAGCCGAACCTCACGCTCAAGGCGGAGCTCAACGGCGATATGACCGACAGCGACGGCGTCTCGGGCAACTGGATAATCAAGGGCACGACCATCGTGCTCACGTACTACGGCGAGCACACGCTGACGATGTCGCCCGACGGCAAGCACATGCGCGGCTCGGGCTACAGCTTTACCCGCCGCTGCTGAAAATTCTAATCCGGCGCCCGCTCTCGACGCAATCGAGACGAAACGCCTCCGTCTGCGCCGGTTCCGGCCCGGCGAGGGGCAGCTCGTGTTTCGGGTGATGAGCGATCCTCGCGTGATGCGTCATTACCCCACCATCTACGACCTCGCCCGAGCCGCGCGCGCGCTCGAGAACGTACTAGGCTCGTACGAACGGCTCGGCCATTCTCTTCTGGCGGTCGAACGCAAGTCGGACGGCGCCTTCGTCGGTCAAGTCGGACTGCTCCACTGGGACGACGTGGATGCGCGCGAGGACGTTGAAGTGGCCTACATGCTGTTGCCGGAATATTGGGTGCGGGCTACGCGACAAGCGGCCCGCGCGTGCCGCGACTGGGCATTCGTGCAACTCTCCGTCGATCGCGTCGTGTCGTTCATCGTCATTCAGAACGCACCATCGATCGCCGTCGCGCGGCGCAACGGCATGCGACGGTTGAAGCGGCTCGAGCAAAATCGCTTCGGCAAGCCGATCTACGTCTATGGCATCTCACGGTCCGAGTGGCAAGCCGCGGCCGGACGATCCATCGGATTCTTGCTCGATACCGATTCGGCTCGGTAGCTTGGACAGGCTGTAACGCCGGTCTCTCGTATTAAGGTGTGAGTATGAAAAGGGCGCCGGACGTCTTTTTGGCCCTTGCCGCTGCGGCGGGTTTGGCCGCGTGCACGCACTCCAACTATATGCCGAACGTGATTCAACTCACGCCCCATGGCACGTCTGCGAAGCCCGCCGATCAGTCCATCGCGAAGTCGTTCGATCTCATCGCCGTCGAGGACGGTTACACCGGCGAATTCAGCGCACAGACGACCGTCGGAACGTGCTGGGTCGTTCAGGCGCCGCTCACGACGGGCGGAGCTTGGGTCGTCGTGCCCCAGGGCACCACGTGCGCGCATCTCGACACGGAGCAGATCGAGGTCAAAGACACCAACGGCAATTCGGCCGTCACGTACATCCGTTCCGTGCAGTAAATCGTAGGCCGCCCGCCTAATAGAGTGGGCGACATTCTGTGCTTCATAGGAGGTTTCAATTGCCCGTATATACTCGGAGCGTTCTTCTCATGTCGTTGGCCGCCGCACTGACCGCCTGCGCGGCTTCAAACCCGAGCGCGACGCCGTCGACCGGTTCCCAGCAAACGCTCTCGGCACCCGCGGCCGACGGCTACGAAGTGTTCCGGCCCCTCGCCATGCACGCGAGGGCGGGCGCGCGAGCCTTCCTGATGAACTTCGTTGCCAACGGCCCCAACCAGCGTGGCGTACCGTGCATCGGCTGCGTGGCCGGTGCGACCACCAGCGACAACATCGGCATGACCGGCCCCTCGAGCTACGTGCTTTCGAAGACGTATTGGCAGTATGCGATCTCGTACACGAATATCAGCTACGTCGGCAGCTGCAAGCTCGCGTGGGACATCACTTCCGGGAAGAAGACCATCGATAAATTCTCCAAGACGATCCACCTCACCAGCGCGGGAGGCTTCGTTCTCTACGCGATTGCCCGGCCGAGGCCGAACTATTCGGGTTCCGCCACGCTCACGGGCACGGTGACCTGCGGAAAAGACACGCAATCGTCTTCGGCACCACTGGAGTTCCAATAAACTCGCTCGAAGGAGTCGTGTCGCCGCCTATTTAAGGATGCCGAGCACTCGCCACCCAACTCGGAGGATCCATGACGATCGCGCGGTTTCGTAGCTGTGCGCTGGCGTTCTACGCGACGTCGTTCGTTGCAGGTTGCAGCGGTACGCAGACGGTTCCGACGAATCCGGCGACGTTTTCGTCGGTCGCCAAAACCGGCGATCTGCTCTACCTTTCGAACCTCGCGACGAACGACGTCGACGTATTTTCGTATCCGCACCTTCGACTGGTTGGGAAGCTCACCGGCTTCGGCGCTCCCCGCGCCGAGTGCGTCGACCGCAGGGGCGACGTCTGGATCGCCGACGTGCAGGGGTTCGACGTCATCGAGTACCCGCACGGCGCGACGAAACCGATCGCGGCCCTGAGCACGCCCGGTGCGCCGCGCGGCTGTTCCGTGGATCCGCGATACGGTGATCTCGCCGTAACCGGCGGCCTCCGTGGAATCGTTCTTGCAGTCTACCCTCGCGGCGCGCACGGTAGATGGCTCAATCCGAAGGAGTACACCGACTCGTCGATTCGCAAAGTCGCGTTCTGTGGCTATGACGCGCAGGGTAACCTCTTCATAGATGGCCTCGACAAGACAGGCGCTGTTCCGCCTGGCTGAGCTTTCGCACCATGCGACGGCTCTGACGGACCTCTCGGTGAATCAGAGCATCGTCGGTCCCGGACAAGTGCAGTGGGACGGCTCGACCCTCGCCATCGGCGATACCGGCGTCACGCCGTCCGTGATCTATGAATTCTCCGTGAGCGGGAGTACGGCGACGCGCGTTGGGTCGACGACGCTGGATCAGACGAAGAGCGTTCGCCAGTTCTGGATTGACGGTAGTCGAGTGATCGGGCCGGACTTCGATGCGGCCGTCGGCGTGTGGAACTATCCCGGCGGCGGGTCGGCGGTCAAGCAAATCGGCGCGGTGCGCGGGTACGGCTCCGCGATCAGTCCGGCTCTTAGGCTCGAGATCGAAGGGGTAACTGCGATGGGACGACGCTTACTCGCCTGCGGAATAGCAATTGCTTGGATCGCCGGCTGCGGCGGCCAGTCCAGCGTACCGCTCAGCCCCGTCGGCATCGCGCCGGAGAGCGTGCGCGCGCCGGGTGCGCATGTGGTTCCGGACAAGAACGTAAACGAGCTGCCTGAACCCCCGGTGGTGCGATCGGTCGACGGCGTTGCCAAAGTTTCGCTGATCGTAAACTTCAACGGCGCGACCGGCTTTCCGCAGTTCGTGTATGACGACATGAACAACACCGCGCCGACGATTCGGGTCAATCCCGGCGACACGATCGTTCTCAACGTGACGAACGATCTGCCTCCCCATTCCGGCGACAAGTTCGACATCAACATCCACTTCCACGGAATAGGATCGTCACCGAAAGCGCCCGGCGACGACGTGCTCGGAACGCTCGCGCGGCCCGGGCAGAAGCTCCGCTACGTCGTCCACATACCGAAGAATCAGGAACCCGGCCTCTATTGGTATCATCCGCACGTGCACGGCCAGACGGCCTATCAGGTAGGATCGGGTGGGATGTCGGGAGCGATCGTCGTCAACGGACTGGAACGCCACCTTCCCGCGTTGGCTAAAATGAAGGAGCGCCTCATCATCGTGCGCGCGACCGGCGTCGGGGAAGCGATACGCCGCGTGGACCAGGACGAAACGATTGCGGACGGCGGCGACATGTCGGGCATGTCGGACGAGGGTGCGCGACCGCAGGCGATCAACAGCGAACCCTGCGGCTCGGACTTAGGCTTGATCACGACGCTGAATGGAGCGTACCAGCCGATAGTCACGATCGCGCCGGGCGAGAAGCAGTTTTTCCGCGTTGTCAATGCGACGGCGCACAAGACGCTCAAGCTGTACGATGGCGGCGAGATGGAGCTCGTCGCGATTGACGGCTTCGCGCTCGACACGTGGCGGGGGAACCCCCCGACCGAGATGGTGAGAACGATCGTCATGCCACCCGCCTCCCGCGCCGAGTTCGTCGTCACCGGGCCGGCGAGCGGAACCGGGACTTTTCGCACGCTCTGCTTCGACTCGGGCCGGACCGGAGATCACGATCCGGAGCTGAAGCTCGCGCTGCTTCGCAAGGCCCAGGGGGCCGCTTATCGGGCCGCGTTCATGGGCCACCTCACGGTAGGCGCGCCCCTGCCCCAAAACGCGTACACGACTAAGCTTCCGCCGATCGCCGCCAAGCGCACCGCTATCTTTACCGAGGGTCCGACGCATTTCTTCATCAACGGCAGGAGGTTCTCGATGAGCGAACCGCCGGTGTTCGTGGTCCACGTCGGGACCGTCGAGGAGTGGCACGTCGTCAACAAGACGCAAGAGGTACACGACTTCCACATCCACCAGCTGCACTTCTTGGTCAAGGAAGTCAACGGAGTCAAACTCTTGCATCCCTACTGGGCCGACAGCGTGGTCATCCCGCATCGCCGCGCGGACGGCTCGGCTGGCACGCTCGTCCTGATCATGAATTTCCGTGACCCCGTCATTAAGGGCACGTTCCTCTTTCACTGCCACATCCTCGATCACGAAGACTTGGGGATGATGGCGA
This sequence comes from Vulcanimicrobiota bacterium, assembly GCA_963756165.1. Lineage (GTDB taxonomy): Bacteria > Vulcanimicrobiota > Vulcanimicrobiia > Vulcanimicrobiales > Vulcanimicrobiaceae > Cybelea. Next base: position 21,642 of record CAVWMO010000006.1, on the reverse strand, counting down.
AGATTCAGGCGATCTGACGTGGGTAGCAAGCTCTTGAATCGACTCGCCTGCAGTGTTGCCGTCGCAGTGTTGGCGGCGGGTTGCGGCGGCCCGGCGTCGCTGCTGCAGGCGCCTGCGGCGCCCGCCCGTCCGGCGGCGCACTTCGATCCGCGCGGTTCGTGGATGGCACCGGTGGCGAGAACGCAGGACCTGACCTACGTTTCGGATGCTCGCGGCGAGGTTTATGTATTCTCCTATCCCGCCGAAAAGCAAGTCGGGCTTCTTCAGGGCTTCAAGTCGCCGGCGGGCGTGTGCTCCGATCCTTCGACGGGCGACGTCTACGTCGTCGATACGGCTAACGTGGCCGTGTACAAATACAAGCATGGCGGCACCAAGCCGATCAAAACGTTCAATGTGTTCGGTTACTTCCCGTTCGGCTGTGCGGTCGATCCCGCCAGCCACGACCTTGCCGTAGCGAATGTCTCAGCCAATCCGAGCGGCCCCGGGAGCCTCTCGATCTTCCGGCCTGGCGATTTTTTCCCGAGCAACTACACGAACCCGGCCTTCAACGCGTACTTTTTTTGCAGCTTCGACGCCAACGGCAACGTGCTCGTCGACGGCGCCGACGTCAACAGCTATCACGCACTCTTCGGTAAGCTTCGCAATGGGGCGACGAGAGTCACGACGGTGACCCTCGACCAGGCCATCGGATATCCCGGCGGCGTTCAGTGGGACGGCACGTATATGGCCGTTCAGGACACGATGAGCCGCATACTCTACCGGTTCGATATTACCGGCGCGCATGGCAAGTCCGCCGGCAGTGTCCGCTTCAAGACCGACCGCAGCACGCTGCTCCACGGTTTTTGGATTGCGGGACACACGATCGTGATGCCCTACGGAACGACACCGCGCCGCGTGCGAATGGTGGGCCGTTGGCCCTATCCGGCCGGCGGCGCGCCGAGCAAGGCTATCGCGGTCGGGCACGCAACGGAACTGGTTGGCATCGCCGTCAGTTTCGCAAGAAACTAGTCCGCTCCAGAACGGTCGAACGATTGACGAACTAGAATAAACGCGGCTCGGCCGGCCGGATCGCGCCCTCCAGCTCCAGCAAGGCGCGCTTCAATGGCAATCCGCCGCCGTAGCCCGTCAAGCTTCCGTCGGAGCCAATCACGCGATGGCACGGGATGACGATCGGGATCGGATTCGATCCGTTGGCGCGACCGACGGCGCGCGCGCCGTTGGTCAGTCCGAGCCGCAAGGCGATCGCACCATACGAGGTAGTGACGCCGTACGGCACCTCCAAGAGTTCCATCCAGACCCGCTGCTCGAAAGGCGAGCCCGCAGGCTCCAGCGGTAGGTCGAAGGCGCGCCGCGCGATCTCGAAGTACTCGCGCAGCTGTTGCTCTGCCGCGCGCATTCCGCGCGCGGCGGCCGGCGGAAGCGGCCCCACCGATGATGCTTTCGGCCTCCGGTTCGGAAGCAAGATCTCTACGATCGTGCCCGCGTTATCCACGGTGACCTGGAGCCTCCCGATGGGCGCTTCGAGCATCGAGCGAAAGAGCTCGCGATGCATACGTGCGCTACAACGCCGCGCCGAGCTGCCTGAGTTGCGCGTACCGTTCCCGCGCGCGCTCGGCCTCCACGTGGTCGTATGCCCGCGCAGCCTCGCGGGCGAGCTCCTGGAGCATCTCGACCTCGTCGGGGTCGAGCTGCGCGCCGTTGGCGTGCGCGCCGTAGAGCGTAAAACTAACGAGCTCGTGGCGCACGGTAACGGGAACGGCGAGCGTGTAGATTGCGGCGTTCGCCGCGTCGAGATGCGAGCGTACGTCGTCGAGCCAGACGATGCTCTCGTCGGCGAGGAGCATCCGCACGAGCAGATCGTTGGCGTCGAAGCCGGGAGGAGCGACCTGGGTCTGGCGCGCCGTCGCGACGCCTTCGAATCGCGGGCCGCCGGCGGAGCGCCGGTAGAGAGCCGCGGCCGCGAGCTCCAATGCATCGACCGGTACCTGGACCAATCCCTCGACGATCGCGGCCTCGTCGGTCGCGTAGGGAAGCGCCGAGGCCGCACGGCGCAAGTGCTTCTCGGCGAGGCGGCGCCGGCGGAAGAAGACGGATTCGACGAAGTTTTCCGTGGCGCGATTGATGCGATCGAGCAGCACGCCTACCCCGATCGTTACCAGGAGCTCGACTCCTATCGCGAACCGTCCGATGGCTAGGACCCGCGAGAAGAACCAGTCTAGGAGCGAGACGAACGCGATGACGCCCAGCGAGAGGATTCCGTAGACCAGCGCGCGGTTGAGGACGAAATTGACGTCGAGTACGCGCAGCCGAAAAACGGCATACGCGATGCAGAGCGGCATCAACACGACCGCGAAGCCGACGACTTGCCCGACCGCAAAGGGCACGCCCGGGACGAAGTAGACCGCGTAGGCGACGAACGACGCGAGCGTCCCTATCCCGAGGAAGCCCCATCGCTGCCGATCGCTCGGCGTCGCCGTCACGAAATTCTTCGCGAGAATCAAGCCGGCGAAAAGGAAAGTAGCGAGCGGAATCACCGCGCTCGCGATCGTGTCCCAGGCCGGGATCGATTCCGACGAGTAGTAGACGCGCCACTCGAACACGTACAGCGCATACGAGAGCGCGAGGAAGATCCACACGAAGGGATCGACGCGGCGCCGCCATCCGAGCGCGTCGCCGTTTGGGAAGCGCAGGACGAATGGCAGCAACGGTAGGACGCTCCACGGGCCGAACACGGTGCTGAGCACGAAGGTGAGCGCTGAGTACGCCGGCAGCGGAAGCACGTGCGACCAATACATGAAGAGGGGGCCCGTACCGAAATAGCCCACGGCAAAAACATAGAACGACCACGACATGATCGACGGCCGCAAAAAGACCAGCAGGAAGGCCACGATCAAGAAAACGGTCGGCGGAATGTAGGCCAAGATTCCGCCGATGCGCTGCCAGATACCAAAGCCGGGACTGGGTATCGCGCTCAGCGTCACCCGATACACGACCTCGCCGCGCTGGAGCTCGAGACGCTCGCGCTCGCCGGGATAGGGCGAGCGTAAGCGCGAGGCGATCTCGGGGTCTCCGCGGTCGACCAGGCGATCGCCGGCGCGTATCCCCGCGCGGTCTGCCGGGGAGCCGCGATCCACGCTCACAACGATCGCGACTCGGGGCGGAAGGGTGACGCCGAACGTTCCTTCGCCCCAATTCTCCGCGAAATCGACGTGCCCGATCGGCACGTAGTAGATCGTGATTACGAGAAGCGTCACGAGGATGAGCAGTCCGCGCGAGAGAGCCTGGCGCATTGCCGCGGAGGTTCTGCGACGCGACGGCTCTTCTTGCGCCGCCCGGGTCCGGAGCGCGCCGAAGCAGGGCAAGCGAGAGGGGACTGAAAATTACCCCGCAGGAGACCCAACCCTTTGCTTACTTGGATGGAGGCATATGCGAAGCTCAGCCCGTGTCATTGCATCTACCCTCGGATTCTCACTAGCCCTCACCGCGTGCGGCGGCCAAAACGCGTCCTTACCTTGGAGCGCTGGATCCGGTAACGGGGTCGCGCCGGAGTCATCGGTTCGAAACGCGTCCGCGGACAAACCGCTGATCGCTATTCCAAGGCTTAGCGGCGAGCTGGCGTATACCGACATCGGCCGTCGCCCGGCGAGCTCGCCGGTTCGGATTTCGATAACGCTGCGCTACAATCATCAGGCCGAGCTCGACCGCTTCGTCGCCATGATCAGCGCTCCGCACGCGCACTCGCTGCACTTCCTCACGCGCAGGGAGTTTGAAGCGCGCTATGCGCCGACGCTATCACAAGAGGAGCGCGTCGTGCAGGCCCTGCGGCGAGCCGGTTTTACCATCGTGCAGCGCTTTCCCAATCGCACGATCATCGATGCGACGGGCCGCAGCGCGGTCGTCGAGCGTTTCTTTTCGACCGAGATTCATAACGTCCATCAAGGTAAGTACGGCGAACGCTACACGAACCTCGCGCCGGCGACGGTGCCCGGCGACATCGCGCCGCTCGTGCGCGACGTATCGCTCAACAATTTGATCGTCGTTCGCACCGTTGCGGACCAGACCGGTGGTGCGCGCACCGCGCCGCAGGTCCAACGCGACGGTCAGGGCCACGTCATCATCCCGTTGGGATTAGGGGTCGTACGCCGGGCGACTCGAGCGGCAACCTGGTCAACGGCAACTTCGCCTCCGGTTCGCTCAGTCCGGGATGGATCGACGAGAGCAACAACGGTAACTCCGTGCAGGTTACGACCGTACAAGCCTATCAGAGCACGTACTCGGCGTTCATGGGCACTCTTCAGCCGCCCGAGATCAACGGCTGGGAAGCGCTCGCGCAACTCGTGAAGGTTCCTACCAACGGCGTCCTGAGCTTTTGGGTTTATCAGGGATCCAACGAAGGGCAGCTGGGCTACGGAACGCGGTATGCATGGCAAGCGGGTTATCTGCTCAACCAGAGCGGCCGCATCCTCACCACGTTCTACAAGACCGTGAACAACACGAACGGATGGGTGAACTATACTGTGAACCTGAGCCGATATGCCGGACAGCTTGACTACATCTACTTCGGCTGTTACGGCGACGGGTACAGCCAGACGTACGTGTATCAATACTTGGACGACGTCGCATGGCTCGGCGCGTCACCCTCGCCGTCGCCCACGCCGACCGCGAAGCCCACGCCGACCCCGACGCCGATGCCGACCACGAGTCCGACGCCGACGGCAAGCCCGACGCCGACGGCGAAGCCGACGCCAACCCCGACGGCCTCGCCCACCGCTAGCCCGACGTCGACGCCGAGCGGCGGCTGTAACAACGCTCCGCCGGACAACGGACCTCTCACGAACAACGACGGAACGCTAGCCACGGGCGTCGCCAAGCCGTTTGACTTCCCCGTGCAGCACGGATGTAACGGCCTCGGATACACCGCCGCGGTCGTGATCGACGATCCGGTGAACACGAGCTACGTCGCGACGTATCTATCCGCGGCCGGTGTCACCCAGACCGGCACGATCAACAATGAGGCCGTCGACGGTGGCGGCAGCGGCGACGATGCCGAGACGGATCTCGACGTTCAGACCATCTCCGGGCTGGCCCCCGGCGCGAACATCATCGTCTACGACATCGGGTCCCTCGGAGACCAGCAGATCGAGGATGCCTACAATAAGGTGCTGACCGACGCCAAGGCTACGGCCGTCAACTCCTCGTTCGGCGGATGCGAATCCAGTGACGTTTCGTTCGCAGATTCCACGAACTCGATCGCCGAGCAAGGCGCCGCGGAAGGCGTCGAATTCTCGGCGTCGAGCGGAGACTCGGGGAGCAACGAGTGCAACGGTACGCTGGGCGTCAGCGCGCCGGCGGGCGATCCGTACTTCTCATCGATCGGCGGCATCGACTTTACCGACACGAGCGGCGGAGTCTTGACGAGCGTTACGATGGGTAACGTCAGCGGATACTCCGGCGGCGGCGGCGTTTCGACCGTCTTCGCCTTGCCGAGCTATCAGAGCGGCATCACCGGCATGATCACGTCGGGGCGCAATCAGCCCGACATCTCACTGCCGTTCTATCCCGTCGCGGTATACACGGGAGGGAGCTGGGGTGAGTACCTCGGCACTTCGTGGTCGTCGCCGGCCTCGGTAGCGCTGATCATCGAAGCCAACGAGCTGCACGCCGCGAAGCTGGGCTGGGTAGATCCAACGATCTACAGCCTCTTCTCGCAGACCGGCTACAGCACGTATTACACCCCATGCACTTCCGGCAACAACGGCGCCTACTCGTGTAACGCGTCACAGTATAATCAGGCGGCGGGCATCGGCGCTCCGAAGGGTTGGGCCTTGGCCAACGCCCTCTAGATCTGCCGCCGGATAACGGAAATGGGGTGCGTTTCGACGCACCCCATTTTGCAAATGAAGCGCAATGAATTCCTCAAAGCGGCGGCTGCGTCCGCGATTACGGCGGCCCCCGGCATCTACGGTTCGCGCGCACCGCGAGCCGTGGCGCAGGAAATTCGCGAAGAGTTCCTTCACGTTTGGAACGGTTACAAGCAAATCGCATGGGGGTACGACGAGTTCCGGCCGGTCAGCGCAACGCCGAAACACTTTTTTCTTCCGAATCACTCGTTCGGGCTCTCGATTATCGAGTCGCTCGATACGCTCTACGTCATGGAACTCGACGCGGAGCTCGATACTTGCGTTACGTGGCTTCGCTCGCACCTCGATTTCGATATCGATGGCGACGTGCAAATGTTCGAGGCGATCATCCGTATGGTCGCCGGACTGCTAACCGGATACTACGCGACCGGAGAACGCTTTCTGCTCGACGGCGCGCGCGACTTAGCCGATCGATTGTTGGTCTGTTTCGCGAAGTCGCCCTCGGGAGCCCCGTATCGCTACGCAAATCTGCGCACCGGAACGGTCAGCGGCCCTCACAGCAACTTGGCCGAAATTGGATCGAACGTCTTGGAGTTTGGCGATCTCACGCGGGTCACGGGCGACGCGAGGTATATGGAGGCGTCGCTCAAGGCGTATGAAGCAGTGATTGCGCGACAATCCTCGCTGCATTTGCTCGGCACGAACTTCGACGTGGAAAAGGGCGAGTTTATCGGGAGTGACGACGTGGCGCCCGACGAGCCGGCCGATTCCTTTTACGAATATCTGTGGGGCGGCTGGCAGATGCTCGGAATCGAACGGTGCCGCATGTGGTGGGAACGCTCACCCAGGCGATGCTCGCGTACAAAGTGACGCACGTCGGCGGCCTTCTCTGGTTCAAGACGGTCGATTTTCGCACCGGCCTGCCGACGGGGGATGCCTCGATCACGGAGCTGGCATCGTTTTACGCCGAGCTGGTGGCGAAAGGTGGCTTCCGCGCCGTGGGCGAGGAGTTCTACGACTCGTGGACGGCCCTGCTCGATCGCTACGAGCTGATACCGGAGGTGATTTTCTATCCCGACCTGTCGATCGTTGACCCGCGCTATTGGATGCGCCCCGAATATCCGAATGCTGCATTCGACCTATGGTTTCTCACGCGCGACGAAAAGTATCGTCGGACCGCCTACCGCTATTTCCTGGCGCTGCGCGAGCATTGCCGAGTCGCGAACGGGTACACTGTGCTCACGGACGTTCGGCCGCGCCCGATGACGCGAGGCGACTACTTTCCGGCCTACTCGTTCTCTGAGAACTTTAAATACCTGTATCTGATGTTTGCCGAGGCTCCGAGGTTTGATGCAACGCACTACTATCTCAACACCGAGGGCAAGATCATGCGCGGATTACGCAGGTAACCTAATGGACGCGGCACCCTGACCGCGTAGAATCTAGCGCCTGAGCCGGACGTCCAGCGTGGCTTCGACGACGCCGCCGATCGCCGGATCGAGCCGCGTCGTGCTCATCCCGAAGGCACGACGATCGATCCGCGCGGTCGCGTGATAGGAGGGATCCGCGGCATCGCCCGTCACGCTGACGTCGAGCCGTTCGGGCTGCGTGACGCCGTGAATGGTCAGGTCGCCGTCCATCTCGAACGCAGCGTCGCTCTTTTGCACGATCCTCGTGCTGGCAAACGTCCACGTCGGAAAGCGCTTGGTGTCGAAGAAGTCCGGAGACCGAAGCGATGCGTCACGATCCGGGTCTCCGCTGGCGATGCGGGTCGCGTCCAGTACGGCCGTGGCGCTGAGGGGGATAAGCGAACCTCCCGTCAAGACGACCATGCCGCTCGCGATTGGTACGGTCCCGCTCACATGCTCGACGAACACGTGCGTCACGTCGAACGTCGCCTTCGAGCGAGAAACGTCGATCGCGCGCGTCTCGGCAGTGGAGAGCGCGATCGAGGCGAGAGCTGCTACAAGCAGAGCTCGCATCAGTAGGCGATGCTGAACTGTGCGTTCATCGTATTACTCGTCAAAGGCGAATGTGTGATGACGTCTTCTATCGTCGCGCGCGAGTTCTCGGATGGGCCGTACCCGAGCAGCACGACCGCGTCGCGCCTCAAATCCGCTCGGATCGTTCGTTCCCTCGTAGCGCACCTCGGCGAAGAGCCGACGCGTGAACTCGTAGCGCAGTTGTTCGAAGCCCCCGCTGGAACTGCAGCCCGTGTGCCCAGGAGCGGCGCAATCGGAGTCCCAACCGGACAGCAGCACGAACTCCGAAGAGAAGCGCGACCACTGGCCATATGTGACGCCGTACCCGGTGCGTTCAAAGCGGTCAGCGATCGTGCCGCCCAGCAGGCGCAGACCGCCGTAACGAAACGCGCTCAGCGTGAACAATCCCATAGCATCCTGGCGATAGAGCATCGTGTCGACGCCCGTTTTCGGCAGCTCGCTTTCACGGTCGTAGCCTGGTCCGCCGAAAAGCTGCAGGCTTAGGCCGCGCAGGGTGTCGCCGAACTGCATCCGCAGCCCCACCTTCGGATCGAAAAAGTTGAATGGGTTTTTTCCGACCGTCTGCACGTATGGCGTGTAATCTTGGTACGTATCTCGAAACGTTTCCGGATCGACCGGAAGCGGCAGCGTGAACGAGCCGCCCTGCACGTAAACCGGAACGTGCGCGTTCCACGGAACGAGGCGATCCGTCACCCACGCGTCGCGGAGTAGGCCGGGCTCGCCGCCGTCGACGACGTACTGCTCGACCAGGTAGCTTGCGCGGCTACCGATGGCGCCGGCCGTGAAGAGCTCGATCTCGTCTACGATCGCCTTCGGCAATCCGGCGCCGTCGGGGCCGTTGCCTTGGTTTTCGCTCGAGTCGACGAGGTTGGCCTTCGCCGAAATCGGGAACGCGGGGCCGGGCTGGACTCCGGGAATGCGATCGCCGCTTGCCAAGAAGGCCGCCCCGAACTCGTTGAGGTGCGGGATCACGGAGTGGCACTTCGCGCACGTGACGCCGTATTGGTGCGCGAACAGCGGAATCGCACGGGCCGGTTCGGGACGGCCCGCAGCAAGGAGGAGGACGAGGCCGAGCGCCCGGCGCCGATTAAGCATGCCTCCGAATATTATTAGGCTTGCCTAAATAGCCCTCGCCCGGGGTCGGCTAGTTCCTAAAGCTCACCGTCGCGCTAAAGAGTTCTGCGGCGCCCGGCGGAGCCCCGAAGCTTTTCATGGCCGTGCCGCCCGCGGGATAAGGCCAGAGTCCGATTTTTCTGACGAACCTCCGCGCGCTTCCATACGGAATGACGATCGTGCGGCCGACGATCGAAAACTGCGAAACGAGGTCGCTATGGTCTCCCTTGAACAGCGTCGTCTGGACGATGTTTCCGGTCGATCCCGTGACGGCGATGCGGTACAGCGCGCGCGTAGAGTCCTGCAAGGCCACATATTTGCCGTCCCACTGGACCCCTAACGGATACGGGCCGACCTTCTTGTCCAGCGTGATGTTGGTGAACGACGTGCTTCCCACCGGAATTTCGGCGAGCTGCGTTTCGGTCGTGCCGGCGTTCGTGCCGTCGACGTAAAGGTCGCCCTTTGCGTCGTAGCTGCAGAAAAAGTATTCGTTGATACTGGGGTCCTGGTAGCTCTTTCCCATGCCCTTGGCGTGATGGAAAATCGTAACGGCCCCAGGCCCCAGGGAAGGATTGCCGGCGTAGTCCGCGACCGCGAGATCTCCGGTGGTCGCATCAACCGCACAACCCTCCGGAAAGTAACCGTAGACGTGGAGCACCTGGATCGGCTTCGTGCCGCCGTGCGAGTATTTGGATATCGTGACAGCGGGCATGTCGATGACATAGACGTCGCCGGCCGTGTCGGAACACACGCCCTCGGGCCCCTTGAAACCGGTAAGCGTGCCGACGTGATCGCCCGCGGGATACGAGTAGACGTAAACGCTGCCATTTGTGTCGGACACGTAGAGCAGACTCCCGCTTCGCGCCAGAGGAGACATCCAGGAACGTTCGGTCGCAGCGTGCGCGCTCGAGCCGGCCGGTCCCGGAAGGCCCCACGGTGCCGCGGCGGGCGGCTGCGACCCGCTGCAGCCGGTAACGACAGCGACGGCCGCGGCGAAGCCGAGCCTTCCACAAGCCAAGCGCAACGTATCCATGTTAGATGACCTGAATCTTTGCCATCATCCCGTGATCTTCGTGATCGAGGATGTGGCAGTGGAACAAGAAGGTTCCCTTGATGATGGGATCGCGGAAGTCCATGAGCAGGACGAGAGTACCCGGATTCGCGGTGCTGCGGTGCGGAATCACCTGACTGTCAGCCCAGTAGGGGTGCGCGAGCTTCACGCCGTCGATCTCCTTGACGAGAAAGTGCAGCTGGTGGATGTGAAAGTCGTGGACTTCGGCGGTAACGTTGACGATGCGCCATTCTTCGACTGTCCCGACATGCACGACGAACAATGGCGGGTCTTGCATCGAAAATGCTCTGCCGTTGATGAAGAAACGCTTACTCCCCTCGCTAAACGTCACAGTGCGTTTAGCCGAAATCGGCGGAAGCGGCGCGGTGTACACGTTGCTCGGCAGCGGCTCGCCCGCGACGAGGGCATCGGACGCGGCCTTCGGCCCGATGCGGAAGTGGCGTGGCTGCTTGAGGTTCGCGAGAATCAGCTCCGGGTCGCGGTCGCCGGCGGGTCCGGTGTCATAACAGAGCGTGCGAAACTTCGCCGCAGGGCTGCGCGGACCGGTTGCCACGAATTCCACGCGCCCGGCCGGGGGCACGACCGCGTACGGCTCGGTGAACGGCGTCGTCCCCGGGTGAGTGTCCAGCGCGAAGCCGTCGATCGCGACGACCTTGAGCTTTTCTCCATCGATGGCAAGCTTGAGCGTCTTGTGACCACTCGCGTTGATTACGCGCCAGAACTGCTTCTCGCCGGGCGCGATCGTGATGTCCGGCTTGTAGATGCCGTTGACCGTCGTAGTGAGCCCTATTTCGGGCCCGCACGGCTCGTTATTGATCACCTGCGGACGGGCGCGCTCCATCCCCATGTCATCGAAGCCTTGCGCCGGCTCGCCGTTGCCGACGTCCCGGATGATGATCACGCGCTCGGTCATCTTTGCCAGTCGCGGAAAGTGGCGCTCCAGGCCGTTCACGACGATTGCGCCCGACATTCCGCCTTCGCCGACTTGATAGCTCGTCTCTCCGTGCACGTGCGGATGATACCAGTAGAGCCCGGGCTCCTGGCTCTTCGGAATGTGGACGACGTAGTGAAGGCTTTGTCCGGGCCGCGCGAGCGTTCCCAGGACGTCGTCGCCCGGCGCCTGGGGCGACGAACCTATGCCGTGAAAGTGGATGTTGATGTCGTACTTGTCCCCCCTGGTGGGCGGCAAGTAGTCGGTCTCGTCGATCACGACCGTGTCGCCGGGGTTCACGCGGATCGTCGGGGCAGTCTCGTTGAAGCCTTTGTATGTGAACTGCGGGAAGCCGGTGTTCCGGCTTAGGTTAACGGTCAGCGCGACCTTTGCGACGCCGTGAACGGAGTTGACCACGGGCGGCTCAGGGAGCTCTCTGTTGATGTTCGGCTGGAGCGCCCGTGACCCGGGCTCTGGCGGAAGCATTTGGCTCGTCGGGGTGCTCGACTGACCGCCGCACCCGGCGAGCCACGCAACCGAAATCGCGATAATGAGAACGCGCCGTCGCACCAAAGGTCTCCTCGAAGCTGCCATGCTGATGGGTTTCGTAGCGACGACGCGCCCGCTCCTTGCCGTCGCAACAACGCTCGCCCGGTTAACGTTCGACAGGCAGGCTCGGAGTCATCGCGGTGCTGGACTTCAGTGACATCGCGGCCTGCCTTCATCTCAGGTTAAAACAATAAGCGGCCTTAGCGCGAACCGTATGGTCAAAGGCCTTGACCATCAGCCTTGGGTGCGCTAGAATCTGCACCATGAAGACCGCCAGCATCCTGGAAGCAAAGACTCATCTGTCAACCTTAGTTCGATTGGCCGAGAACGGTGAGAGAATCACGATCACGCGTGGGGGCAAAGCGGTCGCGGAGCTGACGGCCTCGCGCTCGGGACGACGTCCTTTTGGCATTGATGAAGGGGAGATATACATCGCGGCGGACTTCGACGCGCCGTTGCCAAATGAAATCGCCAAAGCGTTCGGAACAGAGTGAAGATCTTACTCGACACGCACGCCTTCCTCTGGATCGCCGGGAACTGGAAGGAGGTTCGCCGTGGCGCGCAACGCGTCTTACAGGACTCGAAAACAGAACTCTATCTCTCCGTAGCTAGCATCTGGGAAATCTCAATAAAAGCGGCGCTAGGACGGCTCACGTTGCCCGCGCTCCCTATCGTCTACATCCCTCGGCGGATCGCCGATTTTCAGATTGCAACACTCGAAATCACTCGAGACCACGCGCTTGCCGTCTTCGGCCTAGCTGCGCATCACGCCGATCCCTTCGACCGCATGATCGTTGCACAAGCACAGCTCGAACGGCTTACCATCGCGACTAGAGACAAGATTTTTGGCAAATATTCGATGAACGTGTTGTCAGTGTAGGACTCCATCTCGGCGGGTTTTGGAGAGGTGGCAGAGCGGTTGAATGCGGCGGTCTTGAAATGTTTGCAGCTAACCTCGATAAGTCCTCAAGTCCTCGCAAGTATCGTTTGAGCACGCGAAGACAACCAATCGATCCTTATGGAGGCCTATCGTATCTTATTCGGTGAGAAAATCTGTGAGAAGAATCGTTTTTCTCACGGGCGCCATTCACGTCGCTAATGACGATTTGGCAATGAGGCGTAGAACGCACAGCCGCTTTAACGTCTCGCGCAAGCCGATCCGTCTGAGTGAGCGACTTGCTAGCTCCAGCGGGATTCGCACCACTTCTCGGGCTTCCCGAGAGTCCCGTCCGCTACCGATTCGTGTTATTCTGCAAGGCTTTTTCGCCACTCTGGCTCCCGGCCGGTCCCGTCCATTTCCGGCCTTTCCCGATCGCTCCGTTAGAAAATGTTAGAAAATCCGCTCGTTGGGCGGACTCATTCGCGAGCTACGCTTTCCGCGATGCGAGGCGCTCGTAGCTCCGATGCGAGCGGGACGTGTGGGCCGTGGCGGTAAAGGAGTCGCATGCAAAGACATTTCGCAATAAATGAGGTGCCCAATGGGAGTGACGACGCGGCCGAACACTTCTTGGCGGACCGAACCGCGTTGGTCGGCGATTCGAATGAGCGGCGTCGGAAGAATCCGAGCCGCCCACGCGCCTGCGAAAGGAGCAAAGCAGATGAAGATCTCAGGTTTGCGCGCGTGCGCGCTATTCGCCGGCTGCCTCGTCATCGTGGCATGCTCGCAAACGACGGAACTCTCGCGCTTCCAATTCACTCCAAACACCAACAGCGTAGTTAAAAGTGTGGCCGGCCCAGCGGGCTACCACGTGTTACATAGCTTTGGCGCCGATCACGATGGAAGCGAGCCCAATGACCTGATCAGCATTGGCGACAGGTTCTACGGCACTACGTTGGGCGGTGGTACGAAGTATTGCGGCGGCAACTACGGCGGGTGTGGAACGGTCTTCAGCATCACAACGGACGGCAAGGAGCAAGTGCTGCATAACTTCGGCTATAAGGAAGACGGCAGTAATCCCGTCGATGGCCTGCTCGACGTAGATGGCACGCTCTACGGTGCGACGAGCTCCGGCGGCGCATATCGTCACGGCACGGTCTTCAGCATTACATTGAGCGGCAAGGAAAACGTGCTGTACAGCTTCGGCGCGAAACCTGATGGCGAAATCCCTAATGGCGACTTGATCGACGTAGATGGCACCCTCTATGGTACGACGATTGGTGGCGGCGAGGGCTGCGGCTTCGAGGGCTGCGGTACCGTCTTCAGCATCACCACAGGTGGAAAAGAGAGGGTCCTGCACAGATTCGACAACGCGAACGGTTCCGATGGCTGGTATCCCGACGAAAGCTTGAACGACGTAGGCGGCACCTTCTATGGAACAACGTATCAAGGCGGCATGCTCGGCTGGGGAACGTTCTTCAGTATCACGAGAGTAGGCAAGGAAGAAGTGCTGTATAATTTCGGCAAGGGGAACGATGGATGGTATCCAGACGCAAGGCTTGCCGACGTCGACAGCACACTCTACGGCACAACCTTTGGCGGCGGCGCGGGCCATTGCGGCGCCGGCTACGGCGGCTGTGGAACGGTCTTCAGCATCACTACGGCTGGTAAGGAGAGGGTGATGCACAGCTTCAACGGAGTCGACGGCAGTTTTCCCGTGGCAAGCCTAATCGACGTAGGCGGCACGCTTTATGGCACGACCGAAAGCGGCGGCGCAAACCATTGTGGTCCCTACGGTAGATGTGGAACGGTCTTCAGCGTCACGATTCGTGGCAAGGAGAAAGTGCTGCACAGCTTCCGCGAGGGAAACGATGGCTGGCGTCCCGCGGTTCGTTTGCGCTATAAGAGCGGGAGCTTTTTCGGCACGACGCACTTTGGCGGCGTTCATGGCGGCGGCGTGGTCTTTTCGCTCCGGCCATGACGGCCAGTTCGCCCATGTGCGTCGTTTAAAAGGCCTTAGCCGATCGGCCCAGACGGCTCGCCGCCCGGCGCCGGCGGAGGGGCCGGAAATCGGCCGGACCGGACGTTTGGAAGCCCTTGTGTAATATCCCTCGCCGAAATCCATGGGTTAATAAAGAGGGCGCTCAAAACCGGACACCCGACCAAAGGAGCGCTTACCGTGACGATAGCTAGTATTCAAACCCCCCATATTCTGCCCAATCCCCGTAGTCCGCACCGGCAGCCTGATCATAAAAGCTAACACCGCGATCTCGCATTGCTGAAAAGATTGCGTCCCTGCCTATATAGTCAGCTCGCGGGGCCAACCAGCCTTTAACTGCTCCTTTGATCCGCCTTGGCACGTTGAGCATCACCATCGGCCCGAAGGCATGATTGCGCTGTGCCCGAATCATCATGCTGTCGCAGATGCGTATACCAGAGAACGGCTCCGTGAACTAAAAACGCGCTACTCACGCGTTGAGCGTATGGTGGGAAGCCGATTCGCATGGATGCGCAACGAACTTCTAATAGTTGCGCCGCGGCCAATGCGAAGCGTTTCAACATAGCAAAAACCTCCGAGGCCCCAAGCTCGGGGCTTCCAGCTTATATTACAGCGCCAAGCCGCTGATCGACAATCCGCCGCGTCCTAGTGCGGCGCGGCTCTTGGGCACCTGGCCAGGCGTGGCGCTCGCCCGCGGCTTCGACCCGACCCAGGCTGCACAGCGCCGAGGGCTGCCGATCGGCGAGGTAGCGATGGAGCCACGGGTCGAGACGACATCGAGGCCTGGGTGCTAAGATGGAACTCGGTGCGACGGCAGTGCATAGCTGACCGTCGGTGCGTTATGTTGGAGAAGGGCAGAGCACATGAGGATTTCAGATTATAGCCGCTACGCTTTGGGCGTTTGCGCGGCTGCAATGCTCGCAGCCTGCGGCAGCGGAAGCGCGCCGCTGGGCCCATCGACTGTAGGGTTCACGGCGGAGCGCACGCGCCCGAGCGTTACGTACGAAGTGCTCTACAGCTTTGGCAGCAAATCGGGAGACGCCGAATACCCGTATGCGGACCTCATCAACGTCAACGGCAAGCTCTACGGCACCACCTATTATGGGGGGGCAAAGGGCGACGGAACCGTCTTCTCGATCACGCCGTCCGGCAAGGAAACCGTGCTCCATAGCTTTGGCAGCAAATCGGGAGACGGCGAATACCCGTATGCGGGCCTCATCAACGTCAACGGCACGCTCTACGGCACCACCTATTATGGGGGGGCAAAGGGCGACGGAACCGTCTTCTCGATCACGCCGTCCGGCAAGGAAACCGTGCTCCATAGCTTTGGCAGCAAATCGGGAGACGGCGAATACCCGTATGCGGGCCTCATCAACGTCAACGGCACGCTCTACGGCACCACCTATTATGGAGGGGCAAAGGGCGATGGAAGCGTCTTCTCGATCACGCCGTCCGGCAAGGAAACCGTGCTCCATAGCTTTGGCAGCAAATCGGGAGACGGCGAATACCCGTATGCGGGCCTCATCAACGTCAAGGGCACGATCTACGGCACCACCTATTCCGGGGGGGCAAAGCGGCGACGGAACCATCTTCTCGATCACGCCGTCCGGCAAGGAAACCGTGCTCCACAGCTTTGGCAGCAAATCGGGAGACGGCGAATACCCGCGCGCGGGCCTCATCAACGTCAACGGCACGCTCTACGGCACCACCTATTATGGAGGGGCAAAGGGCGATGGAAGCGTCTTCTCGATCACGCCGTCCGGCAAGGAAACCGTGCTCCATAGCTTTGGCAGCAAATCGGGAGACGGCGAATACCCGTATGCGGGCCTCATCAACGTCAAGGGCACGATCTACGGCACCACCTATTCCGGGGGGGCAAAGGGCGACGGAACCATCTTCTCGATCACGCCGTCCGGCAAGGAAACCGTGCTCCATAGCTTTGGCAGCAAATCGGGAGACGGCGAATACCCGTATGCGGGCCTCGTCAATGTCAACGGCACGATCTACGGCACCACCTATTATGGCGGGGCAAAGGGCGACGGAACCGTCTTCTCGTTATCGCCGTGAAACGGCTACGCTGAAAGCATCGCAAAACAGGCCCGCTGCGACGGGCTCGTTGCCTTTAACGCGCAGCCCCGCGCACGGCTGCACGATTCGCGAGGCCGTCGTTGCTTTGCACGCCGCTCGCTTTGCATCTGCGCGACACCGCGGCGCAGCGCGGCGGATCGCATCCGTGCATCGCATATCGTAACACGATGCATTGCGGTTTCGCTTAAACGCTTTGCTCTGCAGCTTTTCGCCCTGCGGCTTTGTACCAGACGGCATTGCCAGCCTGGGGGCCTCGTTTTGAACGGCTCTGTCTCCTATCCCATCGTGACCGTTCCTTGGCTCAGCGGATGACGCATCACCTCGTTACGTCTAAACCGGCGCAGCAGTCTACCGAACGCGGTAGCTCAGCTTTTTCGGCTCCGAGCGCGAGCAAGTCGATCCTGTGCCCTCGACAGG
Organism: Vulcanimicrobiota bacterium; assembly: GCA_963756165.1. Taxonomy (GTDB): domain Bacteria; phylum Vulcanimicrobiota; class Vulcanimicrobiia; order Vulcanimicrobiales; family Vulcanimicrobiaceae; genus Cybelea. The sequence goes on along the minus strand of CAVWMO010000006.1, from coordinate 4,732 downwards.
TGCCGAGAAACGGTCGCGAGGTCTTCGTCAAGACGAACCGCTTCCGCGGAGGCTGCGGTTCGAACGCGCCGCACGGAGGGCAACCCCGACTCCGCTGCGAGCTCGTCCAGCGACAGGCCTAAGACAGCGGCGAGCTTTGCGATAGTACTGAAGTAGGGATCGCTACGCTCGTTACGCTCAATGCGCGATAGCATCGCAGCGTGAATGCCGGCCCAATGCATTTTGACGCCACGGGAGGTCCTGTGTCAATCTGACCTTGCGAGCCTGTGACCGTGCTGTTATGAATGGCTGGCGCGAGGAACACGACATAGACGATCCTCATTTTTAGACGCCTTGCAGCGACCCCCGAGAGCTAGGCATGACCCTAGCATTTGCTATCGAAGGCTGGCTTCTCTGGGGAACTGGCAAGCCGCGCTTTGCGGCTTGGCAATGAAAGGTAGGCGCATGAAGAGACCTTTGAGCCTTCTTATGGGGGCGATGATCCTGGTGGCCGCACCGGCGGGCGCCCAGATGATGTCGGGCACGTCGAGCATGTCCGGAATGCAGTACTACGTCGGCACGTGGTCGTGCATGGCCGGGAGCGTGGGACAGCCGCAAAGCAAGGCGACGGCCACGTTTACGATGGAGTCGGGCCTGTTGCGTCAGTATGTGGTCGTGCCGGCGCAAGGCAAAATGAAAAATGCTTACACGCTTGAGATCGTAACGGCGTTCGATGCGAAAAAGCATCGCTACGTTCAGACGGGATTGGGCAACGACGCGGGCTGGTGGGTGGCTGCTGCCCAACCGTGGACGGGAAACACCGAGACGTGGATGGACGTCTCGAACGCTACCGGAAAACTCGGGCGCGGCGTAACGGTTCGTACAAACCAGAACACCTACGCTTTCATGTCGTATCCGTCGCCGACGAGCATGAAGGTAGTCTTCAAGGGAAGCTGCACGCGGTCGACCTGACCGCTAAAACAGAATGATTTGGGGCGTCGCTTCGCGTGAGTGAGGCGACGCGTGCTCCCAGGAGGCGCACGGCCGTGCCTTCCAGCGCGACGCGGCTTCGGAAGGCTGTGAGGCTTACGTAGACGATAGCACGGGCGCGGCTCCCTTAGATGCCGGCGAGCGATATTCCGGGTCTAGCAGTGACGACGGCGACGTTAATAACTGACGTTCTCGTATTACGGGCGCCCTTATCGAGAGCTATGTTGGGTTGCCCCTGATTCACGTCCGACCAGGTTACGCTTCTTGCGTGCGTCGGAAGCCATTTGGAGGAACGCTTGGTCCACCGTGGGGGGTTTGGGAAGCAAGAGTCCATCAACGCGCTCCGTCGGAAGCGTCACGTCAGGCGGGGCCGCTTCCGAAGAATGTTGCCGTGGCCTTACGAAGGATCGACGGCTCTAAGGTACCCGCTACCGAAGCCTGGGGTTACACTCACGATGACACCGAGAGCGCAACGCCGCCGTGCCCGCTCGATGCCGGATCGCTCGATGGCGTGGTTTCCCGGCGCGACATTTACCCAAGTTGCAACGCCTGCCGGTGCGCGCGATTGCCGCGGCCATGGACGCGAGCATCTCGCCCGGGTCAAAGGTTCGAAGTGGGAAGCTCATACCGCATAAGCGGCATTGGGCGACGTTATCAGGGCTCGTCGGGCGAGGACCCTGTTAGTTGCGAAGCGAGTCGCCGCGAAGCGTCTCGAAGTTGAAGTGCAGCTTTCCTTACGGTTGGGTATTGAGTAAAAGCCGCAAGGACGGCGCGACGGAGCTGTCTGTCACAACGCTGCACCGATACGGCGAGCTTTGGTCGATCCACGGTGCCGCGCTAGGAAAACACTCGATCGCTGATCTTCGCAAGACGCATATTGCTCGTCTCTACGCGACTTTGCAGCGCGAATCCCGAGGGAAGCGCAAGCCGCTTAATCCTCGCACGGTTCTACACCTGCACCGGGTCTTGCACCGCGCCTTCGAGTGGGCCGTCGAGGTCGATTTGATCGACGCCAATATCTTCCGCCGCGTGAAAGCGCCGAGAGTGAAGGACGCCGACACGCGAGCGCTGTCGCTTGAGGAGGCGGGCAGGTTCTTTGACGCGCCCAAGGATCGACGTTCGAAGCCTTCTTCCACGTCGCCGCATTGACCGGCGCACGCGGCGAGCTCGTCGGCTTAAAATGGGATGCTGTCGATCTTGATGCGAGCGCACTGACTGTCCGTACGTCGCTCGCATCGACGAGGGCGAAGAAGGCGGAGCGTGCGGCCGGGGCAGCCGCTGTCGTCCTCAAAGGCACGAAGTCGGGAAAGAGCCGACAAGTGCCGCTCGATCGCGACGCGGTTGCTGTTCTCCGGCGCGTCAAGGCTACCCAAGCGGCCAAGGAGCTTGCGGCGAAGCCGGGGGAGTACCTCGACCAGGGCTTCGTCTTTTCAGACAAGCACGGACGCCCGTATAAGCTCGACGCACCCACAAAGGCCTTTCGGGAAGTCGCCGACGCATCGCAGCTGCCTGCCGAAGTCGCGCTGCACTCGCTGCGGCATTCGTTCGCATCGTGGTCGATCGCGAGCGGCGGCGATATTGTGGCGGTGCAGCGATGCCTCGGGCACTCGAAGGCGAGCACCACGTTGAACCTGTATTCACACGTCGTCGAGGGAGGTCGGGAGAAAGCCGTCGCCGCTGCTAGCGATACGCTCCGGCGGGCGCAAGCTGCACGCGCGGCGGGCGGGAAATGACCCCGAGCCCGAGCCTCTTTGCACCGACTGCACCGAAATTGCACCGCGGCGATACTATCGAAAGGTCTATGCAGCGAAAACCCGCATAAAATCTAGCGCGGAGAGGTGGCAGAGCGGTTGAATGCGGCGGTCTTGAAAATCACTAAGGCCGTCCCGACAAGTCACCGCTAGCGTCGATTAAGCACGAAAACGCTGCCTACAGTGAGCTCAAAGGACCAGCTGGGACCTATTACGTTAGCAAATTGTTAGCGGATCTGAAATTTCCTAACGCCAGGCGGAGGGTTCGCCTGCTAGGGCGGTCCTGCGCCTCCAGGCCGGTGGGCGACCGGATCCGGCAGCTCGACTGCTGCATAGTGTTATTCGGTTATCGCCCTTGAGCGTTTCCGGCTTGGCAGTGTGGCCACCCCAGAAATCATTTCTTGCCCTGTCATATGCATCGCGTCGCATTTACTTTCGACCGTCGAGATGCCGGCTCCGGGCGTTTAAGTAGCGGTTAGTCGGTGCTGTTATGTTGCGCGGCAAAACGCGCCTTCGATTGCTCCCATGCGCTGTTGAAAAAGCGGCCTAGGAATGGCCGCGTCGCTGAAGCAGCATTGCTCGCTACTCATCAGGGGTTGGCGTGTGCGACTTATATTTTTAAACCCGGTAACCGAGGCGACCATATTCGCTCGTGGAACTGAGTGTTCGCTCGGGCGCGCAAATATCAAGTATGAGTTCAGAATGCTGCTTAAAACTGAATTTGTGTGATACGCCCCGGCGTTAGCAAAGTTAGCGCCCGTTAACGTTATAAGGCGCGCTCTACCTTTCGTTGTAAAACATATGTCGTGCGTCACCACGCAGACTGACACGCATCATACTGCTCGCGCTTTAAGGACATTTGCGGGACTTGGGTCGCCAATCGTGAGGCAAGTCGACCCTCCGCCGGCCTGGATCACTCGCAATTGACAGCTAATGGTTTGCCTTGCTGACAGTTACGCCATCGGGATAGAGGAGTCCGCCCTTCGTGATCGTCTTTATCGGATTGCCACCCGCCGGGTAGGACCAGAAATTCACTACGTAACCGTTGGGGCCGGTGACCTTATTCCCGTCGATCCACCACTGGTCAGTTGTAGGAGCGCCAGCGAGGCTCGTCGTTCCCTCGAGCGCGCCCTTGGATCCCGAAAAGGTGAAGCGATAGATATTCTCCGCGGTGTTATCCCCGACCGTCAAGTAGTTGCCGTCCCACTGAACGATCCCCGGGCTTTGAAAGCTTTGGTTGAGCTCGATTGACTCAAGTCTATGGCCACCCTTAGGCAGTTCGACAAAACCAAAGTCTTCGCCGCTGCCGTAGGTTCCGTCAGCGTAAAGGTTGCCGTTGGGATCGTAGCCGCAATACGCGAAAATCAGATCGCCCGCCTGATAGAGGTTTGGTGTTCCCTTGGCTTTTTGGTACACGGCGACGTACGCTTTCGAGAATTGAAGCTCGTAGGTAACGGCGAAGTTACCCGTGGTCGGGTCCGAGCTGCAACCCACGGTCAAGTAGCCGGAAAAGGTCAACGTACGCAGCGGCTTCGTTCCGGCATGCGCGTATATGAACACGTTATCGCCATCCGTAATGTAGACGTTGCCAGCCTTATCGGAACATTCGGTGACTGGGCGAAAGAAATGATGTCTCAGCTTGCCAACGAGTTTTCCGCGCGGAAATAGTACACCGTCACGTCGTAGTTGTTGGTGATATAGAGCAGGTCGTCTTTGTCAGCGCCCGGTGCCATCCAGGACGATTCCCGTCGCGCCTCTGGTAGCGTCCGAGTCGAAGGAGGGCCCATCAGCGCACGACTAGACGGCAACATGATTCTTTGCGAAGCTCCGGTCCGCATGAAGAAACCGCGATCGTGGCGATGCCGCGAGCGCAGAACGATTCATCAGATGGAGGGTGTTCATGTAGAGGACCTCCGCATGGCCCGCTCTTATTCACCGCTGACATTGGCTAGTCCCCTTGGGTGCGTCGTCCTCTTTTGCTGTCAAGTTCAGCGCCCGCGCGCTTAAACTGC
>CAVWMO010000005.1:0-114851 GCA_963756165.1 Vulcanimicrobiota bacterium | reverse complement strand
CGCAGCTGCGCGGTGCGCAGGATCAGGTCAGCGTCGCGGAGGCCAACGTCTCCGCCGCGCAGAGCCGCGTCACTGCGTCGCAGGCGGGCGTAGCGGCGGCGGCGGGCGCGCTGACGACCGCGCAGGGTAAATTGGCGCAGGCGGCCGATCCCAGCCAGGTCGAGGGCGCGCAGGCGCAGCTCTATCTCGCGAACCAGAATCTCAACTACACGCGGATCTACGCGGCCACGGACGGCTACGTCGGAGAGAAGAGCGCCGAAGTCGGGCAGACGATCGGCGCGGGCATCACGCTGCTGACGATCGTCCCGAACAAAGTCTACATCACGGCCAACTACAAGGAAACGCAGATGGGCCGGATGCAAGTCGGGCAGCCCGTCGACATCCACGTCGACGCCTACAAGGGCGTGACGTTCCACGGGCACGTCGCTTCCATCAATCCTGCGTCGGAGAACACGTACGCGCTCGTGCCAGCACAGAACGCGAGCGGCAACTTCGTCAAAGTGACGCAGCGCATTCCCGTGCGCGTCGAGGTCGACGACCAGCGGGCCGACAGGCCGCTGCGCCCTGGGATGAGCGTCGAGACCTACGTCCGCGTGAAATAGGGCGCATGTTCGGGGGCACGTTCGAGAGCCCGGTCGTCGAGCACGGCGCACGCAGGGTAATCATCAGCATTGCGGTCATCACCGCGACGCTGCTCGAGATCATCGACGTAACGATCGTCAACGTCTCGCTGCCGAACATTCAGGGCAACTTCGGCGTGGGCGTCGACCTCGGGGCGTGGGTCGTCACGGCCTACCTGATCGCCAACGTCGTCGTCATTCCGCTCAACCCGTGGTTCGCCGCGCGCTTCGGCCGGCGCCAATACTTCTTTAGCTCGATCGTCATCTTCACGGTGGCGTCGCTGATGTGTGGGCTCTCGAACAGCCTCGGGCAGCTCGTCTTCTGGCGGCTGGTTCAGGGCCTGGGTGGCGGCGGCCTGATCGCGACCTCACAGGCGATCCTGCGCGACACCTACGGCATCAAGGAGCAGGGTAAGGCGCAGGGTGTCTTCGCGTTGGGCGTCATCGTGGGGCCGGCGCTGGGTCCGGTCATCGGCGGTTGGATCACCGACAACTGGAACTGGCACTGGATTTTCTTCATCAATATCCCGATCGGAATCTTTGCGGCCACGCTGATCTACAACTTCTTGCGCAATCCGCAAGAAGGGCACTATCGCAAGCTCGACTGGATCGGCCTGATCCTTTTGTGCATCGGCTTGGGCTCGATGCAGTTCGTGCTGGAAAACGGCCAGCAGTACGACTGGTACGACGACGCACGCATTCGTTGGTTTACCTTCACTTCCGTCGTCGGCCTTGCTTCGTTCGTCTGGTGGACGTTGCGTTCGAAGATTCCCGTCGTCGATCTGCGCGTCCTGAAATTGCGCCAAGTAGCGGCCGGGAGTATTCTCGGCGCGGTCCTGGGCGTGAGCCTCTACGGCTCGATCATCATCCTGCCGCAATACCTGATCAATTCGCTCGGCTTCACGGCGACGCTCTCCGGAGCGACGGTCATGATCCGAGCCGGCGCCGTGCTGTTCTTCACCCCACTGACCGCGATCCTGACGCAGCGCGGGCTCGTGGATGCGCGCCTGCAGGCGGCGCTCGGGTTCGTCTTGCTTGCGATCTCCAACTGGTGGCTGGGGAGCATCACGACGCCGGTCTCGGATTTTCATAGCCTCGTGGGGCCGCTAATCCTGAGCGGCATCGGGCTCGCGCAGATCTTCGTGCCGCTCTCCGTCGCGGTTATCGGCAGCGTGCCCGACAAGGAGGTTCCGGCGACCGCAGCCTTTTTCAACTTGTCGCGCCAGATCGGCGGGAGCCTCGCCGCCGCGATCCTGATCACGCTGTTGGTGCGCGGCTTCACCATCCACCAGACGGAGCTCGCCTCGACGCAGACGCTGGCGCACCTGCCCACGGCTCGGTTCGTGCTGGGCCAGGGCGGCGTGCAGAACCCCGTGACAATGGAGCGCTTGCGAATCCTCGTATCGGCGCAGTCGGCCGTCCAATCCTATGCGGACACCTCTCGCTGGGTCGCCGTCATCACGTTGGGCCTCGCGCCGCTCGTCTTTCTGCTGCGCCGGCCGCGCATTGGCGTCGCCTTGACGGAATGAGACAGGGACGACGTCGCGCGCTGCCGGCTCTCGTCGGCGCCGCAGCCTTAGCGGCAGCGATCCTGCCGGCGCATCCGAGCGCCGCGCAAGACGACGCGCTGCCGACCCGCGCGGTCATTCCGAGCGCAACGCCGGCCCTGTTGCTGCCCGTCGTGCCCAGCGTGGCGCCGGGCTACGCGGCGCCGCGCGTCACGCCGGGCTCGCCGGCCATCGTCGGCGTCACCGCGCAGCCGTTCGTCGGCATCGCGCTGCAAGACGCCATCGCGATGGGTCTGCTGCGCAATCCGAACCTGGCGGTGTCGGCATCCAACGTTCGGGTCGCGCGCTACAACGTCGTCCAGGCGAAGGGCGCGTTTGACGTCACGCTGCATCTGCAGCCGTCGTCGAGCTACTCCGACAATCCGCCGGTCAACTTCCTCGAGGCGGGTCCCGGCGTGCAAGGCGAGTACGGACCCTCCGCTGCACCCCAGTTTACCAGCGGGCCCGGCAACATCATCCAGCACCAGTCCACCTTTCAATACGGCGCCAACGGGCAGATCGATTAACGGCACGACCTACAGCGCCTCGATCACGCAGCAGCGCACGTACAACAACACCGTCTTCAACGCGTACAATCCGTACTATCTCGCATCGCTCAACCTTTCCGTGACGCAGCCGCTGCTCAAGAACTTGGGTATGAATTCCGCAAAGCGCCAGCTGAAGCTCGCCTTCATCAACTCCGATGCCGCTACCGCGCAGACGCTGGTCGACGCGTCGACGACGATCTCGCAGGTGGAGAACACCTATTGGGATCTGGTGGCCGCGTGGCGCAACGTCGCGATCCAGGAGGCTGCGCTGAAAGAAGCCGTCGCGCAACAGCAGAGCAACATCCGGCTCGCGCGGCGCGGCGCTTCTGCGCCGATCGACGCGGTCGAATCGCAGACGCAGGTGTCGAATTTCCAAGATGCCGTCTACTCGGCGCTGCAGACGGTTTCCCAGCTGCAGAATCAGACTGAAGAGTCTGATCGCGTCCAATGCACACGATCCCCGTCTGGGATGCCAACCTCGTGCCGTCGACGTCCGTCCAGCAGCTCCCGAATGCAAGCGACCTTGCCACTGTTATCGAGCATGCGAAACGGAATCGTCCCGAGGTGCGGCAAGCGGAGGACAAGCGCCTCGCGGCCGGCGTCGACGTCGTCTTCGCGCAGAATCAGTCGCTGCCGCAGGCCGACGTCCAGGCGCAGTATGAGAGCAACGGGTTCGCCGGTCTTCTCGCGCCCGTTCCCGCGTTTATCCTGGGCTATTGCACCGGGCCCAGATCGAACGGCGACCTCGGCCTCCAGACCTGTCCGACGCCGCCGCCCAACACGCAAGGAAAAATGGCTTTCGCCTATCACAACATGTGGGCCGGCTACTTTCCGACGTTCAACATCGCCCTGATCGTCGGCTATCCGATCCAGGGGCACGTGGCGCGCGGCCTGCGTGGGGTCGCGAGCGAGGAAGTAATGCAGGCGAAGGTAGCCATGGCGAGCGTCCAGCAGCGCATCGGCGCGCGAGGCGCGCAACGCTCTGCAAAGCTATCAGTCCGCGCTCTCCAAGTTGAACGCCTCCCGTCGGGCGCGTGAGGCGGCCGAGACGGTCTATGCGAGCGAGCTGCGCAAGTTCCACAACGGCGCCTCGACGACGTATCTCGTCCTGCAACGCCAGGTTCAGCTCGAGCAGGCGCGCGGCGCCGAGCTGCAGGCGCAGACGCAGCTGAACGAGTCGATCGTCGAGCTCCAGCGCGTCGAGGGAACCATCCTCAGCACCAACGGCGTCAACGTGCAAACGCTCGGCGCGCACGCGCTGGCACAGTAGGCATCGGGATCGTGAAACGGCCAGCCGTCTCTGCCTTCGTCGCAATCGCCGTCACCGCGCTCGCAACGCTGCCGGTGCCGCCCACGTCGGCTCAGCTCGAGCCGCTTCCGCGCCGCGCGACGCTGCCGACGGAGGTACCGTCGCCGCAGTTGCCGATAATACCGAGCGTCGCGCCCGGCTATCGCGCGCCGAACGTCGAGCCGACTGAGGCGCACATCGTCGGCGTGACACAACAGCCGTTCGTCGGCATCTCGCTCCAGGACGCGATCGCGATGGCGCTGCTCAGAAATCCCGACCTTGCGGTTTCGGCCTCGAACGTGCGCGTCGCGCGATACACGATCGTAGAAGCCAAGGGTGCATACGACGTTCAGCTACAGCTCAAGCCGTCGTCGAGCTTCACCGTGAATCCACCGCAGAACGCCTTCGAAGCCGGGCCAGGCGAAGTGGGTAGATACTCGCCCGGTCCTGGGTCGACGCCGGGTGTGATCTTCACGAGCGGACCCGGCAACATCATCCAGCACCAATCGGCATTTCAGTACGGCGTCGGCGGCCAGACCGAAAACGGCATGACGTATCAAGCCGGCATCCAGCAGAGCCGCACATATAATAATACCGTTTTCGACGCATACAACCCATACTACATCGCGACCCTCAACCTCGCTGTGACGCAGCCGCTGCTGAAGAACGCCGGCATGAACGCCAATAAGCGCCAGCTCAAGTTGGCCTTTGTCAACGAGGACGCGAAGGCGGCACAGGCGCTCATCGATGCGTCAAACGCGATCGCGCAGGTCGAAGACGCGTACTGGCAGCTCGTCGCCGCATGGCGCAACGTGGCGATCCAGGAGGAGGCGCTGGGAGAGGCCATCGCCCAGCAGCAGAGCAACGTGCGGCTCGCGCGGCGAGGCGAGGGCGCCAACGTCGACGCGGTCGAGTCGGAAACCCAGGTCGAAACGTTCCGCGACGACGTGTATTCCGCGCTGCAGAACGTCTCCGAGCTGCAGAACCAGCTCAAGAGTCTCGTCGTGACCGATGCCGGCGATCCGATCTGGCGCGCCAACCTCGTCCCCTCGACGTCGGTCCAGCAACTTCCAGCCCCGTCAGATTTGGATACGATCGTGGCCGAGGGACGGCAGCATCGGCCGGACGTGCTGCAGGCGCAAGCCAAGACGCATCAAGCGGATATCGATCGCGCGTACGCCAAGAACCAGTCGCTGCCGCAGGCCGACCTCAAGGCGCAATACCTGAGCAACGGCTTCGCGGGACTGTTAACACCCGTCCCCGCGTTTTTGACAAACGTGTGCACGAACTCGGAGTTGAGCGCGTGTCCCACGCCGCCGCCGCAGACGCAGGGTACGATGGCGTTTGCCTATCACAACATGTGGGCGGCGTACTTTCCGGCGTTCAACGTCGCGCTCGTCGTCGGCTATCCGCTTCAAGCCAACCTCGCGCGCGGTGAGCGCGGCGTCGCGGCGGAGGAAATGCGCCAAGCCGCGATCCTCATGCGGGGAGTCGCCGTGCGCATCGGTGCAGAAGCGCGTATCGCTCTCCAAGCATATCAATCGGCGTTGGCGCGCCTCGACTCTGCTCGGCGTTCCCGCGAATCGGCCGAAGCCGTATATGCGAGCGAGGTGCGCAAATTCCACGCGGGCGCATCGACGACGTTCCTCGTCCTGCAGCGCCAGGTGGAATTATCTCAAGCCCGTGGCCAGGAGCTGGACGCGCAGACCGACCTGAATCAAGCCATCGTCGAGCTGCACCGCATCGACGGCTCGATCCTCACGGATAACGGCGTCAATTTGCGCACGCTCGGAAGCCAGGCCCTGACGCGGTAGGCAAGTGAGACACCACAGAACTCGGGCGCTCTCCGCCTCGGTTGCGCTAGCGGCGCTCGTAGCCGCCGCGCTGCCTCTGCAGCCGACATCTGCACGAGTGGACGACAATTTGCCGAAACGAGCCCAGCTGCCGACGCCGATACCGTCGGCGAGCCTGGCGCCTGTGCCGAGCGTCGCACCGGGGTATCGCGCGCCCGACCGCGGGGCCTGATTCTGCAGCAATCGTCGGCGTCACCCAACAGCCCTTCGTCGGGATCTCGCTGCAAGACGCCGTCGCGATGGCGCTGCTGCAGAATCCCAATCTGGCGATCTCGGCCTCGAACGCGCGCATCGCCCGCTACCGGATCGCGGAGGCGAAATCCGCCTTCGACACGCAGCTCCAGCTCGAGCCGTCGTCGAGTTTCTCGGTCACGCCGCCCGAGAATCTCTTCTTCGCAGGGCCGGGCAACCCCGGACTGTACACGTGCACGAATCCCATTACCGGTCAACCGTTTACGTGCGAGACCGCAGGCCCCGGCAACATCATTCAACATCAGTACAATTTTCAGGGATCGTTCTCGGGGCAGCTCGTCAACGGTACGACGTATACAGCCGAAATAACCCGAACCCGCACCTACAATAACACGCTGATCAACACGTTCAATCCGTACTATCAGTCGTCGCTCAACCTCGCGGTGACGCAACCCCTGTTGCGGAACTTCGGGATGAACGAAGCGAAGCGCGCGCTCAAGCTGCAGCTCCTCACGGCCGACTCGCAGGAGGCGCAGGCACTCGTGGATGCCTCGAGCACTATCGCGCAGGTCGCGGACGCCTACTGGAACCTCGTCGCCGCGTGGCGCAACGTCGCCATCCAGGAAGAGGCGCTGAAAGAAGCGGCGACACAGGAGCAGAGCGTCGTCCGAATCGCGCGGCGCGGCGCGGCGCCGCCCGTGACCGCGGTCGAGGCGCTGAGCCAGGTGGCGAAGTTTCAGAGCGACGTGTTCGCGACGCTCGAGACGGTTTCGAGGCTCCAGAATCAGCTCAAGGGCCTGATCGTCTCCGACCCCGACGATCCGATTTGGCGAGCCAACCTCGTGCCGTCGTCGCCGGTGCAGCAGCTTCCCACGGTCGAGGACCTGTCGGCGATCGTCGCCTTGGCGGCGAAGTATCGGCCCGGAGGTGCGACAGGCACAGGACGCGATCCGGCAGGCCGACGTGGACGAAGCCTACGCGAAGAATCAACTGCTCCCGCAAGCCGACGTTCAGGTGCAGTATCAGAGCAACGGTTTCGCCGGGCTGCTGGCGCCGATACCGAGCTTCGAGTCGCAAGCGTGCAACCTTCCCTTCCCGCCGGGCGGTTGTCCGACGCCGCCGCCGGAAACACAGGGCAAGATGGGTACCGCAACGGCCAACATGTGGGCGTGGCGCTATCCGGCGTTCAACATCTCGTTCAACGTCAACATTCCGCTGGAGAACAGCTTCGCGCGTGGGCTGAAACGGGTCGCCAACCAAGAGGAGCAGCAAGCGGCGGTCGAGGCGCAAGGCTTGGATCAACGCATCGCCGCCGAGGCACGCGACGCGTTGCAAAGCTATCAGTCGGCGCTCTCACGGCTGTACGCCGCGAGCCAGTCGCGACAATCCGCCGAGGCCGTCTATGCGAGCGAGGTGCGCAAATTCCACAACGGGACCTCGACGACGTTCCTGGTGCTGCAGCGCCAAGTCCAGCTCGCGGCGGCGCGCGGCCGCGAGCTGCAGGCGCAAACCGACCTGAACAAGGCGGTCGTCGAGGTGCAGCGCGTCGAGGGAACGATCCTCGACGCCAACGGCGTCAACCTAAAGACTCTCGGCTCCAAAGCGCTGAAGCCGTCGTCACCCTGACCGTGTGGGCCGTCACCGCGCGAACGCCTGTCACATCCAATCGTCAGAATTCGTCATCCTGGCAACACCTGTCCAAAAAGGAGACGAGATGAACCCGGTCAATCTGATCTGCTATCCCGCGTCGGACGTGTCGAAGACGAAGGAGTTCTTCGCTACCTTGCTCGGTACCGAGCCCTACGCCGACAGCCCCTACTATGTCGGCTTCAAAGCCGGAGAGACCGAAGTCGGAATCGTTCCGCGGGGCTCGCAGCCCAGTCAGTCGTCGCAGATCGCATACGTGACGGTTAGCGATATCAACGCCGCTCTGGCGAAGCTGGTCGCGGCCGGCGCGGAGACGGTACAGGACCCGAAGGATGTCGCCCAAGGATTGCTGGTTGCGATCATCAAGGATCCGAACGGAACGACCATCGGGCTTCGTCAGTTCCCGAAATAAAAGCTCCGCCTAGATCCGCTGACGGCGGCGGTTCCCGTGCGGGGACGCAGCGCCGCGCAGCGTCATTAGCAGCTTCGCCGCGTTTGGCGCCGGCCGGTCCGGTATGAACACGAACAGATCGCCGTTGGTCGTCGTGATACCGTGCGCGCCGGTTACGCGGACCCACCGCAGAACCTCATCCTTTCCGCCCTCGGCCGCCCATCGGACTGGCGACGCCCCAAGCCGACCGCCGTAGTCGTAGTAGTCATATGGCGCGTCGAACGGCACGCCGGCGACGCGTTCGTCCGTATCGAAGTTTAAATGATAGACCCAGATGTAATTGCCGTACACCATGCGGATGTCGCGTTGAGCCAGAAGGGCCCGAAAGCGCTCGTCATCGCGTAGCTGCGCGGTGAGGCCGGCGCGCAGGGCGCTGCCCGGCAGACCGTAGAGCAGCAGGTTAGGGACGATGAGCGCCGCCGCGGCCGCGACCGCGAGCCAGCTCGCGCGGCGCCATAGCGCGGCGACTCCAACTGCGCATGCCACCGGCGCCACGACGTAGAGCGGCGCGATGTAACGAACGGTCCAGCCGCGGACGGTGCCCGCGTCCGAGAAGCTGAAGATGAGCACGACCGCCGCCAGCACCAAAAGCAGCAGCTGCGCGAGCTCGCCGAGCGAATAGGGAGCATCCGGCCGCCGAGCCCTCCCGCGCACGGCGATGAGGAATCCAACCGCCACGACCACATATGCAAGTGCGAGCAGCGCCGGCAGCGACCACCAGCCGGCGTACTCGCGGATGAAGAGCTTGGGAATTAGGTACGTAGTAAGCCACACGCAGTTGTCCCCGGCTTGCCACCAGCTCGACACGGGCCGCGAGGCCCAGTTCTGCGTAAGCGATGGGAAGCCGCGCGTGACGTTGCCGAGAAGATACGGCAGGAAGCCCACGACGACAGCGGGCAAAGCGGGAATCGCCTCGCGCAGCGTCGCGCGGCGGCGTTTCAGAGCGATCCACGCGATCGCGGGCAGCGCGATCATCAGCGTCTGAATCGAAAACCAGAGTCCCAGCCCGACGCTGAATCCGAACGCGACGCGCTGCCACAGCGCGCCGCCGTTGCGCCACAGCGCCGCGAGCCACAGCGTCGCCGCGCACGACGCCATGATCTCGCCATAGCCCCACGGCGCGTATGTGATGGTCATGAACTGCTCCGGCGGCACGATCGCGAACACGTAACCGAGACAGGCCGAACTTGCGCCCGAGCGTAGCGCGCAGGAAGAGCAGACTGAAGGCGAGATAGAGCGCTCCCCACGTCAGCCCCGTCAGCGCCAAACCGACCCTGCCGGCCCCGAAGAGATGGAAGTACGCCGCTGCGACGTAACAGCTCGCGGCGCCGACGCGCGTGCCGCCGGGGATGAACGCCGGAAATTGGCCGTCGGCCACGCGAAACGCGCACAATCCCGCTATTACGGCGTCCGAATCGAGCTGATACATCGCTGGCGGAAAGTACAATGCCGCTCGTACCAGCATCCCGACGGCGAAGAGTCCGACCGCCAACCACGACCAACGGTCCAGCCGCGGCATCAGCGATTCGCGCGCCTAAGCACGACGATTCCCGCCCCGCTGTAAATTTGCTCATACGCCCGGCTCTTCGTCAGATGCCGTATAGTGGGGCGATCCGCGGCGATCCAGTACGAAGCGTCGGTGAAATGGTCGAACACGAGGTACTCCTCGCCTTCGGTCATCGCCACCGTGGCCAGCGGATTCATCGCGACGTGTGGCAGCACCCACGGACCGCTTCCGAGGCTGGCGTCGCGCGGCAGCGCCGACAGCTCGCGCTCGCGGATAGCATCTGCCGCATTCGGCTCACGGTAGAGCGCGAACGGTGGGTCGATCGGACTGTGATAGCGCGACGTCCAAGCCGACGCGCCGAGCGCAAACACGAGCAAGCCTTTTGCGGCGACCGGCCGGCGCTGATAGACGAGCGCCACGCCGTCGACGAACGCGCACAGCAGGTAACCGCTCCAAGTCGCCGTGTAATGCGCGCCCAGCGACATCGTTACTCCCTCGTGCGAAAGCAGCACCTCCGTCAAACCGGGCAGCGCGAAGAGCATGTACCGCGAGAGCAACGGAAGAAACGCCAGCGGCAGCAGAGCGCCTAAGAGATATTGAGCGCGTACGGGCGACCATGGCGCCACGAAACCCGCCGTCGTCGCGGGGAAGCGCCACCACTCGTAAAAGTGCAGCGAGAAGTACGGAAAGTGTGGGTCGATGAGGGGACGCACCGCGCCGAAATAGAGCACCGCCGCGATCGCGGCGATCGACGCGATCCAAACGCCGCAGCTCCGCATCGCGCGGTCCCTTCGCCCGATGGCGGCAACCGTAACGCCGATGAACGCCAAGGTGACGAACTGATCTTCCTTGACCGTGGCCAGCGCAACGGCGGCCGCGATGGCAATGCGCCACGCCTTGCGATCCACCGCCCAAACCAGCGTGGCGGCAAGTGGAGGCGTAAAGGCGAGTTCGTGAAAGTCACCGACCGCCGATGCGCTCAGCGGCGGATACGCGGCCGCTGCGAGCGTCGTCACAAACGCCAACCACTTCGGTAAACGGGACGCCGCCATCGACCATAACGGGAAGATCGTCGCGGCCGCGAGCAGGCACTGGAGCACAACTAACCCGCGCGCACCGTCGAAGACCTTCACGAAGGGCGTCGCTATCGCCAGGATCGGCGAGAAGTGCACGAGGAGATGATTGACGGAGCCCTCGATCGTCGAGGAGAAACCCGTCAGCAAGCCATTCGCGACCTGCGTGAATATGCAGTCGTCCACTCCCGCGCGAAATATGTCGTAGCGCCAACTTCCCAAATGGATGTAGATTCCGGCAAGCAGAAGGAACAGAGCGGCCACGGCCAACTGCCAGCCGGCGCGCAAATCCGGCCGGCCGGCCCGGGCGTCGACGCTCACGTTACCCTCGGATACTCTTTGTCGCGCCAGCGCACCGCTCGGCCCAGCAGGCTCGCGACCCAGACCGCGAGGCTGAGGAAATCGCGAGCCGGGATGAGCCAGAGGTCGTCGGATCTCCGCACGCACAGCGCCCGGCGAGCGAGATAGTGGACCGCGATGCGCAGCGCGGCGCAGAGGGCGAGCAGCGGAATGCCCCACGCGAGATTGCGCGACGCCGCCAGGTAGATCAGCGCGAAGGGCAGCGCGTACGTGATGAAGGAGAAGAGATAGCCCGCCGGCGCCAGCGCGAGATTCGTGCGCGCCCAGCGCAGCTCGTGCGTCCAGAGGTCGCCCAGCGTCGTCTCCGAAACGGCCGTCCGCACGACGTAGCGCGACAGCTCGATGTCGCGCCCGCTTTCGGCGACGAGCTCGCCCAGCCGATGGTCGTCGGCGATATGCTGTCCGAGCGCGGCGAGTCCGCCGATCGCCTCGAGTACGCGGCGGCGCACCGCCATCGATGCTCCGAGACAGAAGCGGAGCTTGCCGATGGCGAGTGCCACCAACACCGACGGCGCGAAGCCGTCCTCGATGTAGAGCGCGCCGAGCCGCGCGACGACGCCGGCGCCCGGCATCGCGGCGTACAGGCACGTCGCCGCTCCGACGCGCTCCGAGGCGAACGCCGCCGCGAGCGCGCGCAGGTAGCCGGACCCGACGCGCACGTCGCTGTCGGCGATGACGATGATCTCGCCGCGCAGCTCGACGCCGGGCTTGGCGAGATTCGCGATTTTTGGATTGAGCATGTCCGGCGCCTCGCCTATCGCGACGATAGCGCGCGATGGGAAATCGTTCGCGATCCGCTCGGCGACGGCCAGCGCCGCATCCTCGCGCGAGTGTAAGCACAGCACGACCTCGTACCACGCGTCGTAGTCCTGTTCGCAGAACGACGCGAGGTTTTCGTATAGCTCCGGCTCGAGTCCAGCGATCGGTTTGAGGATCGTAACGGTCGGGAGAAATTCGAGCGCTGTCTCCAGCGGTCGTCGCATGAACTCGGCGAGGCACAGCGCGGCCGTGGCGAGATACGCCGCGCCCGCGATAGTGATGATGAAGAGGATCAATCGGCGCTGCCGGCGACTTCGCCGTAGGTCGTGCTCACGACGCCGTTACGCGCGATGGCGTCGCGCACGAGCGGGCTGGTGAGCGCGGCGAGCTCGCCCTCCCACGCGTAGCGTTCGGTGCCGCGGTCCGCGCCGTTAAACGCCTGTGTGGCGGGATGAAAGAAGATCTCGGTCACGCCGTCGGGCAGCGTCTCGAGCAGCTGCAGGACCCGCTGCTCGGTCAACGCGCCGGCCTCGGTGACGCCGAGCGCGTAGTCGTTGCACGCGATCCCGGCGCGGCGCGCACGCACCCGCATGAGCCACAGCCACGGCGCGATGCTGCGCGTCCTTCCGAAGGGTTCGCGCGGGATGCGGATCGCGCGCATTCCGTACGCGGCGCCGATGCGCACGATCAGGCGGAAGACCGTCGGGTGCACGTGCATGTGCGATTGCGCATCCACGTGGTCCAGCCCGAGCCCCGTCTGCGCGAAAAGCTCGAACTGCGCGCGTATCTCCGCGGCGAGTTGAGCGCGTATTCCGCGGCGCAAGAAGAAGCGAAATCCTGCGCGCACGAGATCGACCAGGAATTCGCCGCGCGCGTCCACCAGGTCGGGAACGCGCTCGGGCGGCAGCACCGGGCGACCGTTGACGAGCACGACGTGCAGCCCGACCGCGAGGCCGGGCATCCGCCGCGCACGCTCGATGGCGTCGTCGGCGGCGGCAGCGCCGACCATGAGGCTGGCCGAGCGCAGCACGCCATCGCGATGCGCCCGCTCCACCGCCTCGTTGACCTCCGGGGCGGCCCCGAAATCGTCGGCGTTGAGGATCAGACGCTTCAGTGCGTCTTCTTTCGGAGCATACCCGAGGCGAGCTCGTCGACGAACCACGTGAGCCTCCCCGGCTCGGGCCGCACGATCTGCGCCGGATATTTTACCGGATCGGCCGGTCCCTCGTACACCTCCGCGAGAATCTGCGCCTTGTCCGCGCCCTGCACGGCGAAGGCGACGCTGCGCGACATGTTGATGACCTTCGGCGTCATCGTCACGCGCCACATCGCATCCGATTCGGCGTACACCGCGCGCACGAGGGCCTCGTCGTCGGTGTCCGGTGCCATACCCGGAAAGAGCGACGCCGTATGCCCGTCCTTGCCGAGGCCCAGCAACATCAGATCGAAGTGTGGCGCGTTGCCCAGATCGGCACGCAGAATCGAGGCGTACTCGTTGGCGGCCAATCCCGGATCGATCTCTCCGCGAATGCGGTGCACGTTTGCCGGCGGAACGGGCACGTCCTGAAACAGCGCGCGCTCCACCATTCGGTAATTGGACTGCTCGTCGTTCGGCGGCACGCAGCGCTCGTCGCCAAAATAAATGAAGGTGTCGCTCCAGGAAATTTCCGTGCGGAGAGGCTCACGGCCGAGCAGCTCGTAGGTGGTTTGAGGCGTATGGCCGCCCGACAGCGCGAGCCGGAAAGCGCCGCGCTCGGCCATGGCGAGCCGCGCCGTCGCGACGACGAAGTCCGCCAACGCGCGCGCGAGAGCCGCCGGATCGCGATAGACGTGCATCTCGCCTCGAGCCGACACCGTTACCTCCTTCCGCAAGCCAGAATTTCGCCCGCCGCATCGAGTGAATCCGCGAAGACACGATCGTTCTGGCCCCACAGGATCGCTCGTTCGAGCAACGCGGCGATGCCGGGATTGCTGATCGCGCGGTAACGCCGCGAGTTCGCGCTGGGGCCCGTCACGCTCAACTGGATGGTCTCGGCATTTTTGTCCACCTCGGCGACGAATTTCGAGCGCGACGAACTAAGCGCGACGCACGCGATCCTGCGCGGCTCGCCCGCGCGCCGGATCTCGAACTCTACCTCGTTGCCGCGACGCGTGAGAAGCGAACGTTCAGAACACGGCCTCCAGTGCAGGCGGCTGGCCAGCCACCCCAGCAGGTAGAAGCCCTCCGGTTCGGAGCCGCATGCGATCTCGACGCGACGCAGATCGAAGAGTTCAGTAACGTCCTTTCCATCGAAGAAGATGGCGACGCTTTCTTGCCACGGGGCCAGTCGCAGATATGCGATGTCTGCCAGCGGAAGCTGAGGGTGCTGCCGCACGTAGTCGACCAGCTCGCATAGCGCGGCGTGCCCCCCGTCCACCAGGGAACTGTTATAGACTACCGTCTGCACGTTTTCGGAGAGCATGGCGAAACGGGGGTCGTCGCCGATGCCGGGCGCGATCCACAGCAACACGAGCGGCGCCTCGGGCAGGCGCAGCGCCGCGATCGCGGAGCGCAGCGTCTCGGGCGAACATTGCTGCGCCCCGAGCTCGACCCAGTCGCCCGCCTCGACGCGCGTCACATCGGGGATCGCGTGCCGTCGAGGACGATCACGCGCGAAGGATGCTTGGAGGCGAGCGTATGAATCCGGTCGCGAGCCAGCTCGCCGATCGCGGAGTCCTCGAAGAACACGACCAGCGACATGACGGCCCCGTGCACGTCGCTGCCGCGTTCGCGCGAGCGTTCGTTGAGCTGGTCGAGCACCGGCGCGAGTTCGATGCTCACAAGTGGCGCCAGTCGGGAAAGAGCGCGTGCGCGCTCTCGGGGCCCTGACTTCCCGCCGCATAGTTGGGGAACGAGAAGTCTTTCGTGTTCTGCCACACCTCCAGGATCGGCGTCACGATCTCCCACGCGCGCTCCACGGCGTCCCAGCGGGTGAACAAGGTCTGGTCGCCGAGCATGACGTCGCCGATCAGCCGCTCGTACGCCGGCGGCGACTGCACGCCGAAGCCGGTGCCGTAGCTGAAGTCCATGTAGACGCTGCGCACGTGCTCCTTCGGGCCGGGGACCTTAGCCTCGATGCGCATCGAGATGCCCTCGTCGGGCTCGATCTTGATCACGAGCACGTTCGGCTCGATCCGGTCGGTCGATTCGCCGTAGAAACGATGCGGGATCGGCTTGAACGTGACCACGATCTCGGATACCTTGCGCGGCAGCCGCTTCCCCGAGCGCAGATAGAACGGAACACCCGCCCAGCGCCAGTTCTCGATGTACAGTTTGGCGGCTGCGAACGTCTCCGTGTTTGAGTCGGGCGTGACGTCGTGCTCCTCGCGATACCCCTTGACGGCGTTCCCGTCGATCGTTCCCGGCCCGTACTGCCCGCGGGCGCGACATCGCCCACACCCCGGCGTGCGCCGTCGGCATGATCGCGGACAGCACCTTGTACTTCTCGTCGCGGATGTGGTCGGCGGCCGCCGAGATCGGCGCCTCCATCGCGACCAAGGCCAGGAGGTTGATCACGTGGTTCTGGATCATGTCGCGCAGCGCACCGGCGTGATCGTAATATCCGCCGCGCTGCTCGACGCCGAGCGACTCCGCCGACGTGATCTGGACGTTCTGCACGTAGTTCCGGTTCCAGATCGGCTCGAAGATCGTGTTGGCGAAGCGCAGCGCGAGGATGTCTTGCACCGGCTCCTTGCCGAGGTAATGGTCGATGCGGTAGACCTCGTTCTCGGGGAAGACCGCCTCGATGGCGCGTCTGCAGCGTGCGCGCCGACGCGAGATCGGTTCCGAACGGCTTCTCCACGACTATCCGGGTCCAGCCCTCGTCGTTCTTATCGAGCCCGGCGCGTTTCAGATGTTTGATGATCTCCGGGAAGACCGGCGGCGGCGTCGCGAGGTAGAAGATGTGATTTCCGGCCGTGCCGAACTGCTTGTCGTTCTCCGCGAGGCGATCTTTCAGCGCGATGAAGTGGCGCGTGTCGTTGAAGTCGGCCGTGACGTAACTGATCCGTTGGGCGAAGTCGTCCCAGAGCGCGCCCTGCGGCTTTTGGCCGTCCGGCATGAAGAGCTCGAGCTGCTTGCGGCAGTACTTGCGGAAGCTGTCGTTGTCGTACTCGGTGCGCGCGAAGCCGACCAACGCGAAATCCGTCGGAAGCGTCCCGTTGAGTCGCATCGCATAGACCGCCGGCAGCAGCATGCGCTTGAACAGATCGCCGCTCGCGCCGAAGAAGACGACACTGCAGGGATTCGTGATGCGATCCGACGCGAGGCCCTCGCGCAGCGGATTGACGGCTGCGCCGTCGCCCGTCGCGTGCGCCTGTGCCGCGAGCGTGTCGTCAGGCATGGGCCTCGCTCTTGACGGCGTGCCCGCCGAACTGGTTGCGCAACGCCGCTACGACTTTTGCGCTGAAGGACTCGTCCTGCCGCGACGCCATGCGCGCGAGCAGCGAGAGGGTGATGACGGGCGCCGGCACGTTTTCGTCGATCGCCGCCTCGACCGTCCAGCGACCTTCGCCCGTATCCTCGACGTAGCCGCGGATGTCTTTGAGCCCCGGGTCTTCGCGGAACGCCAGGACCAGCAGCTCGAGCAGCCACGAGCGCACGACGCTCGCGTGCGTCCACAGCTCGGCCAGCTGCCCGAGGTCGTAGTCGTACTGCGACTCTTTGAGGATCTCGAATCCCTCGCCGTAGGCCTGCAGCAGCCCGTACTCGATGCCGTTGTGCACCATCTTGGAGAAGTGGCCGGCGCCGGGTGGACCGACGTGCGCGTAACCGTTCGGCGGAGCGAGAGTGACGAAGATCGGCTCGCAGTGGCGGACGGGGGCATCGTCGCCGCCGACCATGAGGCAGTAGCCTTCCGTCAAGTCCCCAGACGCCGCCGCTCGTGCCTGCGTCGATCAGCGAAACCCCCTTCGCCTTGCAGTCGCCGTACAGGCGCAGCCCATCTTTATAGTTCGTGTTGCCGCCGTCGATGACGATGCCGCCGCCGCCCATCGCGTCGGCGAGGGCGTGGATCGTGTCGTCGGTGGGTGCGCCGGCCGGCACCATGACCCACGCGACCTTTGGTGATTCCGTCAGCTTCGCCACCATACCGGCGAGGCTGTCGGCGCCGGTTGCGCCGTGCCCGACCGTGCGCACAACGGCTTGCGGGATCGCGATCGTATGCGACGACTTCGTGGCCGCCTTTGATCAGGCGCGTGCGTCATGTTGTCGCCCATCTTGCCGAGGCCGACCATTCCAAGCTGCATATTTAGTTCGTTCGTCCTTTCCGTTTCATGCGCGGACGGCGAGTGCTTCGTCCACTGCGTGCGATGAGCGCGCGCAGCGCCGGCTCCACGGGACCCTTGAGATGCACGCGTACGCCCCGGCGCTTGCGCTTGTCCAGCGATTCCAGTCGCCCAACGCCTGTGCCGCCAGAAGCGTGCGGAAGCCGACGTTCATTCCCGGAATCATCGGATCGTCGGGATCGTCGGCGGTGATCTGAAGCACGACGCACGTGTCCGGGCCGCCTTTGTGCAGCTGTCCGGTCGAGTGCAGGAAGCGCGGTCCGAAACCAACGGTCGTTGCGACGTGCTGCGCGTCGCGGATCTTTAACCGCAGGTCGCGCAGGAGATCGGTGTGGGTCTGGTTGCGGGCGATGTAGGCCGTGATGGCGATTGTAGTCGTGCGGACGCAACTGCGCGAAGAGCGCGGCGAGAGCTTGCGCGGGATTTCCGCCGGAAATCGAACGACTACCGGATAGGTAGGTGATGTCGAACGCCGGAGTCTCGACGTCGGGCTTCGGCTCGTCGAAGGCGCCGTTCTTCGCGTATTGCTCGAGGAGCGCTACGTGTTGTCTTTCGATTCCTGCACGTTGGGCTGGTCGAACGCGTTGATGCCGAGAATGACGCCGGCGGCCGCGACCGCGATCTCCCAAAGGTAGAACTGCTCGCCGACGTCGTAGCGATCGTTCATCGCCAGGCGAATCACCGGATGGCCGGCCGATTCGAGGGCCTCGAGCTTCTCGGCGATTCCGGCCTCCGGATCCGGCAGATTCGCGCCGACATACACGAAGACGCGGTCGTCGCCGTAGTCGCTCGGGCTGCGCCGAGCGGCTCGCCTTCGATCGGAACGATGCCCTTGCCGAGCTTGCCGGTCGACTCGGCGATGAGCTGTTCCGCCCACGCGCCGAAGGCCTCGACGTCGGGATGCGTGACGATCGTGAGCTTATCGCGCCCGTTGACCGCGAGGCCGCCGATCGCGGCGCCGAAGCGCACGCCGGGTGCGCTGCGCGGATCGACGCTGCGATCGTTGGCGTGCATCGCGCCGAGCGCGCGGTCGAGCAGCAGGTTGACGTCGTAGCCGGCGATGGCGGCCGGCACGATGCCGAAGAACGAGAGCGCCGAGTAGCGGCCGCCGATGTTCGGATCGTTCTCGAAATCCGCGCGGAAACCGGCCTCCTTCGCCTCTTTGTCGAGCGTCGTTCCGGGATCGGTGATCGCGATGAAGTGTACGCCGGCGGTTGCAGCGCCCACCTGCTTTGAGACCTTCTCGTGGAAGTAGCAGTAAAACGCGTTCGGTTCGGTCGTCGTGCCGCTCTTGCTCGAGATGATGAAGAGCGTGTGCGGGAGTCGATCTGTGCCTTCCAGCTCCTTGATCTGTTCCGGGTCGCGTCGAGTCCAGAACGTGCAGCTCGGGATAGCCGTCGCATCGAGCCGAACGTGTCGGCAAGAATGTCTGGCGCGAGCGAGCTGCCGCCCATGCCGCAGACGACCGCGTGAGTCGAATCTCTCCCGCGAATCATTCGCGAACGATTTGCAGCCCGCGGAACGCTCTTCGAGCATGTGCTGCGGGATGTCGAGCCACCCGAGCGCTTGCTTGATGATCGCGACGGCTTCCGGGTCGCTCGACCAGAGCGTCGGGTCGTGCGCCCAGATCCGCTTCAGAAAATCGGCGTCGGCCAAGCGCGCGAGCGCGCGTTTCGTACGGCGGGTTGCGCGCCGTCAAGCGAGAGCCGCACGCGTTCGGCGCCGCCGGACTGCGAGCAGCTTCTGCTTGTAGACGATCGCGCCGAGCAGCGCCGCGAACGAATCGGAGAAGAGCGTGACGCCTTCGACTTGGAGCTGGTGGGTTACGTCGAAGAGTGAGATCTTCGCGTCCTGCAGCGCGCGCATCGTCGTCGGCCGCGCCGCGAGGTCGCTCTCGACCGTGTCTGCAGCGATCTTTCCGTGATCGAGCAGCGCGTCGAGCGTGTGAGGCGGCATCGTGTTGACCGTGTGCGTCCCGACGACGTTTTCGACGTACATCAGGTCGGGGTAGTGGGGGTTCTTCGTGGAGGTCGAGGCCCAGAGCGGCCGCTGCACGGCGCGCGCCCTTGGCGCGCAGCGCCGCGAACTCGTCGCTCGAGGAAGATCTCCTTGAACTTCTGATAGGTGAGCTTGAGGCCCGGCGATGCCCGTCTTGCCGAGCAGCGGCTCGAGTTTCTCGCCTTTGGCGATGCGCGTCTTGAAGCAGCTTGTCGATCGCCGTGTCGATGCGGCTGACGAAGACGCGAGTTGACCGAGCGAATCTTGTCGACCGGCTTGCCCTCCGCCACGCGGCGTTCGAAGCCCTTGATGTACGCGCGCGCCGCGCGCTCGTACATCTCGACCGAGAAGATCAGCGTAACGTTGATGTTGTATCCCGCGATAGATCGACTCTTCGATCGCCGGCGAGGCCTTCCTTCGTGCCGGGAATCTTGATCATCACGTTCGGGCGGTTCGACTCGCTTCCAGAGCTCCTCCGCCATCGCGATCGTGCCGGCCGTATCGTTGGCGAGCAGCGGAGAGACCTCGAGACTGACGAAGCCGTCGTTTCCGCCGAGGACGCGTAGACCGGTGCGAACGCGTCGCAGGCGCTCCGGATGTCCGCGACCGCGAGGTCCCAGAACAGCGCGTCGGCGTTCTTCTCCGAACCGATCAGCGTCGCGAGCTGCTCGTCGTAGTCGTTGCCGGCGCCGATCGCCTTCTCGAAGATCGTTGGATTGCTCGTCATCCCGCGCAAGCCACGATCGATCAGGCGCTGCAGTTCGCCGGAAGCGAACATGCTGCGCCGCAGGTTGTCGAGCCACACGCTCTGGCCGGCGTCGAGCAGTTGTTGGACTTGGTTTCTCCATGTTCGTCTCCTTGAGTGTAGCGGCGGCAAGAGCGAATGTTCGCAGCGCGACGTCGGCGACGTTCTCCGGCGTGAAGCCGAACGCCTTCGCGATCGCCGCGGCCGGCGCCGACGCTCCGAACGTATCGATGCCGAACGCGAATCCGTGGTCGCCGACCTACTTCGCCCAGCCCAGGGTGGCCGCGGCCTCGATCGACATTCGCGCCCGTGACCGCGGCGGCAGGACCTCGTCTCGATACGACTGCGGCTGGTCGTCGAAGAGTTCCCAACAAGGCATCGAGACGACGCGCGTCCGGACGCCTTGCCCTCGAGAATGTGCTTGGCATCGATGGCGAGCGAGACCTCCGAGCCCGTCGCGATCAGGATGAGGTCGGGCCGGTCCCGGTCCGCATCGGCGATGACGTAGGCGCCTGCTCGACCGCGGCGTCGCGCTCACCGAGGAACGGCACCTTCTGCCGCGTGAGGACGAGCGCCCAGCGGCGCGCTTTTGCTGCGACCGCGAGCTTCCAGGCCTCGAGCATCTCGAGCGCGTCGGCCGGACGTACCGTCGTGCAGTTGGGCGTCGCGCGCAACATCGCGAGCTGTTCGATCGGCTCGTGCGTCGGGCCATCTTCGCCGAGAAAGACCGAGTCGTGAGTGAAGACGTAGATCGACGTGGATCTTGTCGAGGCGCGCTAGGCGCACGCGCCGGCTTCATGTAGTCGACGAAAGTTGAAGAACGTTGCCGCGAACGGCAACAGTCCGCCGTGCAGCGAGATCCCGTTCGTGGCGGCCGCCATCGCATGCTCGCGCACACCGTAGTGAATGTTGCGCCCGGCGTAGTTGCCGGGCTCGAAGTCGCCGCAGTTCTTGAGGTAGGTCTTGGTCGACGGATCGAGGTCCGCCGGAGCCGCCGACGAGTTCGGGCAGCGCCATCGCGATGGCATTCATCACCGCGCCGCCGGCGTCGCGCGTCGCGACGCTGCCGTTCTCGGCCGTGAACGTCGGCCACGGCAGGTTCGCCGGGAGCGTCCTTGCGCAGCGCGCGCTCGAGCTGCGCGGCGAGATCGGCATTCGCGCGCTTCCACGCGTCGTACGTCTCGCTGCCAGTCTGCGCTTGCATCTCGCGCGCCCTTCGCGCCGATCGTCGCGATAGAACTCGAGCACGTCGTCGGGAACGTAGAACGTCGGGCTCGAGCGGCCAGCCCAACTCCTCTTTGGTCTTCTTGACGTTCTCCGGGCCGAGCGCTTCGCCGTGCGCGAGATAGTTGTCTTGCGCGGGGCGAACCGTAGCCGATGTGCGTCCGCACCGCGATGAACGATGGCCGATCGGTTACGTTTTTCGCGACCGTGATCGCCTGGTCGATCGTCGCGACGTCGTTGCCGTGGTCGATGTCGATGAGCTGCGTGTGCCAACCGCTCGCGTCGAAGCGCGCGATCGGATCGTCGGTGAAGCGTGACGTCGGTCGGACCCGCGAGCGAGACGCGGTTGTCGTCGTAGAAGACGATCAGCTTGCCGAGCTTCAGATGGCCGGCCAGCGACAGCGCCTCCTGGCTGATGCCTTCCATCAGATCGCCGTCGCCGCAGAGGCAGTAGGTGTAGTGGTCGACGATCGGCTGATCCGGGCGATTGTAGACGGCGCCGAGCTGCGCCTCGGCGATCGCCATGCCGACGGCGTTAGCGAATCCCTGGCCGAGCGGGCCGGTGGTCGCCTCGACGCCGGGCGTTCGCTCCGCCTCGGGATGCCCGGGCGTCTTGCTGTCGAGTTGGCGGAAGTTCTTGAGGTCGTCGAGCGTCAGATCGTAACCGGTAAGGTAGAGCAGGGCGTAGAGCAGCATCGAGCCGTGCCCGGCGGAGAGTACGAAGCGGTCGCGGTTGAACCAGTGCGGGTCCTCGGGATTGAACCGCAGGTGTCGCGTCCACAGCGTGTAGGCCATCGCGGCGGCGCCCATCGGCATGCCGGGATGGCCGGAGTTGGCCTTTTGGACGGCGTCGACCGCGAGAAAGCGGATGGTGTTGATTCGTTGTTCGTCGCTCGGCGAGTTCGGCACGTAAACTCCTTTCCTGCTGCAGGGCTAGGATAATGCGCTTCGCGGCGTAGCCGCCCCTGTAGCCGCCGTAAGCGGCGGGGGCAGGCTTACCCGGCGCCGTAGCACTGGCCCGGTGACGCTAAAAGATCTGCAATCACAAATCGCCGCGTTGGAACGTGGGGATGCCGACGTGCGCGGCCGGAGCGGACGCGCCGTGGAGCAGGCGATCGCGCTGCTGGACGAGGGCGCGGTTCGCGTGGCCGAGCCGCGGGACGGCGATTGGGTGACGAACGCGTGGCTCAAATCGGCAATCCTCTTGTACTTCCGGCGGCGCCGGATCGAATGGATGGGCGATCGCCGCGGCGACGGCGCCCGTCTTTTACGATAAGCTTTCCCTCAAGCGCAACTACAAGAAGCTCGGAGTTCGTTGCGTTCCGCCCGGAGTGGCGCGCTACGGAAGTTTCCTCGGCCCCGGCGTGATCTTGATGCCGGGCTTCGTCAACATCGGCGCCTACGTCGGCGACGGCAGCGATGGTCGACACGTGGGCAACCGTTGGTTCGTGCGCGCAGATCGGTCAAGGCGTGCACCTCTCGGGCGGCGTCGGGATCGGCGGCGTCCTCGAGCCGCCGCAGGCCGCGCCGGTCATCGTGGAGGACGGCGCGTTCGTCGGCTCTCGCTGCATCCTCGTCGAAGGCGTGCGCGTCGAGCGGGAAGCCGTGATCGGCGCCGGCGTCGTGCTAACGGCGAGCACTCCTATCGTCGACGTTCGCGGCGGCGAACCGGCGGTCACCAAGGGCCGCGTGCCCGCGCGAGCCGTCGCTGATCCCGGGCGTGCTTCCGAAGCAGTTCGCGGCGGGAGAGTACGCGACGCCGTGCGCGCTCGATCGTCGGCACGCGAAACGAAGTCAACCGACCTCAAGGTATCGCTCAACGCCGCTTTGCGCGAGTATGGGCTCGCCGTATGAACCCGCGCGTCCTCGACATCGGCGTCTCGCTGATCCGCGAGATCGCTTCGCGCAAACGCGCGACGTCGATCGACCTAGGTTTGGGCGAGCCGTCGTTGCGGCCGAGTCCGGAACATTTGGAGCATGCGTTCCGCCACGTCACGCAGCACGGCGCTGAAGTACACGCCCAACGCCGGCGATCCGGCGCTGCGCGACGCGATCGCTCGGCACTATCGGTACCCCGGAATGGAGCGCGGGCGAAACGTCTGCGTCACGGTCGGGTCGCAAGAGGCAATGTACGTGACGCTCAAGACGCTTCTCGATCCCGTCAAAAGACGAGTTGCTGGTCGTCGAGCCGGCCTTTCCATCCTACGCCAAGATGGCGACGCTCGAGGGTGTCGCCGTCCGAGTCGTCCCCATGCGCCGCGACGACGATTTTGCGTTCGACGCGGAGCGCATTGCGGCCGCGGTCGGCGAGCGGACGCGCGCCATCGTACTCTGCTCCCCATGTAATCCAACGGCGCGCGTCGTCGACGCCGCGGCCGCCGAGAGGCTCGTGCGCGCGCTGGAGGGCCGGGCCGGCGAACCGGTCTGGATCGTTCACGACGAGATCTACCGCGAGCAGACGTTCGTGCCGAACCCCGGGTACTTCGCCCGGATTTATCCGCACACGATCGTGACCAACTCGCTGAGCAAGAGCAACGCGCTCACGGGGCTGCGGCTCGGGTGGATCGTGGGACCCGCCGATTTCGTCGCACAGGCGATCAAGGTACATGCCTGGGCGACCTCCTGCGCGGACACCTTCGCGCAGCAGGTCGCGCTACACGTCTTCCATACGCCGGGCGCTCTGCAGGAGCACGCCGCGTGGTACCGCGGCCGCCGCGGCGAGCTGCTGACGGTGTTGCGCGCGTCGGGCCTACGGTTCATCGCGCCGGAAGGAACGTTTTATGCCTGCGCGGAGCTGCCGGACGGCGCACCCTCGCGTCGCGCGGCGGAGGAGCTGATCGAAGACCACGACGTCGTAGCGATTCCGGGCATCGCGTTCGGCCAATCCATGGAAGGCTGGCTGCGGCTCAGCTGGGTCGGCATCCACGGAGCGCGTGCGCGACGGCATCCTCCGCATCGCCGAATACTGCGGCTCCGTGTAACGCTTCAGACTTTCTTTACGTCGATGCGCGAAGCTGCGGCTCATGCGGACGACGTTGAGAGTTTCAGCCCTCGTTTGTGTCGTTGCGCTCGGGAGATGTCTCGGAGGCGGCGCCGCCGGCAACGCGCCGTTGCCGCCGCTGGTTAAGGCGGCGCATGTTGCGCCGCCGGCGGTTCGAGCGAGGCAGCATCGTTCGAGCGTGCTCTTCATCGCCGACGAGGCGACGAACGTCCTGCTCTACCCGGCAAACATCCACAAGGCTCCCAAGCTGTTGGGCGAGATTACGAGCGGCGTGACGCGATCGGTCGGCGTCGCCACCGATAGCCACGGGACGCTCTACGTCGTCAACTCCGGCGGCAGTCGCGCGAGCATCGCCGAATACAAGCGCGGCGCCAAGGCACCGTTCAAGACGATCACGAGCGGTCTGAACGTGCCCGGGTTCGACGCCGTGGACTCGCTCGGCATACCTGTACGTCGCCGACAAGGCAGCGCCGGCGGGATCGTGCAGGTCTATTCGCCGGGTGCGAGCTCACCGTCGAAGACCATCGACATTCCGACGACGAGGAACAGTGGAGTCGGCGGCCTCGCGTTCGATCCCAGCGGCGCTCTACTGGTCAACACGTTCGACGTCAAAACCGCCACGTCCATCGTTTACCGCGTACCGCGGGGATCGTCCAATCCACAGAACCTCAACCTCGCGGACCTCCCGGGCGGGCTGTCGCTGGGCGCGGACAAAGCCGGATTCATTTATGCGGGCGGCCACGCGGGCGACATCGCGATCTACGCTCCGGGCAGCAAGACCCCATCGCGTTTCATCACGCTAAGTCCCGATGGGTTCTATACGCAGATGCTCGTCACGCCCGACGGCACGATCTACTGGCCCGACTACGACGACGAAGATGTTCGAGATCGCGCCGGGCGCATCTGTTCCGACGAACGTCTTTGCGACACAGGGTTCGGGGGTCGAACCGGCGGTCGGCCCGCTCTAAGGGCGCAGACCTAGCCGGGTTTAGTGCGACGCGCCGATCCAGACGGTTTGAATGTTGACGAACTCGTGGATGCCGAAGGCGGAGAGCTCGCGGCCGTAGCCGCTCCTCTTGACGCCGCCGAAGGGTAGGCGCGGGTCGCTCGCGACCATCCCGTTGATGAAGACGGCGCCGGCTTCGATGCGCGCGCGCGAATTCTTCGGCCGCGGCGACGTCGCGCGTCCAAACGCTCGAGCCGAGGCCGAACGATGACTCGTTGGCCAAGCGCGAGTGCGTGGTCGGATCGTCGGCGCGCACGACGGCCGCCGCCGGGCCGAAGACCTCCTCGTCGAACATCCGCATTCCGGGCATGACGTCGCGCGACGACGTCGGCTCGTAGAAGAAGCCGCGACCCTCGCGTGGCGTGCCGCCGAGCACGAGCCGCGCGCCGCGGTCGATCGTTGCGGTCACCTGCTCGTGCATCGTCTCGCGCAGGTCGGCGCGCGCGCACGGCCCGAGCTGCACGCGTTCCTCCATCGGGTTGCCGACGACCTGTCCGGCGGCGCGCTCGACGAAACGTTCCAGGAACTCGCCGTAGACCGGCGCTTCCACGATGAAGCGTTTGGCGGCGATGCAGCTCTGGCCGTTGTTCTGAAAGCGTGCCTTGACCGCCGTCGTCGCGGCGGCGTCGAGATCCGCGTCGGAAAAGACGATGAACGGATCGGAACCGCCCAGCTCGAGCACGCACTTCTTGATTGCCCCGCCGGCGGCGATCGCGACTGCGGCGCCGGCGCGCTCGCTGCCGGTCAGTGTCACCGCCGCGATGCGCGGATCGGCGACGAGCTTCATCGACCTCCTCGCCGCGCGCGAGCAGTGCGCCGAACACGCCCTCGGGCGCGCCGGCGTCGCGAAACATGCGCTCCATCTCGAGCGCGCAACGCGTCGTATTCGAGGCGTGCTTAAGCAGCACCGCGTTGCCCGCCATCAGCGCGGGCGCGGCCGCAGCGAAAGACCTGCCAGTACGGAAAATTCCACGGCATGATCGCGAGCACGCACGCCGAGCGGGCGAAACGCGACGTAGCTCCGCGCGGCGTTCGACGGCGCGTCCTGGGACGCGAGCATGGCGGCGCCGTGTTCGGCGAAATATTCGCATTGCCCAAGCGCACTTCTCGACCTCGGCCCGCGCCTGCACGATTGGCTTGCCCATCTCGCGCACGGCCGTTACGGCGAGCGAGTCGTTCTCGTCGCGCAAGCGTCGCGCCACGGCGCGCAAGAGTTCCGCGCGCTGCTCGAACGATTCCAAGCTCCACGCCCGTGCGGCGCGCGCGGCCGCGTCGAGCCGCGCGTCGATCTGCGCCGGATCCATCGGGGGTATGCGCTCGATCACGTCGCCGGTGGTGGGATCGATCGTGACGATCATATCGTGTGGTACGCCCAGGGACCGGACGGCCCCGCGTAGACTTCGACGAGCCGGTCCGGGCGCAGATACGCGCGCGCGATGCGCTGAACGTCCACCGCCGTGATCCGCGAGAAGCGGTCGTTGAGCGTCCGGTAATAATCCAGCGGAAGATCGTTGACGGCGATGTCGATCAGCTGCTTGGCCTGACCGCCCGATGACGCCTCGTCGAGCAGCGCGTTGCCGACCAGGCGCGCCTTGGCCTCTTGGAGCTCGGTCTGCGATACCGGTTCGTTCTGGAGACGCTCGAGCTCGCGGCGCACGAGTCCGACGGCCTCTACCACTCGGCTGGGTGACGCGTTGAGCTCGACGCGAAAGTCGCCGCGATCCGCGTCGGATTCGAGCGAGCTGTTGACGCTGTATACGAGCCCGCGTTTCTGGCGCAGCTCTTGCCACAAGCGTGATTCGAACGCGCCGGCGCCGCCGAGAATTTGATTGAGCACGACGAAGGTGTCGTAGTCGCGATTCGAACGCGAGATCGCCGGTTGGCCGAGGCGAATGAAAACCTGATTGGCCGCGGTGCCGATGTAGTCGTGACCAGTGGATGCGGGCGGCAGCGCCATCAGGTGCGGGTTTGGCCGCGGGCCGTCGGCCTGCCACGAAGCGAATGCCGACTCGAGGACGCTGCGCACGCGCTGCGGCGTCAGGTTTCCGACGACGGCAATCGTGGTAAGGTCGGGCCGCCAGTACGTCTTGGTGTAGGCGAGCAGGTCGTCGCGCGAGATTCCGCCGACGGTCGGTGCGGTCGGCTGGCGCAGCGACGGATCGTCGCTGGCGAGCAGGAGCCGGTCGTACGCGCGATCGATCAGGACGCCGGAGATTTGTGACTCGGATTGCAGGCTGTTGGCCAGCTGCGATCGTTCGATCCCGAGCCAGGGGTCGGCGAAGGTTGGATGCTCTTCACCGTCCGCGACGATCGCCACGATCTGCTCGAAGTCGCGCGTCTCGCCCTGCGCGGAAAAATCGCCCCCGGTCTCGACGAGTGCGCCCATCTCGTCGGTGAGCTTCCGCCGTTGCGCGAAGGGATAGTTCGCGCTGCCGTAATCGGCGACCGACGAGGCGAGCCGGATAATCCCCTGTTTTCCCACGGGCTCGAACGCCGGCGATGACGCGATCTCACCGCGCAGCACGAACGTCGGCCGATCCGTCTTCGTTTGAACGATCACCCGCACACCGTTGGACAACGTGAACGACACCGGTTGCAGCACGCTGCGCGCGATCGTCGGCGTGCGCACGGCCTTGGCAATCCATGCGGGCTGGACGATAGGGCCGTTCGGCACGCGCTTGGAGAAGTCGTCGCTGGCCCCCGCGTCGCTCTTCTCCGAGTTGCCGCGCGGCGGGCTCTCGTTTGGAGTGAGGTGTCCCACGACGGTCGGGCGGCTGAGATAGGTTCGCGTCGCGGCCATCAGTGCGCTGCCGGTTAAGGCGGCGAGCCGCGAGTCTTCGTCCGCGAGCTTCTCGCCAACGATGCCGTACGTGTAGCCCGCGAGGTCGCCGATGCCGCCGATCGAGTCGGCGGCGAAGAGCCGCTCCGCGATCGTCAGCCGTTTTGCGGCGACGACGAGATCCGGGTCGAAACCATTTTGCATCACTGAATCCAGCGTCGACTGAAAGACCGATTGCGCCTCGGCGCCGGTATGACCGGGATTGAGCACGATGAACACGTGGAGGAGGCCGCCGCGCAACTGCGTGTCCGCGTTTGTCTCGATGGCCAGCGCGACATTGCTCTCCACCAGCGCGCGATAGAACGGGGAGCGCTGATTTTCGATGAGCGTGGACAGAGTGCTCACCGCGGGCTCGCCGCGCTGCGTGTCCCCGGGAATCGAATACGCGAGATCCAGTATTTCGAATGGGAACGGAAACTGCGCTTCGACAATTTGCCCGCGCGCCGGAACTGGATTCGTCTTGGTCCGCTCGGGGAGTCGCTTCGATGGAATCGCTCCAAAGTAGCGCTGCGCCTTCGCGAAGGCGTTGGCGTGATCGACGTCGCCGGCGATGACGAGCGCCGCATTGTTGGGTGCGTACCATTCCCGGTAATAGCGCGCGATGTCGGCGACGGTCGCGCGGGCGACGTCGTAGCGACTGCCGAGCGGCGTTCGCCCGCTGGGCTGACCCGGAAAAGCAGCCGCGCGCACGCGCGCGAGCAGGT
The DNA here is from genome assembly GCA_963756165.1 of Vulcanimicrobiota bacterium. GTDB lineage: Bacteria > Vulcanimicrobiota > Vulcanimicrobiia > Vulcanimicrobiales > Vulcanimicrobiaceae > Cybelea. The sequence goes on along the minus strand of CAVWMO010000005.1, from coordinate 86,164 downwards.
TGAAGAACGGAGAGCTGGCATCGCCGTCGATCTCGTTGAGCACCGCATTGCGTTCGATGGCCCAATCCGAGGCACGCAACGCCGCGTGTTGCATGCGATCGGCATCGAGGTACAGCGCGACGTCGAGCTTGTCGGCCGGCATCATGAAGTAGAACTGCGTGTAGTCGTAGTTCGTCTCGCCGTTCATTTGCGCGCCGAGCCGCGCCACGACGTCGTCCAGTCCGCCCGACGAGACCTCCGGCGTGCCGCGAAAGAGCATGTGCTCGAGCGCGTGCGCGAGACCGGTTCTTCCGGGCGTCTCCTGCAGCGACCCGAATCCGTACCAGACCGCCCGTCTGGACTACCGGAGCGGCGCGATCCTCTACGACGATGACTCGCAGACCGTTGTGGAGCGTCGTCGTAAAGACGCCGCCGTCGCCCGGTCCGTTCTGCGCCCTCGCCGCCGGCGGCAAGACGAGCGCAACCGCCAGCGCGATGAACGCCGTCACTCTCGGCAGAAGGGTCATCACAGCTTCGAAACTCCCAAATAGTATGCGGCCGCCGACTCGACCGCGGCCCACGGAAGGCAGCCGACGAGCTCGCAGCCGAGCAGCTCGATGCCGCGATCGGCGGCCAACCGCCGAATCAACTCGACGACGCGGTAGAGCGGCGTTGCAGCATAGTCCGTCACGTTGAGCGAGACCTGCACGCGCCCTTCTCCGCGCGGGAAGGCAAGCGCGCGCAGCGAGCGCAGGCCGCCGTCGCGTTCGCGCATGCTTCGGGCGATCCGTACGGCGGCCTCGAGGTCCCTCGCTCTTCATTTCAACGTTGAACGCGATCAAAAGCTCTCGGGCACCGATCGCGATCGCGCCGGCGCTGTGGTGGCGCTGGACGTCGCCCTCGTCCGGCAGCCATTCGGCGTTGCGTCGTATGTCCGGCAGCAGCGTGCGCTCGCTCTGCCGCGCGGCGGCCCCGTAATAAAAAGAAGGAACGCCGTACCGTTTCCAGATCTCGGCTCCCGCGCGATGCGCGAGCGCCGCCGCTTCGGGCAGCCCGGCGCCCGCCAGCGGCACGAACGGCAGAACGTCGAGCGCGCCGATGCGCGGATGCGCGCCGCGATGTGCGCGTAGATCGATGCGCTCGAGCGCGACGCCCGCAAGCGCAACGGCGGCATCGAGCACTTGCTCCGCGCTCCCGACGATCGTCAGCACGCTGCGATGGTGGACGACGTCGCTGCTGCGATCGATCAGGCGTGCCCCGCTCTGCCGGACCGCCGCGGCGGCCGCGTCGATCGTAGCCGCTTCGCGTCCCTCCGAGAGGTTTGGCACGATCTCGAACAGCTGCGAGGCCTTCATCCCAGCGTCCGCGCGATGGCCTCCGTGAGATCGCGCGCATTCTCCGGCGAGATGACGTGGCGGTAACCGTGTTTCCGCGCCTCCGCGGCGCGCCGCTCGCCCCCGCTGACGCCGCGCACCTCGCCGGACAGGCCGAGTTCGCCGAACACCGCGGTTGCCGGCGCCATTTCGGCGTTACGAAACGACGATGCGACGGCGAGCGCGATGCCGAGATCCGCGGCGGGTTCGCTGACGCGCAATCCGCCCGCGACCGACACGTAGACGTCGTGCGAGCCGAGCGCAACCCGGCGCGCCGTTCCAGCACCGCGAGGATCATCGCGAGACGCTGCTGATCCAAGTTATTGGCGAGCCGGCGCGGCATGCCGTAGCTGGTTTCGCCGACGAGCGCCTGCACTTCGATCAGCACGGGGCGCGAGCCGACGATCGAGGCGACGACGCACGAGCCGCTCGGGCGCCGCTCTCGCGCGCCGAGGAAGAGCTCCGAAGGATTCGGGACCTCGTGTAAGCCGCGCGTCGTGCATCGTGAAGACGCAGATCTCGTCGATCGAGCCGAAGCGGTTCTTGTATGCGCGCAGGATGCGGTACTCGCCGCTCGTTTCTCCCTCGAAGTACAGCACGGTGTCGACGAGATGTTCGAGCAGCCGCGGCCCGGCGATGGCGCCGTCCTTCGTGACGTGGCCGACGATGAACGTCGCGCACGACGTCCGTTTGGCATATTCCATCAGCGCCTGCGTGCAGTCGCGGATCTGCGTCACGCTCCCGGCGTATGCCTCGGACTCGGGCAGCCACATCGTCTGAATGGAGTCCACGATCAATGCGAGCGGCACGCCGCGTTCGAGGTGCTCGAGCACCGCTCGGAGATTCGTCTCGGGATAGACCAGCAGCCGCGGGGCGACGCTTCCGGCCAGCGTGCGCTCGGCACGAAGCTTCACTTGGGCCGCCGACTCCTCGCCGCAGACGTACACCACGTCGCCCCGATCGGCGAGGCGCGCCGCGATCTGCAGCAGGAGCGTCGATTTGCCCGCACCCGGCGGACCTCCGACGAGCGTGAGGCTGCCGCGAACGACGCCGCCTCCAAGCACGGCGTCGAACTCCGGCATCGCGACCGAGAGGCGCTCGATGCCGGCGGAGCCGATCTCGTGCAATCCGATCGGTCCCGCCGATCGTGCCATCGCCGGCGCGCGCGGGGCGACGCCGAGCCGGGCGTTCGTCGAACGAGTTCCACGCCTCGCACTGCGGGCAGCGCCCGAGCCAGCGCGTCGATTCGAAACCGCACGCGGAGCAAAAATACGCGCTGCGCGCCTTCGCCATAGTGAGCACCATGAGTTCTCTTGGAGGGCAACGCCATCATTCCGAGGGAACGAAGCGCCGTGCACGTGCAGATCGCGATCGACGGCCCGGCGGCATCGGGAAAGACTACCGTTGCGCGCGCGACCGCGCGGCGCTTGGGCGTGCTGTACCTCGACACGGGCGCGATGTATCGCGCGCTGGCCTATCTGGCGCTGCGCACGGGCACCGACGTCGACAACGGCGCGGCACTGGCGCGGCTGGCCGCGACGATGCCGATCGAGGTACAGCTCGACGAAACCGCTCCGCTCGGTTTCCGAGTCTTTGCGGGCGGCGCCGAGCTGGACGAGGCGGAGCTGCAAAGCAACGAGGTGACGGCGATCGTCTCCGCGGTCGCGGCGCACGCCGAGGTGCGCTCGGCCATGGTCGAAGCCCAACGACGCATCGCCGGCAAAGGCTCCGTCGTGATGGCGGGGCGCGACATCGGCAGCGTCGTCCTGCCCGATGCCGCGGTCAAGATCTATCTCACCGCCTCGCTCACGGCGCGCATCGCGCGACGGAGTCAACAGCTCGAACACGCCGGCGTGAACGTCGACGCGCATCGGCTCGGCGCCGAACTCGAGGAGCGAGATCGCATCGACAGCACGCGTGCGGTGTCGCCGCTCTCGCCCGCGCCCGGCGCGCTCGTTATCGACTCGAGCGACATCGATGCCGACGGTGTGGTCGAGAAGATCTGCGCGATCGCGCGAGCGAGCGGAATGAACGTTCGCTTCTACGACTTCGCGAAATTCGTAGTGCGTTGCCTCGTGCGCGTGGTCTGGCGCGCGCGCGTGCGCGGAACGGAGAACGTGCCGCTTTCGGGCCCACTGATCGTCGCGTGCAATCACGTCTCCTACCTGGATCCCCCGGCGATGGGCTGCCTCTGTCCGCGGCGTATCAGCTATATGGCGAAAAAGGAACTCTTTGGGATCCCCGTGCTCGGGCCGATGATCCGCGCGCTCGGTGCGTACGCCGTCGATCGGCGGGGGAGCGCCGCCGCCGCGATCAAGCGTTCGCTGCAGGTGTTGAAGGATGGCGGCGCCGTGGGAATATTCCCTGAAGGCACGCGCAATCGTAGCGGCGGGTTGCAGCCCCAAACGGGCGTTGCGTTGCTGGCGGCGCTGGCCGGCGCCCCGGTGGTCCCGGCGAGCATCCGCGGCACGGCCGGCGCGTTGCGGCTGGCCCCGATCGAGGTCGCGTTCGGGCAGCCGATCGAGCCGCCGGCCGGGCGGAAAGCAACCCGCGACGATCTGGCGAAGTTCACGCTTGCAATTATGAACGCGATAGAGGCTCTGGCGGAGACGAGTGGTGGAAATACGTAAGGCATCCGTTCAAGGATTCTGCTTCGGCGTCGCGATTACGGTGAAGAAGGCCGAGGAGGCGATCGCCGCTCGCGGCGACGTGACGACGCTCGGACACGTCGTCCACAATCCTCAGATGGTCGAATCGCTCGAGGCACGCGGATTGAAAAACGCCCACAACGTAGACGAGGTCGACGCGGGCGCGCTCTTCGTGCGCGCGCACGGCCTGCCGGTCGAAGTCTTCGATAAGGCGAAAGAGAAGAAGCTCGAGGTCATCGATGCGACCTGCCCGATGGTCACGAAGATTCACGTGCAGGCCGAGAAGCTCAAGGCCGACGGCTACAAGATCATCGTCATCGGCGACCCGAACCACCCCGAGGTGAAGGGCACCCTCAGCCACGTGCCCGGCGCGTGGTGCATCCAGACGCCGGCCGACGTCGACAAGCTGCCGCGCTCGAGCCGCGTCGGCGTCGTGGTCCAGTCGACGTGGTCGGGTGAAGGTTTCACCGACATCGTCCGCGCGCTCTCCTCGAAGTATTACGAAGTGCGAGCCGTCAACACGATCTGCACGGATACGCACAACCGCCAGAACGAGGCGCTCCGGCTGGCTAAGGACGTCGAGGTCATGATCGTCGTCGGCGGCAAGACGTCGGCGAACACCAAGCATCTCGCCGATCTCTCCGAATCGCACGGGGCGCGGGCATATCACATCGAGGGGCCGGACGAGCTGCGGGCGCAATGGTTCAACGGCGTTGAGGTTGCGGGGCTGATGTCGGGCGCATCGACTCCGGGCTGGCTCGTCGACCAGGTCGAGGCACGAATGGAGGAGCTCGCCGCTTCTGCTTAGCGTCGTAAACTATGTTGAGCGTTTCGAAAACGCCCTCGAAGAACGGATTGCCGGATATCGGGGATCGAAAGAGATCTCCGATATGCTTTTGCGCCATTTCGGCTATCCACCGTACGGGCCGGCGCGGCGCGGCAAGCGCCTGCGGCCGCAGATGGTCTTGCGCGTGGCGACCGGCGCGGGCGCGAAGATCGATCACGCACTTGACGCGGCCGTCGCCGTAGAAATCTTTCACAACTACTCGTTGGTTCACGACGACATCGAGGACCGCGACGAGTTGCGCCACGGCCGCCGCACGCTGTGGAGCACCTACGGGATTTCTCGGGCGATCAACGCCGGCGATGCGATGTGCGCGCTGAGCTTCCTTAGCCTAGAGCAGGCGGCCGCGCATCTGGACGCGGGCCGCGTCCTGCAGATGCTGGCACTCCTGCACGAGGCACATGCCGTGATGTGCGAGGGGCAGTCGCTCGATCTGCAGTTCGAGTCCGAGCGGTCGGTCGACCTCGCCGGTTATTACCGCATGATTCAATGCAAGACGGCGCAGCTCTTCGATGCGTCCTGCCGTCTGGGCGCGCACGCCGCCGCGTGCGACGACGCTACGATCTCTGCTTACGGCGACGTGGGGCGTTCCTACGGGATGGCGTTTCAGATTCGCGACGACGTCGCGGGCATTTGGTCGAGCGTCGGTGAGACCGGGAAGACTGCCGCGGGCGACATCGCGCGGCGCAAGTGGACCTTTCCCGTGGTGTGGGCGATCGGACAGCCGGCGTCCGCGGCTCGCGCCGCAGTCGCCGATGCCTATGCATCGTGCCGTGAGCTCGACGCCGCCGCGATTGGGCGCGTCGTCGACGCCCTCGACACGCTGGATGCGAGGGATGCCGCGCAACGCGCCGCGGCGGAGCATCTGGCGGTCATCGAGCGCTGCCCCAATGCCGATTTTCGCGACTATCTCTTGAGCACGCTCGACCTCGGTTCGGCGCCTTCCAAGGCCGTGCCGTGAACGGAAGCGGCCCGGTCCGGGTTGCGGCGCGCGAGGTCACCGCCGCGTGGGCTCTGCCCGCGCTGCTGTTGGCCGGACTCATCGTGCGGCTCGGGTTCGTCGGAAGTGAGGGGTTCAAAACCGACGTCTCCACCTACTCGGCGTGGGCGATCGCGCTGGGCCAGCATGGGTTCGGCACGTTCTACTCGACGATCGGATTCGCGGATTATCCGCCGGGCTATTTCTATATCCTGGCGGTCGTCGGACACTTCTGGCAGATCTTCTTTGCCGCGCACGATCACGGATACGCGGTGCTGGGCGCGCTCGTCAAGGTTCCCGCGATCCTTGCCGACCTATGGGCCGGCGCGCTGCTGTACTGCGTAGTCCGCCGCTTCGCGGGCGCCGGATATGCACTCGGCGCGGCCGCGCTCTATTTGCTGAACCCGGCCACGATCTACATCTCGGCGCTGTGGGGGCAGGTCGACTCGATCTCGGGCGCGCTGGCGCTGTTCGCGATTTACGCGCTGCTTCGCAGCGAAGACCCTTCGTCCTTCGACAAGCCCAGGATGACAGAGCCCAGGATAAACTCCGAGATGGGCTGGATCGTCGTGGCGTGGCTCTCGTTCGGGTATTCGCTGCTCATCAAGCCGCAGGCCGCGGTGCTGCTCCCGCTGATGGTCGCGTTCGCCTTCGTCGGCGAACAGCGGCGGCGTGAGCGCCTCGTCGCCTCGGCGATCGGCGTCGCGGCGGCGCTGCTGCTGGCCGTGCTGCTGGCGGAGCCGTTCCATCCGAGCAATCCGGTGGCGGCCTTCGCTTGGCTCATCGAGCGCTATGCGTACGGGGCGAACGTTTATCCCTATAACAGCGTCAACGCGTTCAACCTATGGGCGGTGCGCGGAACGATGTGGCTGCCCGACAACCAATACATCTTCGTCTTGCCGCAATACGTCTGGGGCATGGTGCTCGTCGCTGCGGCGCTCGGGTTGGTCACCTGGCGCTACGTGCAGGAGCGCACGCCGCGCGCGCTGTTGGAAGGCTGCGCCGTCGCGACGATCGCCTTCTTCGTCCTCGCGACCCGGATGCACGAGCGCTACCTCTTCAACGGCGTGCTCTTTTCGATCGCCTGTATCCCGTTCGCGCGACGCTACGTGTGGGGCGCGGTCGCGCTCTCCGGCGTGCTGTTCTTCAACCTCGTCTACAGCCTACAGTACCTGCACGTCGTCACGAACAACGTTGCGGGTGCAAATTCGCAGAACCTATGGGGCCCGTGGACGTCGATCCTGTCGGCGATCGCCGTGGCGGCGTTTTTCTGGCTCGGCTACCAGTATCTCGGCACCGCCGACGCCAAGGCAATTTCACCGGAGCAAGCTCGGGCGGCGCCGGGGGAGGCGCCGGCCTGGATTTCCGCGGTCCGCGACTGGTTCAACCCGCGCGAGGGACTCGTGGCGATGCGAGCGGTCGATTACGCGATCGCGGGAGCGTTGGGCGTCGCAAACTTCATCCTTTCGTTCATCGGCTATTGGTGGCCGAACGGCAGCTCGTGCTGGGCGGAGGCGGGACTTCAGCGCTGCGGCGTGTTTGACGAAACCTACTTTGCGCGTGCGGGCGAAGAGTATCTGCAAAACCTGCGGATCTACGAGAACACGCACCCGCCGTTGAGCAAGCTGTTGATTACGTTCTCGATGATGCTCTTCGGAGGAATGCCCAAAGGGCACGGCCTGGGCGGCTGGACCTTTCTCAACGCAGTCATCGGTCACGTCAGCAACGGCGATAACCCCTACGGTTGGCGCTTTCTCGATTTGATCTTCGGCGCGCTCGTCGTCATGCTGCTCTACGTCTTCGCGAAGCGGATCACCGGATCGACGGTGTTTTCGACGATAGCGGCGCTGCTGCTCACCTTCGACGGCATGCACTTCGTGCAGTCGCGCACGGCCACGCCGGAGGGTTTCGTCATCTTCTTTGCGACGCTCGCCGTCTATGCGTTCTATCGCTTCTGGATCAGCTCGCAAGTCGGCGACCGCCGCCACGTGGAGGTTCCGCCCTGGGGCTTCGCTGGAGGCGCGGCCGCTGCGCTGGCCGTCGGCGTCGTGATCGCGGTCGCCGGACGAGCGGCGTTCGGTTTCGACACCGCTTCGACCGTCCTCGTCGCCCTCTATATCGCGTGTGCCGTCTACTTGATCGTGCGCTACGTTGCGTTTGCGCGCCTTTTCGGCGGTGCGTCGCGCGAGCTCAGCTTCGGCGAGGGCTCCTACGCGCTGCGGGATGCGGGATCGACGACGCTTTTCTCCGCCGACGGTGGATCGATCGACGCGCGCGGCAAGGTCCAGCGCGGAGCGGTCTCGCAGGCGAAGGGCGGGGCACTCGTCTATGACGACGAGCCCTTGCGCATCGAATACCGGCGGGACGCGAGCGTCTCGTACGTCACGCCGGAGGGCGCGGCACGATACGCCGCCGACGAGATCCACGCGGACGCGGCCGCCGCGGTCGAGAACGGACGCTCATCGCGCCTTTGGCTGATTCTGTTTACGGTTGCGCTGGGCTGCCTGGTCAGTACGAAGTGGTACGGCGTGATGGGCTTCGGGGTCAGCTTCGTCATTTTGATTTGGATCGCGGCTTCGGGCGTCTACTTCAGGAAGAAGCTCCTTCCCGCACTCTGGGGCAACCCGCGCGGCTTCCGGCTCGACGGTGCGCTCGTGACGATCCTCTTCGTGAGCGCGACGGTGTATGGTCTCGTATGGGTCCCCGACTTGCTGCGTCACTCGCCCGACCCCAACGAGGTCCACAACCTCAACGACGTCGTCGCGCGCCAGAAGTCGATGTACGACTATCACGACACGCTCAAAGCGACGCACCCGTACTCCTCCAAGTGGTGGGAATGGCCGATCGACTACGTTCCCGTCGCCTACTTCTATGAGGACCATCGCAAAGACACGAACGATCCCAACGGCTGCTGCGTGTATGAGATCACGTCGATGCCCAACCCCGCGATCTTATGGTTCGGCCTGCTCTGCGTCCCGTGGGTAGCGGTGCTTGCGTGGCGGGAGCGCAACAAGGGGTACGCGTTGATCGTCATCACGTATCTGTTGCAATGGCTGCCCTGGATGCGATCTCCGCGCATCACGTTCGCCTACCACTTTTATGTCGACATCCCGCTGATTTGCCTGTGCAACGTCATCGTATTACAGCGGCTCTGGCAGTGGTCTCGACGGCGCGAGAGCGCCCGTTGGGTTGGGCCGGCGGGGGTCGCGGCGTACGTCGCCGTGGCGGCCCTGGGGTTCGTCTACTTCTATCCCATACTCGCGGCGCACCCGATCTCATGGACCGCCTGGCACCAGCGGATGTGGTTCCCGACCTGGGTTATCGGCCCGGGTTAACGAAGGGAGTTCTCATGTCCGGGCATTCGAAATGGCATAATATCAAGCTGAAGAAGGGCAAGGTCGACGCGCAGCGGGGAGCGCTTTTCACCAAACTCAGCAAAGAGATCATCCTGGCCGCAAAGGGCGGCTCCCCCGATCCCGAGGCCAACTATCGCCTCAAGATGGCGGTGGAGAAGGCGCGCGAGTTCAACATGCCGGCCGACAACATCAAGCGCGCGATCGCGCGCAGCACCGGATCGAGCGGCGCCGCCGAGATCGAGGAGATCCGCTATGAGGGCTACGGCCCGCACGGGTTGGCGGTCGTCGTCGACGCGGCGACGGACAATCGCAACCGCACGGCCGGCGAGCTGCGCTTTCTGTTCAGCCGCCACGACGGCACGCTCGGCGAGAGCGGCAGCGTCGCGTGGTTGTTCGACGCCGTCGGCGCGATCGAGGTCGATCCGGAAGGGAAGAGCGAGGACGCGTTCCTCGAGGAGCATCTGATCGAGGGCGTCGAGGACGTAGAGTTCGACGACGAGCTGGCTGCGATCTACACCCAGCCGGCGCGGCTCGCCGACGTCCGCGATGCGCTGCGCTCGCGCGACGCGAAGATTTCCGATGTCTATCTCGGCATGCGCGCGAAGACGAAGGTTGAGCTACAGAGCGGCGAGCTGCAGGCCGCGCTCGCGTTCCTCGAGGCGCTCGAGGAGCACGAAGACGTGCAGCGCGTCTTCAACAACTTAGACTTTAGCCACGTGCCCTTGGAGGCGCTGGCCTGAGGGCGTCGTTCCAAGAGTATCTCCCGCGCGATTGGATCTTTTCAATCGTCCTGGTGATCTTCGTGGCCGTCGTCGTCTGGTTCGGGCGGCAGATCTACGACTTTCTCCTGCCCTCGTCGTCGGTCGTCACCGTACCGTCGTTCGTCGGTCAGACGCTCCCCGACGCTAACGCGGAGATCGGGCGGCTCAAACTCAGCTCCGCGGTGATCGACCACACGACGAGCGATCGGTATCCGCAGGGCGTCGTCATCATGCAGCAGCCGGAGTCGGGAGCGCAGGTGCGTCAGGGGCGGCAGATCTCGTTCGTGATCAGCGACGGGATCGTCGCGCGCCTCATGCCCGACCTGCGCTATCAATCGATGCGCGAAGTGCAGCTGGATCTCTCGCGAGCGCACCTCCAGCTGGGCAAGATTGCGTACGCGAAGAGCGACCTGATCCCGGAGGGCCATGTCGTTTCGCAGAATCCCGCGCCGCTGATAAGCGTGCACGAGGGCGACATCGTGTCGCTCGTGGTGAGCCGCGGGGCGCGGCTCACGGTGCCGGTGCCGGATTTCATCGGCCTTAGCATCGATCAGGCGCGCGATCTCGCCGCGAAGGCCGGGATCAAACTGGGTCAAATCGTCTGGACGCCGCTGGGCAAAGAGGGTCCGCCGCACGGTATCGTGGCGCGCCAGGTTCCGCCGCCGAACGCGAAGATTGCGTCGTTCGATCCGGTGGCGGTGCAGGTGAGCGCGGGCCCCAACGAGTCGGGGTACCTCGTTCGCCAGGCGCACGTGCTGGTTTCGGTTCCCGAGCCGGACAACGTCCAGAACGGCCAGCAGCTCGACGTGCGGCTCTCCGTCACCGACGCCACCGGCCACTACGATCTCTACCACGCGTTCGCGGAGCCGGGACAGAAGCTCGACTTTACCGTAACCACGCTTGGGACGTCGCTGCTCGATATGTATGTCAACGACACCCTGGTGGGAGAGACGCGTCTGGGCACCGAGCCGCCGCGCGTCTACAATGCCAAGGCGTCGCCGACCCCTGGAGCTGCGTTTTGAGGAACCTCAGATGACGATTATCGCGCCGTCGTTGTTGTCGGCCGACTTCGCCCACATCGCGGACGAGATCGAGCGCGTGCAAGAGGCCGGCGCGGAGTGGCTGCATCTCGACGTCATGGACGGACGGTTCGTCCCGAATATCACGTGGGGTCCCAAAATCATCGGCGATCTGCGCAAACTCTCGCCGCGAGTCTTCGACGCGCATCTCATGATCGTGGAGCCGGAACGGTACGTCGACGATTTTCGCGAGGCGGGCTGCGATCGCATCACCTTCCATCTCGAGGCGACGCCGCACGCGCAGCGGCTGCTCGCGCATCTACGCGACATCGGCGCGAAGGCGGGCATCGCGCTCTGCCCTCAGACGCCTGTCGAGATGCTTGTGGACGTGATTGAGGATTGTGACACCGTGCTGGTGATGAGCGTAAATCCGGGATTCTCCGGACAGAAGTTCATTTCGCACGCGATCGAAAAGATTCGGGAGGCGCGCGCGCTCGTCGATCGGCGCAATCCGGCGTGCCTGATCGAAGTAGACGGCGGCGTCGGCGCCGGCAACGCGCGCGAGCTCGTCGCGGCCGGCGCGGACGCGCTTGTGATGGGCGCGGCGGTGTTCGGCGCGGCGGATCCGGCGGCAGAGGTGCGCCGCGTCCGCGCGCTGATCGCGTGACGGAAGACGAGATAATCGCGGCTCTCCGGCCGCTCACGCAGGATATCGGCGACGACGCGGCCCTGTGGCAACCTTCTCGCTCGCATCGCAGCGTCATCTCCAGCGATATGCTCGTCGAAGGCGTTCACTTCACGCGCGACGCGATGACGCTCGAAGACACCGGGTGGCGCGCGATGGCGGCAAACGTCAGCGATCTCGCGGCAATGGGCGCGCGTCCCGTGCTCGCGACGGTCGCGCTCGGACTGCCCTCGGGGTTTGCGATGGCCGAAATTTTAGAGTTGTACGGCGGGCTCGCCGCATGTGCCGCCGACGCGAAACTCGCGATCGTCGGTGGCGACCTGTCGCGATCCGATGCGATGACGATCGCGGTCACGGTCGTTGGCGAAGTTCGAGCGTCCGACGCGAAAACGCGGGCCGGCGGGCGCCCCGGCGACGTGCTCGCGGTGACGGGCGCTTTGGGCGCGGCTCGCGCGGGGCTCGAACTGACGCGCCGGCGTTGGCCGATCGGCGACCCGTTGGAGGCGGCCGCGTTGCAGGCGTTTCGGCGGCCCCGGGCGCGCGTCGCAGAGGGTCGTTTCCTCGCCGCGAGCCGCAACGTCGACGCGATGATGGACGTGTCGGACGGGCTGTCTATCGACGTCAAACGGCTCTGCCTCGCGAGCGGCTGCGGGGCCACGCTGGAATCGGTTCCAGTGGCCGAGCCGGCGCGGGCTCTCGCCGCGGCGCGAGGCGAAGATGCGCAGCGATTTGCGCTGGCCGGCGGGGAAGATTTCGAGCTGCTGGCGGCGGTGCGCCCGCGCGCCTTCACCTATCTAGCCGGGCGCTACAACGCGCGCTTCGGGCGTGGCTTGGAGCGCATCGGCGTCCTCCGGCTCGAACCCGGCGTAAATTGGAACGGAGCGCCTCTCGAGCGCTCCGGCTGGGATCACTTCAGCGAGGAGAGGCCCGCTAGGCTCGGCGAGTAACTCGCTTGGAGCGCAGGCAACCGGTGCAGACGCGCGCCGTACGGTGGACGCCGTGATCGTCAATTCGCACGGATTGGAGGTTCGGCAGCCAGCGCCGCTTGGTCTTATTCATAGCGTGGCTAACGTTGTTTCCGGCCTTGGGTCCTTTTCCACAAATTTCGCAACGCTTAGCCATAGCCGGCAGATAGTACCATGCGGCGCGGCGGCGTAGCAAGCCCGAAATGTTGACGCTAGGCAAGGATTCGCAGGATGCCTCCCAAAGACCGGCCGCCGTGGAGTTTAACGCGCGCATCGCGGTCGACGCGATGGGAGGGGACCACGCGCCGGAGGAACCCGTCGCCGGCGCGCTGCTCGCTGCGCGTGAATTCGACGCCCATATTCTGCTGGTCGGGGACGAAGCGCGGGTTCGTCCTCTTCTGCGCGGACCCGGAGCCGAGCGCGTACGCGTCGTGCACGCGCCGGGTGCGATCGCGATGGACTCGTCGCCCTCGACCGCGGTCCGCTCCTGTGCCGGCACGTCGCTCGGAGTCGCGGTATCGCTGGTCAAGGAGGGCGAGGCCGATGCCGCCGTTTCGGCCGGCAACAGCGGAGCGTTTCTGGCGATCGCGCTGATCAAGCTGCGCACGATCGAGGGGATCTCGCGACCGGCGATCGCGACCGTGTGGCCCGCGCTCAACGGCCCGACCGTTTTGCTGGACTCGGGAGCGAACGTGGATTGTCGTCCGGAGTGGCTCGAGCAGTTCGGCATCATGGGCTCCGCATATGCGAAATCGGTGCTGAACGTGGTAAAGCCGCGCGTCGCGATTCTCTCCGTGGGCGAGGAGCGAAGCAAGGGCAACCAGCTCGCGCTTGAGGCCGCGCGCCTTCTGGAGGCGGCTCCGGTGCATTTCATCGGCAACGTCGAGGGGCGCGATCTCTTCCATAACGTGGCCGACGTGATCGTCACGGACGGATTCGTGGGCAACGTGGTGCTGAAGGTCGGGGAAGGCATGATTGCGGATCTCGCGCGCGTCATGCGCGACGCGCTGCTCGGCGGAAACCTGCTGACGAAGTTGGGCACCGCCCTGCTGGCCCCCGCCCTCGGGCAACTGCGCAAGAAGTTCGACTGGGAGACCTACGGCGGCTCTCCGCTCTTGGGGCTTCGCGGCAACTGCATCGTTACGCATGGACGAGCCACACGGCGAGCGATCAAACATGCGATCAAGGCCGCAGTGCAAGAAGTCAACCACGACGTCGTGGGCAAGATAACGGAGATGATTGCGCCGCATCTCGCGGCGACGTGACTGGACCCGCAGGCTCGAGATGCTGGGCGTCTACGTCCATCTTCCGTTTTGCCCGTATCTCTGCCCCTACTGTGATTTCGCCAAGTGGCCGTTGCGCAGTTCGGCGGCGCAGCATTATCTAGCGGCGCTTTTCGAAGAGATCTCACGCGAGCCGAGCGTCGCCGCAGACACGATTTACCTCGGCGGCGGAACGCCCAACGCATACGACCGCGAAGCCATCGCCGCTCTGATCGCGCAGTTGCGCCGGCGTTTTCCGGGAGCACGCGAGATCTCGATCGAGGTGAACCCCGAGCTCGTACGCGATGGCGATCTCACGCGCTACCGCGAGGCCGGCATCACGCGGCTCTCGCTCGGCGTGCAATCCTTCGAACCGGCCGAGATTCTGACGCTTGGTCGAAAACACACGGTCGAAGAGATCGAGTCGGTCGTCGCCGCGGCACGCGCCGCGCGGCTCGATTCCATTTCACTCGACTTGATGTTCGCCGTTCCTGGCCAGACGCGGGCGAGCTGGCGGCGCTCGCTTAGCGCCGCCGTCGCGCTCGGCGTCGATCACATCTCCGCCTATGGACTTACGGTTGAAGACGGCACGCCCTACGCAGCGTGGCGTGAGCGCGATCCCGGCGCCTTCGTCGACGACGCGCGCGAGGCCGAGCTCTATGCGATCGCGATCGAGATGTTGGAACGAGAAGGCTACCGCCAGTACGAGATCAGCAATTTCGCACGGCCTGGGCATGAGTGCGCCCACAATCTCAACTATTGGGCCAACGGCGCGTATCTGGGCCTAGGGGTCGGTGCGGCCTCCTACCGCGACGGGGTTCGGTCGATGCATACCCGCTCGCTCGAAAGCTATATGACGGCGGCACTAGCCGGAGAGGCAATTCCCGCCCAGAGCGAGCGGTTGGAAGGCCGTAGGCGCGCCGGCGAGGCAATGATGCTCGCCCTCCGCACGACGCAAGGGGTTAGCCTCGGGGACTTTAAAGACCGTTACGGAATCGATGTGATGGAAGAGTATGCTCCCGTCGTTCGTCGCTTTTCGCGGACGGGACTGCTCGAGCGTGTCGGAGATGCGGTGCGCTTGACGCGGCGGGGGCGATTCTTTGCCAACGATGTTTGCGGAGCGTTTTTGACATTCGAGTAGCATCAGGCAACCTGTCCGAGACCGTACTGCGCGTCGCGTTCATCCTCGTCTTCGGCGTGACGGGCTTCTTGTTGGGACGGGAGGCGTATTTCAGCCTATTCTCGCCGCATTTTGCGAACGAGGCGCTGCAGCTTGCCTTCCTGATTCTCTCGCCGGTAGCGGGAGCGGTAATCGGCGCGCTGCTGGCTTCGCCCGCGCAGGCGCTGTTCGAGGGCCAGCTGCGTCAGACCGAGGGAGCGATGGAGCGCCTCACCCCCGCCGAGATCGCGGGCGGCGCCGTCGGGCTCATCGTGGGTCTGCTGATCGCTTTTCTCATCAAGGGAATCGTGTTCGAGTTCCTCTCGGACGTTGGACGCGCCGGCACGTACATCGCGATCGTGCTGTATCTCATCGTCGCCATCTTCGCGGCATATTTAGGCGCGCGCGTCGGCGCGAAGATTCGGATCGTTCCCGTCCCGCGCGGTGCCGTCGCGAACGCATGCGGAGGCGTGGCAAAAATCATCGACACCTCCTCGATCGTAGACGGACGCATCGTCGAGATCGTCGAGAGCGGATTCTTGGAGGGGCCGCTGGTCGTTCCTCGTTTCGTGTTGCGCGAGCTGCAATCGATCTCGGATTCCGTCGATCCGCTCAAACGCACGCGCGGCAGGCGAGGATTCGACGTACTGAGCCGTTTACAGGAGCTCGGCGTCTTCGAAATCAGCGAGCGCGACTTCGACGACATGGCGCCGGGCAACGTCGACGCGAGGCTCGTTCGGCTGGTGCAAGAGCTGGAAGCGAAGCTGGTGACGAACGACTATAATCTCAATCGGATCGCGCAAGTCGAAGGCGTCGCGGTGCTGAACGTCAACGAGCTGGCCAACGCCGTGAAGCCCGTCGTTCTGCCCGGCGAGGAGCTGCACGTCGCAGTCATACGCGAAGGCAAAGAGTTTCATCAAGGCATCGGCTATCTAGAGGACGGGACGATGATCGTCGTCGAGCACGGCAGGCGCCTGATCGGCGACGAGACCGACGTGATCGTCACGAGCGTGTTGCAGACGGTGGCGGGCCGCATGATCTTTGCGCGGCCGAAACGCGAGGGCGTGGCGTCGTGAAGTGGGCCGCGGTCGTGGTCGCGGCGGGCCGAGGCGCGCGCGTCGGGCGGCCGAAGCAGTTCCTGGAGCTGGCGGGCCTGCCGATGGTCGGATGGTCGATCCGGCGGTTTGCGGAAATGTCTGAGATCGCCGAGCTCGTGGTGGCAACCGAAGAGGAGTGCCTCGGTCAAATGCGCGCGCTGCTGGCGCGGCTGGCGCCGGAACGGACCGCGCGCATCGTGCGCGGCGGCGCATCGCGCCAAGGGAGCGTCTACGAGGGGCTGATGGCGGTCTCGGCGGGTATCGAGGCCGTGCTGGTGCACGATGGCGCGCGGCCGCTGGTCGGCGCATCCGACGTGCGCGCGGGGATGCGCGAGGTGCGCACGGGTCGGGCCGCGCTGCTCGCGGCGCCGGTCGTCGATACGATCAAGGTCGTCGATGCGCAATCGCGCAGCGTGACGATGACGCTCGACCGCCGCACGCTCTGGGCGGCGCAGACGCCGCAGTTCGCGCTCGCCGCGGAGCTTCGGGACGCGCACGAGCGCGCGCGCCGCGATGGCGTCGCGGTGACCGACGATGCCGCGCTGCTCGAGCGATGCGGAATCGAAGTCGTCATCGTCCCCGCGACCGGGGAAAACTTCAAGGTGACGCTACCGGCCGACGTCGCGCGGGCCGAGCTGATCCTGCGGGAGCGCACGCCCACGACGGGCGTGACGTAGTGCGGATCGGTCACGGCTTCGACGCGCACCGCCTCGTCGAGGGGCGCGCGCTCATCCTCGGCGGCGTGCGCATCCCGTTCGAGCGCGGGCCGCTCGGTCATTCCGACGGCGACGCACTCGCGCACGCGATCGCCGACGCGCTGCTCGGCGCGGCGGCGCTCGGGGACCTCGGGTCGCGCTTTCCCGACACCGATGCGCGCTGGAAGGACGCCGACTCGATGCAGCTGCTCGCGGAGTGCGCCAAAGCCGTGCGCGACGCCGGCTTCACGATCGTGAATCTCGACGCGACCGTCATCGTCGAACGCCCGAAGCTCGCGCCGTTCATCCAGCCGATGCGCCAGAACGTCGCGGCCTGCCTTGCGGCCGACGCCGGCTGCATTGGCGTGAAGGCCAAGAGCAGCGAAGGCATGGGTTATACCGGCGACGGCACCGGCATCGCGGTCCACGCAGTCGCATTGCTCTGCCCCGTATCGTCGTAAGCCGACGGCGATTCCGGATCTCCGGCCGCGGCCGTTTCAACCCTCGTTTGACGGGCCGGGTTAAACTGTTGCAGATGGGCAGCTTTTTCGAGGACGTCCTCGCGGATCTGAAGGCGCCGCTCGAGCGCGACCCGGCCGCCCGCGGCTGGCTGGACGTCGTGCTGTCCTATCCAGGCTTTCACGCGCTCGTTGGACACCGCTTGATTCATCCGCTCCATCGAGCCGGCATTCCGTTGCTGCCTCGCTTTCTATCGCACGTCGCGCGGTTTTTCACCGGCATCGAGATCCACCCCGCCGCGAAGATCGGCAAGGGCATCTTCATCGATCACGGCATGGGCGTGGTGATCGGCGAGACCTCGGAGATCGGCGACGGGTGCACGATCTATCAAGGCGTGACGCTCGGCGGTACGAGCCTGTCGCACGGAAAACGCCATCCGACGCTCGGCCGCAACGTCGTCGTCGGCGTGAACTCGAGCGTGCTGGGCGCGATCGTATTAGGCGACAACGCGAAAGTGGGCGGAGGCTCCGTCGTCGTGAAGGACGTGCCGGCCAACGCGACCGTCGTCGGCGTGCCCGCGCGGGTTGTCGCGCAGGACGGCAAGCCGATTCGCGTCGTGCCCGATCGGCCGCAGGTCGAGATGCCGGACCCGACGACCGACGCCATCACGCGCATGCAGCGCCGGCTCAACGAGCTCGAGCAGCGTCTTGCCGTGCTGGAACAGGCGAAGCCGGCGAAGAAGAAGCCTGGAGCTGGGTTATCTGACCCTTCGACTTCGCTCAGGATGACACGTAGTGAAACTATATAACACGCGCACGCGCAGCGTCGAGCAGCTTACGCCGCTGCGCGACGACGAGATTCGCATCTACGTGTGCGGTTTGACCCCCTCGGCACAGGCACACCTCGGCCATGCCCGCTCGTTTCTCTTCTTCGACGTGTTGCGCCGGTATCTCGGGCACCGCGGCTACAGCGTCACCTACGTCCAGAACGTTACCGACATCGACGACCGCAGCATCAATGCGGCGAAGGAAACCGGCGAGAACTACCACGCCATCGTCGACCGTTATTACGCAGAATTCAAGGCCTCGATGCGCAAGCTCGGCGTGCTGGAATACGATCACGAGCCATACGCCACGCATTTCATCGAGCCGATCCAGGCCATGATCCGCCGGCTGATCGACGGCGGCCACGCCTACGTCGCGGAAGACGGCATTTACTATCGCGTCTAGACGTTCGCCAACTATGGACGCTTGGCCAATCGAAAGATCGACGAGCTCGAGTCGGGCGCGCGCATCGAGGTGGGCGAGCACAAGGAGGACCCACTGGACTTTGCGTTGTGGAAGTTCGCCAAGCCGGGCGAGCCGCGCTGGGCGTTCGAGCCCTACGGCGACGGACGCCCGGGGTGGCACATCGAGTGCTCGGCGATGGCGGAAGAGTTGCTCGATCCGGACGGGACCGGCTTCGACATCCACGGCGGCGGTGCGGATCTGATCTTCCCGCATCACGAGAACGAGATCGCGCAGAGCGAGCCGCTGATGGCGCGGCCGCCGATGGCCAACTTCTGGGTGCACGGCGGGCTCCTGCTGTTCGACAATCGCAAGATGGCCAAGTCGCTCGGCAACTTCGAGCCGTTATCGGCGCTGCTGCAACGCCACGACCCACAGGCGATTCGCTGGCTGTTTCTTCAGACCGGCTACCGCAAGGTGATGAATTTCACCGAGGAGTCGATCGCTGCGGCGGCGCTCGGCCTCGCGCGGATCAAGGCGGCGTACCGTCTTCTGGCGCAGGCGAAGCGGGGCGAGCCCGGCGGCAGCGTGGATCTCGACGCTCGCATCGAAGCCGCCCTCGACGACGATATGAATACCGCGGCGGCGCTGGCTGCGCTGTACGAGTTCGTCGGCGACGCGCCGCGCTATGCCGAGCGCTCCCGCGTCGGCGGCGCTCGCATTCGAGCGGCTCGGGTATTGGCTGGACGTACTCGGCATTGCGCCGAACGACGTCGTGGCTGGAAGAGCCGCGCGCGGAACTCGCCGGCGGACTTCGTCGAACGGTTGGAGGATGCTCTGCGCGAAGCGCGCGTCAACGGTGCGCTCGACAGTCTCGACGGTGTGACGCCGCAAGAAGCGATCGAACGCGTCGTCGTGCTGCGTAACGAGGCGCGCCGCGCGCAAGGATTGGGCGGCCTCGGACCGGCTGCGCGACGCGCTGCAGCGCTGCGGCATCGAGGTGAAGGACTCGAAGGAAGGCACGACCTGGACCGTCGCCGGCACCCCGTAAAGCGCGGCCGCCCGGCGCTCTGGCGAAGCGCGAAGCGCCGAGTCGATCTTCGACGACTTCGTGTACGGGATGCACGCGGTCGACGAGGCGCTCGCGGCCGGCGAAGCAGCTGCGGCGCGTCCACGTCGCGGTTAACCGCAACGAAGGACGCCGCGCTGCGCGCGCTACTCGCGCAGGCCGAAGGAGCGGAACGTGCCGGTACGTTTCGAGCGGCGCGATTTCTTCGATCGGCTTCCCTTCAAAGCGCACCAAGGCGTCGTCGCGACCGCGCCGCCGTTTCCGTACGTCGCGCTCCCCGATCTGCTCGGTCGTAGAAAGCATCAGCACCGGACGTTCGTCGTGCTGGATCACCTGACCGATCCGCACAACGTCGGCGCCATCATTCGCACCGCGGAAGCCGCGGGCGCGGACGGCGTCGTTCTACCGTCGCGGCGCTCCGCCGGGGTGAACGCGACGGTGCGCAAAGCGGCAGCCGGCGCGGCGGCGCACCTGCCCGATCGCGCGCGTGGCGAACATCGCCGATGCGATCCGCGCGATGAAGAAGGCCGGCATCTGGGTGGCCGGCGCCGACGCCTCCTCAGAGGCGACCGATCTGCTGCAGGCCGACCTCGATCGCGACCTGGCGGTGGTGATCGGCGCGGAGGGCGGCGGGCTGTCGCAGCTAGTTAAGCGAGAGTGCGATTATTTGGTCAGGATCCCTATGCGAGGGCGCGTCGCCTCCCTAAACGCCTCGGTGGCCGCCGCTATTCTCCTTTACGAGGCCTTAAGGCAGCGGGAGTGCTCGCTCCGTCCTTGACGGGGGAGGGGGACCCTCCTATATACTAGCCTGGATGTGCCGCGCCCGACGGGCTGCGGCCTGCGCTTGCGGCACGTCGTCCCACGAGGCAAACAAAATTATGGCAATGACCCATCCAGTGTCGGATGGACTGGAGTACCAGCGAGCGGGCCGACGAGGACCTGGTTGCCATCGCGAAAACGGGCGACAACCTCGCGATGGAATATCTTCTTAACAAATATAAGAACTTCGTCCGCATTAAGGCCAAGAGCTACTTCTTAATCGGGGCCGACCGCGAGGACATCATCCAAGAAGGTATGATCGGCCTCTACAAAGCCGTGCGCGACTTCAAGGCCGACAAGCTCTCGAGTTTCCGCGCCTTCGCCGAGCTCTGCATCACCCGGCAGATCATCACCGCGATCAAGACGGCGACCCGGCAGAAGCACATTCCGCTCAATCAGTACATCTCGCTCAACAAGCCGATCTACGACGAAGACAGCGAGCGGACGCTTCTCGACGTGATGGCGTCGCAGAAGACGTCGGATCCCGAAGAGCTGGTCGTCAAGCAGGAAGTCTCCGACGACATCCGCCAGCGCATCCGGCAGAATCTCTCGGAGCTCGAGTCGCAGGTGCTGGAGTCGTATCTCGAAGGCAAGAGCTATCAAGAGATGGCGCGCGACCTCGGACGCCACGTGAAATCGATCGACAACGCGCTGCAGCGCGTCAAGCGGAAGATCGAAAAGAACCTCGCCGAGTTTGAGTTCCAGTAGACGCCTTTGAGCCTCCCCTGTCATGCTGACCCTTCGACAAGCTCAGGGGAAGCATGACCCAGGCACTCAGTAGCGGCGTACTCGCTTTCTTCGTGGCCGGCTGGACGACGGGACCGCCGCTGCCCGTCGCGCGCAGCGAGGTGGCGGTCGCGACGGACGGGCGCGCTATCTACGTGATCGGCGGCTACGCCAACGGCAACGTCGACCAGGCTCTGGTCGAAGTATTCCGTCCGACCGCGAGCGATGCAGGGCAAGTTCGCGGAGCGTGGCAAGACGTGGCGCCGTTACCGCGCGGCCTCAATCACGTGGCTGCCGTTGGCTATGATGGCAAGATCTATACCTTTGGTGGATTTTCGGCGCAGAACAACTCCGCCGTCGCCGACGCTAGTGTCTACGATCCCGCCAAGAATACGTGGACGCCGATCGCGCCCTTGCCGCGGGCGCTCGGCTCCGTTTCGGTGGCCGTTCTCGGGAACGAGATTCACCTCGTGGGAGGGCGCGACGTCCACAGCGTCGCGACGCATTACGTTTACGACCCGGTCAGCAACAGCTACGCAACGCGTGCGGCGTTGCCGGTGGGGCGCGACCACATGGGACTCGTTGCTTACGGCGGGCACATCTATGCGATTGGAGGGCGAATCGACACGCCCGCGGACAACACGTCGTTTGTCGATATCTACGATCCGAGGAGCGACATTTGGACCAGCGGCGCTCCGCTGCCCGCAGCGCGCAGCGGCATGGCCGTGGCGGCGTATCGCGGCAAGATTTTCGCGATGGGCGGCGAGCAAGCCGGCATGAGCGCGGCTTTCAATAGCAACTTCACGTACGACCCCGACACGGACTCGTGGTCGATCGACCAGTTGACCCTCCCGGAGGGCCGGCACGGAACGGGCGCCGTCGTGATGGACGACGAGATGTTCGTTCCGGCTGGCGCGCCCGTCCCAGGCGGCAGCCGTCAGAGCAACACGCTGTTTGTGTTCTCGTGTGCCGCTCCGTCCCCGTGCTAGCCTAGCTGGATCGCGCTCCAGCGCGCGCTGTCACACTGTCTCCCAATGTTATTCTTGCGATCGCGCATCGCCCAGCATCTCGACAATCGTGCGATAGACTTCCTCGCGATCACTGACGGGATCGACCACGAAGACGATCGGCTCTCCATCGCGCGGCTCGATACAGACGGTCACACGGCCGTGCGCGCAGACGTCCATGCAGCTCGTGTTGATGGCGCGAATGGGGCCCCATCGGCCCTCCGCCTTGAGCCGTTCCTTGAGCCAGTTGCGCAGATGGAAGTCGCCGATGCGCGCGGCGACATCGGGATCCTCTTCGGGAATCCGCTCTTTGAAGCAGCGCTCGCACACCAGCACGAGTCCGCCTGACTTCCACTTAGGATTGACGGTTTGCATGGCTTGAATTAATGGAGCCGACGGCCGGATTCGAACCGGCGATCCTTTCGGGCCCGATTACAAATCGGGTGCGTTACCTCTCCGCCACGTCGGCAGCAGCAACGTTTGTTGCATCGGCGAGTGCTCTGAAACCTCTCGAACGACAGGAACTGGTTTGACGCGTGCAATGGGACTACCTCGCCCACGATTGAGGCCGCGGAACGTGGGCGTCAGTGTGCATTGCGCCTGCGTTCCCATAACGTGCGCGTATACAACGTGGTGAAGCCGCAACGATGGAAGTTCCGCTCCGACGTGCTGCCGGGGCGAGCGGTGGCGCGCATGAAACGCGCTCCGGCTTCGCGGGCGCGCGCGATGCGGTCGGCGATCAGCGCGAGATGCCAGCCTCGCCCGCGGAACGCAGGCAACGTCGAAGCGGCGAAGAGCGCCGAACACCCGTCGCGTACGTCCATCGCACTCGTAGCGACGATGGCACCGTCTTCGACGGCTTCCACCGCAATCACACCGTCGGACTCGGCAAGCGTGAGTGCCAGAAACTCGTCGTCCGGCGTGACGGCGCCGCCGTCTAGGAATCCGCCCGCCGACGCGCGCGCCCACGAGTGCAGGTCCCTCGCCGCGCGAATGCGATCGTCGCGCCGCGCGTATGCGTCGAACGCGTCGCTTGCGAGTACGTTTTCGTACTCTGCCGGGGCATAGCCCGCCGCTGCTAAGCCGGCACCGAGCGTGGGGTGCGTCAGCGGCGAAACGAAGACGCGCGGCGTGCCACCGCGCGACTCGTAGAACTCCGTGACTTTATCGATGTCAGCGGCCGCAATCGGCGCGCTCGTTCCTACTCCGAACGTCTCCGACAGGGGCGACTCGGGCCCGAAGAATGCTGCGAGCCCTCCTGCAATCTCTGCGCCGGCGACGCCGGCATCGGGTCGCAGCCGGCGTGCCGTGTCCAGTCCGCAGCGGATGCCGGCAATCTCCGCGCGCCGGATCGATTCGGCGAGCTCGGGCGTTAGCAGCACCGGCGTGCCTTCGCAGAGCGAATCGAAGGCCCTTTATCATTGGGCACGTTGGCCGTGGTCACGCTGACCAGCGGAAGCCGCACCGCAAGCGCGATGGTCAACGCGTCGAAGAATACCGTGACGGCGAAACACTTAACGCTCGCATCCGCGAAACGGGTCGCGTGCGTCGCGCCGGATTAACGTTTAGCCGTTAAGTACTGACGACGATCCAGTCGGCGACGACGTACTGCGCGCCGCTGCTGGTAATCGTGAGGGTGCCGTTGCCGGACGCATTCGTTCGGAACGTGGCCAGTCGGGTTCTGCCGTTACGGATGACGCCGCTTACGATCGTGCCGTGACGGCGCGCGGAGCTGGCGATGTCCAAGCTCTCGCCATTGGCGAACGTGCCGTTTGCAACGCTCAGGTTCGAAAGCCGGCCGCGGTGAAACGCGATCGAGATGGGGATCGAAAAGGCATTGGCGGCATCCGCGCCATCGAGCAGGAAAGCCGGTGCGCTCAGAGGGCAAATAGTGCCGCCTGCGGCCCGCTTGATGGAAAGAGCGCCGATGGCCCCCTCGACAATGTCACCCGTTGCCGTGGCGTACCAGGCTGCCGAGCCGCGACCGTCGCTCGCTCGGGTGCCGTCCGAGAAGGCACCGCTCTGCCAGCCGAAGGTCACGTCGAGCGACGGAATGCCGGCTGGCGTGAAGCCGGCCGAGCTCTCGCAGAAGTCGGTGACGTTTCCAAATGTGCGCTCGAGGCGGATATAGGATGCCGAAACGATCCGTTTATCGCGCGCTGCCCCCAACTGCGCCGGTCCGACCGCCGGTCGCGCGCCGATCGTGGCGCCGTCAGGGAGGGTGCGTTCGGCGCGGCTGATGTCGCGCACCAGGGATCCCGCGGCATCGGTCACACCAATAGCGGCCTTAGCGTTTTCGGAGGCCGAGGTGCGGTGAAGGTCGAGGGCATCGGCCGCATCGCTGACGGTCTGAAGCCCGTCGCCCGCGCCCCTGGGCAGGGAGACTCCGGTCTGCGCAAAACCCCCGCCGGCGCAACCGGCGAGGAGCAGTCCTATGAGGGCGGCGACCGCGATGGTCGCTGGGCGAGCCATCCTGCACAGACTCCAAAGACGTAAGCGAGTTTGCTACAGCTCCCATGGTACGGTGCCCACATGGGGGGCACATGAGAAGAGCATGAGGAGGGTTTCGGGATTGACCGGCGTCACCTTGCCGGGGAGCCTTCGCTCCTCTATGGTACCCCGGAAGTCCCGCGAAAGATGCACGCGAGGTCGCACGAAGCGGGGTATGATTTTTGGACGCTCGTCGAGAAACCGCGGCGTCCTAACGCAATCGAGGGTAGGTGGCCGAGTGGTTAATGGCACCAGACTGTAAATCTGGCGCGCGAAGGCGCTACGCTGGTTCGAATCCAGCCCTGCCCAGTTCCGCGGGCGTTGCATAGTGGTAATGCCCCTGCCTTCCAAGCAGGAGTCGCGGGTCCGATTCCCGCCGCCCGCTCCATGCAGCGAACGATCTAAAAAACGGGGCCCCTGCGGAGGGCCCCGTTTGATTAGATCGGTGCTGCTTAATGGCCGATGACCACCGCGTTGTTAAACGTCTTACGCGGTCCCTTGAACGTCACGTGAAACGTCCCAGTGACCGTTGCAGCGCTCCCGTTGGAGCGCGCGTGATTGCTCTCGTCGATGACGACCACGCACTTCGAGTCGCAGAGCTGGAAGCCGGCGACGGTGCCCATCATCGTTTTCGACGTCTGGAAGTTCGTGACTTTGCCGGTCACCGTGACGGTCTTCCCGTCGTACGACGACGCGCCGGCGACGACCGCCGAGGGGGTCAGCGCCGCTGCCGCCGCTACGATCGGAGCGGCGGCGAGCAATAACGCGAGCGCGAACCTGCGCATCACATCCCGCCCGGCAGCATATCGCAGCTGATCATCTTGTTGAGCAGCGGCGCGGCAACGATGTTGACGAACTGCGTCCGCGCCTCCGTGTTGGCCTTGAGCTTCTGCGACATCGAGCTGCCGCCGCTCGACTTCGACTTCATCTGCGACATCGTCTTGGCAAAGTCGCTGCAGCTCTCGCCGTTGATCTTGCTCACGAACGCGTTGCCGGCGCTCGCGGCCACCTTGTCAGCCATCTGCTGTCGCATTTGCTGTGCTTGGCCCGGCAGCGAGGCCAGCGCGAATGCGCCGATCAGGATTGCGCCGAGCCCCACTCGACGCAGCAAAAGAGAAGAAAGCATTTCGACACGTCCTCCTGGTCGCCGGGCCTTCGTTAGCGAGCGGTGGAACCCTTGCTCGAGCGGCGCAAACTCTGCTGGCATACTGGTGGCGCACTCGGATGCGATATTCATTCCATGAGCACCGTGTCGTTCGCGCGCGACACCAACGCTATGATCTCGTCACAGACAAGGACGGCATCCTTTTCGCCCATCCGTACTTCCTCGCGACCGCAGCGCCCGCAACACTGCGCGCAGTAGGGCCCGAGACCGTCAGCGGCGTAAGCCCTCCCGATTCCCGGTGCCGTCGTAGCTTAGTGGTAAAGCACCGCATTGGTAATGCGGAGAGCACGGGTTCAAGCCCCGTCGACGGCTCCATCGCTTGATTCGCATTTCGGCGGTGTTTAGGGCTCGAGCAGCGCAACCGCCGGCGGCCGATTCGAGCCGTGCAAGGGGTTCCTTCTGGCACCCGGTTTTTTGCGTGATTTCTAACGCGGCGGTTCGGACCTGGGAGTATAATAAGCTTGACTATGCGCCACCCAATCCTCTCCACTGGTTTGAGACTGGCTGCTGCCATTTGCGCGGCCGTCTCCCTCGCGCTTCCGTCGCTGGCGGAGGCCCAATCCTACCCGAGCTACTCGACCGCCTCACAGCAGTCGGTCAAGGGCTCGATCACCGGCTTTAACGGAGCCTACACGCTCTATCTTCAGGACGAAAAAGGCTACGGCGATAACATCCAGCTGCACGACGGCACGGTCATCAACCCGACCGGCATAAAGCTTCAAGAAGGCATGCGCGTGACGATCTACGGTTACGCGAACGGTTCGGTGTTCTCGGCCTATCGCATCGACGTCGCGGCTCCGGCCTACTACGGCGACTCCGGCTACGGCGGCTACGGCGGCTACGGCGGCTACGGCGGCTATGGCGGCTATGGCGGCTATGGCGGCGGTTATGGTTACGGCTATCCTTACTACGGCTACGGCGGCTATCCGGGCTGGGGGATCGGCCTGGGCTTCGGCTGGGGCTGGCCCTGGTGGGGCGGCTACGGGCCAGGCTACGGCGGCTACTACGGCGGCTATCCGTATCCCGTCTACATCAACCGCGGCGGCGGGGGCCGGTTCGTGCACGGCGGCGTGGGAGCGCCGGTGACGCGCGGCGGCGTCGGAGCGCCGGTGCGCGGCGGCGCGGGCGCGCCGGTACGTGGCGGCGGCGGCGCACCGGTGACGCACGGGGGCGTCAGCGGCGGCAGGCCCCCAAGATAACGCTCGAATTCAGAAGGCTCGCTACCACAGCGAGCCTTCTGCCACTAAGACGTAAAGAATCGGTCCTAGGCCCCAAACGATGCTGACGACGAACCACACGACCTTCTTGTAGGTCGCCATGTCGCCGCGCGTGATCAGGTTGATCCACATGAGGATCATCGCGATCGGGTGCAAGAGGATCGAGATCAGTATTTCGAATAGGAGCTTTATGCCGGGCTATTCGCTGCATCGTTTTAGCCCCTTTGCCCGTTATGGCTAGCGAGAGCATGAAGCACGACGTCACGCCCGAGGTCCAAAAGAGCGAGCAGGAATGGCGGAGCCAACTCGGCCCCGAGCGCTATCACATCTTGCGCGAGGCCGGGACCGAGGCACCCTTCTCCGGGTCGTTGCTGAACCTCGATAATGACGGCGCGTACGTGTGCGGAGCGTGCGGTCAGCGACTGTTCGAATCGGATACGAAGTTCGAATCGCACTGCGGTTGGCCGAGCTTCACGCATCCCGAGCAACAGGAGAACGTCCGGCTGCTCGACGATTACAGCCACGGCATGCGTCGCATCGAGGTTCGCTGCAAGCGCTGTGACTCGCATCTCGGTCACGTCTTTGACGATGGGCCGGGCCCAGAGGGAACGCGCTATTGCATAAACTCGCGCTCGCTGGACTTTACGCCCTCGTCGCAGCCCTGACGCCGACGCCCAGCCCCGAGTCGGCCAGCGTCTCCGTTCTCTACGCGGGCTCTCTCGTGACCGCGATGGAAGGGCCGATCAAGAGCGCCCTGCTCGAAGAGCATCTCGCCTTCGAAGGCGAGCCCGGCGGCAGCAAGGCGCTCGCGAACCTCATCCTCGCCGGCGTGCGCTCTCCCGACGTCTTCATCAGCGTCGATCCGCGAATCGTGGCAAACCTCGGTGCCCGCGTTGCATCGGCGACGACGTTCGCCGGCACGAGTCTCGGCATCGCCTGGGCGCCCACGTCCAAATACGCCAAGCTCTTCGATGCCGTCGCCGCCGGCACGACGCCGCTGGAACGCGCGCTCGAAACGCCTGGGCTGCGCATCGGGCGTACCGATCCGCAGCTCGATCCCAAGGGCGCCTACACGCTGCAGGCCGTAATGACGTGGCTGGGGAGTGCCGGCGAGCGACAGATCCTCGGTGACGATCAGAATCCGGCGCAGATCTTTCCAGAACAAGACCTGCTGGCGCGCGTCGATACGGGGCAGGCCGACGTCGGATTCTTCTACCGCACGGAGGCAATCGCGCGAGGTTACCGGTTCGTGCCGCTTCCCGGCAAGGCGGCACTAACCGACCACATCACCTACACGCTGGCCATCATGCGCTCCGCGCCGCATCCGAAGCAGGCGAGGGCCTTTGCGGACTTCATCCTCGGCGGCCGCGGCCGAACGATCTTGGAGCACGCCGGCCTGACGTATCTCAATCCACCGCGATAGAGTTGTGAGCGCCATGACGGTCAAGGCGCAATTCCCGCACGAGCAAACCGACAATGGGAGCTTCCAACGTCAAGACGACGCATTCCGCAACTGGGTGAGAGCGGACGCCGCTTCCCGCCATCCCGCGGCAGCGGAGCGCTACCATTTATACGTCTCGCTCGCGTGCCCGTGGGCCCATCGCACAATCATCGTGCGCAAGCTCAAGGGCCTGGAGGATGCGATCGGCATGACGGTCGTCGATCCGATCCGCGACGAACGCGGCTGGCGCTTCACAGCCGACGAACCGGATCCGCTCAACGGCTGGGCCTTCCTCAGCGAGGCGTATTTCGCCACCGATCCGGGATATCGCGCCCGCGTAACCGTCCCGGTGCTCTGGGATAAAAAACTGCGGTGCATCGTCAGCAACTCTGACGATGACATCCTGCGGATGTTCGAAAGCGAGTTCGACGCCGTCGCAACCAATCCGCAACTCGATCTCTACCCCCGCGAACTACGCGCCGAGATCGACGAGCTCAACGGACTCCTCTACGAAACGGTCAACAACGGCGTCTATCGCGCCGGCTTCGCGACGGCGCAGGCTCCCTACGAGCGTGCGGCACGGCGCGTCTTCGAAACGCTCGATGCGATGGACGCACGCCTTAAAGACCGGCGCTATCTCTTCGGAGCCCGACCGCTCGAGAGCGATTGGCGCTTCTTCGTGACGCTCGTGCGCTTCGATCCCATTTACTACGGCCACTTTAAGTGCAACTTGCGCAGAATCACCGACTATCCGAACCTCTCCGGCTATCTGCGCGATCTCTACCAGTCCGACGGCGTCGCGCAGACCGTGAACTTCGATCACATCAAGCGGCACTATTACGGGACGCACGACGATATCAACCCGACGCGCATCGTCCCGATCGGGCCGCTGATGGACCTGACCGCGCCGCACGGGCGGGAGTACCTAGCCAACCAAGCAAGCTAGAACCGGCCACTACCCAAATCCCCCTGCCGCCTGAACGCGACTTCGCTCGGGACAAGCTCTGCGAAGGATTGACATCGAACATATGTTCGATTAGGATGAATCTCCCATGGCGGCCCTAGCTCAAGCTGCGGACGATCGCCGGAGGGCCTTCGAGGCCCTCAAAGTCCGCCTGAGCGCGGAGGTCCCGCTTCCTTCTTTACCGGCCGACGAGCTCGTTCCGAGCGCTATTCCGGAGCTCGACCGGCTCCTCGGCGGCGGTCTGCCGCGTGGAACCGTGACGATACTCGAAGGGTCCACCGGGCGCTGGAGCCTCGCGGCGGGATTGATGGCGCGCGCGACGCGCCGCAGCTTGGTCGCAATCCTCGATGACGGCGCGCTCTATCCGCCCGCGCTGGCCGAAGCGGGAGTCCGTTTGGAACGCGTGCTGGTCGTGCCCGCCCGCAAGGCGCTTGCGATCGTGCGCGCGGCGGACATCTTGCTGCGCGCGCGGATCTGCCGGCTGGTGCTCATGCCGGCGATCGCCTTACGCGATTCGGTCTGGACGCGGCTGGCAACGCTCGCTCACCGCAGCGGCGGAATCTTGATCGTGATGGCTCCGCATGCCGGCGCAGCGTTGAGCGCCGCGGCCGGCCTGCGGCTGCACTGCGAGCTCGAGCGCGTTGCGATGCATGGCACGCATGGTCTCTGGGGCACGTTCGGCGGCTTCGAGCTCCGCATCGACGTCCGTAAGCACAAACACATGGTTTCCGGACGTCATGCTGCTCTGCGTTGATGTCGCCGCGAACTGGGTCGACAAAGAGCCGCAGAGTCTTGCGCTGTGGGAAGAGATGCTCGACGCGCTCGATGCGGTCTCGCCGCTGATTGACGACGCCGGGCTCGGCCGGGCATTTCTCGACATGCACGGCATCGGCGACGGCGCGCGCGCGTGGATGGCGCAGACGCGCGGGGTGTTGGCTCACTTCGGACAAGCGTTGCGGCTCGGTGCGGGGTCGAATAAGATCGCTGCGCTGGCGGCCGCGCATGTCGGCGACGGAACCATCTGTGAGCCCGGCGGCGAGAGCGAAATGCTGGCTCCGCTGCCGCTGGAGCTGCTCGGCATCGAGCCGGAAACGATCGAACGGCTGCGGTTGTTGGGCATCGAGCGGCTGGGTGAGCTGGCGCGATTGCCGCACGGGCCATTCGTGCGCCGCTTCGGCGCAGTGGCAGCATCTTGGCACGAGCTGGCGCGCGGCGTCGACCGGCGGGCGTTCACGCCGCGCGCTCACAGCGTCGCGATCGAGGCCTCGATCTTCGGCGAGGGGCGCGCGAACGACGAGACTCAGGTGTTCTTTGCCTTGCGCATGCTGCTCGCGCGCATCTGCGCCGATCTCGATTGCTGCGGCAAGCGTGCCGGGGCGTTACGACTTGCCGTCGAGCTGGAGGACGCCGAAGCGTGCGATTTCGACGTGCCTCTTGCGATCCCGACGGCGCACGGGCGCACGATGTTCGACATGCTCCGCGCAAAGCTCGAGGGCACCACGTTCGATGCCGCCATCGTGGGGCTGCGATTGCAGGCGCTCCAACTCGAGGAAGGAGGAGAAGCGCAGGCATTCTTTTCGGCCGACGACTTCGATTCGCAGCGCGTCGCGGTGACGATTGCGCGGCTCGAGGGGGTGCTCGGTGAAAGGATCGCTCGCGCCAAGACGCGCGAAGCGCATCTGCTCGAAGAACGCTTCGTCTACGAACCGTTTATGTGCCGTCGGACGGGCGGCATACCCGCTCGTCCTCCGGTTCGAGCGTCCAATGAACTCGTTCCTCAGCTCCGATTGCTCGAAGTGCGGGAAGTGCCGGTGCAGCTGCGCGGCGGCGAGCCGGCGACCGTCGATCGCCAGGTGGTGCGGCAGTGCACCGGACCATGGCGCATCGCCGAACGCCCTTACACGGCATCGCCGGTAACGCGCGACGAATACGACGTCGTGCTGGAAGATGGAACGTTTGCGCGCATTTACCGCCAAGGCTCGCACTGGTATCTCCGCGGCGTGTATGAGTGAAGCCACGTGCTCGAGCGTACACAACATGATGTTGAGGAAGCTCCGACCGCCGAGCGGAGCCATGGAGGGCGGGAGCGAGGCGGCGGTGCAGCAGGAGCGGAGCCCGGATGGCGGAGCGACGAGCGATTCCGAAGCGTCATGTTGTGTGCGCTCGAGCGTGTGATCCGGCGTGTATGCAGAGTTGCATGCGTGGTCTAACTTCAGCTTTTTACAAGGCGGCTCGCATCCGGAAGAGCTGGTAGAACGCGCGGCGGAGCTGGGTCTGGCGGCGCTCGCGCTGACCGATCGCGACGGCCTCTACGGAGCGGTGCGCTTCTCGACCCACGCGCGTAAGCGCGGCATCGCGGCGATCGTCGGCAGCGAGCTTACGTTTGAAGACGGCGCGCGGATCGTGCTCTTGGTGGAAGACGAGCGCGGCTACGCCAACCTCTGCCGGCTGATTTCGACGGCGCAGATGCGGGGGAGCAAGGGTGACGCGCGCCTGCGCGTGGAGGATCTCGAGGGCGGCGTCGCGGGATTGATCGCGCTGTCGGGCGGGCCGTTGGGCCGCGTGGAGCGCGCGCTCGTGCACGGCGGGCGGGAAGCGGCCGCGCGAGAGGCGGGCGTCCTGAGCGCGCTGTTCGAGGGGCGCTTCTATCTCGAGCTCCAGCAGCATCTCACGCCGCAAGAGACGCAGCGCAACGTGGAGCTCGTGCGGCTCGCGCGGGAGTGCCGCTTGCCGTACGTCGCGACCAACGGCGTGGTGTACGCTATCAAGGACGACGCGCTGGTGGCCGACGTGTTCACATGCGTACGCGGGGGCACGACGCTCCAAGCCGCGCGGGTCGCCAATCTGTTGCGTCCCAACGCGGAGTTCCATCTCAAGGCTCCCCCGGCGATGCGCCGGCTCTTCGCCGAGTATCCGGAGGCGATCGAGCGCAGCATCGAGATCGCGCGGCGCTGCCGTTTTCGGTTGGAACGTCAGACCGGACAGTTCCCGCTCTTTCCGGTGTCGGAGGGAAGCTCGCCGCAGCGCTATCTTCGCGAGCTCGTCTACGAGGGAGCCGCGCGGCGTTACCCTATGCCGTTCGAGACCCGCGTGGAGCGGCAGCTCGAATACGAGCTTGGCCTGATCGCCAAGATGGATCTGGCCGGGTATTTTTTGATCGTCTGGGACATCGTGCGCGAGGCGGCGCGGCTTGGCGTGCTCTGTCAGGGGCGCGGCTCGGCGGCGAACTCGGCGGTCTGCTACGCGCTGGGCATCACCGCCGTCGACCCCATCGGAATGGACCTGCTCTTCGAACGGTTCATGTCGGAAGAGCGACGCGAGATCCCCGACATCGACATCGACTTCGCGCATCAAGATCGCGAGCGCGTGATTCAGTACGTCTACGAACGCTACGGCCGGACCAACGCCGCGATGGTGGCCGAGGTGATCACGTATCGGACGCGCTCCGCGATCCGCGACGTCGGCAAGGCATTGGGCCTGAGCCTCGAGCAAGTCGACGCGATTGCCCGCGAGTACGACGCGCGCGAAGAGCTTCCGGACGAGACCGGCCCGGAGCTCCTCTTCGCGATCTGCCGCCGGATCGCGAACTTTCCGCGCCACCTCGGCATCCATTCCGGCGGCATGCTGATCACGCGCGATCCGCTGGTCTGCGTGGCGCCGGTCGAGTGGGCGACGATGCGCGACCGCACCGTCGTTCAGTGGGATAAGGACGATCTGCAAGATCTAGGCCTGATCAAGATCGACCTGCTCGGCCTAGGTATGCTCTCGCTCTTGCGCGAGGCGTTCACGCTGTACCGCGGCTGCGTCGAGCGCGGCGACGGCTGGCTGCCGTCCGCGGTCGCGCGCGATCTCCAGCTGCACACGATCCCGGCGGACGACGCAACGACGTATGAGATGATCGGGCGCGCCGATACGATCGGCGTCTTTCAGATCGAATCCCGCGCGCAACAATCGATGCTGCCGCGCATGAAGCCGGCCTGCTTTTACGACATCGTCATGCAGGTGGCGATCATTCGTCCCGGTCCGATTCAGGGCGAGATGGTCCATCCGTTTCTCCGCCGGCGCTCGGGCGTCGAAGCCGTGACCTATCCGCATCCGAAGCTGAAGCCGGTCTTGGAACGGACGCTCGGCGTGCCGCTCTTTCAGGAGCAGGGGATGCGGCTAGCCATCGAGGCGGCTGGCTTCTCCGGCGGCGAGGCCGACGAGCTGCGCCGCGCGATGGGCCACAAACGCTCGCGCGAGCGCATGCAGGCGATGCGCAAGAAGCTCATCGACGGCATGGTCGGCAACGGCATCGACGCAAACGCGGCCGAGTGCCTCTTCCACATGCTGGAGGGCTTCGCCGACTACGGATTTCCGGAGTCGCACGCCGCGAGCTTCGCGCTACTGGCATACGCGTCGGCCTATCTCAAGTGTCATATGCCGGCCGTGTTTGCCGCGGCGATCCTCAACGTGCAGCCCATGGGCTTCTACTCGACGGAGGTGCTGGTCAACGACGCGCGACGCCACGGCGTACACGTGAAGCCGATCGAGGTCAACGCGAGCGGCTACTGGTCGCACGTCGAGGGCGACGGCGCGCTGCGCTTGGGATTCCATCTCGTACGCGGACTCGGCGAAGCGCAGCGTAAGAGCTTGGAAGAAGCCATCGCGCAGGGACCGTTCGCCGACGTGCTGGCTTTTGCGCAGCGAACGCGGCTCCAGCGCGAGACGCTGGAGAACCTGGCGATTGCGGGAGCCTTCGCGCCCTGGTACGGATCGCGCCGCGAGGCGATGTGGGCGCTGCGCGGCATCGACGAGCGCGAAGCGCGCGGCGAGCTCGGCTCGCTGATGGACGTGGATGAGCCGGCGGTCGAGTTCCAATCGGTGGCGCCGAAGCGGCTCACGGCGTTCGACCTATGGTCCACCGGCGTCACCGCCGGCGGCCAAGTGATGGAACACTTTCGCGACAAGCTCGCCGCGCAGGGCGTGGTCCCGGCGGCACGATTGCGCGAGCTGCCGCGTAACGGCAAGTGCCGCGTCGGCGGCCTGGTGATCACGCGCCAGCGTCCCGGCACGGCCAAGGGCTTCGTGTTCCTGACGCTGGAGGACGAGACCGGGCTCGTCAACGTCATCGTGCGCCCCGACGTCTACGAAGCGTTTCGCCGTCCGATTCGCTCATCGTCGACGCTGATCGTCGAAGGCAAGCTGCAGAAGGAGGGCGGCTGTATCGACGTTCTCGCCAAGAAGATCTGGAGCTTCAGCGACGAGGGCATCACGCGCACCGTCGCAGTCCACAGCTTCCAATAAAAAACCGTAGCTTCCAATAAAAAACCGTGCGCCCGCGAACGGGGCGCACGTTGCGTTATCCGAATGCGTGGTTGTTAGAAGACCGCGTCCGGCGATTCGCCGACGCCCTCCGCTGCGTCGATCCCGTCGCTCGTCGTAATCGTCTTCACGAGCGACATTGATGGATAGCTGTAGACCGTTACCGTCTTCGATCCGGAGTTCGCGTTGAACAGCAGATTCTCTGCAGCATTGAGCGAGCAGTGGAACGGGTCACTGAGCCCGCTCACGAGCACGGTCGCCGTAGTATAGGGCGGCTTGATCAGGTCGATCGAGCCGCCCTGGTCGTCCGCGATCAGGTTGGCGTTCTTGTCGATAATGAGGCCGGCCGTCGAACTGACGGTCGCTCCGAGTACGGTCCCGATGCCGTTAGTGAACTCCTCGAAGCCGCTGCTAAACGCAATGAACACGTCACCCTTGCTATCTACGGCGACGCCTTCGGGGTTGCTAACGCTGAAGGTCGCCTTGACCGTGTTGCTGCACTGCGCGTATTCGCGAACGGCGCCTCCCAGGAAATCGGCTACGTAGACGTTGCCTGCGCTATCGGTCGTCTCGTTGATTGGATCGGTCAGGCTCGCCGAATACGTGCAGATCGGCGATCCCTCGCCCTTCTTGTATTCCACGACGTTGCTGCTGACGTTTGCGACGTAGACGTTGCCTTTCTTGTCGACCCAGACTCCGTCGGAGGCGGTAACGCCGCTGGTGATGTCGCCGACTTTTGTATATGTCGAATTCTTAAACACGAACACGTTGCTGCCGGTATCCGAAATGAAGAACTCTTTCTCGATGCGACGATGGTGTCGCGGGGGCGGAACGATCAACTGCGAGATGAGACGCGCAGGTCCGGTGTAGCGGCTGTCGTTACCCGATGGGAGCATGTGGGCGGGAAGGGGGTGGGCGGCGGGCGGGATTGTGGACGCTCCGACGTTCGAGCTCTGCGATCCGCCGGAGCACCCGGCCGAGAGAACAACCGCAGCGACTGCCAAAGCAGTCGTGAAACGGACTATTTCCATGAGGGAGTCCTCCGAGGTGGCTTAAGTGGGCGAGACAGATTCGGACGCTCACTCGTCCGCACCTAGTGGCCCGTCAAAAATCCCCTCCGGCAGCCCCGTCGCCTTTTCTTCACCTCCAAATGCCCGTAAGGAGGGGCGCTAGAACACCGCGTTGGGCGATTCGGCCACACCTTCGGCAGCGTTGATGCCGTCGCTTGTCTTGATCGTCTTTCGGAGCGACATCGCCGGATAGCTGTAGATCGTGACGGTCGAGGAAGCGGCGTTGGCGTTGAAGAGCAGGTTCTCTTTGACGTTGAGCGCGGCGTGGAAGGGATCCGAGAGTCCGCTCACGAGCACCTTCGCCGACGCATAGGGCGGCTTGATCCGATCGATGGAGCCGGCTTGGTCGTCGGCGATCAGATCGCCTTTGTCATCGAGGATGACTCCTCCCGGCGAGCTGACGTGCGCGCCGAGCACAGTGCCAGTTCCTTTGGTGAACTTTTCGAAGTTTCCACCGGTGGATCCAAAATAGGAGACGAAAATATTGCCCTTGCTATCGACGGCAACGCCTTCAGGAAGGTTGATGGCGACCTGACTCTTCACCTTATTGCTGCACTGGCGGTACTCACGGACGGCATTGCCGCCGAAATCGGCGACGTAGACGTTTCCGATGCTGTCCGTGGTGACGTTGACGGGGTTGGATAAGCTCGCGGAATACTTACAGACCGGCGACCCGGCGCCTTTCTTGTATTCCAAAACGTTGGGACCGGTGGCGTTCGCGACGTACAGGTTCCCTCTCGGGTCGACCCACACGCCGTCCGCGTCGCTAAGGCCTTTGCTGATCGTGCCGGTCTTGGTGTAGGTCGAATTCTTGAAGACGAAAACGTCGGACCCCGCGTCCGAGATGAAGAACTCCTGTTCGACTTGCGCTTTCAAATCGGGAGCCGCGAGACTCGAAGTGAGCAGTTGCACTGTGTCGAGCCGCGAGAGCGCTCCATAGCGGGCGTCGTTGCCCGTCCGCAGGAGATAGCTCGGCAAGCCATACGCCGTTGAAGGCACCGGCGCGATAGCGGCAATCGATTCCTGAGTTCCGTTGGAGCATCCCGCGACGAGCACGGCCGCGGCGACCCCGGCGAGCGTCGAAATGGCGACGATTTTCACGAGTGAGTCCTCCAAGGCGCTTTAGTGGGCTGGGCAGGTTCGCACGCCCGTGCGCCGGCACCTACGCGCAATTAGAAAACCGCGCCGGGCGATATGGCGATGCCGACATAGACGTTGCCGTCGTCGCGAACCGGCGGAAGCGGCCCTTGCCGGGACTCCGGCGAACGGTGGCGTCGAGGTCCGAAACGAGCATGCTGATAGTCAACACGAAAAAGATCGAGCCCATAAAGTGGTCTTCGCCAAAGGGGACCATGGCGGGCGAGGGTATCGAGGTGTCGGAAGCGCTGGGACGCAAGCCGCGCTCGACCGACCTGCGCGAGCGCCATCCGTTTGACGTCGAGATCCTCCGCATCCCCGCCGGCAAGGCGCCCTATCCGTATCATTCGCACAGCGCTCAGTGGGAGTTCTATCACGTCATCTCGGGACGCGGCACGGTGCGGCACGAGGGCGGAACGGCGCCCGTGGTCGAGGGCGACGCGTGCATCTTCGAGCCCGGGCAGGCTCATCAGTTTTTCAACGACGGCACCGAGGATCTCGTTCTCTACGTTGTTGCCGACAATCCGATCGGCGAATGCTGGCACTATCCGGACAGCGGCAAGTGGGGCGTACCGATACCCGAGCGCCGCAACATCCGCTCGGAGCCGCTCGATTATTTCGACGGCGAGGAGTGACGCAGCGCAAGCGCGGCGGTCCGCGTTCCTGCTATAAGGCCAACGGCGCGCCGAAGGCCGCCTTCGCGACCCGGCAGCTCGCTCAGCGCGCGGTACCTGCTACGTCGAAGGGACTGCGGCCCTATCGCTGCGAGCAGCACGGCTGGCATTTGGGCCACGCGTGATCGCCGGAGGGCCGTCGTGCGGCCGTGAGAAAGACGCCTGGCGATGACTCGCCGTCTTCCCATACCGCTGGTCGTAACGCTCGGCTTCTTGGCGTTGCTGGTCGGGCTGCTCGGAGCCGGCGGAGTGCTGGTGCGTTCGATCCTGACTTCGTCGTACGCGGACGCGGAGCAGGTTCGCGCGGCGCGCATCGTCACGGCGGACGCGCTGCGTGCGCAGCTCGACGAGGAGACGGGAGTGCGCGGCTTCGCGACGGTGCGCGACCCGCTGATGCTCGAGCCGTACTTCCGTGGTCGGGCCGCCTTGCCGGTGCTGCTCCGGCGCCTGCGCTCGGCGGTTGATGCGCTCGGGCTGCCCGATGCGACGCGACTCGTGGCCGACGCGCAGCGCACCAACCGGCGCTGGCTGCGGCGTGTCGCGTTTCCATTGATACTCGTCAAGAGGCGTAACGGGCACGTGCTCGAGTTGCACGGAAAGATTCTCATGGATCGCTTTCGTGACGACTTCGCCGCGATCGATGCCGCTCTCGTGCGCCGCGAGCACTGGGGCGACGCTCGCGCCGTGCGCGCGATCGGCCTGGCCAACGTCTTCGCCATCGGCGCCGTGGTCGCGGTGATCGCCGCCGCCGCCCTCTTTACGATTCAGCAATACCGGTTGGCGAGCCGGCTCGAGCAGGAACGCATCAACTCCGAGCAACAGCGCCGCCGCGCCGCCGAGATTCGCGCCGCGTACGAGGCGGAAAAGCGCATCGCGGATACGCTCCAGGAGGCGTTCGAGCAAACGGTTCTGCCCGAGCTACCCGGCGTGCGACTGAGCGCGACCTACGTGCCCGCGACCGAAGAAGCAAAAATCGGCGGCGACTGGTACGACGCCGTCCAGCTGCCGAACGATCGCGTTCTCCTCGCCATCGGCGACGTAGCCGGTCACGGCATCGAGGCGGCTGTCGCGATGAACAAGACGAGGCAGATGCTGATTTCCAGCGCGCTCGCAGATCCGTCGCCGGGAAGCATCCTCGAGCGCGTCAACGCCGAGCTGCTCGCCGCCGACTTCCCCATGATCACGGCCATCGCGGGCCTCGTGGACGCGCGCGCGTGCGAGTTCAGCTATGCCATCGCCGGTCATCCCGCACCGGTGTTGTTCGAGCCGGGGCGCGAGGCGCGATTCCTCGAAGTCGGGGCCCTTCCATTGGGGATCAATCCCGGCGCGGGCTATGCCACGCATTGCGTCAAGAGCGTGCCGGGCGCGATGCTTGTGCTGTACACCGACGGCGTGATCGAACACTCGCATGACGTCATCGAAGGCGAGACGCTGTTGCTGCGAGCGGTCGAAGCGGCGGCGGCGAAAGCCTGCGAAGACCCCGCCAAGGCCATTCGAGAGGAGATCTTCGAGCATCGTCGCGTCAGCGACGACATCGCGATACTGACGATTCACTTCTTGGACCCTGCGGCAGCAGACGCCTCGGATGCGGCCGCGCTGCGGAAAACGGCGTGAACCAAAACGCCATCAAGACGATCAGTTTGAGCGGCGAGCTCGATATCGGCCGCAAAAACGAGATACGCGAGGCGCTGAGCCGCTCAGCCGCCGATCACGCCGTGCTCATCGACCTATCGGACGTGACCTATGCCGATTCGGTGGCTTTGACCGAGCTGCTGCGTTTCTGCGTGGCGTCTTCGCACGACGCGATTCCGGTTGCGCTCGTCGTGCGCACCCCGCAGTTCGCCCGCGTCGTCGAGTATGCCGGATTGGCCGCCGCCTTCAAGATCTTCCGCGACCCGGACGCGGCGCTGACGTATCTCCGTCAGGGCGGCGCGGAATGAAGCGAGCCTCCGAGCTGCGACTGCACTGTCCCGCGCAACCGCAGCACGTCGCTCACATTCGGCACGCGCTCACGGCATTTTTGGAGGCTCTGCAGTTTGACCGCGCCGTGCGCGACGACGTAAC
The DNA here is from genome assembly GCA_963756165.1 of Vulcanimicrobiota bacterium. Taxonomy (GTDB): domain Bacteria; phylum Vulcanimicrobiota; class Vulcanimicrobiia; order Vulcanimicrobiales; family Vulcanimicrobiaceae; genus Cybelea. The sequence continues at coordinate 46,510 of CAVWMO010000005.1, read as the reverse complement.
GACGGCGGCGGGCGAAGCGCTGGCCAACGTCGTGGAACACGCCTATGCGGGCAGCCCGAACACGGCGGCGCGCTATGTCCACCTGCTCGCCCGCGTGGATAGCGACGGACGGCTCCGGGTCGACGTCTCGGATCGCGGCTCGTTCCTACGGCGCGAGCCGCTTCCCGGACGGGGCTTCGGCCTGCGCATCATTCGAGCGATCGCGCAGCAGTTTCAGATCGACACGACGCGAGGCACGTGCGTGAGCATGGGGTTCGACAGTTCGCCATTCGACCAAAAAAGATGATTGACGTCATCATCGCAGCGGCGGACTTTCTTTTTTCGCCGTCGTAACGTGTAGCTGTTTGACTTTGCTGCAAGGAGCACACGTTTCATGCAATCCATCTTGCTCGCTTGCCGAACGCCCTGCGTCGCGGCCGTCGTGTTCTTCATATCAGCCTGTAACGGCGCCGGCGGCGTCGTATCGCCCGGCCTGCCGACGGCGAACCGGCCGGCCGCGCAGGTAGCGTCCCCCGCGCGGCGCGTCCTGCACGGCCCGTCGCGAGGCAAGATCAAGCACATCGTCATCATCGTTCAAGAGAATCGCAGTTTCAACGACCTGTTCAAGGGCTTCAAGGGCGCGAAGACGGCTAGCTCGGGCTACGACTCCTACGGCGCGAAGATCAAGCTGCGGCCGATTGGGCTGGAGACGACCTGGGACATCGACCACAGCTCCGGCGCGTTCTTCGCCGCTTGCGACGGATCGGGAAGCATACCCGGCACGAACTGCAAGATGGATGGCTTCAATAAAGAGTACGTCGGCTGCGACAGCAATTGCCCGATCCCGCATCCGCAGTACGCGTACGTCCCGCGCAGCGAGACGAAGCCGTACTTCGACATGGCCAAGGAGTGGGTGTTGGCCGATCAGATGTACGCGTCGAACTTCGACGCGAGCAGCTTCATCTCGCATCAATATATCATCTCGGGTCAGGCCGAGTCGGCGGTCAACTATCCCGACGGTGCTTGGGGTTGCCCCGGCGGTCCCAGCGACACGATCTCGGAGGTCGGACCGCAGCGCCAGATTCCCGACGGCGATGAGGTGGTATGCTGGGATCCGACGACGCTCGGCGACGAGCTCGACAAGGCCAACGTCTCGTGGGCCTTCTACGGGGAAATCTACGGCAACTATCCGTTCCTCTGGGTCGCGTATCAGGCGATCAATCACATCTATAACGGCCCGGACTGGAGCAAAGACGTCATCAGCCCGCCCAAGCAGGTCATCACCGACGTCGCCAACGGCAAGTTGCGCTCGGTGAGCTGGGTGACGCCGAGCTGGGGCGATTCGGATCACGCGGGCAGCGGATCGAAGACCGGTCCGTCCTGGGTCACGTCGGTCGTCAACGCGATCGGTGAATCGAAGTACTGGGATTCGACCGCGATCTTCCTCTTCTGGGACGATTACGGCGGCTGGTACGATCCCGAGCCGCCGGCATATAAGGATTACGACGGCCTCGGAATGCGCCTGCCGATGGTGGTCATCTCGCCCTACGCGCTGCCGGGGCGCGTGTCGCACGTGCACTACGAGCACGGCAGCATCCTGAAATTCGTTGAAGAGACGTTCGGTTTGAGTACTCTCGCTGCCAGTGACAAGCGTGCGAACTCTCCCGATCCGTGCTTCGACTTCAAGCGCGGGCCGCGCGCGTTCGTGCCGATTCAGGCTCCCTACGACCGCCGGTTCTTTCTGAACGAGCCTCCCGACAACCACGTCGTAGATGCGGAATAGATAAGGAGACATCTCATGCACTTCAACCATCGCGCCAGCCGGGCGCTGCCGTTCGCAGCCGCGGCATTTCTCCTGTCGGCGTGCAACGGCGGCGGCGCCGGCGTCTCGCCCGGCCTGCCGATCGCAAATGCGCCGAACTCGCAACTAGGGAGCGCTATACAGCGTGTCGGGCGCGGGCCGTCGAAGGGAAAGATCAAGCACATCGTCATCATCGTTCAAGAGAACCGCAGTTTTAACAATCTCTTCTACGGTTACAAGGGCGCAACGACCGCGGGCTACGGCTACGACAGTTACGGTGACTATATCAAGCTGGCGCAAATTCCGCTGGAGACGAATTGGGACGTAGAGCACGACTCGTACGGCGACATAGCGGCATGTGACGGCACCGGCAGCCTCCCCGGCACCAACTGCAAGAACAACGGCTTTAACCTCGAGGGCGTCGGATGCTACAGTAACTGCCCGACCAAGTATCCGCAATACGCCTACGTGCCCCACACCGAGACGAAGCCGTACTTCGACATGGCCAAGGAGTGGGTGCTCGCCGACCACATGTTCGCGTCGAACTTCGACGCCAGCAGCTTCATCTCGCACCAGTACATCATCTCCGCTCAGGCGGAGAAGGCGATCAACTTTCCCGATAGTGCTTGGGGCTGTCCCGGTGGACCCAGCGACAGGATTGGAGAGGTTGGCTCGCAGCGGCAGCCGTACGGTTCCGAAGTGGTGTGCTGGGATCCCAAGACGCTTGGCGATGAGCTCGACTCGGCCAACGTCTCGTGGGCATTCTACGGCGAGATCTATTCCGGTAATCCCTTCATCTGGATGGCGTATCAGGCGATCAAGCATATTTACGAAGGTCCGGATTGGAGCAAGGACATGATCAGCCCGCCTCAACAGATCATCACCGACGTCGCTAACGGCAACCTGCGCTCGGTCAGCTGGGTGACGCCGAGCTGGACAAACTCCGATCACGCGGGCAGCGGCTCGAACACGGGGCCGTCGTGGGTCACGTCGGTCGTCAATTTGATCGGCGAGTCGCAGTATTGGGACTCGACGGCGATCTTCGTGATGTGGGACGACTATGGCGGCTGGTTCGATCCCGTGCCGCAGCCCTACGCCGACCTCGATGGGCTCGGCATGCGCATCCCGATGCTGGTCATCTCGCCGTATGCGCGGCACGGACGCGTCTCACACGTTCAGTACGAGCACGGCAGCATCCTGAAGTTCGTCGAGGACACGTTCGGCTTGGGTCGCCTGACGCAGGTCGACACGCGAGCCAAGTCGCCGGCCCGCGACTGCTTCGACTTCAGACAGTCGCCGCGCGCGTTCGTGCCGATTCAGTCGCCCTACGATCGGACGTTCTTCCTGCATCAACCGCCCGACAACCACGTCGTGGACGCGGAATAGAAAAGGAGACATCTCATGCACTTCAGCCATCGCGCCGGCCGGGCGCTGCCCTTCGCGGCGGCAGCTTTTCTTCTGTCGGCGTGCAACGGCGGCGGCGCCGGCGTCTCACCCGGGCTGCCGGTCTCCAATGCGCCGACTTCGCACGTAACGCCGCTCGTCCGGAGGCCCGTACACGATCTCTCCAACGGGAAGATCAAACACATCGTCATCATCGTTCAAGAGAACCGCAGCTTTAACAATCTCTTTTACGGCTACAAGGGCGCGAAGACGGCCAGGCACGGCTACGACACTAACGGTGACGAGATCAAACTGCTGCCGATTCCGCTCGAGACGACCTGGGATCTCGAGCACGATTCCTACGGCGACATCGCCGCCTGCAACGGCACCGGCAGCCTTCCCGGTACGAACTGTAAGAATAACGGCTTCAACCAAGAGTGGGTCGGGTGCGGCAACAGCTGTCCGATCCCGCATCCGCAGTACGCCTTCGTGCCGCACGCCGAGACGAAGCCGTACTTCGACATGGCCAACGAGTGGGTGCTGGCCGACCACATGTACGCGTCGAACTTCGATGCCAGCAGCTTCATCTCGCACCAGTACATCATCTCCGCTCAGGCGGAGAAGGCGATAAACTATCCGGATAGCAGCTGGGGATGCCCCGGCGGACCGTATGACACGATCAGCGAGGTTGGGTCGCAGCGCCAGCCGGATGGCACCTACGAGGTCGTGTGCTGGGATCCGACGACGCTTGGCGACGAGCTCGACAAGGCCAGCGTCTCGTGGGCTTTCTACGGCGAGATCTACTCCGCGAACGATCCGTGGATTTGGATCGCGTATCAGGCGATCAACCACATCTATAACGGTCCGGACTGGAGCAAAGACGTCATCAGCCCACCCTCGCAGATCATCAACGACGTCGCCAACGGTAACCTGCGCTCGGTCAGCTGGGTGACGCCGACCTGCGCGAACTCCGATCACGCCGGCTGCGGCTCGAACACCGGGCCTTCGTGGGTGGCCTCGGTCGTCAATTCGATCGGCGAGTCGCAGTATTGGGACTCGACGGCGATCTTCGTGATGTGGGACGACTACGGCGGCTGGTATGATCCCGAGCCGCAGCCGTACGCCGACCTCGATGGGCTCGGCATGCGCATCCCGATGCTGGTGATCTCGCCGTACGCCCTTCAGCACCACGTCTCGCACGTGCAGTACGAGCATGGCAGCATCCTGAAGTTCGTGGAGGACACGTTCGGCTTAGGTCGCCTGACGCAGGTCGACACGCGAGCCAAGTCGCCGGCCCGCGACTGCTTTGACTTCAAGCAGTCGCCCCGACCGTTCGTGCCGATCCAGTCACCCTACGATAGGGAGTTCTTCCTGCATCAGCCTCCCGACCACCGCATCGTAGACGCCGAATGATGCGGTTCGCGACACCGCTTGTCACCGTTGCGGCGCTGCTGCTCGCGGCGTGCGACGGTGCGAGCTCGCGCGTGTCGCCGGGTCTGCCGTTACGAGTGCAGCCCTTCCCGGGATCTCGAACGGCAAGATCAAGCACATCGTCATCGTCGTTCAAGAGAATCGGAGCTTCAACGACCTGTTTCGCGGCTTCCCCGGCGCGAAGACCGCGGACTACGGCTATGACAGCTATGGGGCGAGGATCAAGCTCCGGCCGATCGGGCTCGAAACGTACTGGGACATCGACCACAGCTCGTCCGCGTTCTTCGCCGCCTGCAACGGGACGGGCAACATTCCCGGTACGCGCTGCCGCATGAACGGCTTCAACCTGGAGAGCGCGGGGTGCGGCAGCAGATGCCCCCCGCATCCGCAGTACTCGTACGTGCCGCGCAGCGAGACGAAGCCGTACTTCGACATCGCCAGCCAATACGTGCTCGCCGACCGGATGTACGCGTCGAACTTCGACGCGAGCAGCTTCATCTCGCACCAATACATCATCTCCGGTCAGGCGGAGTCGGCGGTCGACTATCCCGACAGCGACTGGGGCTGCCCGGGCGGACCGAACGACATGATCACAGAGGTCGGCCCGAAGCGCCAGATTCCGCACGGCCACGAGGTGGTGTGCTGGGACCCCGCGACGCTCGGCGACGAGCTCGACCAGGCACACGTGTCATGGGCGTACTACGCGGTCGGGTACGGCAGCGGCAGCCCCGGCATCTGGAGCGCGTACCAGGCTATCAACCACATCTACAATGGTCCGGACTGGAAGACAGACGTCATGACGCCGCCGTCGCGATTCCTCAGCGATGTCGAGCGCGGCAGGCTGCGCTCGGTGAGCTGGGTCACCCCGACGTGGCCGAACTCCGATCACGCGGGCAGCGGGTCGAAGAAGGGTCCGTCGTGGGTCACCGCGCTCGTCAACGCGGTCGGCGAGTCGAAGTACTGGGACTCGACCGCCATGTTCATCTTCTGGGACGATTACGGCGGCTGGTACGACCCCGAGCCGCCGGCATATAAGGACTACGACGGCCTGGGCCTGCGCTTGCCGATGCTGGTCGTATCCGCGTATGCGAAGAGGGGGTACGTCTCGCACGTGCACTACGAGCACGGCAGCATCTTAAGGTTTGTGGAGGATACGTTTGGCTTGGATCGGCTCGCCGCCAGCGACAAGCGGGCCAGCTCGCCGGCCGGCGACTGTTTCGACTTCAACGCGCCGCCGCGGAAGTTCGTGAAGATCCAAGCGCCGTACGATCGCGAATATTTCCTGCACGAGGCGCCCGACTACCACATCGTAGACGCGGAGTAGATAAGGCCAAGCAAACAGCCGCTGCGCGCGACGGGGCGCGCGCCGCCTGGAAAGGAACCTCGGTCATCTACGCCAAGCCCTTTTCGGCTAGGAAAGCTAAACGGCGTCTGGGAATGTAACGTCCATTCCATCGGCTACGTGAAGGAGACACAATGCGTTCCGTTCGTCTTGTCTTCATCGCTTCTTCGCTTTTGATTTTCGCCGCGTGCACGTTCGGGAGCGGGTCGGGCTCCGGAGCCATTGGCGCGCCGGACGGCGGATTGCGCTCGATGGCCCTCCTCAGGAACAACGCCGCCAGCCAGCATATCTCGCACATCATCATAGTCGTCCAAGAGAACCGCACCTTCGAGGACTTTTTTGCGGGATACCCCGGTGCGAACGCGCCGACGAGCGGCTGCGGCAAGCCGACGACCGGCGAAGCATCTCCACGCCGCGTCTCGCCCGCCACGACGACCATCCAGTGCCCTACCGGCGACGACGTGATTCCGCTACACCAAATTACTTTTGAAAACGGGCCGAATCTGTCGCATGAATACGAATCGGGTATTCTCGATTGGGACAACGGCAAGATGGACGGTTTCTCGCATTGGGGCCTGAACCACGACGACGCAGCCTACGCTTATGTCGAACAGTCCGAAGTGGCGACATACTGGTCGATGGCACAGCAGTACGTCCTCGCCGACGCGATGTTTCCGACCGAGTTCGGTCCCAGCTGGACCGCGCACCTCACGCTCGTGGCGGGCACCGACAACCTCAACAACAAGGACGATCGCGCGTTAGCGGATTTTGGCGACGCCGGCAGCTCCTGCGGCGCACCGCCGGGCACGAAGACGACTACGGTCAACAGCAAGCGGGTCAGTCAAGCCTGAATCGGGACCGTTTCCGTGCCTCAATCAGTTCAATACGATGGCCCAGGCGCTCGACAACGCCGCCGTCTCGTGGAAGTACTACGTCGCCGACAACTACAAAGGGTTCATTTGGTCGCCGTACGCTTCGATTAGCTACGTACGCCACGGGCCGGATTGGACGAACAACATCATTCAGCCCGAGACGACCGTTATCAGCGACATCCAAAATAATACCCTCCCGCAGGTGAGCTGGGTGACGCCGAACAAGCTCGACTCCGACCACCCGAACAGCCATAACGACTCCGGGCCGTCATGGGTCGCGTCGATCGTCAATACGCTCGGCCAAAGCCAGTATTGGAGCTCGAGCGCGGTGATCGTGGTCTGGGACGACTTCGGGGGATTTTACGACAACGCGCCGCCGCCGCAGCTCGACTTTCGCGGGCTGGGCATTCGCGTACCCTGTTTGATCATCTCGCCGTACGCGAAGACCGGGTATGTCGACCACACGCCTTACGAGTGGGGCAGCATATTGAAGTTCATCGAGACGGTCTTCCCGCAAGTCAAGCCTCTGGGGACGACGAAGCACGGCTATACCGACACGCGGGCCCACGGTCTGAACAACGCCTTTAACTTCACGCAGCCGGCGCGCAAATTCCACAAGATCAGACAAAAGTATCCCCTCGCGCATTTCCTCCACGAAATGCCGGTGAACGAACCCCCGGATAGCGATTAAATTTGATTGATCGGAGCCTTTCATGGATTGGAGCATTTCGATGAAGACAACGCCCGTTTTGACGCTTGCGGCCGTGGGTTTATTGGTCGGGTGCGGCGGGGGCGGCACTGCCAACCTGCCGCGCGTCTCCCCGGCCTCTATGCCCTTTGCAGCGGTCAGATCGACGACGGCCAGCAAGTATATTTCGCACGTGGTCGTCATCATTCAAGAGAACCGTTCGTTCGAAAACTTCTTTGCCGGGTATCCGGGCGCCAACGCCCCGATGTACGGCTGCGCTGAAGGAAGCGGTCCAGCGCGTTCGAGACTTGCGCAGGCGCACCGGCAGACCTCGTCGCCTTGCCCGACCGGCGATACCGTCGTGCCCCTGCACCCAATCGACTTCAACTATGCCGATTTGCAGCATTTCTGGCGTCCCGCTATTCAGGACTTCAACAATGGCAAAATGGACGGCTTCGAAAAGGGCGATGGTTCCTTGAAGTATGGCAAGACGGCCGCATACTCATATGTCGAGCGAAAGCTCGTACGGCCGTACTGGGAGATGGCTCGCCAGTACGTTCTGGCCGACGAGATGTTCCCGACCGAGTTCGGCGGCAGTTTCACCGGTCACCTCACGCTCATCGCCGGCACCGACAACCTCAACGATCACGACAATAAGGCGGAGGTCAACTTCCCCTCGGTCCCGCCGAGCGACTGCGACTCGCCGCCCGGGACGACGAGCCAAGTCCTCAACGCGGAGCGGCACATTTCCCTGCACGGACCATTCCCTTGTTTCGATCAATTCCGCACCATGGGGCGCGCGCTCGACGTCGCCGGCGTCTCGTGGAAGATCTACGCGACCAAACGTCTGGGAGCGGGACAGTGGGAGCCTTACGAAGCGATCAAGTACGTTCGCTATGGCAAAGACTGGAGGCACGACGTAATCGCGCCGCAGACCACGGTTCTCACCGATGCCGCCACCGGAAACCTAGCCTCCGTGAGTTGGGTGACGCCGAGCAAGCCGGACTCCGACCATCCCGGCGATCATAGCCCGCGCGGGCCGTCGTGGGTGGCATCGGTCGTCAATGCGATCGGAGAGAGTTCGTATTGGGATTCCACCGCGATCATCGTCGTCTGGGACGACTGGGGCGGATGGTACGACAACTCGCCGCCGCCGCAGTTGGACTTCCGTGGTTTGGGAATCCGCGTGCCCTGTTTGATCATCGCTCCCTACGCGAAGCAGAACTACGTGTCCCACGTTCCGTACGAGTTCGGGAGCATCTTGAAGTTCATCGAAGAGGTCTTCCCGAACGTTCAGCCGTTGGGTCCCACGGCCGCGGGCTATACCGACCAGCGCGCCGCGAGCCTGGACGACGCATTCGACTTCACGCAATCGCCCCGTACGTTCGAGCCCTTTCACGTGAGGTTCCCTCCGTCGGTCTTTCTTCACGAGCCGCCCTCGGACGAACCGGTCGACGACCAATGAACCGAGGTTCCTGAGGCTTAGGCGATGCCGTGGGCTCCGACAAAGCGTCGAGCTCGCGGCATCCGCCTAATAGAACCTAGCGTGTGGTCGTCGCGACGAATCCGTGCGTAACTCCGCCCGAATCGACGTACCACCCAGTGACCGTGCTGAAGTTGTTGAGTGCGGTAATCACGCTTGTTCCGGCGGCTGAGGGATCGTCGAGAGGATACTGCCACTGCGGGTTGTTTACCGGCGTGGAGACCAGGAAGCCGTGAGTGTTGCCCGAGCTGTCGACGTACGAACCGGCCACTTGGTCCTGAAAGTTCACGCCGTTCGCGATGGTCTCTTTTGCCCCGGGAACCGCAATTTGATAGTAGTTGGTGTTGCGAAAGAGCCATCCGACCGTAGTGCCGTCCTTGTAGGTTTCGGATCCGACGATATCGCCCTTCGCGTTGATGCCGTTGGCGGTGGCTGAAACCGCGTTGGGGTCGGGCTCCATCGTGACGAAATGATTGCTGGTCGCGTCGAACTCGAAGGGAACGTTGTAGCCGGTGTTCGGATCGACGTAAAAGCCGGTCACGAAATTTTGGTTGTTGACGCCCGTGAACTCCGTGACTCCGGCGCTGCCGTGTATGCCGTCTCTCCGATCCTTAGTGATGGTCCAAATTCCGTCGGAGATCAGGAATCCCCACGTGCCTTGGAGGCTGTGCGGCCTGATCACGGCCCCGACAGACGAAAGATCCGACGTCGTGCCCATGCCGACCGTACCCTTAGCGTTCGGATAGACGAACGTTTTAAGCTGCGTGTATGGAGCATGGCCGTTAAATCCCCCGTAGGGATCGCTCGGCGTTCCAGAGCCGTACGTGCCGATGATGTGGCCCAGCTGATTGATCCCCATGACCTTGTTTGTGGTCGACGCCGTCGTATCGACGGTGGTGAATACGTAGGGATAGTTCAGCGAAAGAGGGTGCGCTCGTGATGCCTCGTGGAGGGAAGGTCCGAGAGCCGACGGTCCGCTACAGGCTGCCAGGATGGAGGCGGAGATCGCTACTAGGACAATTGTAGACCGCCCCTTTCGCGTCTCGGAAAAGAAGTAAGACATATGAAGATCCTCTGAAGAAAATATAAGAACGGATGGGGGCCCCTCGACCTATGGCCGCGCTCATTCCAGGGAGTTTCCGAGAGGCAAAGAGCCCCTCGCCTTGTTCAAATGACACTTTTCGTCCCGCTAGGTCTGTAGGTAGTAGTGCAAAGTTTGCCAAGCGGCCCTATCCTTGGAGGCGATTTGGTACTAGTATATTCGTACTATCACTTGTGCTTCCTGGCGCCTCCCTGGCGTGAAAGGTAAGGCGAATGCGTAAGACGATTGTAGCCGTCTCCCTCGCGATATGTGCGGGCTTCCTGGGCGGATGCGCCGGGGGCGGCATGAACGGCGAGTCACTCCTGCCCACTGCGAGTCAGCTCCACTCGGACGACTCAACGGGCGGCGGTATCATCCTGAAAAAGGCTTCAAGGATGCACACGCTCGACTCGACTGGCGGGGGGATCATCCTCCTCAAGAAGCATTCGAGGATGCACCAGCTCGACTCGACGGGTGGCGGCATCATCCTCAAGGGGCAAAAAGGCTAACTCGGACCTACAATAGAAAAGTCGGCGTTCGGCGGGTTACCACCGAGCGCCCCTGGCATCACGCTTTGGATCCACTATGCGGGGACTAATGCTGACAACCGTTAGAAAAGCTCGTCCGGTCTTCGACCGCGACGAATTCACCAGCGCACTCAGGGCGGCGGATTATGACCGCTGTCGCGAGCTCATTGGCGCCGTCGACACGCTCGAGGCCGCGCTGGCGGCTGCTCGTCTCGCGATCCGCGAGCGCCGGTTCGTGGACATCATCGGATTGCTCTCGGACTTTCCGGCGGCTATGGGGGCGATGCGCGCGGAGCGCGATATTCTGCTGGGCACGGCGCTCGGCTCGACCAGGGATTACGTCGCGGGTCGGAGGCTGATCGACCGTGCGCTCAACGATCTCGCGCCGGACGACCCACTCTACGAGGAGGCGCTCTATCAGAAAGCGGCCATCGCGTGGATGCAGCACGAGCACCGTGAGGCCGAAGACGTCGCCATCTTACAGGTCAATTCCCCGGACCCGAACAGTCGCGCGCGGGCTCGAGTCCTTCTCTCGTGGATAGCGCTGCGGCGCGGCCAGGTTTTGAAGCAGGTCGACGAGTTGCAGAAGGCGCTCGACGAGCTGGACGTCGCCCCCGAGCCTGACCAGTACTACCGCGCGAATGCGCTCTACACGCTGGCGTTGTTGTGTCGCGAGCTTCCGCTATGCGACGTCGCCCTGCGCGTGCGGAGCATCTTCGACGCGATGCCGTGGATGCCGGGCTTGCAGCTCGCGCGCTTTCAGATCACCCGGTTCATCGCGGCTACGGAGGAGCTGGAAGGCAACGAGCTGGCCGCATTCGCCGGCTTCAAGCGTGCGATGCGCCTCGCGCCGTCCGACCACTGGAGCGTCCTGTGCTTCCTCGATCGCGCGGCCCTCGCGAAGAACACCGGAGAGACCGCCTTCGCCGCGGAGCAGCTCCAGGAGGCCCACGAGATCGCGCAACGGCTCTCCTGGAACGACGTCACCGGTGAGGAGCGTTCGGCGTTGCTCGTGCTGGCCGAGCTGTTCGCACATGAAAACGCGGCGATCGCCGAGCAGTACCTGGCGCGATTCCGGTCCCTGGGCTCGACGGTGATCCCGATGCTCTCGTATGGCACCGACCCGCGCGTCCGCGGCTTCGAGGCCTACTCGCAGGGCGTGGCGTGGCTGCGCCTCGGCGATGCGCAGGAGGGCAAGGCTGCGTTGGCGGAGGCCTGGGACGTCTTTGAAGATTTCAATTACGCGTGGCGCGCCGCGCTGTGCGCGCTCGGACTCTTCGAGGTCACGCGAGATCGACAATGGGTCCACCGCGCAGCTCAGAAGATCGATCCGTGGCCGCGCAGCTGGATCGCGCGCCGCATCGCCGAGGCGAGCAGCGCCGCAGCGCTGCCGTTGGAGCGCATTCCGCCTGCAAAACGTGAGGTGTTGGAGCTCGTGCGTGCGGGCCGGCGAAACTCTGAGATCGCACAAGTGCTCGGACGAAGTCCGCACACCGTGCGCAATCAGCTCGCTCAGCTCTTTCAGACGTTCAACGTGAAGAGCCGCGCGGAGCTGGTGGCAGTGCTTTCCCGGCCCGTCGTCCCGCTGATTCGACGCAACAACTAAGCGCGGGGGTCGCGGCGCGTTAGGCGACGCTCTGTTCGCGACGCGTGAACAGCGCGATCATCGCGTCGTTGAACTGCGGGATGTCGTCGGGTTTTCGGCTCGACACGACCAGCTGGTCGGTCACCACGGCGCTATCGACCCAGTCTCCGCCGGCATTCACAATGTCGGTCCGCAGAGACGGCCATGACGTCAGGCGTCGTCCTCGAACGTAATCGGTCTCGATCAGAATCCAAGGTCCGTGGCAGATCACGGCGATAGGCTTCTTCGCGATCTGCATCGCATGCACGAAGAGTACCGCCTTGTTATCGGTGCGCAGCCGGTCGGCGTTCTGCACGCCACCCGGAAGGAGGAGTGCGTCGTAATTCAACGGCTTTGCGTCGGCGATGGTCACGTCCACGTCGAACGAGTCCGCCTTTTCGTCGTGATTCCATCCGCGAACGGCCTTCGTCTGCGGAGAAACGACCGTTGTGATCGCGCCGACCTCGCGAAGCGCATCGCGGGGCTGCGTCATCTCGACCTGCTCGAAGCCGTTCTCTACGAGAATGGCCACGCGGAGTCCGTGGAGCGGCTGATGGTGCGTCATGCGCGTCATCATTCCCGCCTGTGCCGCCGCCAAACGCCGAGCCGGGTCGGCGGGTAAAAGAGACTCGGTATGGCACGGAAGGTGGTTGAGGCCAGCAAGCCGTCGATGCCTCAGAAGCTCGGCGTCGAGCTCCTCGGAACGTTCTTCGTGACGATCGTAGCAATCGGCGTCGACATCGGTTACTATGCCGGCGGAAATGTTGATTACGTTTCGCGCTGGCTGGCTCGAGGTTTCATCACCGCCGCCATGATCTATGCGTTCTCGGGGATCTCGGGCGCGCACATCGACCCGGCCGTCTCGCTCGGTTTCGCCCTGCGGCGCGCGATGCCGGTCGGACAGATGCTGCTCTATTGGATCTCGCAGTTTGCGGGCGGATTGGTCGCGGCCGCTCTCGCGGCGGCGCTTTGGAAGCACGACCTCCTTTTCGGGGCGAGCCGTCCCGGCCCGAAATACACGCAGTTCGACGCATTCGTCGCCGAAGTCGTGCTGACGTTCTTGCTGATGATCGTGATCTTGGCGTGCGCGCGCGATGAGCCGGTGATCGGCAGACAGGCCGCGCTCGCCGTCGGGCTCACCGTCGCGGCGGCGGGCTTCTTCGCCGGGCCGATCAGCGGCGCGTCGATGAATCCCGCGCGCACGATACCCGCGCAATTGCTCGCCGGAGCAGGCGGGTTGAGCTGGATCTACGCCGCAGGCCCGTGCGTCGGCGCCGCGCTCGCGGCGGCCGCGATGCAGTTCCTATCGGCGCGCCCGCGTCGCGGCGAGCGCAAAGCCGCACGCGGCAATTAGCCGCTCGTGGAGCGTAAGGCTCTTCCTACGGGAACGATCGTCTTCTTGTTTTCGGACATCGAAGGCAGCACGCGCCGCTGGGATGCCGCAGGCGAGGCGATGCGCGACGCGTTACGACGCCACGACGAGATCCTGCGCGACGAGATCGAGCGCCGGCGCGGCTACGTCTTCAAGACGATCGGCGACGCGTTCTGCGCGGCATTCTGGACGATCGGGGAAGGCCTAGAGTCGGCCGTCCAAATCCAGCGGCGGCTCGGGCGCGAGGACTTCGCTGCCGTTGCGGGGATGGCCGTTCGAATCTCCATAGGAGCGGGCGAGGCCGACGAGCGTTCCGGCGACTACTTCGGACCCGCCGTCAACCGAACCGCGCGGCTACTCTCGGCGGGAAGCGGCGGGCAAATACTACTCTCGGAATTGCCGCAGAGCTCGCATTTGCGGCGCCGCCCGCGGGAATAACGCTGCGCAATCTCGGGACGCTTCAGTTGCGTGGACTGCGTGATGCCGAGCGCGTGTATCAGGCGAACGCTGCGGGATTGCGTTCGGACTTTCCGGCCCCTGCACGCGCTGCAAACGCCCCCGAACAATCTGCCGCGTCAAAGCACGAGTTTCGTCGGCCGGAGCCACGACGTTGCGCATATCGAGGCGCTGCTCGACGCAGGCGCGATCGTGACGATCGTCGGCGCCGGAGGCATCGGCAAGACGCGTTGCGCGCTCGAGGTCGCGGCCAGTCGCCTCAACGACGAACGCGACGGCGCGTGGTTCGTCGACCTCTCCGCACTCGACGACTCGGCGCTCGTCGCGCCCACGATACTCGCGGCGCTGAGCGCGCGGGGCTCTTCCGGCACGGAACCGATCGACGACGTTCTCGACTACCTCGCGAATCGCGAGCTGCTGTTGGTGCTGGACAACTGCGAGCACATCGTCGCCGGCGCCGCGGCCATCGTGGCGAAGGTGATCGCGAAGTGTAAGGGGTACGCGTGCTCGCGACGAGCCGCGAGCCGCTCGATATCTCCGGCGAACGCATCTACCGTCTGTCGTCGCTCGAGCTCGATTCGGGAACGGAGCTATTTGCGGATCGTGCCCGCGCTGCCGATCCGAACTTTGACGCCCGCAACAACGCGGAGACGATTCGGACGATTTGCGAGCGTCTCGACGGTATGGCGCTCGCGATCGAGCTCGCCGCAGCCCGCGTGCGGACGATGCCGCTGCGGGATCTCGCGCAGCGCCTGCAGCTGCGGATGCTCGCGGGCGGCCGGGACCGGCGCCCCAGTCAGCAGACGATGCGCGCCACGATCGACTGGAGTTACGACCTCTTGTCCGCCGACGAGCAGCGCGTCCTGCGCTGCTGCGCGCTTTTCGCCGGCGATTTTTCACTGGATGCCGCGAGCGCGGTATGCGCCGGCGGCGACGATCCGTGGGCTGTCGCCGAGAGTCTTTCATCCCTGGTCGATAAGTCGCTCGTCGTCCTCGAGCCGGCCGAGCCGCAACACCGGTATCGCTTGCTGGAACCGATCCGCGAGTATGCGGAAGAGAAGCTGAACGCCTGCGGTGAAGCCGACGAAGTTGCGCGGCGTCACGCCGCGGCGTTCGCCGAGCTAGCGCGCGCGGCGTACGACGAGTGGGACCGAGGGCCGCGTACCGATTGGCTCGCGCGCCTGCAGCAAGATCTCGCCAACTTTCGCGCGGCTCTCTACTGGGCAGTCGAGGGGGGAACGACCGCGACACCGGCGCCCGCCTTACGGCGGATACGGCGCCGATGTTCCTGCGGCTGGCGTTGCTGTCGGAAGGATGCGCGTGGTGCGAGCGCGTTTTGGCGAACGGACCGCCGCTGCCCGGTGCGGTTGAGGCGCGCCTGCGCTACGGGCTGTCGATGCTTTACAGCAACATCGGAGCGAACAAGAAAGTGCTGGACCAGGCATTGCGGGCGGCGTCGCTCTACCGCGAAACCGGCGACGCGCGCGGGCTTGCCTGTGCCCTCTCGCAAGTCGCGGCACGCTACGCCCCTCTAGGGCGGATGGATGCCGCGCGCGCCGCCGCCGAAGAGGCGCTCCGGCTCGCTGACGAGACCGGCGATCGGCGCCTGCTGGCCGATACGCTGCGGCGCTGCGCGCAGGCGTTCGACCGCGAAGGCAACGGGGCGGTGCGCGCGCGCTACGAGCAGAGCGTCGCGCTCTTTCGCACGCTCGGCCGGGATTACGAGACCGCCCGCGCACTCGAGTGGTGGTCGCAGTGGGAGGCGGAGAGCGCCGGCGACTTCCGCGCCGCGGCGGAGCTGATGCTCGAAGCGAGTCTTCTCGACGATCGCGACGTGGTCAAGATGTTCACCTTGAACGACGTTGCCGGCTACCTGCTGGCCACCGGCGATCCAGCGCGGGCCGAACCGGTGGCTCACGAGGCCCTCGCGACCGCGGCGAAGGCTCACCATCGCGTCCTTACCGCCCTCTCGATCGCATTTATCGCGGTGATCGAGGCGCGCCGCGACGCTCCTCGCGCCGCCTTATTGCTCGGTTACGCCGAGGAAGCGCTGCGAGCCGCGGAGTGGCAGCTCGTCCCGTACGAACGGAGAGTGGTCGATCAGCAGCTCGAGCTGCTCGTGAGCAAGATCGGTGAGCCCGAGCTCGCGCGGCTGCTCGCGGCCGGCGCGGCGTTGAACGAAGAGCAGGCGGTGGCCGAAGCCCAATCCGCGTCCGGAAGGAGCGTCGCGCGCTGAACCGCTAAAAGCTGCGCAGAGATGAAAGGAGATCACACCATGCGACTTCTCATATCCGGCTGCGCGCTCGCGATTGCGGCGTCGGCCGCATTGCCCCTGATGGCCAGCGCTCAAACGCTCAGCGGCCAGATGGTACCATACGGCTACCTGATCGGCGCCCCTTGGAACTGCACGACCAACGTGCCGGCGATGATGGGACAGCCGGCACACACCGACCAGGGGACGGCGACTTTCGAGGCTGTGCCCGATAACGTGGTGCACAATCACGTCGCGACGCCGACCTACGCCGGCGACTTCTACTTCGGCTACAGCACGAGGATGAGCTCGTTTTGGCAGACCTCCGCCGACAGCTTCGGCGGGCACGGGTTTCTGACGTCGACGGACGGTAAGGCCTACACCGGCACGACCTCGATGGGGCCCATGTCCTCGCAGGAAGCCGTCACCTACACAAAGGTGGCGCCGAACAAGGTGACGGTGCACGACGTCGTGAGCGGGGAGGGCCCCCAAATCGTGATCGACAGCGTCTGCACGCGGTAGTTTGAAGGCGCTTCTAGCGCTCGTCGCCCTCGTCTGCGCGCTGGCGTTCGCGGTGCCGGCTCCGGCGCAGGTCCTGAACATTCCGGTCGAGTCGCGTATCCGGCCGATCGACACGGCCACGCTCTTTCACGAGTTCTTCGCGGACTTCTTTCACGAGAGCGACGGAACGACGTACGTTCAGACCGGCGACATCCCGGCCATGTGGCTGCGCGACTCGGCCGCGCAGACGATGCCCTATATCCGCTTCGTCTCGACGTACCCGCAGCTCCATAGGGTTTTCTTCGGCGTCATCCAGCGGGACGCCAAGAACATCCTCGCCGATCCGTACGCCGAGGCGTTCAGCGCCGAACTATCACGTCTGGGAAGACAAGTGGGAGATCGATTCGCTGGCCTGGCCCGTGCTGCTGGTCTTCGTCTATTACGCGAACACGCGGGATCGTTCGATCTTCACGCCGACGCTTCACGCCGCGCTGCGCAAGATCGTCGCGCACGCTGCGGTGCGAGCAGCGCCACGCCTCCTGTAGCCACTTACCGGTGGCCGCAGCCGGTCCCGTCGCACTCGGGCTACAACCCGTATACGGGAATGATCTGGGACGCGTTTCGACCCTCCGACGACCCGGTCGTCTACCACTACAACGTGCCGCAGAACGCCATCGCCGTCGTCGCGATGCGCCTCGTGACGGCGTTCGCGCGCGACGCGTTCAGGGACGGCCAGCTCGCGCAGAGCGCGACGACCCTGGCCTCGCAGGTGCAGGGCGGCATCCAGCGCTACGGCCGCGTGTTCAGCCGGCGTCACGGCGGGTGGATGTACGCCTACGAGACCGACGGCTATGGCCGCTCGAAGCTGATGGACGACGCCAACATCCCCAATCTTACCGCACTCCCGTATATCGGCTGGTGCGCGACGAACGATCCCGTGTACCTCACCACGCGGCGATTCACGCTGAGCGTCGACGATCCGTACTACTACGCGGGAAGGTACGCCACGGGACTGGGCAGCCCGCACACGCCGCGCGGATGGGTGTGGCCGCTCGGCATCATCGGCGCGGCGCTGACCGCCACGACGCAAGCAGTCGGTCGAAAGCGCGATCGCGATGCTGGACGAGAGCGACACGCTCAACGGGCTGATGCACGAGTCGATCGATCCCAACGACCCGCAGCAGTTTACGCGCCCGGAGTTCGGCTGGGCCAATGCGTTCTGGGCCGACCTCTTATTTCGCACGGTCGCCGGGTATTCGGCGACGCCGCTGGGATTGTTCAGCACGATGGTCCCGGATGAGCGGCAGAGCCAAATCCCCACGATCACGCCTGTATGGACGCAGGCCACCGACCGGTTCAAACTCGTCTACGCGTTAGGCCGCCTGCTCTCGCGGGATCCCGCGCCGTAACGCGACCGGAGTTGCGTTCGACCTAGCTTTGTGATACAAAGTCAATGATGGAACTCCAGCGCGCTCTCTCCGATCTCGCGGAGGTTCGCGAACGTCTCGCGCACCTTCAGCGCTTCGAGGGATACTCCGGACCGGCGGCCGCCGCGAGCGGTTTGGCCGCGCTCGTGGCCGCGGCGGTTCAGCAGCGGCTCGTTCCGCTGCCGAAAACCGTGGATGCGTTTCATACGTATCTCGCCATCTGGCTGGGCTGCCTCGCCGTCTCGCTCGTGTTGAATTACGGCGCGGCCGCAGCCTGGTTACTCGAGCATCGCGCGCCGGGCGAGCGGAGCCGCTTTCGCACCGCGGCGATCTCAATCGTACCGAGCATCGTGCTCGGAGGCGCCCTCAGTCTCGCGCTGATCGACCATGGCGCATATGCGTTGCTGCCGGGAACGTGGTTCGCGTTTTATGCCATCGGGCTGTTTGCGTCGCGCGGCGCGATACCGGCTTCTACGATGGCGATCACGCTCGGGTTTGCGGGGCTCGCGCTCGTCTTCCTGATGACGCCGCTGGCCGCAGCGGCGCTCGCATGGTGGGTGATGCCGATCGGCTTCGGGATCGGCCAGCTCGGCATCGGCTATCTGATTTGGCGCGAGCGATGACGAACAATCAGGCGCCGTTTTCATATCCAGGTCTCGAGCGCATCTTTCACGAGCGCGGCCGCCTCGCGATCTGCACGTGCTTGATCGCACACCCCGACGGCTTGAGCTTCACCGAGCTGCAGGGCGCGTGCGACTTAACCGACGGGAACCTGAACCGGCATCTGCATGCGCTGGCCGAGGTCGGCATCGTCGCGACCGACAAGCAGCGCGGGGCCGGCCGGCCGCTCACGATCTATCGCATCAGCAAGCGCGGGCGCCAGCGGTTCCTCGCGTACGTAGACGAGCTCGAGTCCGTCGTCCGAGACGTTCACGAGCGAACCTTGGATGCGCCGCCGAAAGCTCGGCTGGCGACGACGTGATCCCGCGGCACGTCGCGATCATCATGGACGGCAATCGGCGCTGGGCACACGAGCGGAACTTGCCGGTCGCGTGCGGTTACCGGCGCGGAATCGGCGCGCTGCGCCGAACGCTGCGCGCCGCGCGGCGGGCGGAGATTCCGATCGTTACCGCCTACGCGTTTTCGGAAGAGAACTGGAACCGTCCCGCGGCCGAAGTCGACCTCTTGATGTCGTTGTGCATCCGCGCGGCGCGCGGCGAGCTGCGCGCGCTCGCCAACGAGGGCGTACGCGTGCGGCTCTGCGGGCGTGGAGACCGCCTGCCGGCCGCCGCCCGCGCCGCACTCGCCGAGCTGGTCGCGCGCACGAGGCGCAACACGGCTGTGACGCTCAATCTGGCGATCGACTACGGCGGCCGTCGCGAGATCGGCGACGCTGTGCGCGCCTTGGTGCGCGAGGTCAGCGCGGGACTGCGCGACGTCGACTCGATCGACGAGAACGCCGTCGGCAGCCGGCTCTACACGGCCGGTCTGCCCGATCCGGACCTCGTCATCCGCACCGGCGGCGAGCTGCGTCTCTCGAACTTTCTGCTGTTTCAGGCCGCGTATGCGGAGTTTTGGGCGACGGAAACGTATTGGCCGGACTTCGGCGAGACGGAGCTCCAGGCCGCGCTCGCGGACTTCGCCGCGCGCCAGCGCCGCTACGGTACGTAGCGGCTTTCAGTAGTCTCCGGTCGCAGACGGCAAATCGGCGGCGCCGGAGAGCCCGACGGGGAGGCGCACGAAGCCTCGTTCCATGTCCGTCCACGCGCTCGAGAGAATCGAGCGCAGCGAATAGAGCGAGTGCGTTCCATCGGGATCCGAATAGAACGTGACCGCAAGGCCGCCGTCACGCAAAAAGATTGCCGTGGCGGTTGCATAGGCCGTAGGCACGTTGCCGTCGCGCGCGCCGGTCAGCACGTAGAACCTGGTATGCTGCATCGTTCCAAGGACGCGGTCTGCGCGTGACGCGAGGAGCGAGCCGGCGATCGTCATGACGGCCGACCAGTCGGCCGCGCGCATCGGCGCGATGCGAAAGAGCGAGAAGCCGCCCATCGAGTATCCGGCCAGATAGCGCCGGTGCGGGTCGACGTTGAACGCCACAACCGCCGCGTCGAGCGCGTCGTAGACGTCGCTCTCGGAACCGCGGAAGTCGTAGTAGCCGCGGCCGTAGGGCGCCACGACGATTGTGTTCGTGCGCTCGGCCAAGTCCCGGATGAAGTCCGGTGCGATCAAGTGGGACTCCGCCTGCAGGCGCCCGTGCAAGAACACGACGACCGGCGCGGATCGTGCCGGTGAATAATCGCGCGGCACGTAGACTGCGACCGGCTGCATCGTGCCGTCCGCCGACGAGCGCACGAAAGCCTCGCCGGGGCCGCGAATCGCGGCCATCGGCGTGAAGGAACGGCGCAGAAGTTGTGTGGCGAGGCTCAGGTCGAGCTGTGCCGCGACGCCGGTCACGCCTTCATCGGCGTCATTCAGCAGACGCTGATAGAAGTCCATCGCGGTGTCGGGTCCGGTGATCTGCGCGATCTGGCCGGCGCTGGCATAGTAGGCCGCCGCAACGCTGCGCAGGGTCGCGGCGCTGTCGCCGCCGGAAGCGCCGGCGAGGAGGAGGACGATCCCGGTTGCGATGAGCGATCGCAGAATCACGACCCTGCTAGAACGCGGTCGCGGGCGCGAACGTGCCGCAGCCTATCGAAAATGCTGGGCGTAGCCCGAGATCATCCAGGCGGTCATGAAAGACGACGCGTGAGATCACGAGCGCGGCCGTTTTTCCGTCGGGTGCGATCGCCGGCGCGTGCAGCGTCACGAGGAGCCGAAAGTCGTCCTCTCCCGCGCGCGGTGCCGCGGCGGCGGCCGCGGGCAGCGTTCGTCGCACAGAGCAGCGCGATGGCGATCGCTCGAAACATTCTCCCATACTCCGTTCCTTTAAAGAAGAAAAGCGTCCCGCCGTTGAAGCGGTGGCTATGATCGATCGCCGGCGTTTTTTGTTGGCGCTCGGGGCGTGTGGAGTCGCGCCGTCGCTGTTGGGGGCCGCTCCCGCAGCCGCGGACGCGCCCTTAGAGCCGCTCGAGGGTGCGCTCGTTTTGAGCGGCGGCGGCGCGCGCGGCGCGTACGAAGCGGGCATCGTCGGGGCCCTGGTGGCGCGCAGCGGCGTGCGCGACGGCGAGCCGCTGCCGTCCTACGAAGTCGTGTGCGGGACCTCGATCGGCGCGCTCAATGGCTGGTTCGTCGCGACCGGCCAGTACCAGAAGTTGCGCGAGCTCTGGTACGGCATCAGCGGCCAGAGGCTGATCCAGGCGAAGTCGCGATACGCTGCGCTGCGCGACGAGCAAAGCGGCGTCTTAGACCGCGCCGTCTCGGCCCTGAGCCTGATCGGCTTAATGCTCGATCAGCGCGGTCTCTTGGAGAGCGAGCCCGTCCGCGACTGGATCGCGCGCAACCTCGATCCAAGGGTCCCGCTGCTCGTGCCGCTCGTCTGGGGCGTGACGAATCTGGCGCGGCAGCGGCCCGAGTATTTTTACGTCACGCCGGAGCGTGGCGCCGCAGAGCTCCCGAGCAAGGTCGTCAACTCGCTGCACCTGTTGCTCGGGCCGCACACCGTCGTGCGGCAGGCGACTCCGGACCTCTTACACGATGCGATCTTCGCATCGGCGGCGATCCCGATCGCCTTCGATCCCGTGATCATGCCGGGCCCGGATGGTACGCCGGCCCCGTACTGCGACGGGGGCGTGGCGACGAACTCGCCGGTCGGCATCGCGCATGCCGTGGCGAAGGCCGCGGACGTCGTGCTGCTCGACCCGCCCTTCGAGGTCGAGACGGACTATCACGACGCCGTCGAGATCGCATTCGGTGCGTACGGGACGATGCAGCGCAAGATCATCGAGGTCGAGATGCGCAACGCGTACTTCCAATCCGTGGGGAAGCGGGCCATCGAGGAGCTCTCGCCCTCGGAGGCGGCGCGCGCGGCCCAGCGCAACGCGCTGCTGGCGACCTTCATGCACTCCGTAACGGCGACGGAGCTGCGCTACATCCGGCCGGAGCGGACGCTTCCGGTGGGCGTCGTCGGATTCAACGACGAGGTCGGCATCGGCAAGGCCTATCGCCAGGGTTGGGAGGATGTCGCGGTGCCCGGTTTCGCCGATTATGATTGGAGGACGTTTCAACTATGAGGTCGGCGTGATCTACCTCGACGAAGACGCCGTCCGAGCGCGCCTGCGCTGGGACGAGCTGATCGACGCGATGGAGCGCGCCCTGGCGGATTTCTCGAGCGGTGCCGTCATCCAACCGGTGCGCAGCATCCTCACCATCGAGGAGCGGGCGCGGTATGTCGGCATCATGCCTGCGGTGGTCGGCGATGTGATGGGCGTGAAGTTCGTCACGTTCTATCCGGTCAACGCTGGCACGGGGCGACACACGCATAACGCGACGGTCGTCCTCTACGACACGCGCACGGGCCTGCCGCTCGCGGTCATGGACGGCCGCGTCATCACGGAGATGCGCACGGCCGCCGTCTCGGCGGCGATCACGCGCCGGCTTGCGCCGGCCGAGTGCCGCGTCCTCGCGCTGCTCGGCAGCGGCGTGCAGGCCCACGCGCACAAGGAAGCGCTGTCGCGCGTCCGCACCTTCTCGGAGGTGCGTGTCTGGAGCCGCACCGCGGCGCACGCCGAACGCTTCGCACGCGAGCACGGGGCGATCGCCGTCGATCGTCCCGAGTCGGCGGTGCGAGGAGCGGACGTCGTGGTGACGGCCACCGCGGCGCGCGAGCCGGTTCTCGAGGGCGCCTGGCTCAAGCCCGGCGCGCACGTGAACGCCGTCGGATCGTCGCGACCGGACTGGCGCGAGCTGGACGATGAGGCGATGCGCAACGTTATCGTCGTCGATTCGCGCGAGGCGGCCGCGGTCGAAGCCGGCGACGTGCTGATCCCAAGCGCGCCGATCTACGCGGAGATCGGCGAGATCTTCAGCGGCACAAAATCGATCGCGCCCACCGCGACGCCGATCTTCAAATCAGTCGGGCTGGCGGTCGAAGACGTCGCGGCGGCGAAGCTCGTCGCGCAGGCCGCCGCGTGACGTCGTACGTACCGCCCAACAGGGAGTAATGGAGTAGTTCAATGTGTCGCAATATCAAGATTCTGCATAACTTCGCGCCGCCCGCGACGGAGAATGAGATCCAAGCGTCGGCGCTGCAGTTCGTCCGCAAGGTGAGCGGCTTCACCAGCCCGTCGAAAGCCAACGAGGCCGCGTTCGAACGGGCCGTGCAGCGCGTCACGGAGGCCACGCGCGAGCTACTCGCATCGCTCGTCACGCACGCCCCGCCGCGCGATCGAGACGTCGAGGCCGCCAGGGCACGCGAACGCGGCCGGATCCGATTCAAAAAGGAGGTACTATCACAATGACCGTCTCCAGGAATTTTCTGTTTGCGCTCAGCCTGCTTTTGGTGGCGGCCGGCGCGACATCGTTGGCCGCGACCGTGAAGGTCGAGGGAACGCCGGTACCGGTGCAGCCCAAGCCGGATCTCTCCTCGATGAAGTTTCTGATCGGCACGTGGACGTGCTCGGACCTCAGCTCGCGCCGGCCCGGTCCGTTCACGACCACCGAGGTCTGGTCGATGGATCCGACCGGATACTGGATGATCCGCGACACCACGACGCATAAGGCGTCCTGGATCCCGCGCGAGTTCCACGCGCAGTCGAAATACACGTTCGACTCCGCAGCGAAGCGGTGGGTGCGGATAACGACCGGCGACAACGGAGGGTATGCGGTGGCGACCGCGCTGATGCAGGGCTCCAACCGCAAGATCTACACCTATGTGATCCAGACGAAGGCGCCCGACGTCGCCTCCTACGCGCCCGAGGTGTTCGTGAAGGAAAGCGACACGAAGAAGACGATGACCACGTCGTTCACGGAGACGAGTGGTCGCGTGGTCACGGTCAAGGAGACCTGCACGAAGTCGTAAGCCGGCCGAGAGTCCTTAGCTGCGCCGAGGCGACCGTACGCGTCGAGCTGCGCGCGCGACGAGATGTTGAGCTTCTGGTAGGCCGAGCCGAGGTGCTTTTCGACGGTCTTATGGGTGATCGAGAGCTCGCGCGCGGAGAGGAGTCCCTCGATTTCGGACGCGCTGCGCCAAGACCGCGGCATCGCTGGCGCGGCCTTTGTTGGTACACGCGATAGCATCGAAGAGCTGCAGCGCGGCGCGTTCGGGTAAGTTGGCATTCGTCGCCGCGGCGCGATCGAGGTACCGGCGTCTGATCTGGATCGTCAAATGACGTCCCACGTTTCCGCGTCGACCGGAATCCACAACATGTTGATCCGGTAACCCGAGACGCGGCCGTTCACACCGATCAACCGATCCTCGTAATAGAGAGGAATGACGGGGACGTCGTCGTGGATCAGGACCTGCATGGCGTCGAAGTCGCGGTCGCGCCGGGTCTCGTCCGGCGTGCGTGCCTGATCGTCGAACAGGGCCTCGAAGCGCCTCGAACAATAGAACGAGTGATTGTCGCCGCCGTGGACGGCATCCACGCAACGAAGGTTGAGTGACTGTTCGGGATCGCTGCCGCCGACCCAGGACTCGCCGACGATCGTGGCTCTTCCGTTGCGCAGCAGGCCGTCGGGACTGAACCATATGCGCGTCGGGTTGGCCTTGATCGACATTTGCATGCCGACTGCGGCGAGCTGCGCCTGCACGAGCGTTGCAATACGAACGTTGATCGGGTCCTCGGAGTTAACGCCGATTAGACCACCGAGCGATGCGCCGTTTTTGGAGCGGACGCCGTGCCGCATGGTCCAGCCCGCGGAGTCGAGCTCGTGCCCGGCCAGGATCGGGTCATACGGATAGGCGGCGATCGCGACGCTGTTCCAGCGCACGATCGGCGGCGGAAGAAACGAAGTCGCCGCGCGAAACTCATTCCGCCACGCCGCGGAGAGCGCGTGATAGTCGAGGGCGTGCGCGATGGCGCGCCGCACGCGAACGTCTCGCGTCGGAGATGCCCGCGTCTGCAGGTAGAGCATGCGGGTGGCGTTCTCCGGGAAGCGCAGCACCTGGATTCCGGGCGTGCGCTGCGCCTGTTCCATGTTTTCGGCGGTGAGCGTTCCTACGTCGGCGGCGCCCGAGCGCAGTGCGACGAAGTTCGAATTGAGGTTCGGCACGATCTGCAGCACGATTTGCGCGAGCTTGGGCCGCGGCCGATAGTAGGGATTCGGCTCCAGAGCGATCCGATCGCCACGCAGCCACGACTTGACGCGAAACGGTCCCGTGCCGAAGGGCGCGTTCTCCCAGGCCGATCCGACGATCTTCGTGTCGGCGAACGCGTGCTTGGGCAGGATGCCGTAGGCAAAATCCGCCTGTGCGAACAGCACGTGGACCGCGGCGTTCCAGGGAGCGCGCAGCCGCATGACGACGGTGTGAGCGTCGGGCGTCCGCACTGCGACGACGCGGCGATACGGCTCGATCGACGTGGCCCGATTGCGCGGATCGAAGATAGCTCGATACGTGAACGCGACGTCGGCCGACGTAAGCGGGACGCCGTCCGCGAATCGCGCGTCCGGCCGTAGGTGGTACGTGATCTGCGTGCCGTCGGCGGATATGTCACCGTTGCGCCGCGACGGCAAGCGCGTAACGAGAATCGGAACGTCCCGGTTCTCGGCCGAGAGTCCGACGAGCGTTTGGCAGAAGAGCGTGTCGAGGGCGATGATCTCTTGGTCGATCGCGACGAATGGGACGAGCGATGCGGGATCGCCGGCATAAGCGATGCGCAGCACGTGAGGCGGTCCGCCGGCCCCGCCGCGCGTGCACGCCGCGAGCAGCGCGATCAAAGCCGCGGCACGCGGCCACCCCCGCGGGATTATGCACATGCGCGGATTATAGCATTAGGCGGAGAAGGCGTTTCGCATGCTGACGTACTTCGGTGCCGGCGCGGTCGGTTTCATGATGCTCTGCTACGCGCTCGAGACGCGAGGCCGCGGTGTATACGCTGCTCTTCGCCATAGGGTGTTTCGCCGCGTCGGCGTATGGCTGGCTCGCCGGAACCTGGCCCTTCGGCGTGGTCGAGCTGGTGTGGGGCTTCGTCGCGCTGCGAAAGTGGCGTTCGAGACTCGGTCCGGCCTAAAGCCGCAAACCTAAGGGCTGTTGCTGGGCGCGGTCGTCGGCGGGAGGCCGGTCGCGGCAGGCGGAGAGGGCATGTGGATCGGCGTCATCGTCTGTTGTGAGGACGATGCCGGGCCCGGCGGCAACGTGGGATATGGCCCCTGGATCGGCTGCGTCGACGTCTGGAGCAACGCCAGCGCGCAGAGGATCCCGAGAAATCCTAAGCCGTAACGCATCTCCGCTCGCATTCGCGGACGTGCAGATGGAGATGCGCGATGTTCATGGTCAGCGGCAGTTTTTCGGCTTGGGTTCGAGCTGACCTTGCTGGCCGGGCGTCGCGATCACATACGGGGCGCGGGCGAACGTCGCGTGGCGCGCGCCGTCGATGTAACTGCAGGCCAAAAGCGTGCCGTCGTCGTCGAGCGGCAAGCCGTTCCAGGTCATCCAGTCGACGTTCACGCGGGCGTCGCGCGGATCGGTGAGATCGTAGGGCACGCCGTCTTGGTCGGTCGTGGAGACGCGGGTCATCTCGACGGATCCGAAGTCGTCGAGCGTGTTCGGCCACGAGCGATGGCCGTAGTCGTAGAACGTCGCCTCGACGATCCATTCGGCGGTGTTACCGAAGAGCGTGGCACGCCGTTGAAACGGCGTTCCGCAATCGATGCAGCCGGCTTGGAAGGTTCGCGGCGGGAGATAGTAGCCCGTCGTCTCGTCGACGAACGACAGCGTGGCCTCGCGCCAGGCGTGCGGCCCGGTCGTCGCGGCATCGATGCGAACGTAGATCTTATCGCCCGCGCGGACGACCAGGTTGCGGTGATGATGCGGCACGACCGCGATGTTCTTGTTGCCCGCCCATTCTATCCAGAAATAGGCCGACGTTGCATATTTTCGCAGCGGGCCCCCGTGATAGCACGGGACGTCCGACTCGGATCCGGCCTGGAGGATATCGGTCGAGGGATACGTCTTCCACCTACCGCTCTTCGTCTTATAGTGCGCCACGAACGTCGCCGACCAGCCGTCCAGCGCGATCCATAGCGACGATCCGTCTTCCTGCTCGTGCCGATTGGAGCAGTTGATCGTCGGTCGCGCCTTCGGGACGATCCACTCGCCCTCCACGATGTGGAAGCGGTGGGCGGGCTTTTTCAGCGGCCTCTCGCCGGGAGCGAACAGCACCGGGCCGGCCCAGTCGGGCTGGTAGACGCGCCGAACGTTATGCGCCGGCACCGCGACAAAAGTTACGTCGAGCGGATGCCGTGCCGCCGCCGCGGCGCGTAACCAAGCCTGGTCGGACATCGCCGGCGCGGGCGCGAGCGCCGCATTTCCGCCGCATGCGGCCAACGTTGCGACGCCGGCGATCGCGGCCACTGCAACTCGCAATTGTAAGATCGGGCGGCCCGCGGCTCGCATGTCGCTGCATGCAGCTTTTCAGACCGACGTCCTGCGCTCGCCGATGAATGCGGAATTAGGATTCCGGCTCGTGCTGCCCAACGCCTTAGCAGGCGGCTGCCATGGCGGCCAAGTATTAGGCCGGTAGCTACCTTGACGTGGGGAAGGAGCCCGAATGATTCGCACGATCGTCCTAGCCGCCTTCGTCGCCGCGCAGCTTCCTGGAATAGCGGTCGCCGCATCGTGCGGCGGTCCAACCGTCACCGCCGTTACGGTACAGAGTAAAGACTCGACGCGATACCTCAACTACTATCACGTGACCGCGACCGTAACCAATCGCGGCGACGCACAGCCGGGCAACGTCTTGCAGTTCATCGACGTCAACCAATACGGTGACCGTCTCGATGATCGCGGCGTGCCGCCGTTGGCGCCGGGTCAGTCGTACACGATCACCTACGTTTGGAAACGCGCCGTGGATGCCGGCAAGGGAACGACGCCGCTGGATTTTCGCGTTCGGCCCGTCGCGCCGTCGTCCTGGCGAGTGTGTCGCTTCGAGCTCGGGGATAATGTTCTAAGCGCTGCGGCGGCGACGTCTTAAACGTCGCCGCTCGCCGGTCATGGGCGAATAAGCACGTAAAACACGTCAATATCGCGACGGCCGTATTCTAGGCAGCCGTGACCGTTTCAGGACGATTGTAAGTACGCGGTGTAAGGCTGACGCATCAATGAGAATTGAGCGCAAACCGTAACACCTACGTTCGCTTCATTTTCGCCCAATGGACGCCAGCGTGGCGCGAGGCCGTAATGCGAAACGTGTTATGATGGCTCGATGCCACACGGAAAACTTCGGCAGCTTCATCTCGGATGGCTTGCCCTGGCTGGGGCGGCCGCCCTCTGCATTGGGTGCACGCAATTCTCGGCGCCCCTGCCGAGCGCGAATCGTCCGACTTCTCAAGACCAATTTTGGGGCAGCGCCGGGACGGCAACCGCAAGCTCGTCGAGCAGGCGATCAAGAGCGCGCTGGCGGCTATGCCGTCGCCGACTCCCCCGGGCCTCGCCATCGCGGTGTATTTCGAGGGTAAGGCCTACTATTATTATCAGGGCGTTCGCGTCCTCGGTGGAAAGCCGATCGACTCGAACAGCATCTTCGAGTTAGGTTCGCTCACGAAGAGTTTCACGGCGATCATGCTAGGGACCGACGTGAATCAAAAGATCGGCGGCGTCTCCCTGGACGACCACCCGGCGCCGTGGGTCGCCTTTGCCGGCAATCCGAACCAGGTCGCTCCAGATCCCGTGCGGACCACCTGCGCCACGCCGACGGCGACGCCCGTCCCGCCCAAAAAGTACGGCACGGTCAAATTCGATGACCCTCGAGGAGCTCGCGACCCATACGTCCGGGCTACCGTACACGCCGCCACCGCCGCATGGGTTCATCGTACAGCGCCAATGCTATTCGCCGCAGCAGCTCGTCAACTACATCGAAAAGGGTAACTTTGCCACGCCGCCCGCGCCTTGGGTCTATTCAAATATCGCGTTCGGCTTTCTGGGCTACGTTCTGCAGGGCGTAAACGAGAAGGCGACCGGGAAGACGAAGCAATGGTATAAATTAGCGCGCACTCAGATTATCGATCCGCTCGGAATGACGCACACCTACGACCTCAACGTGCCGCGGGACATGCTTTCCGAGTACGTCCAGCCCTACGCGTTCAAGGCGGGGAGGCCCGTGAAAACCCTGCACTGGACCTGGGATCCTTACCCCGCCGCCGTCCTGCGATCGACCTCGACGGACATGACGAAATATCTCGAGCTGGCGCTGCGTCTGAAGGGCCCGGCCGCGCTGATCGCCGGCGCCGCGACCGCGGAGAAAGCATACACGAAGAACAACAACGGCGACGGCCAAGGGCTCGCGTGGGAATATGTATCGCTCTACAAACGCAAAGCGTCGGAGCCGCCGCCTCCGCAAGTCATTTGGAAGGATGGCGGGACAGCAGGATGCAGCACGTGGATCGGTCTGCTCTTCAAGCCCGCAAAAGAAGAAGCCGGGATCGTGGTCTTGACCAATGCCGCGAACATGCCGGTCGGACCGCTCGCGCGTGCGGTGCTGACGCCGCTGTACCTTCACGAAGCCGGGGCAGAATAAGCGCAAAGTGCCGACGTTCAACAGGACGGTGGGGTGGGGGACGAGGGCTGATCGCTTCGTGCTTGTCGAAAGCACTTTGCGAGTATCTGCATATTTTATTAGCTAGCTCGTCGCCCGAAGCATCGCCAGACATCGCCTGCTGAGCGCATGTAGTATGTCGCCAAGGCGATCTTAGCTGCCGCGGCTTTATCCGACGGGGTGGGACCGTTGATCGCTTCGTCGTTCCCTGCCGGTGCGGACAGGGCTTCCAACGCGTCCAAATCTATAGCAACGCGTCTAGCCGCAGCCCGGGTAACACGGAGGGGGCGGTGGCGGCGGGTAGGGCGGATACTGTTGCTGCGGATCTTGCGGCGGCTGCTGTGGGTATCGCGGATACTGCTGGGGGGATAGGGATATTGTCGGTTGCCCCATCTGCGCCGGAAGCGCGAGCGGAGGTGCGCTCGCGACATCGTTATTGAATTTTCCAAACATCGCTTTGTGGCTTTGGAATAAAGCGACGAGATCAGCTTCGCGCTGCTCGTCGCTCGGGTGATCGGCGCCGCCGTTGTTGCTGAGGCCCAGCGCTTGACGGTACTGCCTGAAGTTCCACACCATCCCCCACGGATTAAAGCCGGCCCTCGCACACATGTACGCGCCGGTACGATCCGCGTTCGTCTCTGCAGCGCGTTCGTATGCTATCACCTTGGGATCTTGCGGAGATCGACCGCTCTGAGTCGCTTGGAAAACAGCATACATGTCGTGGTGGATGTCGTGACTGACTTCGTGGCAGATTACGCCCGCCAGCTCGTCTCTATTCTTAAGAAACGACAGCAGCGCGGTCGTCACGTAGACGTTGCCGCCCGGCATCGCAAAAGCGTTCGGAGTCTGCTCGTTTAGCAATACGAAATGAAACGGCGCAAAGTACTGCTGATTAGCAACCGCGGCGACGGCGTTTCCGATCGGGTCGAGCGTCCGATAAAGCGGCGACTGCGGCGGGACGATCTCGCCGCGCTGCATGTATTCCAGGTAGCGCTGCTGCCCGACCTGGGTTTCCCAGCTCTCTTCCCGGGAGGGCGTGGCGGGCCACGCTGCTCCCGGCTGGAGGCACAGCATTGCGGAAAAACCGGCGAGCGCTCGCACAAGGAACGACATAGTAACGGAGACCCTTCCACAATTTCGTCGGCCCCGCCCCGCGCAATCATCGTAAGATGGCTAAGAGTCGATGAGATTCATGCGTCCGTCCATCGGGCGCGGAACAACCTACCGCTCCATCGGAGGGCAGCTATGGTCTCACCATTCTCGAAGGAAAGTACGATAGGCTATCGGAAACAAAAAACAATAACGCCCTCGCGAGAGGCGCGCCTTTCTTAGGAGAGATTTGCGACTTTGAAACGTTCGTTGGCGCTGTTCGCGGCACTGGTTGCCGCGAGTTGCGTCGCAGCAAGCGCGGCCAAAGAGGCGCCCGCGATCGCGGAGTTTGATCAGACGTTTGAGGGTGTCAGCGACTACACATGCGTTTTGCACTCTCGCGAAGTGAATGGAACGCGGACGCAGGACCGTGTCTATCAGTATTCGTTCATGAAGCCACATTACCTCAAAACGCTGATCATCGGCGGCGATGGCAAAGGCTCGGGCGCCGTGTGGGTAGGTGGCGACCAGGTGAGTGGTCATGAGGGCGGCATTCTTTCCGGCATCCGCGTGAAAATTAACATACACGATCCGCGGGCCATCTCGTTGCACGGCGTGACGATTCCCGAGGGTCTGCTGCCAGGCATCATCGACGATTACAGAACCATTCCCGGAAGACTGACGCAGATGGACGGCGGTAAGGTCGGGAATGTTGAAACTGATCGTTTGGACTTGAAGGTCGCTTATCCGGCTTCGAACCACGGCATCACTGAGCAAATCGCTTATCTTTCGAAGGAGACGCATTGGCCGATCCGGCAGATCATGTATTCGGGATCAACCATCGTGCTCGACGAATCGGTTGACGACTTAAGAACGAACGTGGGCTTGACGCGAAGCGACTTTCCATTTTAGGTATTGGCTCAGGCTCCCCGGTCTAGATCAAACAAAAAGCTCGATTACCGCTCGCCCAGCCCCTCGGAAGTGACCGCGCGGAAAAGGCGCGTTAGCTTGCCTGGTAAGCTTGCAGCCTGTGGGCACCATATGGCACGAACGCTTCAAAACTCGCGGGTCTTAGGCGGGACTCTCCGGGACTGGGACATCGTAAGCGGTTCTTGCTCCTGGCACTATAGCGTACCGACTTTACGACCGCGCTTCGGATACGGTAAGGCTCGTCAGGTTAAGCGGCCCGGCCACCGCCCTACGTGGAGCAAACGACCGCGACATGGCCTAGATGCTGATCGGGGGTTGGGTACGAACACGAGAGCGACCATCAGGGCGACAGGCGCAACTGCGTTGGCAACGTTGTGTCTCGCGGCTACGGTATCGGCTGCAACGCTGGAAACATGCAACGTGCCCAGGGCGTCGGCACAACTTACAGCTTGCCATCTCGAGCTCGAGTCGGGAACCTCGCTCGCGATATATCATCAGTGGGTTTCAACGGCACAGACCAGGCAAGGAGTTCCGGTGCAGATTGCGCTCGTCGCGATTGACGCGAAGGGTGCCGTTGTCGGCACCTCCAACGAGCAGGGAAGGACGATGGCACAATCGGTTGAGGCAACGTTCGGCTCATCGTACGCTCCAAATTGGAACCCGGCGACCTTTCGCTGCGCCCTTACAAGGGCGGCACTGAGCGACGGATCGCAGTGGCATGCGATGTGGTTCTCGCCGACGAATGCAGCTGGTCGCATATCCGCGATGCCGACCCCGTCGACCGACTTTGTCTGCACGAGCCGCGAATTTGATAATACGCCTAACTAAGATGCCCCAACCTCCCGCCCAGTTTAGCTCTCCTCGAGGCCGATTGATCGGCGCAGAGATATGCGAAAGGACCGCCCAGTGTTCTTATCACTCGTCTTCCTGCCTGTCTACATAATCGCGCTGATATTGGTCGTTTCCAGTATCAAGATTCTGCGCGAATATGAACGCGCCGTTGTCTTCCGCTTAGGACGCTTTCAAGCAGTCAAAGGTCCTGGGCTCATCTTGATCCTGCCGTTTGTCCAGCAGGTCGTGCGCGTTGACTTGCGCACCGTGGTCATGGAGGTGCCAGGCCAGGACGTGATCTCACGAGACAACGTCTCGCTGAAGGTTGATGCGATCCTGTACTTTCGCGTTGTTGATGCGGAAAGAGCTATCATTCAAGTTGAGAACTTCTTAAGCGCTACCAATATGTTAGCGCAAACGACGCTGCGCTCCGTGCTGGGCGAGCATGAGCTGGACGAGGTGCTTGCAAAGCGCACCGAAATTAACGCCGCCGTCCAAAGCACGCTCGACGTTCAGACGGAATCGTGGGGCATAAAGTCATTAGCGTCGAGATTCGGGAAGTAACGCTCACTGAGAACATGATTCGCTCGATTGCCAAGCAAGCCGAAGCCGAACGCGACCGGCGCGCCAAGGTCATCCATGCAGAGGCCGAGTTTCAGGCCGCACAGACGCTGCTCGATGCGGCGCGGATCCTCGCGGAGGATCCCGCGGCTATGCAGTTGCGCTACCTCCAGACGCTTACCGAGGTCGGTGGCGAGCAAAATTCGACGATCGTCTTTCCGATGCCGATCGACCTCATCAAGCCATTCCTACAGATCATGCAGAACCATGCGAAGGCTACATCGTTGACATCGAACGGAACGAAGGTGCCTGTTGGAGCTACCTGAGGCTACGAAGAAGAGGCCCGCGATTCAAATCGCGAGTCCCCTTCTACTTTGCTACGGGTCTAGCTTGTTGCTACGCGCGAACGAGCTCGCGGTAGGGGACCGGGCGGCCTTCGTCTAGATCGAGCAGATCTGGCCAAGACACCACGTCAGTCCGGTCGGGGGCGATCTTGGCGCGCAGTTCGTCGAAATGCTTTAACGACTCCCCAGTGGGCACTGCGGAGAGCCAGTTCTTGTTAAAGGCCATGATATCTTGAGAATCCTTGCTTGGCGACGAATGTCTTCGCGTAAGCTAAGATACCGGAATCGTCCCTTGCGGTCTTCACGATATTGAGGAACTCCTTCGCATCCATGCCAAGGTACTCGAAGAGGCCTTGATCCATTGGGGAGTCGTACCTGTACTGCCCGACGCGGCCGTGCGCTACGGCCTTTGCCTTGTCGGTCGTTCGGGCGAGTTGCACGATGCCAAGCATCGTTTCTCCGACGCTGCGCGGCGCCGTTTTGGTGAGGTCCATCGTCATAAATGCTCAACTTTCATTTGAGTTTTGTTCTTTCCACTCGTTGCGAACCCAAAAGACCAAGAAGGGTTACATGGCAAGATCGATGCATTGAGCTCCACTCTCGACAACGCAGTTATGAATAAAAGCGCCAACGTACAGAACGTGGCGTCATCTCTTACCGAACGAATGCCTGTATGGAGCGCATGCTTGCCGGCGCTTTAAGGCCCTCCAGCTAATGCCGGAGATCGAGAATCTGCTCGACTCGTTGCACCCCGGCAGCTGCAGCGCTGTCGCGTGTAGCGGCAGCCAGTCGATACCAGTGCAACGCCGTCCAGTGGTCTTGCGGTACACTCTCACCATTTTCGTACATCTGGCCGACCGAAATCTCATCCGAGGTTTCTGGTTCGGCGGCGCCGCGTGGGTACGGCTGAGTGATAAGTCGGGTCATGCGCGTGGCGCCCCTCGCAAGCTCGGGCTCACGCGGACGGTAATATGCGGCTTTCGTGTTTTTACGCGCGTGGTCACGGAACCGATCAGGGCTTCGGCTTTGACAATGATCTCATCGGCAGAGGAACCTTCAATGACCGCCCTCAGCTCAGTGCACAAGCCGACAAAGTGTCCGCCGTTCCCGTGGACGTAGAGCCGAAAAGTGTTGCTCGAACCGAGTCCGTGCGTCACGGCAGCGCGGTTACCGTTAGCTCAATGTCGACAACGTGATCCAACCCGCAAAGCGAAAAGATTCGCCGGAAATGAGGGCTCACATTGATGATACGAAACCGCGTTCCGTTGATCTCCCCACGACGCCGCGCAATGTGCATAAACATGCCGATGGTACTAGCATCGATAAATGTGGCGTGCGCGAGATCAACTGTAAGCCTTCGAGAATCAATGTATGGCTCTAAGGCTGCAGAGAGCTGCCGCTTGTTGGCAATATCGAAGTCCCCGTGTAGTGAGAAGCGAGGCTCCGATTCGTCGAGGCCAACAGCACGTCGTATATGAGCGTTTCTTAGATGCGGGGAATCTACGGCTTCCAAACGACTCCGCGCCATCGCGGAAGCGTTCGTCGATACGCGCAAGTCAACCACGTTCGCCTCAGTCCCATCAAATGATTATTGAGGCTAGCCTAGCAATAGCTTGCCGGGAAAATCTGTACGCTTTCACACCAGGCGCGGCAAGTTGTCACTGGCGCGAGAGGCCACCTATTTAGTGCCGTAGGCCTCGAGTAGCGGGCCAAATTGTGCGCGCGCTACGCCATAGCACTCACAGGAAGCCTCTTCGAGACCTTGTCGATTGAGAATCACGATATGGCCGTGCGCGTAGCGAATGAACCCTGCGTGCGCAAGAGTTGCTGCGGCAATAGTGACGCCGGAACGGCGCGCGCCTAGCATCATCGCCAGATATTCGTGAGTGAGAGCGATCTTTTCGGAGTTAACGCGATCGTGCGTCAGCAAGAGCCAACGTGCGCATCGTTCGTAGATGCTATGCATGCCGTTGCACGCGGCGAGCTGTCCCAGCATGTTGACGTAAGCCTGAAGAAAACGATCGAGCACGCCACGGAGCTGGTCGTCCCCGCCGTCAAGCAATCGTCGAAAATGGTCGCTGCTGATGACGACCGCGCGGCCAGGAACTTGGCAGTAACTTTCGTTCGCCGAGGTCGTGGCTCCGAGCAGCAAGGGAATTGCCGAAACGCCTTCTCGGCCGACTGTTCCCACTTCGATTGAGCCGCCGTCGCGCATCTGCGTTACCACTGAGAGGACTGCATCGATTGGAAAATAAACATCTCGTATTGGGCGGCCGGCCTCATAAATCTGCTGGGACGTGTCCAGCGCGATCAGTTTCGCGGCCTTGAGGACTTCAGCGATCATGGTCCGACTTAAGCCGCCCAGGATCGCGTTCTGCTTAAGCACGGCTTGGCTGGGTGTGAGGACTTGCTTAGCGGTCACTGTCTTGGTGGTTTCGTTGGCCTTTGACCCTGAAGGGCATGCAAAGGAGGTTTTTGCGGGGGTCGGGTTGCGCTCCTGGTGCTATAGCGTACCGACTCTTGAAACGAAGTCCCCTAAAATCGAGAGCCATGCTTCATCTTCGGACGGCAACCGTCGCCGCACTGCTGGGCGCATCGGTCTGCGCGACGGCCGGCGCCTATCCGTCGACTCTAACTTTAAAACTGTACGCTCAGAATCGGCCAGGTGAAACCGGCGAGGCGACGCTCGAGCAGGTTGCCGACGGGGTCAGGATCGTCGTGAAAATGTCCGGCGGCCAAAACGGCTCGCAGCCTATCCATATCCACACGGGCACCTGCGCAAAGCTGGACCCGGTTCCCAAATATGCTCTGAGCGACATGGCCCACGGAAGCAGCACAACAACGATATCGGGCATCACACTCGGCGATCTGCTCAAGGGCAAGTACGTCATCGACGTCCATGAGAGCAGCGCCGATATGAAAAGGTATGTGGCCTGTGCCGCAATCGCGATGCCGGATAGTTCCACCTGATGTTCGCGGCGATAAAGCGGAAGTCCCGGTCACCAGACCGATCGTCGGAATCCTCAAAGACCTGAAGGCCAGCGTGGCCGTTGGCGAATCACCGTCCGGGTGAGGAGACGGCAGATCGTGCAGTGTGGATCGGAGCCCTTGAACGTATGCTGCTCTTCGCGGTGGACCTCAGCCCATGTATGAGTTCCACGAAAGATACGCCGGCGCACTCGCTCCTGCCACCCCTGAACCAATGCCACGATCGTCGCAATAACGATCACGACGGCCAGCAGCGGCAGAATCCATAGGTGGGTCATCAGTCCCAGGATGGCCATGCCGGCAACGATCACGAGAGTCCACAGGATCGAGGCGGCAAGTCCTATGCCCGCGCGAAACGCCGCGCCTCGGCGAACCTTCACGCGTTGGTGTTCGTATTAGGATGGTGGCTCCCCTCGACGGCCGAACGTTAACTCTATCCGATGGTGAGCCGACCGTAATGCCGAAGTGAAAGACCAGAAATGTGGCAATACCTACGACACATGATTGCGCTAATCGTAGTCTGCGCGACGCTCCCATCGCTGGGAGTGATGACAACGCCGAGCGCGACGCCCTCTGCGCCGCCGGCGGCGTGGGGCGCATTCGAGTACGCGTGGGGGAGTATCGCCGGATATAGCACGACGATCGCGGTCTTCGAGCAGAAGGGCGCTCAGGTGCAAAACGTCGTGTTCGAATACACTTTTCATAAGCCGTCGAGCGCGACGGTTCACGTCGTCAAAGGCCCGAACGCAGGCGTGACGCTCGAATGGAACGGCGGCGACACGGTTGTCGCCCACCGCGGCTCAGGCTTGGTCGCGATGTTTAAGAAGTCGCTCTCTCTGCACGATCCCCTGGTAACAACGATTCGCGGCTCGTCAATCGACCAGTTGAGCTTCGCCGCAATTCTTTCCCACGGGCAAAATACGCAAGGAACGACGTCCCAGGCGCCCGGCCCAGTGATCGGAGGCGTTCCAACCCATGCCGTAGCAATAGTCCCCGCCTCCGCATTTGCCAATACCGGATTGACCCTCGAAATCGTCGACCTCTCGTCCACGACGTACATGCCTGTGCGCGTCCTCGGATACGCCGGCTCTACACTCGTGCGCCAGGTCGATTTCTCGAACACCAAGCTGAATGTCTGACAGAGGCGCAACGTAAAGTCGTAGTCAGGAATCCCCGATCGGATCTTAGCGGCCCTCGATTGCTTGCGCTGCGTGTGTTTTGGAAGTTTTTTAGGCAATCGGACCATTTTGGCATGCAAAGTATGCTATACTGTATTTACAGCGACTCTAGGCGACCATACAAACGCTGCCCACCGTTACTGCCGCCCTCTAAGCGGTATCAAATACGGGGCAGCTTCTTTTTTTGGCTGATCGATGGGGGCTGATGAAATCTAAGGAGTAATATGTTTTCTCGAATCATTACCATGCATCCAAAACCCAACAGCGTTGCCCAACTTACGAAGGCATTTGAAGAGCAAGTGCTTCCTATGCTGCGGAAACAGGAAGGTTTTAAGGATGAAATCTTCTTCGTAAGCCCAGACGGAAAAGACGCGACCGCAATCAGTTTGTGGGATCGGCAAGCAAACGCCGAATCCTACAGCCACCAGGCTTATCCGCAAGTGGCCGAGATGCTAACGAACCTGCTTGAGGGAAGTCCGCAAATCAAGGGTTACGAGGTTGCCCACTCGACCTACCACAAGATCGCGGCTCAAGTCACAGTCTGAGGGCGACGGGTCTTTCCATCCGGTAAAAGGGCGGCCAGGCATAGGCCGCTCCCCGTTTATTCGGAGCGTCACGTAGCCTGTCGAAGTATCGGTTCAAGTATCGTGAATTGTCTCGTCAAGCAAAGGCGCCCGCCTAAAACGAGCGCCTTCGAGGTATCGGGTCAAAGGCGCAACCTTTCCTGCTTTCTGCCGGTTTAACGTCTGTGCTATGATATGCACTCCCTTGCCGGTTGCCGCCCTCGCTATTAAAGGTGCTGTTAGGGGGTTAAACTGTTCGGAGCACTCCGAGCCGGTCTACGGGGGTTATGCGAATGGACGCGGTGAGATCGTATTGTTTGCGAAAGACCTCGCCTATCGCGTCAACTTCAAGAACCAGATATTGAAGCAACGGCCGCCACTGAATCTTGGTGCGCAGGCACGCTACGATGCGACTGAAGCCGGCGAGGACTTTGAGTACGGCAAGAAGACCTTCCGCCGCCTAAGCCTTCAGCAGATCACGGAAATTTGCACGGCCGGCCGTTTTAGGGTCGGCTCAAGATTCTAAGTCTTTAAGCCCTGCCGTCGGCATTGAGCCGGTTACCGTCGACGGTTTACAGCTTGTAGGCACAGCTTAGCGGAACTAGTTCCGATAGAGGTTACCATGATCCGCGAGCTCGGTAAGCCCACGAAAAAGAAATCATGATCACCGCTGAATCGCTGATGCACATTCCACTCTTTGCATCGGCACACAAAGGCGATCTCGATACCATCGTATCGCGCAGCGCCGACATACGGGTGAACGCCGGCGATTGGCTGGTCCTCGAGGGCGAGGCGGCGGCGTTCTTGGTCGTGCTCGACGGCCAGTTCGAGATCGTAAAGACGATTGCCGGCGCGGAACGCGTTCTGGGAACCATCGAGGCGGGAGGCTTCTTCGGCGAGGGCGCGCTGCTCCTGGGGTCGGGCTTTCTCGCCGGATTGCGGGCTGCCGAGCCGTCGCGCGTGATGCGCCTCGAGCGCATCGACTTTCACGATCTCGTGGCCAAGTGCCCCACCGTCAATCGTGAGATTCTCGCGGAAATGGCAAGCCAAATCGCCGCATTGCAGCAGGTGTCGATCGCAACGCCGGTGGCCGCGGTGGCGATCGTCGGTCATCGGTGGGATTTCGAGTGTTATGACGTTCGCGATTTCCTCGCGCGCAATCACGTTGGGTTCCGC
Organism: Vulcanimicrobiota bacterium; assembly: GCA_963756165.1. Lineage (GTDB taxonomy): Bacteria > Vulcanimicrobiota > Vulcanimicrobiia > Vulcanimicrobiales > Vulcanimicrobiaceae > Cybelea. Next base: position 6,999 of record CAVWMO010000005.1, on the reverse strand, counting down.
TGGATCGATCCCGACGATCCCAGCTCGCCCGAGTACGCGAGCATCCCCGCCGAGGTGATGAAGGGCGGCCGTTACCCGGTCGTGATATTTTCGGACGGATCGCATGCGGTTGCACCAACGTTCCGCGCGCTCGCTGAACGCTTGGGCCTACAAACCTGTCCGCATGAAAAGACGTACGACGTCGCAATTGTCGGCGCGGGACCCGCCGGCTTGGCCGCTGCGGTGTACGGCGCCTCCGAGGGCTTGCGCACGGTGCTCGTCGAGCGTCGCGCCCCCGGAGGCCAGGCGGGCACGTCGTCGCGCATTGAAAACTATCTCGGTTTTCCGGCGGGAATCTCAGGTGACGATCTCGGCTCGCGCGCCTTTGCACAGGCGAGGCGATTGGGCGCAGAAATTCTCGTAACGCGCGAGGCGAAGGCAATCGAGCCGCGCCGGACATCGTCTGCAACGCACACGCTTCTGCTCGACGGCGGCGACCGCATCGAGACGAAGGCGATCGTCATCGCGACGGGGGTGACGTGGCGCAGGCTTACGACTTCAGGCGCCGCTGCGTTGCTCGGGCGCGGCGTCTACTATGGCGCGGCACAAACCGAGGCCCTCGGATCCCGAGGAAAGGACGTGTTCCTCATTGGGGGAGGCAACTCGGCGGGGCAAGCCGCGATGCTCTTTTCCAGCTATGCGCGCAGCGTCACGATCCTCGTGCGCGGTGAGAAACTGGCGTCCTCCATGTCGCAGTACCTCGTTGACGAGCTGGCGACGAAAGCCAACGTTCGCATCGAGGTCGAGTGCGAGGTCGTCAACGTCGTCGGCACCGGCCACCTCGAATCGATCGATGTGAGATATCGAAGCGGCGAGGAAAAGAACCTATTAGCCGATGAGCTGTTCGTTTTCATCGGCGCGGAGGCGGAGACGCGATGGCTACCAAGCGCGTTGACACGTGATGCCCAAGGTTTTATCTGCACCGGGCGCGACCTGGTGGACCTGCAAACCGCGAAGAGCCCGGGCACGCGGGATCCGTATCTGCTCGAGACGTGCATTCTGGGCATCTTCGCTGCGGGAGACGTCCGCCACGGATCGATGAAGCGCGTCGCATCGAGCGTCGGCGAGGGCAGCATGGCGATTGCGCTCGTCCACCAATACATCCGCGAGCTGCCTGCCTAAAAACGGTTTCGAGTGACTACTGGAGAGCCCGATGTAAATAAGCGCTTTCGCGACGCTCGTTCCTGAGCGATACTGCCCAAAAACGGTCCGATTCGGACCTTTCTGATGCGGTCTTGATGCATTGACGCCTCTTGCGGGCGTGTATAGTCGCGTCGCGTGTACGTTGAGTAAGAAACGCTAAGAGGTCGGCGAGGTTTTCTCGAGCGCCTCTACGGCATAGCGCCTCCGCCGCGGCCCTCCCTCCGATGCTTGGAGGAACTCGATTTCTACCTGTGAGTCAGGGTGCACGGCGGTAACAATCGCTTCCTCGTCCTCGCCCTTCACGACGACATGATCACCGAGCCGAATCATTGTGCAACTCCATAACATCTCCGTGCTGGTTTCGCGGTAGCTGGGGCGCCAGGCGGCGCTTCTACAGCAGCAATACCCGTCGCGAAATCGGTAAAGCGGGCGGCACCCAAGTCGCGCACGAGATCCCCGGCTTCTACAATCGTGCGCGTCTCGCCCGTCGAGTTATCATTATTTTACATTCCGAGATATTGCGGATGAGATTCCCAGCCCGAATCAGGCGATATACCGCTGAGCGGGCGGGGGCCCCAATCCTGCCGCCACGGCAGCCGACTCGGCCGCGTTAGCAACTGAGCCCTGGGCTGGGGTTGCTTCCCCGAACTGAGCTTGCGTGTTACGATGGAGTGCGCCACGCAAACGAAGGCCTGGCGCGCGTTCGGACGCATCGCCGCACTCGAATCTCGCGTCCGACGAAAGGATTCAATCATGAAACGAGTTGGACTGATCGTCACTGCGGTGATGCTCGTTTTGAGCGCACCCGCGTCGGCGACAGGGACCGTCCGCATCCAGCAGAGAGATGGTTCCGTTCAGACGTATACCGGCGTAATCTTGAAAGCAGCGAACAAGTCGCTGACTTTGATATCGGCCGACAAGGTCACGACGGTCGTGATCAGGGGTGCTGCCTGCGCTCACGAAGGTGCAATCGTTCGTTGCGCGGGCGGTGGATTCTCGCTTCTCCAAGACGGAAAGAGGCACACCGTCGCGTTCAAGACGGCCACGTTCTACTTCAACCTCACCGATCAAGAACAACTGCTGCCGCTTTCGACGGCGAAAATCGCCGCCCACTCCGTGATCTTCGCCGTGCAGACAGCGAAGGGAACGTACATCACCGGAAAGGGCAAGCTCGACCAGGAGCCCGCACAATGAAAAGCTTATCGATTATCCTCATCGTCACGCTCCTAACTGCCCCGCTGGCGGTCTCCGCGCAGCAGCGCGGCGGCGGGTCCCGCTCGGCACCGCGAGCCGGCGGCAGCGCGTCTCGCTCGGCGCCAAACCAGGGTCGCGGCTTTAACATGAGCAACGACGTACCGAGTCAAGCCGTGAGGGGCAGCAACGGATCCGCGGCTTACAATAGGAACACCGGCAACGCTGCAGCGTACAACAGGAACACCGGTACAGCCACGACGTACAATAAGAGTACGAACACCGCGACGCAGTACCATAAGAACACGAACAGCTCTACCACATATAACGGGAACAAGCAGCAACTACAACAGCGGCGCTTACAACGGCCGCAACTCCGCCGGCGCGTACAATAAGAATACCGGCAATGCCGCGGTCTATAACAAGAACACCGGCAACATGACGGTGTACAATAGGAACACCGGCACGACCTCGAAGTACCATTACAATACCAACGGCAGGAACGGGTACTACTACACGGGCCGCGTCGTGGTGAACCCCGTCCGCTACCCTGCCTGGGGATGGAATCGCGGCGTCGTTTGGGCGCCGGTCGGAACGTATTGGGGTGGCGGATTCTGGGGACCCTTCGCAGTCGGAGCTGCAACGGCCGCGGTCATGGGCTCCATCGTCTATGCAAATCAGACATATACGTCCTACTCCGTGCAAGGCGGCAGCCCAGGTGCGACCTTGCTGTCGAACTACGGCCTGCGGCAGGTTCCGTGCGGGCCGCCTGGCCTGGTCGTCATCTACGGACCTAACTTCGGCATCATTTGCGCAAACCCGAATCAGCTCGTTGCTGCTGGCAACTACGCAGTCAATGTCGATAACTTGACGATTCAATCACAGTAGGACGGGAACGGCCCAGGCATGGCGAAGATCGACGCCTTTGGAGCATCCCAAGGCGTAGAGGGAACGAGCGATGATTAGATTCGGCGCCGGCCGCCATGCTCTAGGCTTTGGCGTGGCCGTCATTATGCTAGCTGGTTGCGCTGCGTCGCAGACCGCGACGAGCAGCACGGTGCCCGCGCCGGCGACGCTTGCTCGGGCTATGACCAATCCGCCTACCTGCAAAGGCCAACGCACGACGAAGAGATACGGGAGTATCACCGTGAAGCTCAGAGCCAAGGGTGGTTCGCTCTGCATCCCCGCGTTCGGGGGTTTCGGCGGCTCGATGCAGTACCCCGGTGTCGAGCGCTCCGTGAAACTAACGGTTCGCACCAGTACGAAAAACATCTACAACGAGCCGCAACTGGGCAATGGAACGTCGATCGTGTACTTGAACCTTCATTTCCACGCGGGAACGCATTTTGGTTCAAACCTGAAATCCAAGGGCGGGCTGACCTCCCCGGCCATCTACCCCGGTGGCGCGTACACGGCCTACGGTATTGTGGCGGTCGGCCATCTCATCCTGATGTTCCCACCCTGCTACGCCGTCGCAACGCAAGGCCCGTACGGTGGCGTACTTCCAAATCTCGGGCACCTTGTCAGCGATACGACCATCACGGGTGCGGGATACGGGGTCATCGAGATTTACTCAGGCGAACAAGTCAGCCAAGAGTGTTGAATGGTAAGCGTGCGACGGGGGTTCTGCGCGAAGCCCTTCAGCACGTGAGGCTAACGCTGAGCGTGCCCCTCGCGGAGATACGCGAGCGAGATCAGCGGCGGCGGGGGCGGGAGCGGTAGACGACGCGCGGCTTGGGCGGTTCCGTGCTGGCTTCGGGAAAGAGCGGATTCCTGCCGCGTTCTAGGCGTTTCCCGAGTGTGTGTTCGATTTGTCTGATCAGCGGCTCTTCGTCGGACGAGACGAAGGTGATCGCATCGCCCGAAGCTTCGGCGCGAGCGGTTCGCCCGACTCGGTGAAAGTAGTCGGTGGCAACCAGTGGGACGTCGTAGTTGATGACGTGCCCGAGAGCCGAGATGTCGATGCCACGAGCTGCAATGTCGGTTGCGACGAGCACGCGATAGCTGACCCTGTTTAAAATTCTCGAGCGCGCGCGCCCGTTGCGATTGCGAGCGATCGCCGTGAATCAGGTTGACGGGAACGCGATGCTTTTGGAGTGCGGCGGCCAGCCGGTTGGCGCGAGCCTTGGTTCGCGTGAAAGCGATTGCCGAGTAGATGCTGTTACTTTTGAGCAGCTCCACGAGGAGCTCGGTTTTCTTCTCTTGGGGCACGGCGTAGAGTGTTTGGCTGAGTGTCTTAACCGGAGCGATCTTGGCGGCCAGCTCTACGCGTGCCGGATCGCGGAGAATCTCGCGCACGAGGCCGGAAATTTGCGGCGGCAGCGTTGCTGAGAAGAAGAACGTTTGCCGCTTCGCCGGCACCTGGTTGATAATGCGTCGAACGTCAGGGAGAAATCCCATGTCGAGCATGCGGTCGGCTTCGTCGAGCACAAGCATTTCGATATGGTCGAGCCGCGCAGTTCTTTGCGTTAGGTGATCGAGGAGCCGCCCGGGCGTCGCGACCAGGATGTCCGCGCCGCGCTTGATCGCGTTGAGTTGCGGTCGAAAGCCGACGCCGCCGTAGATCGCCGCAACCGTGACGTTCGTATGTTTAGCGAGCGACATGAGATGCTTGGCGATTTGATCGGCGAGTTCGCGGGTTGGAGCGAGCACTAGTGCGCGAGCCTTCCCGCGTGGCCTATCCATTAGTAGTTGCAGTATAGGGAGGCCAAAGGCAGCCGTCTTGCCGCTGCCGGTCTCAGCGCTAGCGAGGACGTCGCGGCCTTCGAGGGCCGGCGGAATCGCGAGGGCTTGGATTGGAGTCGGCTCGGAGAAACCGAGGTCGAGCAGGGCAGCCTGCAACGGCGGCCGCAAGCCGAGTTTTTCGAAGGAAGAAATGACTGACGATCTTTCAAGGGTGTGCGCGGCTCGATCGCATTCATCCGAAAGATCGCGCGGGTTTCCCCTCACTATGTCATGGGGGCGCCGTCGTGTCAAATGCCAGAGTAGCAGGCTCTCGGGCCCGGCAACAATGCTTGCGCGACCTTTACGCTGAGGCTAGCGAACACCCGAGGAGTTTGCCAACTCATTCGCAACTACTACGAAAACCCTCCACTTAAGCCACGCCGCATCTGCACCGTGCTCCGACCGGAATGCGCATGCCGAGATGCAACTCCCCTCATGGGTTCGCTTTGAGACCGTCCACGACGCCTATCGGGGCGGCTTTAGGGCGTTGCCGCAGGATCTCCGGAGGCGTCCTCGATTGTTGCGATCTGGTCCCCGCCATGGATGAGTTCCCGTGCGGCGTGCCCGCCCTCGCGGATCGCATCAGAGACAATTGCGTAGTGCCGGTGCCCATGCCCCGATTCATCGGAGGCGTGGAGAACGCCAGCGAGCACACGCCGGTCAGCCAGAGTAACGCGCACGGCTTTGCCGAGATAGGGTTTAATCTCTTGATCGGTCATGCTCTCGAAATCGCTTGAGGGTCGCCGGAGGTTGCGCTCCGATACAAGAAGTGCGAGGAACAACGCCGCTAAAAGTGGCCGCCGCGACGACAATCGTCGGACCGTTCTGCCGGACCAAGACTTGCCGCAGCCGGGCACGTGGGCCAGCCGAACTCGTTTTGGTCGCCGGGCAAACCGGCCGCTTTTGACTTTTTTGTGCTAGGATGGCTACCCACACAATTGACCTCATCAACCGCCTCATCTGTCACTTTTGCTTTCGGGCTCATTTCACAATCCTCCGACGTTTAGACAGCCTCGATGCACAAACAAACAGGCGCACTACCATTTGCTCTCATCCCGCGCATCCCTTTCGCTAGAAGCGCGATACGACGCTTCGGCCACTTGGCGTTCCAAAGCCGCAAAGACTCTTTGTGTACCTGTATGATTGCCTTTAAGCGCCGAGCGCACTGCTGATCGCACTTTCATCTTGACATTGCCTCCTTTGCCTCGAGGAGTCACGGCCGAGCCCTATTTGCGCGTGACTCAGACCGAGACGCGGACGCAGCGGACGCGTTCGGGAGCCTCGTCGGCTAGAAACAAAAAGGGCTCCGCTGTTGCACGTTTGTTGCCTGAGCGTAACAGTGTCGCGGAAGCCTTATTCTGCTACTCTACCCGGTCGTTGCGCAGACCTCGCATTGAAGTTTTAATCGGATTTCAGCCAGCGGGCTGCTGCTTCAGCCGTGTCTTCGGGCTTGGTGTTAAAGGCGATGGCGCAGCCAGGGGCGGCCTTGTGGATTGCGTTCACGGCTTTCTCGAAAATCAAAAGGCCTTTAGGAGGCAACCGCATCCCCCCGCCTATTACCACGCAATCGTAAGTTGCGCTGCCGAGTTGTTTCTCCAGCATGGCTATCCCGGCGTCGTCGGGCGAGATCATGCAAAGGTCCCCGATCCAACCACGCTCCGCAATCTCGGTTGCCGCGAGATCTATGCCGGCCTGGATCTTTCCGCGCTCAAGCCTGGCTGCAAAGCCGGATCGGTAAAATCCACCGTTTTCGGATCCTGGCCGACGAAAAGTACGCGCGTCATGTGATCACCTCTTGAAAAAAGCCGCGTCGTTCGGCATGCAGGCCCGACAATGAAGGTGCCTGCGCATGAGTACCGGCTCGCCGCACATCGGATATTATTGAGCATCCGATTCTGACCT
>CAVWMO010000004.1:0-104700 GCA_963756165.1 Vulcanimicrobiota bacterium | reverse complement strand
GCCGCAGCGGCCTTTTTTGGGGTTGGGCACAACCACCGGCTTGCGTTTTAAAAGATGGGCAATCAATATTGATGCGCCGGCACGACGACGGCGTGAAAAAGTATAGCGGGAAGTTTGCGTTCGTGGTATACTTGGCGTGAGAGAACGTACTCGACTTACGTCCGCATAATAATGCGTATGTAATCCAAAGCTCCCAACGCGATCGTTCGCGCGGGGCTTTTTCTTTTGCCAGAGGTGACGTTAACGATCTCCAAGTCGGTGCCGGCGCGCTCCCACAACCGCAGCTTCGCAACCGGCATCGACTACATCACGGAGCACGCCCACGAGCGCGCTTGTGTCCAGGCTGGACGTTCCTTCGGAGATGGCATCGGATACGCCAGCGCACCGAAAAAGGCTGCCTGGGTGCACCTGCGCGGCGTCACCTCGGTCGAGACGGCTGCACTCGAAATGGAGGCGGTGGCAGTACTCTCCCGGCGCTGCAAGGATCCCGTATATCACCTTATCGTCGCCTATGCCAAGGGCGAGCATCCGACGCGCGAGCAAGTCGTGAGCGATGCGGAACGGCTGCTGAAAGCGATCGGCATGGAGCGCAACCAGTACGTGCTGGCGCCACATGTATACCGAGAACTACCACGCCCACATCATCGCCAATCGCATCGGACCGAACGGCAAGGCGAACGACCTGTGGCACGAGCGGATCAAGCGCGAGCGTACCTGCGCGGAGATCGCAGCGGAGCGTGGTTGGGAGATCGTCGTGGGGCGCATAACCGCGACATCGTGCAGCGCGTGCGGCATTGTATGCGCCGCCGCCGGATCCGGAGCGGCGCCTGAGCGACGGCGCGTATCGGCGCTGCGCGAGCGAGGCGAGCTGCCGTGGCAGGATAGGCACGGCCCTACGTGCTCGATGCGGTCGATCGCGCGACGAGCTGGAACGACTGCATCAGCGCCTTGTGCTCACGGTGTCGTCGTGAAGCTGGTTCGGCGTAGCGGGCGGGTACGGGGGCTAGCATTCGCCGAGGGTTCGATCGCGGGGCGTCGGGATGTGCAGCGTCACGCATCGATGCGCGCTGCGCATTGCCGGCGCTCGAGCGGCCTTCGGGCCGTTCACGCCGTCGCACGAACTCGCGAAGGAGACGATCGACGCAACGCAGTGGGTGCAAAGCGCGCGCGCAACGATCCTCGCCTGCGATCGACAGCGCGCGTTCATGGGATGATTAATTCAGCAGCTCGATCGTAATGGCATCGTCGTCAAGCTGATCGCGCGGGACGCGGGTTCAAGGACTCGCGTTCGCTCAGGGCCGTGATCCGGGCGCACCAGGCTGTGGCGCCTCGCGGATCCTCCGCGTTGCAAGAAAGCCGCGCTCGAGCACGCTTTGGCCCGTGCCCGTTTACGCCGGAGCCACCGCCGAAGCGCAGCCGCAGCAGCCTTGGCGATCGGGCCGAGCGCGAGGCTACATGGACCCGCGCTGGGCGCTGCGCGACGCGGAACGCATCGCCGACCATGCTCGGCTGCGCTCGGAGTACCGCAGTATCGCGAGTGTTTCTTCGGGGAACGATGAGGCAACGGGAGCGCGCCGAGATGCAGCCTGGGAGCGCGAGAGGCCGCAACGGCGCTGCGAGGCCAAGCGGCGGCGCGAAGGGCGCCTGCTCTTGCGCGCAGTGGCGCGGATGGGCGCGCGCGGTGTGGTCGCCCGGCAACTCGCCCACTGGTCGATCGAGACGATCATGAGTCGCCGGCGCACGCACGAGTACGACGCTGGGCGGGTGCGCTGGGAGGCGACCAAGATCGTGCTGGCGTCGGAGCGGAGGCTCGGCGCGTGGAGAAGCCGATCGACTATCGATCGTTCGTTGCGGAACGAGCGCGCGCCGGCGATCTCGGAGCGCAGCGGGTTCTGGTCGGACTCGAGGCTACGGCGCATAAAGGGAACGAGCGGCCCACCAAAGCACCGTCGAGCCCGTAACCGCTCGACCAGGTGCGTGAGCGGCTACACGTCATTCGCGCAGAGGACGAGGCCCGCTATGAGCATGCTCGCGTCGAGCGAGACATCTGACACGCGTCGAGCGGCCGCCGACGATCGAGCTAGGCACCGCGCGGCACGAAAGGAGATTGAGGCGCAAACGGCGAGGCAACCCAGTTCACGGCGGCGGAACGCGCGCAGCTCGAGCGGCTCACCAGGGAGCAGCATCCTGGAATCCGCTTGTGCGGAACGCCGCCAAGAAGGAAGCGCTGAAACTGCATGCTGGGCAACAGGTCCGCTACGAAAAGGAGCTGACGGATGCAACGCGCGGGTTTGAAAGCGGCGCCGCCGAGCTGAATTTGAAGCAACCATTCGAAGCGAGGAGCGGATTTACCGCGTCTACGTCAACTCGTCGCTGGGTCTTGAAGCCAGATGCGCGAAGCGCGGGCCGTCCTTCGCGACGGATTCCGAGGTCGATACGCGGATGAACGTCCTGGAGCGGGCCGGCGTTGCGCACCTCGAATGCGACGGGCGATCCGGGACGCTCGCCTTGATCGGCTCGTGGCGGCAGTCGACCGCGGCTACCGGGCGCTACCGGACGAATTACGGCGGGACGTCGAGTTCGGGATCCGCAAAGAACAGCGGGCTCTTAGTCGAACGCGCTCGATGTCGATGGATCGATAGACCTCTTGATGGTACTGCGGAAGTCCTCGAAGCTGCAGTTGACAAAAACGCCGATGCGCGCATCAAATGGTGTGTCAGCCTATGCGCGACTTCAGTACGCATTATAATGCGTGCTTATCTATTTCCCGAGGCGTAGTTCTGCGCCGGCGCTGACAGGAAGGGCCGTGCCGTGAAGAAGCGCCTAGACAGAATTCGATTGGGAGACTGCGCCTGATTCGTTGACGGTCGCAGAAGCGGCAGCGCTTCTGCGCATACCGAAGAATGCAGCGTATGAAGCTGTCCGACTTGGGTTGTTTCCAGCCGTGAACTTGGGAAAACGGCGAATGCGGATTTCCAAGGTCGCGCTTCGGCAGGTATTCGAGGGCGCGTCCGCGCAAGCAGGCCCGACCGCCGCCTTCAACCACCTTCCAGGAGGCGTAAAATAACGTGGAAGGTCATCTATATCAACGCGGCAAGTCCAAAGTCTGGTACTTGCTGTACGACGCCCGCAATCAGCGGAAGCGCAATCTGCGCAGCGTACGGATCGGAAAGATGTCCAAATCCGAGGCGGACGCCAAGAAGCGCGAGATCCTCTCGAAAGTCGACAAGGGTATGGCGCTGACGAGGCGGCTTGACGAGCGTCGAGCAGTTTCTTAATTCATGGCTCGATGCAACCCGCGACCGATTAGCGCCGAGGACGGCGGAGCGGTATGCATCGATCGTCAAGCTGCACATCGTCCCGGTCATCGGTAACGTGACGCTCTCGAAACTCACCCCGGACACGTCCGCAAAATCTACAGGGCGATAAAGACAAAGGGCTATCCAATCAGACCTGCCTGCACGTGCACCGGGCGCTTCATACAGCGCTACAATATGGGGTCCGCGAAGAGCGGATTCTCAGGGAGAACGTCGCCGGCCGCGTAAAAGCGCCAGCAGTGGAAAAGCGCGAGCCGGCACCGGTGAACCGGGACCAGATTCGGTTCTTGATTGCGGCGGCGAAAGGTACGCGACTGGAAGTTCCGATCGCTCTTACCGCCGTCACGGGTCTACGCCGCGGGGAACTGCTTGCGCTTCGCTGGCAGCATGTTGACCTCGACAAAGGCTCCCTGTTTGTTGCCGAGTCGCTGGAGCACTCAAGGGATGGGAGCGGCCGCATCCGATTCAAAGCGCCGAAGTCAAGGACGTCGAGGCGGGTCGTTCCGTTGGCGCCGGAGTGCGTCATGCTTTTGCGCTCGCATAAGGCTCAGCAAGAAGAAGAAAGAGGCTCAAGCCAGCGAGGCATACACGGACGATGATCTCGTGTTCCCGAAGCCTGACGGCCAGCCGTGGCCGCCCGACACGTTTTCGACACAGTTCGCCAAGCTGGCGAAGTCGGTGGGAATCCGAGGCTTTCGTTTTCACGATCTGCGCCATGCGTTCGCATCGATCACCTTGGCCGACGGCGTGTCGATTAAGGAGGTACAGACGTTGCTCATGGGTCACAGCTCGCCCGTCGTGACGCTCTCGATCTATGCACGATCGATCGAAGGCCTCGGGCGACGGGCGGTCAACGAGCTCGCCCGTTCGCTCCTGGTTCCGGAAAGGGCCTAAGTTTACGTTAGCAAATGTTAGCAAATGGCTCTGCTGAACGATCTCCGTTAGCAAGCCCATTTGCGGAAACCGCAATAACAATCGACGTTAGCGGGCACTTGGAGAGGTGGCAGAGTGGTTGAATGCGGCGGTCTTGAAATGTTTTCAGCTAGCCTCGACACGTTCTCGCAAGCCTCATTTAAGCGCGATTAACTGCGCGATCAAATCTTATGGGGTCTAGCAAGGTCTTATCCCGTGAGAAAACCTGTGAGAAGCTCGGGCGTTTCTCACCGGAATTTGGGCGTGCCAGGCGCATCCGCGACTCTGACGGTGCAGCCTTCGAAGGTGCACCCCTCGATACGCACACCATCGTTGGAAACCCAAATGCCGCCACGCTCGCCGATGATGTAACTGCCGGGTCCGAGGTACAGGCGCAACTCGCGATCGGGCGGCGCATTGCGGCCGGCGAGCACGGCCAGCGGCGCCGCCCCCAGTAGTTGCAGCAGCTGTTGTCTGATCATGCTCACTTCCCGACCGCGAAAAACGTCGTGGGCAGATGTCCGCTGCCAAATAAAGCAGTTTCTCCAGAAGTTAACGTGAAGCCGCCGGATGAAAGCCCAGTGCCATTTCCATCGATGTGGACATTGACCGAGGTGCCCCCTGAGCAGTAGAACGCGATCGGGCCATAATAACCGAAGGTCGTATTATTGAACGTGCCTGATGGCGCTGACGTGGACAGCGTTGCACCTGTGTCGTTGTATCCGCTGCAAGCGGTAATCTGAATGTTCGAGACTTCGCCTAGGACGTCGATAGCACTAAAAGGCGAAGCCCCGTAGCCGCTTGCGTTGCAGTTGCGGATAAACACATTGGTCACGTTGAGTTCGCCGGCGCCGATCAACACCGCGTGTTGGAGATTACCTGATAGGTCACAATGGTCTATAATTACGTTTGACGCTCCTGAGCCTGCGATGTAGATGCCGAACTGTTGGGTCGATGGTTCAGCAGCGCCTTGGAAAATGATTGAGTTGTTGCAGGCTGCGCCCGTGATCCGTACGCCCGACACCGCCCCAGTCAGCGCAATACCGGCCAATGGCAACGTGGGCGGCGGGGTCAACGGCACGCCGTTGCACGAATAGTAACCGCCGAGGAACTCAATGTTCGAACCGCCGACGAGATCGACGCCAGGCCCCGGCCACAGGCACGAATAGCAGTCCACGAAACGGACCTGGTCGATACTGCCGCCGCCGTTGGCTCCGTTGACCGGATCGATGACGATTCCGCCACCCGCATATGCGGTTCCGGATGTCGGCGGCGTGAATTCGCAGTTCGCAAACCAGAGTTCCTGGACGTATCGGCCCGCGGCGGGCTGAATCAGCAAGCCCATGCCTTGCGTCGACGGGCTTGGCACTGCCGGATTGTTGAACGGAAAGCAACTGATGTTGCTAAAGTGGCACTTCTTTACGTTACCGTAGAACTCGGTCTGGCCCTCGTTCACCAGCACCCCAGGCGTGATGAGAATCCCTTGCAAGTATTGGTCGAGTCGCACGTCCGCCATCCTCAGGTGCTCGACGCTATAGATCCGGACTGCGACACCGCTGGAAGCCAGATCGCTGAGAAAATTCGATCGGAACAGGCAGCCGGCAATGTATGTCTCCACGGCGGCGGTGGCTGTCGTCACGGTGGTGCCGAGCGTCACGGCCGTACCTGGGTTAACGTCGTTGACCGCGGTACACTCGAAGATACTGCATTGCAGTGAGTCCTCGAACCAAACGCCTTGCGGGCAATTCGTGAAGACGAGCCGTTGGACGCGCACGTTTTGACTACTCGAGGGGACATGGATCGCGGCTCCGCCAATCGCACCCTTCTGGTACTGAATCTGCAGACCCTCAAAGGTTGTTCCGCCCAAATCCTCACCCTTACCAGTGATGCCCGTCTGGACGACGAAGAGATCGGTACTGTCAGGGCTACCGTCGTCGTTGACCTTGAACAGTGTGGCGAGGCCGACCTCGCCCTGCCCGGTGCCGGCAATAATCAGCGAGATCGCCGACGTGCTGCTGCCGATCGTAACCATTCCCTGGATGCTGTAGCTTCCAATCGAGGGTATCAGTATGGTTCCGCCGCCAGCGGCTTGCGCTGCATCGACCGCAGCCTGAAGCGCCTGCTGATTCTTGCTGCCCAGATTGGTGGTGCTCATGCCGCCTGCATAGTCGCTGTCGAGAACGTTAAAAATCGCGACCTGCGACAGATCGGAATTTCCAGGAAGAATAAAGGAGGGCATTGTGGACTCCTTGAGATCGTCGCACCAATGGCGACGAACTTGATTCTGCGCCTGGAATGCTCATGTCATCATTAAAAGGAATTGAAATTCTCGTTCCGTTTAGCCCACTTGATCGGATAGTCGAACAAGCTACCTGTGACAATGGCCTGCCACGGCGACTCACGGGCGCGTTGCTGAAGCTCCGCGGGAGCCGTTACGATTCTCGGGGAAACAAGCCGGGGTGTTCGCTTCGCCAAAGGAGGTGCTGGTGTGAGGTACTTATATGCAGCTCGCCACACGCTAACGAGTTGTGTTATCATGGCCCTTCTAATAGGTTGTGGCGGCGGTGCTTGGCTCAGCCCCACGGAGCCCAGCCAAGGGATTGGTTTAGGGCGAGTCGCTACGATTCGCAAGATCGATGCTACGTGGATGCTGCATAAGGCCAGGAACGAGAACCTTCTCTATGTGGGGGGCAATAATGGATATGTCACGGTCTATTCATATCCGAAAGGGGCGCTGGTGGGAGCCCTGAAGAACCCGAACTTCTTCCTACCGGCGGGTGAGTGCGTTGATAAGGCCGGGGACGTCTTTATAACGGATTTGGGAGCTAACAAAATTTTCGCATACCGGCACGCAAGCAAAGTGCCGTTTGAGACTCTGCAGGCGGCCGCAGGCGACCCCGCGGGTTGCGCGATCGACCCAACCACCGGAAACCTTGCTGTCACAACTCTTGGGCGCGGTTCGAACGGTAACGTGGCGGTCTACCCGCATGCGCGTGGCACTCCGGTAACGTACGCCGACCCGAGGATTCAGAGCTATTTCTGGTGCGGTTTTGATACGCGGGGCAATCTCTACCTCGATGGCCAAGCCTCTCACTATTTCGCGTTTGCCGAACTTCCGAAGAATGATAAGAAGTTGATCGATATCACCCTGGATCACAAGATGGACTTTCCTGGGGGCGTTCAGTGGGACGGCACCTACGTCGCTGTTGGCGACCAAGCGACGAGTGTTATTTATCATTTCAAAATCAAGCACTCAACTGGTGTCCTTGTAGGGCAGACGGACCTCCAGGGTTCGGACGCGATGCAGCAGTTTTGGATCCAGGGGGATCGGATCATCGGCGGAAATCACGATACGCACGGCCCTGTCCACTATTGGAACTATCCGGCTGGCGGAACGTTCACTAAGACGATCAGAAAGGGCGTGGGTGGCCCGATCGGCATGACGGTCAGCATGGCACGGCGGTAGCGTCGCAAACTCGAACAGCGGAGGGGAAGCACACACAGTGTGCAGCCATTGGCGGCATGCGCCGCACGCCTTCGTGGAGCAACTGCTTGTCACAGGGTCGGCCGCGACTCAGTCATTGCTCGCGGTCGGTCAAGATCGCTGCAAACGCTGGCTTCAGCTACTGAGAACCGAGCGGGGTCATTCGAAGGCAGCGTCCATCGCGGCGGGAACGTTTTTTGAAAATCGGCGCCAGCGAGTTCTCCCGTGTTAGGTTCCGTCGAACTCGTATGGTATTATTCTCGACGTAGGCTGAGCGGGCCGTTAGGCCCGCGACCCTTCCCGAACTGATGGTTGTGCGTTTGTACGCACAACCACCGGCTTGCGTTTTGAAAATGCGTCGATCGAAGCAACGCGCCGCAACGACCACGGCACAAAAAGTATAGCGAGCAAACTTGCATTCGTGATATACTTGGCCTAAGAGAACATACCCGACTTACGCCCGCATAATAATGCGGGTGTAATCACAAGTCCCGATGCGATCGTTCGCGCGGGGCTTTTTCTTTTGCCGAGGTGACGTCATGATCTCCAAGTCGGTGCCGGCGCGCTCCCGTACCCGCAGCTTCGGAACCGGCATCGACTACATCACGGAGCATGCCCACGAGCGCGCTTGCCAACAAGCTGGGCGCTCCTTCGGAGACGGCATCGGATACGCGAGTGCACCGAAAAAGGCAGCCTGGGTGCAGCTGCGCGGCGTGACCTCGGTCGAGACGGCGGCAATCGAAATGGAAGCGGTCGCGGCGATCTCACGACGGTGCAAGGATCCGGTCTATCATCTGATCGTCGCCTATGCCAAGGGCGAGCATCCGACGCGCGAGCAAGTCGTCAGCGACGCGGAGCGGCTACTGAAAGCGGTCGGCATGGAGCGCAACCAGTACGTGCTGGCGACGCATCAGGATACGGACAACTACCACGCCCACGTGATCGCCAATCGCATCGGCCCCGACGGCAAGGCGAACGACCTTTGGCAAGAGCGGATCAAGCGCGAGCGCGTTTGCGCCGAGATTGCGGCAGAGCGTGGTTGGGAGATCGTCGTCGGCCGGCATAACCGCGACATCGTGCAGCGCGTGCGCCACCTATATGCGCCGCCGCCGGACCCGGAGCGACGCCTGAGCGATGGTGCGTATCGGCAGCTGCGCGAGCGCGGGGAGCTCCCGTGGCAGGACAGCGCGCGCCCCTACGTGCTCGATGCGGTCGACCGCGCGAAGAGCTGGAGCGAGCTGCATCAGCGGCTGGCCGCTGCACGGCGTCGTCGCGAAGCTCGTTCGGCGCAGCGAGCGGATACGCGGTCTGGCATTCGCCGAAGGGTTCGAACGCGGCGCACCGGGTTGCGCGGCGTCACGGATCGATGGGCGGTGCGCGCTACCGGCGCTCGAGCGGCGCTTCGGGCCGTTCACGCCGTCGCGCGAGCTCGCGAAGGAGACGATCGATGCGACGCGATGGGTGCAAAGCGCACAAGCAACGATTCTCACTGCGGTCGATAGCGCGCGCTCATGGGACGAACTCGCACAGCAGCTCGATCGGAACGGCATCGTCGTTAAGCTGATCGCGCGGGGAACGCGCGTGCAAGGGCTATCGTTCGCACAGAGCCGCGATCCGGGCGCACCGGGCTGCGGCGCGTCGCGCATCCATCCGCGTTGCAAGAAAGCAACGCTCGAGCAACGCTTCGGGTCGTGCCCATTTACGCCGGAGCAGCCGCCGAAGCGTGGCCGAAGCGAGGTCCGCGATCGGGCGGAGCGCGAGGCGAACACGGATCCGCGCTGGGCACTGCGCGACGCGCAACGCCTTGTCGACCATGCCCGGATGCGCTCGGAATACACGCAGTATCGCGTTCGCTTCTTTGCCGAGCGTCATCGAGCGACAGCGGATCGCCGAGAGGCAGCCTGGGAGCGCGAGCGAGTGCAGCGCCAGTGCGAGGCCAAGCGGCGCCGCGAAGCGCGCCTGCTCTTGCGCGCAGTGGCGCGGCTGGCCACGCGCGGCGCGGTCGCCCGTCAACTCGCGTACCGGTCGATCGATACGATTATAAATCGCCGGCGCGCGCACGAGTACGACGCCGGGCGGGTGCGCTGGGAGGCAACCAAGATCGTGCTGGGATCAGAGCGCAAGCTGGTGCGCGAGGAGAAGCCGATGGACTATCGTTCGTTCGTGGCGCAGCGAGCTCGCGCCGGGGATCTGGCGAGCGCAGCGAGTTTTGGATCAACTCGAGGCTCCAGCGCCTACTCGGCACGAGCGGACCGCGGAGGCCCCATCGCAGCCCGTAACCCTCGACCAGGTGCGCGAGCGTTTGCACGTCATTCGCGCAGAAGTAGAGGCCCGCTATGGGCACGCTCGCATCGAGCGACAGGGCTTGACGCGGATCGAGCAGCCGCCGACGATCGAGCAGGCGCTCGCGTCGGCGCGAAAAGAGATCCAAGCGCGCGTCAGCGAGGCAACGCAGTTCACGCCGGCCGAACGCGCAGAGCTCGCGCGGCTGGCGAAGGAGCAGCAATCCTGGAACCCGTTTGTGCGCAACGCAGCCAAGAAGGAACCCGTAAAGCTGCATGCCGGGCAACAGGCTCGCTACGAAGCGGAGCTCGCAAAAGCGACGCGCGACTATGAAAGCGGCGACGCCCTGAGATCTCAAGAACACATTCTGAGCAATGAGCGCATCTATCGAGAGTATGTCAGCGCGTCGCTCGGTCTCGAAGACCAGATGCGCAAAGCGCGGGCCGTGCTGCGTGACGACGTACCGAAGATCGAAAAACAGCTGACGGTACTGGAACGCACCGGCGTGGCGCAGCTCGAATGTGAGGGCGCGGCGTGGGACGCAGGCCTCGACAAGCTCGCGGCCGCCGTCGATCGCGGATACCAGGCCCTGCCGCAGGAGCTGCGGCGGGACGTCGAGTTCGCCAATCCGTCAAGAACAGCGCGCTCTGCGTCGGAGCCGTGAATCGATTTCGATGGACCGTTAGCAGCGCTCAGCTCGACCCGGCTCCGAGCCCGGACATGACCCCAGCTCGTCAGTACAATATATCGCATGCAGCTTTTGGGAGCGAGCTAGCTGAACACGAGCCAGCTGACCAATTGACTCTTCGCGATGCATGCGAGATAATCGGCGTACAAACTGCGCCGAGCTTTCACCCGCATAATAATGCGTGCGTAAGTATCGCCTGTGACAAAGAGTCCGCCAGGGCTCTTTTTCGTTTTAGCTCCGATGAGATTGGTTGAAGACGATGGAAACAGTTGAACGATCCCAGGAGCTGGCGCCGTCCTGGGAAACGGCACCGGAGATCCTTACCGTCAAGGAGGCCGCGGCGCTGCTTCGCGTCACTCCCGGCGCGGTTTACGCGGCAATTCGCCTGGGTCTGGTCCCTGCCGCGAACTTTGGCAAGCGTCAGACGCGCATCGCCAAGCGTGCCCTGCGGGAGGAGCTCGCCGGCAGGCGCGAACTACCGGGCGAGACCGCCGCCTTCGGCCATGCACCGGAGGCGAACTCATGAAAGGCTATCTCCATAAGATCGGTAAGGTGTGGTATACCACCGTCGACCTACCAAAGCTCCGCGGCGAGCGGCGCCGGCAGAAGGAAATCAGGCTCGGCGCCGTTTCCAAGAGCGAAGCGCAGACCAAAGAGCGCCAAGCATTGCGCGAAATCGAAGAACAGTGCGTGTTCGAGGCGCCGGACACCACCGTCGAGCAGCTGTTGCAGTCGTGGCTAGCCCATACGGCCCCGACCGCGGCTTCACAGCCCATCTCGCCAAAGACCCACGAGCGATATGCGTCGATCGTTCGCAATCAGCTCCTACCGCACTTGGGAACGATTCCACTTCGCAAACTCAACCCGCGGCACATCACTGAGATGCAGACAACGTTACGGCAGCGAGGGCTCAGCGGTACGACCTGCCTGCACGTACATCGCGTGCTGCACACCGCGCTCAACTTCGGCGTGAAAAGCCTGCGCGTCGTAAAAACCAACGTGGCGTCGGCGGTTCGGTCGCCCAGAGCCTCGATTCGGCGGCTCGACGTCGACGAGCAAAGCGTAGCGATGCTCTTGGCGGCGACGACGGGCACGCGTCTGGAAGTTCCAGTCATGCTCGCCGCGATGACGGGCGTTCGGCGCGGAGAGCTGTTGGCACTACGATGGCAAGACGTCGACTTCGAGCGCAAACGGCTGGTGGTTTCTCGGTCGCTCGAAGAAACGAAGGCGTTCGGACTTCGATTCAAGGCTCCGAAGTCGGGGCGCGTGCGAGTACTGCCGATCGCCGATGCGCTCCTTGCGGCGCTCAACACGCACAAGGCACGGCAGAATGCCGATCGTCGACGCTTGGGACCGGCATACGCCGATCACGATTTGGTATTCTGCAACGAAGACGGCTCGCCGTGGCCGCCCGACACGCTGACGAAGCAATTCGGCGCGATCGCCAAGCGACTCGGGATGAAGGGCTTTCGGTTCCACGACGTGCGGCATAGCTTCGCGTCGATTAGCCTCAAGCAGGGCACCTCGGTGAAAGAGGTGTCGGAGCTGCTCGGGCATTCGTCGCCCGTCATCACGCTCTCCACCTATGCTCACACGATGGAGGGCGTCGCTCGGGATGCCGTCAACAGGCTGGCCGATTCCCTAGTCGACGTGTCTCGCGGGAAACAATCCGTGAGAAAATGTGAGAAATCGGCGGTATGCGCCACGAATCCGTGAGAAAGCCGGAGAGCGAAAAACTCCGGTAGAATAAGGCTTTGCGAGAACTTGGAGAGGTGGCAGAGTGGTTGAATGCGGCGGTCTTGAAAACCGCAGAACGTGATGAGCGTTCCGAGGGTTCGAATCCCTCCCTCTCCTTAGCCCTTAGGATCTTGTTGATCTCTCTTACTAGGGGCGTAGCGTTGACGAGTGCAGGTTTTGCAAAAGCTCTGGACGCCCGCCCATTTTGCGCTATTCCTATAAAAACTGCGTATCGGTAGAAATGCTTGATGACCGGTACACCATGACGTGCCAGTCGGCCCGATCTTTCGGTGCATATTCGGGCCGAGCTTTCGCCCGGCTGTCGATCGCTTTGCGATGGAATTGCAGCGTCCGTGCGAGAAGGCGATATTGCTCAAACTCCAAAACAAATCCGCTGAAACGTCCAACCACGGCGTCTTATGATCGACCACAAGCTCTCGAGGCAGCTGAATGGGTTGGCCGCATCGATGACATTTGTCTCTCGCAAGCTCCCGAAGAAGATCGAGCAGTATCATCTTCTTGAGTCGATTGCTCGCCGTTCCGATTGGCATCCCAAGTTGTGCATATTTTTTCCTTGACATACCGACGTCAGCTTATTTCAACAACGTGCCATACGGGTGGCACAGTTGCTAACGACGGAAGAGAAAGCTCCGAACGTGCCCTGTCAACGGCGGCAGCAGGCGTATTTGTCTTAGAACGTGACGCGTGCTTTTTCGATGCAAAGCTTTGCGGAGCGCAAGCACCTTGATGGTTCGCGATGGAGTCGCGTAAGGGTGCATTAGATCTCTTGCCTCCTCTCCTCCAGACGGCGCCTCGAACCTCCGAATGCAACTTACCGTAATCGTCTGAACGTCGGATGCCTCGATCTGGATTTCCCCCGCAAAAACCTTTCGGCGCCCCCAATCCAACCAGCCGCGGACAACGTTGAGGTGGCATTGGAGGTGGGCTTTGGAGCCGTTTCGGATAGCCGCTTTCGCGCTATGGTTTGGGTGCTTGTCGCTCGCAGCGGTGGGAAGCGCTACAGCGCATCCTCTCGGCAACTTTACGATCAATCATCTCGCGCGCGTTGACGCCCGTGGGAGCCGGCTCCGCATCCACTATGTGCTCGATATTGCCGAGATTCCGACGTTTCAAATTATGCACGCCGCTAGCTGGACGCCGGCGCGCGTTCAGGAATGGCAAAACGGCGAGGCCAGCCGCGTAGCGCAAAGCCTCCTCGTACAGATGAATAGTGCTCCGGTCGCGCTGCGCTTGGAACGCACCTCGGCTCGAACGCGCCCGGGTGCAGGCGGCCTGCCCATTCTTTACTGGACCGGAGATTACTGGGCTCCCCTTCCAACCCACGCGGCGGTCGTGGTCCGCGATCTCGTTTACGCCGACCGCCGCATCGGCTGGAAAGATATCGTCCTTCCCGGTATAGCGGATCCCACTAACGAGCTGCGCTCGTACCCGAGCGCGCTGATTGGATCGCCGCGCCAAAACGACGAAGCGACGTTCAACGTCGCGGATCGGCGTATCTCCGATGTTAGAGTCAGCGGCGACTCGTCACCGGCATGGGTCGCGCCCTCGATCGTGCGTTCCTCGGCGCTGTCGGATCTCGTCGCTCGCGGCGGTCAAACGCCGGCGTTGATCCTGCTCACGGTCCTCGCCGCGTTCGGCCTCGGCGCGCTGCACGGCCTCGAGCCCGGGCATGGGAAGGCGCTGCTCGCATTCACGCTGGTCGGCTCTCGCGCGACCTTCAAACAGGCCGCAATCTTGGCGGGTGCGTTGACCTTTGCGCACACCATCGCGGTGTTGCTGCTCGGCATGCTGCTCTTCGTCGTGGCAGGTTTCGCGACCGAGTCGCTCTTCACGTGGGTCACGCTGATCTCAGGCGTCGCCGTGACGGCGATCGGAGCGCGCAGCCTTACGGGCACGCTCCGGCATCGTTACCAGCACGCCCACGGCCACGCACACGCGCACCACGGCGCCGATCACTCGCACGCGATACCGGGATCGGCACCCCTGCACTTCCCGAGCGCCGTGGTCGCCGCCATGAGCGGCGGCATCGCTCCGTGCCCGGCGGCCATCGTCGTGCTGCTCACCGCGCTGCATCTGCACCGCGTCGGCTACGGCTTGGCGCTGATCGTCGTCTTCAGCCTCGGCCTCGCCTCGATCCTCACCGGATTGGGGCTCGCGGTCGTGCGGGGCGCCGCGTGGCTTTCTCGGCGCTCCGCCTTCGAGCGCGCGGCTCGCGTTGCGCCTCTCGTCACCGCGACCGTCATCACGATCATCGGCGCCGGCATGCTCGTACAAGGGCTGATCGAGCAGGGCGTGCGCGCCCCCGCGCCCGTGCTCCTCGCGCTCGCCCTCGGATGCGTCGCGGCCTTCGCCATTCTCTCCGGCTTTCTCTCGACTCGCTTGACACACCACGCCCTCGCCATAAAGGAGACCATATGAAGATCCTACGTTCCATTGGGACGATGGCGGCGGTCTTTGTACTCGCATTCTCGATCTCGCTCTACTCATTCAGAGCGGCACGCGGATCCGATCACCAAGACTCGCCGGCAGTCGTCGCCAACCCGCTAGCGGATATCACCGACGTCTTCGCATTCCCGAATCCGCACGACGCCACGCGCGTTGCGTTGGTAATGAACGTGCGGCCGCTGATTCCGGCCGGCATGTACGGCGGCATCGGGTTGGATCCCAACGTCCTGTACCAGTTCAAGATCGCCAATACCGGCGTCGGCTCGAACTCGTTCCATGAGGATACCGTCCTGCAGTTCACAGCGGACGCGACCGGCTCGTCGCAGCGACTTACTCTCTACGGCCCGGCCGCGCCGAACGAGGTCGGCACGTCCAATACGACCGTCCCCAAGACCGGTACCTTCGACTTTGGCAAGGTCGCCACGCTCAAGCACGGGATCAGAGTATTTGTCGGGCCGAGGCGCGACCCGTTCTTCTTCGACCTCGCGCAGTTTTTCAAGATCATCCCCGACCGCAACTACATGAATCATCCACACGTCCCGCCCGCGACGGCCGATTCGTTCCGCTTCGCGTCGCGCAAGCAGCGGATCATCCTCAACGGGGTTGATTACGGCACCGCGGGCTCCAACAAGTGCAAGATCGCCAAGCCGCAGGACTTTCTCGCCGACTACGACGTCATCTCGATCGTCATCGAGATGCCGAAGAAGCTGCTCGCTCCGGCCAGCGGATCACCGGGGCTTATCGCACTATGGGCGACCGCCGGCACGTCCGACGGCCAAGCGGAATAGGAGGACCTAGAACATGACGATACGCTACAAACTCTCGCTGCTGGCTCTGGCCTTAGCCGGTGCCGCGATCGGCGGCTGTGCGTCCAACTCGGCCCTGAACCCCGCGTTACGCGCCGGGCCAAGCTTGGCCGGCGATTCGAAGACGGTATACAAACAGATCGAGCTGCTCTCGCGGCCGGCCGTAAAAGAAGCCTTCGAGCTGTTCAGAGATCATAAAAAGACGAACGTTTCGGAACCATATGCCGATCCGGTCTTGCGGAGCCAGATCAAGGCGTTTACGCTGAATTTCCGCAGCAACAAGGACGCCGACACGCTCCAGGCGATCTTGTATCCGAACGTGATGAAAATCGATCTTTCGCGGAACACGACGGAGGCAGCCTATCTCGGCTATGAGACGGGCGGAGCGACCGGAAGCAAATACGGCGGCCGCGCCCTCGCCGACGACATCATCGACATCTCGCTCGGCGCGATCTTCGGTAACACGCTCTCGGCGCTCGGACTCATTCCCGACGATCACAAAGAAGCACCCTGCCTGACGACCGACAACGTCGCGTACGACAAGTCGAACACCGACACGTTCCCGTATATTCAGGCACCGCTCTAACGTGAAAGCGCCAAAGGCGATTGTCGTCCTCGCGGCGGCGATCGCCACCGGAGCGGCTTGGCCGTGGTTCGCGGCGCACCGCGCTCAGGCGAGCTCGCCGCCGCCCGCTCCGATCCAGACCGACTACTTGCGGCGTAACGCACTCATCGCGTTTTACGAAAGGCAGGCTCTGCGCGATTCCAGCGACCAGATCACGCGGCGCATGCTGGGCAGCCAGTATCTGCAGCGCTTTCGCGAGACCGGCGACCTCAACGACGTCACCCGCGCGCTCGCGGTCGCTGGCGACTCCTTGCGGTTGCAGCCGCATAGCAACGTCCAGGCCCTCGAGGTCATCGCCTCGAGCGACCTCGCCCTCCATCGCTTCGCCGCCGGGTTCGCCGCGGAACAATCGGCTTTCGATGCCGCGCCGTTCGACGACAGCGCGCGGGCACAGACGGCATCGATCCTGATGGAGATGGGACGCTACGAGCGGGCCGGCCGAATCCTGGCCCATCCCGTGCAGAGCGATCCGAACCCGACCTGGATGTCGATACGGGCTCGTTACGACGAGCTCACCGGGAACCTTTCGGGTGCACGAGTGCAGATGGATGCGGCCGCCACAATCGTCGATCGCATCATCGAGATTCCGGCGTACACGCGGTCGTGGTACCACACGCGCGACGCACAGCTCGCATTCGAGGCGGGCGACGCCGCGGACGCTGCGCGGCAGTTCGACGAGGCGCTTCGTATCTTCCCAGATAACGCGATGGCGCTGCTCTTCGAATCCAAGCTCTACCGCGCCCGGCACGACTGGCGCCGCGCGCTGGTCGCCGCGACGCGAAGCGCGGAGCTCTATCCGCTGCCGCAAGCGCTCGGCTATGAGGCCGACGCACAGCGCGCGCTCGGCGATCCCGCCGCCGCAAACCGTACCGATGCGCTGATCCGTGCCGAGCAGCGGCTCTTCAACGCACAGGGCGTCAACGATCGGCTTCTCGCGATGTACTACGCAGAACACCACGAGCACTTGCCCGACGCACTCCGTGCGGCGCGATCCGACTTGTTCAAGCGCGGCGACGAGATCTATGCAGACGACACGATGGCTTGGGTGCTTGCCATAATGGCGCGCTGGAACGCAGCGCGCGTGTACGCACTCCGCGCAACGCGATACGGCACCGCGGATCCCGAGCTCGACTATCACGCCGGCGTCATCGCCTGGCATACCGGTCATCGAAGCGAAGCGCGACGGCGACTCCGGGCGGCGCTGGACGCGGATCCGGAGTTTCATCCGGTCTATGCCGACGACGCTCGGCGCCTGCTCGAGGCGATAGGCGAATGACCCTGCGCGCGAACGTCTTTCGGCTCTACAGCTTTTTGATCGCCCTCAACTTGGGCGCATGGGCAATCGCCTTGTGGGCCTTTTGGTCGCGCCCCGTTCTACTCGGCACGGCGCTCCTGGCGTACACGTTTGGTCTACGCCACGCGGTCGACGCCGATCACATCTCCGCGATCGACAACGTCACGCGCAAGCTGATGCAGGAGCGCAAACGACCGTTGGGCGTCGGCCTGTTCTTCTCGCTCGGGCATTCGACCGTCGTGGTCGCGCTGACGCTCGCCGTGGCGATCGGCGCCGCGATCGTCAAGACCAGGCTGCCGGCATTACAACACGCCGGCACGCTCGTCGGCACGTCCGTCTCCGCCGGCTTCTTACTCTTGATCGCCGCGATCAACTTGATCGTTTTGTTCGACATTTTCGGCGCGTTCGCGCGGGCGCGGCGAGGCGAGGCATACGACGATGTGTCGCTCGATGCGATGCTGAGCCGGCGCGGCTTGATCGGGCGCTTCTTCGCGCCGCTCCTGCGGATCGTAGACGAGAGCTGGAAAATGTATCCGATCGGGCTCCTCTTCGGGCTTGGCTTCGACACTGCCACCGAGGTCGCGCTGCTGGGGATTGCCGCGGTCGAAGCAGGGAAGGGTCTTCCCATAGCCGGCATCCTGCTGTTCCCCCTGCTGTTCACAGTGGGGATGTCGCTGATCGACACGACCGACGGCATTTTGATGCTCGGCGCGTACGGCTGGGCCTTCGTAAAGCCATTGCGCAAGCTGTACTATAACGCGGTCATCACTCTGGTCTCGGTGCTCGTCGCGCTGGTTGTCGGCGGCCTCGAAGCCGCCGGAGTGATCGTAGACCAGCTCCGCCTCTACGGCGGCGTCTGGGACGCGGTGAGGACCGTCAACGACAATTTCGGCGTTCTCGGATTCATCATCGTGGGGCTCTTTCTCGCGAGCTGGCTCGTGTCGGCGGCATTCTACAAACTCAGCGAATCCCCGGGCGGCTCGTAAGGCGCTATCACGGAACGTGATGGAGGACGCCAGAAGTCCGAGAGAATAAGAGTCCATGGCACCTAACCGCATTGGAAGTCACGCTCCTCCAGGTTATGCTCCTGTCACGTTTGGTTACGCAGCGTCCGTGGAACGGCATCGGAGAATGAGAAGAACACAATTTGTCGCGGCGGTCAATCTTCTAGGTTTCGGAGTGGTTTGGAGCCTCGGTGGGTGCGCCGGTTCCAGCCTTCCGAGCATTACCGGGGTTCCCGGTGGGACGACGCCCGGAGCTACGGTATTCGATCAAAGTTCGACGCCGTGCAGCGTCTCGTACGACGGGGTGATTTGGTATCAGATACCTGCCGGCTCGTTCTCCCCGATCGACGTCAAACACGCGCGCTGCTCGGCCGGCCTCTCTGCGATCGCGACGCCGCCGCGTCCCACCTGGGCGATTCCGCATGGCGCAACGCAAACGCGTTTCGTGGCCACGTCTTTACAGCAGCTGCATTACGTGCCGGGCGGGATGCAGAGCATCGAGGCCGATGCGCGTCGGAATGATTTGTCCGTCTCCTGGATGGCGGTAGCGTTGAGCTACGTGACCGCCGTCGGCGATCTGTACGACCTCTATCATGACCACAACGGTGACGACATCGAGGGCACGAGCTATCGTCCGCTCATTCAATATCTGAAGAAGAGCTTTGCTTGGTACGTTCCGACGGTGAGCGTCGAGGGCGCCGGCCATGAACGCAACATCGCGGGCTTGTTGGCATTAGGCGAACGGGCCTTTTGGGGAATCGCTTGGAACAGCCACGGAGTCGACGGAACGTACGATTACGGAGCGCCGTGGGGAAGCTACTGCGCCGATCCGACGTCCTATAAACGGCCGCAGCCGAACGGCCAATGTGCCTTACTGGCGCTGGAATGGACGGCGAGAGATTTGACCCGCGCGTATTTGAGCGGGGACGAAGACGCCTTTTCGACCGATCCCGACGACTTGCAGCTACGCGGCGGATTCTCGGCGAGCGACGCAGAGAATTACATTCGCGAGCTCGCCGATGCGTATGCGGCCGCGGGGGAAACGCAACCGATCGTGATGATGTCGCAACAAGAGAGCAACTTCAACGATGTCGTCCCGGGCGACGCCGAGATTCTAGCCGCACTCTATAATCAGGCGAAGCGTGACGGGATGAAGACCGAAACACTACGGGAGGTCGCAAGCGACGCCAAGCGGTTCTCGGCGGCGCCGCGCGCCGTGGCCTTCCCGTTTATCGCCGGCGGCACGGCCGTTCCATCGCCGATCGTCAATGGGCAGACCGTCTACCCCGCAACCATCGACTATCACGACACGAAAATCGGCATGACGTTCTTGGCGGGACACACCTTGCCGACCCGCGCATTTCGCTATGCGGACGATCCGCTATCGCGATTTGACGATCCGCTCGTGTCGCTCCCCAGCAGCGATTTCCCGAGGCTCGAGAAGGCAGCGGTGACCAAGAAGGTGTTGGCGCTGGAGATCGTGTCGCCTATTCGGCTGCATTTCGGAATAGCGCTGTGGGCGGCACCCGCGACGTTGCGAATCGATCAGCCGAGTGCGATTCCGGCGGGCCGCGCCGGCGAGGTTGTCAGCTTTGATTTAGAGCCGGGCGAAAATGACATCGTCATTCGCTGTCAAGGCTGTACCAGCACGACGTTGCCGTATTCGACGTAAGGCTTCGTCAGAGTCGAAGTGCCGCTTCGATCCGTTCTCGCAGTGCCGATCGCGCATTCCACTCGTCGGCAAAGACCTTGAGAATTCGCGCCGTCAGCCCCCAGATGTGGCGCCCTTCGTAGTCCAGCGCGTATAAGGTCCTCTCGCGCGTGCTCCGTGACGCGTCTTTCTTCACGGCACCGGGCTCGACGATCGTTGCGAGCGGAATCGTGAACGCTCCGATCGTCTCGGTGCCGTCGACATTCAGCGGCGTATGCGGTTCTAGCACGCCGACGATCGGCGTGACCGCGACGCTGCTGGAAATTTGATGCTGCCGATCGAGCCGGCCGATCAACCGGACCGCCGCCGGCTGCACGCCGAGCTCTTCGTAGAGTTCTCGCATGGCGGTCGTTGCGGGGTCGGCGCCGTCGATCGGATCCGTCATGCCTCCCGGGAGTCCGATCTGGCCCGGATTGCGCCGGAGATGGCCGGCGCGCTCGACGAAAACGACGCCGTGCGGCGCATCGGCAAAGATTACCAGCATCACCGCGGCTTCCACTTCAGTTAATGTGCCGAGGGAAGAATCGGTCTCATCATGGTATGTGCACCGGCATCATGAGATCGTTCGCAATCCTTGCTTGCGCTATACTGCTTGCCAACTGTTCGCATTCCACCTTCGCGCCGCCAATTTCTCCGGGACTTTCCAGCGGCGCCTCCGCGATGTCGCCGGATCAAGGACCATGGTTGTGCGGTCAGCCGCCGTCCACGGCACCGGGTGGCGACGAATCGCCGGATCTCGGCTCGAGCTATAAGTCGCTGTATAAATTCAAAGCCCAACCCGACGGCGCCTATCCGTACGGCGCGCTCGTCGCATTGGGCGGCAAGCTCTACGGCACGACCTACCAAGGCGGCAAGTTTGGATACGGAGCAGTCTTCGAGCTCAGCAAGACCGGCCAGGAGAGCGTGAAATACAGCTTCGGCGGCAACAACGACGGAGCATATCCCTGTTCGGGCCTCACGGCCGTGAACGGCAAACTCTACGGCACCACGTCGGGCGGCGGCGCACACAATTGGGGAACGGTCTTCGAGGTGACGCCCTCGGGCAACGAGCGTCTCGTCTACAGCTTCAAAGCCAATAACGACGGCGCCGTGCCATACGCCGGCCTGCTCTATTACAAGGGCAAGTTCTACGGAACGACGGTCGAGGGCGGAGCGAGCGGTGGTTGGGGCACGGTCTTCGAGACGTCTGCGACCGGTCGCGAGCGCGTCCTCCACAGCTTTAAGGCCGGCACCAAGGACGGCGGTTATCCGTACGGCGACCTGATCGCCGTCAACGGCGTTTTGTATGGCACCACCAAGGAGGGCGGCAGCGCGGGCTGGGGCACCGTCTTTACTACCAGCCCTACCGGCAACGAAAAGGTGCTGTACAATTTCAAAGCCGGTACCAAAGACGGCGGTTATCCGTTCGACGGTGTCACCTATCTCGACGGCAAGTTCTTCGGCACGACGAAGGAGGGCGGCAGCACCGGTTATGGCGCCGTGTTCGTCGTCGAAGTCACCCATCAGGAGCACCTCGTCTACTCCTTCAAGAGCGGTTCCGACGGTGGCTATCCGTACGCGCGCCTCACGGCGATCAACGGCGTGCTGTACGGCACGACTGTGGAAGGCGGGACCAAAGGGAACTGGGGGATCGTGTTTCGCGTCGAGCCGACCGGCAACGAGCGCGTGCTGTACAGGTTTAAGGCCGGTCACGACGGCGCGTCTCCCTTCGGCGAGCTGACCTATCTCGACGGAAAGTTTTACGGCACGACGCTCGGCGGCGGCGTCAACGGCGGCTGGGGAACCGCCTTCAGCATCGGCCCGTAGCTCGCGCGAATTTACCTTGAGAAGCTGATAGACCATCACGAAGTCGCCACAGAACGTGTGCCGCGAGATACTCCGGATAAAATTCCGCAAACATCACGCTGCTGCTATCCTCCGTTCATGTCCAAAAAGAGTTCGGTGGCCAGGGCGATCAAGAACCCGGCGCACATCGTCGCGGTTACCGACGCCGTGAGCCCAGTGCGCCGCAAGACGCTCCACAGCTCGCCGATCACGAAGACGAGCGCGCCGACGGCGATCGCGAGAAACAGAACGGACAGGGTCGGCGAGTAGAAGCTGTAGCCGACGATCGTCCCGACGAACGTCGGGCCGCCCGCGATGAGGCCCGCCAGGCCGATCTGCGCCCACGTCGGGACGACGCGCCCGACGAGCGGCGCCGCGACCCCGAAGCCCTCCGTCGCGTTGTGCAATCCGAAGCCGACGATCAGCGCCAACGCGACGGCCGTCGCGCCGGCTGCCGCGGACGCGCCGATCGCCAGACCCTCACCGAAGTTGTGCGCGCCGATGCCGATCGCGATGATTGCGGCGAGCACGATCGGATTTTCGGCGTGCGCTGCTGCCTGCCGCGTGAAGTGCGTCGCCGCGCTGCCGAGCCCGACCAAACCGATCAGCAAGCCGGCGACGAAGACCGCGATGAGCCCCGCGGGGAACGCCCCCGCTGAGGCGTGCCACGCGTCGAGGCCCCGGGAGATCGGCACGATTGCGTTCTGCGCGATCTCGACGACCAGGTAGAGCAGAATGCCGATGGCCAGGGCGTTGAGCAGCGCGATAGTCTGCGGCGAGAGCCGCCGCGCTCGCGCGATCGGCAGGCCGAGGAAGATCGTGAAGCCGGCGATCGCGCCGAGCAGCACGGTCATGCCGAAGCTCAGGGCGCGAGTCGTCGCGCCGGCCGCGGGCGTCATCGCCCGGTACATCGCCGTCAGCGTGTTGGGAGTGCCGGCGTAGTGGATCGCCGTGATGAGGCCCGCGGGCATACCGCTCGCGTCTTCGATGTGGTCCATGACGTGACAGTGGATCAGCCACGTACCGGGCTTCGCATTCGCGTCCACGACGACGTCGACGCGCTGGCCCGGCGCCACCAGCACCGTGTCTTCGACGTCGCGGTAGTCGACCGGCGAGGCGTCGCGGGCGACGATCTGCTGATAGTGACCGTGCGTGTGCATCGTATGGAACTCTTCGCCCGAGATGTTGATCCATCGAATGCGAAAGCGCTCGCCGGAACGGACGTCGAGCGTGCGTGTCGCCGGGTACTCTTTGCCGTTGAGCGTGAAGTGATTCTCCGCCCCGCTCTGGATTTGCCACGACGAGATCATCTCGAGAAAGTCGTGTGCGAGGCCGCGCTCTACGGGGCGCGGTACCGCCGGCTCGACGATGATGGCGCCGTAGAGTCCTGAGTCCAGCATGGCCTCATCGTCGTGCGTGTGATAGATGAACGTTCCGGGCTCATCGGCGACGAAGCGATAGGCGAAATGCCCGCCGAGCGGCACGAGCGGCTGCGAGATGCCGCCGACGCCATCCATGGTAACGGGAATGTCGTGCACGCCGTGCATGTGAATCGAGTCCGGCGTCGTGCCGTCGTTCGTGTAATCGAGCACGAGCGTATCGCCTTGCCGCACGACCAGCGCCGGCCCCGGAACGACGCCGTTGTACGTGTTCGCCATCACCGTCAAGCCCGGCTTGAGCGTCCACGGCGCGGCGCGCTCGACGATGTGAAAGGTCTTGACGCGCCCCTGCTTCGAGGGGATCGCCTGATACGCGCCGTCGGGGCGCCGGAAGACCGCCGACTCCCCGGGCGCCGGCGTCGCCCTAGGGATCGCGCCGCTCAACGGCTGCAGGCCGAGCGAGGTCGAGTTCGGCGAGGCCGCCTGATCGGCGTCGGCCAAGGCGGCCGCCGGCGCCGCCGCGGCGATCAGTGCGAAGATCAGCAGGGCGCGCCAGCGCCGGAGGGAGGAGTGCTGCATTGTTAGGTACGCCTAATATTGTCGCTAGGCATACCTGTCTCCCGCCGAGCCTTCGGCTTCCTTTATTTCGCTTGACGGGCGACGCGGTACCGCAAGCGAATCGGAACGAGGCCGATAGGAAGGAGGATGACGTGCCGGACGTACGGCTCGAGCGCACTTTGCGGGTTCCGGCAGATGCCGGAGCCGTGGCGCTCGGCGAACTGCTTTACGCCATCGCGAATCAGGAGGGTCCGTGGCGTGGCTTCGCGCTGCATATCGGCTTCGGCGAACTGCACCTCCCCGACGTCGGCTATGTCGCGGTGCCGATCGGCCTGCAAGTGAAGAAGCATGAGGACAACGCGCGCGTGTTCGACATCACCTTCAGCTCGATGAATCTTCCTGCCGCGTTTCCGACGTTCAACGGCACGATCGGCACCGAACCTTCCGGCCTCGGCGAGTGCAAGCTCCTACTTAGGGGCGGTTACGATTTGCCGATGCAGATCTTTGGATCATTCCTCGACAAAGCGCTCGCGCCGAATCTCGCGCGACGCTCGCTCGAGAATTTCATCGACGAGATTGCCGCGGCGACGCAGGCGCGCGTCGATCAGCGTGAGGCGGAGTTCGCGCGCTACCGTTTCTACTCAGCCAACATTCGGTGAACCGAACCGAGGCGGACTGCTGTATCGTCGGAGGCGGGCCGGCCGGCATGATGGCCGGCCTCCTTATGGCACGTTCCGGCGTCTCGACCGTCCTATTGGAGAAGCACGGCGACTTTCTGCGCGATTTTCGCGGCGACACGATTCATCCGTCGACGCTCGAGGTCATGGCCGAGCTCGGCCTCCTCGAATCGTTCCTGCAGCGGCCGCATCAAGAGGCCACGACGCTGGCCGGCAATCTCGGGGACACGGTGGTCACCGTCGCCGACTTCACCCACCTCCCGACGCGCTGCAAGTTCGTCGCCTTCATGCCGCAGTGGGACTTCCTCGATTTCTTGGCCGAACAGGCGAGGCGCTATCCGGGCTTCGACTTGCGCATGCGCACGCGTGCCGACGACCTGCTGTGGGAGAACGGCCGCGTCGCCGGCGTGCGCGCGCAATCGCCCGAAGGAGCGGTCGATATTCGCGCGCGCCTGGTGATCGCGGCCGACGGACGAGAGTCGGCGCTGCGGGATCGCGCGGGACTCGAACCGGTCGAGCTCGGTGCGCCGATGGACGTGCTATGGCTCAGGCTGACGAAACACGCCGACGATCCGCACGAAACCTTCGGCTACATCCGCGACGGCCGCATCATGGCGCTGATTGACCGCGGCGCGTACTGGCAGTGCGCCTACGTGATACCGAAGGGATCGTTAAGCGAGCTGCAGGGGACTGGGTTGGACGCGTTTCGCCGGAGCGTGAGCGCGATCGTGCCGTTCCTTGGCGATCGCGTGCACGAGATCCACGGCTGGGACGACGTCAAGCTATTGACCGTGCGCGTGAATCGCCTACGGCAGTGGTTTCGGCCGGGACTGCTCTGCATCGGCGACGCGGCCCACGCGATGTCGCCGATTGGCGGCGTCGGCATCAATCTCGCGATTCAAGACGCGGTCGCGGCGGCGAACATGCTTTCCGGCAAACTCCTCCGCGGCGAGGTCACGGTGCGCGACCTTCGTGCCGTGCAGCGTCGCCGCGAGGGCGCGGCGCGGCTCACGCAAGCGCTCCAGCTGTTCATCCAGAGCAAGATCATCGGTAACGTGCTCGCGAGCGGGCGCGCGCCGATGCTGCATCGGCTGCCCGGACTACTGCGCTGGCTACCGTTCTTGCCGCGCATACCGGGGCGGCTGGTCGGGCTAGGGTTTCGCCCGGAGCACGTCGCTACTTGAAGGCGATACCGGCCTTCTGGACCTCTTGATAGGGCATCAGCCAGATCAGCGACTCGTCGTGCAGATCCACCACCTGAACGCGATTCCCGAACGGATCGATGAAATCGCAGCGGAACGGCGGGATCAGTTTGATACCGTACTTTTTGGTGAGTTTGGCGCGCACTTCGTTGAGCTGCGCCTCGTCGCGAACGATTAAGCCGAAGTGACGGGTGCGATTCGGGCGGCCGTCGCCCCCTTCGAACATGGCGAGAAACTGGTGCTCGCCGACCTTGAAGAACGCGTCGCCCTCGCCCTCGTCGAGCTTCTCCAGTGCGAAGACGTCCTGATAGAACTCGACGGCTTTCGCGACGTCATTGACCTGGATGGCGATGTGATTGATGCCGTATACCTTGACGCTCATGCTGGCTTCTACCCGGCGCCGCGCGGGATTGGTTGCGGCGCGCTCGGGAACGACATCGTGACGCGAGTACCCTGGCCCGGCCGGCTCTCCAGCGCGATGCTGCCGCCCGCGCGCTCGACCGCGCGCTTGGCGATCGCGAGGCCGAGCCCCGAGCCCTCGCCGCTCGGACGCGACGTTCCGCGATAGAAACGATCGAACGCGTGCTCGACGTCTTGCGGCGTCATTCCGGGGCCGCGGTCCGAAACGTCGAGCGTGACGCGCGAGCCGGCTGAAGCCACGTCCACTCCGACGCCGGAGCCGGGGGCGTAGCGCAACGCGTTCTCGACGACGTTCTTGACGGCTTCGTAGAGCTCGTTCTCATCGGCGTTGATCGGCAGCGGCGCGTCCGGCACGCGCAGCGCGATGCGGCCGGGCCCGGCTAAGGGCTCGAGCGCGTCGGCCGCTCGACGCGCGACCACGCCGACGTCGACTCGCTCCGGCCGCGACGCCGCCGGACGCTCGAGACGCGCGAGCAGGATCAGCTTGTCGATCGACGCGCGCATGCGGCGGCTCTCCGCCAGCATCGTCCTGTACACGCGCGCGACGCCGTCGGGATCAACGACGACGCCCTGGTCGAGCACGTCGAGATAGCCCATCACGATCGTCAGCGGCGTGCGCAACTCGTGGCCGGCGTCGGCGATGAACTGGCGCATCTGCGCCTCGTTGCGGTCGCGCTCCGCCGTCGCCGTCGTCAGCCGATGTGCGACGCCATTGTAGGCTGCGGTGAGCTCGCGCAGGTCGTTGTCGTGCGACGCAAGCGGTTCGGGCGCGAAGTCGCCGCCCGCGATGCGGTGCAGCGCCGCCGACACCTCTTGCAGAGGAGCGATCGCGCGCCGCGTGATCGCGCGCCCGATTAGCCACGCGGCGACCACCGCCAGCGCGCCGATCGGGAGCACGAAGGTTAGGTAACGCTCGAGGAGCCGCGCGAAGCCGGCCAGATCCGGCGCTATGACGACGGTTCCTCCCGGTACGCTCACGACCGCGGGATGCAGCCCCAAAAACGCCGCCGTAGCGCGTGTGACGCGATCTGCCGCGAGCGGACCTCGCGGAGCTCTCTCGGCGAGCAGGCGGTGCTCGCCGTCGTAGACCGCCACGCGAACGCGCACCCCGCCGATCTCGTTTACGAGCTTCGGCGCGTACGCGCTCGGCGGCTCGCCGGCGCGCTCGTATGCGGCGGCGCGCTCCGTCGCGCGCTGTGCGTAGGTCGCGATCGATTCGTTGAGAGCGCCGACGTAGAGCAGAAACGCGAGCACGCTCGTCGTGGCCACGACGAGCACGATGAGCGCGACCGCGAGCAGGACGTATCCGCGCGTGAGGCGCGCGGCGAACGGTGAGAATGAATTAGTGAAGCGCGACACTACGCACGCAGCGTGTAGCCGGCCCCGCGGACGGTCTGAATCAGCGGCCGACCGAAGCCCTCGTCGACCTTGCCTCGCAGGTACGAGACGTATCGCTCCACGGCGCCGGTGCCGACGTCGGCGTCGCCCCACACCGCATCGAGCAGCTCCTCGCGGGTGAAGACCCGGCGTGGCCGGCGCATCAGCGTCACGAGCAGATCGTACTCGAGTGGCGACAGGTCGAGCCGGCGCCCGTCGCGCTCGACGACGTGCTCGTCGAGGTCTACGGTCAACCCCTCATACTCCAGCGTCGAGCGTGTCTCCAAATGCGGCCGGCGCAGCTTCGCATCGACGTGCGCGAGCAGCTCCGAGATCTCAAAGGGTTTGCTCAAATAGTCATCGGCGCCGGCGACGAGGCCCTCGACGCGATCCTCCAGCTCGCCGCGAGCGCTCAGCATCACGACCGGCGCGTCGGTGACGCGCCGCAGCGCGGGGAGCAGCTCGATGCCGCTGACCTTGGGCATCATGACGTCGAGGACGATCAGGTCGGGCGACCACTCGCGCACGAGCGCGAGGCCGGACGCGCCGTCGGCCGCGCAGCGCACCGCGAATCCGCGATGCTCCAGTGCGAGCGAGAGGAGGTCGCGGATGTTCGGCTCGTCGTCGATCACGGCGATGCGCGCGCTCACTCGAATCGCAGCGCCTCGATCGGATTGAGCCCGGCCGCCTGCCGCGCAGGATAGTAGCCGAAGAAGATGCCGACCATCGCCGAGAAGCCCACGGAGGCGAAGATCCACTGCGGCGGTATCGCCATCGGCCAATGCGTCGCCAGGGCTATTGCGAGCGTCCCGATGCCGCCGGCGAAGACTCCGATCAGGCCGCCGATGGTCGCGAGCACGATCGCCTCGGCCAGAAATTGGCGCAGGATCGTTGCGGCGCGCGCGCCGACCGACATGCGCAGCCCGATCTCGCGGGTGCGCTCCGTGACCGAGACGAGCATGATGTTCATGATGCCGATGCCGCCGACGATGAGAGAGACGGCGGCGACGCCGGCGAGCAGCAGCTCCATCACGGTCCCCGTCTGCGAAGCCGCTTGCGCGATCGATTGCAGGTTACGCACCTGAAAGTCGTCGGTCTGCGGCGGAACGATGCGATGACGCTGCTCTAGCAGCTGCGTCACGCTCTGCTGCACCGGATCGATCTGCTGCTGATCCGTTGCCGAGATCATCAGCGAGTTGACCGTCGTCAGGCCGGTGAGGCGCTCCATCGCTGAGGTATAGGGAATCAATACCGTGTCGTCCTGGTCTTGACCCAGGCCGCTCTGCCCGAGCGCGCTGAGCGTCCCGATCACCGTGTACGGAGCGCCCTTGACGATCACGGTCTGGCCCAGCGGCGAATCGCCGTTGGGGAAGAGCTGCGCGATGACCGTCTGGCCCAACACCGCGACCTTGGCGGCCGACGCGACGTCGTTCTCGTTGACAAAACGCCCGCTCGCGAGCGGCCACGAGCGAACGAAGGTGTAGGTCGGCGCGACGCCTGCGATGGTCGTCTGCCAGTTGTTCGCGCCGGCCACGACCTGCGTGCGTACGGAGACCATCGGGGAGACGGCGGCGACACCCGAGAGTTTCGCGATCGCCAGGCCGTCGTCGGGCGTCAGCGTCGATGCGCCGCCGAAGCCGCTGCGGGCGCCGCTCTGCGTGACGCTTCCGGGCTGCACGACGATGAGGTTCGAACCCAGGCTGTTGATGCTCTGCTGTACCGACGTGCGCGCGCCCACGCCGATCGCGACCGTGACGATCACCGCCGCCACGCCGATGACGATGCCGAGCATCGTGAGCAGGGACCGCGCTTTGTTGCGCACGAGCGCTGCCAATGCAAGAGACAGAGTGGCCTTCAGGTTCATGCCGCATGCCTTTCGTTACTGATATCGCTCGTGATCAGGCCGTCGCGGAAGGCGACGATGCGCCGCGCGTGCGCGGCGACGTCCGGCTCGTGCGTCACGAGCATGATCGTTATTCCTTGCTCCTCGTTGAGGCGCGCAAAGAGACTCATGATGTCTTTGGAGGTTTGCGTGTCGAGCGCGCCGGTCGGCTCGTCCGCGAGGATGAGCCCGGGGTCGTTGACGAGCGCACGCGCGATCGCGACGCGCTGCTGCTGGCCGCCCGACATCTGATTCGGATGATGATTTGCTAGATGCGAGATGCCGATGAGATCGAGCTTGGCCATCGCAATGCGCCGGCGCTCGGTCTCGGGCACGCCCGCATAGACCAACGGCAGCTCGACGTTCTCCAATGCGCTCGTGCGCGGCAGCAGGTTGTACGCCTGGAAGACGAAGCCGAGACGGCGGCCGCGGATATCTGCCCGTTCGTCCGCGCTCAGCGACGAGACGTCGGCTCCTTCGAAGCGGTACGTGCCCGAGGTCGGCGTGTCCAGCAGTCCCACGACGTGCATGAACGTCGATTTCCCCGAGCCGGACGGGCCCATGACGGCGACGAATTCGCCCGCATCGAGCCCGAGATCGACGCCGCGCAGCGCGTGCACCTGCTCCTCGCCCAGGGCGTAGGTCTTGCGCAGGCCGGTGACCTCTACGACGCGCGTCATTAGTGAATACTCCGCATCGCGCCGCCCATCGGCGATCCGCTCATCGGCGAGGCGCTCGTCTTGTGCTGTTGATGGCTCTGCGATCCCGTCACGACGAGATCTCCTGCCGCGAGAGCGCCGGCTTCCAGCGGCTGGACGGCGGCGAGCGTTCCGTTCGTGAGCGTCACCCGCACCGCAACCGGCACGGCCTTGCCGTTACGATCGACCAAGATCCGCGCGGCCGAGCCGGCCGCGATCGCGCCGCCAGAATCCGCGCCGCTCGTGGTTCCCCACGGCGTCGCGCCGGCCGGAGCGGACGTATGCAGCGCGGCCGCCGGCACGGTGAGCGCGTTGGAGACGCTTGCGACGTCAATCGTCGCGTTCGCGGTCATGCCGGGCAGAAGCATTTCGCCGGCGTTCGCGGCATAGACGACAACGTCGTACGTCACGACGTTGTTCAACGTTTGCGGATTGATGCGAACCTGCGCGACCGAACCGCGAAAGGTCGTGTTCGGGTGCGCGAGCACCGAAAACGTGACCGTGTCGCCCGGCTTCACGCTGCCGATGTCCGGCTCACCGACGTTGATGTCGACTTCCATCTTCGAAAGGTTCTGTGCGATCGAGAAGAGCGTGGGGGTCTGCAGCGATGCGGCGACGGTCTGACCGACGGAGACGTCGCGCGCGACGACCGTGCCGTCGACCGGCGACGTGATCACGGCGTGTTCGAGGTTGAGCTCGTCTTGCTGTACGACGGCCTGCGCGGCGGCGACGTTGGCCTGTGCGGCCTGCGTCGCGGCGGCCTGACTGCTCGCGGTGGACGACTGTTGACTGACCGTCGCGGCGCCCGCGAGATCTTGCGCCTGGGCCTGCGCGACGGCGGCTTGCGCCGCGGCGACATCGGCCGCATCCTGCGCGGCCGTCGAGCGGTCGGTGTCGACGGTGCTCTGCGCGATATATCCCTGCGCGAGCAGCGCCGAGTCGCGCCCTTGCGTCTTTTGCGCGAGCACCAGCGCCGCCTGAGTCTTACCGACGTTGGCCTTCGCCGAAGCGACGGCGGCCGCGTCGGCTGCGTCGGTAGCGCTTGCGACGCTCACGCCCGAGACCGCGCCGTTCGCGGTCGCGGCCGATTGTGCGACTTGCGCTTGCGCCTGAGCCAGTGCCGCTTGGGCCTGCTGCAGCTGTGCCTCGAGCGTGCTCGGGTCGAGCCGCGCCAGCACCTGGCCGCGCCGAACCTTGCTGTTGTAATCGACGTAGATGGACGAGATCGTCCCGGAGACTTGCGTACCGACCGAAACGAGATTCTGGGGATTGACGGTGCCCGAAGCGGTGACGGACTGTACGAGCGTCTGCGTAACGACCGGCGTGGTAACGAGCTCGTCGCGCGCACGAGCGTGAAGCAGCGCCCATGCGAGCAAGGCCGCTATGAACAAGGCGGTGCCCAGCCAGAATAGGCGCGGCAGCCGTGCGATGGTCGCGCCGATCCCGGCGAGACCCTTCGATTGAGGAATTGTGATCGTTGTCATGGCCTCTCCAGGCTAGCGGACGCGGCTGACAACGAGTGGAGAGTGCGACCCGCGCCGGTTAAGCGCAGATTAGCGTCGAAGCGCGGCTCATGATGCGTGGAGTCGTTTTGGGAGCGATCGCGACGATCGTCTTGCTGGGGCTCGTCGTCTATATCGGAATCGAGGCCGGGATGATGCCGGCCAACGCGGATGCGAAACCCTCGAAAGCGGAACGTTGGGCGGCGCGCACGTCGCTGCACGCGGCGCTCGCGCGCGACGCGACGACCGCGGCGCCCCCGATCGCGAGCGATGATGCGAATCTGATCGCGGGAATCCGGCTCTACGCCGCCGACTGCGCCATCTGCCACGGCGCCTCGGACGGCGAGCCCTCAGCCATCGCGCGAGGACTCTATCAACATCCTCCGCAACTCGCCAAGGACGGCGTCGAAGACGACCCCGAGGGCGTGACCTTTTGGAAGATCGATCACGGCATTCGGTTTACCGGCATGCCGTCGTTCGGCAAGGCCCTGCGCGAAGACCAAATCTGGCAGGTGACGCTCTTCCTCAAACACATGAACGGCCTTCCGCCGGCGCCGCAGCGCCTCTGGAAGGCCGTCAAGAGCGTGGCGCGGCCGTAATCTGCCGTAATCTACGGAGGGCCGCTTACCGTTGGCGCCGGCTCGTTCGTCGGCGTCGCGGCGAAGATGTACTGGTCGTTGGAGGTCGGCGAGGGGTTGGGGATCTGGGCCGACATCGCAGGGCCCGAGAAGCCGGCAGCGGTCTCCGGATAAACCTGTCCCCGGAAGGATCCGTCACTACCCAGCGTTCCGACCACGTGCAGCTTGCCCTCCGGGCCGGCGCCGAGACCGAGATCGACGGTCGATGGACCAATGTCGAACCAGATGTAGTTCCCATCACGGCCGCCGACCACGGGGATGTAGAGCTTGTAATATGCTGTGTGGTAGTAGCCTCGCAAATTTCCGGCGGGGAAGATCTGAATGTCGAGTCTTCCCGTGATCGGATACTGCGAACCGTAGACCTGGGTTATCGCCGTGGTGAAATGCATATCCGTCGTCGTCTGGGCCGAGGCCGCGCTCGTCAGCGTCGCCGATGCCAGGCATGCGAGCGCAGTACCGCTAACGAAGCGCGAAACCAGAGACTTTACCATGCTGACTCCTCTCGATTGACCTTTCTAGGGAGTAGAGCGCTCGGCCCGGCGAGAACGTGACCGATGTGGTACAGCCAGCCGAAATCGATCTGCGGGGTCTTCCCGTGTGGGAGCGCCCGGATCTCATCCGCAAAGCCCTCGACCGTCTTCCATCCGGCGCATCCCTTACCCTCATTATCGAGCAGGAGCCGCGGGCGCTCTCCTCCCGCGTGACGCAGGACCGGCCGGACCGCTTCGTGATCGAGACGCGGCGCGTCGCGAGCCGCGTCTGGCAGTTGCGCCTGACGCATCGTCCCGGCGAGGCCAGCGAGCGTACGTCATCGGCGCAGCATCTCGGGCGTTCCCCCGCATTCACGGCGCTCGACGTCGGCGTACGCGAAGAGCTGGCAGCAGCCGCAGTGTGGCAGACCGGCCGGCGCGGCCAAACTCTCGTCGCCGAAAACGTCGATTGGCCTTTTATCGGCATGGTGACCGAAGGCATCGTTGCGCGCGCGAACGGCGGGGGACGCGAGCGCGAACGGATACTCTACGAAATTTTTCCCTACGAGCTCTTTGGCGTTGCGGAATATTTCGATCGCGGCTTCAAGATGGCGCGCATCGCCGTTTTCTCGAAGACGGCGCGCGTTCTCAAGGTGCCGTGGGACGCAGTGTCGCGCGTTGCGGCCCGTTATCCCGAGCTGACCAACGCGCTCGGAGTCGTGATGGCGCAGCGCGTCCGGATTCTCGCCGACTCGCTGAACGTTCAAGGATCGCTTCCAATTCTGGGCCGGATCGCTCGCGTGCTGCTGCCCTACGCGATGCCGGAACGCGGGTTGGCACCGGCCTCAGCGTCGCTTTCGACGATCACACAATCGCAGATCGCCGCCGCGGGCGGCACCGTCAAGGAAGTCGCCGCTCGCGCGATCGCCGAGCTGGAAATGCGCAAGGCACTGCGCCGCGAGCACGGTCACATCCGTTACCTCGATCGCGAAGTATTACTGGAGCTCATTCAAGACGTATCGTAGGCACGTACGGTTCGAGCACCTTCGGAAGTAGGACCGATCCGTCCGCCTGTTGATTGTTCTCGAGCAGCGCGATCAGCGTACGTCCGATTGCGAGCGCGGAACCGTTGAGGGTATGCACGAGCTCCGGTTTGCCGGTCGTTTCGCGCCGGAACCGAATGGCCGCGCGGCGCGCTTGGAAATCCGTGCAGTTTGAGCAGGAACTGATCTCGCGATAGGCGTCGCTGCTCGGGATCCACACCTCGATGTCGTAGGTCTTCGCGGGGCTGAACCCCGTATCGCCCGCGCACAGCATTACGACGCGATGAGGAAGCTCGAGCTCCTCCAGCAGCGATCGCGCGTCCTCGGTCAGGCTCTCCAGAGCCTCGTAGGAGCTTTCGGGACGGCTGAGCCAGACCAGCTCGACTTTGTCGAACT
Organism: Vulcanimicrobiota bacterium; assembly: GCA_963756165.1. Lineage (GTDB taxonomy): Bacteria > Vulcanimicrobiota > Vulcanimicrobiia > Vulcanimicrobiales > Vulcanimicrobiaceae > Cybelea. The sequence goes on along the minus strand of CAVWMO010000004.1, from coordinate 70,307 downwards.
GGTGCTGGCGCATCAGGCCGCGCGTGTCTTTCCCCGCGGCGCCGGCCTCCTTGCGGAAGCATGCCGTCGCGCCGGCATATTTGCACGGCAACTCGGCCACCTCGAGGATCTCGCCGCCGCGCAGTGCGGTCAGCGGCACTTCCGCCGTCGGGATGAGGAACAGTCCGGCCTGCGCATCGGTGAACATGGCATCGGCGAACTTACTGAGCTGACCTGTCGACCACATCGTTTCGCGCGAAACGAGAAGCGGCGGTGCGATCTCGACGTAGCCGCGCGCAGCGGCTCGATCGAGAAAGAACGCCGTCAGGCCGCGCGCGAGCCGCGCTCCTGCGCCGGCCAGCACGGCGAAGCGGCTTCCCGACAATTTCGCGGCGCGAGCGAAGTCCAGAATTCCGAGGCGTTCGCCGAGCTCCCAGTGAGGCTTCGGGACGAACTCAAATCGGCGCGGTTCTCCCCAGCGCCGGAGCGCGACGTTCTCATCCTCACCGGCGCCGTCGGGCACGGAGTCGTCGAGCACGTTGGGTAGGTTATCGAGTAGCGCGAATAGCGGCGACCCTTCCTGCGTGGGCGAGAGCGCCCGAGCGCGTTCTTCGTGTTCGGCGATGCTCTTCGAAAGTTCGGCGATCTGCGGTTGGAGTTCGCGGGCGGCCGCCGCTTTATCGGGTGCCTTGCCGATCGTGACCGACAGCCGATTCTTCGAGGCGGACAGCCGTTCAACCGCGGTGAGGGCGGAGCGGTACTCCTCGTCGTAGCGCAGAAGCTCGTCGATCACCGAGCCATCCAGGCCGCGACGAACGAGAGCGCGTCGTACGCGGTCGGGATCGCGCCGAATGAGGGCGATATCGAGCATGGAGAGCGCGCCATTATGCAGTCCGTAAATCCAGTCCTACCGGTGCGGGCGTTTACGCCCGAAACGCTGCTCCCGCCGCGTCAAGCGATCGTGGCTTTCTTTAGTCGCGTCACGACCGCGCCGCCGCAGGTCGAGCGCGTGGCCCTCGATGACGCGCTCGGACGCGTGCTTGCGGAGCCGATCGTCGCGGACGACGATTATCCCAACGCGCCGCGCTCACTGATGGACGGCTTTGCGGTGCTCGCGCGCACCACGCCGGGCGTCCTCGAGCTCGTGGGCGAGGTGCGTATGGGCGCGGCGCCGGACGGATCCGCGGCACCAGCGCCGGCCGTGCGGATACCGACGGGCGGCGTCTTGCCGGCGGGTTCGGATGCCGTCGTTCCGTTCGAAGACGTGCGCCTCGACAACGGCACCGTTATAATTGAAGCGCCGGTGAAGTCCGGCGAGAACGTCGCGGAACGCGGCGCAGATATGCGCGGCGGCGAAACGGTTCTGTCCGCGCGGCGGCGCATCCGCGCGCCCGAAATCGGCGTCCTCGCGACGTTGGGCGTCACGGCGGTTCCAGTCTATCGCCGCCCGGTCGTCGCGGTGTTTTCGAGCGGCGACGAGCTCGTCGACCCGGGTCGTCGCGTCCGCCCCGGCGAGATCCGCGATTCGAATCGTTACGCTATCGCGGCGTCGCTGCGGTCGATGGGTGCGCGGCCGCGACACTACCCGACGCTGCGCGACGAAGCGCATGAGTTCGAATCCGGGCTGCGATCGGCAATCTCTGAGTGCGACGCCATCGTCGTGAGCGGCGGCTCGTCGGTGGGCGATCGCGATCGCTTGCCGCACGCGATCGCCGCGATCGCCCGCCCCGGCGTCGTCGTTCACGGCTTGCGCGTAAAGCCGGGGAAGCCGACCCTCTTCGGGGCCGAGGGCGCAAAGCCGATCCTCGGGCTCCCGGGCAATCCGACCTCCGCGCTGATGATGTTGGAAGCCGTCGCCGCGCCGATCGTCGCCGCGCTCGTTGGCGCTCCCATCGAAGCACCGCGCGTGTCCGCCCGCCTTGCCGCGCCGGCTCGGAGCCGCCAAGGATGGACGTGGTACGTCCCGGTCCGCCTACAGGATGATGCAGGTGGTCCTTCGGCGCATCCACTCGAGCTGCGTTCGTTTTCAGTCAGCGTCACCGCCCGGGCCGACGGATACATCATCATGGAAGAGCGCGATGAGGAATGGCCGGCCGGCACAGCGGTTACCGTTCATCGATTTTTGGGAGCATAAGGAGACACTCGTGATTCGTCCCACGCGCGCGGTCGAAGCGATTCCCGCGACGACGCCCTTCATCGGTCCCGAGCAGCTGATGCGCGAAACCGGCCGGCGCGAGCTCGTGCGTCTGGGCGCGAACGAGAGCGCGTTCGGGCCGTCGCCGAGCGCCGTCGAGGCGATGACCGGCGAACTGCCGAGACTCTCGTGGTACGGCGACCCGGAGTCGCTCGATCTGCGCGATGCGCTCGCCGCCAAGCATCGTTGCCGCCCCGAAGAGATCGTCGTCGGGTCCGGCATCGACGACCTCATGGGCCTGGCCGTGCGCGCGTTCGTCGCGCCGGGCGAAGCGGCGCTGAGCACGCGCGGAACGTATCCGACCTTCAACTATCACGTCGTTGGGTACGGCGGACGCCGCCTATTACGACCGCGTACCTCGACGACGGCACGCCCGATTCGACGCTCTCGTGTCGGCCGCGCGACGCGAGGCGCCGCGGATCGTCTACCTCGCCAATCCCGACAATCCGAGCGGGCGATTCATCTCGCGAGGCGATCTGGAGCGCTTCTACCATGGGCTTCCGCACGATACGCTCTTGCTGCTCGACGAGGCGTACGCCGATTTCGTCGACGAGGACGAGCTCCTGCCGCCCGCCTTCGAGGATCGTCTGATCCGCCTGCGCACCTTCTCGAAGGCGTATCGGCATGGCCGGCGCGCGCATCGGCTACGCGCTCGCCACCGAGAGCAGCGTCACGACGTTTCAGAAGATCCGCCTCCACTACGGAGTCAACCGGAACGCCCAGGTCGGCGCATTGCGCTTCGCTCGAGGACGAAGACTTTCGGACTTACGTCGTCACGGAGACGGCGCGAGCTCGCGAAGATTATTATCGCATCGCGCGATCGCTCGGCCGGCGTTCGATCGAGTCTGCGCACGAACTTCGTCTGCATCGATTTCGACGGCGCCGAGCGCGCGACGCGAGTCATGAACGAGCTGCTGGCGCGCGGCGTCTGGATTCGTAAGCCGGGTGCGCCGCCGCTCGACGCATACGTGCGCGTGAGCGTCGGAACCGAACCGATGCGCCGGGCCTTCGAGGCGGCGCTACGCGCCGTGCTGGCGGAGGTTCCGCTCTGACCGTGCGCTACGCGATCCTGTCGGACGTCCACGGAAATCTCGAGTCGCTCGAGCGCGCTCTCTCGATCGCCGCGCCCGACGACGTGTCGCTTCCCTCGGCGACATCGTCGGCTACGGACCCGAATCCGAACGAGTGCGTCGCCCTGCTGCGCGAGCGCGGCGCGGCACGCGGTCTTGGGCAATCACGATCTCGCGGCCGTGGAGAATTTCGGAGTCGATAGTTTCAACCGCGCGCGCTCGAGCCGCGATCGGTTGGACGCAGAGCGTGCTCGACGAGGCGAGCCGCGCGTGGCTGAATCTACTCCCCTACGAATTGCGCTTTCACGACTTTCTCCTCGTTCATGGCGCTCCAGTAAGTTACTTCGAATACATCCTCGACAAGGACGCGGCGGCGCGCGCCTTCGAGCGCACGGACGCGCCGATCGTATTCGTCGGCCACACGCACATCGCGGAATACTGGGTGCGCGACGAACAGAACGCGATCGGGCACCGCCACATGCAGCACGGCGGCGAACTGCAGCTCGAAGATGGGAAGCGTTACATCATCGACGTCGGCAGCGTCGGACAGCCGCGCGATCTCAATCCAGCGGCCTCCTTCGTGCTCTACGATCCCGGACGGCGACGCGTCGAGTGGGTCCGCTACGACTACCCGATCGAGGAGGTGCAGCGCAAGATGCGCGCGGCGCAACTGCCGTCCTACCTCATCGACCGCCTGAGCGTGGGCCGATGAGCGACGTACCGTTCGACGACGGCAACTGCTTCGCGTGCGGCCCGACCAACCCGATCGGCATGCACGTGCACTTCGATCCTGCCGCGGACTCCGCCGGCGTATACGCGCGGCTCGAGCTCGCCCCGGAATACCAAGGGTGGCGAGGAATCGCCCACGGCGGCATCGTGATGGCGTTGCTCGACGAGGCGATGGCGCACGCTGCGGGTTTCGCCGGCCATCGCGGCGTGACGGCGGCGGTCAGCGTGCGCTTCCGCAAACCGGTTCCGCTCGAGCGGCCGATCCAGGTGCGCGGACGCGTCACGTGGCAGCGCCGCAACGTGCTGGGAGTCGAAGCCAGCGTCCTCGACGAAGCGGGAGACGTGCTCGCGCACGCGGAGGGCAGCTTCGTCTCGCGCGGCCGGCTCGAGGCGGTCGAAGATCACCTGCGACGATGAGCAAGAGCAACGCCGCGATCGACAATCGCCGCGCGCGCTACGAGTACCATATCCTCGAGTCGGTCGAAGCCGGCCTCGTCTTGACGGGCACCGAGGTGAAGTCGGTGCGCGACGGCGGCGCGAGCCTGAGCGAGGCGTACGCGCGCTTTCGGGACGGCGAAGCGTGGCTGATGGGCATGCACGTTGCTCCCTACAAGCAGGGCAGCTTTTCCAACGCCGAGCCGACGCGTCCCCGCAAGCTGCTGCTGCACAAGGCTGAGATTCTGCGCCTGCAGAGCCGCGTCGCCGAGAAGGGCCTCACCGTCGTGCCCTTGCGGCTCTACTTCACGCGCGGCCTCGCGAAGGTACAGCTCGGCCTGGCCCGCGGCAAGAAGTTCTGGGACAAGCGCGCGGCCGTCGCAAAGCGCGACGTCGAACGCGAGATCGCCGCGCACGCGCGCCGGTCATGAGAGGCGCGCATCCCGAGCGTGACGTCGAAGGCGCGATCGAGCGCAGCGGCGCGCTGCTCAGCGGAGAGCGCGTGTTGCTCGCCTGCAGCGGCGGTCCCGACTCCATGGCCCTCGCCGCCGCGCTGCACGCGCTCGCAAAGCGTCTCCGGCTGACGCTTTTTGCGGCGTTCGTCAACCACGGAGTGCGCCAATCGGCATGGCAGGACGAATGCGTAGCGCTGGAGCTTGCGGCGCGCTACGAGATGCCCCTCGAGACGATCGCGCTCGCGGCGTCGGCCGCCGACGAGCAGCGCCTTCGGGCCGCACGCTACCGCGCGCTGTGCGCCGCGGCGAGACGGCGTGCGTGCACCGTCATCGCGACCGCGCATCACGCGGAAGATCAGAGCGAAACCGTCGTGCTGGCGCTGCTGCGGGGAACGGGTCCGAACGGGCTGCGCGGCATGCCGCGCCGCCGTCGCGTCGCGCCGGCCGTCGACCTCGCGCGTCCGCTGCTCGGAGTCTCTTCCGAGACGCTGCGCGCATATTGTCACGTCAAGGCCTTGCCGTACGCCGTCGATCCGACCAACTCGCAACCGGGTCTGCGGCGCAACGCCGTGCGCGAGGCCTTGGCGACGCTGCGTCCGCTCTTCCCGGGGCTCGATCGAGCCGTTGCGCGGGCTGCGGATCTGCTTGCGGACGAGCACGACGCCGCGCCGCGGTCGAGTCTGCGTCGTTCTATCCGCGAGCGACTGGCTGCGGAAGACGGATTGCGCGACGTCGACTTTTCACACATCGAGGCCGCGGTGCTCGCGCTCGAGCGCGGCGGCACCGGCACGTTTCACATGAAGCCTGGGATCGCGCTGAGAATCGAGCGCGGCTCCATCCAGGGAATCAGGCACACGTGACCGCGCTCGATCTCGGGCTTGGCATTGGGCGCCGCATCTTCGGAGCCGACGCGATCGCGGCCGCGGTCGAGCGCCTCGCCGCGAACGTCTCCGCGGACTATCGGGGGCAACCGCTCCTGCTGCTCGGCGTGTTGAAAGGGGCGCTGTGCTTTACTGCCGACCTCGCGCGGGCGCTGGCCCGAAGAGCCGATGGGCCTAGCGAGATCCTGGTCGACTACGTCTTCGTTCAACGCTACGGGACGGCCGGAACGGCCGGGGCCGGGGCGCGCCTCGAGGCGGACGCCAGCCTGCCGATCCGGGGTACGAACCTGCTGATCGTGGACGGTATCGTGGACACGGGCCTCACTTTAGAGTACCTGCGAGCGTTACTAGAACGGCGCCGGCCCGCGACGCTGCGCAGCTGTGTGCTGTTCGATAAGCCGGCGCGCCGACAGGTCGACTTGCCCGTAGAATACCGCGGGCTCGCCGTCCCAGACGCCTTCGCTATAGGTTACGGTTTGGACTACAAGGAATGGTACCGTAATCTTCCTCACCTCGCCGAGCTTCGAGAGGATCAACTGGTCTAACCGCAACGTGAGCAAACACCTCAAATCAATCATCCTGATAATCGCGGCCGTCGTGGCCCTCTTCGTCATTGTCGAACGATTCGTTCAGCCCAGCGAGGGAGAGACTCGGCTCGATTACGGCGCCTTTTACCAGAAGCTCGAAGCCGGACAGGTGCAGTCGTTCCACGCGACCGGACTCAACGCGATCGGCGACCTCTCAAACGGAACTAAATACACGGTCGCGGTTCCGAACGAAGATCAGACCTTCGTCGACGAAGTTTACCGGAAGGTCAAGAGCGGTGCGATCAGCTTCGATCAGCAGTCAAACACCGGCCTGCTGTCGAGCCTTATGACGCTCGGTCCGCTCGCGATCACCGTGCTGCTGCTCTTTTTCATACTGCGTCAGGCGCAGAGCGGCGGAAGTCAGGCGCTGTCGTTCGGACGTTCGCGCGCGAAGATGCTCTCCGAAAACCGTCCCAAGGTGACGTTTGCGGACGTTGCCGGCGTCGACGAAGCCAAGGAAGAGCTCGCGGAGATCGTCGACTTTCTCAAGTATCCGAAGAAGTACCAGTCGCTCGGCGCGCGCATCCCCAAGGGGGTGCTGCTCCTCGGACCGCCGGGTACCGGCAAGACGCTGCTCGCGCGCGCGATCGCGGGCGAGGCCGGAGTACCCTTCCTCTCGATCTCGGGCTCCGATTTCGTGGAGATGTTCGTGGGCGTCGGCGCGTCGCGCGTCCGCGACCTGTTCGATCAGGCGAAGAAGTCGGCGCCCTGCATCGTCTTCATCGACGAGATCGATGCGGTCGGACGCCAGCGCGGCGCCGGTTTGGGCGGCGGCCACGACGAGCGCGAACAAACGCTCAACCAGCTCCTCGTCGAAATGGACGGCTTCGATCAGAACACGGGCGTGATTCTGATCGCGGCGACGAATCGCGCGGACGTTCTCGATCCCGCGCTGCTGCGCCCGGGACGCTTCGACCGCCAGATCGTCGTCGGCCGCGCCGACTACAAGGGCCGTGAGAAGATCCTCGAGGTGCACGCACGCAACAAGCCGCTCGGCAAAGAAGTCTCGCTCGAGACGCTCGCAAAGCGCACACCGGGTTTCTCCGGCGCCGACCTGGAGAATCTGCTCAACGAGGCGGCGCTGCTCGCCGCGCGGCGCAACAAGAACGTGATCGAGATGATCGATTGCGACGAGGCCATCGACCGCGTGATGGTCGGTCCGGAGCGTAAGTCGGTCGTGATGTCGCAGCAAGAGAAGGAGACCACGGCATACCACGAATCCGGTCATGCGGTGATCGGCGGTTTGCTCGAAAAGTCGGACCCGGTCCACAAAGTGACGATCATCCCGCGTGGAATGGCGCTCGGCATCACGTGGTCGCTGCCGGAAGACGATCGCCATAACCGCAGCAAAGAAGAGCTGCTCGCGATGATCACGCGCGCCATGGGTGGCCGGCTCGCCGAAGAGATCAAGTACGGCGACGTCACGACCGGCGCGAGCAACGATTTCGAGCAGGCGACGGAACTGGCGCGCCGCATGGTGACGCAGTACGGCATGAGCGACCTCGGCCCGATTCAGTTCGGGCGCGGCGCGCATCAGGTCTTTTTGGGCCGCGACATCAGCGAGGAGCGGAACTATTCCGAGGAAGTCGCGAGCAAGATCGACGGCGAGGTACGCAAGATCATCGAGTCGTCCTATGAGAGCGGCAAGCGAATTCTCAACGAGAACTGGGACAAGGTCGAACGCATGGTGGCGTCGCTGCTCGACTACGAAACGGTCGAGGCCGAAGAGGTGCGCGCCATCCTGGAGGGCCGGCCCTACACGCGCAGCAAGGGAACCGAAGTCGCCGAGGGTAGCGATGCGCCGACGGAGCGCCCCGCGGACGGGCCGAAGCGCGCCGAAAAGCCTTCGCGTATCCCGCCGAAAATATACCCGGAACCGGCATGACCGCGCGAACCGCGTGCGTCGTCGCGATGCTCGTCGTAGCGTCGTCGTCGTTCGCTACTCCCGCCGGCGCGGCCATCGCCCGGCAGACGGGCGCGCTGCCACGCGGCGGTTCCTACGTTCTGTATCCCGATGCGACCGTCGGCACCGCGGCGATCGGTCTATGGTTTCGAGCGCCGGCCGCGGGATACGATGACGCGACGCCCGGCATAGCCAACCTCGCGGCGACGGCCGCGGCGGTCGCGCCGCTCGCGAGCGGCAAGTCGCTGTATGCGCTCGTGCACACGGTCGGGGGCGAGCTCAACATTGAGGTATATCCGGACATCATCGGAATTGGTGCTGTCGTCCCGGCATACGCCTCGCGCCGAATCGTCGCGGCGATGACGGCGGCGTACTTTGCGCCGTCGGTCGATGACGCGAGCGTGAAGACGGCGCGCGCTAACGCCGCGGTACTCGGCGTGCAGCAGCGCTACGAATCCGATACGACGCTGCACGATCTGCTCTTCAAACAGATCTTCGCGACCGGACCGGCGCACTATCCGCCGCTGCCGACGACTGTGTCGCAGCTCACGAGCATCACCACCGCACAGGTGGATGCCTTTGCGAAGCGCGCATTCCGCGCGCAGAACTCCATCCTCGCGCTAACGGGCAACGTCGATGCGTCGAGCATCTCGGCCGTGACGGACGGAAACGGCGTCGGGGCGATGGACAATCCTTACGACTCGAGGCTCGAGGGAACACCCGCGTCAACGACCGCGGCAGGCGCGGTCGACGGCGTTGGACTCGCCTGGATCGGTCCGCCGATCGCGGATCAGAAAGCGGCGACGGCCCTGGATTTCGTTGCGGATTATCTCTTCCGGGAAGAGACGGGTGTCGTAACGCGGCAGCTCGATCGCGCGGATAGCGACGCCCTCGTGGTCGGCCAGTTCATCACGCTGCACGACCCCGGCGTGATGGTGGTCACGATCGGCGGCAGCAACGAGAAGCAGACGGAGAAGAGCGTGCTCGGAGCACTGGAGGCGCTGCAGCAGCCGATGGACGCGCAAACGTTCAGCGCGGCGCGGGAGGCGTTTCTCTACCACGTCGCCGCCGACACGCAGACGCCGCAGCAGCGCGCGGACAATCTCGGCTGGTACTCCACCGAAGGCAACCTGGACTACGCCCCGGGCCTCGCCAGCGGAGCCTACGAAGAGGCGGCGCGTGCTCTCGATCCCCAATACGTCGCGGAGACCGTCCGCCGCTATCTGCATAACCCCGTCATCGTCGACCTCGTAGCGACTACGCCGCAGAAGGAACCGTCCCGGTGAGATCTCTGCTTACCCCTTGCCTCGCCCTGGCTCTCGCGATTGCGCTGCCTACGGCTGTCCGCGCCTCCGCGGTCCCCATTCCAACTCCGAGCGTGGAAAATGCCGACGGAACCGTGATCGTGCGCCAGTCCGATGCCGCCGCATCTCTCGTTGGCGTCACGCTCATCGTTCGAGCCGGGCTCGATCGGCAAACCATGCGACAGAACGGCCTGGCTGCGCTCGTCGCCGAAACGATCGTGCGAACGCCGGTCAACGGCGTCGCAATAGAAGACGCCGTCGCGGCGCGCGGCGGCTCCATACGCTTCACGATCGATCCGGGCGACGTGCGCTTCTACGTCGAAGCGCTGGCCGAAGACGCGCCGGCGGTCCTCGACCTGTTCCGCACGGCGCTCGCGGCGCCGGACTTTTCGCCCGCGACGATTCGCGACGCTCGTAGCGTGCTCGTGCGGCAGATCGCGCAGGTTCAACTGGTCGCGCTCCAGGTCGGGATCGACATGCTCAATGCGGCGTCGTCGCGTGAGGCCAATGCCGGCCTGCCGGAACTGGGCACGCCCGCGTCGCTCGCGCAGTTCTTTTCCGAGGATGCGCGCTCTTTCTACCGCGCGTACTATCGGCGCGGCGGCGCCGTGGTCAGCGCTGCCGGTCGTCTCGACGCCCTGGCGCCGCAGTCGCTCGCCGCACTCGCCGGCGCGTTGCCCACGGGGACGACCTTGCCCGTTCCGGTGCGCGTTCCGCAGCTCAATGGAGCGACGCGCGAGATCGTAGCCCATCGCGACATCGCGTCGCCCTGGCTGATTGCGCAGTATCCCGCTCCGAGCGTCAACAGCCGCGACTTCGGGCCGATGCTCGTGCTGGCGGCGTTCGTGCGGCGAACTCTGTCCGACATCGCACAGGTGCCGGGAGTCGTTTCGCCGACCTTCGCGTCACGCTCGGTCGGCACCGTTTACGCGTACGATCGGGCGCCCGCGACGCTCGTGCTGTACGTCAACGGCGGTCTGATCGGCAATCCGAGTCGCGCGTTCGCAACCGCACTCTCGGTCGTCAGCGTGCTTGCCGCGTCGCGCCTTCAGGGCTCCATCGAGGAGTTCAAGGCCGAGGCCGCAGGCGACTTCGCGAACGACGCGACCACGCTCGAAACGCGCACATGGCTGGCGGCGGTCTTCTCTACCGGCAGCGCCTCCCCGGACTTCATCAATCGGGCGCTGGCGGCGATATCTTCGACGACGCCCGACGACGTACAGCGCGTGGCTCGTTCCTATCTGGGGAACCCGACGATCGCCCTCGTTCTACCCCGCGGCACGAACCTACAGGACTAGCGACCCGCTCTGAAGGTTGCGCTCGTTCATGATTACTTGAACCAGCGTGGCGGCGCGGAGCGAGTCTTCGCCTGGATCGCGCGCGCGTGGCCGGACGCGCCGATCTATACCGCGCTGTACGACGAGCGCGCCGTCGGCGATCTCTTTCCCGCGTCGCGCGTCCGCCGCACCTATCTCGCCCGGATCCCGCTCGCCAACCGCTACTTTCGCGCGCTCGCGCCGCTGTACCCACGCGCCTTCGAGTCCTTCGACTTCTCGAGCTTCGACGCGATCGTAAGCTCGACGACCGCCTGGGCCAAGGGCGTCGTCGTTCCGCCCGGAGCCGTGCACGTCTGCTACATCAACACCGTCAGCCGCTTCGCGTTCGCGTACGACGAGTACGTGCGCACGCCGCTCGCACGTCCGGTAGTGGACCGGCTGATCGCATGGGACCGAGCCGCCGCAACGCGCCCGACCCGATTCGTCGCCAACTCGCAGAACGTCGCCGCTCGCATCGCGCGATACTATGGCCGCGAAAGCGACGTGCTGCACTGCCCGGTGGACGTCGACCGCTTCAGTATCGGGAGCGGCGCCGGCGACTACTTCATCGCGGCCTCGCGCCTGCTGCCGTACAAACGCATCGATCTCGCGATCCGCGCGGCCGCGCTCGCCGGCGTCAAACTCTTCGTCGCCGGCACTGGGCCCGCCGAGAAGGCGCTGCGCGCGCTCGCCCGCGGCACGACTACGACGCTCCTCGGATACGTTCCCGACGTGCAGCTCAACGCGCTGTACGGCGACGCGCGCGCCGCGATCGTCCCGGGTGAAGAAGACTTCGGCCTCGTCCCGCTCGAGGCGGCTGCGACCGGCCGCCCGACGATCGGCTTTCGGCGCGGCGGCGCGCTCGAGACCATCCTGGAAAACGAGACCGGGGTGTTCTTCGACGAGCCGACGCCCGAATCGCTTGCCGCCGTGCTGCGCACATTCGATCCGTCTCGCTTCGATTCGCAGCGCCTGCGCGTTCACGCCAAAAAATTCGCGCCGCAGCAATTCATCGAACGGCTAAGTGAAATTGTCGACCGCGTATACCGAGAAAAGGCAGCGAAATAGCGGTCCGCCCAACGTGATGCTGAGGAAGCTCCCGACCGCCGAGCCCTTCGACTTCGCTCAGGACAGGCTCCGCCATGGACGGCGGGAGCGAGGCGGCGGGGCAGCAAGAGCGGAGCCTGGATGGCGGAGCGACGAGCGGTTCCGAAGCGCCATGTTGGGCGGGCCGCTACTTCGCGATGTAGTAGAGTAGCAAAGTGCGAGCAGTCTTCATCGCGATAGCTGTCTTTGCGGTCGTGTATGTCGGCTTGGATTTGAACAAGCTGTACGCGTTGCGGTATGGTGCCGATCTCGGGACCTTTCTGCAGACGCTGGTGAACCTGCGTCACGGCTCCTCGTGGAACTACGGTGAGTGGAAGCCGCACTTTGCGGTGCACGACTCCTGGGTGCTGGCGGCGCTCGTTCCGGTGGTCGCGCTGTTTCCGCGCGCGGAGACGCTGATCGTCGTGCAGGTCCTAGCCGTGGCGCTCGCGGCGATTCCGCTGGTGCTGTTCGCGCGCGAGATCGGGCTAGACCAACGAGCCGCTAACGTCATCGGCATCGCCTATCTGCTGACGCCATCGGCGCAGGGGCTGAGCTACGATAATTTTTCGGAGAATGTCTTCGTGCCGCTGCTGGCGTTCGGTGCGGCGCTGTTCGTTCGGCGGCGTGCTCTTTGGCCTGCGCTGATCGTGGCGCAGCTGCTGCTAGGCTTGAAAGAAGATCAAATCCTGTTCGTCTTATGGTTCGGGGTCGCGTGCGCTGTGTGGTGGGACCGCCGCGCCGGCATCGCGCTGGTTGCGCTAGCGACCTGCAACGGCACGGGTCTTTGGCTGGTCGAGCGAGCGTCGGTCGTGGCGCCCAACGTGCCGCAGTATTCGCTCGCGGTATTCGATCCCACCGGCAAGATATCGATGGTGCTTCTGCTGCTCGCGCCCTTCGCGTTCGCGCCCGTCACCGTAGGCTGGTGGCTGTTGCTGGGAGCGCCGCTGCTCGCCGAGATCACCTTGATGCGCCCGTGGAACTACGAAGCGAGCCGCGTCGGGTCGCACTACACCGCGTCGCTGCTGGCGGCAACGGCGCTGGCGGCAGCGTTCGGCGTGCGGCGCCACCCGCGTTTCGCGCGCTACATGATCGCGGCGGCGGTGGTCGTGATGCTCGCCTTCAACGACACGGAATTGCGCCCGGGCCGCTGGCCGTACGTCGTCGACTGGAGCGCCTATGCGCGCGCGCTTGCGATACGCGATGGCGACCAGCCCGATCTGCTACGGCGCGGCGACGAGGGCGTTTGGGCCGTCGCGGCGGCCAATCCGCGCGTGCGACTCGATCCGCATTTCGATCCGCGCTTCCCGCGCTGCCCCGCCTACGACACCGACGCGGCGGCGTTCTTCGGCAGCCTTGCCGGTCGCATGCCGTCGCCTCTCTGCGGCGGCGTCCCGGTGAGCCGATGAGCGCGACGCTGCGCGTGCGCGCGATGCGCGAGGATCGCGGCCGCTTTGCCGCGCTGCGCGACGAGCGCGTCTTGATCTACTGGCCACATGGATTGGGCGACTGGGTTCATCTCGGCGCAGTGCTGCCGCTGCTGGAGACGTCCAACGCGTATGCGATCACGCGGTTCGGCAACGACTACGTAAGCGTGATGGAGGGCAACGCGCTGGTGCGCGCGCTACCCAGCGGCACGCGCGCGCCGGGCGATGGCAGCGAGATCGGAGTACCGCATCTCGGCCTGAGCTTGAAGCGATGCGATGGCCGCGTCGCGACGCTCGAGCTTGCGCCGCCGCTCGACGAGTCCGTGACGGATTTCGCGCCGGGCGTCGTGCTCTGGACGGATTATCCCGAAACGGAGGGCAGGACGGCGTATCCGTTTCACACCAAGGCGCGCAACCTTGCGCGCCTGCTGGTGCGTCCGGAGCGGCTGACGGCGTTCGACTTGTCGAGGCCGCTTGCGAACTCGATCGTCTTCGACGCGCCGACGGCCGAGCGCCGGATGGTCCACGAACGCCTGGCGGAGTTTGCGCCGCGCGGCACGCGGCTCGGCGTGATCTCGCGCGCCGGCGTAACTGCCTCGCGCAAGAACTGGGGTGACGGATCGGAAGCGCGCGAGTTTGTCGCGGCGATGCGCGCCATCTCGCCTCGGTGGCGATTCGTCTCGATGGATGACGAGGCGCTCGGAGAGGGCGTCGCCGGATTTCGCGAGCTGTTCGGCGCGGCGGCGGCGCCGTTCGCGCGGCTCTACAAGGCGCTGGTGGCGCGCGCGGGCCTTTTTGTCGGCATTCCCGCGGGGCCGCTGCATTTGACGATGGCCCGCGGCGACGTCCCGACGATCGGACTGTGGCTTGCCCACCACCCCGACTGGTACGACGAGCCGAACCCGAACGCGATCCATCTCGTTGGGCGTCACGTACGCGAGCGCGGGTTCGACCGGCGGCCGGCGACGACGACGAAGCCGCCGTCGCTCGCGCACCGGCTATGCTACCTCGAGACGCGGTGCATCGCGGCCGCGGCAGTCGTGGACGCCGCCCGCGAGCTCATTGCGTGATCTTCGGCACGAACAGCAGCGCGACGATGGACAGCGAGTTGAACAAAGCGTGCGAGATCATCGACGTCCACGCGTTGCGCGTGCGGTAATACACGGCGCACAGCACGATGCCGCCCAGCGCCAGCGGCACCGCCGCGTATGCGTCGCCGTGCGCGATACCGAAGAGCACGCCGCTGAGTACTGCTCCTCCCCAGAAGCCGGCGTACCGAAGGCCGAGGTTGAAGAAGAAGACGCGGAAGAACGTCTCCTCCGCGAACGGCGCAAAAACCACGGCGAACGCTACGAATAGAACGATCGTGGTCGGATCGTGCAGCCCCCGAAAGATCTGCACGATGTCTTGCTGGTGCTGGCTATGCAGCAGATAGTCGATGAGCGACGCGCCGCCGTTGGCCACGACGACCATGCCGACGGCTCCGAGCAGCCCGGTTCCGACGTTCGCCGCGGTCGGCACCCGAAAGCCGAGCTCGCGCAGGCTGAACTTGGAGAGCGCCGGGAGCGCCGCCAGCAGTACTGCCACGACGGCGCCTTCGATGACGAACTGGACCAGGAGCAGCACGTCGAATTCGAGCGGGCCGACCGACGGCACGCGAGTCGTTTTGAGTCCGGCGACGAAGGCAGTGATAAAGAGAAACGCGATGAACCCGGCGAGCAGCCAGGTCCAAACGCTCTTGAAACTATCCTTCGGCCAGCGCGTCGGCCAGTCGCGCGAAATCGCTGAGGTCGAGTCGTTCACCGCGTAGCTCCGGAGAGATGTTGCTGAGCTCGAGCGCCCGCACGATCGCCGCGCGATCGAGATCGAGCGAAAGCGCGAGACTGTTGACGAGCGTTTTGCGCCGGTACGCGAACGCGCCCCGTACGACCTTCCAGAACTTCGCGACATCGCGCACCCGTGCGGCAGGCTGCGCGCGCCGTACGAGCCGTACCACGCTCGATTGCACCTTGGGAGGCGGGAAGAACGAGCGCGGTGCCAGCGTGAATGCGAGCTCCGCCTTCATCGCGTACTGAATGGCCACGGAGAGGCTGCCGTAGGCCGGCGTTCCCGGCGATGCGATCAGCCGTTCTGCAACGTCCTTTTGCACCATGACCACGAGCATTTCCGGGCCACCTCCCATTTCGACGAGCCGCAGGATGAGCGGTGTCGCGATATTGTAGGGGAGATTTCCAGCGACGCGCCACGCATGGCCGCGCGACCACGCGCCGTAGTCGAACGTCAGCGCGTCGGCTTCGACGATCCTCGCCGCGCTGAGCTCGGGACGAGAGCGCAGAAGCGCCACGAGCTCGGAATCGATCTCGAGCGCGGTGACGTCGGCGTGCTCTTCGAGGAGCGCGAGCGTGAGAGCGCCGGTGCCGGCGCCGATCTCGATGGTTCGCGCTCCCGGGGAGGCGCCGGCCGCGCTCAGCTGCGCGACGTGGCGCGCGGCGGAGGCGTTGACGAGGAAGTTTTGTCCGTAACGTTTGCGCGGGCGTAGCTTCGCCTGCGCGAGGAGTTTACGGGGGCTGAGCACCCCGTCATTGTACGCTACTTCAGGCGATAGACCGTGACGTCGCGCCGCCCGAACAGCATGGCGTCGCGCCAGGAATCGAATCCCAAGTCGATGCGATGGCCGACGATAGACCCGCCGGTGTCGCCGGCGATCGCCGCGCCGTAGCCGGGAATATAGAGCCGCGTTCCGAGCGGAATGACGCGCGGATCCACGGCGACGATTCCATGGCCGGCGCGTCGGCCGATCGCCGTCATCCCGCCGCAGCCACTGCAACTCGCGGTGTAGGCCGTCGCGACCATCAATATCGCGTCCCGTGCCAGGAACGCCATGTGCGCGACGCCCTGCGCTTCGAACGCAGCCAGCGGCGAGTACCCGATTCCGTCCGCGACGATGCGCGGCCGAGCGGCTCGAATGACCCTGGACCAAACGACGATGCTGCGAACCGGACCGCCGTCGCGTTGGGCATAGCGGACGTCCACTTCGCGGACGCCCGGCGCGCCGCGGGCGACGATCTTTGTGAGGCCGGGGTCGAGCGTCGCGGTCAGCCGGTGGATCGTCGGCGGCGCGATCGGGCGCTGCTCGGCGCGTTGCCAAGTGAGAACGCCGTCCTTATGCCACTTAACGTCTGCTGCCGCGCCGCCCGCGAGCGGTGCGGCGTAAGCCGGGAAGCCGCAGAGCGCGGCAGCCGCGGCGGTGGCGCAAATCACGCGTCCGATCAACCCTTGAAGTTCCTTTCGTTCCGGCTCGTCGCTTAAGGTTTGCGTTGCACACCACGCAGGGAGCGAACGATGAGCGGCGAGTCGCGTTTGTTTGGAAGCGGCGCAAGGCGGCCGCTGGGCGATGGATCCTACGGAAACGCCAAGACACTCGAGAGCCTGCCTGCTATCCTTTTTGGCGGGCTCAATCTGACCCGGGCACTATATCACATGCGGCGCAAAGCGGCGATATGCTCTTAGTCATAACCTGCAAGGGAGGCCCTTCTCGCCGGGCGCTTCCGTGCTCCAACGCGAAAGAGCCGAGCGATGGAGTCGCTGCGCGTCGGTTTTTTCACGGAGATTTACCTGCCGGTCGTCAACGGCGTCGTAGCTTCTATCGAGGGCCTCGCCGAAGGCTTGCGGTCGCGCGGGCATTCCGTCTACTGCTTCACGCCGCGCATCCCGGGATACGACGAGGCCGACGGAGCCGTCTTCAGAATGCCGTCGCTGCCCCTGCCGACGCGGACGCCTTACCGCTTGACGCTCCCTCTCGTAAGCCGGCGCAATCTCAACGGCGTGATCAAGCGGCTTTCCATCGTGCACGTCCACTCGCCGTTCGTGACCGGTTGGATGGGCCTCCGTTACTCGCGGCGTTACGGCATGCCGCTCGTGTACACGTACCATACGCAGCTGGAGGCTTACGCGCACTACGTTCCGTTCGAACCGAACGCGACGCGATTCGCGGCGACGCAGCTGACGCGCGCCTTTGCGAACATGACCGATGCCGTCATCGTGCCAACCCGCGCGATGGCCCAGCGGCTGATCGAGATGCGCGTCCGCACCCGCATCGAGATCGTGCCAAGCGGCATCGATGTCGCGCGCTTCGGCGCGGGGCGCCGTGATGCGGCGCTGCGTGCGAAACTGGGAGCTAGCTCCGGCGAGCGTCTCGTGCTCTCGGTCGGGCGGCTGGCGAAGGAGAAGAACGTCGAGCTGCTGCTCCGCGGACTCGCCGCAGCGCGGGATCCCTCGCTGCGGCTGGCGATCGCCGGAGACGGCCCGGCGCGAACCGAGCTCGAGCAACTCGCGCGGACGGCCGGTGTGACCGCCCAGACGCGGTTTCTGGGTGCGGTGCCCCGCACGGAGCTCCCGGATCACTATGCGAGCGCTGACGCCTTCGCGATGCCCAGCACGACCGAGACTCAGGGCCTAGTTTTGGCTGAGGCGCTCGCGGCGGGCGCTCGGGTCATCGCTTCCGATTCGGCGCAGAGCCGCGACGTTCTGGACGGTGCCGGCATCGTCGCGGAACCGAACGTGGAGAGCTTCGCGCGAGCGCTGCGTGCGATCCCGGAGCAGCCGGATCGAGCCGTCTCCGCGGCCGCCCGCCAGGCCGCCGAACGGTTCTCACTCGACGCACAGACGAACCGCACCCTCGCCCTCTATGCCAGCCTTCTCCAACCGGCCCAGATCGCTTGACTCGAACATACGTTCGCTATAAACTGGGTATGAGGCTGATGACATGCGAGTCTCGAGGTCAGGGGTGGAAGCGGCAATCGGCTACGCGGTGGGGCCGCGTGGACTCGGCCTCGCCTATGCGCTCCTGAGCGGCTCGGGCGCGCCTAAACTCCTGCGATCGACCTTCAGGACCGTTCCGGGCTCCAACCGAGCCGGTGGGTACGCCGCTGTGACGGCCGTCGCTCGAGCGCTGCGCGATCGCGGTTTCGAGAATCTGCGCTTCGTCTTACATGATGTGGAGCTCGTCGAAGAGATCGCGAAGCGGCGCGAGCCGTCCGAGTCGCTCGTGCTTCCCTACGTCCGCCTGCGTTGCGTACTGAACTCGCTTTCCGAGTTTAGCGTCGCCGCCGGAGCGACCGACGATCTCACGCAAAGGGCACGGGCCGAAGTAGCGCTGAACCTGGCTGCATGACCTTCACCCGGCTCGCGCCGCCGTTGTTGCCCATCGAAACGGAAGCGCTAGCGCACGCGCTGCTCGGCTGCGTGCTCGTACGCGAAAGCAGCGAGGGCATGACCGCCGGAAGGATCGTGGAGACCGAGGCCTATCTGCCCGGCGATCCGGCGTGCCACGCGTATCGCGGCAAGAGCCTGCGCAATGCAACGCTCTTCGGCCCGCCGCATCGAGCATACGTTTATCAGATTTACGGGGTGTCGTACTGTTTCAACCTCTCGAGCGAACCGGCCGGAGAAGGCGCGGGCGTGCTGGTGCGCGCTCTGGAACCGATTGAGGGTCTCGGGCTGATGCAGGCTCGGTGCGCAATGACACGCGTCAGAGATCTGTGCCGCGGTCCGGGACGGCTCTGCCGCGCTCTCGCGATCGATCGCTCATTTGACGGGCTCGATCCTGTGACGCACGACCAGCTTTGGATTGCGCAGACGGCGGGCGGTCGTATGCGCGTAAGGCGAAGCCGACGCATCGGAGTAACCAAGGCCGCGCGGAGACGCCTTCGCTTCTACGAGGCAGGAAATCCCTATGTCAGCGGTCCGGCTCGCTTGAGCCCGGCTTGATGGCGTGCTCCGCCTGTGTTATAGTGTGGGCGTCGCGGCGTCTCTTTTGACGGCTGCGACAGCCTTTGATATCTCCTCGCTCACGTCGCCGGTCTGAAAAGCGCAGGCAGCCTCGCCTCGTCTTCGACCTGCAAGCTTGACGTGTGCGGCTCTGAACAGCGAGAGACTCTTCTGCAAACCGAACATCGCCCCAACACCGAACAACGTTTCAATAATGATGCGCGCCAGCAGGGCGGCGGCCGCCGCCGGCGTTCGCGGCGCCGCCATCACTTTGCGCAACACCCGGCGGCATATCCCGAGCAGCTTCCGCAGGTAGAAGTGCCGCCGATGCTCACCGCGGCTCAGCTCGGCGAGAAGACGAAGAGCGAGCTGCTCGACATCGCCAAGGAGCTCGAAGTCGAGATTCCGACTCCGGCCAAGGTCAAGAAGGACGAGATCGTCACGCTGCTGGTGCAGGCGCAGATCTCCCGGTCCGGGATCGAAGTGGCGAGCGGGATTCTCGACATCCTGCCCGAGGGATACGGGTTCTTGCGCCGCGCGGGCTACTACATCGGAAACGACGACATCTACGTCAGTCAGTCGCAGATACGGCGGTTCGAGCTTCGTCGCGGCGACATGGTCGAGGGCCAGGCCCGCCGGCCGAAGGAGAGCGAGAAGTATTACGGGCTGATCCGCGTGGACAAGGTCAACGAGCTCGATCCGGAGGCCATCAAGGGCCGGCCGGTCTTCGAAAAGGGCACGCCGATCTTCCCCGAGGAGCGGTTCAAGCTCGAAAACCGCTCGACGCAGCTCTCGACGCGAGTCATCGATCTGTTTTCGCCGATCGGCAAAGGCCAGCGCGCGCTGATCGTCTCGCCGCCCAAGGCCGGCAAGACGACGCTGCTCAAGAATATCGCGCAAGGCATCTCCATCAATCACCCGGATGCTCACATCATCGCGCTGCTCGTGGACGAGCGTCCCGAAGAAGTCACCGACATGCAGCGCACCATCGACGGCGAGGTGGTCGCCTCGACTTTCGACGAGCATCCCGAGAACCACACGACGGTCGCGGAGCTCACGATGGAGCGTGCCAAGCGCCTCGTCGAGCTCGGTAAGGACGTCGTGATTCTGCTCGACTCGATTACGCGCCTCGCCCGCGCCTACAATCAGGTGGTCGCGAGCTCGGGCCGCACCCTTTCAGGCGGCCTCGACACGGCCTCGCTGCACAAGCCGAAACGTTTCTTCGGCGCGGCGCGCAAGATAGAGAACGGAGGATCGCTGACGATCGTCGGAACCGCCCTGATCGAGACGGGATCGAAGATGGACGACGTTATCTTCGAAGAGTTCAAGGGCACGGGCAACATGGAGCTCAACCTCACGCGCAAGCTGGCCGAGTCGCGCGTTTTTCCGGCGATCGACATCAAGCGCTCGGGCACGCGGCGCGAAGAGCTGCTGCTCTCGCCCGAAGAGATGCGTAAGATCTGGATGCTGCGGCGTGCGACCGCGGTCCTCAACACCGGCGACATCACCGAGATCATCCTCGACAAGATGGTACAGACCCGCACGAACGAAGAGTTCTTGCAGTCGGTCACCAAAGAGGCGATGTCGATGTCGCGCGGCTACGAAGATAACGGGAAATACTAGTCGTTCCCGCGCGCACGTGTCGATATGACATGATGCCTCGGAACCGCTCGTCGCTCCGCACATCACGGGCTCCGCTGCTGCTGCCCCGACCGCCTCGCTCTCGCCCTCCATGGCGCCGCTCGGCGGTCGGGAGCTTCCTCGGCAGCACGTCATGACGGACGCCGAGCGCTTCTGAACGCCGATTATTGTCATGGGGACGGGCGACGCGGGCTCAATAAATTTTTGGCACGCGCCGGCGTGCTTCGCGGCGACACGCCGACGAACTCATTGCGAGTGGACGCGTTCACGTCAACGGCAAGCGCGTGACCGAGTTGGGCGTGTCGGTCGAGGCCGGCGATCGGGTTGAGGTGGACGGAAGCGTCGTCGAGATCCCCGGCGAGCACACATATCTGTTGCTGAATAAGCCGATCGGCGTAGTGACGACGATGCATGATCCGCAGGGGCGCTCCAGCGTTGGCGATTTCTTGCCGCAGCATCCTGGAGTGTTTCCGGTGGGACGGCTCGACTATGCGACGTCCGGCGCGCTGCTGCTCACCGACGACGGCGAGCTGGCGCATCAGGCTGCTCCACCCGCGGTTCGGCGTCGAGAAGACGTATCGCGCCGCGTTCGCGGGACGACTGACTACGGAAGACGTACGTCGTCTGATCCACGGTGTTACGCTGCCCGAGTTTCGCGCCGCCGGCGCCAAGGTGCGCGTCGTCGCGACGCGCCGCGGCGGCAGCGTCGTCGACGTGACGATTCACGAGGGACGCAACCGCCAAGTGCGCCGGATGTTCGAGGCGCTCGGACATCGCGTTCTCGCATTGACGCGCACGCGATTCGGCCCCCTCAAACTCGGCACGCTGCCGCCCGGTCGGTTCCGGCGATTGACCGACCGCGAGCGCGCGGCGCTCGAGCGGCATCGCAGGCCGTCGCCATGACCGTCGCGTACCTCCCTCGCGTGAGGTGCGCCATGAAATGTCTGAGAGCCGTCGCTCCGGCCGCGGCCGCGCTCGTCGCCTTCGCCGGAGCTCCCGCGCTGGCACAGTACGCGAACGAATTTATACCCGCGAAGCTGCTTCATCAGGGAACGACCACGAAGCCGATCGTGGGCAGCGGCAAGGTCGTCATCCAGGTCGAGGTGCACGCTGACGGTTCGCACCGTGCGATCAAGGTGATTAGCTCGACGAACCCGGGCGACAATGCGGCCGCGATGGAGATCGCGCAGAACTCGTCGTATCGTCCGGCGCATCGCGGGTCGACGCCGATTACCGCGTTCTACGACTTCACGCTGCAATTCCACGGGAAGTCGGTGGCGAATGCTGCCGGCCAAGGTTCCGAGTCGGGTTCGGGCATGCCGGCGGGCGGATCCCTGAGCGGCGCCGCGGGTCAAGTCGCCGCGCTGATTCGGAGCAAGCAGTACGCCGCAGCCAAGTCCAAGGCGCAGATGGAGCTGCTCTCGTCGCCCGGCGACGAGTCGCTGCGCCAGATGCTCGGCGTCGCGGCGTTCGACAGCGGCGACTTTGCGACGGCGGCCGCCGCCTTCGACAAGGTCGGCGCGATCGGCCAGCAGTTCAAGCCGATTGCCGCTATGAGCTTTGCGAGAGCCGCCGTAGACGTGTCCGGGAGCGACCCGGCCAAGTCGCTGGATTACGCGCAAAAGGCCGCAGCGCTCGATCCCAGCACCAACTCGAAGTACGCCCTCGGCGAGGCGCAGCTGGCGAACAAGCAGTACGCGGACGCCATCGCGACGCTCAAACACGTTCACGCCGCCGCCTTCGCGGATCCCAAGACGCCGACTAACGCCAAGGTCGCCATCGACACGGCGCTGATGAACGCCTACCTGCAAACCAAAGATACGCAAGACATGCAGGCGATGGCGGCGGAAGTGAAGCAGCTGGATCCAAACAGCACGCTGCCGGGGCGTGTCCTCGGGAACGCGCTGCTCAACTCGGGCGTCGCCGCGGCCAACGCGAGTAACTACACCGAGGCCTTCAAGGACTTCGATCAGGCAGCCGCCGGCGGCGATCCACAGGTCGCCGTCACAGCCTACACGCAGGCGGCGTTCTTGGTTGCAAAGATGGACAAGCCGGACTACAAACGGATGCAGGCGTATGCCGACAAGGCCCTGGCGCTCAAGCCCGACGATGCGGCCGCGAACTTCGCTGAAGGCATAGCGTTGACGGGGCAGTGGGCGTCGAGCCGCGACGACGGAACGAAGAAAAAGGCCGCCGACGCGCTCAATAAAGCCGACCAGCAAGCGAAAGCCGAGGGCAATGAAGCGCTCTCCCTGCAGATCGAGTCGTTCGCCAAAAAAAATCTCAATCCAGCGCCCAGCGGGGGGTCGGGGAGCGGTAGTTAAGTTAACCAGGACTTTAGGCCGGAATAGGCCAATCTCGCGCCCTCACGGGGCGGAAAAGCCACCGCGGAGAGCACGTTTAGTGGAGGGGTCGTAGAGCCGTGTTTTCGGGATTTATGGGTCTCATGCAGCAGGGCGGCTGGGATATGTGGCTGCTGCTGCTCATTTCAATCGTCGGTCTCGCCGTCGTGATCGAACGCCTGGTGTTCTTCGGGATGCAGCACTCCGACGCCAAGGGTCTGCTGCGCCAGATCGGCACCAAGGTTTCGGAAGACGATCTCGATGGGGCGATCGCGATCTGCAGGAAGAATCGCGGAATGCTTCCGAGGATTCTCGAGTTCGGTCTGCGCCGTGGCGAGAAGAACCGCACGGACATTACCGACGCGCTGTCGATCGCGCTCATGGAGCACCTCAACTCGCTGGAGCGCAACCTAGCGATCATCGGCACGATCGCCGTCATCGCGCCGTTCGTCGGGCTCTTCGGAACGGTCTTGGGCATCATCCGAGCATTCCAAGACATCGCGCTGAAGGGCAACTCGACGCCTGCGGTCGTCGCCGCCGGCGTTTCGGAGGCGCTGATCACTACGGCGAGCGGTCTGATCATTGCCGTTATCGCGGTGGTTTTCTTCAACTTCTTCAAGTCGCGGATCAAGAACTACAATCAGGAAATGATCGTCGCCGCCAATCAGCTCGCCGAGATGCTGCACTTCCATAACACCGGCGCGCCGATTCCGACGGATCTCTATCAACCGGCAAAAGCGACCGCTAAGTAAGCCGGTAAGGCGCGACCATGGGACTGCTCTCGGCGCAACAAGAGCAAGAGGTAATGGCGGAGATCAACATCACGCCATTCACCGACGTCTTGCTCGTGCTGCTCATCATCTTCATGATTCTCGCCGCGCTGGTGGCTCCGCCCGGCTTCGAAAAAGAGCTGCCCAACAAGAATAACAATCCGTCGACTCAGCCCAAGAACAAGAACGACATCGAGGTCGACGTCAACAACAAGGGCACAATCTTCGTCGATGGGACGAAAACGGATCAGACGGGCATCTATCGGGTCATGTACGACGCCTCGAAGAAGAAGCCGCACCACCACGTCGCCATCGTCGCCGACGCCAAGGCGCCGTATGGCGTCATCATTCGGATTTTGGACGCCGCCAAGAATGCCGGCTTGGAAGACGTCGGCTTCGTGACGTCGTAGGGAGGATTTAGCACGTGGCCGTTTCCACGGGCGGGGGCGAAGATGAGGTAATGTCGACGATCAACATCACGCCGTTTACGGACGTGCTGTTGGTGTTGCTCATTATCTTCATCATTTTAGCGTCGGTCACGAAAGAGCCGAGGCTGCCCGAAGCCTTTAACAAGGACAAGGTGCAGCCGTCCCAGATCGTCGTCATCATCGACGAACACGATCACGTCCAGATCGGCTCCAACCAGGTGTCGATACTGGACATGAAGGCGGCGTTCGGACAGCTGCAGGATGCCACCGGGCATCGCTTCAAAAGCGTGATCATCAAGGCGGATCCCAAGACCAGCTATGGGGTCATACTGCAGGTGATGGACGCGGCAAAGTCCGAGGACCTCACCGACTTCGGCCTCGCGAATCACGTTCAAGGCACGCCGCAAGGGGTGACCCAGTAGGCGATGGCCAAGCGCGGCGGATTCATCACGACCGGCGAGCGCACCCGTAACTTTCTTGCGCTAGCTTTCGTCATTTCGTTCGTGATCCACGCCGTGATCGGCTCCGTCTTCCCGAACGTCCTCAAGCACAGCGAAGAGCAGCAGACCGAAAAGGTAACAGTCTCCAAGATTCACAAGACGATCGTTCATACGCCGCCTCCGCCGACGCCCACCCCGCCGCCGACTCCGACCCCGCCGCCGAATGCGACGCCGCCGCCCAAGCAGCAGCAGCTTCCGCAGCCGAAGCTGAAAGTGAACCTCGTTCACACAACGAGCAGAGCCGCCTCCGGGTCAACCGAAAACACGGTGTCGCAGCCGAAGAGCGGCAGCGAGAACGGCGCGCCGCAGGGCGTGGGAACGGGGCCGCCGCAGGCGGCCAGCACCGCGGCGGCCGGAACGCCCAAGCCGGCCTGCGCGAATCCAAACGTCGAAGCTACCGTGACCAATCCGGTGCAGCCCGATTATCCGCAATCCGCGCTCGATCTCGGCCTCGGCGCGGTGACGGTCAACGTGGAAGTCACCGTGGGCCCCAGCGGCAACTTGGTCTCGGCCTCGGTGTACAAGAGCTCGGGTAACATGTCGATCGATCAGGCGGCGCTGCGCGCTGCGCGCCAATCCACCTACTCGCCCAAGCTCATCAACTGCTCGCCGACGACGGGCAATTATCTCTTCCGCGCGGATTTCCAACCCGACTAGCCAACTCGCTCGTCATCGGCCATGAAACGCATCCCGCGTTTGCTGGTGATTGCGTTCGCGCTCTCGCTGTTCGTCCATCTGATCGTCGCGCTCATCTTGCGGCCGCCCACACCCACGCCGCAGGGCCAGGCTGAGGTCGTCTCGATCGAGCATCGGCCCGCGTCGATAGCGGTGAGAAAGGTCCAGACGCCGCCCCCGCCGCCTCCCAAGCGCACGCCGGCGCCCCGCACCGTCAACTCTGCGCCGCCACGCAAGCCGACTGGGCTCGCGGGACCCTCCGGCAGCGCCTACGCGACCTCGCCCGCGCCCACGCCGGCTCCCGCCACGCCGCCGCCCACGCCCGCCGCGACCAGGGGCGCCGGATGCACGCAGGCCAACGCCGGCGCGGCGATCGCCGCCTCGCCGCCGCCGCCCGACATCGCGCCCGCGGCGCGTGCCGACGGGACGAGCGGCGTCGCGCTCGTGCGCGTGCAGCTCGATCCGAGCGGGCAAGTCACGGGCACCGGCGTCGTGCAGAGCACGGGCAATTCGTCGCTGGACGTCGTTGCGGTCGCGATGGCGCGTGACGCGCGCTACAGCCCGGCACTGCGCAACTGCAAACCGATTGCGGGAGACTACACGTTCAGCGTAAAGTTCGTCGCGTGGTAGAGGCCGCTCGATACACGTGACGTTCTTTCAGGCCCTCGTTCTCGCGCTGCTCCAGGGCGTGAGCGAACTGTTCCCCGTTTCCAGCCTCGGGCACACGATTTTGATCCCGGCCGTACTCGGCTGGCATAACGTGGATCGCGCCAGCGCATCATTCCTCGCGTTCGTCGTCGTGTTGCACCTCGGCACCGCGCTGGCACTGATCGTCTTTTACCGCTCGGAATGGTATGCGATCGTGCGCGCGCTCGTGAAGAGCGTCGTTCGCGGGCGCCTGAGCGACGACCGGGACGAGCGCATCGGCTGGCGGCTCGTCGTCGCCACCATTCCGGTCGGCATCCTGGGCTTCGTCTTCGAGGTTCCGGTGCGACGGTTGTTCGGCTCGCCGGCACCGGCGGCGTCCTTCCTCATCGTCAACGGCCTCGTGATGTTTGCGGGCGAGGCGCTGCGGCGGCATCAGCGCCGAACCGCCGGGCGGCGCGACAAGCCGATCGAGCGGCTGAGCTACGCCGGCGGCCTCGCCGTCGGCGCCGCCCAAGCGCTCGCGCTGCTGCCCGGGATCTCGCGGTCCGGAATCTCGATGGTCGCGGGGCTGCTCTGCGACCTCGACCACGAGGACGCCGCGCGCTTTTCGTTCCTGTTGGCGACGCCGGTAATTCTGGCCGCCGCGCTGCTCGAGATGCCGAAGCTGTTCGTGCCGGCCGCGCACGTCGTGCTCGTCCAGGCCGCCGTCGGCGGAATTGCGGCCGGCGTCGCCGCATATCTTTCGGTGGCCTTCTTGACGCGCTACTTTCGGTCGAACGATCTGCGCCCGTTCGGCTGGTACTGCGTGGTCGTCGGCGCAATCTGCCTCATTCTCGCACGCGAGGGAATTATCACATGAGAGTCATCGCGGTTGTCTTGGCGATCATCTTCTTCGTCCTCGGGATTCTCTACGGCATGGGGAAGATCAATTTCTTCACGCAGTCCGGTGCGCAACACGCGCACCACATCACGCACCTCGTCGTTCTCTGGGTGCTCGCGCTGCTGTGTCTGATTTGGGCACGGTTTCAGAGCGCGCCGAGGTGAAGCTTTCGCACGTCGCGGCGGACGCGAGCGTCGAGATGGTCGACATCTCGGCGAAGGGCGTCACGTCTCGATTCGCACGCGCGGAGGCCGTCGTCCGCATGAACGCAGCGGCACGGAGCGCGCTGCGCGAGGCGACACTGCGAAAGGGCGACGCGCTCGTCGCGGCCCAGATCGCGGGAATCA
The DNA here is from genome assembly GCA_963756165.1 of Vulcanimicrobiota bacterium. Taxonomy (GTDB): domain Bacteria; phylum Vulcanimicrobiota; class Vulcanimicrobiia; order Vulcanimicrobiales; family Vulcanimicrobiaceae; genus Cybelea. The sequence goes on along the minus strand of CAVWMO010000004.1, from coordinate 42,941 downwards.
TGGCCGCAAAGCGTACGGCCACGCTCATTCCCTTGGCGCATCCGCTCCCACTGGACAAAATCGACGTGCGCTTCGAGTGGCGCGACGACGGCGCGCTTCGCGTGGAAACGGAGGCCCGCACGTCGGCGCGAACCGGCGTCGAGCTCGAAGCGCTGGTGGCGGCTTCCGTGGCGGCCCTTACCATCTACGACATGACCAAGGCGCTCGACAAGGGCATCACGATCGACTCGCTGCGCTTGCTGCGCAAGACCGGCGGCAAGTCCGGGCCCTTCGAGGCGGGACAATGACGTTCAAGGCGGCGCTGATCGTGCTCTCCGACCGGGCCGCGTCGGGAGAGCGCTCCGACGAATGCATGCCGGTCATGCGCGAACGGCTCGGCCCCGCGTATGCGGTCGTCCGCGAAAGCATCATCTCCGACGATCCGGCCTCGCTGCAGGCGCACCTCATCGACATCGCAGATTCACACGCCGCAGACCTCGTGCTGACCAGCGGCGGGACGGGTCTTTCGCCGCGCGATCTCACGCCGCAGGCGACGGCGGCCGTCCTCGATTACGAGATCCCGGGCATCGCCGAGGCGATTCGCGCCGCGTCGCTACAGTACACGCGCACGGCGATGCTCTCGCGCGCGATCGCCGGCGTTCGCGACCGGACGCTGATCATCAATCTCCCCGGCAGTCCTAAGGCCGTGGCGGAGACGCTGGACGTCGTACTGCCGGTGCTGCCGCACGCGCTCGAGCTGTTGGCCGACCGGTTACCGGACGGATGAGACGCATCGCGAGCTACGCCGAAGCGGAGACGTACCTGTTCGACACCATCGACGAGACGGTATCGCGCCGCACGTCGTACAAGCTCGATCGAATGCGTGCGTTGCTGAGCGAGCTCGGCGATCCGCATCGCGCGTATCCCACGATCCACGTCGGAGGAACGAGCGGCAAGGGTTCGACGGCGACGATGATCGCCGGCGCGTTGCATGCGGCTGGAAAACGTACCGGACTGCACACGAAGCCGCACCTCGGCGCGATGACCGAACGCGCCCGCATCGACGGCGCATCGATCCCGCCGGAACGCTTCGCCGTGCTGCTCGACGAGATGCTTCCCGCGATCGCACGCGCTGCGGCGCAACACGGCCGGCCGACCTATTACGAGACCCTGCTGGCGCTGGCGTTCAAGTACTTCGCCGACGAGCGCGTGGACGTGGCGGTGATCGAGGTCGGTCTCGGCGGACGGCTCGACGGCACTAACGTGATCCTGCCCGTCGTCGCGGCGATCACGTCGGTCGGTTACGATCACACGGACGTGCTGGGGGAGACGATCGAAGCCATCGCCTTCGAGAAGGCCGGCATCGCGAAGCCGCGCGTGCCGCTGGTTCTCGCGCCGATGCCGGCCGCGGCGCTGCAAGTGATCGAACGCTATGCCTCCGGGGTCGGAGCTCCAATCGTGCATGTGGCGCAAGTCGTGCGCGTCGAGCGCGAACGGACGGAGGAACGCGGCGCACAGATGCTCTCGGTGTTCACGCCGCGCGGGTCGTATCGGCTCCGCCTGGCCGTCGCCGGCGCGTTCCAGCGCACGAACGCGGCCACCGCTATAGCCGTGCTGGAGCAACTGGCCGACGAGCTCCGTCCGCGGCCGGAGGAGATCGTAGCGGCGCTGAACGACATCGAGCATTCCGGGGCGGATGGAGTTGGTGTGGACGAGTCCGATGGTCGTCTTCGACGTCGCACACAACGCGGAGAAAGCCGAGTCGCTCGTCGCCTCGCTGCGCGAGTGGTTCCCTAACCGGCGCGTTCACTACGTGGTCGCTATCGGCGAGAGCAAGGACGCCCGACGCATTGTCGAGATCCTGGGGACCGTAACCGTCGACGTTTACGTTCACGTCGTTCACTGCGAGAGGGCGCGCGGCGATTCGCCCGCAGCACCTGGCGACGCTCGCCGAGTCACTCGGCGGCTGGGGTCGCGCGATCGACGATCCGATCGAAGCGCTGACCGTCGCACGCCGCATGGCGGCGATCGACGACGTCGTCGTCGTGACCGGGATCGACGTTCGTGGTGGCTGGATTACGCGAATGGTACGTGCCGACGCCGGCGGCGTTCCCTGAGCGTACGAGGCGCGGGTCATCCGATGGGGCTTCCGGACGTACTTCATGGCGATCGTCAACGTGACGCCGGATTCATTTTCCGGCGACGGTCTCGAGGATCCAAACGCGGCGATGGCGCACGCCGTCGCGCAGTCCGACGCCGGAGCCGACCTGCTCGACGTGGGCGGCGAATCGACGCGGCCGGGGCACCGGCCCGTCGAGGAGCGCGTCGAAGCTGCGCGCGTCGTCCCCGTCGTCGCGGCGCTGCGCGAACGTTTTCCGGACATGCCGATCTCGGTGGACACGTACAAACCCGCGGTGGCGCGCGCGGCGCACGCGGCGGGAGCCGACATCCTGAACTCGGTCTGGGGAGCACCGGACGCGCTGTTGGACGTCGCCGCGGAGCTCGGGATGCCGATCGTCGCGATGCACAACCAAACGGGCACCACTACGAGTGACGTCGTCGACGCGGTGCTGCGCTCTCTCGAACGATGCGCTCGCAGCGCCGTCGCGCGCGGTGTCGCGCGCGAGGCGATCGTCCTCGATCCGGGTATTGGATTCGGTAAGAACGCCGACCAGAATCTCGCGGTCTTGCGCGGGCTGGACCGGCTCGTCGCGCTCGGCTTCCCGACGTTGCTCGGAGCGTCGCGCAAATCGACGATCGGCAGGCTGACGGGACGAGAGCCTGCCGATCGCGTCTACGGGACGGCCGCTGCGACGGCGCTCGCCGTGCGCGCCGGGATCGATATCGTACGCGTGCACGACGTCGCCGCGGCGCGCGACGCGGTCGCCGTGGCGGATGCGGTGGTCCGCGATTGGAGGCCGACCGGATGGACCGGATAAGGCTGGACGGCATACGCGCGTACGGCACGCACGGCGTCGGATGCCGCCGAGCGCGAGCACGCGCAGCCTTTCGACGTCACGATATCCGCCGAGCTCGACCTGCGGGATGCCTCGGCGAGCGACGATCTGCGCCGCACGATGGACTATGCCGCGCTCCACGCGCGGATCGTGCGCATCGTGGCAGGCACGTCGTATTCGCTGCTCGAGCGTCTCGCCGCCGATCTGCTCGCAGCGGTCTTCGAGGATCCGAGGGTAGCGCGCGCCGAGGTCACGATCGCCAAGCCGGGCATCCTCGACGGCGCAACGCCTTCCGTCACGCTGAGCCGCGTGCGATGACGCAGCACACGAGCCTATATCGGCATCGGCAGCGAACGTCGGAGACCGCGCCAAAAACGTCGAGCGTGCCTTGGCGGCCCTCGGTCAGTTGGGTACGCTGGCTGCGAAATCGTCGACGTACCGCACCGCGCCCGTGGGCAAGACGGACCAGCCGTCGTTCGCCAACGCGGTCGCCCTGCTGCTGACGCAGCTCCGCCGCATCAGCTTCTGGACGCATTGCAAGCCTCGGAGAGGAGCCTGGGGCGCACGCCCGGCGAACGCTGGGGACCGCGCGTCATCGATCTCGATTGCTGCTCTACGACGAGCTCGACGTCGCCGAAGACGGACTTGCGCGTTCCGCACCCGCGCATGCGCGAGCGCGCCTTCGTTTTGGTTCCGTTGGCCCAAATCGATGCACGCTTCGCCGCGATGCGCGACGCGTTGCCCGATGGCGAAGCCAGGTCCGTTGCTCCTTGGAGCGAAAGCGTTGCCGGCATGCCCGAAGCAAGGAACCCCTTCCCTCGCGGAACGAGTGCGCGCGATCGCGCAATTTCTCGACGGCGACGACGCCGTTCGCGTCGAATTGCGCGTCGGGGACGATGAGATCGAAGTCGCGCGTCGCGCTGCGAAGACGGGCGCCGCCGCGCGGGCATCGGATCGTGCGCCGGCCGCGGCGCTTCCGCCGCGCATCGACACGATCAAGGCCGATCTCGTGGGAATCTTTCACGCAAGCCGTCCTGCCCCCGCGGAGGGCGAGTTCGTCGAGGGCGATCGCGAGCTCGGATATATCGAGGCGCTCGGTATTCGCACGCCCGTTCATAGCATGGGCGCCGGGCCGCGTCGTTTCGATCTCGGCCTCGGACGGGGCGCCGGTCGAATACGGACAGCCGCTCTTCGCGATCGCGCGAGCGTAGGACCGGCGCATGTTTCGTAAAGTCTTGATCGCCAACCGCGGCGAGATCGCGCTGCGGATCAACCGCGCGTGCCACGAGCTCGGCGTCGCCACCGTCGCGATCTTCTCCGAGGCCGATCGCGACTCGCTGCACGTCCGGCAGGCCGACGAAGCGTTCTGCGTCGGGCCCGGGCCGGCGGCGCGCTCGTACCTCAACATCGCGAACATCATCTCCACCGCGTTGATCTCCGGCTGCGACGCGATCCATCCGGGCTACGGATTTCTGGCCGAGAACGCGCGCTTCGCCGAGATCTGCGGCGACCACGGCCTGACGTTCATCGGCCCAGCACCGGGCGTCATCGCGCTGATGGGCGACAAGGCGACCGCGAAGCGGGTCATGCACGAGGCGGGCGTCCCGACGACGCCCGGCAGCGACATGCTCGGCTCGCCGGAGGAGGCGCCGCCGCGGCGGCGTCCATCGGCTATCCGGTTCTGCTCAAGGCGACCGCGGGCGGCGGCGGGAAGAGGCATGCGCGTCGTTCGCGATGCCGCGGAGTTGCCGCGCGCGTTTGCCGGGCGCGACGGCCGAGGCCGAAGCGAGCTTCAAAGACGGCCGCCTGTACATCGAGAAGCTGATCGTCGCGCCGCGCCACATCGAGGTGCAGGTGCTGGGCGACGAGTTCGGCAATCTCGTTCACCTCGGCGAGCGCGACTGCTCGGTGCAGAAACCGTCGCATCAAAAGCTGATCGAAGAGACGCCGGCCCCGGATCTCGCCGCGCGCGTTCGCGGCGCGCTCGCACGAGATCGCGTTACGCGCCGCGCGCTCGTGGGGTATACGCAACGCGGGCACGCTCGAGTTTCTCGTCGCCGGCGAAGACGTCTACTTCATGGAGATGAACACGCGCATTCAGGTCGAGCATCCGGTCACCGAGATGGTTTACGGCGTCGATCTGGTCAAGGAGCAAATCCGGATCGCGGCGGGAGAACCGCTGGGATACGCGCAGAGCGACCTGGCCGCTCGGGGGCACGCCATCGAGTGCCGGATCAACGCCGAAGATCCGCAGAACAACTTCGCGCCGGCTGCGGGGACGCTTTCGAGCTGCGTCTTTCCCGGCGGCCCGGGTATCCGTGTCGACACGCACATCTATGCGGGCGCGACGATCCCGCCATTCTACGATTCGATGATCGCCAAGATCGTCGCGTTCGGCGACACGCGCGAGTTGCGATCGCGCGGATGGAGCGCGCGCTCGGCGAAACGCTTATCGAGGGCGTGAAGACGACCATCGATCTTGCCTCGAGGTTCTCTCGAGCGACGCGTTTCGAGCCGGACGCTACGACATCGAGCTCCTGGCCAAGGAGCCGACGCATCGATGAGTTCCCGCCGCGTCGCGCGCGAACAGGCGCTCAAGGTGCTTTATTCCGTCGTCGTAGGGGATCGCGAGCCGGGCGACGCGCTGCGCGACGTCGTGGGCGAGAACCAGGAGGGTCAGGAGCGGGCGTTCGTCGAGGAACTTACGCTGGGCACGCTCGAATTCGCTCCGAAAGCGGATCGTATCGTTAGCCCGCTCTTGGAAGGTTGGACGATCGAACGCCTGCCGACGATCGACCGATTGCTCTTAGAGATGGCTACATTGAACTGCGCTGCCGCCCCGAAACGCCGACCGCGGTTGTGATCAACGAGGCGGTCGAGCTGGCCAAACGCTTCTCCACCGAGGACTCCGGCCGGTTCGTCAACGGCGTACTGAGTGCCGTCGCCAATGCCAAAGAGCCGACGGACTCCTAAGCGCGCCGGTCGCGCGAGCCGAGTGTGGACCGGTATCGGCGTCACCGCGCTGCTCTTCGTGCTGTTTGCGATCGGTGCTATTGCGGGGATGGTGGCCGCGTACGCGCGCAACCTTCCCGATATCAGCCGCATGGCCGACTACCAGCCCGCGAGCACGACACGCATCTACGCGCGCGACGGAACGCTGCTCGCCTCGCTCTACAAGGAGAACCGCATCTGGGTTCCGATCTCGCGCATCCCGGTCATGGTGCGCGACGCGTTCATCGCGAACGAGGATCACAATTTCTACTACCACCACGGCGTCGACGTCGGCGGGATCGTGCGCGCGACGTTTGCGGACCTCACGCATCAGCAGCTTCAGGGTGCGTCCACGATCACGCAACAGCTCGCGCGCCGGCTGTTCCTCACCGACCAAGTCTCGATCGCGCGCAAGGTGCAGGAGGCGCTGCTCGCCATCGAGATCGAGCGCTACTACACGAAGGACGAGATCCTCGAGCGCTATCTCAACATCATCTACCTCGGCGCGGGCGCCTACGGCGTCGAAGCGGCCGCGCACACCTATTTCGGGCGTAGCGTCGATAAACTTACGCTCGCCCAGGCCGCCATGCTCGCCGGCGTGGTGGCCGCGCCGTCCGTGTACTCGCCGTTCTCGAATCTCGCGCTGGCGCGCGATCGCGAGCGCCACGTACTGGACCGCATGGTCGAGAGCGGCTACGTCACCGCCGCGCAGGCCGACGCTGCCTACGCCGCGCCGCTGGGTCTGATTGCGGAGCGGGCGCCGGGCCTGCAAGGATACCGCGACCCTTACTTCACGACCTACGCGATCGCGCAGCTCGAGCGGTTCTTCGGCAAGAGCGCCGTGAACGAGGGCGGTCTGCAGGTGTACACGACGATGGATCCGCGAATTCAGCAGATCGGTCAGGAGGCGATCGACTGGGGCGTGCGTCAGGCGATCGCAGAAGGCATCGGCGCGCACCAGGCCGCGCTGGTCGCGCTGCGCCCATCAACGGGCGAGATCGTCGCCATGATCGGCGGAACAGGATTCTCGCTGCGCAATCAGTTCAATCGCGCGTGGCAGGCGCGGCGCCAGCCTGGCTCTTCTTTTAAAATCTACGACTACACGGCGGCGATCGACTCAGGGCTCCCCGCCTCGACGGTCATCGACGATTCCCCCGTGAGCTACCCGATGGGCGACGGGACGCAGTGGTATCCGCATCGACGACGATCACAGTTATATGGGCGCGATCACGCTGCGCGAGGCGCTGGTCATGTCGCGCAACATCGTCGCCGTCAAGCTCGCCGAGCGCGTGGGATTGGACCGAGTGATCGATTACGCGCATCGGATGGGAGTCACGTCGCCGCTGGAGGCGAACCTGTCGCTCGCACTGGGTTCGTCGGTGCTGACGGTGCTCGATCAGGCCAGCGGCTATTCGACGCTGGCCAATCAGGGGCTCCACGTAGACCCGACGCCGTTTCGCCTCGTCAAGGATTCGCTGGGAAGCATCGTTCTGGACGATCGTTTTCCGCAGGCCAACGACGTCGTCAGCGCGGGAACGGCGTACATCATGACGTCGATCTTCGAAGACGTGATCAATCACGGCACGGGCTATCCGAACGCGATCATCGGGCGTCCGGCGGCCGGGAAGACCGGAACCACCTCCGACTTCCGCGATGCGTGGTTCGTCGGCTACACGCCGGACCTCGTCGCCGCGGTCTGGCTCGGCAACGACGACTACACGCCGATGAACGAATCGTACGGCGGCAACATCCCGGCGCGAATTTGGGCGCGCTTCATGAAGGCCGCGCTCGCCGGGACTCCGCCGCACGAGTTCCCGTTCCCGGCCGACGAGGTCGCCAAGGCCTGCGGCGGCGAGTACTACCTGAAGGGAACGGAGTCGTCGTGCGGCGGATACGGCACCGGCTACGATGCCACGGGCGATACCACGAACGCATACGTCGCCCCAAACGTGCCGAACCCCACGATGCCGCCCGACAACGCGACGCCCCCGTCCGAGTTGCCGACGCTTGCGCCGCCGCCGACGGAGTCTCCGACATTGCCGCCGTCCCCGACGCCGGTCCCTTGAAATCGGAGAAGCGCTCTTCGAGCGCGAACCGCAGATTCTCCAGCTCACGGTTTCGCAGTTCTCGTTGCGCCTCCAGCGTTGGCTCGAGAGGCGCCCCGAGCTGTCGCACATCGCCATCGAGGGTGAGATATCCGGTTGGAAGCCGCAACCGAGCGGCAACGTCTTCTTCAGTCTGAAAGACAGCCGCGCGATATTGAAATGCTTCGCAGGCTGGAAAGAAGTCCGAAAGTTCCCCCCGGTCCAGGACGGCCTTGCGGTCGTCGCGACCGGCGCGATCGGCATCTGGGAAAAAAGCAGTGAGTATCAATTGCGGGTCGTCGCCATCGCGCCGCTCGGGGTCGGCGCAATCGCCGCGAAGGTCGAAGCCCTACGCAAGCGCCTCCAGGCCCAGGGCCTTTTCGATGGGGAACGTAAGCGGCAGGTTTCCCGGTTTCCTCATCGCGTCGCGCTGGTCTCGGCGCGCGGTCAAGGTGCCGAAGACTTTGAGACAACGCTGCGCGAGAAGTCGCCTCACGTCGCCGTCACCTTCATCGAAACCCGCGTTCAAGGAGACGGCGCCGAAATCGACATCGCAGAGGCTATCGATCGCGCGTCGCGCTCCAAAGTGGACGCGATCGTCGTCGTTCGGGGCGGCGGATCCTACGAAGATCGTTATCCATTCAACACGGAGGCGGTCGTGCGCGCGATCGTCCGGGCCCGCCACCCCGTCGTGACGGCGATCGGGCATACCGGTGACCGCCACCTCGCCGATGAAGCAGCTGACGCCGTTTTCAAGACGCCCACGGCGGCGGCGGAGTACATCGCCGGATCGTGGGCCGAGGTGACCGCCCGAATCACCCACCAAAAGCGCCTGCTTTACAACGCGATCGACAGGAAGCTCGTTAGACTTGCGCGCGATCGAGACGCTGCCGAACAACGTCTTCGGCGCGCCATCGATCGCCGTATCTCTCAACAGCGAGAGCGCCTGCTACAGTTAGAGAATCGTATCGAGCGACGCAATCCAAGCCACCGTCTTGCCGAGCGAAGAACGCGCCTGGCGACGAGTTTCCTGAAGCTCGATGCGGCGCGCGACCGGATCCTTTCGAAGCGAACGAACGCGTTGATGCTGGCGCGCAGCCGGCTTCTCTCTTTGAATCCCGAGGGTCCACTCGAGCGGGGATACGCGATCGTCACGCATGCTGGGCGTACGCTTCGCAACGCCGCGGAAGTGTCGGTCGGAGACGTAATCGAAGCGCGACTCTTTCACGGGACGCTCGCTGCAAGCGTCGAAGGGGTTCTCGAAGATGAGTGACGCGAATCCCGATTTTGAAGCGAAACTCGAGCGTATCGATGCGATCGTCAAAGAATTGGAAGACGAAAACACCAAGCTCGATCGGGCGATCGCGTTGTTCAAAGAGGGTAAGGTTTTGACCCGCGAGTGCGAGCTGCTTCTCAAGAACAGGCAGGCGCAGATCGACGAGGCTATGGCGGAAACTAAGCCGGACGAGCAGATACCGTTTTAGGCGCGTTGATGAACGTCCGGCTGGACTCCGCGGTCGCCGACCGCAACAGCATCACACGCTCGCAGGCTCGCAGCCTCATCATGGAAGGTCGCGTCAGCGTCGACGGAGTCGTCGCCACGAAGGCGGGCCAGAACGTCGCGCCGGACGCACGAATCGTCGTGGCTCAGCCGCGGCGCTTCGTCAGCCGAGGCGGAGAGAAGCTCGAGCGCGGGTTGATCGCCTTCGGCGTCGACGTCCGCGGCGCCGATGCGCTCGACGTCGGCGCCTCCACCGGAGGCTTCACCGATTGCCTGTTGCAGCACGGCGTACGCAGCGTTACCTCCGTCGACGTCGGATACGGACAGCTCGATTGGCGATTGCGCAACGACCCTCGCGTTCGCGTTATGGAACGCACTAACTTCCGGCTGCTCGGCGACGACGCGTTTTCGTCCGGATTCGACGTCATCGCGATCGACGCGTCGTTCATCTCGCTGCGGACGATCTTAGCGCGAGCCGTAAGCTATCTTCGTGAGAACGGGGCAATCGTCGCGCTCCTCAAGCCGCAGTTCGAGGCCGGCCGGAAACGCGTCGGCTCGGGCGGCGTCGTCCGCGACCGCTCCACGCACGCCGCCGTGCTGCGCGAGTTACGCGGAGCCGCGCTCGCTCTCGGCCTGCAGCCGGTGGCGCTCGCGGCGTCGCCGCTTCTCGGGCCCGCCGGCAATCGCGAGTTCCTGATCGAGCTGCGGCGCACCGGTACACCGTTCGACGACGCACGAATCGAGGCGGTGCTTGACGAAGGTACCCCGCAATGACGACGCTGCTGGCCATCAAAGAGAAGATCGTCGGCCTCTACGTCGATACGGCTCGCGAACACGCCCGCTCGATCGCTAGCCGCGTCGCATCCGACTTTCGCGCCGGGGGATTCGAGGTCGTCGAAGGAAAGCCCGCGACGGGCGTGTCGCTCCTGATCACGGTGGGCGGCGACGGAACGCTGCTGCGAGCCGCCCGCCTAGCGGTCGACGACGACGTTCCGCTGCTCGGCATCAATACCGGACGCCTGGGCTTTCTCACGGAGCTCGACGAGGACGATCCGCGCCTCTCCGATCTTCCGGCGCTCGTCGAGCGCGGCCTCTTCATGGACGAGCGAACCGCGCTGCAGGCCGAGTATGGCGAGCAGCGCTTCTTCGCGCTGAACGACGTCGTCGTGCGCAAGGGTGAAGTCTCGCGCATCGTGCCGTTCGGCCTGCGCTTCGAGACCAGCGCGATAACGCGGATCGCCGCCGACGGGATCTGCGTAGCAACGCCGACGGGATCGACGGCGTACTTCCTCTCTGCGGGCGGCTCGCTGATCGCGCCGAGCGTCGAGGCGTTCGGGGTCGTCCCGCTCCTCGCGCACACGCTCTTCTCGCGCCCTTTGATCGTACCGATCACGTCCCGCATCGAGATCACGTCCGACGCCGAGAGCGCGCAGGCGCATCTCGAGTGCGATGGCGACGTTCTATCCGAGGTTGCGCCGAATTCGAGCGTCGTGATCCGCTGCCACCCCAAACGCATTCACTTCGCTCGAACGACGCCGCTGCATTTCCTCGAGCGGCTCGAGGCGAAGATGCTCTGGGGCGTCTCGATCAAAGACCCGCGTCGATAGTGCTCCGACGACTGGAGATCGCGAACTACGGTCTGATCGCGTGCGCCGACGTCGAATTGGCAGAGGGCGCAACGATCTTCACCGGCGAGACGGGGTCTGGTAAGACGATGCTGCTGGGTGCCTTGGATTTCGCGCTGGGCGCGCGAGCCGGCGCCGACGCTGTTCGGCGCGGCGAGCGCCGCGCCGTCGTTACGCTCGCGTTCGATCCCGACGATGCGCTGCGCGAGCGGCTCGATGCGGACGGCTTCGAGCTCGACGCGGGTGAACAGGGCAGCATCGCGCGCGAGATGACGGAGGCGGGACGCTCGAGCGTGCGCGTCAACGGCCGCGCCGCGACTGCGGCGTACGTCCGCGAGATCGGCGAGGCTATCGCGGAGATCGTCGGGCAGCATGAGGCGCAGCGCCTGCTCTCGCCGTCCTACCATCTCGACCTGCTCGATCGTTTCGCCGGCGTTCCCGCGATCAACGCTCGCGCCGCCGTCGCCGGAGCCCACGCGAGATTCGAGGCGGCCACGGAGGCGCTGGCCGCGCTCGCGCAGGACGAGCGCCGCGCGCGGGAGCGTTACGACGACGCGTGCTTCACCGTGCGCGAGATTGAAGAGGCGCGGCTGCAGCCGGGCGAGGAGGAGCGCCTCGACGAACGGCGGCGATATCTCGACAACATCGAGCGGATCGCCACTGCGCTGCAGTCGGCACGCGGGGCGCTCGCGAACGACGACGACGGTGCGCTCGAGGGTCTGGGTGCGGCGGCCGTCGCGCTCGGCAGTGTGGAACGCTACGATTCGGCGCTGCGCGAGATGGCGCAGCGTGCCGCGGCGCTGCAGGCCGAGGCAGGCGATCTCGCCGCCGAGATCGCGCGCGCGGCGGATGCTACCGAGTTCGACCCGGCGGAGCTCGAGGCGATCAACGCGCGGCTGGCCTCGCTCGATCGGCTGGAGCGCAAGTACGGCTGCGGCGTCGCGGAGCTCGGCGAGCTCGCGCAGCGACAGCGGCGAACGATCGATGAGTACGAAAACCGCGATCGCTCGATCGCCGAGCATCGCGCGCACGCGGATGCCGCGCAACGCGAGCTCGAGGCGGCCGCCGCGTCGCTGACCCGACAGCGCAAGAAGGCCGCCGCGGCGCTGCGCAGGCGAGTTCTCGCGGAGTTCGGCGACATTGCGCTCGGCTCGGGCTCGTTCGACATCGCGTTCGAGCCGCTCGAGCGCATCGGTCCGCGCGGCGCGGAGCGGGTCGAGTTTCTCTTCGCCGCCAATGCGGGCGAGCCGGCTCGTCCGCTGGCGCGCGTCGCGTCGGGCGGCGAGCTCTCACGCGTACTGCTCGCGCTCGTCGTCGTTCTCTCCGGTGCGCGAGACGAACGGAGTGTGCTGGTTTTCGACGAGATCGACACCGCGATCGGCGGCGCCACCGCGATGGCGGTCGGAGCGCGTATCGGCGAGCTCGCGCGACGCGAACAAGTCGTCTGCGTAACGCACCTCGCGCAGCTGGCGACCTGGGCCGACCGTCACTACGTTCTGGATAAAACGGAACGCGCGGGTGTCACCACGATCGGCGTGCGCGAGCTGCGCGGCACCAAGGAGCGCGAAGCCGAGATCGCGCGGATGCTCTCCGGCGAGACGCACGATGCGGCGCTGCGCCACGCGCGAACGTTACTGCAGTCTCCACTTAGGGAATCCGGTCGAATCTCGTCCCGAGAGCGAGGGCGGCAATAACGCCTCCGCGCGTCCCGCGCACGAACGAAAGCAAAGTGCCGTTCAGGGTAAACAACTTCATCGGCCCTTCGGCGTAGAGCCGCGACTCGAACGCGCTCAGCGAGCTGCGCAGGAAAAGCGCAGGGGCGCCGCTGCTCGAGCGGATCGTTATTGCGAGCGTCACGCGTTCGCCGCCGATCGTCGCGGCATACCTTCCGGCGAAGGCGTTCAGCGTCGCGAGAGTCAGCGGAATCGCCGCCTTCGCCTGCGGCTGAAGGATCGGCCAGTCGTAGGCTTTCGCTACGGAATGCACGATCTCGTCGGAGAGCAGAAGGCCGTTGTCCGAATTGGTCATCACGACGACGCCCTCACCGCGCTCGGCCAAGCCGATGAAGATTCCTTGAAACCCCTCGTTCGCGCCATTGTGCGGGAAATAACCCGGCAGGACTTCCGGACCCAATCCGAACCCGTCCGATGCTCGCGTCGTCATCTCGCGAGCGACGGTCGCGTCGATCGGAGGCTTGGCCCTGCCGCGCAGCGCGTTTTGAATCGCGATCACGAAGGCGGCGAGATCCGACGGCGCCGTCCATAGTCCGGCTGCGGCCATCGTCGGATAGACGTGCCACCCGCGATGCACCGGCTTGCCGTCGGCGTAATAGCCGAGCGCGGCGCGAGGCGCGAGCATTTCGGGCAGCGGCTGATCGAACGTGCTGCTCGTCATTCCCAAAGGAGAGAGCAGCGTTTGCTGCATGAAGTCTGGGAACGGTTCGCCGCTTGAGTCGACCGCGAGCTGCTGTGCGATCGACGTGCCTCCGCCGGAGTATTGCGTCGCGGCGCCCGGTACCATCGTCACGCGGATCGGTTCGCTGTTCGCCGGAGGCGCGCCGTCGAGCACTTGCACGAGGCTCGGCAGCGGCGCGTCGCGATCGTAACCAACGAATCCATGGACGTTGATGCCGGCCGAGTGGCTCAACAGACGCCGCATCGTTACGCGTTCGGGCGAGTTGCCGGGTGGAGGGGGGACGCGCCAGGATGTGAGCATCGTGTTGACGTCTGCGTCCAAGTCGAGGTGTTTCGCCTCGAACAGCGCGAGAATTCCGGCGGCGGCGACCGGCTTGCTCATGGAGGCCGCCTGAAAGAGCGTCGCCGTCGAGGCGGCCGCGTTCGCCGTCACGTCGCGCAGCCCGGCCGCATAGGTCCACGCGACGCGATAATGGTCGATCGCGGCGATGCTCACCGCCGGAACGCGATAGTATCGCATGCGCTCGGCCAAAGCGTACCCAACGCGCGGCGCCCCAGCGATATAATACTTACTCTCGAGTCCGCCGAGAATTTTCGCTGCCGTTTGGTCTCGTGCGTTCGTGCCGGCCGGTGTGACGAGCGTAGAAACCAGCGCGGCAAAGGCGACGAGCCCTGTGCCTCGCGGGCCCGTCGTCCTCACGGTATCTGGTGGATCTTCAGCACGTTCGTGCCTCCCGAACCGACGGGCATTCCGGTCGTGAACGCAATCAGATCGCCGGATCGCACCAGCCCCTCGTGCACCATCTGTCGCTCGGTCATGTAGAGCAGGACGTCGATCGACGAGTAAGTATCGATCAGCAGCGCCTCGGTGCCCCACAGGAGCGCCAGCTTCCGCGCCACCCGTTGATCCGGCGTGAGCGCGACGATGCGCGCTTGCGGCCGGAACGCGGCGATGTGATGCGCCGTGTTCCCGGTCGTGGTCCCGGTGACGATGTAGGGGATCTTCAGCTCCGCGCTCGCGCGCGTCGCGGCCTCCGCGAGCGACGAGGCGATCGTGGGTTCGAAGTTCTCCAGGCGCCGATCGCGCAGCGAGGCGTGCGGATAGTGCGGCTCTACCGCGCGCGCTATCTCTGCCATCGTGCGCACCGCCTCGGTCGGATACGCACCCAGCGCCGTCTCACCCGAGAGCATCACGGCGTCCGTTCCGTCGAGGATGGCGTTGGCGACGTCAGTCGCCTCCGCGCGCGTGGGCCGCGGAGAGGCGATCATCGACTCGAGCATCTGCGTCGCGGTGACGACCGGCTTGCTCGCGCGATTGCACTTCGCGATGATCTCCTTTTGGACAATCGGCACCGTTTCGATGGGGATCTCGATGCCTAAGTCGCCGCGCGCGACCATGATGCCGTCGGCGACGTCGATGATCTGGTCGAGATCGGCCAGCGCCTCATGCTTCTCGATCTTCGCGATCACGGGCACGCGTTGGCCGTGTTCCGCGATGAAGGCCTTCACGCGTTCGACGTCCTCCGCCGAGCGCACGAACGAGATCGCGACGTAGTCGACGCCGTGCTCGATTCCGAACTGCAGGAACTCGAGGTCGCGCTTGGTTACCGATGTGATGTTCAGCGAGCCCTCGGAGTAGTTGATACCTTGGGAGGGGCGCAGGTCGCCTCCGAACTCGACCGTGGTCTCGATCTCGGTGGCGCTCTTTCCCAGGATCAGCAGCGTGATCTGGCCGTCTTGAAGATAGAGGTGCTTTCCGATCGCCACGTCCGCGGGTAGATCGCGGTACGTCGTGCTGACGCGCTCCTGCGTTCCGTCCATGGGCTCGGACGTGATCACGAAGCGTGAGCCGCGCTCCAGCCGCACCGAGCGCACGCCGCCGGCGAGCGGCCCCGTGCGCACCTTGGGGCCGGGGAGATCTTGTAAGAGCGCGGTGTGAATGCCGAGCTCGTCAGAGATCGCGCGCGCGCTCTCGATCACTTGGCCGTGCTCGTCCGGCGTGCCGTGTGAAAAGTTCAGGCGCAGCACGTTGGCTCCGGAGACAAAGAGCGATCGCAAGATCGCGGGGTCGCGCGAGGCCGGCCCGACCGTCGCCACGATCTTCGTGCGCTTCTGCAAAACCGATTCCATCAGGTGCCTTGCCTTGTGCGGCCGCATTGGCAGGCTCCTGCGCTCGATTAAGCGCACTTAACCCCTCGCCGTGACGTTCGAGCGCGATCCGCGGGACCGGCGCTATCCGGAGCGACTCGCGGGGAGCTTCCTAGCCTCGCTCATTATTCATGCGCTGCTTGCCGCTTTGCTCTTCACGGTTCTCGTGAGTTCGTCGCAGCAGGGCGCGACGGAGAGTGTGCAAGGCGGCGAGGTAATTACGGTAGCCCGTACGTCGCCGGTGGCGGTCGCAAACCAGCCGGCCGCCGTTCATGCCGTTCCTCCGGTTCCCCACGTTCCGACCATCGCGCCGCTGCAACACGCGCCGCTCGCGCAACTGCAATCGCAACGCCAGCCCGTCAATCGCCACGAGCTGGCGAAGATCGCGCCGACCGCGCCGCCCAACCCGCGTCCAATCCCGCAGCAGACGCCGCAACCCAATCCGCAGCCGACTCAGAACATTTTCGAAACGCAGCCGCGCAACGCGCTACCCGCCGCCCCGGTCAGCGTGCCGACCGTCGCACCAGTTGCGGTAGCCCTGAAGCCTCCGCCCACGGTCGCTCCTTCACCCGTGCCGACGAGTGCGCCGTCGGCGCGTCCGTCCCCCAAAGCCGCCCCGCTGATCCGCGCGACGGCTCACGCGGTGACGCCGGCGCCGGCGCTGCCGCGAGCATCACCGACGGCCGCGGCGATCGCACGCGCAAGTCCGGCGCCGAGCGCCGCACCGGAGATTCGAGCGTCCGCGTTGCCGGCGCAGCGCGCCGGCGTGCCCAGTCCGAGCCCGACGAGCGCGACTGCGGTCGCGAAGACGGCCGGAACGGCACCGAGCCCAGGGCCGAGCGGCGGGGCGTCCCCCGGTCCGCGCGCCGGTGCCGGGCCGAAGGCGCAAGCGGCGCCCGCGCGACCGATTGCCGTCCCGCCTACGCCCCGGCCGGGGCCGCGCGCGACCGCGGCGCCCAAGGCACGCACGGCGCCGAACATTAATGCGAAGCTGCGCTCGCTGCTGCCGAATAATCCGGTCCACCCTAGCAGCAGGAGTTACACGCCGTCGTACTCGCTGGCGGGCCGGCTCGAGCCGACGCCGCCGCCCGACGTTCTGGCGAAGACGAAGTACATCTACGAGGTCAAGAACACGGGCAACGAGGCGCGAGTCAAGATGTGGGTCATCGCCGCGCGCAAGTCGGGCCCGACGACGATCTGCACGGGATGGCTCGTACGATATCCAGAGCAGCTTCGCGGGGCGTATGCCGACTCGGGGAACCCGGACTCCTCGATCGTGCATAGCGACCTGCACGGCGGTCCCGCCAACGGCACGCAGATCGCGATCGGCGGGGGAGGCTCGGCAAGCCGTGCACCTCTCAGTCCGTTCGCTGCGGGCCTCGCGCCGATCGTGGACGGCATGGTGTCGCAGCCGTGCGACGGCCGCCTGCTCGTGCCATACGCACCGTCGCCCGTTTCGTCGCCATGAGCGGGGTCGTTTCCCGCTTGAAAAACGATATTTGTCGCATTACAATTTTCTCGTGCCGGACAGGCCGGCACACTTCGTAAAGAAGCGAAGGAGGGCGGTTGGAACCGCAAAATCCGCCGGGCCATCGGGCCCGCGATGTACGCGCCGAGTAAGGGCGCCCTACGCGCGCCCACGGCAGCCGGACGATATTCCGGCGGCGCGCCGATCGCAAGATAGGAAAACAGAGCGAGGGGTCGCGCCCAGCAAGGGTTGCGGCCCGTCGCACTTTTCGGTATCCTAAAGCGGGTCTTATGAGAGGAGCGTGGGTGTCGTCCCGCGCTTCGCTGCTTCTAGAGGCCTGCAACGAAGGAACCAACACACGCCATCATGAGCAAGGGTGCACCGAGAATCGCCGAGACATTCGAGCAGCAGCTCGATGCGATCGTGCACGATCGGCAGTTCGACGATCTCGAGATCGTCCAGCATCATGCGCGTCCGGTGCGCGATGCGCTCGAGCTGAGCGTGACGATCGATCGTCCGGGAGGCGTCGATTTGGCGCTGTGCGAGCGCGTCGCAGCGTACATCAACGCGAGCCTGGGAGCTCAGGACGGGGCGTACACTCTCGAGATCGAGTCCGCCGGCCTCGATCGCCCACTCTATAGAGAGGCCGACTACGAACGCTTCGCGGGACAGAGGGCGCGGATCCTAACGACGCTCACGATCAACGGGGCCAAGACGCATCGCGGCGTCCTGCGCGGCTTGCGAGGCGAAGCAGTCGTCGTGGACACGGATAACGGCGAACTCTTGCTGCCGATCGCGGCGATCAAGTCGGCTCGCTTGGAATACGACCCGCGCCAAGATTTTCAGCGCGACAAACTCCAACGGAAACAATTACATGGCAACAGCAGACACGGCAACTGACGATAAACTGATCGACGTCCTCCACTCCATCGCGAAGGAGCGAAACATCTCGTTCGAGATGCTGCTCGAGGCGCTCGAAGCCGCATTGCTCACGGCGTACAAACGACACTTCGGTACGCGAGTCCAACGCGATCGTGACCGTCGACCGCCAGAGCGGCGCCTATCGCGTGTTTCACCGGCGTACCGTCGTGGATGAAGTTGCGGATCCGAAGCTGGAGATTCTGGCGAAAAAGGCCGGAGCGCCGTATCAGGCCGGCGACTTCTACGACGAAGAGGTGACGCCGAAAGATTTCGGCCGGATCGCCGCACAGACGGCCAAGCAAGTCATCGTGCAGCGCATCCGGGAAGCGGAGCGCGACACGGTCTACAACAAGTACGTGCGCAAGCTCAACGACTTGGTCACCGGCACGGTGCAGCGCTACGAGCAGCGCAACATGTACATCACACTCGAGGGTCGCGACGAGGCGGTTATGTACCTCGACGAGCAGGTCCCGGGGGAGGCCTACCGCATCAACGACTTCATTCGAGCCTACGTGCTCGACGTCAAGAAGTCGCCCAAGGGGCCGCAGGTGATTCTGTCGCGCGCCGCCGAGGGCTTGGTGCAGCGTCTGCTCGAGCTCGAGGTTCCCGAAATCGCGGACGGAACGGTCGAGATCATGGCGATCGCGCGCGACCCGGGGAGCCGCTCGAAGGTCGCGGTACGCAGCAATCGCGCGGAGGTGGATCCGATCGGAGCGTGCCTGGGGCCGAAGTCGAGCCGGATCGCAAACGTCACGGATAACCTGCGCGGAGAGAAGGTCGATATCATCCGCTACGATCCGACGCCCGCGACCTTCATCATGAACGCGCTGGCGCCGGCGAAGGTCATCGGCGTCGAACTCTTCGAGGACGACGGAGTTGCACTCGTCGTCGTTCCCGATTATCAGCTTTCGCTGGCGATCGGGCGCGACGGTCAGAACGTGCGGCTCGCCGCACGCCTGACGGGTTGGCGGCTGGACATCGCAAGCGAAAGCGAGGCGTCTCAAACGCGCGAGCGCTATCTCGCCGACCGCGCTGAACGCGCATCGAGTGAGGTGACGGTTGAAGTCGCGGAGACACCCGAGCCGACCGGTGACGACATCGACGCGGAGCTGATCCGAAAGCTCGAGGAGTTCCGCCGCGAGCGCCTGGGGAAGGACGGCGCATAAGCCGGCCCGCAGCTGCGTCGGTTGTCGCCGGCGCTTCGTGCAGGGCGAGCTCACAAGGTTCGTGCGCACGCCGGCAGGCTGGCAGGCCGATCCGCCGGCGGCGCGCCGCAAACAAGCGGGCCGCGGCGCCTACCTTTGCTCGCCCGAGTGCGCCGAACGCGCGCGCAAAAACAAGCGGTACCCGGGGCTTGGCGCGGCAGCGGCCGAATATGGTTTAATGATTAGAGAGCCCATGCAAGAAATGAACTCATGAAATCTCGTGACGACCGTCGCCTCCGATGAGGGCGACCCTTTGATTACCTAGCGGAGCCAAAGCCGTCGGTTGGGGCTCCGCGCACCAACTGATGGGACTCGGGCGCCGCTGCGCTCGAGAGAGAATTTGGCCGGAAAAGTAAGGATCTTCGAGCTCGCAAAAGAGCTCGGACTCACCTCAAAGGAGCTCACGACGCTCTTCAACGAGCGCCTGGGCGGCGTCTTCGAGGCAAAAAATCAGCTCAGTGTCGTTCCGGATCAGATCGCAGATCTGGTCCGCAGCGTGCTGCTCAAGCCTAGCGAGAAGCCGCCGGCTCCTAAACCCGCGCCCCCGCCGGCCGCCGCAAAACCGGTCCAAGCGCGGCCGAAGGCGCCCGCACCTAAACCGGAGCCGGCGCCTGCTCCGATTCAGCGCCTTCGCCCCGTAGTCGGAACGGGGCGTCCCTTGCAGCCTTCCGCGCCGGCGACGCCGGCGCCGCCCCCCGCACCGCCGCCCGAACCCAGGAGAGCCCGTCCTGCCGCCGAGGCGATACCTCAACTGCGGCCGGTGCCCTCCGGCCAGCCGTCAGTTGCGCGCCGCCCAGCTCCCCCACCGACTATCGCCGCCTCCGCCTCACCCGGTCCGCAGATCGGTTTGCCGGGGCGGCCTGGGGTCGCCCCGCGCCCGGGCGAGGCGATGCCCGGACAGGGTGGTAAGGGCGGCGCCCCCGTGCCGGGACGCCTGATCGCTCCGGCGCGCGCCGTGCCGCCGCAGCAGCGCCGTCCGGCGGGTAACGGTCCCTTCCGTCCGATGTCGCCCGGTACGCGGCCCGCTCCGGGGCGGCCCGGCGGGCCTGGCGAGATGCCCGCGCCGTCGACGGGCGGCCGCCCGGGCGATCGCATTCGCACGCACGAGGATAAGGCCGCCGCCAAAAAGGATCGCGAGAAGGAGCTGCTCCTCGAGAAAGAGCGGCAACGCAAGAAGAAGGGCGAGCCGGCCGTCGTGCCGCCCGCGCGCACGCTGGAGACGATCGAGATCCCGGATCTGCTGACGGTCCAGGAGCTCGCGACGTCGATGATCGTGCCTGCGCGAGACGTCATCACGGAGCTGATCAAGATCGGCACGATGGCGACGATCAATCAGAACATCTCGAGCGAAGTCGCGATTCAGATCGCGAAACGCTTCGGTTTCAACGCCGTCGTCAAGGAAGCCGGCGAAGAAGTGACTGTCGAGCAGGAAGAGGACAAAGCCGAGATGCTGACCCCTCGCCCGCCCGTCGTCACGGTGCTCGGTCACGTTGACCACGGCAAGACGTCGTTGCTCGACAAGATTCGGCAGGCGAACGTCGCCGCCGGCGAGGCGGGCGGCATCACGCAGAAGATCGGCGCGTACACCGTCGAGCGGAACGAGCGCAAGATTACCTTCGTGGACACGCCGGGTCACGAGGCGTTCACGGCGATGCGCGCGCGCGGCGCGAAGGTCACCGACGTCGCGATCCTAGTGGTCGCGGCCGATGATGGCGTCATGCCGCAAACGAAAGAGGCGATCGCGCACGTCAAGGCGGCGAACGTTCCCATCGTCGTCGCGATCAACAAGATGGACCGCCCCGACGCGCAGCCCGATCGCGTGAAGCAGCAGCTGATGGAAGAAGGCCTTGCGCCGGTCGACTGGGCCGGCACCGTCGAGATGGTGCCCGTCTCCGCGAAGACCGGCGACGGCATCGACAGCCTCCTCGACACCGTCCTGCTGGAAGCCGACATTCGCGAGCTGCGCGCGAACAAGAACCGTCGCGCGAGCGGCGTCGTGATCGAGTCGGCACTGCACCGCGGTCGCGGCGCGGTCGCCACAGTGCTCGTGCAGAACGGCACGTTGCGCGTCGGCGATATCGTCGTCGTGGGTGGAACCTTCGGAAAGGTACGCGCTCTGATCGACGACAAGGGCAAGCAAGTGAAGAAGGCCGGTCCCTCGATTCCCGTCGAGGTGATGGGGCTCTCGGACGTTCCCGCCGCAGGCGACACGCTTTCGGTCGTGAGCGACGAGCGCGTGGCTCGCGAAACCGCGGAGAAGCGCGCGACGCGCCGCCGCGACGTGCGCATGGCCGCGACCGGCTCGCAGCGCGTATCGCTCGAGACCTTCATGGCGATGCCGACCGAGGGAAAGAAGGTGCTCAATCTAATCATCAAGGCCGACGGGCAGGGCTCGCTCGAAGCGCTGCGCGCCCGCATGGAATCGCTCTCGACCGACGACGTCGAGATCCGCGTCATTCACGGCGGCGTGGGAGCTATTTCGCCCAACGACGTCAATCTCGCCAGCGCCTCGAACGGCGTGCTGATCGGCTTCAACATTCGTCCCGACGAGACGGCGCGGCGGCTCGCGGAGAACGAGGGCGTCGACCTGCGCTTCTATCAAGTCATCTACGAGATCGAAGACGATTTAAAGAAGGCGATGCGCGGCATGCTCTCGCCGGTCGAGCGCGAGGTCGTGCTCGGCCGCGCCCAGGTCCGGCAGGTCTTCAAGGTCAGCCGCGTCGGCACGATCGTCGGATGCTACGTGCAGAGCGGCAAGATCACGCGCAACGCCAAGGCTCGCGTGATTCGCGACGCGGCCGTGGTCTTCGATGGAGAGATCGAGAGCCTGCGGCGCTTCAAGGACGATGTGCGCGAGGTCGCCGAAGGTTTCGAGTGCGGCATCCAGATCGCGAAGTTCCAGGACCTCAAGGAAGGCGACGTCATCGAAGCCTACGCGCTCGAACGCGTCGCAGCGGAATTGGTACACGCGTGAGCATACAAGTGAAACCGGACCTGCTGCGCGCTCGTCGCGCGATCTGCGCCCTCGACGGCGACATATCGCGCCGGCGGACGCTAGCCTCGCGCATCCGGCGCTCGGCGTCGCTCGGCTCATGCGCCGCTCCCGCCCTCCATGGCTCCGCGGCGCATTTACACGCCGCCTGCGCGACACGTCGCCGCGCTCGGGCTCCGATCGCGCACTCGCTTGAGATTGCGAAGGAAGCCGAACCTGCTGCAGAGCGGAAGCTGCGACGAGCGCGGGCCAGCGCAGGATGCGCACTTCGTTCCGAGCTTGCTCGCCCGCGCGAGCGCCGCAGCAGGAGGAGCACAGGAGGTGCGACGACGAGCGGTTTCGCGGGCAGCAGGTTCGGCTTCCAGCAATTGGAGTGGCAGCATGAAAGTTCAGCGCTTGGCGAAGATCGATCACGAGATCCAGCGCATCCTCGGAACGCTGATCTCGCAGGAGCTGCAAGATCCGAGGCTCGCGTTCGTCACGGTGACGCACGCCGAGGTGAGCGACGATCTGCGGCACTGCAAGGTGTTCGTGTCCGTGATCGGCGACCGCCATCAGGCGCGTCAGTCGCTGGACGCGCTCAGCCACGCGGGTCGATTTCTGCGCGGCGAGCTGGGGCGCAAGATCGACTTGCGCCACACCCCCGAACTCGTGTTTATCGAGGATCGCTCCGCCGAACGTGCCATCGAGCTCGCGAAGACGCTTCGCGAGGCGGCGGCGCACTCCGCGGCGGAAGAGGGCGAATGATCGAAAGCAGCCCCGGGATCGCGTCGACGCAAGAGGTCGTCGAGGAGCTGCGCCGGCGCAGCTCGTTCGTCATGGTAAGCCACGTGAAACCCGACGGCGACACGCTCGGGGCGGGGCTGGCGCTGGGGCTTGCGCTGAAGCGTCTTGGAAAGCGGGTCGCCTACTTCCAGCAGGACGGCGTGCCGCGCAACCTGCGTTTCTTGCCGGACGCAGAGCTCGTGTCGCGGGAGCTGCCGGCGGATTTGCCCCAGGACACGTTGTTCGTGTTCTGCGACATGAGCGACTGGCGCCGCGCCGGTGAGTTTCTGCCGCCGGTCGATCGCGCAAATATGCTCGACATCGATCATCATCTCGGCAACTCGCTCTTCGGCAAACTCAACTTCGTTCTCGAACACGAGTGCTCGACCGGCACCGTCGTGATGCACATCCTGCGTGGACTCGGTGTGCCGCTCGACTCCCGGATCGCGACATGCATTCTGGCGACGATAATGACCGACACCGGCGGCTTCATGCACTCGAACACGACGCCGGAGGCGCTGGAGCTCTCGGCCGAGCTGATGCGGTTGGGCGCCGACAAGGAGCGCATCACCGAAGAGATATTCTTGCGCAAGCGCGTCGCGGCGACGAAGCTCCTGAGCCGCATCGTCGAGAAGATGCGGTTCGAGCACGATGGCCGCTACTGCTACTCGCACGTGGACGATGCGATGCTCGCGGAAACGGGAGCCGACGGCGAAGACACAGAGGACGTCGTCAACACGCTGCTGGGCCAGGAGGGAGTCGACGTCGCGGCCTTGTTCAAGGCGATCGAGGGCGAGATTCGCGTGAGCTTGCGCTCGGGCGGGCGCATCAACGTTCAGGCGGCGGCTGGACGACTCGGTGGCGGTGGCCATTTCCGGGCCTCCGGATTGACGTATCACGGTTCGCTGCCGGATGCGTTTTCCGCCGTCGAAGCGGCGCTCGTCGCCGAAGGTTTGTAGCGGTCTTTCTGGGGGCCGGCTTTTGATCGGTTTCGTCAATCTGTTCAAGCCTGCCGGCCCGAGCTCGGCGCAATCGGTATCGCGAGTGCGCCGAATCTATGCGCTCTACGCCGGCGATCGTAAGCTCGCCGCCGGGCATCTGGGCACGCTCGATCCGCAGGCCGCTGGGGTTCTGCCGGTGGCGATCGGCAAGGCGACGCGACTGATCCCTCTGCTCGCCGACCAGCGCAAGGCCTACGTCTGCACGCTCGCGCTCGGCCGCTCGACGACGACGCAAGACGCGCACGGCGAGACAATCGAGACCGCGGCTCCTCCCGAGGATTGGCCGCAACGGCTCGAGGCGCTGCTGCCGCAATTCGCGGGGCGAATCATGCAGACCGCGCCGATGTACTCGGCCGCGCGCCATCAGGGACGCCGGCTGTACGAGCTCGCTCGGGAAGGTAAGAGCGTCGAGCGGCGGCCGCGCGCCGTCACGATCTACGGGCTGACGATGCTCGGAACGGATCCTTCGACGGGCTCGGGGCATGGCGTCGCGAGGCTACGCGTGGCGTGCAGCGAGGGCACCTACGTGCGGACGTTGTGCCACGATCTCGGAACCGCGCTCGGCGTTCCTGGTCACATGGGCGCGCTCGTGCGCGAGGCGTCCGGGCCGTTCGTCCTCTATGAGGCGCGCACGCTCGACGAGATCGCTCGCGCGCCGAAGGACGCACTGATCGCACCGGAGCACATCATCCCGTTTCCGACGATCGTCCTGGATTTGCGCGGATCGGCGGATTTTCGCGCTGGACGCGTCGTTCCGCTGCCCGAGGGCGCGACCGGAAGGCACGTGTTCGTCCGCGACGAGTCGCGGGCGTTGGTCGGCGTTGGCGAGGCGCTCGGGACGCTGCTCGCGCCACGCAAGGTTTTCGTTTGAAAGTCAGTCACGAGCTGGCGCGCAACACGGTGCGCCCGCTTGCCCTCGCGATCGGATTCTTCGACGGGTTTCATCGCGGCCACCGCGAGATCGCGCGCCAGACGCTGCGCCTGCGCCGTCCGAGTTGGCGCTCCGGAGCGTTGACCTTCTCGAATCATCCGGCGACGCATCTGCGGCCGGGCACGGAGCCGCCACTGATCTCCACGACGGAAGAGCGTCTCGGCCTCCTGGCATCTGCTGGCTTCGAGGAGTGTTTCTTCGCGACGTTCGACGATCGCATCGCGACGCTGCAACCCGAGGCGTTTCTCGATTTGCTCGTCGAGCGGCTCGGCGTGGGCGGCGTCGTCGTCGGGTCGACGTTTCGATTCGGTCACAAGCGCAGCGGCGACGTTGCGATGATGGCGGAATATCTTAGGCAGCGCGGCGTTGGGTTCGTACCGGTCGCGCACGTCGCCGACGGCGGCGAACGGATCTCGAGCACGCGCATTCGGGCGCTGATCGCAGACGGCGAGCGTGGCGCAGGCCGATCGTCTCTTGGGCAGCACCGGGTACGAGATCCGCGGCGTCGTCGAAGTCGGAGCCGGTCGCGGCCACGCGCTGGGATTTCCCACCGCGAACGTTCGCGTTCCGAACAAGCTCTTGCCGAAAGACGGCGTGTACTCCGCCGTGGCACGCTACGACGGCCGCGACTACGCGGCGCTCGTCTCGATCGGGACGAACCCGCAGTTCGGCGGGACGGCGCGCACGGTCGAGGCGTGGCTGCGCGACTTCCAGCACACGATCTACGGGCGCGAGCTCGCGTTGCGCGACCTGCGCTACGTGCGCGAGCAGCGGCTTTTCGCCGGCGTCGGCGAACTCGTCGAGCAAATGTTACAGGACCGGCGCGCGATCGGTTATCCCAGCTATGGGTAAATGGGTCGTGGCCGTGGCCACGCTTGCCTCGCTCGCCGCTGCCGGCTGCGGTCGCGGCGGAAGCACCGCGTCGCCGGCGGACTCGTCCGGCCCGGCTCGAGTCGGACGCGCCGCGCCGAGTTGGAGCGAGCCGAGCCTTCCCGGACCATCGCTCACGCTTGCTTCGCTACATGGGAAGGCGATCTACCTCAACTTCTTCGCGACGTGGTGTCCGCCGTGTAACCAAGAGGCTCCGGCGCTCGACGCGCTGCAGCACGAATACGGCGCGCGCGGTTTGCAGGTCGTCGGCGTAGACGTCCTCGAGAACGCGCGCAAGGCGTCGCTGTTCCGCAACGAGCACCATCTCAGCTATCCCGTCGTGATCGACGCGGGAACGCTGCGCGACCAATACAACGTCAACGGGTTGCCGGTGCACGTGTTCATCGATCGCGGCGGAGTCATTCGCAAGATCGTCGTCGGCGAGCTCTCACCGTTCGACATGCGCAGTAACGTCGAGCGTCTCTTGCGGTAGCGTCGTGGTTGGCAAAACGGTTGCGTTGCGTGTCGCCGCGGCTCTGACCGCGGCGGCCTGCGCTGTAGGCTGCGCCGGCGGCGGTCAGGGCGGCGCGCTCATGCCCGCGGGCGCAGCCCTCGGCGCGGGCGGGTCGGGGAACACCGTCGTGCGCATCTTCGTGCCGGCAGCGAGTCAGACGAATCCGGCGCTCTCCAAGGTTCCCTCGCTGCCGGCTCTGCCGTCGCCGGTTGCGCCTCAGCCCTTGGGCGGTGCGGTTCCGGTCACGACCGCACCGCCGCCCGTAACCGCCGGCCTCGCCGTCGCCGGCAACGGAACGCAGGTGCTTGCGATCAACGTGATCGGCCCGACCAGCATTACGCAGAACGTGACCGTCGGGCCCAATGCGACTGGATGTTCGCCGGCGCCCGGGGGCACGAGCTGCCAGCTCGCGCTGACGCTCCCCGCGGGAATCTACACGGGAACGATCGGCGGCGCCGCGGTGGCGTTCAACGTCGCGACGAGCGCGACCAACTCGCTCAACCTCACGCTGAGCGGCGTGCCCGCGCAGCTGCAGATCGTTCCAGCCTCGTCAACGAGCGCCGTAAACGCGCAGGGCGGGATCGATCTCTACGGAGCCGGCAAGCATGCACTGCTCGTCGAGATGCTCGACGACGATCAAAACGTCATCGTTGGAACCTCCGGCGCGAGCTTCTCGCTCAGTCAGGCGGGCGGCTCGCTCCCGCTTGCCGTCGCTCAGGCGGGTGCACTTGCGCCGAACGAATTCTACGTCTCGGGTCCGGCGTCGATCAATGCGAGCTCGAGCATCTTGCGCGCTACCGCCGCCTATCAGGGGCTACCCAACCTCTGCGCGCAACCGGGCGCGGTTTGCAGCGGCACGGCGCGCGTCGACGTCCGCCAGCTGCTGGGCGTTGCGAACTCCAACGTCAACACCGTCACGCTCTACGCCTACGGCCAAACTACGCCCCTCGCGACGATCGCGAGCGGCGTGAGCAATCCGCAGGCGCTGATCTTCGATCCGGCCGGCAACCTATTCGTCGCCGATCAGCCCGGCAGCATCACCGAATACCCGCCGCCTTATAATCAAGCACCGGCCACGATCGCGAACGGCGTGAATCATCCCCAGGCTCTCGCCGTCGATGGTCGCGGAGACCTCTTCGTGGCCAACGGAAACGGCAGCAATACGGTGACGATGTACTCGTCGCCCTACGTTGGCGGTCCGTCGCAGGTCATCAGCGCGAACGTGGACGACCCCGTGAGCCTTGCGCTCGACGCGAGCGGCAACCTCTTCGTGCTCAACTCCGCCGCAAACACCGTCTGCGAGTACGCGCCGCCCTACGGTGGTGCTCCGACGATCATTTCGAAAGGGCTCAGCACTCCGAATTCGCTCGCGCTCGACTCGCGCGGTAATCTCTTCGTGGCGAACCTTAATTCGACGCCGAACTCCGTCGTGGAGTACTCGCCGCCGTTCTCGAGCTCGAGCGAGCCAATCGCTACAATCAGCAACGGCGTCAACGAACAGGGCACGATCGGCCTGAGCGCGTCGGCGAACCTCTTCGTGCCGAATCAGGGTGCGAACACCGTGACCGAATACGTCGCGCCGTACACGAGCTCGCCGGCGACGATCGTCGGCGGCCAGAGCGAGCCGATCGCGCTCGCGATCGACATGCTCGGCAATCTCTATGTCGCCAATTACGGGAACAACACGGTGACCGAGTATCCTCCCCCCTACGCGGGTGCGTCGTGGACGACCGTCGCCACCGGAATCAGCGCGCCGCTCGCGCTGGCGCTCGCGCCGGCAACCAACGCCGCTACCGCACTCGTGCCCTAGGTTCCCAAGTTCCCTAAGCCGCGCGGACGCGCAGGGCGTCGCCTTCGAGCGTGACGTCGGCTGCCGAGCCTTCGCGCAGCTCGCCGCGGAGCAGCGCCGTCGAGAGGGGCGTCGAGACGTAATGTGAGACGGTGCGCTGCACGTAGCGGGCCCCGCTTCCGGCGCCCATCGATACCTTAGCGAGGTAGAGCTTCGCCTCGTCGGAAAGGTTGAGCGCGACGTTGCGCGCGCCGAGTCGCTTCGCCAGGGCGTCGACGTGAATCGTAACGATAGCCTCGATCTGCGGCAGCCCCAACTCTTCGAACGGCACGATCTCGTCGATTCGGTCGAGCAGCTCCGAACGCAACGCCAGGGCGAGGTCGTCGTCCTGCAGGTTGGTCGTCAGAATGATGAGCGTGTGGCGGAAGTCGATCGTGCGCCCCTTGGAATCGGTGACGCGCCCGTCGTCGAGGATTTGTAACAGGATCGATGCGACGTCCGGGTGGGCCTTCTCGAGCTCATCGAACAGCACGACGCAGTACGGCCGCCGCCGAACCGGCTCGGTGAGCTGTCCCGGCTCGTCGTGGCCGGCGTAACCGGGCGGCGCACCGAGCAGTCGCGACAGCGTGTGCGGCTCCGTGAACTCGGCCAGGTCGATGCGCACTAGAGCTGCCTCGCTCCCAAACAACGCCTCGGCCAGCGTCTTGGCGAGCTCCGTCTTGCCTACGCCGCTCGGGCCACGGAAGAGGAACGTGCCCAGCGGTTTGCGCGGGTCGTGCAAGCCCGTGCGCGCGCGCCGGATCGCGTCCGACACCGCGGCGATGGCGTGGTCTTGACCGATGACGCGCTTGGAGAGCAGGCGCTCGAGATCGAGGAGCCGAGCGGCCTGCGATTCCGTGAGCGAATCCTGCGGAATGCCGGTCCAGCGCGTTACGACCGCCGCGACGTCTTCGCGACCGACGAGTGGCCGTTCGACCGCCCCTTTGTTCGCCAGCGCGACGGAAGCGGCGGCCTCGTCGACGAGGTCGATCGCCTTGTCCGGCAAGAAGCGATCGGCGATGAAGCGGGCCGAGAGGTGCGCCGCCGCCTCGATCGCGTCTTCGCCGATGACGACGTTGTGATGACGCGCGTAGCGCTCGCATAAACCGCCGAGGATCCGGATCGTCTCGTCGATGCTCGGCTCTTCGACCATGACGGGCTGGAACCGGCGCTCGAGCGCGGCATCGGATTCGACGTACTTGCGGTACTCGTCGAACGTCGTAGCGCCGATGCACTGCAGGTCGCCGCGCGCCAGCTCCGGCTTGATCATCGTGCTCAGGTCGAGCGGCGCGCCCTCCGCGGCGCCGGCTCCGACGAGCGTGTGCAGCTCGTCGATGAAGAGCACGACGTCGCGTGCGCTGCGCTTGACCTCGTCGAGAATGCGCTTGACGCGGCCCTCGAATTCGCCGCGGTATTTCGTGCCGGCGACCAGCGGGCCCAGAGATAGCGCTAGGACGCGCTTCCCGCGCAGCGACTCCGGCGCGTTGCCGGCGACGATGCGTGCGGCGAGACCTTCGACGATGGCCGTCTTGCCGACGCCGGGCTCGCCGACCAGACATGGATTGTTTTTGCTGCGCCGAGCGAGAATCGAAACGACGCGGTCGATTTCGCGATCGCGCCCGATGACCGGATCGAGCTTGCCGTTGCGCGCGAGCTCGGTCAGATCGCGAGAATAGGCGCCCAGCGTCGGCGTGCCGCCGCGAAAGCGCTTGCCGAGCTCGTCCAGCGGCGAGGCGGCTCCGCCGCCCTGCATTTTTTCGGCGAGTATGGCGCTGCCCGCGATCAGGCCGGCCGCGGCCAGCGCGGCTCCGACGAAGGGCAGCGCGCTGGTCGCCGCGCGTTTTTGCGCGCAGCGGTTGCACACGCGGCGTCCGCCGTACGACGTGACGGCCGGGCGAGCGGCGCAGGTTTCACACTCAAACGTCATCGCCTATGTTACCAGGCTCGGCCGCGGGAGGTTTCG
The DNA here is from genome assembly GCA_963756165.1 of Vulcanimicrobiota bacterium. Lineage (GTDB taxonomy): Bacteria > Vulcanimicrobiota > Vulcanimicrobiia > Vulcanimicrobiales > Vulcanimicrobiaceae > Cybelea. Next base: position 12,784 of record CAVWMO010000004.1, on the reverse strand, counting down.
CCGCTTCGTCACGGTTCGGCGACGAACACGACGCTCACCGATACCGTGACGTTCACGTTGGACTGGTCGAACTGCGTCGGCGCCGACGGCATCGCGGCGGCGCGCATGAGCGGCACCGGGCCCGAGGGCTCGCCGGTTAGTTCGATGCTTTTGATCCCGATGATTCTCAGGGCGGCCGCCCGCGCGATCGCCTCGGCGTTCGCACGCGCCGCCGCGACCGCGTTCGCCGTCGCGCGCTCGCGAGCGACGGCGGGATTCGATAGCCCGAAGCTCACCCCGTTGATCGCCGTGGCCCCGGAGCTCATGCACGCGTCGCTGACGCGCCCGGCGTTGCCGATTTGCCGCACTTTTACGGAAAAGTTGCGCGAGACGGTGTATCCGTAACGTTCGCCGGTTGGATTCGGCGGCGTCACTTGCGGCGGCTGATTATAGCTGACGTTGTAGTACACCAGCGCGATGTCGTCGCGCGTTACGCCGGACTTCTCGAGTGCGGCGACGACGCGGTTGTACGACGCATTGTTTTGCGAGATCGCCTCGTCGGCGTTCTGGGAGCTCGTCTCCACGGCGGCGGTAACCGTCGCAACGTCGGGCGGCATCGAAACGCTGCCCGTTCCGCCGGCGGTGATCTCGGTGCCCGTTGGGTCGGCTAAGGCGCCGCCCGTCGCGAGCGCAAACGCGCCAAGGAGGCAGAGGAAAGTACGCTTCATAATGTCGTATCGTCCACCGCGGGAGAGCTAACTCCCTGTGCGGAGGCAGCAAGCCGAAGGAGGAAGACGTTGGGTATTCTTGCCTGGATCATTTTTGGCCTGATCGTGGGTCTGGTCGCCCGCTGGATCGTCCCCGGGGAAGCGCCCGGCGGCATCATTACCGACATCGTCGTCGGCATCGTGGGCGCGCTGATCGGCGGCTGGCTCTACGGACTGATTGGCCACGTCGGCGTTACGGGGTTCAATCTGCCAAGCATGCTCTGCGCTTTGATCGGCGCGATCGTGTTGTTGTGGTTGCTGCGCGCGATACGCGGGCGGCCGGCGGTCTGAAGGGCACGGTTACTCTTCGGGGAAGCTGAAACGCTATGGCCTACATCATCACCGAGCCGTGCATCGGAACCAAAGACAAGTCGTGTGTCGACGTGTGTCCGGTCGATTGCATACACGGCAAGGATGAAGATGAGATGCTGTATATCGATCCGGAGGTCTGCATCGACTGCGGCGCCTGCGTTTCAGCTTGCCCGGTAGAGGCGATCTTCGCCGATTCCGACGTGCCGGAGAAGTGGCAAAACTACACCGAGATTAACGCAGAGTACTTCAAGAAGTGATTGCGGAGATCTCCGGCGGCGCGTTTGACGCGTTCTTTGCGTGGGCGCCGTGGGTCATCGGTGCGGCGATCTACCTGGCCTTCTACGTCGCCAAGCGTCACGAGAGCGCTGCGCGGCCCGCTGCCGGGGCCCCGACCTACGCGTGCGCCGGATGCGGACGCCGCGGTCCGCGCGAGCAGATGGTGCCGCAGGATCATGGCGGCGCGGTGGGCTGGTACTGCGCGGACTGTGTCGCACAGCAAGCCCCGTTGCACGCCTAATCCTGCTGGCCGTAGTCCGCGAGAACATCGTGGATGCTCGAGGCCATCGAGAGCGCCTCGTCCCACTTGCGCTGCCACATGTTGCGGCCGAAGATCAGCCCGACGCAGCCCGCGGCCATCGCGACGTGCGCCTTGTGAATGGTCGCGTCGTCGCCCATCTTGCTCCCACCGGAGACGAGGACGAGACTCCGTCCAGCCGACTTGACCACTTTCCGTAAGCCATCGACGTCGTCGAACGCTAGCGTATTGTACGGTTTCGGCAGGTTCGCCGCGTCGTCGGGCTTCCATACGGGCTCGTTGAGCTTGATGACGTCCGCGCCGATTTCGCACGCCACGCGCGCCGCATAATCGACCGCGTAGAGCGAATCGATGCCACCCTTCGCCTTCACTGCGGAGCCGCGCGGGTAAGCCCACACGACCAGCGGCATTCCGTAGCGTTCGCACTCGCGGCGGACCTCGTTACACTGCGCGATGTCGACCTCTTGTGACGGACTGCCGACGTAGAGCGTGTAGCCGACGGCATCGGCGCCGAGCCGAACCGCGTCTTCGACCGACGACGTCATGGGGCTAAAGGCTTCGTCGTCGGGCGGGATGTTGGTCTTTCCGTTGACCTTCAACAGCAGCGGAACGCGGCCGGCGTAGTGTTTCTGGTACTTCTCAGCCAGCCCGACGTGCAATGCGACGCCGGAAAAATTCCCTTCGACGGCGAGCCGATAGATCCAGTCGGTGTCGATCGCCGCCGGATTGTCGAAGAAGTCGACCGGTCCGTGTTCCAGACCCTGATCGATCGGGAGCATCATCAGCGTGCCGTTCGCGGGGCCGTGCTCGTACATGAAGCGGTGCAGGCGCGTCCGTTTTCCGATGGAGAGGTTCAGCTCGTCAAAAGTCGGACGCACGATTGAGGGAGTTGCGGTGGCGGTGGTCATGCGGCGGCCTTCGCCGGGCTCCGAAGGTTATCCTGAGTCTGCGCCCAAAGGGGCGGCTCGTGATTGCCCGTGTCGGATTCGTCGGGTTGGGTGCGATGGGCGAGCCGATGGCTCGGTCGTTGCGCAAAGCCGGATTCGACGTGGCCGCGACCGTCCATCGGCGTCGAGAGGCCCTCGAGCGGTTGCGCGCCGACGGCGTTGCCGAGGCGCCGGATCCCGCTACCCTGGCGCGCGACGCGGACGCGATCGTGATCTGCGTACCGGACGCTCCCGACGTCGAAGACGCACTCTTCGCTCCGAGCGGCGTCGCCGCGGGAGCTAAGGCCGGCTCGCTGGTGATCGACATGTCCACGATCTCGCCCGTGGCCTCGCGACGCTTCGGGCACCGCCTCGCGGAGCGCGGCGTCGAATTCGTCGACGCCCCGGCCAGCGGCGGCCCGGCTCGCGCGCGGGACGGCACGCTGACGATTATGGTGGGCGCGTCGCCGTCGGCGTTTGCGCGTGCGGAACCGGTCCTGCGCGCTATGGGCACTCCGCACCACCTCGGGCCGGTGGGGATGGGCGAGACGGTCAAGCTCGTCAATCAGATCATCATCGCGAACGTGATGATCGCCAACGTCGAAGGACTGTCGTTTGCGCAGCGCGCGGGCGCCGACCTGAATGCGGTGCGCGAAGTATTAGCGTCCGCGACCGCTTCGAACTATCTGCTCGCGCAATGGTTGCCCAAGACGTGGCTGGCCGGGACTTTCAGCGGCGGGTTCGCGCTCGATCTGCTCCGTAAGGATCTCGCCGCAGCGCTCGACGCGGCTCGCGCCGCAAGCCTTCCCATGCCCGCGACCGGGCTCGCATACCAACTCTACACCACTCGCTCCGCAGAAGGGGACGGTGCGCTGGACTACAGCGCCATTGCAAAAGCGTATGAATGGAACGTCGGAGATGCGGTCGCCGCGAACGGCCGCCGTCAAGAGCCCGGACTTCAATAAGAAGATCCTCATCGTGGACGACGAGTCCGCGATCCTGCAAACGCTTCGCTTCAATCTCGAACGCAGCGGTTACGCCGTCGTGACCGCGGGAGACGGACGCAGCGCGATCGCGATGGCGCAACGCGAGCAGCCGGACCTGGTCGTGCTCGACATCATGTTGCCGGTGCTCGACGGCGTCGAAGCCTGCAAGGAAATCCGCAAGTTCAGCCCGGTGCCGATCATCATGCTCACCGCCAAGGACCAGGAGATCGACAAGGTGTTGGCGTTGGAGCTCGGGGCCGACGACTACGTCACCAAGCCGTTCGCTCTGCACGAGTTTCTGGCACGGGTCAAGGCTCGGCTGCGCCGCCAGAGCTCGCTGCCCGCCGGACACGACGAGGCGATCGTCCTGGGCGACATCGTCCTCGATCCGTCGCGACAGCAGCTCACCGTCCGAGGGGCGGAGGTTTCCCTCGCGCCCAAGGAGTTCGGGCTGTTGCGCGTGCTCATGGAGAATCAGGGCCGCGTCGTCACGCGTCAGACGCTGCTCGACAAGGTGTGGGGCTACGACTTCGAAGGCGAGCAGCAAACGGTCAGCGTGCACATTCGCTGGCTGCGCGAGAAGATAGAAGAAGACTCGCGGTCGCCGCGGCACATTCTCACCGTTCGCAGCCGCGGGTACATGTTCAAGGCTTGACTGGCCTCGAGTGGTCGCTCGTTGCGCTGATCGCCGGGCTCGCGGCGGGTCTGGGCCTGGCACGCATGCGTCGCCCGCCGGCGAACTCCGCCCGGAGCGAATCGAATGCGGCGACCACGCCCCCGGAACCGGCGTCGGTTTCGGCCGACAGCGGCTTTGCGCGGCTCGTGGGCGCGCTGCCCATCGGCGTCATCCTCGTCAATCGCGAGCGGCGCGTCGAGTTTGCCAACGCGGCAGCGGGGACCACGTTCGGCTTCGATTCCGGCCGCGCGACCGGCCTCCACATCATCGAAGCGATCCATAACGTCGAACTGGAGCACCGGATCGCCGACGCGTTCGGCGGTGAGGCGTCGGTCGCGCCCTTGATGATGACGGGAGCACAGGGCCAGCGAACCTACCGGATATCGGTATCGCCGCTCTCCGACGAGACGGGAAATCTGTCGCGGGTCGTCATCTTCTCCGACGATCAGACCGGCCTCGTGCGCCTCGACCGAGCGCGTAAAGAGTTCCTTTCCAATGTCTCGCACGAGCTGCGCACCCCGCTTTCATCGATAAAGCTGATGCTCGAGACGGTGCTGGAGGCTCCGGAAGAGGAGGCGCGCGACCTCTTCGTTCCGCAGGCGCTCGCGCAGGTGGACCGGCTTACCGCGCTCGTCGGTCAGTTGCTCGAGCAGGCTCGCGCGGAATCCGGACAGCTCAAGCTGGATCTGCGTGACGTCGATCTCGAGGAGGTCGCTCGTCCAATCGTGGCGTCGTTCGAGCAGCAGGCGTTCAATAAAGGCGTCTCGCTCGAGCTCTCGTCGCTGCGCCCCGTGCGCGTCGAGGCGGATCCTCATCGGCTATCGCAAGTCTTCGTCAACCTGATCGACAACGCGCTGCGCCACACGTCGGGCGGCGGGCGCATCCGCGTCGAGCTCGATGCCCGCGACAGCGACGCGGTACTGCGTGTCCGCGACACCGGTGAGGGCATCCCGTACCGCGACCTGCCGCATATCTTCGAGCGATTCTACGTCGTCGATCGCTCGCGCACTCGCGGGAGCGGCGGCGCCGGCCTCGGTCTCGCGATAGTGAAGGGCATCGTCGACGCGCACGGAGGCGCGATCTCGGCGGAGTCGATGCTGGGAAGGGGCACGTCGTTTACGATTCGGCTCCCCATCATGCGCATTAAACGGCCTTAAGACGGGCAATCCGCATCAGCATGACGAATACCCGCGGCGCATGTTCGTGAGCACCGAGGACGCAGTTTCGGTTTCGACGGAGCCGAAAATCAACGTCGAAAACCTCGACGTGTACTACGGCGCCTTCCACGCAATTCGCAACGCATCGCTCCGGGTACCCGCGAATCAGGTCATGGCGCTCATCGGTCCGTCGGGCTGCGGGAAGTCCACGTTCATTCGTGCGCTGAATCGGATGCACGACTTGACGCCGGGAGCTCGGGTGGAGGGGCGCGTCCTGCTCGACGATCAGGACATCTACGCGCCGGACATAGATCCGGTGACGATTCGGTATCGCGTGGGCATGGTGTTCCAGCGACCGAACCCGTTTCCGAAGTCCATCTTCGACAACGTCGTGTACGGCCCGCGCATCCATGGCGAACGCGATCCCGCCGCGCTGCGGAAGATTTGCGAACACAGTCTGCGCCACGCCGCGCTCTGGGACGAGGTCAAGGATCGGCTCGACCGCTCCGCGATGGCCTTGTCGGGCGGGCAGCAGCAGCGGCTGTGCATCGCCCGCTGTCTCGCGGTCGACCCCGAGGTGATTCTGATGGACGAGCCGGCGTCCGCGCTCGACCCGATCGCGACGAGCAAGATCGAAGACCTCATCGGCGACCTCAAGAGAGACTACACCGTCGTCATCGTCACGCACTCGATGCAGCAGGCCGCGCGGATCAGCGACAACACGGCGTTCTTTTTGCTGGGCGAGCTGGTCGAAACAGACAAAACCGCGACCATCTTCACGAAGCCGAAGGACAAGCGCACCGAGGACTATATCACGGGTCGTTACGGGTAAGGCTGCTTTACCACCACACCGGTTAAGCGAGTGTTAAGAGCGCCTTAATGGGCGGGCGCTAGACTATGTGCGGTGTCTTCTTTTGTTCGCGCGCGCCGTTCTCGCTGCGACGGAGATTTCGGGAGTGCGCCTGCGTCGACAATCGCCCGGCTGTGCGGCCGGGCGATTCCCTTACCGGCGAGCGCGAGGTCGTCCAAAATATTGACCCAGGTTAATGCCGGCGACGCAGAGAAGTTGACGCCAGTTACTTCTTTGAACAGGAGGCTCCTTCTGGTTATGAAGACTGCTTGTGCTCGCGCGGCGCTCATCGCGGCCGTGATTGGGGCGGTTGCCGTCGCGCTGCCGGCGCAAAGCGCAACGACTCCGGTGGCGCAGACCGGCTCCACTCCACCCGCGAACTTCGGCGCTCCGCCCTCGGGGCAGATTCCAATTCTCTACAACGACCGTCACGTCTACTCGCGGCCCGACGTCCTCAAGCAGGGACGCGTCTTAGCCGCGCTGGTGCGCGGCGGAACGATCCTGATTCCGCTGCGCTCGATGTTCGAGCAGATGGGTGCGACGGTATCGTACGATCCGGCCAGCAAGACGGCCGTGGTCTCGAAGTCCGGCGCCGAGGTGCGCGTGACCGTCGGCAAGCCGGAGGTCATCATCAACGGCGAGTCGCGTCCACTCGACGTGCCGCCGATTCTCTATCAGGGCGACGTGCTCGTGCCGGTACGCGTGATCTCCGAAGGCATGGGCGCGTACGTGCAGTGGGTGCCGGATCGCCGGCTCGTAGTCGTGCGGTACATTCCGGCGACGCCGCCGCCGACCGAAGCGCCCGCGCCGCCGCCGCCCGAAGCGACGGTCGCACCACCGCCTCCGCCTCCCCCGACTCCCAATCCGCTATCGATTCACGGCTTCGTTCGCTCGTTTTATTTCACGCGGCAGAACGCGTCCAACAATCCGGGCGCCCAGTTCAACTTCACGCCGGGCGCCAAATACAGCACCGCGGGCGTCAACCAGGCGAGTTGGAATAGCGCGGTCGCGGTCGGCGGCGAGTACGACTTCCCCCGACAGCGGTTGGGGCGTTGGTGGAACGTATCTGTACGCGAATCCGATCGATGGCCCGTGCGTCGTTCCGGCCAATCATCTCAAGGGCGCCGTTTGCGTGACGCAGGTCCCGCCCAACACGAATCCCGACGACACGCTGCCGGGCTTCACGATGAGTACATTTTACGAGGCCTACTTGAAGTACAAAGCATACGGATGGGACGGCGCGATGGGCAACATCCTGTTCAATACGCCGTGGGCAAACCCGTCGGATTCGCGGCTCAAGCCGGCCGCGTTCCAGGGTGGCGATCTCAGCTACACGAGTCCCGGTGGCTTGATCGTCGAAGGGGCGGACATGCTCACCTTTGAGAACCGCACCAGCTCGGCATTCGGTAGGCAGACGTTGCTCACGAGCTATCCGGCCGGCGGCGCCGGACTCGCCATCGAACATCGTCGTTCCGGGAGGCCAAGGGATCAACACCAACGGTGTCGCGATGGGGCGTCTCGGTTATACTAACCCCCGCCGGCATCTCCGCCGACGGTTACTTCTACGGCGTTAGCGATCTCATGAACATGTGGTGGTTCGATGGCAAGTACACGGCCCCCGGAAGCTGGGCGCCCTTCGTGGCGCTGCAGGGCGGCTGGGAGAACAACGCGGGACAATCTTTCATCGGAAAGATCGATAGCCAAGACGCCGGCGTGCAGATCGGCGCCAACATCACCAAGAACATTCTGATCGCGGGTAGTTACGACTACATACCCTGGCACAACGACACGATCTTGCTGCCGACGGGTGTAACCTGCAATAACTCGAACTTCCAGGTCTCCGCGAAGGCAACGCTGGCCTATTTCCTGCCGCTCAACGCCGCGCAGTGCTTTACGAATAAAAACGGCGCGACGAGTATCTATTACGGCGGCTGGGCTAGTCCGTACACCGACAACTACGCCACGGACCCGTTCTTTACGACGCAGATCTCGCAGGGCATGGCCGATCGGCGCGCGCCCGGCACGTCGTGGAAGGTCGGCGTGACGTTTACCTCCACCAACAAAAAGTGGGTGTTCATCGCGAGCGACGCGTGGTACAACTACGGCAACGCGCTCGCACCAGAAACTACGAACGAGTGGAATCTCGACGGGCAATATCACTTCAGCGCAGTGAAGAAGGGGCCGTATCACGGACTGCTGCTGCGCTACCGCTACGCACAGCGCAGCCTGTCGAACACGTTCTGCGGTGCGGCCGGAACGACGATCTGCGCGCCGGGCTCCCCGGCGGGCTCGACGGAGCTGGGCGGCCTGCCGCTGTTTAAATACAACCGCGCCCAGCTGGAGTACGACTTCTGACCCCTTAGGGTGCGTCGGCGGAAAAATCGCCCGACCATACGGCCGGGCGATTTTCTTTCGTAACGCCGAATGTTGACCAAGGTTATCAACGCGGCGACAAGAAGTTAACGCAAGTCACCTTCCCTGAACAGGAGGCTCCTTCTGGTTATGAATACTGCTTGTGCTCGTGCGGCGCTCATCGCGGCCGTGATTGGGGCGGTTGCCGTCGCGCTGCCGGCGCAAAGCGCAACGACTCCAGTGGCGCAGACCGGCTCCGCTGCACCCGCGAACTTCGGTGCTCCGCCCTCGGGGCAGATTCCGATTCTCTACAACGACCGTCACGTCTACTCGCGGCCCGACGTCCTCAAGCAGGGACGCGTCTTAGCCGCGCTGGTGCGCGGCGGAACGATCCTGATTCCGCTGCGCTCGATGTTCGAGCAGATGGGTGCGACGGTGTCGTACGATCCGGCCAGCAAGACGGCCGTGGTCTCGAAGTCCGGCGCCGAGGTGCGCGTGACCGTCGGCAAGCCGGAGGTCATCATCAACGGCGAGTCGCGTCCACTCGACGTGCCGCCGATTCTCTATCAGGGCGACGTGCTCGTGCCGGTACGCGTGATCTCCGAAGGCATGGGTGCGTACGTGCAGTGGGTACCGGATCGCCGGCTCGTAGTCGTGCGGTACATTCCGGCGACGCCGCCGCCGACCGAAGCGCCCGCGCCTCCGCCGCCGGAAGCGACGGTCGCACCGCCGCCTCCGCCTCCCCCGACTCCCAATCCGCTATCGATTCACGGCTTCGTTCGCTCGTTTTATTTCACGCGTCAGAATGCGTCCAACAATCCGGGCGCGCAGTTCAACTTCACGCCAGGCGCCAAATACAGCACCGCGGGCGTCAACCAGGCGAGTTGGAACAGCGCGGTCGCGATCGGCGGCGAGTACGACTTCCCCCACAGCGGTTGGGGCGTCGGTGGAACGTATCTGTACGCGAATCCGATCGATGGCCCGTGCGTCGTTCCGGCCAATCATCTCAAGGGCGCCGTCTGCGTGACGCAGGTTCCGCCCAACACGAATCCCGACGATACTCTGCCCGGCTTCACGCTGAGTTCGTTTTACGAGGCCTACTTAAAGTACAAAGCATACGGATGGGACGGCGCGATGGGCAACGTCACGTTCAACTCGCCGTGGGCAAACCCGGCGGATTCGCGCGTAAAACCGGCCGCATTTGAGGGTGGTTACCTTGGCTACACGACGCCGGGCGGAATCACGGTTCAGGGCGCGGACATGCTGGCGTACGAAAACCGCACGAGCTCGGCGTTCAGCAGGCAAACGCTGCTGACGAGCTATCCCGCCGGCAACAACGGTCTGGCCAACAATATCATCGTTCCGGGCGGCGCGGGGATCAATACCAACGGCTTCGCGATGGGCAAACTCGGCTACGCGAATCCTTCGGGAACCGGATTCGCGGCCGACGGGTACTTCTACGGCGTCAGCGACCTCGTCAACATGTGGTGGGGCGACGCCCAGTACACCTTCCCGGGAAGCTGGGCGCCGTTCATTGCGGTGCAAGGCGGGACCGAACAAAACGCGGGCCAGTCCTACATCGGCAAGATCGATAGCCAGGCGTATGGCGCGCAAATAGGCGCCACGATCGCGAAGAACTTCCTCATCACCGCCGGCTACGACGCGATTCCGTGGAAGAGCGACACGATCAATCTGCCGACGGACGTAACCTGCAACAACTCGAACTACCAGATCTCCGCCAAGGCCACACTGGCCTACTTCTTGCCGCTCAACGCGGCGCAGTGCTTCACCAACGCAGCGACCGGCCGGACCCAGGTCTACTATGGCGGTTGGGCCAGCCCGTATACCGATAACTACGACAGCGATCCGCTCTTCACGACCAGCGTCTCGCAGGGCATGGCCGACCGGCGCGCGCCGGGCACGTCGTGGAAAGTGGGGATGCAGTACACTTCGACCAACAACAAGTGGGTCTTCATCGCGACCGACGCGTGGTACAACTACGGCAACGCGCTCGCACCCGAGAACACCAACACCTGGGTGCTCGACGGACGCTATCGGTTCAGCCACTACTCCGGCAAGGGCCCGTATCACGGCTTGGTGCTGCGGTATCGGTACATCCAGCGCTCGCTGAGCAACACGTTCTGCGGTGCAGCCGGCACGACGAGCTGCGCGCCGGGCGCGCCGATCGGGCAATCGGAGTTCGGCGGCCTGCCGCTCTTTAAGTATAACCGCGCACAGGTCGAGTACGACTTCTAAGCCTCCTAAGCAAGGGAAGGGAGGATCGCCCAGCTCGACTGCTGGGCGATTCTCTTTTTCCGGATTTAGTAACCAAGGTTATTAAACCGCCCGCCGAGAAAGTGACCCCGGTTACTTTTCTGAAGGCTAAACAGGGGGCGGTTTTCCAGCCATGAGAACTTTCGCGTCGATCGCGTTCGCGATTCTGATGCTCGGCAGCATCGCGTTTGCCGGCGCCGCGGCGCCGCCGGCCACGATTCTCAACGTTTCGTACGACCCGACGCGCGAGCTCTACGACGACTACAATGCCGTCTTCGCGCGCTACTGGAAGGCGAAGACGGGTCAGAGTGTGACCGTGCAGCAGAGCAACGGCGGATCCGGAAAGCAGGCTCGCGCAGTCATCGACGGTCTGCAGGCGGACGTGGTGACGCTGGCGCTGGCATACGACATCGATGCGATAGCGGACAAGGCGAAGCTGCTGCCACCGAACTGGCAGACGCGGCTGCCCGATAACAGCACGCCGTACACCTCGACGATCGTCTTTCTCGTGCGCCAGGGCAATCCAAAACGCATTCACGATTGGAACGATCTGGTTCGTCCGGGCGTCAGCGTGATCACGCCGAATCCCAAGACGTCGGGCGGCGCACGCTGGAATTTTTTGGCGGCGTGGGCCTACGCGCTCGCGCAGCGCGGCGGGAACGACGCTTCGGCCAAGGCCTTCGTTGCGAAACTCTACCAGAACGTGCCCGTGCTCGACTCGGGTGCGCGCGGTTCGACGACGACGTTCGTCGAGCGCGGGATGGGCGACGTCTTGATCGCATGGGAGAGCGACGCGTTGCTCGCGGTAAATAAGCTGGGCCGCGGACGCTTTGCGATCGTGCGGCCCTCGCTGAGCATTCTGGCGGAGCCGCCGGTCGCCGTCGTGGACGGCGTCGTGGACAAGAAGGGCACGCGCGCGATCGCCGAGGGATACCTGCGATATCTCTACTCCCCCGTCGGTCAAGACGTCATCGCGCGGCACTACTTCCGACCGCGCCTGCCCTCAGTCGCGCGCCGTTACGCTGCGCAATTTCCGCCGATGCGACTCGTCACCATCGACCGGTTCGGGGGCTGGAAGCGGGCGCAGCAGACGTATTTCGCGGACGGCGGCGTCTTCGATCAGGTCTATCAACCACACTAACCATGTCGCGCTCGGTCACCGCTCGCCGCCAGAGCATCATCCCCGGGTTCAGGTTGACGCTCGGCTTCACGATCTTCTATCTATCGCTGATCGTGCTGATCCCGCTCTCCGCAACGTTCCTCGAGACGTCGAAGATGGGCTGGAGCCAGTTTTGGCACGTCATATCGACGCCGCGCGCGCTCGCGGCGTACGGTTTGAGCTTCGGGGCCGCGCTGATCGGCGCGGCGCTCAACTTCGTGTTCGGCACCCTGGTCGCGTGGGTATTGGTGCGCTACGCGTTTCCATTCAAGCGCATCCTCGACGCGCTCGTGGATCTGCCGTTTGCGCTCCCGACGGCCGTCGCCGGAATCGCATTGACGACGCTCTACGCGCCCACCGGATGGTTTGGCGGTCCGCTCGCATCCACGGGCCTGCACGTCGCATTCACGCGCCTGGGCATCGTCGTAGCGCTGACGTTTGTCGGCTTGCCGTTCGTCGTGCGAACGGTGCAGCCGGTGCTGGAAGATCTCGACGATGAGCTGGAAGAAGCCGCCACCAGCCTCGGTGCCGGGCGGTGGCAGACGTTCGTTCGTGTCCTCTATCCCGCGATTTTCCCGGCCGCGCTCACCGGCTTCGCGTTAGCGTTCGCTCGCGGTGTCGGCGAGTACGGCTCGGTGATCTTCATCGCCGGCAACATGCCGATGCGAACGGAGATTGCGCCGCTGCTCATCATGACCAAGCTGGAGGAATACGATTACAGCGGGGCGACCGCGATAGCGGTCGTCATGCTGGCCATTTCTTTCGCCTTCCTCGTGGCGATCAACATGCTGCAGCGGTGGAGCACGCGACA
>CAVWMO010000003.1:0-9252 GCA_963756165.1 Vulcanimicrobiota bacterium | reverse complement strand
TGACACGGGGTCAGGATGACACGGGGGCGCGTTGCGGTTGCTGCGGCTGGAGTTTGAGCTCTTCGTCGGAGGGGCGCGCGTGACCGTTGCGCACCGGATGATCCTTGGGTGCGACCCACATGTAGACGTTCGGAATGAGCAGCAGCGTGAGGACGAGCGAGCTCAAGACGCCGCCGATCACGACGATGCCGAGGCTCGAGCGCGACGACGCGCCGGGATCGAGCGCGAGCGCCAGCGGCATGTTGCCGGCCACGACCGAGAAGCTCGTCATGATGATCGGCCGGAACCGCGTGTACGCGCTCTCCTTGATCGCCGCGAGCTTGTCGAGCCCGCGCTCGCGCAGCGTGTTGGCGTAGTCGACCAGCAGGATTCCGTTCTTTGTCGCGATGCCGACCAGCAAGATCGTTCCGATCAGCGAGAACAGATTGAGCGTGCGGTGCGTCAGATAGAGCGCGCCGATCGCGCCGATCGCGGCGACCGGCACCGAAAACATGATGATGAACGGCGAAACGTAGCTGTTGTAGAGCGCGACCATCAGCAAGAACACCAGAATGACCGAGAGGATCATCGAGAGTCCCATCCCGACGAGCGTCTGATGCATGAAGTCCTGCTGTCCCAGCGGCGCGGGCCGCACGACGACGTTCGGCGGAAGGTGCAGCGAGGGCAGCCGCTTCATCAGGCCGCTCTCGACGGCCGAGAGTGAAGAGTCGGGCGCATAGTTGGCATCGACGTGGATGACGTTGTTGCGATCGGTGCGCGTGATCAGCGGCGAGGTCGGCGTGGAGACGAACGCGCGATGTCGCTGAGATAGACGATGCCGCCGCTCGAAGAGCGCATCGCCACCGATTTGAGCGCCGCCAGGCTCGTTTGATCTGACGCCGGGTAGATCACCTGCACCTGCTCGAGGCCCGCGGTCGTTTCGAACTGCGTCGCGACGTTGCCGCCGAACGCTGCGCCGGCGGCTTGCGCGGCATCGTTGAGGTTGATGTCGAGCGCCTGGGCTTTGTTGCGGTCGAACTGAATCGAGATCTCGGGCGCGAGCTGCGTTCCGGTGCTATTGACGCTGGTCGCACCGGGGACTTTTTGCAAGAGCCCGACGACCTGCGCGGCGTAGGACGTCGGATCGCCGCCGGTCACGTCGGTGACGAGAAGGTCGATCGGCTGCGCGTTTCCACCTTGGGTCGAGGTGGAGGGCACGACGACCGCGGTTACACCGGTGGGAAGGTACTTGCTCGCGATCGCCTTGAACTGCGCGAGCCAATAGGTGGTAGGATGTTTGCGCCCGTCCTTGAGCCAGACGTGAACTTGGCCGACGTTGCTCTGTGAGACGAAGCCGCCGAAGGATGCTGCATAGGCGCCTGCGACCGCAGTGTTCGCGAAGGTATCCGAGGTGTTGAGAATCTGTTTTTCGAGCCCGAAGGTGCCTTTCTCCACGGTCTGAATCGGCGTGCCGATCGGATAGATCAGCTGAATGAAGATCTCGCCGCGATCGACCGGCGGGATGAACTCTTCACCGACCGCACCGACGCCGACCATCGCGAGCGCGAGCAGGAACGTCGCGGCACAGAAAATCGCGACCAGCCGGCCGTGCCCGAGACCCCACGGAAGGGCGCGCTGCGTATACCAGGTGCGCAGATCGTCAAACTTCTGGCCGAACCAGTCCACCACGCGCCAGGGTTTCCAGTGCGAGCGCAGCGCCCAGAGTCCGGCCAGCGTCGGCGTGATCGTAAAAGAGACGAAGAGCGAGGTCAGCGTCGAGATGACGACGACGATGCCGAACTCGGCGATCTGGCGCCCGACCTGACCTTGAATGAAGGCGATCGGCAGGAAGACCACCACGTCGACCAACGTGATGACGACCGCCGCGGCGCCGATCTCTTCACGCCCTCGAACCGCCGCCTCCTCCGGCGGCTGTTTGAGCTCGGTGAAGTGCCGCTCGATGTTCTCGAGCACGACGGTCGAGTCGTCCACGAGAATTCCGATCACCAGCGACATCCCCAGGAGCGAGATCGTGTCGATCGTCAGGTGCAGCAGCTTCATCGCGGTGATCGCGATTGCAAGCGACGTGGGAATCGAGATGCAGACGACGATCGCGCTGCGCCACGAGCGCAAAAAGAAGATCATCGCGATGCCGGTGAGCAGAATCGCAAGCATGAGCGTGCGGGTCACGATGTTGATCTGCTGTTCGGTGAACTTCGACTGAACGTTGATGACGCGGAAACTGATCTCGGGAAAGCGGCGCTCGACCTCGGTCAGTGCCTTGAGCACGTTGTTTGAGGCGTCCACCTCGCTTCCGGTCGAGGCCTTTTGAATCTGCAGGAAGAGGCCCGGACGTCCGCTGATGTGCGCGTACTGCAGGCGGGGTTCGTAGCCTTCGGTTACGGTGGCGACGTCGCCGATGCGAATGACGGAGTTGCTGGCCGTCCATGGATCGACTACCCCCGCAAGCGCATTGACGCCACCTTGATAGCTCTCGACCTGCGCGCCGGTCGAGTTGGCGAGCGCCGGCGAGGCGCTCGTGACGATCGGCAGGTTGCGGACCGAATCGAGACTCTGGATGTCGCCGCGGATATCGATCGTGGTTTGCCGGTTCGGCTCGTACGCGTAGCCGCCGGGAACGCGCTGATTATTTGATTGCAGCGTGTTGATGACGTCGTTGAGCGTCAGGTTCGCCGCCGCCAGCCGCGCAGGATCGACCACGACCTCGTAGGCCGGCGTGACGACGCCGCCCACGTTGGCAAAGGAGATTCCCGGCACTTGCTCGAGCTGCGGCGCGATCACGTTGACCGCGTAGAGCGCGAGGCGCGAGAGCGAAAGCTTCTGCGAGTAAATCGCGAGCGTCACGACCGTGGACTGCGCCGGGTCGTAGAGATTGACCGTCGGCGGCGTCAGATTCGTCGGAAGGTATTTCTCTGCAGCCTGAATCGCCTTATTCGTTAGGGCGAGGTCGGTCGCGGAGTCCGAGTTGATGTCGAAGATCGCGCTGATCGTGGCCTGACCTTGCTGCACGACCGAGTTGAAGGTCTGCAGATCCTGCGTGCCGGCAAGATTTTGCTCGATCGGCGCGACGATGTTGTCGCGCATCTCGGTGACCGAGGCACCATTGTACTGGACCGAGATCGTAACCGTCGGCTGGCTGACGTCGGGATACAGTTGCTTGACGATCGTTGCCGTCGAGAGAATGCCGGCGAACATCATCAGCGAGACGATGACGAAGACGAGCGTCGGCCGCCGAATGAAGAGCCGGGTGAGGCTGAACTTCACTGCTGGAACGAGACCCGTTCGCCGTCGCCGATGCTGGCCTGACCGTTGCTGATGACTCGCGTGCCCGGCATAAGGCCGGCCACGACCGAGGTCGTGCCGTCGCTGCCCAGCTCGGCAACCTTGACGGTTTTGACGTTGCCGCCGCTCTGCACCGTCATGACGGCGTCGTGATTGTCATCGGTGAAAGCCGTCACCGGTACGCGCTCGCCGCTCACGCGGCGCGCGGCGACCCTGCCCTGCACGACCATGCCCGGCCGCAAGCGCTGGCCCGAGTTCAGAAGAAAGACCTTGATCTGAAAGTCGGTCGAGCCAGGATTGATCTCGTTGAGCACGCCCGCGACGTGTCCCTCAAAGTGCGGGTTGCCGTTGAGGTCCTCGACGATCACGGTAGCCGCCGCGCCATTTTGAATACTCGACACCTCCTCGCTCGAGGCGTGCAGCACCGCGTAGATCGGGTTCACCTGCTGCAGCGTGAAGATCTCGCGCGAGCCCGGGTACTCGCCGGGATTGAGATTGCGGTTGACGACCACGCCGTCAATCGGCGAGGTTATCGTTGCTTTAGCGATCTGCACGCGCACCTGATTGGCCTGCGCGAGCGCAACGCTCTCCTGCGCCTCCGACTGATCTACCGCGGCGGCCTGCATCCCGCCCCCCGATAGCGAGCCGTTCGCCTGGACGTTCGACTGCGCCGCGGCCAGCGTCGAGTTGGCCGTATTGAGCGTTTGCTGATCGTTGCGGACCAGCGTGCTTTGCGCGTCCACCGCCTGTTGCGAGACGTAGCCTTGCGCGAGCAGCTGCCCATCGCGCGAGAGATTCGTCGTGTCGTTGGTGAGCGTTTGCTGGGCTTGCCGGACTGCGGCTTGGTCGGCCTTCACCGCGTCGACGCCTTGCGCGATGCTCAATCCGCCCTGGTACACGGTATGAACCGTGTTGGCGTGATTGCTGTTTGCGGTTGCGAGATCGGATTGCAGCTGCGCCTGAAGGTCGGAAGTGTCGAGCGTTGCGAGGACCTGTCCGCTGTGGACCGCGTCTCCCTCCTTGACGTAGACCGCATCGGCGGGCTCGGAGAGCGAGCTTTGGATCGCGACATTCTGGTATGGCGCTATCACCCCGGCGAGCTGCTGTGCGGGATCGATGGTGCCGAACGAGACGATCGACGTCTGCACGTATGGCGTCTCGGCTTGGGGCGCCGGCCGATGTCCGCAGCCGCTTGCGGCTAGGAAGATCACGGCGGTACCGAAGAGTCGAGGGAGGCCGTCGCTTAGTTTCATGGACCACCAGATTGTACCTAAAGCGCCGGACCCTAATCCTGGAGTGAATCTGAGAATGCCTGGAGCGGGCGATGGACCGCGAGTGCTCGTCATCGATGACGAGGTGGGGCTGCGCGAGCTGCTCGAGTACGGCCTGAGCCGGGCCGGCTTTGCGGTACGCTGCGCGACCGACGGCTCGGCAGCGCTGGCGCTTTTGCAGCCCTGGCCGCCCGACGTGATCGTACTCGACGTGATGCTGCCCAACGGCGACGGCTTCAGCCTGCTTCCCGAGATCCGCGCGCGTACGACGGCGCCGGTCGTCATGCTGACCGCGCGCACGGAGGTGGCGGAGCGCGTCGCCGGACTGGCGGCGGGTGCCGACGATTACGTCGGCAAGCCGTTCGATCTGGAGGAGCTGATCGCACGGCTGCACACGCTGCTGCGCCGGCCGGCGATCGAGCGCCGCGAAACGCTCACCTACGCCGACCTCAGCATCGACACGCCGAGCCGTACCGTCTATCGCGGCAACCGGCGCATCGACCTGTCGGCGCGCGAGTTCGACCTGCTGCGCGTCTTTGCCGAACGCGCCGAAGAGGTGCTCACGCGCTCGGAGCTGCTCGATCTCGTGTGGGGCATCGATCGCGACGTGATTCCCAACACCGTCGAGACCTACGTTTCGTTTCTGCGGGCTAAACTGGATAGCGGGGAGCCGGTGAAGCTGATTCAAACGCTGCGCGGCATCGGCTACTCGCTGCGGGCGATCGACTGATGCAAACCCGGCTGGCGCGGCGCATTCAGACACTCGCGGCAATCGAAATCGCGCTCGTACTTTGCGCGGCGATCGTTGCGGGCGCGCTCTTCGCCTTCGGCGCATACATTCGCGCCGTCTCGAACGAGCTGAGCGGCACGCTCGGGCAGCTCCAGAGCGCGATGACGCATACCGCGCTGCCGAACGCACGCGCGGCCGGCCTCTTTACCGGTTCCCTGCTGCTGGGAAGCGGCAGCGAGATCGTCTTTCTCGACGCAACGACGCGCGTCACCGTTTACCGCGCGCATCGCTTCGATACCGGAAATGTCGTGACGATCCGGCCGCGAGGCGACCTTTCCGGCGATCCGCGTCCAGCCGGCCCATTCGCGCGCGTAATCGTCGGGCTGGCCACGGCCTTTGGCCTTCAACCGCTCTACGCCCACGTCGGCAACGTCTACATGGTCGTCAGGAGCAACGACGCGGTGCTCGTGCGCACCGTGGAGTCGTTCTCGATCCCGCTGATAATCGCGCTGGCCGTCGCCGCCGCGTGCGCGATATTGATGGCGCGTGTGCTTACCCGGCAGGCGATGCGGCCGCTCGACGACGTGACCGCCGCGCTGTCGCGCTTTGCCTCGGGCGACCTCACGCCGCAGCTGATCGCGGCCGACGAGCGACAGGAGCTTGGCTCGCTGGCGGCCGCATACAACGGCGCGATCGAGCAGATGGAACGCGCGTTTGCGGCGCGGGATCGCGCGAATGCCTCGATGCGCCAGTTTATCGCCGACGCCGGCCACCAGCTGCGCACGCCGCTGACGGTGGTGCAAGGCTTCATCGCGATTCTGCGCCGCGGCGGAATCGACAGTCCGCCCGAACGCGAACACATTCTCGATACGATGAACGATCAGAGCCGCATCATGGGAGCCTTGATCGACAAGTTGATCCTTTTGGAGCGTTGGGAGGGCGTGGAAACGCCCGCAACCCCGATCGACGTCGGCACGCTAGTGGCCGATCTGGTGTCGCCGATCGCCGATGCACACCCCGACCGCCGTTTCGCCGTTACGACCGAGAACGGCGTGCTCGCGGTCATCGATCCGACCGAGTTAGGCTACGTGGTAAGCAATCTCGCCGACAACGCCGTGAAATACGGCGAAGGTCAGATCGACGTGTGCGTGCAGGCGCGCGATTCGAAGGCGGTGATCGAGGTTGCCGATCACGGCCCCGGCATTCCCTCGACGGATGCCGCGCGCGTCTTCGATCGCTTCTATCGGGGCACGCAGCGCGACGTGTCGGGATCGGGACTTGGACTCGCCATCGTCAAGCGCGCGATCGAGCGCGCACGCGGAACGGTGAGGCTCGAGAGCAGCCCGAACGGCTCGCGCTTTATCGTCGAGCTTCCGCGCGCATAGTAGATTCGACCCTTCGACTCGGCGCTACGCGCCTTCGCTCAGGGTGACGCGAGTTTTTTCGTCCTTCGACTACGGCCCCTTCGACAAGCTCAGGAGCCTTCGCTCAGGATGACACCGCTTCGCCCTTCGCTCAGGATGACACCGCTTCGCCCTTCGCTCAGGATGACACCGCTTCGCGCCTTCGCTCAGGATGACACCGCAGAGATTCGGAGAGGGTGAGATTCGAACTCACGGAACGCTATTAACGTTCGCCCGCTTTCGAGGCGGGTGCCTTCAACCACTCGACCACCTCTCCGAGGCTTTGGGTTGGCGCTTGTTGCGAAAGAACTCCTGCAGTTGGGCGGAGGCCTCGGCTTCCAGCACGCCGGCGGTCACCTCGAGCCGATGGTTCGTGCGGGCCGAGCGCAAGATATCGAAGGCGCCGCCGTCCGCGCCCCCTTTCGGATCGCGCGCACCGTAGACGAGACGTTTGATGCGCGCCGCGATCATCGCCCCGGCGCACATTACGCACGGCTCTTTCGTTACGTATAGCGTCGCGTCGGAGAGACGCCACGCGCCGAGCCGGCGCGCGGCTTCGCGGAGCAGCAACATCTCCGCGTGTGCGGTCGCGTCGCGTTGGGCCTCCTTCGCGTTCTTCGCCTCGATCACGAGTTCGCCGCTCACTAACAGCGCGCCAATTGGAACGTCGCCGGCGCACTCCGCCTCCTCGGCGAGCTGCAGCGCGCGGCGAAGGTACCGTTCGTCGTCCGTCATCGGCTTGCTCCGGATTCCAAGGCGATGCGCGCCCGGAGGGATTCGAACCCCCGATCCCAGCCTTCGGAGGGCTGTGCGTTATCCAGCTACGCTACGGGCGCACGCGAGCGGTCAGTGCGGGGCATCAGGCGGCGCTCCCGCACTCGGAATGTGCTTGAAGAGGTCGAGCTTGTGATCGACCAGCGTCCGATAAAATTTGCGCACGCAATCGGGATGACCAAAGAAGTACGTCCGCGCGTAGGCGAGATCTTCGCCGGAACTGTCGGGCACGTAATGTGAGATCTCGATCTCTTCCATTTGGCCCCGATCCACGGGATGGGGGCAGAAATCGCACGGAATCGTCGACATGAGATACACCTCGGAGATACGCTTTGGCTCGGGTAGGACTTGAACCTACGACCAAGGGCTTATGAGGCCTGCCCAAAACTGCATCAAATTCGAAAAAATGGGCCTTTCTTTCGTCCTCTACGTCCCCTGCGTCCCCTGAGTTTGCGTGCCGTTGGTACACGGTTGGTACACGGCACTCCTTCTGCCGCAGTCTCCTCAACTAGTGCAAGTTGTGAATCAATGGCCCGAACCACGATCCTAAGTAGACTGCCAACGACGCACCGGTGACTGTTATTAAGTACCGCTCTAGGAGCCGTTTCCCACGCAGGTCCGGTCGAATGAAGTAGATCGTGGCGTAAATCACCGTCGTGAGGACATAGATACCAAGTACAATGAAACTAACCATCAGAAATACCTGTCCTGTCTGGCCCGCGTTGTTGTCGCGATAAAGTTGTAGAACTGCGAAGACAACGCTGAAGCCTGTTTCTGGCACCACCGCGTCGACCGTCGAGCATGCATTTGATATTAGCAACGGGCTTGACGGTTTTCCTTTTCCCGCCGCTCCCAGATCGGCCCAGACCGCCGAAACGGAACAACCTTCCCCCGTCCCTGAGCGGCCGTCCTTAAACGGCGGAGAACAGCTTGCGAGCAGGTCCTCGACCTTCTCCACCGGGACTTATCATTTTTGCCTATTGGCTTTCACTTACGCCAGCGCTATTGCTTGCGCTAATGCTAGCGTTCAACTTTACGGTGCGCGGCGGTGGTCCAAAATTAGTTGGCAACATTGATCAAATCTCCGTGACGAGCCCGAACGAAATTCCTGGCGTGGCGCTCGTTGTGCTGTTTGTTGGCATCACAAACTGGGCTCAGCCAACGTCGGTCGAGAACTACGAGTTAAAGATGAGGCTGCTTAGCGGCCAAGTCGTTCCCACGAAGGGCACGTACACCAAGACGTTGGTTTTGAACAAGTATGTGTATCGTGAGGTCGATTCGCTCGCTGCCAAAACCTCACCCGCCCCTGTTGCCACAGGAACAACGGTTCGCGGCTTTCTCATTTTCAGGATCGAAGGCGCGGTGACTCGGCAAGACATTATTCGACCCGGAACGATATTTACACTTACCTTTAGGGACTTTCGCAAACATGAGTGGAAAACGGAGTATACCTGGCCCGTTAATCCCGTAGCCGATATTGGCTGGATGCCTGGAATGCTTTCGCTAGAGCCAGCCCCCGATGCGGTAACAGCGCCCACGCGAGACCCCGGCCAGGGTTAGGCCACGGTTTCAAGGTTCCAAAACTCAGCGTTGATTCCAAGCTCGAAGGACATTTTCGAGACCTGGGGTCGAAAGAGCCCTTGCTCTATTTCAAGCGTCGGATTGCGCGACCTAGGGCTGGAAAAGCCCTGGGTCTTCGCCGTTTTCCCGTTGGTACACGGTTGGTACATGGGCCACGCGGAACCGAAACGGCAGCAATAGAAAAACCCTTACGATGTAAGGGTTTTGTTTC
>CAVWMO010000002.1:0-116507 GCA_963756165.1 Vulcanimicrobiota bacterium | reverse complement strand
CGGCGAGTTGCTCCAAGAAGTGCAACTCGGTCGGCTTTCTAGTGGCAATACTTACGAATGGCTGGAAGCGTTTGAGCTTCGCAAGGTCGCTGGCCTCGATATTTCTGAGTCGGTGGTTGCTGCTAGTCCATTGGTTCTCGTCCATGACGACGGGGAATGCGATGTCCCGGATATGGCTATACGCGGTCGGCGCGACTCCATTGTTATGCCGAATGGCAAGTTGCCAGGCGAGGTGATCGAGAGCGCAGCGCAGGTTGTGGGCACAGTCTCCCACGAGCAGACTCCAGTGATCGCGGATATTTACGACGTTCTCAATGCGCCATACGATAGCGTTCCGTTCAGGATGGAATCGCCGCTTGAGCGGGATACTTACAGTATATCTTTCCCTGTCAGCTCCGATCTCAGCCCGAAGCGTTTTGAAGTGTTCTTTCGCCCAATCGAGCTTCGCTCGTGCGCTGCTAAGGGCGAGAGCGTAAGGCATTAACTCTTAGTGGATTCGGGGCGTGAGCAGCCGACTAGATAGCCTATAATTCCAGCCAACATAACTGGGAACGCAAGGGGCCGCGTTCGCGGATGCTCTGCCTGTTCAGCAAATTGCTTTGGCGCTACTGTTGGATTTCGGCTCCCATAGCACGGCCAACTTGTAAAAGGCTTCCCAAACCTCTGAGTCGTCCTGCCGAACCCAATCCATGTATGGCTTGGCGGTCTTGTAGAGGATTTGAAAGTCAACTTGAAAGGCGCTCTTCGTCATGGGATTGTCCAAAACTTCGTTGAGAACTCCGAGCGCAATAAATTCGAGGAAATCCAGTTCACGATCGACCGCTCGATACAGCTCGTGATCTGGGGTCAGCCCCACTTCTTCTGGAGCCCCCAGAATGTCATTGGCACCAGGGACGTACCTAATAATGACATCCCAGTTCTTATCGTGTTGGACATTTCTGTCGTAGTCGAGGATCACGGTTATCGTGTGTTGCCTGGCGTTATTCTTAACGGTATTTTCCGACGTTACTATCCAACCGGCGGCGATAATGATAGAGCCGATAAGCGCAGCAATATGCCAGTAGGCTCCCGCCGAAGGGTTGCGCCACGCCTCTAAGGCGAAGAGAGCTAGGAATACGAGGGCAAACAGGCCAATGCCAAAGTAGATTTTGACTAGCAGTTTTCGTCGCATTTACAGGCCCTTGTCATCCTTGGTATCATAGGGGAAGGAGGACACACCATGACCTTTGGACCCAAGCCCCGCAAGCCCCGCCGTCGCCGCTAGCCCCAACGCTAGCCTGGCTTGACGCCCCGCTTTCTTTTGCGGGGCTTTCTATTTAGCGTAAGCTTGCCGACTATTTAGCGGTCAGCGTTTTGTAGGTGAGCCGCTTCCCCTCGGCACCCTTGGTCGCCTTGATGAATCGCGGCCCGTCGGTGTTCTCGCGTTCGTTGAAGCGGAAAACCTGCTCCTCAACGTAGCGTTGAAAATCCTGCTTTCGGGGGGCGATATACGTCCCTTTGATCGTCCGCTTGAACACCGACCAGAACGCTTCGATGCTATTGGTATGCACATTCTCGTGGACATACTCCAAGGCGTGATCTATAGTCTTGTGGTCATAGTCCGTCCACAAGCCTTTATACGCAGCCAAGCCGTCTGTATGGAGTTGTGCCCCCTCCTCAACGTGTTTGCGAACGCCACCCTGAACCGTCTTGGCGCTAACGTAAGGCAGGACGAAAGCGCGTATCTTGCCCTTGCGATCGCGCTTGTTACGCTCCACGATGCCCATAACCGCGACCTTGCCACGCGAGCGTGATTTTTCAAGCCGAACACGGCGGGCAATGCTCATGTTGCGATAGAGGCCGCCAATGTAGGTTTCGTCGGCCTCTACGGGCCCCGCGAGTTTTTCGAAGGTTTCGTCCCGCATCGCTTCGCGGATACGCTGGAGCATAAACCAGGCCGTCTTTTGGGTAACGCACAGCGCACGGGCTACCTCGCACGACGAGATTCCGTTACGGTTGCTCGCGAGGAGCCAAAACGCAGGAAGCCACTTATCGAAGCCGATGGGCGAGTCTTCAAAGATCGTCCCTACCTTGGCTGTAAACTGCCCTTTGCAATCGTTGCAGTACCAGCGCCGACGCTTGGGCATATAGGCGACCCGAACCGACCCGCAATCCAAGGGGCAAGCGACCCCGCTCGGCCAGCGCATGGTAACGAAAAAGTCGTGGGCCCTCTGCGAGTCCGCGAATTGCCGCACCGCTTCGAGCATCGTCTTGGGAACCGGCTGCTTGTCCATACTCCAAGTATAGGGCAAGAACCCACTTACGTCAAGTATATAATACCCGTCAATGCCCTGTAAGCGTCCCGCGAGCGTCTTGGGCGTCGCGCGTTGAATGAGCCGCCGCGGTGCGGTTGGATAAATTCATGAAGGTCTCGCGGTTGGCCAAGCGGCGCAGCGAAGCGCACGAAGCGCTCGAGCACGGCCGCATCACAAAGGACGGCAAGACGCTCAAGCCGGGCTATCAGGTCAAGCCCGGTGACGAACTCGAGATTCACTATGCCACCAAGTTCGTCACCGTGCGCGTGCTCGAGGTGCCGCTGCGCGTGACGCCCGCGGTGCGCGGCGAGTCGCTCTACGAGATCCTCGGCGCGCGTAAGGACGACGCCGACTGGCTGTGATCTCGGCGGATACGAAGGACGCGCTCGCGCGCGAGCTGCCGTCCGAAGCCCATTGCCGGCAAGCGCTCCTCGCCGGACTGGCGTTCTACGGTCGGTCGGGCGACCGGTTCGTTACGCATCGCAATGCCGTCGCGCGGCTCTTCTGGTCGCTCCTGGACGACCGGAAGTCGCATCCCATCGAGACTCGCGCTCCGACGCGCCTGCAGCGGCTCCCGACGTTCGCGATCGCATTGCCCGAGCGCGTCACGACGACGCCTCCCAAACCGGTGCACCGGTGCGATCGTCTGATCGAGGTGCGCGCGGCGTTTCTCGCGTGCGGATCGCTAGCCGCAGGCACGCGCGGCTACCATCTCGAGTTCGTGGCGCGCAGCGACGACATCGTGGAGCGGCTGCGATGGATGCTGCGCAGCGCCGGTGCGGCGTCCAAAGAGACGCGACGCAAGGGTCGCGCCGTGCTGTACTTCAAGGACTTCGACGCCATCGTCGAGCTGCTCACGCGAATCGGCGCGTTCGGCGCCGTACTCGCGCTCGAGGACGTCCGCGCGCTGCGCGAGACGAAGAATCGCATCCATCGTCTGGTCAACACCGAGGCCGCGAACCTGCAGCGCTCCGCCGAAGCTGCCGCCGCACAGCGCCAGGTCATCGAATATCTTCAGAGTGCGTACGGACTTCCGAGGCTCACGCCGGCGCTGCGCGAAGTCGCCGAACTTCGGCTCTCGTATCCCGACGAGTCGCTCGCCGAGCTGGGGCGGCGCTGCAATCCACCGATCGCGAAGCCTACAGTGAGCGGGCGGCTTGGGGCGCTCAGCCGGCTGGCCGACTACCTCCGCGGCGTGCAGGGGAGCGCGAAAGCGGCCAGGTAAACGCGCTCATGCGCATTGGGATCAACGGCTTCGGCCGCATCGGAAGAAACTTCACCAAAGCAGTGGTCGAGCGCCATCCCGAGATCGACATCGTGGCGGTCAACGACCTGATCGACGCGAACCAATGCGCGCATCTCTTCAAATACGACAGCAACTACGGCATCTACGAGGGCAGCGTGGCCGGACAGGACGGCACGCTCGCGATCGACGGCCGGCGAATCAAGGTTTTCGCCGAACGCGACCCGGCCCGGCTCCCGTGGCGCGACCTGGGCATCGACGTCGTCGTCGAATCGACCGGCCTGTTCACGAATGCAGAGAAAGCGCGCGCCCACATCGATAGCGGCGGCGCCAAGAAGGTCATCATCTCGGCGCCCGCGACCGGGGAAGACGTCACGATCGTCCTCGGAGTGAACGATCGCAGCTACGACCCCGAGAGACACAACGTGATCTCCAATGCTTCGTGCACCACGAACTGCCTCGCGACCGCCGTGAAGCCGGTCGTCGACTCGCTCGGGTGGGTGAAGGGCTTCATGACGACGATCCACTCGTACACGAACGATCAGAACGTGCTCGACGGACCCCACAAGGACCCGCGCCGCGCGCGCAACGCCGCGACCAACATCATCCCGACCTCGACCGGCGCGGCGAAGGCGCTCTACCTGACGATCCCCGAGGTCAAGGGAACGTTCGACGGCTTCTCGCTGCGCGTTCCGACGCCGACAGTCTCGATGATCTATCTGGTCGCGCAGACCAAGAAGCCGACGACCAAAGAGGAGCTCAACGCGATCCTGCGCGGTGCCGCCGAGGGAGAGCTGAGCAAGTACGTCGCGTACACGGACCACGAGCTCGTTTCCAGCGACTTCAAGAAGAATCCGTACAGCTCCATCATCGATTCCAAGCTCACGAACGCCAACGGCGACCTCGTGCAGATTGCCGCGTGGTACGACAACGAGTGGGGATACTCGTGCCGGCTCGCGGAGCTGACGGCGATGGTGCTCACGACCATTCCCGCGAAGGCCTGAGCGCCGCTTCGAGCGTGAGCTTTCGACGGCTCGAAGAGCTCGACGTTCGGGGCAAGCGCGTGCTGGTTCGCGAGGATCTCAACGTACCGCTCTCCCCCTTCATCTTCGACCTCAGGACGCATCGCTCAGGGTGACACGCTAAGATTTTGGATTACGGACGCGTCGACGCCGCCGTTCCGACGCTGCGCTGGCTGCACGAGCACGACGCTCGCACAATCGTCTTATCGCATCTCGGCAGGCCCGACGGGAGGCCGGACCCGGCGCTTCTCGCTGCGGCCCGTCGCGCAAGCGCTCTCCGACCGGCTCGGCGTGCGCGTCGCGTTCGCCGACGACAGTGTCGGAGAGGCGGCGGAACACGCGGTCGCGGAGCTGCGCGACGGTGACGTGCTGCTGCTCGAGAACGTACGTTTTCATCCCGAGGAAGAGCGCGACGACGAACCGTTCGCGCGCCGCCTCGCGAGCCTTGGCGATTACTACGTCGACGACGCGTTCGCGACCGCGCACCGCGCGCACGCCTCGACGGAGGCGTTGGCGCGCATGCTCCCCAGCGCGGCGGGATTCTTGATGGAGGCGGAGCTGTCCGCGCTTTCCCCGCTGCTCGAACATCCCGCCAAGCCGTTCGTGTGCGTGATCGGCGGCGCCAAGATCAAAGATAAGATCGGCCTCCTGCAGCACCTGGCCGAGCTCGTCGACGCGTTTTGCGTCGGGGGAGGAATGGCTAACACGCTGCTCGCGGCGTCGGGCGTCGCGGTCGGCCGCTCGCTGCGCGACGACGACCTCGATCCGGCGTGTCGGTTTCTGGCGTTCGCGAAGGAGCGCGGCGTCGAGCTGCAGCTTCCCAGCGACGCGGTCGTGGCGCCGTCCGTCGAGGCGGCGCCGGAGGCCCGCATCGTCGCGATCGGCGACGTCGGAGACGAGATGATTCTGGACATCGGACCGGCGAGCGCGCAGGCGTATGCCGCAACGATCGAGCGCGCCAAGACGATCGTCTTCAACGGTCCGATGGGCGTCTACGAAAATCCGGCCTACCGGCGCGGCACCCAGATCGTCGGCGACGCGATCGCGCGAGCCACGGCGGCGGGAGCGGTGAGCGTGGTAGGCGGCGGTGACGCGGCGGCGGCGGCGCATCTGCTCGGCTTCGCGTCCAAGGTCACGCACGTTTCGACGGGCGGCGGCGCGACGCTCGAGTACCTCGAAGGCAGGACGCTACCGGGGGTGGCCGCGCTTGAGCGCTAGAACGATCGTCGCCGGCAACTGGAAGATGCATAAGACCTCGGCGCAGACCACCGCGTTTCTCGACGCCTTCCTGCCCAAAGCCGCAACGCTGCCCGAGAGCGTCGAGATCGTCGTCGCGCCGCCATTCGTGTCGATTCCGGCCGCGTCGTCGCTGCTGCGCGGCTCGCGCGTGCACCTCGGCGCGCAGACGATGCACTGGGAGCTCGAGGGCGCGTTTACCGGCGAGATCAGCGCCCCGATGCTGCGCGAGTTCGGCGTGTCGCACGTCATCCTCGGCCACTCGGAACGGCGCGCATACTGCAACGAGACCGACCGCTCCGTGCACTTGAAGGTGCGCACGGCCCTCGAGCAGGGGCTGACGCCGATCGTCGCCGTCGGCGAGACGCTCGACGAGCGCAATTCGGGTGCGACCGACGATCGCGTGATCGAACAGACGCGGGCGGCGCTGGATGGCGTCGCGGAGGACCAGCTGTTTCGCGTCGTCGTCGCCTACGAGCCGATCTGGGCCATCGGCACGGGCCGCAACTGCGATCCGCAAGAGGCCGACCGCGTGATGGCGACGATTCGCGGGTGCCTGCGCGGGCTCGACGAAACGCCGATTCTCTACGGCGGAAGCATGACGGCCGATAACGTCGCCGCGTACATGCGGCAAGCCAACGTCAACGGCGGCCTCGTCGGCGGCGCGTCGCTCGATCCCGACGGCTTCGCGGCTCTCATCGCCAATGCGGCGTGAATTATAAACCTGTAGTTCTCGCCGTGCTCGACGGTTGGGGCTGCCGCGAATCCGCGCAGGGCAATGCCATCGCGGCCGCCGCGTTGCCGCACTGGCGCGCGCTCCTCGAGCGCTGGCCGCACACGACGCTCCAGGCCTCGGGAGAGGCTGTCGGCCTCCCGCGCGGCGTCATGGGCAACAGCGAGGTCGGCCACATGAACCTCGGCAGCGGCCGCGTCGTTCCGCAGGGCGTCACGGTCATCGACGCCGCGATCCGCGCGGGCGAGTTCGGCGATAACGAGACGCTGCGACGCGCCATCGCGCACGTCGCGGGGAACGGCAAGACGCTGCACTTCATGGGGCTGCTCTCGGACGGACGCGTGCACAGCTCGATGGAGCATCTCTTCGCGCTCGTGGATGCGGCCGTCGCCGCCGGCGTCCCGATGGCGATCCAGTGCTTCCTCGACGGACGCGACACGCCGCCGCGCTCGGCCCTCACCTACGTGGAGCGGCTCGAAGCGAAGCTCGCCGCGGTCGGGCGGACGGGTGCGATTGCGAGCGTGACCGGACGCTACTTCGCGATGGACCGGGATCGGCGCTGGGAGCGCACTCAGCGCGCGTACGAGCTGCTGGCCAACGGGCAGGCCGAATACCGCGCCGACGACGCGCGCGCCGCGGTGCTCGACGCCTACGCGCGCCGCGAGGACGATGAGTTCGTCTTGCCGGCCATCGTCGGGCGCGCGCGTCCCATCGAGGACGGCGACGCCTTCGTCTTCTTCAACTTTCGGCCGGACCGCGCGCGACAGCTCACGACAGCCTTCAACGCGGGGACGTCGCTGTATTATGACGACGGCTTCGGCGTCTTTCCATCGCGGCGCTATGCCAATCCGTTCTTCGCGACAATGACGAAGTACGACGAAGAGTACACCAACCCGGTGCTGTTCGGGCCGCGGCCGCAGTACGACACGTTCGGTGAGATCCTCGCGGGCGAAGGGCTACGCCAGCTGCGGCTCGCGGAGACCGAGAAGTACGCGCACGTAACGTACTTCTTCAACGGCGGGCGTGAGGATCAATTCGAGGGCGAGGACCGCGTGCTGGTTCCGTCCGACCGTTCGGTGCCCACGTACGATCTGGCACCCGCGATGCGGGCACGCGAGATTACCGACGCCGCCGTAAACGCGATTGAGAGCGGGCGCTACGACGCCATCGTCATGAACTATGCGAATCCCGACATGGTGGGGCACACGGGCAAGTGGCAGCCGACGATCGATGCCGTGGAGGTCGTGGACGAGTGCGTCGCGCGACTCGTCGATGCGACGCTGCACGGCAACGGTCTGCTCGCGATCACCGCCGACCACGGCAACGCCGAGGAGGAAGTCGCCACCGACGGCAGCCCGATCACCGCCCACACGACCAATCCGGTGCCTCTGGTCATCATCGCGGATGGCCTGCACGGCAGCCTCGCCCCGGGCGGCAAGCTCGGCGACGTGGCACCGACGCTGCTGACGTTCATGGGGCTGCCGATCCCCGAACGCATGACCGGCAAGAATTTGTTTACTCCGGCGTAACAACTCGATAAAATTCAGGCGAATCACAGCGGCCCTTACGCTGGCTATCAGCATCGCGTGAGATCATGCGGATATGAACGATGTGCATGACGTGCTCGCGTTCGCTCGAGGCCTGATCTACTTCGTATTTCTCGGCATGGCCACCGTCGCGATCGCGCTCGCGGCGCACCTCCGCTAGAGAGAGCTATGCATCGGCACGATAGCACCCGCTGGGATCGACCTGGACCCGGCGATCCCCGATCACGATCGAGCGAATGCGATGGTCCCAAAAACAGAACACCTTCAGCGCCACCGGCCGCAGCTTGGCGAGCAGCTCCCTCGCTCGCTGCGACACCGCTAACGCGTCTCTTACCCAGCGCGGATGATCGTACGGCAGCAGCGCAGTCTCGAGCTCCGCCTCCGGGACCGCCGCGACGATCGCCTCCGAGCGGCTCGCACCGACGTGCAGCGGGAGCGCGGCGGCGCTCTCCTCCGGTTCAATGCGGCGCAGCATACGTCTGACGCTCGGACAAGCGCCTGAGCCCGGCGATCGCGCTCGTGTGCAGCTGCGAGGCGCGCTGTGGCGAGATGGCGAGCTGCCTGCCGATCGCGCGCAGTGACTTTCCATTGAAATAGTGCAGCAGCACGACCTTGCGCTGGCGCGGCGGCAAGCCCTCGACGAGCGCGGCGAGCCGTTCGCGCTCGGAGCGCACCTCGACGATGTGCCCGGGATCGTCGCCCCAGTCGCCGGAGAGCGACTCTCCGATGGGAAGCGGCGCATCGAGTGAAAGCGGCTGGCCGCGATACGCCGCTGCGACCGCGCGCCGGTATCCGGGGCAGTGGACGTCCATCTCGCGCGTACCCGGCACGTCTCCGCGCTCGGCCGCAATCGCGTAACGCTGATTCTCGCCGTCGCGAACGATGCGGCGCGCGCGCTCGGAGACCGGATCCATGCGCCGGATGCCGTTGAGCATCGCGCCGACGATCAACCGCCGCGCGTACTCCTCGAGACGCGGCCCGCGCAGCGGATCGACGGTCGACCGCGCGAATCATGCCGACGCAGCCGTCGCCGACCAGATCGTCCGTATCGAAATTGGGAACGAGGCGCTTGAGCCGCCGCGCGAGCCTGCGGGTGAGGGGCAACAGCGTGCGCACGCGCTCCTCGCGCTCGTCGGCGTCGATCACCGAGCCTTCTCCAGTTTTTCCGCGAGCAGCGCCGCGAAGCGTTGATCGCGCCGCGCAATCTCGCGGGCCAGCGAATCGAGCTCGTAGTCGCCCAGCGTGCCGGCGCCCGCGATCATCGGGCGCAGGATCGGCGCGAGCAGCATCGCCTCGAAGAGCTCCGCGGCGTGGCGTGCCGTGACGCTATCCACGCTGGAGGTTGTTGGCGATGCGCAGCATCTCGTCGGCGGCCTGGACTCCTTTGGCGTTGGCCTCGTAGGCGCGTTGCGAGGTGAGGATCTGCATCATCGCGTCGATGATCGTGACGTTGGATTGTTCGAGCATGCCGAAGCGCAGCTTCGGTCCGTCGTTGGAGCCTGGTACCACGTCGCGCCGGCGGCCGGCCGCCATCGTCGCCTCGAAGACACCGCCGCCGGTATCGCGCAGCGCCTCGGGCGCCGGAAACTCCGCCAGCCGAACCCGCCCGACGGTGCGTTTGCCGGCGGAACCGGCGACCTCGACCGTTCCGTCAGCGGCGACCGTCGCCGTAACGGCGTCGGCGGGAATGCGAATGCCCGCGAGCGACAAGCCCTGCGAGTTGCGCAGCGAGCCGTCGGCGGTGCGCGAGAACTCGCCGTCGCGCGAAAAGCGCAGGCGCCCTCGATCGTCGGCGAGCGTGAAGAATCCGGGCCCGTCGATCGCCAGGTCGAAGGGTCCCGGGCTGCGCGCGAGCTTGCCTTGATTGAAGAGCACGCGCGTACCGAGCGTTACGGTGCCGATGCCGGCCTGTCCCGGCGCGACCAGCTCGGCGAACGTCTGCGCCGATCCCTTGAATCCGACGACCTCGGCGTTGGCGAGGTTGTCGGCGATCGTATCGAGGTTGCGTTGTTGCGCCGCCATGCCGCTGGCGGCTGCGAAAAGCGCGCGATCCATGAGCGCCGCTACTTGACGCGCGCCGCGTCGGAAGATTTCTGGCGCGACGCATCGATCGCGGTCACCGCCTTCTGCGCGCTCTCGAAGGAACGCTCCGCCGCCAGGACGTCGATCATCTCGGCGATAGCGTCGACGCCGGACGTCTCGACGAAACCGGTCTGCACGCGGCTCGAGGCCGGGAGGTCAAGGGCGCTCGCATCGAAGCGCGAGCCACGAAACGCGCCGTGCGCGCCGAGCAGCGTGCCGCCCCGGGCGTCGCGCAGCGTGCCGTCGGGCTGCCGCTCGAACGCGCCGGCCCGCGTTTCGCGCACGGCGCCGGAGGCGTCGCTTACGCGAAAGGCCCCGTCGCCGACGATCGCGAGATCCAGGTCGCGCCCGGTATGTCGCAGCGCACCGCGGTCGCCGCCCGGCCGTCGCTCGACCGTCACGCCGCGCGCGGTGAGAAATCCGCGCGGCGCCAACCTGCGAAAGCCGTCCGTCGAGACGTTGGCGAGGTTTTCCGTCGCGATCTCCAGGCGCGTTCGCGCCGCGATCATGGCGCTGGCAGCCCACTCAATTCCGTCCATCCGCGCATGATAGCGGAACGGCGTAGCCGAATCGTTTCCGCACCGTGACCGACGTGCGTTACCTCGTGTGCATCGCGTCCGCCGCGCTGCTCGCCGCCTGCAGCGGGCCAACGCCGGGGCAGCGCGCGCACCAGGCCGAGCTGAACGACCTCGCGCAGCTAAAACGCCGCTATCCCGACGTCGTCATGGGCTTCGATCTGCGGCGCGACGACACGCTGATCATTAGCCTCGATCTGCAGCAGTACATCGGGATGGACGACGACGCCGTCGCCGCGCTCAAGCGCGACTCGCTGGCGCGCTGGCGCTCCGCATGGATCGCGCAGCATCCGCACGAGCACGCGCTCCTGCGGCTGCACTTCATCGATTTCATCGGCCGGCGCGTCGCCGACGAGTCGACGCGCGTGTGAAGTCCGCTGTCTACACGGGATATGGCGGGCCCGACGTCCTGCAGGTGCGTGACGTCGAGCAGCCGATCCCAGGCGACGACGGCGTCCTGATCCGCGTGCACGCTGCCGCGGTCAATGCGTTCGATTGGCGCGTCATGCGCGGCAGCCCGTCCATTCTGCGGCTGATGTGCGGCGTGCGCAAGCCGAAGATACGCCCCGGCCGAGACGTGGCTGGTGAGGTCGCGGAAGTAGGAGAGAACGTCACGCGCTTTGCGCGCGGCGACGCCGTCTTCGGCACCTGTCTGGGAGCGTTTGCGGAGTACGCCTGCGCGAAGGCGTCAAGGGTCGCCCTCAAGCCGAGCGACGTCACGTTCGAACAGGCCGCCTGCATCCCGTTCGCCGCCTCCATCGCGCTGCAGGGGCTGAACAAGGCGGCATCGCGCCGGGTCAAAGCGTCATCGTCAACGGTGCGTCGGGGGGCGTCGGCACGTTCGCGGTCCAGATCGCCAAGGCGTACGGCGCCGGCGTGACCGCCGTGTGCGGCACGCGCAACGTCGAGATGGTGCGATCGATTGGCGCCGAACGCGTGATCGACTATGCGCGCGAAGACTTCACGCAAGGCTCGCAGCGATACGATCTGATCTTCGATGGCGTCGCGAATCACGTGCTATCGGCGTATCGCCGTGTGCTCAAGCCCACCGGCACGTGCGTGACGGTGGGCGCTCCAGGCCGGATCACGTCGCTCGGCATGCTTGGACTGATCATCGCTCCGTTGTTCGCGTCGCTCGTCCCCGGCGGAAGGTTCGTCGCCCTCTCAGCGCGGTTTCGCGAAGACGACCTTGACGCTATCCGGCTCCTCACAGAAAGCGGAGCGCTGCGCCCAGTGATCGACCGGCGCTACGGCCTGGACGACGTGGCTCGAGCCGTCGCGTACGTCGAGGAAGGGCATGCGAGCGGCAAGGTCGCGATCAACGTGTTCGCCGGAGGCGAAGCCTAGGGAACCTGCAGCCGCTCGATCACCGCATCGGTGAACGCACGCGTGGAGAGCGCGTGCGCCCCGTGCGCGAGCTCGGCCGTGCGGAGACCGTCGGCGTAGGTCCGCTCCACGGCGCGCTCGACGCGCTCAGCCCCGCGCTCGTCGCCGAGCGAGTAGCGCAGCAGCATCGCGGCGGAGAGAATCGCGGCCGTCGGGTTCGCGACGTCGCGGCCTGCGATGTCCGGCGCGGTTCCGCCGATCGGCTCGTACAAACCGAACTGACGCCCCGGTGATCCTCTCGTTCCGAGGCTCGCGCTCGGGAGCGTACCGATCGATCCCGTGAGAATTGCGGCCTCGTCGGACAGGATGTCGCCGAACATGTTCTCCGTGAGGATGACGTCGAACGCGCCGGGCCGGTGCACGAGCTGCATCGCCGCGTTGTCGACGAGCAGGTGATCCACCGCGACGTCGGGGTATTCGCGCGCCACCTCGTTGACGACGCGCCGCCACAGCCGCGACGTCTCGAGCATGTTCTGCTTGTCGACGGAGGTGAGGCGCTTGCGGCGTGCGCGGGCACACACAAACGCGACGTGCGCGATGCGCTCGATCTCCGGCGCGCGATAGACCATCGTGTCCACCGCCTCGTCGACGCCGTCGACGCGGCGTGCTCCTTCGGCCGGCCGAAGTAGATGCCGCCGGTCAGCTCGCGGATCGACGAGCATGTCGAGTCCGCGCACGAGCTCGGGGCGCAGCGACGACGCGTCTTCCAGACCCGGAAACACGCTTCACCGGACGCAGGTTCGCATACAGCTCGTAGTCGCGTCGCAGCAGGAACAGCGCGTATTCGGGCCGCTCCGGCAGCGGCTTGCCCTCGTATTCGGGAAGCCCGACGCTTCCGAACAGAATCGCGTCGCTCGAGTCGCAGAGCTCGCGCGTCTCGTCCGGAAGCGCCGGCAGGCCGCGCGCGAGCGCCGCGCCACCCACCGCGGCCTCGACGCACTCCACGTCGGGCCGCACGCGTTTCAGGACGGTGGCTGCAGCGTGCGTGACCTCGGGGCCGATGCCGTCCCCGGGCAGCACCGCAACGCGCACCTAGGCGGCCTCTAATAGACCGTGATGCGCGTCGTGTCGGCTTTGGGCGGCGATTCCTCGATCGCGTTGCTCTCGACGGTCGTCGGAGTCTGCGGCTCGCCGTTGGGCATTACGCCTTCGGCCCGTTCGAGCAGCGCCAGCTGCGTCATCAGCAGGCTGCGCAGCTCGCCGCGAGCCTTCTCCGCCGCCTCGACCGTGCGCTGATGCTCGCGCCGCACCTCGGAAATGGCGTCGTTGTAGCCCGCGATCTCGCGTTCGCCCGCGAGGCGCGCCTGCTCGCGAATGAGGTCGGCCTCCTTGTGCGCGGACGCCTTGACCTCGTCGGCGGTACGCTGCGCGAGCACGAGCGTATTTTGCAGCGACTCCTCCATCGCCTTGAAGTGGCTGATGCGCTCCTTGAGGTCGGCGATCTCCGCCTCGAGAGCGGCGCGCTGCTGCGCCTCGTCCTCGAGCGTCTCGATGACCTCGTCGAGAAATTGGTCGACGTCCGAGCGGTCATAGCCTTGGAGCGCCTTCTTGAAGCTCTTGTGCTGAATGTCGACCGGTGTAATCTTTTCCATCGCTCCCCGTCCTACGTTCTATTTGTCATGAAATCGAAAGTGCCGTCGGCCATCATCGACTCGCGCAGTCCCGCGGCGTTGACCACGATCCCTGCGGGAACGACGAGATAGATCGACTCCGCGAGCTTCTGAATCTTGCCGTCGATCGTATATGCCACGCCGGAGGTGAAGTCCACGACCCGCTGCAAGAGCGTCCGATCGGCGTTCTGTAGGTTCACGATGACGACTTGCCGGTTGCGCAACGAGTCGGCGATCTCGACGACGTCCTGGTAGGAGCGCGGCGAATAGACGCTCACTTGCGTTCCGCCGCGGCGTCCGGCGCTGGAGAGAGGCACGACTCGCCCCGCCGCGACTTCCTCGCCGTAAAACTCTTCCTCGTCGTCTCGGATCGAGAAGAACGATCCGATCTTGCTGAACATGCTCACGCCTGCCCCCCTTTGGCTGCCGGGCGTAGACCAAAGAGCGCTTCACCGATGCGCAGCATCGTTGAGCCCGCCCGCAAGGCTTCACGCCAATCGCCCGACATGCCGATTGAAAGCGTACTTCCACCTATGGCGGCAAACGTCATGGCGGCCAGCTCGAAAGCGCGCGCGATCGCCGAACGATCCGCGTCGAGCGGTCCGACGGCCATGACGCCCTCGAGGCGCAGGAACGGCAGGCCGCGGAGCGTCTCGGCCAACCCCCGGCGCGTCGGCAGGCGCGCAACCGAATCGCTCGGCCGGCGAGACGTTCAGTTGGAGCAGCACGGCAAGGGGCTTTTCCAACTGCCGGGCCGCCTTAGAGAGCGCGGCTCCCGCCTCGGGCCGGTCGACGCTCTGAACCACATCGAACGCCGCGGCGATTCCCTTCGCCTTGTTGGTCTGAACGTGACCGATGAAATGCTTGCGCACCGGCGGGAGCGCCGCAAACTGGCGGCGCGCCTCCTGCAGGTAGTTCTCGCCGAGGTCCTCGAGGCCGGCTGCGATGGCCGCGGTCAGCGCCTCCACCGGCTGACCCTTGCCGACACCCACCACGGTGACGCCGCCGGGACGGCGCCCGCACTCGCGCAGCTCCCGCTCGATCTCGCCACGCAGTCGAAGATAGCGTTCTGCGGCGCCCTCGCTCATCCGGGCGACGGGCGAGCCACCACTCGCGCGTCGGTGCGCGTACCGCGCGTCGCGCAGTAGACGATGCCGGCTACGCCGATCACGACCATCGGCAGCGCGTACAGCTGGCCGCCCGTGAGACCCATCCAGCTAAACGCCGTCTGCCGCCACATCTCGGCGATCGTGCGCGTGATCCCGTAGAGCGTGAACCAGGTCCACGCGACGACGCCGTCGTTCGGTTTCAGTCGATAGACGAGCAGCAGAATCGGCAGAGTAAGGATGTCGAGTATCCCTTCCATCAGCTGCGAGGGATATCGATACGCCTGCGCGCCGTTGACCAGCGGCGCCGACGGAAAGATCATGCACCAGGGACGGTCCGGGACGCAGACGTCGCCCCAGAGCTCGTCGTTGATGAAGTTGACGATCCGAACGAGCGTGATGCCGATCGGGAGCATCATCACGACCTCGTCGCCGACCAGCACGTATTTCAGGCCCGGATGTTTGCGAACGAAGAGCCACATCGCGACAATCACGCCGATCAGGCCGCCGTGGAAGGCCATTCCCCCATTCCAGACCGCGACGAAGTTGATCGGGTTGGAGAGGTAGTACGACGCGTCGTGCATGCTGATCATGTCGTTGATCACGAAGAAGGTCCGGCCCCCGATCAGTACGCCGACCAGGGCGTAGAACAGGAAGTCCTGGATCTGCTCCCGCGTCAGACCGAGCCGGAGCCGCCCCGCCGGGCGGCTCATCCAGAAATAGACGCAGACGAACGCCACCAGATAGGCGATGCCATACCAATGAATGCCAAACCGACCGAGATGAATCGCGACCGGATCGATGTTTGGATAGGTGAACCAGTGCTGCATTCCTAACCCTGACGTAACCGATGAGCGCGACGACACACATTACCGCCGGCATCGCCTTCCTAGCGGGCCTCGTTTCCTTCGTGTCGCCGTGCGTCCTCCCGTTGGTGCCCGCGTACCTCTCGCTGCTCACCGGCGAGAGCCTGGAGGATTTGCGAGCGCGGCCGACGGCGCCCGCGCGCATGCAGACGGTGGCGCATGCGATCGCGTTCGTCCTAGGCTTCAGCGTGATTTTTGTCGCACTCGGCTTGAGCGCCAGCGCGATCGGGGGCGTGCTCGACCAGAATCGCGTGCTGATCGCGCAGATCGGCGGCGTGATCGTCGTCGTCCTCGGGCTCCACATGATGGGCATGATTCGCATTCCACTGCTCATGCGCGACGCCCGCGTGCACTTGGTGCGCGATCGCGCGAGCTTCTGGACGTCGGGCCTGGTCGGCATGGCCTTCGCGGCGGGCTGGTCCCCCTGTATCGGACCGATCCTCGCCGGCATTTTGGCGATCGCCGCGCAACAGCACAGCGGCGAGGCCGCGCTGCTGCTGTCGTTCTACTGCCTAGGGCTGGCGCTGCCGTTTTTGGCGACGGCCGGCGCGATCGGCGTCGTGCTGCCCTGGCTCAACCGGATTAAACGCTCCCTGGCGGCGATCGAATTCGCCGCAGGGGCGTTCATGATCGTCGTCGGTCTCGTTCTCGTCAACAATGCATTCCTCAACGTCGCAGGATGGTTTTATCAGTTTGTCCCGCAACCGAACCTCTAGTCTAGTCAACACCCTCGTCATCGCGGGCGTCGCGATCATCGTGCTATGGGCCGACCAGCTCTCCAAACGCTGGATTGCCGCGCACTGCGTCCCCGACTTCCCCGCGTGTCGCACGATCATCCCGAATTTCTTGCGCTGGACGTACGAACGCAACGTCCACGGCGCTTTCGGCCTGTTCGGAAACAGCGCCGTAATACTGATCGGAATGGCCATCATCGTGCTCGTGCTGTTCTGGTTCAGCTTTCGCGACGCAGCCGCGCGGTCGCGGACGGTGCGTGTCGCATTCGGCATGATCGTCGGCGGCGCCATCGGCAACATCGTCGATCGGCTGCACTTCGGGTACGTGATCGACTTCATCGACTTCTACCGCATCTGGCCGAACATTTTCAACCTCGGCGACTCGTGCATAACGGTCGGCGTGGGATTGCTGCTGCTCTCCAGCCTTGTTGCACGTCGTCACCGCTGATCAAGCCGGAAAACGCACCGACGTCCTGATCGCCTCGCTCTCCGGCGCCTCGCGAACGCTCGTCGCACGGAGCGCGCGCCGCGGCGAAATCCTGGTCAACGGTACGCCCGCCAAGCCGAGCCGGCCTTTAGAGGCCGGCGACGTCGTCGAGTTCGAGGTCCCGCGCGCTCGCGAGCTGGTCGCGACGCCCGAAGCGATCCCGCTCGACCTCGTGTACGAGGACGCCGACATCCTCGTCGTCGACAAGCCCGCGGGAATGGTCACCCATCCGGCGCTGGGCGCGTAGACGGCACGCTCGTCAACGCCGTGCTCGGTCACGTCGAGATCGAGCTGCCCGGCGACGCACTGCGTCCGGGCCTGATCCATCGCCTCGATCGCGACACTTCGGGCCTACTCGTCGTCGCGAAGACCGCGCACAGCCTCGCGACGTTGCGCGCTGCGATGAAGCGGCGCGAGGTCGTGCGCGAGTATCTCGGCATCGTCCGCGGCGTCCCGGAACACGCGCGCGGCATCATCGAAGGCGCGATCGGCCGCGACCCGCGCAATCGCCTGAAATTCGCGATCACGGCCGAGGGCAGGCCGGCGACCACGCACTACGCCCTGCGTGAAGCGTTCGCCAAACACGCGGAGCTGATCTTTCGTCTCGAGACCGGCCGCACGCATCAGATCCGCGTGCACATGGCGGCGAGCGGACATCCGATCCTCAACGATCCCGTCTACGGACGCAGAGAGGATCGCTTCGAGCTGCCCGGACAGGCGTTGCACGCGTGGCGCCTTGCATTCGGGCACCCGCGCACTGGGCAGCCGATGCAGTTCGAGGCGGCCCCGCCGCCCGCTTACGAACACGCCCGCGCCCTGGTGTCGTCCGTGTCACCCTGAGCCCTTCGACTACGCTCAGGGCAACTCAGCTCGAAGGGCGACACGGGATTTATGCTCAACGTCGAACGCGCAGAAGAGTATCGTGAAAACCGACTATGTGTACCTGCTTGTCTGCGCCGATAGCTCGTTTACGTCGGCCCGATCACAAAACCTCGATGTCGGATACGCCGCCTGTCGGAGACAACTCGCAGCATGATGGCAGATGCTACTCTTTCAGAGCGCCGCTCGACTCGCTGACGCTCGAAGCCACTGATCGACGATGTTCCAGTAATGTCGCACCCGTACGCATGATGCGCTTGCCTCGTACGGAGTAGGCTTCGGAAAGGCTGGCCAAAGCGATCGAAGTGAGCTCGACCTCATTGTCGGGCTGATTGGGTCGGATTCAACGAGTTTCCGAAAATAAGAATGAAACGAAGGCCGGGTCGTCCTTCGACGCCGCGCGGTTGCCGCCTCTTCGACGAGAGTAACAGATTGATGCCTGAGCGAATTCCGATAGGGCTTCTTGGATTAGACCGTCCTTCGAATTGCCCCCTTGTTCGCCCTCGCGCCAGCTCAGCGTGATACAGCCTAGTGTTCACGCTGCTGCGCAACGATGGGGAGGCGCGGCGGGGGCGGCTGCGGCTCGCGCACGGCGTCGTCGAGACGCCGTGTTTCATGCCGGTCGGTACGGCGGCGACGGTGAAGGGACTGACGCCGGCCGAGCTACGCGACGCGCAGACGCAGATCGTGCTGGCCAACGCGTATCATCTGTGGCTGCGGCCGGGACGCGAAGCGATCGAGGCAGCCGGCGGACTGCATCGCTTCATGGCATGGGACGGACCGATCCTCACTGACTCCGGCGGCTTTCAGGTCTTCAGCCTCGAATCGCGCCGCCGGCTCGATGAAGACGGCGTGACGTTCGCGTCGCATCTCGACGGCAGCGAGCACCGCTTCACGCCCGAGGGCGTGATCGCGTTCCAACAGGCGATGGGCAGCGACGTTGCGATGCTGCTCGACGTCTGCGTCAAGCTCCCCGCGTCGCGCGACGCCCTCGCCGAATCGGTGCGACTGACTACCGCGTGGGCGCGGCGCTCGGCGGGGGTGCCGCGGTCAGACGGAACGCTGTGCTTCGCGATCGTGCAGGGCGGCCTCGATGCCGAACTGCGGGAGCGCAGCGCGCGCGAGCTCGTCGAGCTCGACTTCCCGGGATACGCGATCGGCGGGCTGTCCGTCGGCGAGACCCGCGAGGAGATGTACGCCTACCGCCCGCGCGACCGCGGCGCTGCTGCCCGCGAACAGGCCGCGCTATCTGATGGGCGTCGGCACGGTGCGCGACCTCGTCGCGGCCGTCGATTGCGGCATCGATCTCTTCGACTGCGTCTATCCGACACGATGCGGCCGCAACGGCCGCGGCATGACGCGCGACCGCGAGCTCAACATCTTCAACGCCGCCTTCACGCGCGATTTCTCGCCGCTCGACCCTCGCTGCGACTGTTCGACATGCGTCAACTTCACGCGCGCATACCTTGCCCATCTGTTCCGCGCGAAAGAGATGCTCGGGCCGCGGCTGCTCTCGTACCACAACGTATATCTGGTCAACACGCTCATGCGCGAGGCGCGCGAGGCGATCGAGGCCGGCGATTGGGCGCGCTTCCGCGAACCCGCGCGCAGTTAGACGGTCCGCTCCAACTCGCGCACGACGCGCGCGCAATCGGCGCAGATCGAGGGGCGCTGCGAATCGGTACCGAGCTCGCGATACTTCCAGCAGCGCGCGCACTTGGCGCCGTCGGCCTGCACGAGCTCGAACGAAATCACGTCGTCGCCGTCGGCGACCTCGGCCTGCTGCAGCATGAGCTGCGAAACGACCAGCGCCTCGCGCAGGTTGTCGCCCAGCGGCGCGAGACGCTTGTAGAGGCCGGGTGTCACCATCAGCCGCAGCGCGGCCTCGAAGTCGCGCGGGCTCGCCACCGCCGCGACGCGGCCGCGCAGGGTTCGCAGCTGCTGCCAGAGCGCGAGGTCGCCCTCGAAAGCGCCGTCGCGCTGGCGGTGCGAGTCGAACGAGCTGTCGAACACGCTCTCCGCGTGCTCGCGCGCGAACGCCGGCAGGTACTGCCACGCCTCTTCCGCGGTGAACGACAGCACGGGAGCGAGCACGGTGAGGAACCGCGTCAGCACGTAGAGCAGCGCGGTCTGCGCGCTGCGCCGGCGCGGATCGCCGGCGGCACGCGAGTACAACGGATCTTTCAGCGCGTCGAAATACAGGCCGGACATCGAGCTCTCGAACTCGACGATCTCCAAGTACGCGTCGTGGATCTCGCAGCGGTCGTATGCGGCCTTGGCGCGCGCGACGAACGCATCGGTCACGCTGCAGGCGAGCCGATCGAGCGGCTCCATCGCCTCGCGCCCGACGGCGTTGCCGGCGTCGAGGCCGTCGAGATTGGAAAGCATGAAGCGCAGCCGGTTGCGGACGTTGCGGTAGACGCGCCCAACCTGTTCGATGACGTTGGGCCCGAAACGCACGTCGTCGATCGGTTCGACGGATGCGGCCCAGAGACGAAGCACGTCGGCACCCCAGCGGTTCATCGCGTCGAGCGCGTCGATGCCGGTGCCGCACGACTTCGACATCGGCCGCCCCTGCTCGTCGTTCACCCAGCCATTCTTCATGACGCGCCGGTACGGGGCGCGCCCCTTGATCGCGACGCCCGTGATCAGCGAGCTGCGGAACCAGCCGCGAAATTGATCGCCGCCCTCCAGAACGAGATCGCTCGGCCACGGCATGCCGTCGCGCCCAAGGACCGCGAGGTGCGTCACGCCGGATTCGAACCAGATGTCGACGATGTTCTTCTCCTTTTCGAAGCGCGCGCCGCCGCAGTTCGGGCAGACGAAGCCGCTCGGCAGATACCGCTCTACCGGATCGCTCCACCACGCGTCCGCTCCGGCTTCGCCGAAGCGTTTCGCCGCGATGCGCGCGACCCGCGGGTCCAACAGGGCGTCGCCGCATCCGGCGCAGACCAACGCCGGAATCGGCGTTCCCCACGTGCGCTGCCGTGAGATGCACCACTCGGGATGCGTCTCGATCATCTGCGCTTGGCGCGCACGCCCCCACTCCGGCGTGTACTCGACGCCCTCGATCGCATCCACGGCCCGCTGCCGCAGCAGGTTTTGATCCATCGCGAGAAACCACTGGGCCGTCGCGCGGAAGATGACCGGGTTGTGGCAGCGCCAGCAGTGCGGGTAAGAATGCTCGTAGTCGCCTGCGCTCCAGAGCGCGCCGCTCGCGCGCAGGTCCTCGATGATGCGCGCGTTTGCGTCGAAGATGTGCAGGCCGGCATAGGGGCCCGCCTCCGACGTAAAATACCCGGCCGCATCCACCGGGTTGAGGATCGGCAGCCCGTACTTCATTCCCGTGTCGAAGTCGTCGGCGCCGTGTCCCGGCGCGGTGTGCACGGCGCCGGTTCCCGTCTCGAGATCGACGTAGCCCGCGAGCACGACGATTGAGTCGCGATCCATGAAGGGATGACGGACGGCGAGGTCGTCGAGCTCCTCGCCGCGCGCGCTTCCGATCAGCCTTGCCTCCGGGTAGCGCTCGCCCAGCGCTCGCTCCGCGAGCGCCTCCGCGACGATCACCGCCTCGTCGCCTACGCGATAGAGGCCGTACGTCGCGTCG
This sequence comes from Vulcanimicrobiota bacterium, assembly GCA_963756165.1. GTDB lineage: Bacteria > Vulcanimicrobiota > Vulcanimicrobiia > Vulcanimicrobiales > Vulcanimicrobiaceae > Cybelea. Next base: position 95,100 of record CAVWMO010000002.1, on the reverse strand, counting down.
GGCCGCAGCGCGATCGCGGCGTTCGCCGGCAGCGTCCACGGCGTCGTCGTCCAGATGAGAAACGAAAGTGGGGTCGTCGTGCCATGCTGAGCGCGCATGACGTCGCGGATGCGCTTCGCCTGCTCCTCGTCCGCAGTGAAGCGCACGTAGATCGACGGAGACACGCGCTGCTCGTACTCGATCTCGGCCTCGGCGAGCGCGGTCTCGTCGTGGACGCACCACAGCGTCGAGCGCAGGCCCTTGTAGATCTGCTGCCGTTCCGGCTAGGTCGGCGAGCGCGTCGACGATCGTCGCCTCGAACGACGGGTCGATCGTGCGGTAGGGACGCTCGAAGAAGCCGAAGTTTCCCATGCGCACGCGCTGGTCGCGCTGGCGGTCGAGCCAGAAGAGCGCGCGCTGCTTACACTGCTCGCGCAGCTCCAGCGGATCGATCGTGTGGAAGTCCTTGATGCCGAGGTGCTTGAGCGTTTCGAACTCTATCGGAAGGCCGTGCATATCCCAGCCGGGGACGAACTTCGGCGAACTTGCCGTCCAGCAGCGCGATCTTCACGAACACGTCCTTGAGCACCATGTTGAGAAAGTGCCCCATGTGCAGGTCGCCGTTGGCGTACGGCGGGCCGTCGTGCAGGATCCATGGCCCGTTCGCGGCGTTGCGCTCCAGGCGCCGTTCGTAGGTACGATGCTCCCGCCACCACGCGACGCGTTGCGGCTCGCGTGCGGGCAGCTCGGCCTTCATCGGGAAGTCCGTCTTCGGAAGGTTCAGCGTCGAGCGGTAGTCCGCGCCTTCAGGCATCGCCCATCAGCTCACCGAGCACGTCGAAGTTTCGCGCCGCTGCGGTCTGCACCGCGTCGCGCCGCGCCTGCAGCTGCGCGGCGAGCGCGTCGCACTCTCCGACGAGCCGATCGACCAACGCGTCCACGGCGAGGTCGTCGAGGCGTGGGGCGCCGGCCGTCCACAGCGGCTCGAGCGGATACTCGAGCTCTTCGCACACCGCGGACACCTTCGGATCGTACGCCATCGCGAGAAAGGGAACGCCGTAGCGCGCCGCGAGCACCAGCGCGTGCAGGCGCATGCCAATCGTGACGCGCGCGCCGCGGACGATCGCCGCGGCTTTTGCCAGCGTACACTCGGGCAGGAGCATGGGGCTCGAAGCGCACGCGCGGATGACGTCGGTCGACGCCGCGGCGTCGGCGGCACCGCCGAGCGGCAAGAACGCGCTGCGGATGCCGTGCAGCTGCGCGAGACGGTCGATCGCGCGCGCCAGCACCGCGACGGCGTCGCGGAAGCCCGAAGTCTTGCGCACGCTGATCAAAGCGTACGCCCCGCTCTCGGGCCCGAGCCCCTCCGCCGCGAGATCGCACTCCTCCGGCGCGTCGTACAGGAAGACCGGATCCGCCGTTCGCTCCACCGGCGTGCGTGGAACGAGCTCGTGCAACACGCGGCGCGAGCGTTCGTCGCGCACTGTCGCACGGTCGAGTCCCCTGCAGAAATGCCGCACGACGAGCCGCCCCCAAAAGTCCAGCGGCCCCACCGATTGCGCGAAAACCATCGTCTTGCGGCGCGTGCGTATCGCTTCGCGCAGGATCGCCGGCGTAGTAGAGCAGGCTGCGCAGGCTGGTGCCGTTCTGCAGCAGACCGCCCGCGCCGGAAAGGACGACGTCGGCGCGTGCGATCGCGGCGCGAACCGCGCGCCAATCCCAGCGCGGCGTCGCCTCGATGCGGTAGGCGTCCGACGTCATCTTCGGCGTAGCCGACAGCACCTCGAGCCGCGATGCGGGAAAGCGGCGCCGCATCTGCGTCACGAAAACGTCGAGCAGCGCCTCGTCGCCGAGATTCCCGAAGCCGTAATATCCCGAGAGCAGCACGCGCGCCATCACCGTGGGGTCGGAGCAAAGCGCCGGTAGACCCAGATCGCGGCGATGCCGACGATCGCCCCGAGCACGAGCCCGTTGATCACCCGCAAGAGCGGAGACCTCGATAGGCGTGTGCAGGTGCGAGAACGTATCGATCACGTCGCCGACGCCGACGCCGATCGCAAGTGCGAGCAGCCAGCCGATCGCGCGCCGGTGCGCCGGCAGCAGCGCCGGCAGCAGCATGATCGCCGGGAAGCCGATCAGGAACTCCTTGAAGCGCGGTCGCACGCTGAGCACCGCGGTGAGCGAGTGCCGCAGCGCCAGCTCGAACGGCGACGGCGACACGTCGCTCTCGTTGCCGCTGCGCACGAGCATCAGCGCGCCGGCCGCGACGATGGCGATCCCCGCGAGCAGCTGGTAGGTCAGTACGGGCGAGAGGAAGACGTCGCGCCCGCGCTCCACGCCCGCGCCGAAGCGTTTATCGAAGAGATACAGCGCGAGGGCGATGAGCGGCGGCAGCCCGAGCACGAGCCGCACGCCGCGAAATCGCTCGATCTCCTCCATCGCCAGCGGGAAGCTCATGATGCCGACGACCACCAGCGCGCCGAGCAGCGCGACGCCGGTGGCGAGCAGCGTCCATCCCAAACTGCGCACGATCTGCGCGCCGATGCGCCGGGCCGGGACCTCATTCCAGGCGGGGATGAGGCACAGCAGCGCCGCGGTCGCGAACAGGAGCGCACCGACGAGCGCGATGACGGAGCGCGCGAACGCGTCGTGATGCGAAACGATGCCGGCGAGATAGAGGAGAATCGTGAGGCCGTACGCGGCGACGGCCAGGCGCCGGCGATACCAGCCGAAGAGCTCGAGCAGCAGCACGAAGATCGACGGCACGGCCAGCGTCGCCACGCCGACGAGCACGCGATTGTTCCCGTGGTAGAACGGGATCGGCGTCGCGCGCCCCAGCCGGAATCCGGCGGCCTTCAGCTGATCGGCGATGGACTTGACCATCTCGACGTTGGTCGCCTCGATCGAGAGGTTTCCATCCTGATGACCCCACGGGCGCAGGTAGACGACGCGGACGTTGCGCTCGCGCACGCCGAGGACGTAGCGCGCGACGACCTCGTCGAGCTTGAGCTTGTCGAGCTCGGTCTTGGCGATGGCCTGCACGCGCACCGTCCGGCCCGGGATCAATTTGGCCAACGTGTCGTTGCCCTTCTGGACCTGGCTCGGGTCGTACGTTTCGATCGATCCGAAATTGAAGACGTGACGGTCGAACGCGTCGGCGGTGTCCTTCAGGTGGTCGGGATAGCCGACGACCTGATTGGCGAGGCCGAAGAAGATGACGGTCGAGACCTTGGGATCGTACCGCAGCACGTCGCGGAACAGGCCGTCGATCTGCGGAAACGCGAAGCGCTCGTCGTTCTGAAAGCGCGGCACGACCAGCAGCCCGAGCCGTCGCGCAAGCTCGATCTGATCGGTCGGGATGCCGAGCGCGATGGCGTTGAAGTAGTCGATCTGCGTGTGTACCTCGATCAGCCACGGACGCGTCGCGCGCAGGACGCGCACGCTCTTGGCCATGAAGTGGAGTGGGAGCTGCGTGCGGTAGCGGTGATAGGTCGACGCGTCCGTGACCAAGAGGTAGATCGCGCCGCGGTCGATGCGATGCGTACGGACGAGGGCCGCGAGGAGCGGATCGGCGATCGGGCTGATGCGTGCCTGATTGAGCAGTGCGGCGCCGGTGGTGGCGTACGCCTGGCCGTCGTAGCCCACGTTGCTGCCGAGCTCTTCCGTCAGCGCGAGCGACGTCAGGCCGGCGCGGCGCAAGGCGATAAGGAAGGCGGCCGGATTGTAGTCGTAGGAGCGCGCGAGCGCGTCGAAATCGGTGTAATCCATGGCCAGCTCGACGCGGCTCGCGTGCGACTCGACGCGTACCCGAAAGGCCGCCACGGCCAGCGCGGCGATCAGGGCAACGAGCAAGACGATGGCGGCATAGCGCGTTCGCGGCGTAAGGACGGTCACGAGTCGCCTCTAGTTCGCTCTACGCCGTTATTTTTCTGCCGCGCGCCGGGCGGCAATCACAGAAGGGCTCGCCATAGGCGAGCCCCCCTGCCGTCGCGTATGCGCGAATCCCTTTTTGTCGGGCCACGCATACCGGGTGTGGGCGACGCTTGTGCGTTGCGTGCGTCGCTCGTTGCCCACGAGCGCGAGCGCCGCGGATGGCGGGCTTTCAACGCCACTCCGGCCGGCGCCTTTCGAGAAATGCAGTGATGCCTTCGTGCGCGTCCGCCTCCTGCGCGTTGGAGATCATGACGTCTTTCGTGTAGTCGTAGGCGCTTCCGCTGGTCGAGATCGATCTGCTTGTAGAATGCGGCCTTGCCGATGCCGACGACGTGCTTGCTCGAGGCCGCGATCTTGCGCGCGAGCGCGAGCGCTTCCTCATGCAGCCGGTCCGGCGCGACCACGCGGTTCACCAAGCCCCACGCGAGGGCGGTGGGCGCGTCGATCGCGATCTCCGGTGAGCAGCATCTCCATCGCGCGCTTGCGCCCGATCGCGCGCGTGAGCGCAACCATCGGCGTGCTGCAGAAGAGGCCGATGCGTACGCCGGGCGTGGCGAAGGTCGCCTCGGTCGACGCGACGGCGAGATCGCAGGCTGCGACGAGTTGGCACCCCGCCGCGGTCGCGACCTTGGCAACCTCGGCGATGACCGGCTGCGGAGTCGCAACGATTCGCGCCATCAGGGCGACGCACGCTTCGAAAATCGTTTGGTAGGTCTCCACGTCGCGATCGACGAGCTCGCGCAGATCGTGGCCGGCGCTAAATGCGGCACCTTCGCCGCGCAGGATCACAACCCGTATTTCGGCATCTCGCCCGATTTCGGCCAATGCGTCGTCGAGCTCGCGCATCATTTGCAGCGAGAGCGCGTTGCGCTTCTCGGGGCGATTCAGCGCGATCACCGCGACGTCACCCTCGCGCTGGACGACCAAGTTCTGCAAGTTGAGCATTTTTCGACCTAATCGCTTACAACGTGACGTTATTAGGCATCAGCTCGGAACAGCCTGCACCGGCCGCGCATGGCGGGTGTTGGAGAATTCGACGTCTCGCATCGCAGGCAGAGAGACGACGAGCGCCAACCCCGCAGTGCATGAATAGACTTATTCTTGCGATCGCGTTTGTGGGTGCGTTAGCGGGGCCGGCCTATGCGTCAGGGCAGTTTGGTTTGTCGGCGCCATCTTCGCAAAACCTGGTGGTCGGCTCCGGTCAGATGACCGCGGATGGCCAGATAGTGCGCGGCAGCGGTTTTGTCGTTCATCACGTCCGAAGGGGCGACTACCTCATCGCATTCAGTCCGGGATACTTTCCGACAGGCTGTGCGGCGATGACCGTCACGGCCGTGGGGGCAGGCACCGATCCGCTGATCGGAGAGGTCGTCCAGCAACGGGGATGCGGTGACTACTTCCACGTCTCTTTTTACCGCCCGGACTCGACCCACCGAATCGACACGGCGTTTCAGTTCACTGCGATTGAGGATTAGCGTTCGTGCGCGTCAACAGCGTCACCTGATGCTGGAAAGGGCGAAATGGCATGGGCGATGCAGGACTTGAACCTGCGACTTCCTCCTTGTAAGGGAGGCGCTCTCCCAGCTGAGCTAATCGCCCATTAGTTTCTCGCCGCGATCTTCTTTTGCAGCAGCGCGACCGCCGCTCGAAGCTGCGTGTCCTTGTCCGCCTCGCCGAAGCGTGCATCCTTGTTCTCGACGACGCTCAGATCGGGATCGATGCCGCGCAGGTTGATATCGCGATGGTTCGGCGTCAGGTAGTGCGCCGTCGTGATCTTGATCGCGGCGCCATCGGGCAGCGGCGTCAGCGTCTGCATCACGCCCTTGCCGAAGGTCTTCGAACCCACCAGCGTCGCGATGCCGTCGTCCTGCAACGCGCCGGCGGTGATCTCCGATGCGGACGCCGTGTACTGATTCACGAGCACCGTGACCGGAATGTTGACCGAGGGGTTGCCCGGAGCGTGGATCGTCGTCGCGGTCTGGCCCCGCTCTTCAACCGTGAGGAGATCCTTGTACGCGATGAAGCGCGAGCTGATGTCGAGCGCGGAGCTCACGTAGCCGCCGCCGTCGTTGCGCAGGTCGAGCACGAGCGCCTTGGCGCCCTGCTCGTTGAGGCGCGAGATCGCAGCGTCGAACTCGCCCGGGGTCGCGCGCCCGAACGCGATGATCCACACGTAGCCGATGCCGTCGGATAGCATCTTGTAAATTACGGTGGGCGGCTGCACGTTGTCGCGCGTGATCGAAGCCGCCACCGGCGATCCGTCGCGCCGCAGGCTCACCGCTACCACCGTGCCCGGCTTGCCGCGCAGCAGGCCGCTCACGCCTTCTACGTTGAGTCCCTTCGTCGGTGTGCCGTTCACGGCCAGGATGACGTCGCCCACGTGCAGTCCGGCGCGCTCGGCGGGCGTGCCCGGCAGCACGTACGAGATCCGAACCGAGCCCGAGAGCGGGTCGGGCTCGATCATGACGCCGATGCCGCCGATGCGTTGCGGGTCCAACGCTTCGTTGAACGCCTTGAACTCGGCCGGCGTGAAGAACTGCGTGTAGCGATCGTTGGTCGCCTTCGCCATCGCGTCGATCGCGGCGTAGGCGAAGTCGCTCGGCGTGGCGTGAGCCGCCTTCGCGCTTGCTACGATCGCGTCGTCGAGCGCGTCCAGCGTGGCGTCACGCTGGGACTGCACGCGCAGCGCCGGCGGCGTGATCGTCGCGCCGTGCTTTCGCGCCGCGCTCGCGAGCGCGTCGCTCGCGGCCGCGAGCAGTATCTGCGGATCGACGGCGTCGTAATACGTCGTCGTCAGCAGGCGATAACTCTCTCCGACGTCGCCTGCGACCTGGTATGACAGCGCGGTGGCGGCGGGCGTCGCTCCCGCGCACAGGATCGCGGCCAGCGCGGATGCCGCCGCGGCGCGTACGAAAAACTTGGGACTCGTCATCATGATCCTCTCTTTCGTTCCCCATACGCAGAACGCTTAGCAGCCCAGATTTGTTTTTAGTGAGCCGCCGCGGCGCGGCGCAGCCGGTCCATGATCGCGAGGCCAAGCCCGCGCTCCTCGAGCGGCTGCGCGTCGATGCGCTGCAGGCCCAGTGCGTCGAGCTCGTGGAGCGCCTCGAAGAAGGCGGCCGCAGCCTCGCGCAGATCGCCACGCCGCGAGAGCGCGCGCACCGCCGCGTAACCGTCGAACGGCCCTCGCAGCCCGAGCGCGCCCGCCGCGGCGCGCTCGGCCGGCGGCACCTCGGCCGGATCGACGATGCGCAGCGGCGTGCGCGGCGCGTAGTGGACGGGCAATTGGCCCGGCGCCGCGGCCGCCCCCGGCGGCGCCCGCCGCGCGAGCGGCCCGATCGTTTCCTCGATCTCCTCGACCGCCAGCGCGCCCGGGCGCAGGAGCGCCGGCGTGGGCTCGAGCGCGACGATGGTGGACTCGATCCCGTAGTGCGCCGGCCCGCCGTCGAGGATCAGATCCGGCTCGGCCCCGAGCGCCTGCGCCACGTGCGCGGCTCGCGTCGGACTCAGGCCGCCGAACGCGTTGGCGCTCGGCGCCGCCAGCGGCTCGCCGACCTCCCGCAGCAGCGCGCGCGCCACCGGGTGCGACGGCATGCGCACCGCCACGGTCGAAAGACCGGCGGTCACGAGACCGGGAACGCGCGGCCGCTTCGGCAGAACGAGCGTCAGCGGACCCGGCCAGAAGCGCGCGATCAGGGTCTCGGCAGCGCGTGGCACGTGGGCCACGACCTGCTCGAGGGCCGCGCGGTCTGCGACGTGGACGATCAGCGGGTCGAACTCGGGGCGCCGCTTGATCTCGAAGATCCGCGCCACGGCGCGGGCGTCCCAGACCAGCGCGGCGAGCCCGTAGACCGTCTCGGTGGGCAGCGCGACGACCCCACCGCTGCGCAGCAGCGCGACGGCTCGGGCGACGCCTTCGGTCGTAGCGGCCAGCACCGGCATTAGCAACCGCCCGTCAGGGAAGGGATGCCGCCCGCGCCCACATGATACACTTGGGCGAGTATGCGAGCCGTTCTACTTATTAGCACGCTGCTGTCCGTCGTTCTGAGTGGCTGCGGCGGCGGTGGCGGCGCCACTCCTTCCGCCCCGTTCCTGCCGCCGCCGCCGGCCAAGAAGGGGAGCCACTTCACCCATATCGTCGTGCTCATCCAGGAAAACCGCACGTTCGACAATCTCTTCGCGACCTTTCCGGGCGCGGACGGAACGACCGTCGGCAAGACGCACAACGGCACGATTCGGCTGCACAAAAGCAATCTCGAGAGCCCGATCTCGCCACGCAATGGGTACGCGTACTGGCTGGAAGACTACAACCGCGGGCGCATGAATGGATTCGACCTCGACCCGATCGGCAAGGTTCCCGGCACGTACGTTTACGCCTACGTCAATCCCGCGCAGATCAAGCCGTACTGGGATCTGGCCGAGCAGTACGTGCTGGCCGATCATACGTTCCAGACCGAGGGCAGCGGCAGCTTCACGGCTCACCAAGACCTGATCCGCGGCGGAACGGAGCTCGGCAACGGGCGCAACCTCATCGACTTCCCCACACAATCGCCGTGGGGCTGCGACGCGCCGGCCGGCACGACGACGTCGCTGATCACCGAGAACAATCAGTGGCGGCAGTATCACGATCAAGGGCCGTTCCCGTGCCTCACGTATTCGACGCTGCGCGACCTGCTCGACGCCAAGGGGCTGTCGTGGCGTTACTACGCTCCGACCGTCGGAGGAAGTTTCGGCGGCGATCTCTGGAACGCGTTCGACGCGATCAAGGCCGTGCGCTACGGTCCTGAATGGAAGACGAATCAGGCCTCGCCGGAAACGAAGGTGTTCACCGACATTTCGCGCGACACGCTCCCTGCGGTGTCGTGGGTAATCCCCGACTACCAGAACTCCGATCACCCGGGCGACAAGAGCGACACCGGGCCGTCGTGGATCGCACAGGTCGTCAACGCGATCGGCGAGAGTCCCGCCTGGAAAACCACCGCGATCGTCATCGTGTGGGACGATTGGGGCGGCTGGTACGATCACGTGCGGCCTCCCGGGCGCCATCGTTACGGCGGCCTCGGCTTCCGCGTTCCTCTGATCGTCGTCTCGCCCTTTGCCAAGCGCGCGTATATCTCGCACACAAACTATGAACTCGGCAGCATCGTACGCTTCATCGAAGACAACTGGAACCTGCCCCGGCTCGGCACGACCGACGCGACCTCTGGGGACTTCGTCCACGATTTCTTCGACTTCACGCAGGCGCCGCGTGAATATGCCCCGATTGAGGGAAAGTACTCTAAAGTTTATTTTTTGAAGCAGCGACCCTCGAATCTGCCCGTGGACGACGAGTAAAAATAACCCCGATTACCGATGTCATTAATATCCGCGAACAACGCAGCAAACACGAATGGAACGGCACAGCGCTTGGCGAACGCCGCACTTGACTCGATATGCGCACGCTAGAAAAAGTCTCCGGAACGATCGCCGCACAGCCGCGCCTCGCGGCCCTTCCCGTCGTCCTGTCGGATTTTGAAACGATCGGCGTTACCACTCCGCGCGCGCAAGACGAGCTGAAAGTCATCCAGGCGCACTTCATGACGCTCGCGCAGTGCGCGTCGCGCGGCGTGACGTCGGCGGCGGATCGCGATCGCATCGCACGCGCGCTGCAGGAGCGCATGGCCCGCTACGGCGCGTCGCCCGAACACATCGCGCGCCGGCAGGTCAGCGTCTTGACGTCGCGCTTCGTCAAGCAGGATCCCGACAACGAGTACGAGCCGATCCGCCGCTTCGGAGATCTGCGCACCGGCACGGGCGAGCAGCTCGATGCGCGCATGAGCCTGTTCGAAGAGGTCGCGTACGACGTGTTTGCGCGGGTCTATCGCGACCAAGCCGCGCCGCCGCCCGACGATATCATCCACGTGAGCTGCTCGGGTTATCTCTCGCCGAGTCCGGTGCAGAGCTTCCTGTCGCGCCGCGGCTGGCTCGGCGTCGGCGTGACGCACTCCTATCACATGGGATGCTATGGCGCGTTTCCGGCCATTCGCACCGCCGTCGGACTCGTCGGCTCCTCGCACGTCTCGCTGCCGAAGCGCAAGCGGCGTGTCGACGTCGTGCACACCGAGTTTCTCTCGCTGCACTTCGATCTGCTCGGCGACGAGCCGGACAACTTCGTCACGTCCACGCTCTTCGCCGACGGCTTCATCAAATACGCCGCGTATCCGCAGTCGGAGTTCGACAAGAGCGGCAAGAGCGGGCTGCGCATCCTCGCGATCGACGAGTACATCCTGCCGGATTCGCTGCCCGAGATGACGCTGCGGCCCGGGCCGCTGCAGTTCGACATGTCGCTCTCGAAGCGCGTGCCCTTCATGATCCGGGACTCGATCAAAGACTTCGTCGACGCGATCTGCGGCCAGGTCGGCCTCGATTTCGAGCGCGAAAAGGCGGAGATGGTCTTCGCGATTCACCCGGGCGGCCCGGCGATCCTCAACCAGATTCGCAGCCGCCTCGGCGTCGCTGAGTCGCAGATCGAGCTGAGCCGGAAAGTCCTGTTCGAAAACGGAAACATGGCCTCCGCGACCGCGCCGCACATCTGGCAGCTGATCGTGGAGTCGCAGGCTATTCCTCGGGGAGCGAAGGTGCTGAGCATGGCGTTCGGTCCGGGCTTGACCGTGATCGGCGCCCTTTTCGAAAAACTGTAGCGTTCACAATCGACGGGAGCTATGAGTACAACGACACCGCAGAGATTCTCCGTGCCCGGGCCGTTCTATTGGAGCGTCCGCGCCGTTCATGCGGGCGCGCCGCTCTTTGTCGGCCTCGGCAATCTCGAGTCGCGCGCGCTGGCGGGCCGCCTCGCGTCGCATCGGGTGGACCGCCCGGTCTATATCTGCGGCCTCCCGCGGGCCGGCACCACGATCACGCTGCAGATGCTCAGCGAGCATCCCGACGTCGTCACCCACAAGTATGCCGACTTCCTGATGCCCTACATGCCGTACGTGTGGAACAAGGTCTTCCCGCGCATCCCGGTCGACGCCATGCGCAAGCCGGTTCCGCGCATCCACCGCGATCGGATCGAAGTCACGCGCGACAGCGCGGAGATGGGCGAGGAGATCCTGTGGGAACACTTCTTTCCGTACATCCACGACGAGGCGAACTACAGCGTGCTCGACGAGACGACGTCGAACGCCGCCTTCGAGCGCTTTTACGACGAGCACCTGCGTAAGCTCGCCCTGGTGCGCGGACGCACGCGCTACATCAGCAAGGCGATCATGTGCGTGGTGCGCATGCAGTACCTGCGCAAGCTCTTTCCCGACGCGCGCTTCCTGCTCTACATCCGCAATCCGGTCGACCACGTCGCGTCGCTGATCAAGCAGGATCGCATCTGGGCAGAGCTCGAGCAGAGCGACCCGCGTCAGATCGAGATCATCGAGCTCACGGGACACCATGAGTTCGGCCCGCATCAGGTGATGGCCAACGTCGGGAACCCGGAGGAATTAAAAGAAATCCGCGCGCTCTTCGATTCCGGCCGGATCGCCGAGTCGCGGGCGCGCTACTGGGCCTACGTCTATGGCTTCGTAGCAATGCAGCTCGACAGCGACCCGGAGCTCGCGCGGCGCGTCTGCGTCGTGCGCTACGAGGATCTCTGTGCGGACTCGCTGCCGACCATCGACCGAATCATCGCGCACGCGGAGCTGGAGCCGGAAACGTTTGCAGCGACACGCGAGGCATACGGCCAGAAGCTGTCGTTTCCAGACTACTACAAGCCGAAATTCGACGCGCAGCAGCTGCAGTCGATCGCTTCGGCGACGTCGAGCGTGGCCGCCAAGTTCGGCTACGACGTCGACGCCATCGCTGCGAAGGTGGCGGTCTCGTGAGCGCGCGGCTCTGGGCGCTCGTGCTCTTCGCCGGCGCCACGATCGCGGCGTGCGGTGCAGGCGGGTCTTCCGGCGGTTTCGCCGGCGGATTGATCCCAAGCGGGCGTCACTCCGGCAGCAGCACGCCGATCCAGCACGTGATCGTCGTAATCCAAGAGAACCGTAGTTTCGACGATTTCTTCGCGACGTATCCGGGCGCAAACGGCGCCACGAGCGGTCAGGCGGCACCGATGCCCTCGCCCATCGCCGCGTCGTGTGCGCACAGGGGTCAGCCGGTCATCACGCAGCCGACGACGGTACCGCTCACGGAAGTCTCACTGGTCGGCGCCGGATTTAAGGACAACTTCGGGGAGGATAACGATCTCGATCACACCTACGGCGGCTATCTTACCGAGTACGACAACGGCGCGATGGACGGCTTCGACCTCGTGCGATTCGGCGCCGACGGGGCGGGCCCGCAGGCCGAGTGCACGTATGCGTATCAGTACGTCGATCCGCAGGACATCAAGCCGTACTGGGACATCGCGAAGCAGTACGTGCTGGCCGACGCGATGTTCGACACGCAAGGCAGCTCGAGCTTCGTCGGACATCAGGACCTGATCGCCGGCGGCACGGCCGTCAACTACAAGGTGGCCAAATACGGCGATAACAGCATCATCGACAATCCCTTCAATATGCCGTGGGGCTGCCCGCCCGACGGTCCCCCACATACCAAGACATCTCTGATAACGGCCAGCGGTCGATACCTCGTGGGCGCCGGACCGTTCCCGTGCTTCACCTACAGCACCATCCGCGATCAGCTCGATGCCAAGAAGATTTCCTGGAAGTATTACACTGCCAACGCGAACAAGGCCGCGGGCATCTGGAGCGCGTTCGACGCGATCAAGGCCGTCCGCAACGGACCTGAATGGAGCGCGAACGTCACGAACAATCCCACGGCGATCTTTAGGGACATCAACCACGGCAAACTACCGGCCGTGTCGTGGGTGACGCCGAATGCGCCCAACTCCGACCATCCCGCCGAGTACGTGAAGGTGGGAAAGAAGAACGTGCCGGTCGATAACGGCCCATCCTGGGTCGCTTCGATCGTGAACGCGATCGGGCGGAGCCAGTACTGGAACTCCAGCGCCATCATTATCCTGTGGGACGATCCGGGCGGCTTCTACGATCATGCTAAACCGCCGTTCATAGACAATCAGGGTGGGCTAGGTTTCCGGTTGCCGATGCTGATTGTCTCGCCATACGTGCAGCCGCACGTCGAGCACACGCAGTACGAGTCGGCGAGCGTGCTAAAATTCATCCAGGAAAACTGGGGTCTCGGCACGCTGCCCGCAACGCCGGACGTCCGCGCCGCGAGCATCGGGAACGCCTTCAACTTCACCCAGTCTCCTCGTCCGTTTCACAGGATCGGATCGAAGCTCGACGAGTCGTTCTTCCTCAAGCAGCCGCTGTCGGAACTCCCCGTCGACACGGAGTAAAGGCTTCCATCACCCAACCGCCGAGGGCGCTGGGACGTGACGTCGAGGAAGCTCCGACCGACGAGCGGAGCCATGGATGGCGAGAGCGAGGAGGCGGCGCAGCAGGAGCGTAGCCCGGATGGCGGAGCGACGAGCGGTTCCGAGGCGTCATGTCGCGGCGCCCGATGGCGCGCACTACTGTTCGTCGGGGATCGTGCCGTCGTTGGATTGTTGGAGAAAGAAGTCAGGACCCTCGGGCGACTTGATGGGAACGAACTTGCGCGGCGGCGCGAAGAAATCGAAGCAGTCTTTTGCCGGCGAGGTCGCGCGGCGGTCCGCGTCGCCGAGCTGAGCTAGGCCGAAGAGATCTTCAGCGAACCGTAGCACGCTCGCAGTCTCGTACTGCACGTGCGAGACGTGGTCTTTCTCTGCATAGGGCGAGATCACGAGCAACGGAACGCGGAAGCCGAGGCCGTCGTAGCCGCGGTACGGCGGTGGCACGTGATCGTACATGCCGCCCCAGTCGTCCCACTGCACGAAGATCGCCGTCGTGGACCAGAACTTGCTCTGGCCGACCGCGTTGACGAGCGAGGTCACCCATGACGGGCCGTAGCCGCCACCGCAGATCGGATGGTCCGAATCGCGACAGAGCGGCGTGATCCACGTAAAGGCGGCGAGCTTTCCCGCCTTCACGTCGCGCAGAAACCGCTTCTGGGGCGTGATTACGTCCGCGTGCCAATCGGGCCCGTCGAAGATGTGTTTGACGGCCTGATAGCCCGACCAGAATCCGCTTATGGGATTCCTATACGAGCTCGTGTAGAACCGCCACGAGAGTCTCGCGGCGTCGAGCTCGTCGCCGAGCGTCTCGTAGTCGAAGCATGGGCGCTGCGCCATGCCGTACGTGCGCTGATGCGTAAGCGTCGCGACCTCGTCGCTCGGCGGTCCCTCGCAGCCCCAGTATGAGTCCGGGACGTTGACGCTCGAGTGCGCCTGCGCGGCGATGATGTACTGATGCGCGACGAAGCTCTCGTCCAGCTGCGACGCGAACATCCTGTCGGCCAGTACCCATTCGTGCGCCATGTCGAACAACGGCTTCGTCTCGCCGTGCGGGACGTAGACGTACTGGCCGTTCGGAGGTCCGCCGTAGAGCCGCTCGAGATCGAATCCATCCATGCGGCATTTCGTTCCGGGCAGCTTCGCGGTTCCGTCGCACGCCGCGAACATCGCGTGCGCCGAGTGGTCGATCTCGTATTCGTCCGCCAGGCTGATCGGCGTGAGCCGGATGCGCTTCCCCTTGGAGGTCTTGCCGCTCGCGGCGGTATCCGCGCCCGGATAGCCCTGAAACATGTCGTCGAAGCTGCGGTTCTCTTGCACGATATAGACGACGTGCTCGATCTTGCCGGCGCCGCTGTCAAGGGCCGACTGGAAGACCTCGTTCCCCTCGGCGTACGGCACCGCCGGAGCGTTCGGCGCGACGGAACATGCCGTCAGCGCAGAAATCGCGGCGGAAACGGCCGCGGCCTTGACCGCTGCCTTCACTTACTGCTCGTCGGGAATTCTCCCGTCGTTCGCCTGTCCCAAAAAGAATGCCTCATCCTCCGGCGCCTCGATGGGCTCGAACACGCGCGGTCGCTGCGAAAAATCGAAACAGTCGCCCGCGGGCGACGTCGCACGCGCGTCGGCCGCCGAGAGATGGTCGAGCCCGAAGAGGTCCTCCGCAAAGCGGAGAACGCTGGCCGTCTCGTACTGCGTGTGTGAAACGTAGTTCTTCTTTGCGTACGGACCGATAACGATCAACGGAACGCGGAAGCCCAAGCCGTCGTAGTCTTTGAAGGGCGGCTTCACGTGGTCGTACATGCCGCCCCAGTCGTCCCACTGCACGAAGATCGCGGTAGACTTCCAGAATTTGCTCTCCCCGACCGCGTTGACGACGGCGCTGACCCACGACGGCCCGAATCCGCCGCCGCAGAGGGGATGATCGGAGTCGGGGCAGAGCGGCGTTATCCAAGTGAAGTTGGCGAGTTTCCCGGCGCGAACGTCGGCGAGAAACTTCTTTTGGGGCGTAACGATGTCGGTCTTCCAATCGGGCCCGCGAAAAATGTGCTTGACCGCTTGATAGGCCGACCACAGTCCGCTGGTCGGCGTCCGATAACGGCTCGTATAGAAGCGCCACGTCAACCCGGCCCGGTCGAGCTCGTCCCCGAGCGTCTCATAGTCGAAGCACGCCCGCTGGTCGGGCCCATACTTGCGCTTTTGCGTGATCGTTTGGACCTCGTCGGTCTTGCCCCCCTTGCAACCCCAGAGCAAGAAGGGAATGTCGACGCTCGATTGGGCTTGGGCCGCGATGATGTACTGATGCGCGACGAAACTCTCATCGAGCTGCGACGCGAACGTCTTGTCGGCCAAGACCCACTCGTGCGCCATGTCCCAGTACGGCTTCGACTCCGCGTGGGGCACGTACGCGTACTGTCCGTGGTACGGCCCGAAATATTCGATCTCGAGGTCGAAGTCGTCCATCCGGCAGCTCGTTCCGGGCAGTTTACCTCTTCCATCGCACGCCGTGAACATGGCAAACGCGGAATGGTCGATCTCGTACTGCTTCTTCAGGCTGATAGGCCGGAGTTTGATCCGTCCTCCCGACGAGTCCTTACCGCTCGAAACGGTGTTCGCACCGGGATAGCCTTGGAACATGTCGTCGAAGCTGCGGTTCTCTTGCACGACGTACACGACGTGCTCGATCTTGCCGGCGCCCGCCGCTTCCATCCCGCGCAGCACGTCGTTCTCGCGCGGCAGCGGCGCCGTTGAACACGAGGCAAGGACGATGCCCGCGCTTGCCGCAAGCATGCCGATTCGACGCATCACGATAGTCGCAGCAATGCCACCAGGCCCGCCGGATTCCCTTCGGGAACGAACGCATTCCAGACCAGCGAAAATCGGGAAAAGGGAGCTTCTCGTGAACCTTTCCATTAAAATTGCGGCGCCGCTTTTGTTGGCGCTCGCGCTTGCCGGATGCAACGCCGGCGGTTCGCTCAACGTGCCCGGCGCCTCGGCGCAGCTCGGCGGACCATCGCAGACTTTGGGGCTCGAGGCAAGCGGCTATCGGCGCGTCTGCTCCGACATGCGACCGGGATACATGAATTGCGACGTTCTTATCGCGACCGGCGCGAACCCGGCCGTCGCCGGATTGAGTCCCGCCGACCTTCAGGCGGCGTACGAACTGCCGTCGAAGACGAAGGGCGCCGGCCAGATCGTCGCGATCGTGGACGCGTATAACAACCCGAACGTCGGGTCGGATCTGCGAGAGTATCGTAAGAACTTCGGCCTTGGCACGGCGAAGTTCACCAAGTACAACCAGTTGGGGCAGACGAAAAACTATCCGGGTCAATGTTCGGGCTCGAACTTCGGCTGGTGCCTCGAGATCGACCTCGACGTCCAGATGGTGTCGGCGGCCTGCCCGAAGTGCACGATCTGGCTGTTCGAAGCGAAGTCGAACAACAGCAACGACCTCTACGCGGCCGTCGCGCGCGCGGCGAAGATGGGCGCACACATCGTCAGCAACAGCTATGGCGGCGGCGGCGGCGGGGCATCCTACGGCGACTTTGCCAAGCCCGGCGTAACGTATCTCGCGAGCGCCGGCGACTTCGGATACGGCATGCAGGATCCGGCCGACTACGACTCCGTCGTCTCGGTCGGCGGCACCGTCCTATCGAAGACCGGTGCGAAGTATTCCGAAGAAGTTTGGCAGTTTAGCGGCGGCGGCTGCTCCGTCGTGGCGAAGCCGGCGTGGCAGCACGATCCCAAGTGTGCGCAGCGCACCGGAAACGACGTGTCCGCGGTGGCCTCCAACGTCGCGGAGTACGACACGTTCGGCTATAGCGGCTGGATCACCGTCGGCGGCACCAGCGTCGGATCGCCGCTGCTTGGCGGCGTTTATGCGCTCGCGGGCAACGCCAAGACACGCCAGAGCGGCAGAGCCATCTGGATGCTTTCCAAAACCAACCGCAGCAAGTACTTGCACGCCGTCACGAAAGGGCAGGTCACGGCTTGCCCGCCGAGCCTGCGTGGCACCTACCTCTGCAAGGCCGGCACCGGTCAGTACCGGACCTACTCAGGACCGGCCGGCTGGGGAACGCCCAAAGGCATCGGCGCCTTTTAGCCTGCTCGCATTGACTTGGCGAAAAGCGGGGCGGCGCTCGAACGTCCCCCCGCTTTTTTGCGTTGAAGAAAACAGGGAGGTCATCCAACTCTCAGGAACCTCATGAGACTCTCAGACTACCCCCAAACTCCAGGAAAACCCAACAAGAACAAGGAGCATCTGTGAACGGAACCATGAAACTTGTGGCGCCGCTTATCGCGGCGCTGGCAATCGCCGCTTGTAGCAGCGGCAACTCTTCGAATGTCCCGACGGCCGGATCCCAAACGGTAGGATCGCCGTCCAGTCGCATCCCTGACTGGCAGGCAAAGCATCTCGCGCGAACGACGTGCCCGCAAGTCGTCGGCAAGCCGAGCTGCTTGGCGCTGCAGATTATTGGTAAGAACGGCCAGCCACCGCCGTGCAACCCGACGTCAACCTGCGGCTTTACCGCAACACAGCTCGAGAGTGCGTATGGCCTAGGCCCTTCGTTAGGACTCGGATCGGGAACCAAGGTCGCGGTCATTGAGGCGGGCGACCTCTCTAGCGCCGCGACGGATCTCGCGACGTACCGCACCGAGTACGGCCTCGGAACGGCCAGCTTCTTCAAGTACAACGAAGACGGACAGCAGTCCAACTATCCGGCGTCGTGCGAAGACTACGGCTGGTGCGTCGAGACCGCGCTCGACATCGAAATGGTCTCCGCCTCGTGCCCGAAGTGCACGATCTATCTGATGGAGGCCAAGGACAACAGCACCGATGGGATCTCCGACTTCGAAAAAGCCAACGCGGAAGCCGCCACGCTCGGCGCGACTGTCGTCAGCAACAGCTGGATCTGCTACGGCAGCTGGGATTGCGGCGATACGAACTTCGGGAGCTACTTTAGCAGCCCGGGCGTCGACTATCTCGCCTCGAGCGGTGACGCAGGCTACGACAACATCGGCGGCCCGTCGGTACTCGGTAGCGTCATCGCCGTCGGCGGCACCCAGCTCGAGAAGAGCGGCACGACGTTTACCGAAACCGTCTGGAGCGGCGCGGGCGCCGGCTGCGCGAATTCGAGCGAAGTCGGGAGCCCCGGAGTCCCGAAGCCCGCGTGGCAGGGCGACCCTGACTGCACCTCCCGCACCGACGCTGACATAGCGGCCCAGGCCGGCGTCTCGCCCGGCGTGGCCGTATACACCAGCCTCTACGGCGGCTGGTTCGGCGTCGGCGGCACGAGCGTCGCGTCGCCGCTCACGGCCGGCGTCATCGCGCTCAAGGGCAATGAGGCCAACATGCTAGGCGGCAGGCGCTTCTGGGAATTGCACGACGGGAAAGTCGCTCGCCGGCTCCACTACATCAGCAGCGGAAACGACGGCAGTTGCGGCGGCGAGTACCTCTGCACCGCCGGAACCAACCAGTTCGAAACCTACTCCGGCCCGGGTGGCTGGGGAACGCCTAAGGGAATCAAGGCGTACTAAAAACGCTCGGCGTTGCGAGCAACGTGGAGGCGGGTGCGAACGCGCCCGCCTCTTTAGCCTACAAGAACCCGACAAGAATAAGGAGCATTTGTGAACGGAACCATGAAACTTGTGGCGCCGCTGGTCGCGGCGCTGGCAATCGCCGCGTGTAGCAGCGGCAACTCTTCGAATGTCCCGACGGCCGGATCCCAAACGGTAGGATCGCCGTCGACTCGCATGCCACAGTGGCAGGCGCAGCATCTCGCGCGTTACACCTGCCCGCAAGTCGTCGGCAAACCGAGCTGCTTGGCGCTGCAGATTATTGGTAAGAACGGCCAGCCGCCGCCATGCAGCCCGACGTCAACCTGCGGCTTTACGGCGACACAGCTCGAGAGTGCGTATGGTCTAGGCCCTTCGTTAGGACTCGGATCGGGAACCAAGGTCGCGGTCATTGAGGCCGGCGACCTCTCTACCGCCGCGACGGATCTCGCGACGTACCGCAGCGAGTACGGCCTCGGAACGGCCAGCTTCTTCAAGTACAACCAGAGTGGACAGCAGTCCAACTATCCGCCGACGTGTAACGACTTCGGCTGGTGCGTCGAGACCGCCCTCGACATCGAAATGGTCTCCGCCTCGTGCCCGAAGTGCACGATCTACCTGCTGGAGGCTAATTCCAATGGGACCTCCGAGCTCGAAGCAGCCAACGCGGAAGCCGTCACGCTCGGCGCGACCATCGTCAGCAACAGCTGGAGCTGCCCCGGCAGCTGGGACTGCGGCGATACGAACTTCGGGAGCTACTTTAGCAACGCGAGCGTCGCCTATCTCGCCTCGACCGGCGACTCCGGCTACGACACCGTCGGCGGCCCGTCGGCGCTCGCCAGCGTCGTCGGCGTCGGCGGCACCCAGCTCGAGAAGAGCGGCACGACGTTTACCGAAACCATCTGGAGCGGTGCGAGTGCCGCGTGCGCGAGCCCGGGCGAAGTCGGCAGCCCGGGAGTCCCAAAGCCCCCGTGGCAGGGCGACCCCGACTGCACCTACCGCACCGACGGTGACATTTCGGCCCAGGCCGGCATCTCGCCCGGCGTTGCCGAGTACTGCGCCTGCGAGGGCGGCTGGTTCGGCGTCGGCGGCACGAGCGTCGCGTCGCCGCTGCTGGCCGGAGTCATCGCGCTCCATGGCAATGCCGCCGCCCTGCATAGCGGCAAGCGCTTCTGGAAACTGCGCGACGGGAAAGTCGCTCACCAGCTCCACTACATCAGCAGTGGCAACGACGGCAGTTGCGGCGGCGAGTACCTCTGCACCGCCGGAACGAACCAGTTCGAAACCTACTCCGGCCCGGGGGGCTGGGGAACGCCCAAGGGAATCAAGGCGTTCTAGAAACGCTCAGCGTTGCGAGCAACGCGGAGGCGGGTGCGAAAGCGCCCGCCTCTTTGGCCTACAAGAACCCGACCAGTAAAGGAGCATTTGTGAACGGAACTATGAAACTTGTGGCGCCGCTCGTCGCGGCGCTGGCAATCGCCGCGTGTAGCAGCGGCGGTTCGAATGTCCCGACGGCCGGATCCCAAACGGTAGGATCGCCGTCCAGTCGCATCCCTGACTGGCAGGCAAAGCATCTCGCGCGAACGACGTGCCCGCAAGTCGTCGGCAAACCGAGCTGCTTCGCATTGCAGATTATTGGTAAAAATGGCCAGCCGCCGCCATGCAGCCCGACGTCAACCTGCGGCTTTACGGCAACACAGCTCGAGGCCGCCTACGATCTCACGCCTTCGTTAGGAAGCGGATCGGGAACCAAGGTCGCGGTCATTGAGGCGGGCGACCTCTCTAGCGCCGCGACGGATCTCGCGACGTACCGCACCGAGTACGGCCTCGGAACGGCCAGTCTCTTCAAGTACAACGAAGACGGACAGCAATCCAACTATCCGCCGTCGTGTGAAGATTACGGCTGGTGCGTCGAGACCGCGCTCGACATCGAAATGGTCTCCGCCTCGTGCCCGAAGTGCACGATCTATCTGATGGAGGCTAAGGACAACAGCACCGATGGGATCTCCGACTTCGAAAAAGCCGAAGCGGAAGCCGTCACGCTCGGCGCGACCATCGTCAGCAACAGTTGGGGCTGCTACGGCAGCTGGGACTGCGGCGATACGAACTTCGGGAGCTACTTTAGCAACGCGGGCGTCGCCTATCTCGCCTCGAGCGGTGACGGCGGCTATGACCGCTTCGGCGGCCCGGGGGCACTCGCCAGCGTCGTCGCCGTCGGCGGCACCCAGCTCGAGAAGAGCGGCACGACGTTTACCGAAACCATCTGGGGCGGCGCGAGCGCCGGCTGCTCGAGCCCGAGCGAAGTCGGCAGCCCGGGAGTCCCGAAGCCCTCGTGGCAGGGCGACCCCGACTGCACCTACCGCACCGACGCTGACATATCGGCCCAGGCCGGCGTCTCGCCCGGCGTTGCCGTGTACACCGCCCTCTACGGCGGCTGGTTCGGCGTCGGCGGCACGAGCGTCGCGTCGCCGCTCCTGGCCGGAGTCATCGCGCTCCATGGCAATGCCGCCGCCCTGCATAGCGGCAAGCGCTTCTGGAAACTGCGCGACGGAAAAGTCGCTCGCCAGCTCCACTACATCAGCAGCGGCAACGACGGCAGTTGCGGCGGCGAGTACCTTTGCACCGCCGGAACGAACCAGTTCGAAACCTACTCCGGCCCGGGAGGCTGGGGAACGCCCAAGGGAATCAAGGCGTTCTAGAAACGCTCGGCGTTGCGAGCAACGTGGAGGCGGGTGCGAAAGCGCCCGCCTCTTACTCTAGGGTGAGAGCTCGAAGACCGTTCCGCAGCAACCGCTTGCGCTAGAGCCGCCCTGACTGGTCGTGCCATAGAGCGTGCCGGACACGTCGACGAGACCCGCATACGGAAATGCTCCGTCTGGGAAGCCCGAGAAGCGGTGCAGTACGCGCTCCGTACCGGACTCGCTTACCTCAAAGACGGTTCCGCATCTAAAGCCGCCGCCGCACCCCGCTCCATAGATGCCCCCCGCCGCCGTGGTGCCGTACAGCTTGTGATTGAGGACGACCACCGGCGCATACGGAGATTCCCCGTCCTTGCCCCCCTTGAAGCGATAGACCACGTGCTCGGCCCCGGACGTGCTCGTCTCAAAGACCGTTCCGCAGCTGCACGCGCCCTTACCGCCGCCCGCCACCGTCGTGCCGTAGAGCTTTCCGTGCGCTTCGACGAGCCCGGCACTCGGGTATGCCCCGTCCAAGCCGCCGCTGAAGCTGTAGAGTACGTGCTCTTTTCCCGAACCGCTGATTTCAAAGACGGTGCCCATATTGTTTGCACCTCCCCCATACGTCGTGCCGTACAGGTAGCCGTGGAGGCCGAGCAAACCCGCTTTGGGCCGGATGCCGTCCGGACTGCCTGCAAAGGCGTGGAGCACGTGTTCTTGGCCGGATCTATTGACGTCGAACACGGTCCCGCATCCCTTGGGGCACTCGGTGCTGGTAGGGCCGCCTAGCACCGTCGTGCCATAGAGTTTTCGGTTGAGCGCCGCCAGATTAGCGTCCGGTGCAGCGCCGTCCTCCGCTCCGCCTTGGAAAGCGTAGAGCACGCGCTCCTTTCCGGATGTATCGACGTCGAACACGGACCCGCATCCGGCAGCGCCGCAGGTCGTGCTTGCGCTGCCGCCTTGACTCGTGGTCCCATAGAGCACGCCGTTGAGCACGATCATGTCCGCAAGCGGGACCGCGCCGTCGGGCGTACCTTTGAAGCGATAGAGCACGCTCTCGCTGCCGGACGTGCTGATCTCGAACACGGTGCCGCATCCGGCGTCGCCGCATTGGTTGCTTTTGCCGCCTCCCCCCGCCGTGCCGTACAGCTTACCGTTTAGATTCGTGAGACCCGCAACCGGATACGAGGCATTCGAGCCGCCCACGAAGCTGTAGAGCAGATGGTAGCCGGTACCCGCCCCCGGATGCCCATTCGGCGCACCAGTCACCGGAGCGACTGGAAGCGGCTCCGAGCCGGTCACGCGCGAGCAACTCGCCAGGACGAGACCGCAATAGAGCAAGGTGAGTATCCGCGTCATCTAGCCTCCTATTCGTAGTCCGGAGCACGACCGTCTTTCTCTTTGGTGCAGAAAGAATCGTGCATTCTCGGGTGCCTCGATCGGCACGAACGCGCGCGGCGGCTGCGTGAAATCGAAGCAGTCGGTCTCATAGCGTACGTGCGAGACATAGTCTTTCTTCGCGTACGGAGAGATCACGAGCAGCGGCACGCGAAAGCCTAGGCTGTCGTAACCTTTGTATCGCGGAGGGTCGTAGAGGCCGCCCCAGTCATCCCACATCACGAAGATCGCGGTCGTGTCCGAGAACCGGTTTTTGCCAACGGAGTCCGCGCCGGGATACCTTTGGAAGAGATTGTCGAAGCTGCGGTTCTCCTGAACGATGAAGACGACGTGATCGATCTTTCCGCCGCTGGCGGCGAGCGCTCGCAGGACCTGCGTTGCGCGAATCGCCGGGACCGCCGACGGCTGGGATCCCGCGCTGCTGCAACCTGCCAGCATTGCCGCGGTCGCCAGGGCTCTTAAGGCGCCTCAACGGAATCTCGAAACCATCCTCGCAGGATTGCTCCTAGTGTTCTTGGGCTTCCTCCGCACAAACGCCCGCCTGGCTAAATAAGAAAAGCTGGCTGCCTGCAGGAGAAAGCGAACTGGGGTCGCATTTTAGGGACCCGGCCGCAAGGCCGGACTTCCCCGTAGCGGCTCCTATAAGAGCATAACAATGGCACTTTCATGAAAGAAGAAGGAGCAAACTTTCGAATGAACATCTTACGTTTGGCCCGATACGCCGCCGGCGTGTCGGCGGCCGCCGCGATGCTTGCCGCCTGTAATGGGTCGCAAACGTCGGGGTCGGCAGTCCCGGGGGTGCCGCAGCAAAACGCGGCCACGTCCCACGGGGCGTCGCACGGCCTGCCGAGTCTTCGGATACAGAAAATGATGAACGCCCGCGGCTTGGCCATGCCGATGCCTCGCCATCTAGACAAGGGCAAGTCGTGGATGAGTCCGCTCGCAAGGCGCACGCAGTACCTGCTGTACGTCTCGGATATCAGCACCGGCCAGGTTGATGTTTTCAACTACAAGTCCCAAGCGGGTAACTTGTACGGACACATCACCGGCTTCTCGCTAGCTGGTGGATCGTGCTCTGACAACAGCGGCAACGTCTACATCATCGACCTCGGCAGTGGCACGATCAACGAGTTCGCCCACGGTTCTACGACTAAGGTAGCGAGCGCGACGTATGACGTTTCCGAGCCGCTCGCGTGTTCGGTAGACCCGACGACCGGCAACGTCATGCTGCCGGGCTTCGGGAGCGGCGAAGTGGAGATCTTCGTCGGCGGCCTCACCGGAAGCCAGGACTTTGTAAGCACACCCTATTCCTATTCCGAGGGTGGCGGTTACGACCCGAGCGGCAATCTCTTCATCGAGAACAGCGCCTCGTCAAGCGCCCGCAGCAACGGCAACGTGATCTATCTGATGGAGTGCCCGGCGACCTGCGAAACCGGCAGCAGCTTCAGCACCATCTCGCTGCCGAATCAGGCGTGCGGTTCACCCGTCTGCTTCATGAGCCAAGTGATGTGGGACGGCCACTACTTGTCGCTCGGCGATCAGGCGTATGACTACCCGACCTACTCCTACGGCCAAGGGACCTATCGGGTCTCGGTCTCGGGTAGCACCGGAACGGTGGTCAGCTCGGCCATGTACGGGACTTCGAGCACCAACCCGCAGAGCGACGCCCAACAGTTCTGGACCAACGGCACGACGCCGGCCCAGAACGGGGAAACCTTCGGTAACCTGATCAACGAGCAGGAAGGCTTCTGGAACCTCACCAACGGCGGTCCTCCGAAGAGAGTCCTTCCGACAACGCTCGAACCGGGTGCATATTACGGCAACACCGTCAGCGCGATGAAGAAAACGTAAACTCGGCCTTTCGCACTGACAATAGACAAAACGGGCCCGCTGCGGCGGGCCCGTTTTCCTTATCTTGAGGAAGTTCCGCAGCAGCATCGAAAAAGATGTCGCTATGAATGCCCGCGCGACGCGAATTTCGGCGTTCGCCCTCGCGCTGACGCTCGCCGGCTGCAGTGCAAGCAGCGTTTCCCCCCCGCCGGGCGCGCGGACGGCGACGGCGCGGCGTTGGGTGACGTCCGCCGCCAGCCCGATCCAGCACGTCGTCTTCATCGTGCAGGAGAACCGCTCGTTCAACAACCTCTTCATGGGTTATCCAAACGCGCTCACGCAAAACTACGGCTACGACATGCGCGGAAAAAGATCCGACTTGCGCCGCAAGATCTCTCGAGCGCTTGGGACATGAATCACGATTCGCGCTCATTCTTTACCGACTGCGACGGACAGGGGAAACTGCCGGGGACGCATTGCAAGATGGACGGATGGAATAAAGAAGTCGCCGTCGGCGATCCCAAGAATTATCCGTACGCGTACGTGCCGCGCCGGCAGATCGCGCCCTACTGGAGCATGGCCAAACAGTACGTTTTGGCCGACGAGATGTTCGCCTCGAATCTCGACAGCAGCTTTATCGCGCATCAATACGTCGTTGCCGCCGACGCCGCTCACGCGGTGGACTATCCGATCACCGACTGGGGCTGCGAAGGAGGCTCGAGCGATACGATTTTGACGTTGACCGCGCGCCGCAGGTACGGTTCGCGCATTGCCGCGTGTTTCGACATCCCGAGCATCGGCACGGAAGCCGACAGCGCGGGCTTGACCTGGCGGTTCTACGCCGGAGCCGTCAGCGGCGACGGCGGCATCTGGTCGTCGTACCAGGCGGAGAGCAGGGTTTACGACGGGCCGGACTGGGCGGCCGACGTCATCAACCCGCCGTCACAGTTTCTCACCGACATCGCGGCCGGCCGCCTCGCCAACATCACGTGGATCACCCCGACCTATAAGACCTCCGATCACCCCGGCTTCGAAGCGAGCCAAGGACCGGCCTGGGTGGCGTCCCTCGTCGATGCGATCGGAAAGAGCCCGTTTTGGAGCTCGACCGCGATCTTCATTATGTGGGACGACTGGGGCGGATGGTTCGATCCGGTGCCGCCGGTCTACGAAGATTACGATGGGCTCGGTTTTCGCGTGCCGTTGCTGATGATCTCGCCGTACGCGAAGAAAGGCTACGTCACGCACGTTCAATACGAGACGTCGAGCGTGCTTCGCTATATCGAGGACAACTTCGATCTGCCTCAGCTGGCCGCCAGCGACGCGCGCGCGAACGACCCCGCATCCGATGCATTCGACTACGCGCAGAAGCCGCGCAGGTTCAGGAAAATCTTCGGCGGCAAATCGCTTTCGTATTGGCGGCGGCTGGACCGCACGTCGAATCCCCAGGAAGCCTTGAAGCACATCGTCGGCGACGATTGAGCCGGAACGCTATTCCGTGGAACGCGGGTTGAACGCCGCCCCCTCGACGAGCTCGCTGGGATCGAAGCCCCGGCTGAAGCTATACGCGAAGCGGACCTTGGCCGGGCTGTAGTTGTAGACGTCGATCCGGCCGTACTGGAAATCGCCGGTGACGAGCTTGTTGGACGCGGCGTTCAGGTGGCCGAACGTGGCCTCGCCCTTCATCGCGAACGGACCGCCGACCAGCGTGCACTTAGGGTTGCAGCCCTTGTAGACGTAGAGGTTCGCGTCCGCGTAACTGAGCGACACGAGGTTCCCCTGGTTGTCGATGTCGAGGCCGCCGTAGTAGGCGTTGCGGTAGCCGGTCGTCTTTTTCCCCGGATCCTGACACGCCTTGAAGTACGTCAGCGTCGCCTTTCCCTGCGAGTCGGTGGCTGACGCCCAGCAGTCGCCGTTGCGCGCAAGCGCGACGCCCGCGACTTCATCCATGTTCGAGTTGCGCAGGTTGGTCTTGCACCCGTGTGCGAGCGTGCACTTCGAGACGCTCCCCGGCGTCTTGTTGGTATCGAAGATGTTGGCGATGACGATCGTTCCGTGGGCGGCGTCGGCGCTCGCCGCGTCCGAGGGCTGGCCGTACGGATCCTTGACGTCGGCCAGCTTGGGTCCGCACATCGTCGGGCCCTTGAAGACGATGACAGTGTCGGTACCGCCGTCGGGATCGATGAGGTTGCCGCTGAGGTCGACCGCGATGCCGTTAGCGCCCTGGACGTGCTTGACGACGCACATCGCCTTGTGGTCGCGTTGGTTCTTCGGCGGAAATCCCCAGATGTCGGTCGCGTAGACCTCGCTGGCGTAGATTCCCCCGGCGCTCGTCGGGTTCGGTTCGAGCGTCAACGGCAACGCCGCGGCGCCGCCGATGGGGCGCAGTTGAGGCGGTACGACGGTCGCGAAGTCCGACCGTTGCGAGGCTTCATTGACGGCGGGGAGGGCGTAGAGCGCCTGGGGGGATCTCGCGCTGCCGGAACACGCCGCGAGAAACGCGACGGCAGCCGTGGGTAACACGGTGAAGGCTTTCATGCCGCCATTATCGCAGAGATTGCGGCGTTAACGCGTCAACGCCGCGCGTACGTTGAGTTAGAAACGTGCAGCACCGCGGCGCCGCGCAGCTCGTCGTGCTTGAGCATGTTCAACGCGCGGTTCGCATCTTCCAATTGCATTCCGACCGTCGCGGATCGTATCGGTATCGCGCCCGCGATCGCAAGAAACTCCTCGCCGTCCGCGCGCGTGTTGGCGGTGACGCTGCGGATCTCTCGCTCGCCGAAGAGGTGCTCGGCATAGTCGAGCGGCGGGATCTGCGTGAGGTGGATTCCGGCGATCGCCAGCACGCCGCCCGGCCCCAACGCCGACATGATCGGCGGCACGAGCTCGCCGGCGGGCGCGAACAGAATCGCGGCGTCGAGCGGCGCCGGCGGCGTCTCGGTCGCGTCGCCGATCCAATCCGCGCCGAGCTCCTGCGCGAGCTCGCGATGGACGCCGCCGCGGCTCATGACGAAGACGCGGCAGTTCCAGTGCCGCAGCACCTGGAGCGCCAGATGGGCCGAGCCGCCGAACCCGTAGAGCCCAACGGTCGCGCCCGGCACGACGCCGGCGCGCTTGATCGCGCGAAAGCCGATGATGCCCGCGCAGAGCAGCGGCGCGGCGTGCTCGTCGTCGATCGCATCGGGAATCCGATAGGCGAAGTCTTCCCGCACCACGGCGTACTCGGCGTAACCGCCGTCGCGGTCCCAGCCGGTGAAGAGCGCGTTGGGACACAGGTTCTCGCGTCCGGCGCGGCAGTACTCGCACGTGCCGTCGGTGTGCCGGAGCCACGCGATGCCGACACGCGTCCCGTTCGCGAATCGCTCGCTGCCCGGACCGGCCTGCTCGACGGCCCCCACGACCTCGTGGCCCGGAACGATGCCGGGATGCTTCGGCGCGAGGTCGCCCTCGGCGAGGTGCAGGTCCGTCCGGCACACGCCGCACGCGCTGACGCGCACGAGAATTTCGCCGGACGCCGGCACCGGCGCCGGTTTCTCGGTCACGCGCAGCGGATTGGTTTCGATCGGCGCGGGCCGTTCGAGCGTGATCGCGCGCACGAGCAATCGCTTCGACGCCCCCGTGCGCACCGCCGCCGGATCGGACTGAAACCTACGGGGCCAAGAAGAGGTGTTCGATCTTGTGGCTGCAGCTGCCCGGCGCGAGACAGGGTAGGGAGATCGTAGGTTTCGCATGGTCGCGCATCGGCAGGCCGTAGACGTCGAGACGGCCGTCGCCCGCGTCGAGCGTGTAGAAGAGGCCGCGCGCTGGATCCGCGATCAGCGCTCCGACGATCGTCTCGGCGTGCTGGTCCGGAAAGAGTCCGCGGCCCTGCTGGTTGAGCGGCTCCTGGAACTGGCTCATCACGTCGACCGGCGGGGACGGCGGCGAACCCGGATGCGGCGACCGCAGCGGTCCGAAGTACTGCCCCAGGAGCAGCGACGGCTGCTGCAGTGCCGTCGGCGGCCATTGGCTCGAGTCGACGAAGTCGGCCTGGGCCAAGTTCAACCCGACCGAGCCGGGCGGCCTGGCGTACGGAAAGCCGACCTTGAAGACGAGCGCCCGCTGACCGTTGCTCGCGTAGACGTATAGCGTCGCGTTGACGTCGAAGCGCGCCTGGATCAGCGTCGAGAACCCGGCCGTCTTCGAACCCGGCGCGCCGAACTGCAACGTGACGGCGGCCACGCCGTTGCGCGACAACGGCGCCCGCAACTCGGAGACCTCGCCCCCGAGGTTGTTGAGCAGCCACAGGTTTTGATTCGGGTCGTACTCGATGTCGACCAGGTCCGCGCCGGAGAGGCCCATCTCCGTGATCGCCGGCGTCAGCGGGATGCTGAGGTTGACGTGCGACGGCGCGAACGACACGATCGGCGGATGAAGGATGCGGATGGTCCTTGGGCTCGCGAGCGCGACGTCGCCGAAGGGGTCGACGGCGATCTGCGGAGCGAACCCGAGGCCGGGCCATTCCTGCAGGGTGCGCACGGGCTTCGACTGCGCGGTCAACGGCAGAGAATAGGCGAAGAACGTACCGTTGTGATCGACGTAGAGCCGGCGCGCCGCCGGCGTCGCGGTCGGCGGCGGCGCGTTCGAGATGCCGGTCGCCGCCGGACCCGTCATCCCTTTGCAGCCGGCGATCGCGGAGACCGCGCCCGCCAGCGCGACGAGTATCACGAAATAGGAGGATGCTTTCATCGATCGAGTACCCCAAAGACGGGACCGTGCGTGCTGCCGGACTTCGGATCGAATAGGAACAGCGACAGCCGCGCGGCGCGGTGATACGGCAGGAGGTTGCGTTTATCGAAGGGATCGATCTGGTGCGGCGTCAGCGCGCCGAGCGGCGCGCTCGCGTTGCCGACGTACCCGCCGACGTTCGACACCGTGTTTCCGAGCGCAACCGTTGCCACGTTACCGAGCTGTGCGCTGCCGAGCTTCTTGAAATTCGAGTGCGTCGCCGCCCTGAAGCTGCCGAAGTCGGCCGAGCGAACGGACGGCGAGGCCTCGTAGAACGACATCTGGGCGCCGCTCGACGTTTTCGGCTCCGCGAACGCCAGGACGCTGTAGTTGGGATACGCGCCGACCACGACGAGCGTGTAGCTGTTTCCCGCCGTCAGCGCCGTCGACTTGAGCGGACCCACGAAGTAGCCCGTCGTGTCGAGCGCCTTTAGCGAAAGCGTTCCGGCCGGCAGCGTCACGAACGTTGTCAATGTACCATAGGTGAACAACGAAGCGACCGTCTTTCCGTTGACTTGCAGGTAGCAAGGAGAGCTCACCCCCGCGCAGATGGATTGCGGGGTGCTCCCGATCAGCGCTTCCAGCGAAGGCGCGCCGTCAGCGAATCGAACCAAGACATTGCTCGAGACCGGCGGCATCGCCGAGGAAGAGGAGCTGGAGCCGCCGCACCCCGCCAAGACGGCTATCGCTGCCAAAATACTGAATCTGCAACGCAGTACCATACAAAACGATCCCCCAGAGACGAGATTGCGCGCGCCGCATCACTGCGGCACGCGCAATCCCATTCGAGCCGAGCTTACTGTAGACAGGCTGCCTGACCTTTGCTCGGCTGCCCGTTGAGTGCGTTAAGAACTGCCGTCTGAAGCGACGAAGAAAGCGGAGCATATTCCAGCTTACCAACGATCGTAGTCGCAGCCGCCGACATGAGGAACTTGATGAGCGTCGTCTTGTCGGCAAGGTGTACGCCGTTGTTTTGACCGTAGAAGAGCAGGTACGTCGGGCCGACCAACGGGTACGACTTTTTCGGCGGTGAGTCGTACTTGGAAGGATCGATGTAGAGCTGGCACCACGGCGTAGTGGAACCGAGCGGGCTGCCGTCGCTGCCGCCTCCGTACGTGACGTTCGCGGCGGTGAGCTTCGCCAGCGCCCTCTTAACGGCTCTCTTGTTCGTAGGAGTTACGAAGAT
Source organism: Vulcanimicrobiota bacterium (assembly GCA_963756165.1). Taxonomy (GTDB): domain Bacteria; phylum Vulcanimicrobiota; class Vulcanimicrobiia; order Vulcanimicrobiales; family Vulcanimicrobiaceae; genus Cybelea. The sequence goes on along the minus strand of CAVWMO010000002.1, from coordinate 64,415 downwards.
CGGTTGCCCTGATGCGAAGCCGCTCTGCAAGAGAGCCTGGCCGACTTTCGGGTTGGCGGATTTGGCCCAAGCCCCTTCGAGGTATCCGGTGCTGAACGGCGTCGACTGCACGCCGGCGAGCACGCCCGGGTTACCGCTCTCGCCGATGAAGTTCGGATCCGGATCTCCCGAAGAGCCGGGGCCCGGCCAGTTCGAATTAACGCCGAACGTCCAGTCCGCGCTGTGCCCGGACGACTCGTAGGGCGGCTCGTTATAGGGCGCCCTCCAAGGGCCCTGGCACTGCTTGTTGAGGTCCGTCGTGTAAATGTACGTGGTTCCGCTGCTGTCCGAGCGGAAGAAGAAAGTAATGGTCTCCGCCGTGCCGCCGGTCACGGATTTCCCGTTGTCCGCCGTAATCGCCGGATCGTTCCAGTTGCTTATGGTGGCGTTGGCGATGGCACAATACGTCCACCTGGAGAGCTTGATCTCCGACACGTTAGCCTTGAAGTCCTGAGGGCGGTAGCCGTAGACGATCGGGCCGCCGAAGACCGGGAATTCGAAGGGTTGTCCCCACGTCACTGTGCCCGTCAAACGGCCGTTGTAGTAGGTTGTTCCCGCGACGCAACACTCGGTCGAGGCCATCGCCGCGTCGCTGCCGACGAAATCGAGCGGGTCCTGTCGCCCGCCGAATCCCGACGGCGACGCGCCGAGCGGCGCGCACGCGGCGGTGGCCGTGCCATTGTTGGCTTCAAACTCTTTGCGACCGAAGCCGCTGCCGGTCAGGCAGTAGTAAATTGTGCCTTTCGTCCCGGCGGCGTAGAACAGCGAACCTTGGCCCGGGGGCTCTTGAGCCTGCGAGTAGAGCCCGACGGGCTGATTTCCTAGATTGTACGCATAAGCCGCAAACGTGGACCCACCGGCGTGGAGATCCTGCGGCCCGTTATCGAGGTGATGGATTCGCGCGGAGTGCGTTACTTGAGAGTTTGGAAGCGGGGCGATCCCGGAACTTCCCGCTCCGCTTCCGCCGTTGCAGGCGCTGAAAATCAGTGCCGGCACGGCTGCCAAGGCCAGCGTGGCCAAGCGTCTTTTCATGTGAAGTATCCTCATTGGGCGTGGAGTGCGTCAGGGTGATGATTAACCGGCCCGGCCATGGCCCGGCCGGAAAGTTTCGTGATCGAAAGCGCGATCGGGACGTCGAGCTGCGTGGCGGATCCCGCGATCGTCAGCGTCGGCTTGACGTTGCCGCTTGCGTCCGCGGGGTAGGCGTCGATCGCGTCATTGAAATCGTCGGCGACGAAAAGGATCGTTCCAAAGAGGGAAATCGCCGGGAAGTAGAACGGGCGCGGATCCGTGATCGAGTAGCACGCCTGGTCGCTCGTTAGCACGCCGTCGAATTGCAGGATTCGCAGCGGCTTTACGTCGGTGGTCCCGCCGCTCGAGCCCGCGGCAAACACGTTCATGCGTCCCTGACACGACCTGGAGCTGCTCGGGCCTTTCAGCACCGTGTTCCCGACGAGGATCTCGCCGCTCGAGTCGAGTGCGACGTTGGTCGTGAAGCCCGGCGTGAGTTCGGTCTTCGTGTCCCACGGAATCGTGCGCGAGGGAGTGGTTTGCGGGTTGCCGACATCGGCTGCAGGCGCGACGAACACGCCGTCCGCAGTACCGAGCAGCGCGTGCAACTCTCCGTTGACGTAGAAGTTTCCGGCCGAGTCCAGCGCGAGTCCGGTGGGGCCGGCGTACTGGATCGTAGGAGTGTAGAAACTCCAGCCGTGTGCCGGCGGGACCCGCCCTTTGCTGCCCGGCGCGTAGGTGAGGACCGCGTCTCCGCTGTTTCCGTCGACGCTCGTCGCGCCGTACGTGACGAGGTCGCCCGAAGGATCGAACGTCATGAACACCGGGAACAGCAGCGTGCTGGTCTTCGGATCGGCTTGCAGCACGGCCGTCGGCTTCGCGTTTCCGCTCGCCCCCGGCGCGAAAATTTCGATCACGTTCCCCGCATCGGGTACGTGATTCGATAACGAGAAGCCGAACTGCGTAGCGAAGAGACCGACGTAGAGGTTGCCGCTCGCGTCGAGGGCGATGCTGCGCGAGTAGAGCTTCCCGCTCAGCTGCAGCGTGCGCTCGGGCGTGGCATTACCTTTGGCCTTGCCGTCGTACTCGGTCACGGTCGCGCCGAGTCCGTCGTTGCTCCCGAGGTTGAGGGCGTAGATCGTCCCGACCGGCGGCGGCGGCTGCTTTCCGTGCAGCGCGAAGTGCGCGTGCGCGCTGATCGAACTCGGGCCGTCGACGCTCGCCTGCAGCGTGATCGGCGAGGCCTGCTTGTTACCGTCGTACTTCAGAGTGATGCCGGACGTGGGCTTGACGATCGAGAGCGACGGTCCCGACTCTCCGCCCGCATGCAGCGCAAACGCGTGCACCGAGTCGCCTTGAATTGTGAGCGTGATGGGCGAGAGGAACCGGCTCGGCCCGACGATCTGCGCGCCCGCTGCGTCGAACGGCGTCAACGTAACCGCAGACCTCATCGGCTGGCCGCGTTTGCCCGCGTCGGGCGCGAGCGATAGACGCAGCGACGCGATCACGCCGTCGAGCGTCAGCGTGAGACTGTTGATGTCAACGCCGCCGTTGCCGGACGAGATCTTCGCCTGCACGGTACCGACCGACAAGACAGGACCGGTGCCGTTCGACCCGGCGTAGGTCGTGACCGAAAAGACGTCCTCACCGGGCGACCCGAGGGTGGTGCCGGTACAGACCCTCCCGCTTCCCTGCGGCGCACAGCCGCGAGCATGCGCGCGCGTTTCGATCGTGGTCGCGTTGACGCCGCCGACGCCCTGTCCGTCCACGGACGCGAGCTGGATCACGAGCGACTCGGTGTTGGGCGAGACGTAGCCGGGCCGAACGCGGATTCCGCGCCCCTGCCCGGCGATCGTCACGTGCACGTGCACCTTCACGAGCGGAAGCGGCGGCGGCGACGGACCGCCCGGCGAGTTCACGACGGGACCGTTGGGCGTGCCGAAGCCGCCGCCGCACGCAGCGGTCACGGCGAGCGCCGCGGTCGCGAGGAGAGCGCGTACGCGGATCGTCACGGATACGAACCGTTGAGCAGATCGGAGGTCGTGACGTCGGCCTGTCCGCTCGGCCCCCGGATCACGGGGAGCTGCGAGAGATTCTTCGGATACGACGCCTCGTATGCCGGATAGTCGGCACCGACGGCGTAGATCTGATAGCTCCCTTTGGGGCAGATCGTCGGCGTCTTCTTACCGGACTGCGTGAGCGGACCGAGATCGTCGGACAACGTCAGCGTTGCACGTCCCGTTCCGTGCGCGACGATCGTGTAGTAGCTGTCGCTCTCGTGCGACAGCACGCAGATGCCGACGCCGCTTCCGCCGACCGCGCGCACGACGACCGTCGCCTCCGAGGCGCCGTGAGGTACGGTCACGCTGACGGTACCGCCGCCTTTGCGATCGGGCTTGAACGTGGGCGTGGAGAACGCCGGCAGCGCGCGAAGGCTAGCGAGTTGCGCGCCCGCGGCCAAAATGCCCGGCGGCGGCGTCGGCGAGCCGTTGGGATTCGGGCTCGGCGTCGGATTCTGCGGCGTGTCGTACGCCGGCGGTACGGCCGCGTAGAGATGGTAGACCCCCAACACCGGCTTCACCGCGAAGTCGCTGAAGCCGAGCGAGTAGCCTTCCCAGCCGAGCGCGACCAGCGATGGGCCGCCCTGCGGAAAGGCGGGTGGTCCGCCGTACCACAGCTCCGCGCCGGGGCCGTAGACGTTCTCGCCGTAGATCGGAAGGTTGTACGCCTGATAGAGCGGCGTGAACCCATTGCCCGGGCCCGCATCGGAGTTACACGGACACAGGCCGTAGCCGAATGCTCCGGTGGTGGGTTGTTTGGGCCCGCGCGGCGGGCCGGTCCACGCGCTCTGGTTGAGCGTCGACCACGTGATGTGGTTCGTGCCGAGATCGGCTCCGGCCGATTGCACTTCGTTGCCGGTCAGCGTCGAGATCAACACGTCGAAGCTCGACGGACCGATGATCATCGGCTGGTTGTAGAGCGTCCCGGACAGACCGTTGCTCTGGCGCAGCGTCTCGACGGTGTTGAGCCCGTACGCGACGCTCTTGCCGCCGTTGAACGCGATCGTCGCGATGCCCACCGCGAACTGCAGCTTGCTGGTCGCCGCCGGATCGAACGAGGTCACGGGCGGTTCCGACGCGCCGCCGTTCCCGCACGCAACGAGTGCTATGCAGCAACCGATGAAGGCGATTCCAAAAAATATTTTCATATCGTCACTTGGTAGTAGAGGCGGAACGAGATCGGCGGCTCGTTCGGATACGTCAGGTACGGTGCGCCGCTGTGCGCCGCGAGGTCGGGCGCCGCGTAGGGAGCCGTAGAGTACGTGCACGGCGCCGTTCCGCTCTGCAGGCCGCTGGTCACCGGCGCGCCGTAGCAGCCGTTGACGATCGGAACGTTGTAGAGCTGGTTGAACAGGTTTTGCACCTGCAGCCCAAAGACGGATTGCGCGAGAACGCCTCTGGTCGGAGGCCGGTACTCGACGGTGAGGTCGGCGTCGACGCGCGGTGTGGTCAGGAAGCCCCCCGCCAAGTCCGGCTCGTGAATGCCCCGCGTCGCCGCGATGTTCGGCTTGGTGCACGTTCCCGGGTCGAGCGGATCGATATATCCCGGCGCCTGGGAGTAGATCAGCGACAGGCTCGTGCTCGGCACGATGACGGGGATGCCGTTGCAGTAGACGGCGGTGTAGTATCCGGCGCCGTAGGGATACCCCGCGTTGAACGAAAGCACCGGGTTGATGCGCCAGCCATGATTCGTCTTGTAGTTGAAGGCGGCGTTCATCTGAAAGGGCGAGAGGTCGGGCGAGCGATACGTGGTGCCGAGCGCCAGCGCCGCAGGCTGCAAGAACGCTCCCGGCGGCTCGTTGCCGAACTGGCTGATGTAGGTTGCGCCCAGCTGCATCGAGACGCCGAAAGGCACTTCCTTGGTGTAGAGCAGCTCGATGCCTTTAGCGCGCTGGATGCCGAGATTCGAATAGGCGACGTCGCCGAAGACCGGCGAGCCCGTCTGGTAGTTGAATCCCAGGATCTGCGCCGTCTGCTCCACGACGTTGTAGCCGCGCCGGTAGAACGGCGTGATCTTCATCGCCGCGCCGTCGCGGAACGCGTGCGACCACGAGAGGTCGATGTTGGTGAACGTCGCGCCGACCAGGGGCGCCTCGAGCGTCGAGCTGCCGAAGCGGTAGTCGCGGGTCAGCCAGTAGAGCTGATCCGCGTAGTTGCCGCAGACCTGATTGGCGCGCGGACCGCAGTACTGCGCCGGCTGTCCGGTCGAGTTGTCGTACGACGGAATGCCTTCGAACGGCGCGTACGGCGCGCGGCTGACATCGGCGCCGAGCAGGCTGGGCAGCGGCATCGAAAGCGTGTGGCCGAAGCCGATGCGGATCGTGTCGCGCGGATCCGGCGAATACGACTGATCGAGGTGCGGCTCGTAGAGCCGCTGATGCTCGACGGCGGGAATCGACGCCGGAGCGCCGACTTGGGACGGGATCTGGAAGTTGTAGCCGTCGAGCCGCAGGCCCAGCTCGCTCTTCCAGCGATCCGACATCTCGATCGTGTCTTGCAGATACGCGCCGTATTGCTGCTGACCGACCGTCGCGACGTCTTCCTCGAACGGGAAACGTACCCCGCTGGGAAAGTAGGAACTCAAATAGCCGCAGCCGGTGATTTGCTGTTGCGCGCAAAACGTCGGTGACAGGAAGTCCTTTTCCAGCCCCGCAGCCGCGAACGGGTTATTGTTAGGCAACAGTCCGCTGTAGGTATACGGCAAAGGCAACGGCTGGAGCGGATGCGTGATGGGATACGTGATGATAAATGCCGGCGTCGTGAGCGCCGTGTACGACGTGACGTCGTAGCGGTTGCCGTACGGAACGACGAACTGATAAATCGCGCCGTACTTCAACAGGTTCTTGCCCCCGATCTGCGACGTGACGTCGATCTGGCCCCCAGTGCGCGTGCCGCCGTAGGGGTCGGCGAAGATGCCCTGCGCCGGCATGTTCTGCGACTGCTCAGTGAACGTGCGAAAGTAGCGCGCCGTCAGCAGCGACGACGTGCCCAGATTCACGCCGTATTCCAGCTTGTATGCCAGAAACGGGCTCTTCAGCTGATCGGCCTGCGAGACGAATGCATAGGTGTTGGGCTGGCCGGGGAATAGCGGTATCAGCGAGTCGCAGGCGTAGTTCTGCGTCGGGGAGTTCACCGGGATACCGTTGGAACCGATGACGGGATAGGGCGCACACTTGCCCGACGTCGTGCCGCCCGAGATATACGGCAGATACTGAAAACCGCCGTAGTCGAGCGTCTGCGTGATCGACTGGTCCTGGATGAAGAACTGCAGCCGCTGGCTCTCGTTGCGCCCGAAGCGGTAGATGAGGTTGTCGACGAAGTCGTTCGACTTCAGGAACGACGGCGCGTAGTAGACCAGGTTCGGATCGATCGTGCTGCCCAGCGTCGCGGCGTTGGTCCCGAGCGTGCCCAGCGTGTTGGCGGCCGTGCCGGGAATGCCGTATTGGTACGCCTTGCGGATCCCGATGAACCCCGCGTAGTTGGAGAGCCGCTGCGACGGATCGGCCCAGCCCCACTCCAGCCCCAGCTGATGCAGGTAAGGAAACAGCTGCGATTCCGCGTCGACGTGCAGGTAGCTGGGATACGTGCCGTGCTTGGCCGTGAACAGCACCAGCCCGGTGCCCGTGTCACCGTGCGTTGCGTCGCCGCCGCCGGGAACCAGCTGCACGCTGCCGACCCCGTTGAGCAGGTTGAAGTTGGCGATATTTTGCAGCGTGTTCTGCAGGTTGGCCGAGGGCGTCGTGTAGTCGATGCCCTCGAACTCGTACGCCGCCTCGAACGCGAAGCCGCCGCGAATCGAAACCGTGCCGGTCTTGTCGATCGTGACGCTGGGGATGCTGCGCAGAAGGTCGTTCTCGTTGGCGTTGAAGGCCTTGCCCGTCACCGTCTCGATCTGCGAACCCGTGACGGTATACGTGTCGATCGTCATACCGCGCTGAAAGGCGCTGCCGGTCGAGCGCGCACGCGTGGACGCGATCGTCTTGAGCGTGTGCGAGAGCGGCACGTTGACCGTCTGTTGCGACCCGTTGAGGACGACCAGCGACGTCGAGTACGGCAAGTACCCCGTATACGAAAACGAGATCGAATACGTGTCCGGCAGCACGCTCAGGAAGCGAAAACGCCCCTGCGCGTCGGTGACTGGTACGATACGTTGCGCTGGGCGATTTCGCGACCACCGCGACCCCCGCGATCGGCCGGTGCGTGCGATCGTCGGTGATCGTTCCCGAAACGATGCCCGCGGTCTCCGCGCGGGCGTGAACGTACGGCAAGACGACGGCACAGAAACCGGCGAGCGCCGCGAGCTTCCCAAAGCGACGGAGACTATCCAACAACTTATGCGGTTCCCAACTCCCAGCAGCAACGAAGAGCCGGCATACGGGCCGAATCTTCAAGCCGATGCTAGGGGATGAGGAACCGCGGCTGCATCCCCGGCCTGCGACGCGTCGTTAACGAACCACCATGGAGAGTTATGGTTTCCTAAGAAAACTCGAGCCAGGCTTAATCTTCGTTTTTTTTGCGCGTGTCGGCGATCTGCCAGCGCGAACGCAGGCCGAGTCGCCCGAGAATCGAGCTGACGTGACGCTCGACGGTGTGTTCGCTGATCTGCAGCGCGAGCGCGACCTCGCGGTTGCGCGCGCCGCGCCGGATCAGATCGGCCACCTGCTGCTCGCGTTCGGTCAACATCGAGTCGGGAGGCCGCCCCTGCGCGGAATGGCGCGCACCGCTTCCGGGCTGGCGCACGAGCAGCAGCATCGCCTCGTTCGTCCAGCGTCGCAAGCCCATCGCGTTGAACGCGCGCGCCGCGTCGCTGGCGTAATCGGCCCACACGGTGCGTCCGCGGAACCGGAACGCCAAGTAAGCGCGGGCCAACAGCCGGTGGGCGCGCAGGTAGCGGCGGTTCGGCGCCGGAACGGCGGCGAGCGCGCGCGCCGCCAGGCGCGCCTCGTCCAGGTCGCCGCGCCGCGCCGCCATCGAAAACAACTCGGGAGAGCGCGTCGGACTGGCCGTCCCGAGCAGCGCGCGCCGCAGCGCCTGGCGAACGGGGATGTCGTCCCTTACATGCTCGGCGGCGATCAGCAGCGCGGTCGTCGCCGCAGCGGCGAGCTCCCGATCGTCCGAACGCAGCGCCGCGGCCACGATTTCCGGTCCGGTCCAGATCTCGAGCGCGCCGGGATCGCCCTTTTCGACGGCGAGCTGCGCGCCGATCGGTGCGCACACGACGACCTTTCCCGCGGGACGCGCGTGCGCCACCGCGCGCTCGAGCAGCTGCGCGCCGGCGGCAAGATCGCCGGCGTCCAGCGCGAGCTGCGCCGTGGCGACCAGGCATCGCAGCAGCCCCGGCGCTAGACCGTGCGCGGCGGCGAGCCGTGCCGCGTCGTCGATCGTCGCGCGCGCCGCATCGACGTCGCCGAACAGTAGCGCCTCGTGCGCCAGCCGCTCGAGCGCCCCGACCGCGAACGTAAAGCGCCCCAGCGACACCGCGAGATCGTGTGCCTGCCGCAGCCGCGCGAATGCGCCGGGGGCATCGCCCGACCACGCGAGAACGATCCCGGCGACGAGCGCCTCTTCGCAGCCGCCGCCGCCGAGGCGCTCGAGATAAGCCGTTACGTCGCCGGCCGAACGGCACGCGAGCAGCTCCGGATCCGCGACTCTCGCGAGCGCGCGATCGTCACCGCCGTGCGCCGCAGCGGCGGCGTCTTCCGCTCGCAGCATGCGCTAGCCATGCTAGCAAGCGACTCTTAAGCGACGATTACGAAAGTGCTAAACCGCCGTCCGGCTTTGCTCCGTCGGATGCTAACGGATGCGTCGATAGATCGCCGCGTCTTTGCGAAACGCCGGAACACGCTCTCGTGCGGCGTCTGCTGCAGGCTCTCGTTCGATCCCAGGCAGAGAAGGCCGAGGCGAATCAGGCTGCTCAGGAACAGATTGTGGACGCGAAATTGCAGCGTCTTGTTGAATGCCGCAGCACGTCGCGCGCGACGATGACGTGAAACTCGTTGAGCGAACCGTCCGTGACGAGGCTGTGCTGCCGACCCTTCGCCGAGCTCGCAAAGCTCCGCCAGGCGACCCTCCACGCCGGTCGCAATGACTGCGGTTCAACGTAACACGAGGTGGGAAAGAAACAAGTGGTGCGCTCGCTTGATCGCTCAGCCGAACGGCTGAATCGCGTCCTTGACGTGCTGGTTCAAGCTGGGCGGCCGCTGACGCAGTGCCCCGAAATCGACGACGCGCTGGCGCGAATCGCCCGATCTTTCGCCGGTAACTTCAGCGACTACTGTTCGATCGAAATGTCCGTCGACGACGCCGGTGGTTTCAGCAGGCGGGTCGCAAGCGGAACCGCCGGCGAGTTCGATGCAGCGCACGCTCGCATCATCGAGCCGCTCACCGACGGCCGCCGGGCGTTCGGAAAGATCACCTGCGCGACGAGCGACCCGGACGGTTTCGACGATGCCGCGCGCGACGCAGTTCGCCTGCTGGCCGTTCATTTGGGCATCGTGCTCGCCGGACACGTCGCCCTGCTGCGCGAGCATCGCGTCGCCGATCGCCTGCAGCGCGCGCTTCTTCCGGAGAGTCTGCCGCTTCTTCCCGGCGTCGCCTTCCACGGCGCGTATCGTCCCGCCAGCGGCGAAGCAGAAGTCGGCGGCGACTGGTACGACGCATTCAACCTGCCCGACCGCCGCGTCGCGATCTCCGTGGGCGACGTCGCGGGACACGGGCTCGACGCCGCAATCATCATGGGGGAGGTGCGCCAAGCGATTCGCACGGCGGCCGTGGGCGCGGATAGCCCCGCCGCCGTGCTCGAATACGCCAACCGCATCATCGCGCTGCGCGAATCGATCGGAATGGTGACCGCGATCTTCGGCTTCTACGATCCCGAGTCGAGCGCACTTTCGTACGCGGTTGCCGGCCATCCGCCGCCGCTCTTGGCGTTCGCGAACGGCTTCGTCCGCCGTCTCCCCGCCGGGGGCCTCCCGCTGGGTTGCGCCGGCGAACTCGAGGCAACGGATTGGACGTTCACACTGCCAGCCGGCAGCCGTGCCGTCTTCTACACGGACGGGCTGATCGAAAACGAACGCGACCCGCTACGCGGCGAACAGCGCCTGATCGAAATCGTGCGCTCGTCGTTTTCCGACGAGGGCGACCCGGCACGGGCGCTGCAGGACCGCGTTTTCGGCGGCTCGACCAATCGCGACGACGCGGCGACGCTAGTCCTATCGCGCAGCGATCCTGTCGAGTCCTACGTATTCTCCGCGGTGCCCATCGTCGCGCCCATCGCACGCGCCATCGTCGAGCGCGAGGTCGCCGAGATCGACATCGATGCCGAGAGGCGATTCGGCGTGCTCGTGGCGCTGGGCGAAGCGGTTGCCAACGCCATCGAGCACGCCTACCGTGGAGGCAATCCCGGTTTGATTCGCCTAGCGCTGGAACGTCATCCGAAGCTCTTGATCATGAGCGTCGAAGACTTCGGCCGGTGGCGGCCGTTCACTCGGCGTGAGGAGCGGGGACGCGGCCTCGAGCTCATGCACGCGTTTATGGACAGCGTCCAGATTCTCTCGACGCGGCAATCCACCAAGATCGTCCTCAAGACAAAGATCGTTTCGTAAGCCTTCGACAAGCTCAGGCCAGGCTGTTACGGGTCGTAGCTGGAGCGAGACGTGGGGGTATTGGTCGGGCCCGAGGTTGGCGGCGGCGTAGCCTGCTTACCCGCAACGGCGCCTTTCTTGACGACGAACACGTCGTGCATACCTTCGTGATAGTGGAAGGCGCAGCCGATCAGATAGCTGCCTTCCTTGACGAGCGTGATCGTGACGGACTTGCCGGGTTCGATCGGGCCGCTCGCATAACCGGCCTCGAATTTGCCTTTACCGCGCGCTTTGATCGGGAGGTTCGGGTTCTTCGGGAAGACCGCGGGCGGTTTCGAGACAACCTTGACGACGTCCAGCGTATGCTGCGTGGTCTTCGAGAGATTGCGAACGGTGATCTTGGTACCCGGCGGGAAGCCGAGCACCTGGGAGTAGCGTTGCTGCGTATATCCGCCTACCTCGACCAGCCACTTCGTCGACCTAACCATGCCTAGGCCCTCGTCCGGTTTCTCCTCGCCGATGGTGTCCTTGGGAAGCGTCGCCGTCATGGCGAGATCGGAGTCGAGCGGCGGGAGCACGAAGATGCCGCCGCCAGGCGCCGCGGCATTTCCCCCGGTCACGTGCCCGGCGCACGCGCTCACGACGATCCCGACGATCGCGACGATGAGTGCAATGAGTTTTCTGCCCATCCGTCCAGCCTAGGAGCGGCGGGTTAAGAAACTCTAAAGCGCTGAACCTTACTGGTTCAGACGCAGCTGCAGCGTAGTCTCCGTGCTCTCGCCCGACGCAGGATCGGTCGCCACGATCCGTACCGATACGGCCTGCTGACCGGGCATCGTCGTGAGGGTGACCGTAATCCGGAAGTTGCCTCTCTGCCCGGCATCGGTTTCGCCGCTGAACTGCCCCGTGGTCTGCGGCCTCGGACCCGCGGTCACCCGGACGTGCCCGTTCGGGACCGTGTTTCCGACGATCGTGAACGTGCGCCCGACCGGCGCGTTCGGCGCCGGCTGCGAGATCGTCAGGCGCATCGTCGGCTGCGGCGGCCCCGAGCGGATCACTTGGAACGACCACGAGCGGTCGAAGGGCATACCGTCCGGCCCGCGGCCGACGACGCGCACGGTGTGCGAGCCGTAGTCGAGCGGCGCCGGCGGTTTATACGAGAAACCCGTCGAGGACGTGCCGGTTCGCGACGTGACGTTGTTGCCGTCGAGATAGACGCGGACGCTGCCCGCGTTGACGCGCGCCGTGAATTGTGCCGAGATTACGCTGAAGCGGTCGCGGACGTTGGAACCCGGATCGGGCTGCTGTAGCCGCAGGCGCACGGCGGTCGAGGGCGGCGGAGGCGGAGGCGCCGGAGGACGCGGAGGCCGCGGCGGCGGCGGCATGGGTTGCGCCACGTTGATCGCGACGACGCGCGTGTTCGCATCGTAACCGACTTGCGCTCCAAGCGATTGCGCGATGAACCGCAGCGGGACGTAGGTCGTCGCGCCGACGATGAAGGGTGCGACGTCGAGCGACTGCGGTTGGCCGCTGACCGTGGCCTGCGTCGAGCCGATGTGCAGCGAAACGGTCGTGGGCCCCTTCGTTGCGTTGATCGTGCCGGAGGCGTATACGACGGTAGCTCCGAGCCGCTCGAAGATGCCCCGCAACGGGACGAAGACCCGACCGGCGCGCTCGATCGGCCCCGGATTAAGGTAGAGCGGCTGTCCGTTGATCGTGACGGTGACGGTCTGAGCGGCCGCGATTTGCGGCAGGCTCGTGGCGGCGAGCGCGGCAAGCAATGCGCCGCCCAACATGCGAGATCCCAGTGAAAACACGGCCGTACCTCCTCGCCCGATTTTGCTCGATGACGCGTCCGTTCCCTTTCGGGGTAAGAGTCAGCCGTGGCAAAGCCTTCCATCAACCCCACGAATTACGACGCGATCCCGGCGTACGCGCCGCACAGCGGAGGAAAACTCGTGCACGCCGTCATCGAGACGCCCGCGCAGACGCGGCATAAGTATGCGTTCGTACCCGAGTACGGCATCATGCAGATCAAGATGACGCTGGCGGAGGGACTCGCGTGGCCGTACGACTACGGTTTCATACCGCAGACGCTCGCCGACGACGGCGATCCGACGGACGTCTTGGTGATAAGCGACTCCCCGACGTTCTCGGGCTGCCTCCTCGAGGTCCGCATCCTCGGCGCGATTCTGTTGAAGAAGAACGGCGTCGTGAACGACCGCGTCGTCGCCTGCCCGAAGCGGCAGGCCGGCGTCGCGCTGCGCACCGACTCGTACGAAAAGCTCAAGGACGTCCCCCAAGAAACGCTGGACGGGATAGTGCGATTCTTGGTCGAGTACTCCGAGATCGAAGGCAACAAGATCGAATTCGGCGGCACGTGTTCCCGCAGCGAGGCGTTCGAGATCATCGAGGCGGACCGCAAGCGCCGCAAGAAGCAGGGTTAGCGGGAAACCACCTCCAGACCTCAAAGGGTAGCGGGTCTTGCCCGCAGCTCCCAAGCTTGGAGGTCTCTCGTGTTTCGCTTCACCCTTAGATCGGCGTGTCTCGCGGCCGCATCCGCGCTCGCCGTCGCGACCGCGGCATGCTCCGGCAGCCATTCGCTCCTGCCGGGCGTCGGTCCGCAACTAGCCAACGACCTGCGTCCCGGCGCGATAACCCGGTTCAAGCCGCTGAAGCATCGCCCGCCCGTTCCCGGAATACAAATGGAGTTCCTGATGACGGACGGGACGGTGCTCGCGACAAACCTACAGTAACAGCACCTGGTACCGCTTGACGCCCGACTCGTCCGGAAACTATGCCAACGGAACGTGGGCGCAGGCGGCGTCGTTAGAGGACCCGCCGTACGGGCCTTCGGCCTTCGCCTCTGCGGTGCAGATCGACGGCCGCTTAATCATCACGGGGGGCGAATACAACTATCCGGGCAACGGCTACGACCTGCAGCTGACCAATCTCGGGGCCATCTTCGACCCGGTCGCCAACACTTGGACGCCGATCGGCCATCCGAACAACTGGAGCACGATCGGCGATTCGCCTTCTGCCGTGCTGCCCGACGGCGAGTACCTGGTCGGACAGAAACTAACGCACAGCGACTCGATCCTCGATCCGCATACGCTCACGTGGAAGCGGATGGGTGACAAGGGGAAATCGGACTTCAACGCCGAGGAGGGCTGGACGCTGCTTCCCGACGGCACGGTGCTGACCGCGGATGTGAAGAATGCGCCGAACTCCGAGATCTACGACCCCGCAACGGGCAAATGGAAGAGCGCGGGTTCGACCATCGTGGATCTGCACTCGCCGTCGCCGTACGGGTGTCTCATGTACGGGCCCGGCGAATGCTACTACCCGCCGGGTGAGATCGGCCCCGCGATGCTGCGTCCCGACGGGACGGTCTTTGCGACCGGTTCGGCACCCCACGGCACCGGCACCGGACATACGGCCATCTACACGATTGCGACTAAAACGTGGAGCGTCGGACCGGATTTCCCCAACGGCGACAACGCGGGCGACAGCTGGGCGGTGCTTCTTCCGAGCGGCAACGTGTTGGTATTTGGCGTCAGCGGCGAGATGTATGAGTTCAACGGCACGTCGTGGGCGCAAGACGGCGCGTGAGTCGGGGCCGCCGCTGCTGCTGCCGACGGGACAGGTGCTCATGATGAACTATGGCACCCCCGTGCTGTTCACGCCCTCGGGTTCGCCGAAGGCGAGCTGGGCGCCGACGATCAAGAAGTGCCCGAGCACCCTCACCCACGGGCAGACTTACAAGATCACGGGAACGCAGTTCAACGGTCTCTCGATGGCGATGGCGTTCGGCGACGAGTACCAGAACTCGACGAACTATCCGCTCGTGCGGATCACGAACAACAACACCAAGCACGTCTTCTACGCGCGGACGCACGATCACAGCACGATGGGCGTCGCCACCGGAACGAAGGTTGTCTTCACACACTTCGACGTGCCGAAGACGCATCGACACCGGCCCGAGCACGCTCGTCGTCGTGGCCAACGGCATCGCGTCGAAGCCGGTCGACGTCACCGTCCAGTAATTAAAATACCGGGCCGGCACGCCTCCGTACCGGCCCGGTATGCATCACGATCGATCCAGCCGTGAGGATCTTACGGAGGCGGCTGACCGCTCGTGATTGCGGTCGCGTAAAAGTTGTTGCCCTGCCAATAGCCGTGCGCGACGATCTGCCGTCCGACGGCGACTCTACCGGTTGTTTGATTGTTCAACGCGGCGCTGTCGTCGATGACGACCTGTCCATTCGTCTGCTGAAGGGTCACGAGGTGTCCCTTGACGGAGACGATCGTTCCCGCGACGACCTGATGGCGATAGGTCACCGTCGGGCAGTTGCCGTTCGGAACCCACGTGTCGCCCTGCCATGCGCCGCAGTTCGTGTCGACGTACGGCGGCGGCGCCTCCGGGGGAGCGGGCGGCGGCGGGGCGCCCTGAGCGCCGGCGATCGCAGTGCAGGCCGCGATCCCGGCCCAGCCGCTGAGAATCATAAGCAAAGCTCTCATGGGTGGATGATTCCCAACGAGCGGAACCTCAAGCGGAAGCAAACGCCGGCTCGCATCTGACCCGGCACTCCGTTCACAGGAAGAACGGTATCGCGACCAGCTGCATGAGCGTCGAGAAGACGACCAGAGCGGGGATCGACTGGTCGAGCAGCATGCCGGCGATCGCACTGCCGGCGAACCACGCGACTCCAAAAACTAGATCGTAGAGGCCGAAGGCCGTCGCCCGCCTGCTGCCCGCGATCACGCCGGCGAGCAGCGCGAGCAACAGCGCGTCCTGCACCGCGGTCCCGACGCCCCATAGCGCCACGCCGGCCTGCGCCGCGGCGCCGGTTCCGAGAAACGCGAGCGGCGTCGCGGCCGCCGTCGCGACGATCGCCGGCACGACGACGATCTTGCCGAATCGATCAAACAGCCGCCCGAGGATCGGCGCCACGATCGCGCCGACGGCCATCGCGACCGCAAACCACAGCGATATTGCCGCGACGCTGACGACGTGGTCTCGCGCGAAGCGAAAAGCAATCAACGCGAAGTCCACGTATCCCGCGGCGATCAGCGCTCCCCCGATCGCATAGCGCCGAAACGCGCGGGGATCGCGAACCGTCGCATCGGCGGATTCGACTCGGGGCGCTATCCCGCGACCCGCGACCGTGGCGGCCAGCAGAAATGCGAGCGTCAGCAGCGCGGGAACGATCAGGATCCCAAATCCCGTGCTGTACCCGGCGCGGCCGATCGCGAAGGCGACGAGGAGCGGCCCGACGGTCGCGCCGATTTGGTCCAGCGCCTCGTTCAGACCGAAGACGCGCCCGCGCCCGATCGTATGACCGGCCTCCGCGAGCACGGCGGCCATGACGGGCTTGCGGATTCCGCGTCCGACGCGCTCGCCGATCATCAATCCCGCCGCGGCCGGCCAACTTCCGGCCAACGCCAGCGCCGGAACGCACAGCACGTTGATCGCGTATCCCACCCACGCTTCCAGCCAGTAGCGTCCCGTACGGTCGGCGATCGCACCGGAGACGGAGCGGATCGCATAGCCGGCCAGCTCGCCTCCGCCCGCCAGCGCGCCGACCGCGGCGCCGCTCGCGCCGAGATGCCCAAGAAATGCGCCGACGACGCCGCGCGCGCCCTCGTACGTCATGTCCGCAAACAAATTGACGACGCCCATGATCGCCACGAAGCGCAGCACGCGCTTCGCATCGGCGCTCACGCCGTCGCCTCGGCGTTCATGGCCGCCGGTATTCTCAGGCCGCTGCGAAAGTTACTTTCTGCAGCGCCAAGAAGTACGGGCACATGCCGCACAAGTATCGCTATGGGGAGATGACCTGGTCCGAAGTTCGCGACGCAGCAGCCCGTCATTGCGTCGCCATCCTGCCGATCGCGACGCTCGAGGATCACGGGCCGCACCTTCCCATCGATACCGACCTGATGCTCTGCACGAGCGTGTGCGAGCTCGCGGCCTCACGTGCGTCGGATCGCGTCGCCCTCGTGCCGGCCATCAATCACGGATACAGTCCGCACCACATGGACTTTCCCGGCGCGCTCACGATCGGGCCGCACACGCTGATCGACTACGGTTTGGACGTGTGCAAGGGCCTCGCGCATCACGGCTTCACGCGGATCCTCATCGTAAACGGTCACGGCAGCAACACGCCGTTCGCGGACATCATCGCGCGCCTTTGCATGGTGCACACCGGTGCGCTGGCGGCGGCCGTCAACTATTGGGCCGCGCCGGGCGTGCGCGATGCGGCCGAGGCCGTGCGCGAATCCCAGCCGATCGGCGGCATGAACCACGCGTGCGAGTTCGAGACGTCGCTCTATTTGGCGTTGCGGCCGGAGTTGGTCGATATGACGAAGGCCGTCGCCGAGCTCTCGCACCGGCCGTCGAAGAATTACTGGACCGATTTGATCGCCGGCGACGGTCCGCTCGCGATGATGGAGCACTGGAGCCGGCTCAGCCGCAGCGGCGTGATGGGCGATCCGACCAAGGCGTCGGCCGAAAAAGGACGCGCGCTCCTGGACGCGGCCGCCAACGGCATCGTCGAGCTCGTCGACGAGCTGCTCGCGCGAGAGTCGCCGCCGCGCGTCGATCATCACTAGCCGACTACTCCGAATCGTACTGCAAGTATCCCGCCTCGAGCAGCCGCGCTCCGGGCGTCGGGCGGTGCGTCTGCACGGCGCCGCCGTGCATCAAATGCTCCACGTCGAGGCGATGGACGAGGACGAGCGCGTCGGCGATGAGACGGCGATGGCACCGCCACCACAGAGTTTCGGAGCACATGATCGCCGTGGGGACGCGCCGCGCATCCTCGACGAGCTGTTTCAGCGCCGCCGCGAATTCGGGCGTCTGCATGTAGTCGGCGTATCCGCGGAACGACGCGTGCCGCAGGCCGACGTTCGGACTGTCGGGGCGAGCCTTGCGAAAGCCGCCGAGTGCGGGCCGCCACTCGTAGCTCGCCCCCGAAAGATCCGGCACCCACCGCGCCATCCGATCCGCCCAGACGTGCGGATGCACCCGGCTCTTCGACACGCTGCGCACGTCGATGACCACTTTCGCGCCCGCGCCGCGGATCAACGCCGCCAGCTCGACCTCGCCGGCGATTCCGTGGCCGAAAGTATAAATGCTCATTGCATTTCGCATCAACGAACCATCAAATCGCCGCGAATTGAATGCGCCCGCAAGGGCGCGATGTTAGACTTGTTGCGCCGTGCTCCGCGCATGTATTTGGACGGTCGTCGCGTTCGTACTGCTCGGCGCCCCCGTTCGGGCCGCCGTGAACGGGAGCTTTGCCTTCACGGTCGCCCGGGCGCCGCATCCGCTCGCCCTCGACCCGACGCTGGCGGACCCGGCGTGGGCCGCCGGCACGATTCCAAATGGCGCCGGACCGTGGATCAACGTGACGACGCGCTCCGGCGCCACGCTCGCGACCACCGCCTATCTGCTGTACGACGACAAGAACGTCTACGTCGGCTTCAAGGCGGTTCAGACCGGCGTTCCGATCGTCGCCGCTCAGACGACGAACGACGTCGGATTCGGGCTCGACGACTTCGTCGGCATCGGGCTCGATACGAGCGGTTCCGGAAGCGATGCTTTCTTTTTCGAGACGACGCCGCGCGGCGTGCGTTACGAGCAGGCGAACGAGAACGTCCGATACCGCGCTCGCTGGAGCGCGGCCGGGAACGTCGCGCACGGCTCCTGGAGTGCGGTGATGATCATTCCGCTCAACGTCCTTCGCGTGCCGCGCGCCGGCAAGCAGACGTGGCGCTTCGAATTCGTGCGCGGCGTAGCGGCACGGGGCGAGCACATCTCCTGGGTATGGGACCCGATCATGGTGGACGCGGCGGCGGGAACGTGGCCGACGTTCCTGGACACGCGCTTCTGGGCCGCCGGATCGCTCGAACTCGCGGCGTCGGCCGTGACGCGCCCGAAGCCGCGCGCCGATGTATTCGGGCTCGCCAGCGTCGGCAGCGATCGCAATCTCTTCCAGCAGGCCAACGGAACCTTTTTGCCCGAGAAGGTGCGAATGTACGGAGCCGACGTCAGCTATCCGCTGACGCCGACAATCCGTTTCGTCGGTACGCTCAACCCGGACTTCTCCAACGTGGAGATCGATCAGCAGACGATCGTACCGCAGGAGTTCCAGCGCCAGCTCGTCGAGTACCGGCCGTTCTTCGCGCAGGGCGCCGCCTTCATCAACGCCGCGTCGGGCCCGCGGACGGTAGTCGGCACCAACGTGCAGCCGGCGTATCTCGTCTTCTACTCGCCCTCGGTCGGCCCGTTCGACAGCGGCGCCAAGGTCGAGGGCACCTTCGGCGATCAGAGCTTCGGCGCGCTGACGTTCCACGGATACGACGAGACGACGAACAACACGTTCAGCGATCAGGCCTACGGCTATCAACACACCGTTCCCGGCGGTTCTTTCATCTACTGGAGCGACGGCGTCTTCGCGAATCACAGCATCGCCGGAACCGACGACACGATCGAAACCGGCGCCGAAGCGCGCGACTACAGCAACGGCATGATCTACTTCTTCGACCATTCTTTCGAAGACGGGACGTGGGTTCCGCAGGATCATGCGGACCTAACGGAGTTCTTCGTCGACCGGCACAAGAACAATCTCGAGGTCAACGCCGGCTATCTGGACATCTCACCCAACTACAACCCGATCGACGGTTACACGCCGAACTCCGACATGCGCGGCCCGCAGTTCGAGACCGACTTTCAGGGGACGACTCCCGCGATCAAGAACTACTCGGTGTTCTTCACTATGGATCGCTTCCTCGACGAGTCCGGCGCGGTCCACCAGGCGGACACGCAGTTCTTCGTCAACGCGACCTTCAAGAATCTGTTCTCGCTCGACGGCATCGGCGAGCAGGTGGGTCAGCTTCGCACGTATTCGATTCCGGCCGGCACGGGATGCAGCGGACCGATCCTCTTTACGTCGAGCTTCACGGGTTATCCGTGCTATCTCGACGGCGTTACGCAGCCTTTCAACCTGTACCAAATCCCTATCGGCTACCGCGACGGAACGCCGAGTCCCGTCGACGTGAGCTATTCGTGGGGTCCGTTCGGCGACAACTACGTGCACCTGTTCACGATCGTCACGAGCCGTCCGATCGGGCGCCGGATGAGCTTGGGGTTGGAGTACGACGGCACCTACGAGCGGGCGTTCTCCGACGGCGTGCTCGACTCGCAGTGGCTGCGGCGCATCTCCCTCGGATACAACCTCAGCAGCGAGAGCTCACTGTCGCTCGAGCTGCGCGACATCAACGGGCGCGGCGGATTCGCGACCCAGATCGGCAACAACCTCGCGCTCGGCTTTCACGAGCGATTCGCGAAGGGAAACGAGCTCTATGTGAACTTCGGGAGCCCCGCCGCCGGAGCCACGCTAAACCGCTTGATCGTGAAGTTCGTTTTCCACGCGGGGGCCGACGAGGGGACGTGAGTAGTCCCTCGCATCGGACCAACCGCTTCAGCAGCGTTAGGCCGGCGTTCCGTCCCGCACGGCAGAGCGCAACAAATGCCGCAACTCCGGCGCGTCCGCGTGCTGGTGGACCGCGATCGCGTGCTGCGCAGCCGCTTCCACGACCTCGTCCTCGGTGTCGGCCGAGATCGCGACGGTGCAGTTCTTCTCACTTGGATGCTCGCGGCAGTCGATGAACTTTCGAGCCATGCTACCCTCCTCGTGGAATGGTTTCGGGAACGCTAACGGTTCGACGACGGCACTCGTCACCATCCTTGTCCGTGCTAGAATAGACCCATGCCGGAGAATGGGCCACCGTTTACGATCGAGCGTCTCGATCACGTCCTGTTGATCGTCGATGGGATGACGGAGTGCGTGCGCTTTTACGAGGAAGTGCTGGGCTGCACCGTGGAATCGCGGCTGCCCGACTACGGCATGGTCGAGCTGCGCGCGGGCTCCTCGCATCTCGATCTCGTCGACGCCGCGTCGCCGCGAGGCGCATGGGCGAAGCCCGCGGTCGCCGGAGGCCGCAACGTTGACCACGTCGCGCTGCGGCTCGCGCGCGGCGACGCGGGCGCACTCCGCGATCACTTGGCCGCGCGCGGCGTGCCGATCGCGCAAGAGCGCATCGAGGACGACGGAACGACGTCGTTATACGTCCGCGACCCTTCGGGCAACACGATCGAGCTGATCGCCGCCGGCGGTGACGCCTAACGCGGATTCGGTTCCGGCGTCGGTGAGGCCAGGTATGGGTTGACCGGCGCCTTCGGCGCGCTGCGTGGGGCTGCGGCGGCCGTCGTGCCGGACGAGCAATCGGCGTTTCCGGCGCGGACGAGGCAGGCCTGTTCGGTGATGCGATCGATGCGCCAAACCTGATCGGCCGCGCTTACGTAGCGGTAGCGAAAGAACAGTTCGAACACGATCACGACGACCGCGACCGCGATCAGCGCATACCAGGCAGCCTTATATTGCATCGTCACCTCCCGCCTTCAGCGGCGAAGACACGCATGACCTTTTCTCAACCCCGCGCGCAAGCGCGCACTAACTCCAATCTCATCGTTTCTTTACCTTCGCGGATGCTCCTAAGGCGGCGGCACGTTGCCTTGGACCGCGAGGAATGTGACGATGTCCCAGGCGTTTCGGATTCCCATGAAGATCAGCAGCAGGCGCTTGCGGCGATCGCGTAGAGTGCCTGCGCCGGCGCCAATCCGAGTGCGACCCCGCCGCCGAGCATCGCAGACGCCGCGATCAACGGGGCAACCGAGTACCAGATCCAGTCCTCGGTGTCGGGGGTATAGCCGGTCATGCGTCTGGCTATCTGCATCACGCGCACCTGATAGACGACGCCGCAGAGACCGGCAACTCCGATCAGCGCGGCCGGCGGAATGAGCGAAGGCCAGGGCGCGCACAACACGGCGGAGATGAATAGGGCGACAGAAAAATGCAACACCGTCGGAGTGCTGAACGCGTCGAGTCCTTCGTGGCGCGCGGGCGTCTCCGCTCGCGTTACCAGCGTTATCACGACGAACATCAATCCGGTGAGCGCGGCGGCCGAAGAGCCGATCATCGCATAGAAGCTCGCACCAGGCTCCCAGATACTGTACGGGGTGCTCAGGCATTCGACTTCGTACGCAGCGCGGCGGCGGCTTCCGCCGCGGCGCGCTCGCCCGTGTGCAGCGCGCCGTTCACCGTGCCGCCTTGACCGTCGCTGGACGTCGCCTCGCCCGCAAAGAACAGCGTC
The DNA here is from genome assembly GCA_963756165.1 of Vulcanimicrobiota bacterium. Classification (GTDB taxonomy): domain Bacteria; phylum Vulcanimicrobiota; class Vulcanimicrobiia; order Vulcanimicrobiales; family Vulcanimicrobiaceae; genus Cybelea. The sequence continues at coordinate 42,502 of CAVWMO010000002.1, read as the reverse complement.
TTGTTTATCGGCTTGGCCAGAGCCGCGCGGGCCCCCAGCGCGCCGACGGCCACGTAGCTGTACGCGCCGCGCGAGAACGGATCGCGATTCCAATCGTGCATCAGGCCGCGCTCGAACTCTTTGCGTGCGAGTTCCGGTGCTTCCACCAAAATCCCGAATCCGTCGAGGGCGCGCTCGATGGTGTCGGACTGCGAGAGGCTCTGCAGCGCGACCGCTTTCGGCCCGCCGGACCAGGCGATCACCAGCGTGGTGCGCACCGGAAACTGCGTCCAATATGCCGGAAAGGCTTGGCCCTCGCGATACATGAATGACGCGTCGCGGTAGCGGCCGTCGTCAACGCGTTCCCAGAACGCCGTCTTAAACCACAGCGCGACCTTCACGACGTGACCCATCTCGATGCCGGCCAGCGCGGCGCGCTTCGCGGGCGGAAGGACGGGATCGAAAACGACGTCGGCCTCGTCGCCGGTTTGGCGCAGGATGCTCACCGGCAGCGTCACGATCGCCGCGCGGGCGCGCAACGTCGCTTCACCGTTGCCTTCCGATACGTCGACGGCGACGCTGCCGCGACGCCACGCGATCTTTCGCACGACGCTCGATCGGCGCAGCTCCGCGCCCGCGGCGGCACACGCGCCGGTCAGGCGTTCGAGCATCGGTCCGTAACCGCCGCGCGGCCGAGCGCTGCTCGAATCGACGCCGGACTTCCATTCGTCCGCGATGGCGCGAACGCTGGCGATCGCGGGATCCGCCGCATCGAATCCTTCGACGAACGCGCGCGCCATCGCCGCGATCTTTCGCATCGCGTCGTCGCCCTCGAACCTCTGCAGAAACCGCTCGACGCTCTCGTCCTCGCGCAGCGACTGCGCGACGTCGAAGATGTTGGGCGCCGAGTCGAACGGGCTGTCGCCGGTGGTGGGAATCGTGCTCGTGCCGGCCTCGCGCAGCAGCGCCATCGTTTCGCGCGCGCGTCCGTGGATGAACTCCGCTCCGAGCTCCGCGGGCGTCGCGGCGCGCGCGCCCGGCCGCGACCAGACACGGCCGCCGAAACGCTCGCGCGCCTCGAGGAGGATCACGCGCAGCGAACGTTCGGCGAGGTGCCGCGCGGCCGCCAGGCCGGCCGCGCCGCCGCCGATCACGATCGCGTCCGCATCCATGCAGCGTAGTTATAACGCCGGCGGCGGCTTCCTACGGGCGCAAGACGAGCACCGTTGTCGCGTTTCGCGCGATCGCTGCGTGCGAGAACGGAAGCGACGGGAGCGCCCCGTCGATCCAATCGCGCGTCAGATCCGTGTAGTGGCCGGAGCCCGGTTCTCCCGACTCGCCGCTTGGAATCGCGATGCCTCCCTTGTCCCAGTCGCCGACATCCCACACCGCGCGGAAACCCTGGGCGAAGCCGGGCTCTTGAAGGTGAATCGTGTACTCGTCGCCCGCGCCCGGCAGCAGCGCGCCGTTGAGAAACGCGAAGTTCATCGGCGCGAGCGGATGTTCGATGCGGGTGGCGCCCGCGTCGCGCCAGCGCCGGCTCTCGCGACCGGCAAAGGCCAGCGCCCCGCCGACGTCGCGGTCATCGCGCGGCGTGCCCAATATCTGCGCGTCGCCGTAGAGCGCGTCGCGCAGCGCGTGTTCCAGCGCCGCCGCCCGCGAATCCGGCGCGTAGCGGCCGTCCCATCGGACCAGCGCGCTCAGCGCGTCCGCCTCGCCCTGCGCGAAGTCCTCTCGCGCGGCACGCGCTATGCCGCGCGCGATCCGCAGATCGATCGGCGAGAGCGTGTCGAGCTGCATCCGCGCGAAATACGCGACGTCGTATTCCTTGCGCGCGCGCAGCAGTAAGGCGATGCGATAGGCGCGGTAGGGCGGCTCGAACTGCGCCGATAGCCGGTAGGGATATGCGGGGCCGTAAGCCTTGTTGTTGGCCGAGACGAGGATCGTGCCGCGCGCGGGTTCTCGATGCGGAAGGCGATCGAACGGAATCAATCGGACGACGCCGCGCAGCTCGCGCGCGGAATGCACGTAGCGGCCCCATCCGGGATCGTCGGGAACGAGCCCGGCGACGTGATACGCGACTTCACCGCTGCGATCCGCGAGCAGGAAGTTCTGCGGCGAGCCGCGGTAGCGGGATAGAATCTGCAGCGCTTCGCGGACGCTGCGCGCGCGATCGAGCTCGAACACCGTCGAAACCGTCGAGCGCGTCTGCGCGTAGACCGGCCAGCGCACGAGCGCGATGCGCCCGGGATCGTTGTCGTTGGGTACCGAGAACTCGCGGGACGTGCGATAGTACGTCGCCGTTACGTCGTGCGAGAAGCGAACGCGAAACCGCTCGGTCCCCCGCGAGCGTCCGTCGAGGCGCCCCGCATGGAACACCGCGGTCGTCGCCATATCGGCATTCGTCGACGCCCACGCGACGCGTTCGTTGTGGCCGAGCACGACGCCGGGAATTCCGGGGATCGTCGCACCGGCGGCATGCACGCCGGGCGATCGGATCTCGACGACGTACCAAATTCCGGGTATCGTAAGATCGATATGCGGATCGTTGGCGATCAGCGCGTGCCCGTCGCGGGCGCGCAGACCGCCGGCGGCCCAGGCGTTGCTGCCGGCGGCGCGGTGCGGCGCGACCGCGACGGTAACCGCATCGTTACAGTCGCTCGCTAGGTTCGAGCGTTCAGCGGCGGTGCGCGCACCGTCGACCGTCACGTCGTAGCGCGGGTCGGACAGCGGAAAGCGAGCGTCGTAGCAGCGGCGGTCGTTGCGCCAGACGGCGTCGCGCGCGAAGACGTCGTGCCAGGAGTCCGCGAGCTCGAGCGACGCAACGACCGCCACTGCCAGTGAATCCTTAGGGGTCCAGCGTGCCGGGCGGTAGAGCAACATCCGGAACTCGACGGGCAGAGGCTGATGCGCGGCTGCCGCGTTGACGCCGTCGCTGAACGCCGCGAGCGCAGCGCGATCGTTCCGCGACAGCGTAAGCAGCTGGCGGCGCGCGATGCCCTCGATGTCGACCGCACGCTGCGCCTCGTCGAGCGAAAGGGCCTTCTCGCCGAGCACCTCGGCGAGCCGTCCGTAAGCGTAGCGGCGCGTAAGGTCGAGCTGAAATAGCCGGTCCGAACCTTGAGCGTAACCTTCCGCAAAGTAGAGATCGCGATCGTCGGAGGCGCTAATGTGGGGTACGTCGCGTCGGTCGCGAACGATTGTCGCCGGCGCGGACAGCCCGGCCACGACGATGCTGCCGCGCGTCGTCGCGGCCTCGCGCAGCCCCAAAACGACGTTCGCCGCATACGCGCCGGCGCACGCCGCGACGCAGAGCGAAAGTGCGGTCGCGTGGCGCCGCAGCGCGGCGATAGTCGCCCCGGCCGGCGTCGGGTCGGCGCTCTGAATCAGCCGTGGATCGGGCCGCTCGAAGAAGCTCACGTCTGCCTCGATTGTAGCGTCTCGTCGCGCCGCTGCGTGACCCGTACTCTAGGAGGCCAAGCGAAGCCTCGCTCGAAAGCTCAGCAATGCACCCGGACGCCGCACGCCTCATCCAAGATCTCGGACTTCGGCCGCATCCCGAAGGCGGCTACTTTACCGAAACGTACCGCAGCGATCGACGGGTCGTCGGCGCCGTGGGCGATCGCAGCGCCGTGACGTCCATCTACTACCTGTTGAGCGGCGACGACTTCTCCGCATTCCATCGCATCAAGTCGGATGAGCTGTGGCACTTCTACGAAGGCGCCGACGTCGCGATCGAATGCATCGCCGCCGACGGCAACCATCGGCAGCTCGTGATCGGCCGGGCGCGCGCGCGGCAGGCCGCGATTCCGCCCGGCGTATGGTTTGCGGCGCATCTCGCCGGCGCATCGGGCTACGCGCTTGTGGGCTGCGACGTGGCGCCCGGTTTTGAATACAAAGATTTCGAAATCGCCTCGCGCGCGAAACTGCTCACTGCCTTTCCCGAGCACGCGGCGCTGATCGAACGCTTGACCCGCGCCGACTAGGCGGCGGAAGTGTCTCTGAACGTCTCGACGTTGCGCAGACCCGCCGCTCGCAGCGTTCGTACCGCGTCGGCGGTCTCGGCATCGGCGGCGGAGTAGACTACGACGCTGCGGCCTTCCGCGAGCGCCTCGTTGTAATTGTCGACCTCGTCGTCCGGAATCGGTAGAGAGGCGAGATAGTTCGGGAACTGTTGCGTGTCCTCGAAATCGGTCAACGACTGCTCCCTGCTGTCGGTGACGCCCGGAACGTCGGTTCCTCCGAAATCGGTCATAACGCCGGTTCCATGGGTCTCGTCCGGCGACAGCTGCTCTTCGGCGTCGGGCTTCAGAAGCGCGTATCGAAAGGATGAGTCAGGCGGCGGCGAGGCGGCGCTATCGGCCATGAAGACGCGAACTTTGTCCCGGTTGAGCCCCGTCGCGCTCGAGAGCGCCTTCTCCAACGCGGCGGCGTCGGTCGAGGGGAATATTCCGACGATTAAATGACTTGCCATGATGATGTTCCTTTCCTCAGAGACCCTTGCCGCTGATCGGTACCGGAGATCATAGCGCCCGCCGCACCGATTAGTGACACGGTAACGGTGCCGCGGCTACCGTTCCCTCCTATGCCTTGCGTTTGTCAGCGAGCGCTTTTGCGACTTTCAGGGGTATCGCGCCGCCGGGAACGATGATGTTGAGCGTTTCGGCGCCGAGATCGAACAGCGTCTCCGGCTTCAAGAGCTTTGCGACCGCGGCCATCGCGGCGGAGGGCTGAGTCTGGAGTTCGCCGGTGATGGCGTCGACCGCGACTTCCGCCGATTTGTTCTTAGCGCTCCACTCGAATTTGAAGTTGAAGGTCGGCCGCAAGTAAAGGTCGATGCACTCGACGTTCACGCGTTCTTCCTTGATCTCGTCGGCGTCGGCCGGGCGAAAGTCCTCGCCCAGCAGGGCGCGAATCACCGCCGACGCCCGTACCGCCGGGGTAACGACCTTCGCACCCTCGGGTGCGAACTCGGCGAGGTTGGCCGGAATCGCCGCCACCTTGAGATAGGGCGCGGCGTTCGCCGGCTGGTTGCTGAGCGCGTCGAGCCATATTTCGCGCTGCTCGTCGCGCTCGCAGTGCTCGACCACCGGCAGCTCGATGCTTCCGCCCTTGACCGCGTACGCGTCGACGCCCACAGACACACCGGCGACGTGCGGCGTCTTTATCGGCACCTTGTACGATTCGCTGCGATCGTAAAGAAAGCGGAGGTGCGCCTTCGCGTGCCACAACGGGACGTACCGTAGACCCTGATCGGTCATCATGATGTCGTCGTCTTTCGGACGCGCGAACAGCCGCGACAAAGTTCCGAATGCAGACGCTTTGTGCGCGCTCGCGCGGCCGCGCGCCTCCTGCGCCGTAATCACCGGCTCAAGATAGAAAGCGCCCTTTTCGGCGATGACGATTTCCATGCGACAAGCTCCGGCAGCGAAAAGCGGTCCGTGTCAGCTTGGTCGCCGGTCCCGGAAAAGCCTTGCGACTCTCCACCGCCGAGACGGCGAAAGTATGAAGGCGCTCCCGGAGAACGTGACTAGCCAGTCTGGCAGTTGATCATCCAGTCGATGCCAAACTTATCCGTCAGCATGCCGAACTTCGCTCCCCAGAACATATCGGTGAGCGGCATTTCGACGCTGCCGCCATCGGCAAGACTCTTAAAAACGCGTTCGGCTTCGGCGACGTCGCTCGTGCCGAGCGACAGCGACATCGGCCCTTCGCCGTACGTCTTTCCCGGAGATGCATCGGAGGCCATGAACGACACGCCGGGAGCTCTAAAGCTCGCGTGCATGACGCGATTCTCAGTGTCGGGCGTGACCGGCGGTCCGCCGGCGTCCTTGGGCATTTCCTTCCAGCGGGAAAGGCCCTCGATCTGGCCGCTAAAGACGCCCTTATAAAAATTTAACGCCTCTTCACACTTGCCGTCGGAAATAAACAGATATGGCTCGAGTTGCATCGGACTACAGACCTCCTCGTCGGTACGGATGAGTTTGGGGAATCGCCGGATTGGCGCTCGCCCTCGTTAATCCTTCGCGAGTGCCGTGAGGATCCGGTACGCGGCCGTGACGCGATCCGCAATCGGAAAACTCTTGTTCGCGAGAATTACGATCCCGAGCCGCTTTTCAGGGACGAATGCCACGTACGCACTGAAGCCGTTGGTCGAACCGGTCTTGTTGATCCAGACGCCGTCCCGCGGCGCTTCGGGCGGACTGATTTGCGTGACGGGGGTTGCATCGAAGAGCATCCGCCGAGAGTTACCCTCCAGCAGTTCGCGCAGCGAGACGGGATACGGGAACTGTTCCCAGATCAAGTCCTGCGTCATCGGACCCGCCTGAAAATATCCGGTGTGCGTCTGCGTGAGGGCTCGCTGCAGACCGACGCCGAGATCGATCAGCCCCATGTTCGCTTGGAGGAAGCGGACGAGGTCGGCGGCGGTCGACCTAACGCCGTACGCCTCGGCCCACAGCACGCCGGGCGACATCCGCGTGGGCGTGCCGTCCGACGTGTATCCCTGCGCGTAGTCGGCCGCGCTTGCGGCTGGAACGGTTATGAAACTGTTCGTCATGCCGAGCGCGGGGAACAGCCGCCGCTCCATCAGCGCGCGGAAATCGTCGCCCATGCTCCTCGCCGCAATGAGGCCAAGCGTCCCGATTCCGACGTTGGAATACGTCCGGTACGTACCGGGCGGATAGGCGGGTCGCCACCTCTTCAGGTACTCGAGCAGCTGGTCTTCGGTCGTGATGCCGGCGGGAACTTGCAGCGGCAGCCCTCCCGGAGTGTGCGTGGCCAAGTCGAGCAGACTCACGTGCCCGAAAGGGCTGTCGCGCAGATAGGGCAAGTATTTCGCGGTATCGTCCGACAGCGAGAGGCGATGCTCGACCTGCGCCAAGGAGACCAGGGTCGCGGTGAACGTCTTGCTCACCGATCCAATTTCGAACAGAGTCTCGCGCGTGACCGGCCGCCGCGATTGCTTCGATGCGACGCCGTAATCGAAGACGAAGTCGGAACCCCCGATCGCTATGCCGACAGCAACACCAGGGATGCCGTCCTTCGCCATCAGCGGCCGTATCGTGCCGTCGATGGTGTCGCGGATCGGCCGCCGCGGCGCGTCGCCCGCCGCGCGACCACCTGCCCAAATGAGCGCCGCGACGCACGGAACGAGCACGGCCGCAAGAAATCCGAGTCTGAGGCGACTCATCTATAGGACGTACGCGAATCGAGCGGGATCTACGCGCCGGGCGGAGTGTATTTAACGTGTCGCTGTATCGCCCGATCCACCTCTTCGACCGGAATCAACACGGTCGTCTTGCTATGCACCATCCCCGAGGCGCGAACGGCAAACCCGACCGCGAGCGCGGCCTCGGCATCCGGCAGGTCGATGATCAGCACCGCGTCGTCCTCGCCAAATGTAAAATAGAAGGTCTCCAGTTTTCCGCCGAGCGACTTGCAGAGCTCCTCGACGGCCTCGCGCCGCCGCGTGGCGCTGCTCTTCACGAGCCCCTGCGCCCCCTCGCGAGTATAGCTGGCGTGAACCAAGAACTTAGCCATGGATAGCTCCTTTCGCCTAGGACGCCTTTCGCGAGAACCGTCGTAAACCCGCGTGCGCCGCGAATCGAGCAAGATCCGGATGGTTATATCCCGGCCCGACGTGCGAAAATGCATCCGATGATATCTTTTCGCGTCACCGGTCTCGCACCGGAATCCTTCGCGCACCTCTATGGGCTCAGCGACGCCGAGCTGGCGCGCCACGGGGCGCTGCGCTACGTCGTCGATGCGACACCCGGCTTCCCGGATCGCATCGAGATGCGCGACCTCGAAATCGGCGAACGCGCGCTTCTACTGAACTTCACGCATCTCGACGCCCCATCGCCGTACCGTTCGAGCCACGCGATCTTCGTGCGCGAGGGTGCTACCGAACGCTACGATCGCATCAATACGATCCCCGGCGTCATGCGCGTTCGTCCGTTGAGCCTGCGGGCGTACGATGCAAATCACATGATGCTCGGAGCGGAGCTGGTAAACGGACAAGGCATCGAGACGATCATCGAGCGTTTCCTCGCCGATCAGAGGGTCGCATACGTCCATGCCCACAACGCCAAGCCGGGCTGTTACTCGGGCCGTATCGATCGCGTCTAATTCGCGGGTTTGATCGAGCGAACGGGATGGGAACGCTCGAGAGATGCCTTCCCCAAGAAGTACGCTCACGAGGTCTCGCCGTGAAGAAACTGCTCGCTCCCTTATGCCTGCTTGCATTTACGGCGCGGTCGTGTCCGACGTCTACCGCAAGATCGACGGTAAGGACCGCCGGACGTTCACGCCGATCTTGCACGCGTCGCCGCAGTGATCCGCGGCATACTCCTCGACATCGACGGGACGCTGGTCCGCAGCAACGACGAACACGCGCAGGCGTGGTCTGAGGCGCTACGCCGCTTCGGCTACGATGTCCCGTGGAACGAGATCCGCGGCTGGATCGGCATGGGCGGCGATAAGATTTTGCCCCGCGTCGATCGGCGGCTCAACGACAAGGAGGATCCGGGCGCGTCCATCGCGCGGTTGCGTCAAGAGATTTTTCTGCAGACGTGCGTCGAGCGGCTGAGGCCGCAGCCGGGTGCGCGCGATCTCCTGGAGTGCTTTCGCTCGCACTCGCTCCGGCGCGTAGCAGCCACCTCGGCAAAACGCGCGGAGTTGGATGCGATACTCCGAGCGGGTACGATCGAGGACGAAATCGACCTAGCGGCGACGTCCGACGACGCCGACCGATCCAAGCCCGATGCCGACGTCATCGCGAGTGCCCTCGCGAAGGCCGGCCTGCGACAAGACGAAGCCGTCTATCTCGGCGACACGCCGTACGACGTGCAGGCTTCGCGTAAGGCGGGAGTAGCCGTCATCGCGCTGCGCTGCGGCGGGTGGGGCGACTCGGATCTTGCCGGCGCGGACGCGATTTACGATACGCCCGCCGAGCTTTTGGGGCGACTCGACGAGTCGCCGATAGGCTTGCGCTGCCCGTAACGTCGCAATGGGGTAGAAAAGGCCGTAGCTTACCGCCAGGGCGTGGGGAACCCCGCTACCTCTGACTGCGCTGACCTTCTCGCTGCGATCGAAGACGAACGTGAGAAGTCCCGGCTGCACGTCCGGATCGTCGAACCACAGCAAAAACGCGCCGCCGGAATAGTGCGTCAAGTGTCCCGGGTACCCGTGCGGGCCTATTGCGACCCGCAGCGAGGCGCCGTCTCGGCTCACGCGCAGCGCGCCGTAGAGCCGGCTCACGTACGTTCCGGTATAGGCAGTGAGGCGATGCCCGGTGGCTTCGCATCCGCAGGCGGCGTCGGCCGATCGACCAGCGAGTTCCAGACCGCCTGCTCCTTGCGAATTTCGGCCTGTAGATCCACGCCGGACGGGCCTAGGTAGCGCTCCAAGAACTCAGCTCGGACCGCCTCCGGGAACTGCGTCAGTTGCTTATTAGCAACTATCGCGATTCCGACGTTCTTCTCGGGAATCAAGGTTACGATGGATCGGAAGCCGTTCACGGCACCGTTCTTTTCGATCACGCGATACTGTAGAAAGTGGTAGCTCTCGCAGCCTAGGCCGGCGGAATAGTTCGGATCGGGCAGCGGTCCGCTAGGTCCCATGACCATGCTCGCCGCGAAAATCTGATCCACCGTGCGGGGCTTGAGGATTTGCCTGCCCTCGTAGGAACCGCGCGCGAGAAGCATCTGCATCCATTTTGCGATATCGTCACCCGTCGAAACCATCGCGCCCGCGCCGCTGAAGGCATCGACGTTCTCGACCGGCATCACGGAACCGTCGATGTTGTGCGGGGAGCTGAAATTTCGGTCTCGTTCTAGCGTGGCCGACGACGGTCCGCTGCGCGTCATTCCGAGCGGCGTAAGGATACGTTGTTGCAAGAGCTGCGCCGGCGAGAGCCCGACGCTCTTCGCCGCGGCATCTTGCCCGAGTAAAATGCCGTAGTTGGAATACGCGTATAGCGCGCGAAAACTGTGATCGAACGCGAGGTAGCGTGCGCGATGTACGAGCTGGGCAGTGTTCAGTTCGAATCGAGTCAGAATGTCGCCCCCGTATGCGGGCAGCCCGCTGCGCATGGCGAAGAAATCGCGCAGCGTCACCCATCTCGTCGCATAGGGTTCCGCCAGAGCGAGCGCAGGATCAAACGATCGAACGGGCCGATCCCAATCGATCGCGCCACGATCGACGACGGTGCCGACGGCCGTAGCGGCTATGAATTTGCTGACCGAGCCGATCTGAAAGCGCGTATCCTCGTCTACCTGCGCGCCCTCGCCGGTCTTGCGTACGCCGTAACCTTTGATGAAGATCGGGCCGTTCGGCCCCGCAATCACGACGACCGCTCCAGCGACGCCGTATTCATGCAGCTTGCGTGAAACGAACTGATCGAAGGTCGCGCCGTTGACCGCTCGCGTCAAGGGATCGTCGGTACGGGCCACCTCCGGCATGCTGAGGACGCCGGCAACCACTTGGAAACTAAAGAGCCATTTCAACACGAACGTGCGCCCGATCAGCGCTTCCCTCGCGGAACGCGAAGCTCGCAGACCGACATCCTCCCGGGTACGGTGGTCCGCCACTCACCGGTCCACGCGCCGCCGTTCGTCCTTGCGACGTCGGGGCATTTCCGCTCTGCGTCCGCTTGACTCCAGATCGGACCGGCTTCAACGTCGATGATGTCGTATTTGCGTCGCCCTTGGACCTTAAGTCCGCAGACCGACATCCTCCCGGGCACCGTGGTCCGCCACTGGCCGGTCCACGCCCCGCCGTTCGCCTTGGCGACCTCGGGACATTTTCTTTCGGCATCGGCCTGACTCCAAATCGGGCCGGCCTCGACTTCGATCTGCGCGACCTCTGCCAACGCAGGAGAGCGCGCCGCCACAAGCACCAACATGCCGGCCACGACGAACGCCAGAGAAAACACACGGAAGTCACTCATAACCCAGTCACCTCAACACGTTTGCAAATTGTCGTAGCTCAGTTCGACGCCGAGCGGCTGCACCGTTCCGCCGCTCTCGAACTCCGAGGGATACGCGCAACAATCTGCAAAAGCTTCGCATATTATTAAATGCAAACCGTTCGCACCAACGCGATGCTTGCGTCGTCGGAGGACGCTAGACAGTCTAAGCCGTTCGCGCGATAATGCCGCCATGACGCATAAAACCCACGACGCGCACGACCACGCCCATGCCGCCGGATGCGGCCACCCGAGCGTGCAGCACGACGATCACAGCGATTATCTGCATGACGGCCACATGCACCACGGGCACGACGGCCATTTCGACGAGCACGAACTCGCCACGTCAAGCAAAAATCCCGCCGACTGCAGCAACGGTCACGGTTGCGAAGCTCACGAAGCGGCTCACCGCCACGCGTCGGGATGCGGGCACGACGCAGTTCCGCACGCCGGACACGTCGACTATATGGTTGGCGGGCACCTGCACAATCAGCACGGTGCGCACTGCGACGATCACGGCGCGGTCAAAATGACCTAGATTTATTTACGACTGCGGTCGGCTGACCCAAATTTTCGATGCCGTAGTGTTTGAACGCCGGCCACAATTACGGCAGCGGCGGACGCATGCCGCGACACAAAACGATCGGGCGATCGCGCTCGTACGGCATCGCGTAGGGTGACGTACCGAACGTAGCGACGATGCGCGCCGAATCGCAGATTCTCGACCATTGCGCGGGATCGACGTTCACGGCGAGCACGACGGAACCGTCGTAGCCGCGCGGTCCCCACAGATAGTAGTTGTTATTGCCGCTGAGCGCGGGCGGCAGTCCATGACCGTAGTAATCGATCGCCGCCGCCTCGCCGTAGTTCGAGGCGAAAATTGCGGCCTTGCCGCGATCGGCCGCCGGCAACGCCGCGTACGCGTCCTCGACGTCGCGCGCGAGGCCCTGCCAACCGAATTCATCCGAAAGCATCTGCATTAGCGGCGCACCGACGCCGGCGGCCTCGATCGGACGCGGCCGCGGATGCATGGCGTCCATCATCGTCTCGAGGCGGTCGGGTGGCAGCACCGGAAGCACGAGCGGAAGCGAGAACGCTCCATTGACGGCGATGAGCACCGCCCATAGGGCGACGAGCCAGCGGGGTAGCCGCGTGCACGCCGCGGCGCCCAGCGCAAACATCGCCGGATATGCACCCGCGAGATAGTAGCTCTTGCCGTGCGTAACGAAAATAAAGATCGCCATCGCGACGAAGGCGATCGACAAGAAGCGAAACCGCGCGAGCCGCACCGACGCGAACGGCGCGACGATCGCGGCGATCCAGAGGGGTGCGAGAACCATGTTCACCGCCAGGATCTGGTCGAGCGTGAAGCTGAGTGGCGTTCCAGTGAAGTTTCCGGAGTTGTCGTTGCGAACCAGCTCGAGAAATGGAAACCCGTGCGCGGCCTGCCAAATTACATTCGGCAGCGCGAGCACCGCGAAGATGAGCGAGCCAAACCAAAAGTCCCGAGAGCGCAGCGCGGACCGCGGTCCGGCCAGCGCGAGTCCGAGCGCGAGCCACAACGCCCAAAAGAAGGCGCCATACCTTGCTTCGAAGGCCAAGCCGGTAATCGCGCCGGCGCACCAGAAGGCGCGCGGCTCGGCTAACAACAGCGCGCGGGCGACAAAGTAGGCGATCAGCGTGAAGGCGATCGGCTCGAAGCTCGACGTTGAGAGCGTCGCGGTCATCGCCGTCACGAGCGTGGCGCTTGCCGCCGCGACGGCGGCGAGCCAGGCGCTGCGTGTGCTTGCGCCTAGCAACTGCGCAAGCATTACCGTAACCGGCACGAGGAGCACGGCGGCCAATACCGCCGGCAGGCGCAGCAGCCAGAGATTGATTCCCGCCGCCTGAGTCAACGCCGCGAGCAGTGGAACCAGCGGCGGTTGATCGACATAGCCAAACGCGGGGTGACGCCCACAGATAATGAAGTAGAGCTCGTTACGGAACGCACCGTACTGCGTCGCCACGGCAAAATGGACGACTGCGACGATTGCCGCGACGCTCCAGGCGGCCCAGATTGCGCTCCGGTCAGCTCTGCTGCCTCGGCTCGCCGCAACGGCATTCGACATGCCGCCGCAGTACGCCGCCGGCGCCGCGCCGTCCCCCCGCTCGCTTAACGAGAAAGGCGACCTCGGGCTATGATGTCACCGTGATCGTTCATCTCGTCGACGGAACGTACGAGCTCTTTCGGCATTTTTACGGCTTGCGGCGCTTCACCAAAGGTAAGGATCGGCCGTTCGGGGCCGTCGTTGGAGTGCTCAACACGGTGCTGCACATGCTCGGCGACGGCGCCACGCATTTGGGCGTCGCCACCGACCACGTCATCGAGTCTTTCCGTAACACACTTTGGAGCGGCTACAAAACCGGCCAGGGAATCGATGCGGCGCTGCGAGCCCAGTTCGAGCCCCTCGAGGACGCTCTGAGGGCCATGGGGATCCCGGTATGGGCTATGGTCGAACTCGAGGCAGACGACGCGCTAGCCTCCGCGGCGGTTATCGCCTCGAACGATCGGCGCGTGCAGAAAGTCTGCATCTGGACACCCGATAAGGACCTGGCGCAATGCGTGCGCGAGGATCGCGTCGTGCAAATAGATCGAAGAAGCAACGTCATCCGCAACGCCGACGGCGTACGAGCCAAGTTTGGGATCGGTCCCGACCTCATACCCGACTATCTCGCGCTAGTTGGTGACGCCGCGGACGGTTATCCCGGCATTCCGGGCATCGGGCCGAAAGGCGCGGTATCTCTGCTGACGCGGTACGGCGGGATCGAACGATTCCCGCAGCAAGTGCTCGGGGAGCGCCAGCATATCGCTCTGCTATTCAAGGAACTGGCAACCCTCCGCACCGACGCCGCCCTCTTTGCCGACGTGAAGGAGTTGGAATGGCGAGGACCTACTCGTCAATTCCCCGCCGCCTGCGAGCTGCTTGGCGCTCCCGAACTGATGGCGCGCGCCGAACGGGTCCAGGCGCGCTAGCGGCTGAACATGTTGCGCATAGCGCGCATGAAGTCGTACAGGCGAGGCGCCGTCGACTCACGCTTTGCTCCTCCGTCGAACGAACGCGTGCGCAGAATTTCGGCGATCTTCGCCGCAGGGATGCGCTTCCGAACGCTGTCGACTGAAGCGAACGGCACGCTTCGGTCGGCATCGATGACGAAGACCGCCGGCTTCGCGATGCCGCCGTGCTCGCGTGGGTTGAAAATGTCCCATTCCTTGACCACGTGCCGATCGGCGTCGCTCAGGATCGTGAACGGAAGGGCGAGCTCGCTCCGAAGGCGCTCGGACTGCTCGGGGCGATCGACGGAGACTGCGACGACGTCGGCTCCGCCGGCGCGAATCTCAGCGTAGTGATCGCGATAGTCCGCCAACTGGCGGAGACAAAACGGTCACCAGCGACCGCGGTAAAAGACGAGAACGATCGGTTCGGCTGCAACCAGCGCCGAAAGGCGACGCGGCGTACCGCTTGAGTCGGGTAGTTCGAAGTCTGGAGCTATCGTCATAACGCTAGCCTACCCAGATCTACCCAGCTTGCGTGTCCCAAGCTAGAGGATGCCGCGTTGGCCTTACCGTAGGCTGGGCGCATGTCGATCATCGAGCGTGATGCGTTGCTCCACTTCGCCCACTTCGTCTGCATCTTCTTGCTCGCCGCCCTCTTGGCCGGCGAGGCGTTCCTGCTCAAGAAGTCATTGTCGCGCGAAGGCGTAGCGCAGCTTCAAGGCATCGATCGCTACTACGGGATGTCCGCCGGTCTCGTTATCATAACCGGGTTGTTGCTCGTGTTCTTCGGCGCGAAAGGCGCCGCGTATTATGCGCACAACGCGATCTTCTGGGTGAAAATGGGAATTTTCGTCTGCATCGCGCTGATCTCGATCGTACCGACGCGGGCGTTCTTAGGCTGGAACCGGCGCCAAACGGCCGACGGCTCGATCCTCGTTGATGATAGCGAGTATCGTCGGCTACGGAGCCTGCTCTGGCTCCAGATCGGGCTCTTCATGTTTCTTCCGCTGTGCGCGGCGCTGATGGCAAACGGTATCTCGCTCTAGGCTGCGGGCGGAGAAATCAGGTGACCGAATGGAAGCCCGCAGGTTGGCATTGCGTCACGCCGCGGCTCGTGGCTCGGGATCCCGCGGGGCTCGTCGCAATTTTTGAAGGACGCGTTTGGCGCGAGCGGCGAGTACCAGAGCGACAGGCCGACGCAGATTCGAATCGATGATTCGATGATCATGGTAAGCGGCGAAGGGCCACGCGAAGTGACTTCCACCTTCCTCTACCTCTACGTAGAGGATGCGGACGCGACGTACCAGCGCGCGATGAAGGCGGGAGCAAAATCGGTCGAAGAACCGGCCGATATGCCCTATGGCGACCGCCGCGCGATGATCGAAGACCCAGGCGGCAACGTCTGGCAGATTGCGACCTCCCGGTAGGCCTCATAGGGTCGGAACCTTGGCACTCGTGCGCTTTGGAAACGTCCTTCCGGCGACTCTGCTAGTACTCGCGAGCCTGGGTGCCGCGCAGCCATCGAGCACCGGCGAGGCTCCGTTACGCGCTCGAGCCGCGCGCGTCACGATCGTCCGCGACGACTGGGGAATCGCTCACGTGCACGGACCGACCGATGCCGATGCGGTCTTCGGGATGGCCTACGCCCAGGCCGAAGACGATTTCAATCGCGTGGAGACCAACTACCTCGAGGATCTCGGCAGGCGCGCCGAGAGCGACGGCGCCTCAGAAATTTACGGCGATCTGCGGGCGAGGCTTTTCATCGACCCCGACGACCTGAGGATGAAATATCGCGCCAGCCCTGGTTGGCTGCGCGCCCTGATGGACGCCTGGGCTGACGGCCTCAACTTCTACCTCGCAACGCACGCAAACGTGCACCCGCGCGTCATCACCCACTTCGAACCGTGGATGACGCTCAGCTTCTCCGACGGCACGATCGGCCCCGACATCGAAGACGTCGACCTCTCGCGGCTGCGCGCATTCTACGGCTCCGCACGCGTCTCGCGAGTCTTGGCGCTCCCGCATCCGTCCCTTTTCGGCCGCTTCGGCTCGAACGGCATCGCGATCGCACCGAAAAACACCGTCGACGGTCACGCCCTGCTGCTCATCAATCCCCACACGTCGTTCTTCTTCCGCTCCGAGCTGCAGATGTCGAGCGACGAGGGCCTCGACGCGTACGGCGCCGTGACCTGGGGACAGTTCTTCATCTATCAAGGCTTCAACGCGCACGCCGGCTGGATGCATACGTCGAGCGGCGTGGACAACGTCGACCGGTACGCAGAGACCATAGTCCGGCGCGCCGGCCGGCTTTACTACCGCTACGGCGCCGCCTTGCGCCCCGTAACGGTCGCGAAGATCGTCATCCCGTATCGCACCGCGGGAACGCTCGCGCGCAAGACGTTTACCGTCTACCGCACCCGTCACGGGCCGATCGTCGCGTCGGAGAACGGTAAGTGGCTCGCGGAGAAGCTGATGTTCCGTCCCGTGGAAGCGCTGGAGTCGGGGTTCTTGCGAACGAAGGCGACCGATTTTGCATCCTTTTATCGCATCGCGCAGCTGCGCGCCAACTCGTCCAACAACACGATCTTTGCCGACGACAAGGGCGAAATCGCTTTCATGATGACCGAGTTCGTGGCGCGTCGCGACGATCGGTTCGACTACACGAAGCCGGTCGATGGGTCGAATCCGGCGACCGACTGGCACGGCATGCTGTCGCTGAACGAGGAACCGGACGTCGTGAATCCCTCGACGGGCTGGGTCTTCAACACCAACGACTGGCCCTATTCGGCAGCCGGCCCGGCCAGCCCGAAGCGCAGCCGTTATCCGAAGTACATGGACACGGCCGGCGAAGATGCGCGCGGCGTTCACGCGACGATCCTGCTCACCGGTCGCCGCGAGTTCACGCTCGAGCGACTGCGAGAGCTCGCGTTCGATCGCGATCTTCCGTTCTTCCGTTCGCTGGTACCGTCGTTGGTTCGGGCCTACGACGCGTTACCGGCGAGCGACGCGCTCAAAACGAAGCTCGCGGGGCCGATCGAGACGCTGCGGTCTTGGGACGATCGCTGGTCGAACGAATCGATCCCAACCGCGCTCGCCGCCTTCTGGGCGAAGGAACTCTCCCGCGAAGCGGGGTCGCTCGACCTGAACGCCTTGCTCGCGACAACGCCGCGGCGGAAGCTCCGCTCGTTCGCGCTCGCGGTAAGCCGGATCTCCGCCGGCTTCGGGTCGTGGCAAACGCCGTGGGGACAGATCAACCGATTCCAACGCCTGACCGACGATATCAAGCCGCACTTCGACGACGCGGCCCCGAGCATTCCCGTGCCCTTCGTTTCGGGCGATTGGGGCTCGCTCGCAGCCTTCTACGCCACGCCTAAGCGCAGCGAGAAGTGGTACGGAACCGACGGCAACACATTCGTCGCAGTCGTTGAGTTCGGCAAGCGCGTTCACGCGATCGCGGTCTCCGCCGGTGGAGAAAGCGGCGACCCGCATTCGCCGCACTTCGACGATCAGGCTGTTCGCTACAGCAGCGGCGACCTGCGACCCGTCTACTTCTATCCCGACGAGCTAGCAGGGCACACGGAGCGAACGTATCATCCCGGCGGGTAGCGCGCCCCCGTGGCGGCTTAATCGCCCTCTCACTTCAACTTAATGGGCGGCTAATCGCAGCTCCATGCTCGTACCGGCGGCTTGGCTAACAATGAAGTTCTGGAGGAGCCGGAATGACAAGCAAGATCATTGGCGTGATTTCCGCAAGCCTGATTGCGGCGGCGGTACTGGTTGGAGTAATACTCACGAGCGTGCATCGGACCCCGCACGAACACGTGCTTAGCAAAAACGGACCGGGCACAGCCGGACCGGGTGTGGTCCGCGTCAGCGTCGTCGAGGGGTCGGCGGTCGTCCAGCGCGGCAGCAGCCACGTGCAGACGGACGCGGTGCGCAATGCGCCGATGCTCCCGGGCGATTATATCTCGACCGGGAATACGTCCCGCGCCGAACTGCAGTTCGACGGCTACACGGCCATCCGGCTAGGCGGGAACGCGCAGGCGCGCATCGTCAGCAACGACCCCAGTGATCGAAGAGTGCAGCTCGCGGACGGCACCGTAGCAATTGGTATGATGCACGACGGCGAGGCGATGCAGGTCGATACGCCCTCCGTTAGCGTGCGCACACGGCAGGCCGGCGACGTTCGCATTTCGATCGGGGCGGACGGCTCGAGCTGGATCACCGCGCGCCGCGGTGCCGCCGACGTCGTTACGCCGCAGCAAACCTACACGCTCGCGACGGGCAGAACGCTGAGCGCGCGGGGATCGGCCTCGAATCCCTCAGTTTCATACGGCCCCGAAGTCGCGGTCGACTCGTTCGACGATTTCAACGCCAAGCGCGACCAGGCGATGATCGCGGCGCTGAACGCGAACCCCAGCTTGAATCCCAAGCTTGCCGGTTACGAAAATCTGAACGACTACGGCCATTGGCAAGCCGTTGCAGGCTATGGACAGTCGTGGATGCCGAACGAACCCGCCGGATGGGTGCCTTATCGTAACGGCTCATGGACCTGGGAAGGCGGATACGGCTGGACGTGGGTAGGCTCTGAGCCATGGGGCTGGACGCCGTATCACTACGGCAACTGGTTCTACTGCGACTGCGGCACTTCGGGCTGGGCTTGGCTGCCGCCGTCATCCAACGCCACGCCGTCTTGGTCGCCGGCGCTCGTGGGGTTCTTCGGGTTCGATGTAGCGTCCACGGGCGGACCCAATAACTGCGGAGGAAACTACGGCTACGCGCCGAGCAGCTCGGGCGGCCCCGTTGCCGAGACCGCAAACGAGGGAGCTCCGCCGCCCGCGGCTCCCGCCGCTCAGTCGGCTCCGTCCGCGCCATATAGTGCCGGCGCTCCCGCTCCCGCGCCGTACGGCGAGGGTGGTCCGTCCCCCGAGAGCCCGTACGGTGAGGGCGGTCCGGGTCCGGGTTATCCGGCTGCCGGCGGCTACCCCTATCCCTATATCGGATGGGTGCCGGTCGCGCCGTACGAGCCGTTTTATCCGTGGTATCCGGGCTGGGCGTGGCTTGGCTTTGGATGGGGATACGGCTACCCGGCGGGCTTCGCGACGAACATCGTACGCATCACCAATATCACCAACGTCACGAGGATCTACCGCAACTTCCGCCACGGCGGCGCAACCGGTACCACGATGCGCCATTTCCGTCACGGAACGGTTCACGGGCACACCGTTGCGGTAACGCAGCGCGACCTCGGACGCCACGTCGGAACGATTCACGGGGCGCTGCCGGTCAAACCGTCACGCAATAACTTGGCGTTCTCACACGGAACGGTACACGCACCGGTGGGCTTCTCTGAAGGCATTCAACTCACCACGCTTCGCGTTACACGGCACGACTGCCGCGCGGACTTCGGTCGCGCACGCACCCGCGAGCCGTCACGCAAACGCTCCGGTAGCGCGCGGGAACGGTCCGGCGACTCGCACGTACGCGGGCACGCATGGCACCGCGCGGGCCGAGACGGGCCGCGCAACGGCTCCCATCTCTCGCACGAACGTTCCGGCGAGCGTGCGAACGCGCCTGTGGCTCATGCAAATGTGCCGCGCGACGCGCGAGAACTCGTCGTTTACGCGCGAGAACGGGACCGCGTCGCGCCAAATCGAGGCGGCTCGGCGCGGAAATGCGCCCGTGACGCGTGAGAACGCGGCACCGGTCGCGCACGAGAATGCCGCTCCGGCGATCCGCAGCGAGAACGGCGCTACGATGCGCGAGAACAGTGCGACGATGCGCGAAGGTTCCGCGAGCGCCGGCAACGTCGTGGGACCGCTTCAATACCGCACGCGGTGAGGCACGGTCGGCCGGGTTCACAGCCGGTTCGGAACGCGGCACGTCAGCTAGAGAGGCACGCGGCGGCGAGGTCTCGGCCCCGAGCGAGGCCGGGCGAGAAGACCGGGCACCCTCGGATTCATGGGGCCGCTTCTCGAACTCGCGCGGCGAGTCGTACGGAGGCACGCGCGGCGAGTCGTACGGAGGCACGCGCGGCGAGTCGTACGGAGGCACGCGCGGCGAGTCGTACGGAGGCACGCGCGACCCGTATGCCGAGCGCGAATCTCCGTCGTACGGGCGGCGAGACACCCTCCTACTCGCGCGGAGAGTACGCTAATCCCTATTCCCGCGAATCATATCCGTCGTACTCGCGTGGATCATATCCGTCGTACTCGCACGGATCGTATCCGTCGTATCAGCACGAATCCTATCCGTCATACTCGCGCGGGTCCTATCCGTCGTATCCGCGGGGTTCCTCGGGGTCCGCTCCCTCCTACCCGCGGGGTAACTGGTCACCGCCGCATTCATCCGGCGGAGGCGGTGGAGGTTCCGGTGGCGGCGGCGCTCGCCACGGAGGTGGACGACCACCTCACTAGGCTGCGAAGACGCAGCGGCAGGCACGACGAGTGGCGCGCTGATAGCAGCGCGCCACTCGCCTTTACGTCTGCGTCCTAAATGGTAGGGTGGCCCCCATACCGCCCGCCGCCGCCTCAAACGCAACCGTCGCCAACCTCATGTCGCCGGCGAGCCGCTGCGGATCAACGGATGCTGGGCCTGACCGAAAAGCCTTCGTCTGTCCCCGGCGGGACGACCGTCGACCGGACGTCCTCAACGCGTGCGCCGCTTGGTGGATGAGCCAGAACATCCTCGAGAAAAGCGTCTAGGACCTTACGTTCGCCTTCAGCTTCGATTTCTAGCATGTCGGAACCGACATTACGGGCGAAGCCCGTCACGTCGTAGCGCGACGCGATGCGCCGGACAGCCTCACGAAAGAATACGCCTTGAACGATTCCGCTGATTTTGAGACTTCGGCGCTCGCGCATCGGATCAGCCGCGCAGTCGAAGGAATGCCGCGGCGGCATGTTCAGCGCGTTTTTTGATTGCATGCGAACTGGGCTGCTTAGCGACGCCGAGCAACAGGCTTGTCAGTAAATCGCCGAAGAGTAGCGCCCCAAAAAGTCGGGCAAGCTCGGAAGGGCGACCGCTCACCAACCGTGATTCCTTCGCTTCCACCATGATACTACGTAAGGCGACGCGGGTACTCTCGCGCCCGACTGAATCCAGCGCTTGCGCAACCTCGGGCGCGCGGATCGCCTCCGAAATAGCCAAACGAAACGTCGCAATAACCGCTGGATCGCTGACCTCGCGTAGAAGCTGGGCTCCAAAGGAAGCGAGTACGCGCTCGAGCGTCGTGTAATCGCGTATTGGCGGCAGCTGCGCGGGCAGGTCGAGTCGCCGCGCGCGCTCGCGAATGCAGGCGACCAGCAACTCGTGCTTGTTTCCGACCAGCGCGTATAACTCGCGCTTTGAGACCCGAGCCCGCGCAGCGATCTCGGCCGTGCTGGTCGCCGCATAGCCACGGCTGATGAACGCCGTAAAACCCGCGTGCGAATTCGCTCGCGAACCGAGTGATCGCTCAAATTAGGCCTCCTCTTGACGGCGGTTGGTACCGTATAGTACCATAACGACCTGCTCACTCCTGCCGATACCTGGAATCGAGGAGACTCCAATGCCGCCGCAAGCCATCTTCCTCACACAGCTTGTCCTAGGGTACGTCGCATGGGGACTGTTTTTCGCGACCTATCTGCTGCCGAGAATCAACTCTCTGGATCGGTTCAGCGCGCACCGCGCGATCGCGACCTTCCACAGTTTCCGGTTCTTCGGGCTCGTCTTCCTCTTGCCGGGCTTCGTCGGACCGAATCTGCCGGTGACTTTCGCAACGTTCGCAGCATACGGGGATTTTGCCACCGGCGTGCTGGCGCTGCTCGCATTGCTCACCGCTAGGGTGCCCGGGCTGTTCTATTCGTTCGTTGTCGCGTTTAACGTCGTCGGGACGGTCGACATCCTGCTCGACTACTATCACGGCGTTCAATTCAATCTTCCGGGGATCGCCGGGCAGTTAGGTGCAGGATATGCAATCCCGATCCTGTACGTGCCTGCGCTGATGATCACGCACGTGGTCGCGTTCTACTTACTCACTCGCCCTCAACGAGAGTACGCGCTTAGCGCGAAGTGAAATACCTCCTCATCTGCTTCATCATCTTGTTCGCAGCAATCGCGCCTGCGACGGCATCGACGCTTCCGCCCGGACTGTACGACGCCTCGGGCACCCCGCTCTACGTCGGGGTCGAACACGAGCTGCCGGATCCTGCGCAGAACGACTTCTTCGAGCCGAGCACCGGACGCACGGGTGAGCTCGCATCCGTCCGCGAGCTCCGCTTGCTTTGCGGAGTCCGCGAAGAGCGCCGCGTCATCCAAGCCCCTCAAGGCCCTCTAGGCACCTCGCTCTACTACCGCGACGACCAGCGGCGAGCCACCATCATCTTGATCCACGGTGCCGACGCGGAAACGCGCGCGATGGGTTTTATCATTCCGTATTTCGTCTGCAACGGCATGAACGTTGCCAGCTACGATCAGCGCGGAACCGGCCAATCCTCCGGAAACTGGTTCTTGACCGGACCGATCCAAAAGGTCGAGGACGCTGCAGCCGTCTACGACGCGTTTGCTGGAGACCGCCGCGTCCAATCCCGCGAAATTGGCGTTTGGGGATTCAGCAACGGTGGATGGACTGCGCCGCTTCTCTCGCTCCGACGGCCGGTTGGCTTTATGATCCTGAAGAGCGCGCCCACCGAGTCGATTCTCAGTAACCTCGACTATGAGGTTGTCATGGAATTGCGACGGCACCGCGCTAGCGATTCCGATATCGCGCGGGCGCGCGTGATGTGGAAGACCGTCGAGGACGCAATCTTTGGGAAAGGCTCGTGGAGCGACGCACGCCGGGTGCTCGGCGTGGATGCAAAACAACCGTGGTTCGAGTATTCGCTGATGCCCGAGCTGAGCGTGCCGCCGCCGGCGGCAACCGCCTTGGGTCTTCGCCGGGCGCTCAGCTACGATCCCCGAACGACGTTGACGAGCGTGACGACGCCGACGTTGGCGCTCTACGGCGCGCAGGATCGAAAACTCGACTCTGCCGACTCGTTTGCACACATGGAGCAGTACCTCCAGCGTGCCGGAGCACGCGACGTGACGGTCAAGATGTTCCCGCGAGCCGGACATACGTTGGAAGTTTCCACGAACGGCTACGACGCCGACGTCCCCGAGCGTTTTGCGCCCGGATATCCGGACATCATGTTGACGTGGCTGCGCAGGCGCGGCTTCATCCAAGGAGGACGGAGGACCGCTCAGTGAACGATAATGTAGGCGAGCAGACGGACTCCGTCGCGCTCGTCGGAGGAACGGGAGCCGTCGGGCGCGCCATTGCGCGCGAGCTTCGCGACCACGGACGGCGGTATCGAGTGATCGGCCGGAGCGAGGCATCGCTCGAGCGACTCTTCGGCGGTGACTCCTATGCGGAGTTACGGACTTGGAATGGGGATGCCGTGTCCGCGCGCGCAGCATTGGAAGGCGTGGAGTCGGCAATCTATCTCGTCGGCGTGCCGTACGACCGTTTTGAGCTTCATCCGATCTTGATGCGTGAAACGCTCGCGGGCGCTATTGCGGCCGGAGTGACGCGCATGTTGCTCATCGCCACCGTCTATTCATACGGCCTGGCGCGCACGCGCACGGTCGACGAAACGCACCCGCGCGAACCCCATGCATTCAATGCCAGAATGCGGAAGGAGCAAGAAGACCTTCTGTTAGCTGCGGACGACCACGGCATCGAAACCGTCGGGCTCCGCGTGCCCGACCTCTATGGACCCGGCATGGAAAAGAGCTTTCTCACGGCGCAATTTGCTAACGCGCCGCAGGGTAAGCGCTCGACGATGATCGGCCCAGTGGACGTGCGCCACGAATGGGCGTTCATACCGGATTGTGCGTCCGTAGCCGTCCGCGTCCTCGACGACCCGCGAACCTATGGGGCCTTTTGGAACTACGGCGGCCCCAGCGAGATCACGCAGCGCGAGTTCTCGGACCAAATCTACGCCGCCTGCGCTCACAAGCCGAACTACTTCATCGTAAACAAAGCGATGCTGCGGCTGTTCGGCATATTCAACGCCGAAATGCGACGTCTCGCGGAAATGAACTACTTGATGTCCCATCCGATCGTTCTCAACGACGATCGACTGAGGAGTCTGCTCGGCGAGCTCCCAAAAACCAGCTACGGCGAAGGGATTCGCCTCACGCTTGGGGACACAACCGGCCACGGCGCAAGCAGCTAAGCGTGCCTTGAACCCGAAAGGTAGCCAAGCGAAGGCACGGAACTTAGCCTCGAGGAGGATCGAAAGGATGAAATCGTTCGACTCGAACCTGCCCCGACTGCTGGCGGCATCGGCGTTTGCGCTGACTTGTTTTTGCGTCGGGTATCTGACACCGCACCCGATCGCTGCGTTGGGGCAAGCACCGCATCCGACGGCCAGCTTCATCGACGACGTGCCCGGTGGCGGCCACCTCAGTCATGGAATTGCCACGGTCACGGATGCAGCGGTCACCCAATCAGCGATGATGACCGCTAGCAAGAGCGGCTGGGCCTGCGCCAAACAAAACAAGTGCGAAGTCATCTTCGAATTTCGAAGCACCCCACAAGGAAGCTCCGCACCCAAAGCGTTTAAATGTCCCAGCTCGAAGAACTGCTTCGCATTCGCCGGCGGCGGTTTCACCTATAGTAAAGAGAATCCGTACACCGGAGCGCCGGGACAGACGTACAACAACGTGCAAATCGCGGGGATGTTCCAGCTGCAGGCTAAGTAGGAACGGCGTCTTCGATTTTCATCGCGGCGCCCGCAGTCGTCGCGCGGTAAAGCTCGTCCTGCGTCAGCCCCGCTCGGATTCGTTCGCTTGCGATGGTATACGCCAAACCGGTGCGCGGCTCGCATTTGATTTCGTCGGAAAGCTTTGCCGCTAGACCGCAACATTTCGCGGCGCCGACGAGGTCGCCGCGAAGCGCGCGGATCGCCCCGAACCCGTAGATGGCGTCGACGATGAAGATCCTCGCCTGAAGCGCCTCGGCCTCGTGCAGCGCCGCCGCATATTCGTTCTCCGCCGTCTCGACTCGCGATGCGGTCAGCGCGGCGGTCGCAATGCCGAGACGCGCTTGGCAAACTCCGTGCAGGTTGTGCTCGCTGACGTTCGCCGCAAACGCTTCACGGAACAACTGTTCGGCCGCATCCGGATTGCCCGCGAAAAGCGCGGTCCAGCCGCTCTTGACTTGTACCTCCGCCCAAACGTCTTGATAGCCGAGGGACTTCGCAACGTCACCGGCCCGCTGCAACAACGATGCCGATGCTTTGAAGTCGTTTCTTTGGCGCGCGATCATGCCTTGGTTCATCAGGCACACCATCCGGGTCCGCAGAACCTTCGCAGCGTCGAGGTAGGGGTACGCCTCGCGATAGAGCCGCTCGGCTTCGTCCAAGCGTCCTTGCCGATGGGCCACTTGGGCCAGCGTATGCAGCGCGAATCCGATCCCGGCTTGATCGTCGACGGCGCGGGAAATGGCCAGCGAGGCCGTCGCTGACGCGGTAGCAGAGTCGTAATCGTCTTGCATGGCTGCGAACCCAGCCGATTGGCCGAGCAGTTTCGCGCGCAGTGGCACCAACTGGGGAGCCGCTTCAAGCACTCGGCCAAACCATGCCCTGCCTTCCGTAAACGATCCTCGCGCCCGCCAATATCCGGCGAGGTCGAGCGAAAGCTGGGACGCTCGTTCCACGTCGTTGTGCGTGGCCCAGTTGAGTGCGGCGCGCTCGTTTGCCACCTCGCTGTCGATGCGGCGGAAATTTGCGCTCTTCGAGGCCCCCTCCGCGTTTGCGGCCGCAGATGCGAGCGCGCAGTAAAAACCGCAGTGGCGACCTCGCAATTCATCCTCCGTGCCGGTGCGAGTGAGCTCGAGCAAGGCGAACTCCGCAATCGGCTCCAGCAATCGGTAGCGCGCGTCCGCGTCTCCGGTGACCTGGAGCTGAGCCAGCGACTTGTCGACGAGCGAGCCCGCGGCATCGTCCACGTCGTCCCCAGCTACGTGCTCGAGCGCTTCGATCGTGCACCCACCCTGAAACACCGCCATCGCCATGAAGACGCCCTGCTCGGCCGCGCCGAGCAGCTTATAACTCCACTCGATCGCATCGCTAAGCGTTCGGTGGCGATCGGCGGCCGTCGGATCCTTGTTTACGAGAGTCGACACGTTGAGCTTTTCGGCCAGCCGGTGCAACGGCATCGTCGCCAAGCGCGACGCAGCGAGCTCGATCGCGAGCGGAATGCCGTCGAGACGCCGGCAAATCTCGGCGACGGTGGCGCAATCTCGAGGAGTCAACGAGAGCCCGTCCTCGACGACCGCCCGTGCCCGCTCGAGGAATAGGTGTGAGCCGTCGCTCGCCTGGAGGTCGGCGACGGTTTTCGCCTCGGACGGCGTCGAGAGCGGCGCGAGACGCTCGACGTTTTCACCGACGAGATGCAGAGGTTCTCGAGCGGTGATGATGCATCGCGCGTTGGGGCATTCCGATAGAATTCGCTTTACGAGCATGGCGGTCGGGGCCGAAACGTGCTCGGAGTTGTCGAAGAGCAAGAGCAGCCGCTTTTCACCGACGTAGCGGGTCACCGTCGTCTCGATGGGTTCGGTCGGGACCTCGGAGATCCCCAAAGTCGAGGCGAGCGCCTGACCGACGAGCTCGCCGGCGCTAATCGGTGCTAGAGCGATGAAATAGACCCCGTCCGGAAAGTCTTGCACGGCATCGGCGGCCACTTGCAGGGCAAGCCGCGTCTTGCCGACCCCGCCCGGGCCGGTGACCGTCACCACGCGGTGCTGGCCGAGTTGCCAACGCAAACGCGTCAGCTCGCGTTCTCTCCCGACGAAGCTCGAAAGCTGCGACGGAAGATTATTCGGATGAATGTCTAGCGAGGCCAGCGCCGGAAACTGCAGGCGCAGCCCGTCGGCTACCACTTGAAAGGTCGATTCTGCCTGCTTGAGATCCCTGAGACGATGCGAACCCAGGTCGCGCAAAGTGACGCCATCGGGAAGAGGACCATCCATGCCGGACGCGGCTGACAACGACAACAAAATCTGGCCGCCGTGCGCGATCGACATGAGCCGTGCAACGCGGTTGACCGTCGGTCCGAAGTAGTCGCCGTCATGCTGCAGCGCTTGACCGGTGTGAACGGCCATCCGGACGCGGACCTCTGCGATCTCGTTCGGCCAGCTCGCCGCCTCTAATGCTCGCTGAGCATCGACAGCCGCGGTTATCGCCTCCGCCGCGCTCGCAAATGCGCAGCAGAATGCATCACCGACGGTCTTGAACACGTAGCCGCCATGCTTTTCGACGGCGTCGCGCAAGAGCCGATCGTGCATCTCGAGAGCACCGGCTCATCGCGGCGGGATGCTGTTCCCACGCTCGAGCGCTGCCCTCTATGTCCGTGAACAGAAACGTCACGGTGCCGGTCGGTAGCGGCGGGTGAACCATCTTCTCCTTGCCGAGCCTCCTCCGTCTTTTTCGATTCGAGCCCTAACGGTTTCCCGTCGGCGCCCGTTCCAGTCGCCGGACGGTTTTGTCCTGACATTGTCTTCGATTCACGCTCGCAGTTGCAAGGAAAAATCACGCTCGATAGCCGATAGGTACGCGGAGTTTCGGAAGCGGCGTCGTTTACGTAGGCCTTGCCGACTGACTTCGAGAAGCGCGCTGTTTAATCGACCGAAAACTCCCATCCTGTACGGGGTTTTGCATTCTGGAGTCCCGGTTAGCTCCTTTGAATCCCGGCTGGTTTTGCCGAATCCGTTAGATCGATGTTAGAAGAGCAGCCGCTGGCTCGCCGAGGCAATAGCACCGTTCTGCATGAAATTCCGGTCCAAAAGGGCAGCGTTTCGCATTTCCTATGAACGAGATGCCTTGCATCGGGAGCGGATTTGTGAGACACTGCTGCCACAGCAAGCGCGATCTTTCGAGTGGTCGATAAGTAGCGCCGCCGAAAGATAGGTCGATATCTCTGCTTTTTAGATCTCCCCCGCATGCCGCCATATTTCGCGGCGTTGACGGCCCATGTGGAGCCGGCGCCGATCCAGCGCGCGGCTATCCCCGTGGCTTTAGCTCGTTGCGATATCTTCGCGCGCGCTCCAGGCGGGAGTGGCGAGGTAACCTCCGCGCACCACTGCTCTTGACTCCGACTCGTGAGTCAGCGCTGCAGATTCCGCAGCGTCTCGGGCAAAACCCCCGCCAAAATCGGAGAAGGGAAGTTCGTCATTCCACGACGCAACCGAAATCGCAAGGATAACCCTCGCCCATCGAAAGCCAAGGCCGTGAAGGACACGAAAGAAGCGCCCTTGGAGGTCTTTGGCAGTATCCGTCAGGTCTTTCCCAGCACGACCTTTTCCGTCGAGCTGAATAACGGCCATACCATTTTAGCGCATATCGCCGGCCGTTTGCGCCGGCATCACATCAAGATTCTTCCGGGCGACCGCGTAGAGGTCGAAGTTTCGCCATACGATTTGACGAAAGGACGCATCGTTTACCGCTATCGCGCCGGCGAGGAACGCCGGTCGTCCGAACGGACGGCAACTGAGACCTAGGAGGCTCAAATGTACACAGACGAAACCCTTAGCTGCGTCGATTGCGGGCGCACATTCCCCTTCACAGCGAACGAGCAGGAGTTCTTCGCAAGTAAAGGATTCACGAACAAACCCAGCCGGTGCGGCGATTGTCGCGCAGCGCGGAAAGCCTCCGGCGGAGGCCGGAGCGGATCCAGAGGCGGAGGCTACGGCCAACGCGAGATGTTCAAGGCCACGTGCAGCCAATGCGGCGGCGTAGCGGAAGTTCCGTTTCAACCGCGCGGCGATAGGCCGGTCTACTGCCGGGACTGCTTCGCAGCGCGGCCCAGTTACCGCTAAACACGCCTACGCGAGCGTGGAGGCTTAGTTTGCCCTCACTCTAAACGCGCCTGACGCGCAAATTTCGGTGATGCGTTCGTGGCTTAGTCGCAAGAACTTCACGTTGGCATACACGAACGGCTCGCCCGCTGCGGCCGCCTCGTAATGCGCCTGTGCGCCCGAGTTGAGCGACGGGCGCTCACGCAGCGTCTGGCTCTTGAAATTTACACTGTAGGCGCAACGCTCCGCAAAAAGGCTAACTTGTCCGCGCGCGTTGGCGTAGCCGCCATAAATCGGCTCCAATGATTGGCTGAAGAGGCCGTTCGCACTCTTGCGAGCGACTTCCAAAACGGCAATTGGCGCTGGTGGAGTTTCCATATCGGACGAAGATATTCGCCGCTCTGGCCGATTCGGCCTAGGCTAGGCCATTTTTGTACGTTTAAGGCGGGATTGCACCGGGCATTCGAGAGGCCGCGTGAGGCGTCGACGATATACCCCGGACCAACGCTTGGAGAGTTCCGATCAGAGAGCCGCACATGGCTGGGCCTTGACCGACGAAAACGCCATAGCCCGGGGGACGATCAGAACGCCCCGCATGCGCGCGCTCGCCATTGCATTGTGCTATACTAAGAACCTCACCCGAATACGCTTTGACCGTCAGTATCAGTGGCCGGCCAACCCGCATTTCCGCGAGAGAAAGGCTAGCCATGACGACTCCGATGGAGCGCGTCTGGACGCGCATTAAGACCACCGCAGCCAAAGTCGCCAAGCGTAAGACCTTCATTAGCGTCGAAGAGGCGCAAAGAGCGATACTTACAATGTGCCACCAAGAGAGAACGGCGTCTCCACCGCCCGATGCGCTCGAGTATTTGGCCTCAGAGTTGGTGCGCATGAGCCACGCCGAATCGCCCAGCCTCGCCACGCGCGTCAGCGCGTAAGACCCGACGTAACGGAGGAACGCCCATGCCTGGAATTGCCGAATTTTACTCGATCAACGAATCCACTAAATCTGCAGAAAAACGAGTCCACCACAACAACAGCACCTGCTCAGCCGGGCGCGGCGTCCCCCAAGGTGAACGACGCACGGGCACTGCTGGGCACCGGCTTTGCGACGACTGCAGAATGCTGGGCACCGCGGTTAAGTAGCCCCTCGCGGCGCTGGTTGCGCGGAGAAACGCCGCAGGACCATTGGCGGCCGTGCTTGGCTATGCCACTTTTTGCCCATGACTGCCGGAACACAACCGTGCTACGCTAGCATCCTCAACATAGTACGCTTTGACCGAAAGTCCCGCGGCGGCCAATCCGCATTTCCTGAGAGAAAAGGCAGCCGCCGTTGAACACACTGTCCCAAGGCCAAACCCGCCGCATCGAGCTCGTTGGACAAGTTCGAATGTTCGAGATTCAGGCCATCTGAATGAAGTATAGGTCCCTGATGGAGCGGCGGGCTACGGAACAGATCGCGGATCTGCTGCGCCGATCGAAAGACGGGGTCGCAGCGGCGCAAGAACTCCGCGACCAGATAGAAGTCGCGGCTACGGCCCGATTTTTCGCTGCCCGTGACCGCCAGCGTCGTCCCTAAACCGCTCGTTATCGACACACTCGCCAAACCTCTAAACCTAGATCTCCTTGCAAACCTGACCCTTCAGAGGACGCTTCCGTTCCACAGTTGTCACACTCAGGCGCGAGCTTGCAACCTTCGAGAGTGCGCTTGGTGTAAGGTGTGAGGTCGGCCTGAAGCGGTGGGCACAAGCCTCTAGCACGTAGCAAAGGCGGGTTCGTGGCGAAGCTATTGCAGTTGCCCCGGGATGGCGATTAAGTAGTCCCTTGCAGCCCACCGGGAAGCACTTTGAAGACGGCAGCCTGCAGCTCTGAAATCTCTCGTTCTAGACTTCGTATTCGCAGCGCGACCCAGGCATGCGCAACTGCGGATGCAACTTCCTCCAGCGAGGCCCGCTCGTCCGGTGCATAGCTTTCCTGGTCTCGCTTTGCGCCGCAAATGAGCGCCCCGAGGAGTTCGCCGCTACTAACCATCGGTACGGCGAGCACCCCCGGAAGGGCGGATTCGGAGCGGTGAAGATCGACGACGACGTGCCGCGCCCGCGTTGCGAGCATGGCGGGGTCGTTCGGATCGACACTTGCGGTTACCCGGAAAATCACCGGCGAGCATGACGTATGTTCCCGAGGGCTCGCGCAGCCAGACGCCCGCGGTCGACGCGCGCGCATATCGCTCGACGCTCTGCACGCAGCGCTCGAACAGCAGAGCCGCATCGGTAATGTACGCGGCGTCAAGCGAAAACGCGTGCAGCGCCGCCTCAGCTTCGTGCCGTACTCGAAAGAAGACCCGATCGACGAAGCGCTCGACGCGTTTGTGAATCGCATTGATCGAATAGCCGAGACCCAGCGCGACCGCGAGTTGAACCGCCATGCTCGCGACATGGCTCGTACTCTGGACGTAGTTGGACAGCAGCATCTCTACGATCGCGAAGACGCCGACGACCACGATCGAGACGCCCGCATAGACGGCCGCTTGATTCAAAACGAATCCCACGTCGATCAAGCGATGGCGCAGGATGACGTAGGCAAGGCCGACGGGAATGACCGCGACGGTGAGGATCGTGGCCTGATCCAAGGCCGCATTATATCCGCTCGTCGCGGTTACAAGCAGATCGATTGCCGGGCCGAGGATACCCACGCCGATGATGAGCAGCACCCAGAGCCTGCGACTGCGATCCATTCCGCGGGCAGAAACATAGCCTGCGATCAGCGTCGCGATTGCGAAAACGAACGGTAAGACGGCTAGCAAACCTGCGAACTTGTCAAGGAGATTGTCGTGCACAATGGAGGCTGATTCGAGGGCGGCAATTGTGATCAGGGCCAGAGCCGCCGACGCGATTGCGGCGCGCGCAAGATTGCGTTCGAGATTGGTGGACGAGGTCGAAAAGTGCGCTGAGAAGTCGGCCACGGCTGCGAGCGCGAACACCAGCAGCAAGGCGCAGCCGTAAACGAAAAGCAGGAAGGACAGCGCGGACGAAACGACCGGATTGGAGTTCGGAAGTGCGAGCCCCAATCCGAATCCGAACAGAAAATAAACGAGCGAGCGAACCGCGCGTTCCTGCCAGCGTCGCAACGCCAAGAGCCCCGCAACTAGGAGAAAGAAGACTTTGAGCGCGATGAGCGACAGTGTCAGAGTGTGCTTGTGCGCCGGATGTGCGACGAGCGTAACGGTGCGCCCGTCTCGGGTGACGAGCGCGATGTGCGACCCAACCATCGGCGCGAAGAATGCTGCTCGCGTTTGAAAATTCCAGTGCGCCCATCGAACGAGCTCGCCCTTCTGTATTCCGGCATCGGCGAGGCTCGAGTCTTTGGGAACAGCGGTGACGCGGAAGGTGCCAGGTGTAGCTGCAGCGATGCCGAGATTGCCATAGTCACCAGGAGTATCGCCAATGTAGTGACCCGCGATAACGTATACGATCGCAGAGGCGATAACCGCCAGCGCAACCCCACGTCCCAATCGCAAGGACATTATGTTAGCTTCGCGGGGACCGGGGCGATGCGCCTGTCATGCCCCAATAAACCTCTCTCTCCACGAGGAGTACGTCCGCTAAGCGTTCAGCGTCGAAATGCGCGCTGGGCGGCACCGAAGGCGCCGCGATCCCGCGATCCTGACTGGTTGTACGTTTGTGCGCGCAACCACCGGCTTGCGTCGTGAAATCCCTCGATCCGTTTCAACCGCACGTACGGCTCTACATCGTGCCGACGCTGGGATCGTTGCGAGCAGAGGCGTTGCGCCCCGCGTATATCGAGGCAGCGATCGGAAAATGGGCGCGCGGTAAGCGCAACGATCGTGAGCGCGGCGTACTCTCAGCTCGACCCGATAGCCCTTTCTTGTACGGGTTTTTCGCATTTTTGAGTCCCGGGTAGTGCCGTCGAACCCCGGATAGATTGGCGCAATGCGTTAGATCACCGTTAGAGAAGCAGCCACTATCTTGAGCTCCTCGCGCCGCTTTCACGGTGCTTCAGCCGCTCGTTCGATCCCACCGGCCTACAACCGCGGAAAGCGAAGTCGTCGCAGCCGGATACTCGGAGGAGGACCTAAGACGGCTGCGAATTCCTGCGAAGCTACGCGTCCCAGGCTCGCACGTATACGGCGGTTTTGTCGCGTTCGGCTAGCCTCCGCGTTCCCAAGAAATTGCATTCACGATGCCCTTACTGATCGTGAACTCTATCAAAAGCGGCTCGCCCACGCGACTGCTCAAATAGAAATAGCCCTGCTCGTTGCATGCATCGATGATCTGCGGCTCACCTAGCGTATTTACGACCGTCTCGGCACGCGAGCCCAAGTTTGATTCCCGACGCCGTCTGCAGCCTGCTCAGGTCGCGCCGCTGGACCTCGCGCGGCGGCTCGGCAGCCATTCGTAGCGTGATGAATTCCTCCCGCGTCGCCGCGAGGATAGTGGAGAGCGAAGCGGAGCGCGGGATCATAGAAATACCCCGGAGTTATCGGGGTGAAATGATCGATCAGGCCTGACTCGCGCTTGGCGACAGGCGGCGGATGCGCGCCACTCCAAGTCACGTTGCTCAACGCCGCGCATAGGCCGGTATTGAACCAGCGAGCAACGGGATCGGTGGTGTTCGCAGCGACGGAAAAAGGCGAACGCGCCAGCGGCATAAGCTGACCGCTGTCGGAGTCGATCCTGTAACCATAAATGGCACGGGGGTTGAACACGTAGGTAAATGCGCCCGTCGAATCGATCGTCAAACCCTGAGGTTCGCTTCCGGCAGCACGGCTGTACTTCAGATGGTCTAGTGCTTTTAACCGGCCGGTCGTGGCGTCGATGCTGTAAGCTTCGACGCGATTCCTAGCAGAGTCAACGGCGTACGCAAAACTGCCGGTCAAATCGATCGCGAATCCGGCAAGGTCGAACTCACCCGGTTCCCCGAGGCTCAAGTGAGCGGAAGGTGTCAAGGCGCCTGTTGTCGCGTCGATGGCGTAAATGTAGATCTTGTTCTCGTCGCCTGTCACGTACGCGAACTTTCCCTTGGGATCGATCGTCACGGTTGAGAAGCCGGCGTCGTTGCCGTTCTGCCCCGCGTCCAGAGCCCGACCAGCGAGTTTCAGCGCGCCGGCTGCGTCGATCTTATAAGTGGAGATAGTATTGCTAGAGTAGTTGAGAACGTACGCGAACCTATCCGAGGGATCGACCGCAAGCGAGGTGATTCCAAAATCTTCCGACCGGGCAAAGGGTGAACCCGGTACGGGCGTCAAGTCTACCGGTTGCGCCATCGATCGAGAATGCGCAAATGCCCATGCGGGTAACGACGTACGCATGCCTACCGCGCGGGTCGACTACGATACCAATAGGCCCGCCAGGGCTGTACTCCAATGCGAAGGGCGAACCCCGCACCTGCATCAACGCTCCAGTCCGCGCTTCGACCTGATAGGCCGAAACGTTATCGGACTCTTTATTGATTACATATGCAAACCGGCCGCCTGGAGCGAACGCGGCGGTCGTTGGCTCCGCACCTGCCGCGAACGGTGAACCGGCGGCGAGGGTAAGATCGCCAGTCGCGGCGTCGATCTTGTAGACCGAAACGCTTTTCGAACGTTGGACGTCGCCAACGATCGTGGAATATGGGACGATGAGCACGGAGGGCGGGTCCCGAAAGGGCCCATGAAGGTCCGCGCTTTGCAACGTTCAACACCATCGCGAGGGCGACAAGCGCTGCCGACATGTTCCTCATACGCTATTTCTGTAGTTATGAAATTCTGTTCTAAAGCCTTTGCGCGCAGGAATTCGCCACGTGGCCGGAGTGAGTGACGGCCATGAAACACTTCCGCACGGCGTGAAGCACACGTTCTTTGCGGCAGTCACCGCCGCGCTGACAATCGCAATGACGTCGCCGCTCGTAACGCAGGAGCGAAGCTTTCATGCGGCGCACAGCCTTGGTTCCGGTGCGGCTGCCGGCAGCGCTGAAGTCACGTTGAAGTACGTCCAAATCGTGGGCGCCCCCTCATCTGCGGCTCGCTCCACGCTCTCCCGCGAAGTCGCCAGGCTCGTCCTTTGGGACCCATTTAGCCCATCGCAGAAGGCGATCGCGGCCGCTTCGCCTCAAGCACTAGCGACCGATTTTTTCGCGGCTTACGCGGACTATTACTCATCTTCGAAGCGGGCAGGGCTTTTCGTGCCATCTTTCCTGCTGGATCGCACGGTAAGGATCCTAAGCAGCGGCCCGCACGTCATTGCCCTACAAATGGACGAAACATCGGATACGGGCGGAGCTCATCTCAATCGCTTAACCGAGTTCACCAACGTAGATGCGCAGTCGGGCCGCGTGCTCTCGCTTACGGATCTAATTGCACCTGGAAGTCGAGCATCGTTCATGCGGATCGCCGAGCGCTATTTTCGCCGGACGCGTGGTATACCGCAAGCGGAGCCATTTTCGAAGGACGATCTATTCTTCTCAACTCATCGGGGCGTCTTCGTATTGCCAAGCGCCATCGGAGTCGCGGCGGACGGTTTGCATTTTCACTATAACACGTATGAGGTTGCATCTTTTGCCGATGGTCCGACGGATTTCACGATCCCTTACGTTGCTTTGACCGGAATTGTCCGACCTGATCTTCCTTAATCGAACCGGTTGAAACATCTCGTTCCTAGTGCGGGCAGTTTTTCAGGTCCGTTTTGGCTTGAGCGACGGCGAAAGAGCGATAGTGACTCAGGAGCTGCAGAATGACGACCCGGGAAACGCCTTTGGATTTCATGTCGCATGGCTCGATCATAGGATGCCCGCCGGCCACGTCGACCCAAACCGCGTTGCGCTTGGCCCAGAGTTCGTCGCCACCGCCACCGCACGGGCCGCCAGCGAATTCCTCAGACGAGTGCATAAGAGCCGACCACTACAATTTGATTGCGTGTACCGGGCAGCATGGGCAACGATTTTGCGCTTACGGCTTTCCGGACGGCGGCAACCTCGGTTGCACTTCCATAGTCAGCCGCCCAAATGGGTGCAACCGAGAGAAGGCAAAACACGAGTACAAGCCCTGGCACAAAACGTAAGATCATCGAGCTCCAGTTTACCGTGCAAATACGGGCCGCCCTGCATTGAACGCCCCTCAAAGCCTGCAAATACAGCGGAACGGTATTCACGAGCTACCGTCTGACGATACTGCACGCAAAAGCGTACGGCGTGTGGATCGCCCGGGCATCGCAAGTCACCCTAACATTCACAGGGCGCTACAAATGGGTTCCGGCGATGAGTGAAAAGCCCGTAAAACAGGCTTTCTGTGGTAGCGCCCAACGGGAATCGAACCCGTAACCAGCGGTCCCGGCCGATCCCGAGCATTGACGAAAACGCTTATCTTATCGGGATTTCGGCGCTTCACCATTCCAGCCGATTCCGACTAATAGCGCGGCGGTTCGGCCGCTCCGTGACAAATCTGTGACAACATAACTCTTCGCGTGGCCGGTCAGAAGAGCGCGTAGACTCGGCGGAGCGGTTGAATGCGGAGGTCTTGAAATGTTTGCAGCTATCCTCGATAGGTTCTCGCAAGCCTCGCCTAGTGCGGATTCGGCAACCTATCGCGACTTATTGAACGCAATCGCCATTTAGTTCGTGAGAAAATCTGTGAGAAGATTCGGGTTTCTCACACGCCCGACATGCGGCCTATGAAGCGCCGATCATCGCGCCTCATCACAACTCACTTAGGTTGGAGCCATGACAGCGCTTATTTAACTTAACTAGGAAAGGCTAGGGCGTCACCGAAAGTAGGCGGTCGGTCGCATGTGAGTTGGGCAGATGCTCGGTTTCCGGCTTGCGGACGAATCCCGCGCGGCCGGGCGGTTCCGGGCGAAGTCCGCGCGGCCGGGAAGGTTCTGGATGCGTCGAAGTCTTGCTCGGGCAATGATTTCCTTATTGCGGCGCTACGTTACGTTGGCTTTGCTAGTACTTTTCGTTGCTCAATCGTCGGGCGTGGCCCTGGCAGACGCGGGCAGACCGGCCGGCGCCTCGTTCAACGTAACAGAGCTGATGGCTTCCATGCGGGCTCTGATCGCGACCCTTGGCGCCTCCTCGGGTCGGACGCCGCCGCTGATCCGACACACGCCCTTGCCGCTGCGATCTGCGCCCGACTACGCCGACCCGAAGCGTTTCACCCGTCTCATTCGTAAGCCCCGCGAAGCGGCGAAAACCGTAATAGCCGCCCGGCCGATCGACCTTGTCAAGGTTCGCCGCGAGCGGCGCGCTGAAAGCACAAACCTCGAGCATACAGGGCTGAGTATGCGCGGGCAAGCGCGATCGCACGCGCGCCCCTTAGCGACGCTTCCGACGCCTACAACTGGCATCGTTCCTTGGTGGACCTACGAGGCGCGAAGTATTCCCGGAGTCGGGCACGCAATGGTCAACGTTGGCAATTACAACTTTCTGATCGAGGAGAACGACGTTGACGTCCCTGAAGGAGGCCTCGACCTCGCGTTTCGGCGCATGTACAACTCGCGATCGCAGCACGATGCCAACGGAGATGATGGATCCACACCTTCTGTCTACGGCAATCGCTGGACCAATAACCTGGATGTGCACCTCGGGTGGACGCAGGGAAGCGGAAATAGCGGAACGGTTAGTGTTTATACGGGCGATGGCGCGCGCGAGGATTACACGTGCGAAACCGACTCAGTAACGACCTGCACCCCGCCGCCCGGCGTTTACGACCTATTGGCCCCTACACAGCTTGGGGGTAACGGCATAGCCTGCCAATTCCAGTGGACAAAGAAGTCTGGAACCACTTACATTTTTGATGCTCCGTATTCTCAGTGTACGAGCAACGATGCCGGATATTACGGTCGCCTGCTGACCATTTACGGGCGTAACCAAAACTTTTACATCACGCTCGCATATAGTTGGACTAACCATGACGATACTAACCCAGAGAACATCGCGCAAATCACGGTCACCCATCAACCCGACGGTGCGCAGCTCATCTTCAGCTTTGGCACGATTGCCGGCACGTCCATCACCGAGCTGCTTTCGCTCACCCGTCCAGATGGGGAGAACATCTACTATCACTACAGCAGCAATGGCGATCTCGACGAGTTGGATAAACCGGGTAATAGTCCGGTGCCGTTCAATAACGAAAATCCACCGGCAGAGTACGCTGACGGGACAGCCATCGCACCGGGCAACCTGCCGGAAACCTACGCTATCACGCCTGGTAAGAATATCGAGATCTGCGGGCCGCGTGCAGCAATTTCGATTATCGACACGAAAGGCAACCCTGACGACGGCTCGTGCGTCGAC
Source organism: Vulcanimicrobiota bacterium (assembly GCA_963756165.1). Classification (GTDB taxonomy): domain Bacteria; phylum Vulcanimicrobiota; class Vulcanimicrobiia; order Vulcanimicrobiales; family Vulcanimicrobiaceae; genus Cybelea. The sequence goes on along the minus strand of CAVWMO010000002.1, from coordinate 4,408 downwards.
CTGGACTATAGCAACGGACAGCTCTCCGACTGGTACACGCGCGGCAGGCTCAATACAACTCCTGAGGACAACGTCTCACCATCGTCGATTCAAAGCGGGCCTAGTACCGGCTTTGTGCAGTGGAACGACACGATGTTCATCCAGTTCACGAACTGTAATGGAGCTGGCGGCAACGCTACGTACTTGACCGACGCCTATGATCACGCGGTATTCTGGTGCTACGATACGAGCGATCGAGTCTACGAGACGCAAGTCTACAACGGTGGACCCTGGCTTACAATGCTTCAATCGTGGGACAGTAACAACAATCTCACAAGCACAACCGACGCGCGTAACTTCACGACGAACATGGGTTACGATTCCAACGGCAATACGGTCGAGGTCTCGCTACCGAAGCAGACGGTTCAGGTGGGCTCGGGCACATCCTCGATGACACCGACGAACTTCTACGATTACGACCAGTACAACAACGTCATTAGGTACTGCGATCCAGCAAACAACGGCAACAATACCTTTCAAACACCGACCGATTCGCTGTGCAAAACATGGGGGACGAATCCGGCGGTCTACACGCTGACTAAGAGCGACTCCAACGAACCATACGGTTGCATAACGCAAATCGCGACGCCGAGCGGCTACGACAGGACGATCAGCTACGTGACCGTGGGCTCGTCGTGTGGGAACGGCTTGCCCTTAGAAGTCGTCGGTCAGACAATTCATCAGTACGACAGTGAAAGTGACACGCGGACCCCTACGCAGCTATTTACTTACTACTCAAACGGGACGCTGAGAACCTACGATGGAGGAAACGGCCCCTGGCAGATCACGTACACTAGCAACGGCATGAATCGTTTGCGTTCGCGGGCGGACCCTGACGGCGTTACCTCCTACTGGTGCTACAATCTTGATGGCAGTACGTTTTACAGTGAGACGGCGAACCAGAACCAGATGGACCAATCGCCGGCATGTCCGACCAATGCGAAGCTGATTTCGGGTGCGACGCCTCCACTATATGCGGTAAGCTACGGCTACGACGCGGACGGTGACGTCGTGACGGATGAGCGTCATCACAACTGCATCACGACGAACTGCGCGGCGAATAATGCTGCGGCCACGAATTGTTATATGATGTCGGTAGCGTCTGGAACCACCTGCAAATTCTATGACGGTCTTGACCGACTGGTCGAGGTTAAGCAGCCGTGGGACGGCAATTTTGACCTTTACACGAACCCATCGATCACCAGGTATCTATACGATCTGACCGACGGCCAATATTCGTTTGGAGGCGCACAGTTTTCAGCTCACGGTAACCTTTTCGAAACCGAAGAGTTGTTGCCGTCGAGCACGGGCAGCCAGACGGGCATCGTTGGCGGCACCTGGGGCGGCGGCGGTCCGACGCGAATCGCGAACACGCAGTACCAAGTGCTCAAGGCAACCGCATACGATTGGCTCGACCGCCCTGTCGCGAAATATTCTTTTGCCTGGAGCGGTCAGGCGGAACAACTCAATACCGAGACGATGACATGGGACACGAGTCCATTGGATCCAACTGTAACCGGTATGTTGGGCCAGGATTGCAACAGTCTGCGAGCCTGTCAGCAATTCGACTACACGCCGGACGGGCAGAAACTCACGGCCAAGTCGAGTGATAACTCCTTCCCACGGCGGGACTACACGTATGATGCCGATGGCCGCGCGGCCGTCATCCAATCCGCAGCGTATAGCAGCTCGCAACAGTACACGTATAACATCGACGGCGAGCTTTCCACTTCTACGGATCCCAGCGGGGGAAATGCGGTGACGTCACCCGCGACGATCACGCATCGTTACTACGCTGATGGCACAGAGAGTGCAGTGGATGTGTCGTCATCGGCGCTAACGCAATCCAACTTGTTTGAGTACGCATACCGCCAGGACGGGCTTTTGGCTAATGAGCAGATCAATCACACTAGCCTGCAAGGCAGCCCAACCTTGTTCGGGAAGACACTTTTAACATATACGTTAACTGCCGCCGGACGAATGACGAAGCGCGTCGAAAGCGGTGTGGGAAAGTACAGCCACAACACAACGGAAAGCTACGATTCGACGACGGGCCTCAAGACCAGCGAATCGACTCCAGTAGGTTCGCTCTCCCAGCTCACCTATTTTGCCAACACCGAGCTGATGATGCTGTTCTTCCCGGCAACGCGGGGACCGTGTACGATGGATATACTCCCGAGGTGATACGCTTGCTCGCTGCAGAGTTGCGGTTCGCCGACGCCTGTCGCACGATCTTTGCCACGGCGTTGCCGTGCAGCAACCCCTTCCGCAGCGCGGTGGTAGCTACCAATACCAATGGGACGACGGCATGGGCGTCATGACCCTCTTCGCAGGGCAAGGCTGCGGCAGCGGCTGGTGCCCGTACTCATCCTGGGCCTACGACCAAGCTGGACGCCAGACAGCGGCCGAAGGCCCGTGGGGTACGCAGTCGGTGACCGCGGTCGTCAGTCGCCAGTACGATGCGGAAAATCACGTTACTAGCACGAGTGGCCCGCTCGGCACCGCTTCGTACGCCTGGGGGCCGAACGGCCATCCGTTGACGATCGGTATGGGTGGTTCCAACGAAACACTTCATTGGGATGGAAACCAGATGCTCTTCGCAACGCGCAAGTCCAACGGGCAGGTCGTTGTGGACGACATCAAGGTCGGTACGCAAGGCGACGTGCTACCGCAAGACCAGGGCTACACCTGCCTGACCTTTTCGACCGCGGGCCCGGTGGCGTTGTGATGGGCTCCACAATGCCGGTGGCTCCGTGTTCGCAGGACTAGGCGATGATTGGGTGCGTGGATGGGGGCAGTTGGCTCAAGATTCCAGTCCTTGGTATCAGCAAAGTGGCGGCATGCCGACATCAATCGACTGGTATGGCACGTCGCTTGTGTCGGGTTCCCAGTTAGGAGGCCTTATCGGGCAAGGCGGCGTTCTCGGGATGCCGCGCTCGGACGGGTTAGTAGATAATTTCGACGCCATTCAAGGCGTGCGCACGTACGACAGCACTTCCTCTACATGGACGACACCTGACGCTTACGCGGGCGAAGCTAATGACCCTGCGTCCCAGAAGAGCTACATGTGGAATAACAATAATCCTGTCAGCTACAACGATCCTACGGGATATGACGTGTGGCTTGGAGCGACCTACACCAAGATATTGAACTTCTTGCACACGTTTGTCGAGATAACGTCAGCGACGAACGACATAGTTTACGAGGCTGGCAATACGTGGGGTGAGTCGCCGGTCGGTCGCCTTACGCGGCAGCGCTACGGCGATAATATCAATCCCATGATCTCCCGCAATACGAATCTCGCTACTCCTGTGTTAATACCGCCGCCTGCCGGGATGACGCAAAAGCAATGGGACCGTCGAGTAGATATCGCTTTTCAAAATCTCTCCAACGCGCTCGACGCAAGAGGAGTGGCTTACACGGACGTCGCGTATCCGATGATAAACTCTAATACGTACACGGCCGAAGGTCTTCATCTTGCTGGTTTGTCGTACAAACAGGCTGAGAATGCTGAGAACCAGGTGGGAAATACGGCGGGAAGCGGTGAGTTATCCATGTGGCTTCTGGAGGGCGAGTTATGGGGCACCGGGTACGACTACACCGTTATCGCCGGTGGCGGCGCTGGCAGCAATGGCGTCCCGGGCGCCAGCGATCCGCCTGGTAGACCGCTATGAATCGAGGTGGACTATTCCTCGTTGCTGGATTCGCGGCGTGCATCTGCGCGGGTTGCTCAAAGCCACAGCGCTCTCCCGTTGTCATTATGGCGTGCGTCCCCCTTTACGATCATAACGGGAAACGTCGCCCCATAGCCTTAACCCTTAGGGAGCGCATCGGACGAGCCCCGATCCTGTCTGTACGGGTGAGTGTAGATGATTCGTACGTCACGGTTCCCGTACGCATACCGAAACGCGGCACGCGTAGATATGTAGTCTCGAATGTGGAGCCCGAAAGCGGGCGGCCCGATTGTCGCGTCTGGCGTGCTGTTTTTGAAGGTGGACAGACTTGGGCGGTTCCGCCGAAACCGTTTTGGTTTCCCTGATCGCTTACCTGCGCGACCTGGACCTTCTCCACTTCTTTTCGCAGCGACCTCCAGGTCAAGAACCGCTAGGGCGGTTCAGCGGATCTACCATGAGCTGCCCTCTAGAATGGAACTGAACCGACCCAGTGTATGTCGGACCGACGCAACACTTCATAACCATTCTCTCGCGATCGCTTCGAGTGGTCCGTCGAACGACTCGGATTCAGGCGCTATGCATCGTCTCGGTCGAAAGACAGTGGCCCCCGCGACGGCGACACGCTTGCCGATTACGCCTGTTTCGCGGCGGCCCTTCGCGACGACATCGACATGATCTACCCGTGTCTTGGTACG
>CAVWMO010000001.1:0-24339 GCA_963756165.1 Vulcanimicrobiota bacterium | reverse complement strand
ACTGCGCCCGTCTGAGGTGGAACGCTCCGGCCGCATCCGTGTAATCATCGTGGAGGACCACGCGCTGACCCGCGCCGGCCTTCGCACAGCGCTCCAGGAGTCGTTCGACGTCGTCGGCGAGGCGGCCGACGGGCTCGCCGGTTGGGACGCGATCGCGCGCGAGCGGCCGGACGTCGCCGTCATCGACATCGGGATTCCCGCGCTCGACGGTGTGACGCTGACGAAGAAGGTCCGGGCGGAGCTGCCTGCCACGCACGTCGTCATTGTCACGATGATCGATCTCGAGGAGGAGGTGCTGGCGGCGCTTGCTGCCGGCGCCGACGCCTACTGTCTAAAGAGCTCTGATCCGGCGCGAATCGTCGACGCCGTCAGCATCGCGAGCGAAGGAGGCGCGTACTTCGACCCAATGATCGCACACGTCGTGCTTGGGCGGTTTTCTGCGACGAGGTCGAACGATTTGCGCCTCTCGCCGCTGACGCAGCGGGAGACCGAGATTCTGCGCCTGATCTCTGATGGGCAGGCGAATTGCAGATTGCCGAGGCGCTGCATATCGGGCTCGGGACGGTGAAGGGACACATCCGGGACATTCTCGAGAAGCTCTCGGCGTCGGATCGCACTCAAGCCGCCGTAGTGGCGCTGAGAAAGGGTTATATCTAGGGCAGGTCTGATTTATTAAGTACTGGATTTGCTATCCGCGGTAAATCGGCCATTTTCGAGATCACTCCTCTGCTTTTCGGTTCTCACCCCGACTTTTTTGGGGCGAGATCCGCTTTTTCCGAACTTCGAGAGACAGCTATGCCGTCGAAAGGCGTAACAATTTCTTCTTTGACATGAACAAGTTCGAGAGCGCAAAGAGCACGTTGAGGCAGTTCTCGTTCTTCGCGATCCCGCGGTAGCGCACTTTCCTGAACCCGAAGTAGCCCTTGACGGTGCCGAAGATATGCTCGGCCCGCGATCGGACCGAGGATTTGCGGCGATTGGTCTCGCGGTCCTGATCGGTCAGCGGTCGATTGCGGTAAGCGCGCTTGTTGATGAACGCCCGCGCCTGCGGCGACTTCTCGCGGATCGCTTTGGCTTTGCCGGTGTACGCCGAGTCGCCGTAGACCCGCGTTTCGCTGCCGTGCAACAGGTCGGCGACAACCTTACTGTCATGGACGTTCGCGGCGGTCGCCACGATCGAATGAACGACCTTGGTCCGGCTATCCGCGCCGATGTGCGCCTTCATGCCAAAGTACCATTCGTTGCCCTTCCTCGTCTGATGCATCTCGGGATCGCGCTCGCCGTCCTGATTCTTGGTCGAGCTGGGCGCATGAATGATCGTCGCGTCGACGATTGTGCCGCCGCTGATCGTGATGCCGCAGTCGGCCAGATAGCGATTGACCTCGGCGAAGAGCTTCTTGCCCAGATCGTGCTTCTCGATGAGGTGCCGGAACTTGCAGATCGTCGTCTCGTCGGGAACGCCGCGATTCGCCCAGATCGACCCGCGCAAACGCCCGCATCGAGATCATGTCGTAGAGCGCTTCCTCAACGGCTGGATCGCTCAGGTTGAACCAATGCTGCAGGAAGTAGATGCGCAGCATCCGCTCCAGATCGATCGGCCGGCGCCCGACGCCTTCCCCTTTGTAGTAAAAAGGCCTGACGATCTTTCGCAGGCGCTTCCAGGGAACGATCCGGTCCATCTCCAGCAGAAACTTCGTTCGCCTCGTCGTCTTCGCGTGGCGCTCAAAACCTGTTGCCGCCAAGGAAAGCTGCTCTTTCATGCTCATGCGAAAATTGTACCACAACGGCATCGCTGCATGCATGTAACTTCACTCTTCGACAGGTTCAGGGTGACACGTCCTGAGGCCGCGAATAAAGCGACAACGAAATCGAGGTATACTGAGATGCCAAACCACCGGTCGACCGTCGTCGAACTGCGTCAAATCACGCTTCACGCCGGTCGCCGCGACGAGCTGATCGATTTGTTCGAGCGCGAGTTCGTTGAGCCGCAGGAGGCCGTCGGAGCCGAACTCATCGGCCTCTTTCGGGATGCCGGTCGTCCCGAACGCTTCGTCTGGCTCCGCGGCTTTGCCGGGATGGACGTGCGCAAAGATGCCTTAGGCCGCTTCTATGGCGGCCCGGTTTGGAAGGCGCATAACGGGGCCGCGAATGCGACCATGATTGACTCAGATAACGTGCTGCTCTTACGTCCCACGGGATCGGCGGCCTTCGAGTCTGCGGTTACCCGCGTTCGAGCGCCCCTCTTGTGTCTAACGTACTCGTTTGCAAGCGACGGCGAGCGCGATGCCTTCGCCGAACTCTTCGCGACCCGCCTTCAGGCGCAGCTCGAGAGCAGGGGTGCTGCGATACTTGCTACGTTCGTAACCGAGCCGAGCGCGAACACGTATCCAAACCTTCCCATCCGCGAAGGCGAGCACGTTTTCGTCGCTTTCACCAGCGGCATCTCTCTCCAAGACGCGTCGGCGCACGGACAAGAGCCAGCGGAGGCGGCCGAACTCGTGCCGACCGCACGATCGCGCATCCACTATTGACAGCGGGCCCCAGGCCCTCGCTTATTCTTCTTCGAGCTGATTCCCGGCGACGGCGGCTTCGACGTTTTTCCGTTAAGATGTATTGTCGTCAAAAATCATCTGGTGAATCCAGAATAAATCGGAGCTTCCCTAGGCCCCGAGGATCGTTCGGATCCGTTCGGCCGCGCCGTTCTTTACGATCACGATCATCGCATCGCCGGCGCGCAGCGTCGTGTCGCCGGTCGGAATCTCCAGATCGCTGTTCGGCCTGTCCACGGCGACGACGACGGAGTTGTGCGGGAAGTCGATCTCGGCAAGGCGCTTGCCGTCGACGGGCGAGCGCTCGGGGATCGCGACCTTGACCAACTGCATGTCGCCCTTGCCGAAGAGGTGCATCGTCTCGAGCATCGAGCGATACTTCGAGGCATTGACGTGCTCGTTCAGCACGTCCAAAATCAGCTCCGTCGAGGAGATTACGATGACCGGGTCGTCGGTGTCCAGCGAGTTGAAGATCAGTTTGTTCGCGGGATTGTTGACGCGCGCGATGCAGCGCGCCTTCGATTTACGCTTGGACAGCAGGACCACGACGAGGTTGTCCTCGTCGTCGCCAGTGTCGGCAACGACCACGTCGGCGCGCGAGACGCCGGCGGCATCCAGCACGAGCGGGTCGCAGCCGTCGCCCACGACGGTGACGTGCCGATCGATCAGTCGCTCGAGCATCTTGGCCTTACGGTCGTCCTTCTCGATGACGACGACCTCGTGACCCTGATTGAGAAGCGCCCTGGTTAGATACGAGCCGACCTTTCCGCCGCCGACGATCAGAATGAACACGTTATACCTTCACCTCGGAGCGCGCCGCAGTTCCGCGGAAGCGCTCGGCGAAGCCGGAGATAGCCTCGGGCGCGACGACCGCACTCAGCTCGTCGCCCTCGGCGAGCACGAGATCTGCCGACGCGACCATCACGCCGCGATCTCCGTGCCGAATCGCGGCAATTCGAATCTTTCCGGGCTCCTCGATGTCACCGACGCGCTTGCCGGCGTCTGCCGCCGCGACGACGACCGTCATCGAGGAGAGCCGGCCGAGATCGAAGGTCTGCATGTCCCACGGTGCCTCGATCAGAACGTCGCGAATTAGTTTAGCGCCTACGGTCGTGGGACAGACGGTCTCAACGCCGAGCTCGCGATACATCTGGCCGCGCGGCGGATCGTAGATGCGTGCGACGATGCGCTTGATCTTGAACATCCGCTTCGCGATCAACGCGGCCATGATGTTCCGATTATCGCCATTAGTAACGGCGATGAACCCGTCGGCGGTGGCGGCGCCGGCGCGCTTGAGAACGTCGTAGTCGATGCCCGTGCCTACGACCTCGTGGCCTTTGAACTTAGGTCCCAGACGCTTGAATGCGGCCGGATTCTCGTCTACAACGATGACTTCGTGTCCGTCGGCGTCCAGAAGTTTCGCGAGTGCAGAGCCGACGCGTCCGCACCCGACGATCAGGTGTCTCATGAGTTCGCTGTGACCTTCAGAGTCCTCTCAGGTTTACCCTCGTTTCCGTGCCCGCTTGCGGGAGGGGGCAAAGGAAGGCGGCGCGGCTCTGCGAAACCTCGGGAGTTCCTCGGGGCGTGGCTCAGCTTGGTAGAGCGCTTCGTTCGGGACGAAGAGGTCGCACGTTCAAATCGTGTCGCCCCGAAATTCTCTCCTCCCTCCGGGGCCCAGGAGACCGATTGTTCTCGAAATTCAACCAGGCGGCGCGGCGCGTGCTACGCGTAGCCGAGCAAGAGTGCCGCAACCACAGCCATTACTACGTAGGTGCAGAACACTTGCTCGTCGCGTTGCTCGAAGAGCGCGACGAAGCCATGCTGCACGCGTTCGATAAGGCGGGGATCGACGTGCCGGAGGTGCACGCTGAAGTGCGCCGAGCGCTCGGTACGGGTGACGAGCGGCTCTGGGAAGGCATCTTGATCACGCCGCGCGTTCGCCGGATCGTCGCCCTTGCGGAGGAGCGCGCCGCGGACCGCGAGGTTGGGCCGATCGATCTCTTCGAGGCCCTGCGCTCGGAAGGTGGGAGCTCCGCAGCGGAGATCCTGCGGCGCGCGGCGTCGCGAAACACCGCCTCGACGGTAGAGTAACGACGTTGGTGGAGCATCTGCATCAAGCGGTCGTGGCGCTCATCGACCACTACGGCTACTTCGGTCTGTTCGTCGCCCTCGTGCTCGGCAACCTCGGCGCGCCGATCGGCACCGAACTCGTCCTGCCTGCGGCGGGAGCTTTGGTGGCGACCGGCCACTTAAGCAGCCTGTGGCTCACGATCGTCATTGCGCTCCTCGCCGAGCTGTCCGGCGGCTCGATCGGCTATGCGCTGGGCCGTTTCGGCGGCGTGCCGCTGATCGAGCGCTACGGGCGCTACGTTCACATCACGCACGAGCGGCTGCAGGTCGTCCATCGTTTCTTCGAGCGGTGGGGAACCTTCGCAATCTTCGTCTGCCGGTTCTTGCCCGTCTTGCGCGGCGTCTCCGCCATTCCGGCGGGCATCGCTGAGATGAACGTCGGGCTATTTTATCTGTGGACGTTCTTAGGCTCGCTAATTTTCTGCAGCATGCTGATTCTGCTCGGGAACGCGCTCGGCGCGCATCTGAGCGACGTGTTGCCGCTCTTGCGTCGCGGCGCGTACGTCCTGCTCGGCGCGGCCGTGCTCGCGGTCGTCGTCATCATCGCGGTGGTGCGCGCGCGGCGTCCCGTCGGCGCGGGGTGATTGCGCTAGAAAATCTCGCTCAGATCCCGGACGCACCGGGCGTGTATCTGATGGTCGGACGCGACGGCGAGATTCTCTACATCGGAAAGGCGATTTCGCTGCGCAACCGCGTGCGTTCGTACTTTCAAGAGGGCGCCGTGCACCATCCCCGCACGACGGCCATGGTGGAGAAGGTCGCGGACGTTCGCACGATCGTCGTCACCAACGAAGTCGAGGCCCTGATCCTCGAGGCGAATCTCATCAAGCGCCATCAGCCACCGTTTAACGTCCGGCTGCGCGACGACAAGCGCTATCCCTACCTGAAGGTCACCAACGAGCCGTTTCCCCGAGTGGTGTTCACGCGGATGGTTCGCAACGACGGGGCGCGCTACTTCGGGCCGTACACGAACGCGCATGGTTTGCGTGAGCTGATCGACTTGGTGCGGCTGGTCTTTCCGCTGCGCACGTGCCGGGAGCCGATCGACGGCCGCCGCAAGCGCCCGTGTCTGCAATATCACATCAAGCGCTGCCTGGCGCCGTGCGTCGGTTATCAGACCGAGGAAGATTACGATCGCACGATCGACGAGGTCGTGCTTTTCCTCGAAGGTAAGCAGGAGTCGCTGCTGACGCGACTGCAGCGCGAGATGACGGAGTCCGCCGAGCACTTGAATTTCGAGGCGGCTGCCCGGCTCCGCGACCGCATCGTCCAGGTACGGCGGGTCACCGAAGATCAGAAGGTCGTCTGGAAATCGCGGCTCGACATGGATCTCATCGCGGTAGCGCGCTCGCAGGGCCAGGCCTGCATGCAAGTTTTTCTCGTTCGCGGCGGCAAGCTCATCGGCCAAGAGCACTTCATTCTCGAGGGCGTCTACGAACAGTCGAATGAGGTGTTGACGAGCGAGTTTCTCAAGCAATTCTACACGGCGCGCACGGCGGCCGCGCCCGAAGACAAGATCGTCTCGCTCGCACGCGTCGCGCGCGACAACCAGGCGCCCGTGCCGGAGAAACGCGCGCTCGCGAGCGCAGGCGGCGGCGGTGCCGAAGGAGCTGCTCGTGACGGCGCTTCCCGAGGAGCGCGCGACCATCGAGGCATGGCTCTCCGAGGTTAAGGGCCAGCGCGTACGCATCCTACAGCCCCAACGCGGAGCGCGCGCCGAATATCTGCGGCTGGTGCAGAAGAACGCCGAGCAAAACCTGAAGGCCTTCCTCGCGCATCAGGAGGTCCAAGAGACGGCGCAGGCGCGCGCCCTCACCGATCTCGCCGACGCTCTCGAGCTTCCCGAGCCGCCGCATCGCATCGAATGCTACGACGTATCGAACATCCAGGGAACCAACCCGACGGCATCGATGGTCGTCTTCGTCGAGGGTCGGGCCAAGAAGAGCGAATACCGCAAGTTCAAGATTCAATACGATCGCGGCCCCAACGACTTTGCGATGATGCAGGAGACGCTGCGGCGCCGGCTGCGTTATCTGCGCCGCGAGACCGATCGCACCGAGACGCCGCTCGAACGAGAGCTGGCAAAGAAAGAGAAGTTCAACAAGAAGCCCGACCTGCTCTTGATCGACGGCGGGAAAGGTCAGCTGAGCGCGGTCGTCGAGGTGCTCGAGGAGCTCGATATGACCGGACTCGTCGTGGCTGGACTCGCCAAGGAGCACGAGTGGTTGTACCTGCCCAATCAGCCCGACCCGATCGTCCTTCCGGCTAACTCGCCGGCGCTGCACCTAGTCGCTCGCATCCGCGACGAGGCCCACCGTTTTGCCGTCACCTACCATCGCCAGCGCCGCGCGAAATCGATGACGCGGTCGGCGCTCGACGCGCTAGCCGGCGTCGGTCCCGTTCGCCGTAAACGCCTGCTCTCGGCGTTCGGCTCTCCGGCGGGAATTCGCCGCGCCGGGCTCGACGAAATCGCGGCCGTCAAAGGGATGACGCCGGCATTGGCCGCAAAGGTTAAACAGGAACTCGAAGGAGGGTACAGATCTTGAGCCTGTTACTCAGATTTCTGGTCAATGCGCTCGCCCTTTACCTCATCGCGAAGTACGTTCCGGGCTTCTATCACAACGTAACGGTATGGACGGCGATCGTCGCGGCGATCATCTTCGGCCTGGTCAACGCACTCATCGGGCCGGTTCTCCGGCTGATCTCGCTGCCGATTACGTGGATCACGCACGGCTTGTTCTCGTTCGTCATCAACTACTTGCTCTTTGCGATCACGATCCATGTCGTGAACTTCTACGACCCCACGAGTGGGGTCAATCCGTGGCTGGCAGATCTCTACGGCGCTATCATCATGACGATCGTTTCGACGATCATGCAAAGCGGAGCCAGAGAGCAGGCGACGAGCCCCTAGCCGGCGTGCCCGCGCGCTGTCCAGCTTCGAAACCCGAAGCTTGCTTCGGGGTGTTATACTGGTTTGTCCAATCGCGGGGCTGAAATAGGTTCGACAAGACAGTCCGTGGTCGGCGTCAGCAGGCGGAGCTGCGAGCACTCCTAAAACGATCGCAACGGCAATATCTGCCAACAACGAATACGCACTGGCTGCCTAATCTAGGCTAGTCACCGGACGCGGAGAGTCGGCCCGAACCGCTCCGCACTCCGGTCACAAACTCGGGCTGGCACGGGCGCGTGATTCGACGCACGTGCGAGAACAAGGATCTGCAGCGAACGGTAAGCCGCGTCTCGGGGCGTCCGTTCGATCAAGACAAAGTCGAGGCTGAGCCTGGAGAACGCGCCGGTCAGGCTGCTTGGACTCGGGGGGCAGCACCCCGACAGCTCCACCAACCTTTTGCCCTGGTCGCGATAGCTTCAGGGCTTTTTCACATTTTTGCCTCAGTATGTCGTCGTCAGCGAGGAGGACGTTATGAGGCTAGAGCTCCGGTTCGTTACCCCGTGCATTACGTGGACGGTCGTTGCCGCGCTCGGCGGTTGCGTCGGGTCGATGCCTGCTCCTCCCGCATCCAACGCCGCCATCGCCAGAACGGTCGACAACGGCTTGACGCCCCAGGCAAGACCGCGGCTGCTCTATCTCGCCAACGACGCCGACGTCATCGTGTATCCGGCCGATCAGAACGATCCGCCGCCGATTCGCACGATTACGAACGGGGTCGATCAGCCCGAAGGGCTTGCCGTCGACAGCCGAGGCACGCTCTACGTCGCCAACAGCCTGGGTAACGACGTCACCGAATATCGGCCCGGCCAGGGCACGCCGTTTCGAACCATCTCTAACGGCATCCGCGACCCCTCGGCCATCGCGGTAGACGCCGACGGAACGCTCTACGTCGGCAATCGCAATCTGGGTCAGCAGGAAGTGTTCGTCACGGAATATCCGCGCGGCAGCCTAACGCCGAGCCTGACCATCACCTTCCCCAAGCATAACCTACCGCATCTCAGCGGGCTCGCGGTGGATGGCACTTTCAATCTTTACGTCTTGACCATCTTAGGTACCGCCAGCGTCACGAAGTTCCCGCCAGGTTCCACGCAGGGAGCCGATCTCGGATTGCAAGGCCTCGGCACGTTCGCAGACGGCCTCGCGCTGGATGGTGCGAACAATCTCTACATCTCGATCCTCAGCGGTGCGATCGACGTCTATGCGTCGGGCGCGACGCAGCCAAAACGCACGATCAGCAACGGCCTCACGTCGCCCGCCTTCTTCACAGCCACCCCTGCGGGCGCGCTCTACGTCCCCAATCAAGCCGAGGGCAGCAACGGCACGGTGCTGGAATTTCCGGCGAACCGAAATAAAGCGAAGTTCACAATCAGCGGGTTCGACTATCCGCGAGGGACCGCCGTGTTCTAGCAACGAGGAGCGCCAGGCGGCTCATCGGCCGCTAACATTGCAAGTTGGCGGATTCGGCAGCGGATCGCCGAACCGGGATTCGCCATGACGAAGCTACATGACGTTCGACTCGCAATCATCGGAGCGTTCGCGCTGGCGCTGCTGTCGGTCGGCTGCGCGGGACCGGCCGCGAGCGGAGGCGCACCGCCGGCGCAACAGTCTGCGTTTTCGCGCGCTTCACGGGGGGCGTCGTGGATGGCGCCGCAAGCGAAGCAAAAGCCTCTGATCTACGTCTCGTCGCCCTTGACGAACGACGTCTACGCCTACGCGTATGCGACCCATCAGCTGATGGGGACGCTCACCGGCTTTACTACGCCGTACGGCCTCTGCGTCGATAGGTCCGGCGACATCTGGGTCGCCAACGACGGCGCCTCACAGCTTGTCGAGTACGCGCACGGGGGTAGCAACCCGATCGCGACGCTCAGCGACTCCAACGAGTACCCCGAAGGCTGCGCGGTCGATCCTTCGACCGGCAACCTCGCGGTCGCGAACTTCTCGAGCACGTCCGGGAGCGGGAACGTAGCGATCTACGCCGGCGCGAAGGGGACGCCCAAGACGTACACCGATTCCAACATCGTCAACTACCGGTTCTGTGGTTACGATACGAAGGGCAATCTGTTCGTCGACGGCGCGAACAGCAGCTTGGCCTTCGTGCTGGCCGAGCTTCCCAAGGGCGGCACTACCTTCACCAACATCCTGATCAAGCAGACCATCGAGTGGCCCGGCGGCGTGCAGTGGGACGGCAAGCATGTCGCCGTCGGCGACACCGACACCGTTACGGTCTATCAGATTAACCCGGCCAACGGCAAGGTCGCCGGATCGACGAAGCTCGACGGCGCGAGCTATGTCAACGAGTTCTGGATCGACGGATCCGTCGCGACCCGAAGGGACGCGAAGAGCGCCCGCGTGATCGCGCCCAGCCAAGACGCTGGCTCGCTCGCGCTCTACAAATATCCCGCGGGCGGCATGGCGCTATGGAGCGTCAGCGTGCAGGAGCCATTCGGCGCGACGATGAGCAAGTAACACTTTATTCGTAGTCGGGCGCGAAATAATCGTTCTTGAACCGATGGTGGAGGAAAAAGTTCGCCGCGTACGGCGCCTTGATGAACACGAAACGACGCGGCGATTGCGTGAAGTCGAAGCAGTCGCCGGCGGGCGACGCGGCGCGCGTGTCTGCCGCCGCGAGATGCGGTAGGCCGTAGAGATCCTCGGCGAAGCGCAAGACGCTTGCCGTCTCGTAGTGGACGTGCGACACGTGGCCCTTCTTCGCGTACGGCGAAATCACTAAGAGCGGAACGCGGAATCCCACGCCGTCGTAATCCTTATACCGGGGAGCGACGTGGTCGTAGAACCCGCCCCAGTCGTCCCACTGGACGAAGATCGCGGTCGAGTTCCAGAACTTGCTCGCCCCGACCGTATCCACGATCGCTGAGACCCACGACGGCCCATAGCCGCCGCCGCACTCGAGGTGGTCCGACTCCGCGCACTCCGGCGTGATCCACGTGAAGTTGGCCAGCTTACCTGCGCGCACGTCGGTGATGAACCGCCAGTTCGGCGAGACCACGTCGTGCTTCCAGTCGGGTCCCTTGAAGATGTGCCGAATCGCCTGGTAAGCGGACCACGTGCCGCCGTTGCCGCCCGCGTCGTTGCCGAAGCGGGCCGCGTAGAAGCGCCAGGATAAATGAGCCGCGTCGAGCTCGTCGCCGAGCGTGGTGTAGTCGAAACAGGCCTGTTCCGCCGGTCCGTTCGGGTTACGGTTCTGCGTGATCGTCGCGACCGTATCGTATTTTCCGCCCGCGCAGCCCCAGATGAGCGAAGCCGGCAGATCCACGCTCGACGCCGCCTGGGCGGCGATCACGTACTGATGGGCGACGAAGCTCTCGTCGAGCTGCGACTGAAACATGCGATCCCCGACGACCCATTCGTTCGCCATGTCGAAGTACGGTTCCGACTCGTTGTGCGGCACGTACACGTATTGCGGATTCGCGGGCCCGCCGTACGTGGGTTCGTCGTTGAAGCCGTTCATGCGGCATTTCGTTCCGGGGAGCTTGCCCGTGCCGTTGCAGGCCGCGAACATCGCGTACGCCGAGTGATCGATCACGTAGACGTTCTTGAGCGACGACGGCTGCAGCGTGATTGACTGCCCGTACGAGTTGCGGCCTTTGGAGACGGTATCCGCGCCCGGATAGCCCTGGAAGAGGTTGTCGAAGCTGCGGTTCTCCTGCACGACGTAGACGATGTGCGTAATTTTGCCGGCGCCCGTGCCCGCGAGTGCGCGAACGACGTCATCGCCGCGCATGTAAGGCAGCGAGGGTTGCGAACCGGACGCGCAGCCGGCGGAGGCCAGGAGAACGAGCAACGCGATATAAGCCAGCCTCATGGAGCGAAGTTCCTCGGGTGTAAAGACTCGGCCTGCGCGATGATGTCGTTTAAAACCGAGCTGAAGGTGCCGCCCGATTTATCGTTCGGTGCACTCGTGGAAAACTTTGCGGCCGATGCCGCGCGGGGCGCCGCGCGATGGACGATTCGCGACTACGTCGCGTCGGAGCGCGAACGCTGCGCCAACGCCCTCGGATAATCTGTTCCCAGGAGCCGCGAGAGCGCGCGATCCGCGAGAATTCGTCCGCCGGTTTGGCAGCGCGGGCAGTAGTTCGTCTCGTTGTCCGCGTAGCGGATGCGCTGCACCGTCTCGCCGCAGAGGGGGCACGGTTTCCCGTAGCGGCCGTGCACGGCCATGTCGTCGCGAAACGCGGTGACGTTCTTGGGAAACTCGCGCCGCGCCCCGCCGGCGAGACGATCGATCCAAAGCCGCAGCGTCGCCTGAGTCGCCGCGAACAACCTGCCCCACTGCTCGGCGTCGAGTTTGTGCGTGAGCGCGATCGGAGAGAGTCGCGCGGCGTGCAGGATCTCGTCGGAGTAGGCGTTGCCGATGCCGCTGAGCACGCGGGGATCGGTCAGCGCGCGCTTGAGCGTCCGGTTTTCCGCGAGTAGCGCGTCGCGAAACGCGTGCAGATCGGACTCCAAGACGTCGATGCCTCCGGGATCCAGAGCGGACAGGGCGGCTTCTCCCGCCACGACGTGCAGCGACGCTCGGCGCTTGGAACCGGCCTCCGTCAGCACGAGCGTGCCGCCGGGAAAGACGAGCTCGGCCAGCGCGGCGCGCGTCCGGCGACCGCCCGGCGCCGTCCAGTGCAGGCGGCCGGCGATCATCAGGTGCAGCACGATCCAGTAGTCGTCTTCCAGGCCGATGGCGATGCGTTTTCCGATGCGCCGCAGCTCGCGAACGCGCCGGCCTTCGAGCTCGCCTGGAGGCGGCGAGGCCGTCCTCAGCACGAAGGGCTTGAGGATTGACGTTCGCACGAGCGTCTGCCCCACGATGCGCGATTCCAGCGCCGTGATATAGGCGGCGATGTCCGGCAATTCGGGCACGTTCGCGTAACACGCGCGCGCATTCGCCGAGTTGCACCAAGCGACCGCCTTCTGCTACGATTGTCGGCAATAACTGCGCCCGCGAAAGGAATGTGACCATGACCATGCCACTCGCTCGACGCGTTTGGGCGGAATTTTTCGGCACGTTTTGGCTCGTTTTTGGCGGTTGCGGAAGCGCGGTGATCGGGGCGGCGTTCCCGCAGCTGGGCATCGGATTCGTCGGCGTCGCGCTGGCATTCGGTTTGACCCTGCTGACGATGGCGTACACGATCGGCCCGATCTCCGGATGCCACATCAACCCCGCGGTGACGTTCGGCCTGTGGCTGGCGAAGCGATTTCCAGCGCGCGACGTGCTGCCCTATATGATCGCGCAAGTCGTCGGAGCGATCGCCGCGGCAGGCGTTCTGTATCTGGTCGCGTCCGGCAAGCCGGGCTGGGTGGCCGGACAGTTTGCGAGCAACGGCTACGGCGCGCTTTCTCCCGGTGGCTACGCGATGGGCTCCGCGATCATCATCGAGATCGTCTTGACGTTCGGTTTCCTCATGGTGATCTTGGGCGCAACGGATCGCCGCGCGCCGGTAGGCTTCGCGGGCCTGGCGATCGGTCTTGCGTTGACGCTCATTCATCTCATCAGCATTCCGGTCGACAACACGTCGGTAAATCCGGCGCGCAGCACCGGACCGGCGCTCTTCGCGGGTGGAGCGGAGCTTGCGCAGCTCTGGGTGTTTTGGATCGCGCCGATCGTCGGCGGCGGTCTCGCGGGTTTGGTCTATCCGACGCTCTTCGGCGCGGAGGTGAGTGAAGAGCCGATCGTCGGAAAAAAGGTGACGTAAGGGCGCTCTCTAGCCTCTCGCAACCCTTTCCGAATCGGAGAGGGTCGTTCTTCGCATGCTTGCCCAGATCTCTCCCGTCGAAACGCGCGACGAGCTGCTGTATCTACTGACCAGAGCCTCCGAGCTCGAGCACGACCTCGCCTGCTCGTATCTCTACGCCGGATACTCGATCAAGACGCGGCTCGAAGAGGGCGGCGTGACGTTCGACGAGCACGTCGCGATCCGCAAATGGAAGAGCAGGATCGCCCAGGTCGCGGTCGAGGAGATGCTGCATCTCGCACAGGTGTCGAACATCCTCACGGCGGTCGGCGGCGCACCGCACTTCGCGCGATCGAACTTCCCGTTGCCTGCCTCGACGTTTCCGTTCGGCATTGCGATCACCCTCGAGCCGCTTTCGCAGTCGCTCTTGGAGCGCTTCGTCTGTTACGAGTTTCCGGAGGACGGCGTCCTTTCGCCCGAACAGATGGCGGAGTACGAGCCGATTGTGAAGCGCACGGCCGCGGCCGCCGACCAGCTCGAGATGATCCGTCTGCGGAACTCGGTCGAACCGTACGACATCGACTTCCGCACCGTGGGAGAGTTCTACCACAAGATCGAGAGCGCGTTCAAGAGAATCCCGGCCGATCGCCTGTTCATCGGCGATCCCGCGGCGCAGGCCAATCCCCAGTACCTCGATCTCCCCAAGGATCTCGTCCGGGTCGTCGACACCGATTCGGCCTGTCGGGCGATCGAAATGATCATCGAGCAGGGCGAGTCGCCGTCGGCGCACCATCCCGACGCGCACTTCGTCGTCTTCGACCGTATCCGGCGCGAATACGAGGAGCTCACCGCGAAGGCGAAGGCCGAAGGGCGCGTCTTCGAGCCGTTCCGTCCGATGATCGAAAACCCGAGCACGCGCGGCATCGGCAGCGTGGCCGGAACCAACCGCATCACCGACGTCGTCGCGCAAGAGCTCGCGGGCCTCTTCAACAGCACGTACGACTTGATGCTCATGATGCTCGCGCGCTTCTTCGCCCACAACGGCGAGACCGAAGACGAGTTCCGCCTTCTGGCGCGCGGAACGCTGCGCATCATGGCCTCGGTGCTGCGTCCGCTGGGCGAGGCGCTCGCGAAGACGCCGGCGGGGCCGGAGTATCCCGGCCGCCGGGCCGGCCCGACGTTCGGTTTCACCGGGAACATCCACTTGCTCGCGCACAAGGATGCAGCGTGGATTTATTTTCTTGAAAGGCTCTACGATCTGTCCATGCGCCTGACGCGGCTTGCGGACGAAGCTTCGCTGCCGCAAGAGGTTCAGGAGGCCGCGGCCGCGCTCGAATCCGTCGCCGAGCATCTCACGCCGTTCATCCCCGCGCAATTTGCTATGGTGGTCCGGTCCGAGGCGGACGAACGCAACGAGCGCACGACGATCCGCCCGGAAGCGGACGGCCCGTACATCGTCCGGAACCTGCGGAAGCTGACCAACTCCAAGGGCGAGACGCTGCCGGTGCGCCCCGTCGTAGCGCTGTGCCGCTGCGGCGGCTCGAACATCAAGCCGTACTGCGACGGCACACATGCGCGCAACGGTTTCTGCAGCGCGAAATCGCCCGAGCGAACGCCGGATCGCGCGGACACCTATGCCGGCAAGGCGATCGTCGTGCTCGACAACCGCGGCACGTGCTGCCACTTCGGCAACTGCACGGACCATCTGCCGCAGGTCTTCCATCACGAGGGCGATCCGTTCGTGACGGCCGACGGCGCCGACCCCGATGCGGTCGACGCGATCGTACGCGCGTGCCCTTCGGGTGCGCTCGGATTCGTCAAGGACGGCGTGAAGTACGAGGGCGAGCGGCGCGAGGCGGAGATCTACGTGGCCGAAAACGCGAGCTACTACGTGCGCGGCGGGATCGAGCTCGAGGGCGAGCCGATGAACAAGGGCGCGCTGCGCGAGCACTATGCGCTGTGCCGCTGCGGCCAGTCCAAGAACAAGCCCTTCTGCGACGGATCGCACTGGTACGCGGGCTTCAAAGACGAGGACAACTAGGGAATCCCAAGGTTCCCTCGGGCACGTCAGCTTTTGGTCATGCCGCGCGCAAGGCGGCGCCGTGCGGGATTTCAAACCAAGGGGCCTCTGCGTTCTGTCACGAGAAAGGTTTAAAAAGATGCACGCACATCGCCTTTTGGGCGCCTTGGCGCTCGCTGCCGGTTCGGCCCTAGCGGCGGGTTGCGCGAGCGGCACCCACATCGTTCCTCCCGGGAGCTCGGCGGGAGCGCCATCCGGCGCACGCTCGGGCTGGCTGTCGCCGCAGGCGACGGGCGCCGGTAAGCTGTACGTTGCCGATCAGCCGAATCAGCGCGTCGCGATATTCTCCCAGAGAACCGGCGCCTCGATCGGTCAAATCACCGACGCAATCGCCGGCCCCGACGGTTTGTACGTCGATCCCAGCGGCACGCTGTACGTTTGCAACTTCGGCGCCGGAACGGTGACCGAATATCCCAAGGGTCAGACGACGCACTCGAAGACCCTGACCGGCACCATCGGTCCCAAGTACGTCGTCGCCGGCCGCGACGGCACCGTGTACGTCTCCGATTTCGGTGACGGATCGCACAGCAACCTGTACGAATACGCCAACGGCAGCACGACGCCGACGACGACCATTCCATTCGCGACGTTTCCGGCCGGCGTCGCACTCAACACTCGCAACAAGCTCTACGTGGCATACAACGATGCCACCAACACCGATATCGAGGTCCTCAAGTTCTCCGAGGGTTCGACCAAGGGAAAAAACCTCGGAATTCACCTCAAGAACGGCAACGCGGGCGGCCTCGCATTCGATAAGAAGGGCGATCTGCTGCTCGACGACCAAAGCCTCCCGGGCGTGGACGTCTTTCCGCCGGGAGCGACCTTCCCGTCGCAGCAGATCAAGGGCTTCAACCTAGCCTATCAAATCGCGCTCAACCACAAAAACACGCATCTCTTCGTGAGCGATCCGTTCGGCCCGTCGGTTGCGGAGGTCGCCTACCCCTCGGGAACGCCCATCCGCAGCTTTTCCACCGGTCTGGCGGGAGCGTTCGGAGTCGCGACGAGTCCGGACAGTCCGTATTAATCGCCCGTCGCAGTTCGTCGAGCTGGCGCGGCTCTTGCGCCGGCTCGACGACCCGGAATCCGTCCGCAGGAACCCGCTGGTGCGCGCCGCGTTCGGCGGCCCGACGACTGCAAATGCGCTCATCGACGACAATCTGACGCTTCTGCGAATCCGCGCGGCCGTGCTATCGGCGGTAGCGACGCTCGATACCGAGCTCAACGCGCGCAACGTGCACTTCGCGCGTCAGCGCGCGATCGTGACGCGCTGCGACTTGCGCGGGGAGAAACACGCCGCGGTCGCCGCCGATCTCGGCGTCTCGCTGCGCGAGTTCTATCGCGAGCGGCGGCGCGCGCTGGAGCGCCTGCTGGCGAACCTCGATGCCAACTTACGCGACGCGCAACGGCCGGTGCGAACCCTGCCGACCCGTTTCGAGCTTGAGCTCGATCGCGTGGCGAACTTTCGTCTGGTTGGGGCGTTCGGCGCGGCGTTCGAGCTGCTGGAGCGCATCGCGAGCGACGCGACCGATCCGCACGAGGGCGTGCGCGCCTGGTGCTACGGCGTCGAAATCGCGAGCGACATCGGCGACAACGAACGCGCGCGGCGCCTGTTTGCGCGGGCCCTGCGCTACGCTCGGGAAATGCCCGGTGAGTTGCAGGCGATCGGCGAGGTGAATCTACAGATGGCGTCCGCGTATGTGGCCTGGAACGCCGGCAACGACCTGGCGGACGCGAGCGTGCACCTCGAGAAGGCCGCCACCGCCGTCGAGAGGCTACCGCTCACAATGGAGCGTGATCACGTTCGGGCGGCCGCCGGCGCGCTGTTCCATCGCGCGGAGTTGTCGTGCCTGCACGGCGATGCGGCCGCGGCGCTGCACACGCTCGGTCGCGCGCGACGGCTGATCGACCGGTTACGTTACAAGCCGGACGATCTGCTCGGCCGGCTCTTCATCCAGCTCAGCGTCGTGCACACGCTGATCGTCGGGGGCATGCCGCGCTCGATCGAGTATGCGCTCGAAGCGCTGGACGTGTTCGAATGCGCTCGTCACGCCGAAGGCGTCGCGGTCGCGAGCGGGTTACTTTGCTCCGCGCTGACGCAGTGCGCCGAATTCGAGCATGCGCTGGCGCTCGGGAACATGGCGCTCGGGACCGCGCGCACCGCGGGAAATCCGAAGCTCATTGCGGATAAGGCACTGCTGCTCGCTCAGGCGCACGCGCTCGGCGGGGATCCAAGCGTCGGCCTAACGCTCGCGCGGGAGGCCGCGACCCTCGGAGGGACCGCGCTTTTTGCGGTGCGAGCGCCGCTGGCGTTGGCGGAAGCGTTTTTGGCGCTGGGCGACGCCGAACGCGCGCTGTTCTATGCCGACGAAGCCTCCCGCTATGCGTCGGCGCGTGCGATGGAGCGTTATACTGGAATGGCCGCGCGCGTCGCCGCCGACGCCTACGCCGAGCTCGACCTCCCGCTGCAGGCGCGGGAGCAGGCGGACCTGGCGCTGTGCATTCTGTCGGCGCACCGTCATCCGCACTCGCTCGCGCGGGCGTATGCGACGGCGCAGCGCGTGGGAATTGGCGGCCCGGCGCTGCGCCTCGCGCAAGAACTCCGCGAAACGCTGCGCGCACCCGAGGCTATGGCGCAGCTGGCGGCGCGAGGACTGGCGTAACCGCCGCAATCTCTACCGGAAAGTTGACCGATCGCGCGATGAAGCAGAGCTTGTGCGCCTCCTCGTGGAGGGCGAGCGCACGAGCGCGATCGGCGTCGGGCGCGAGAACGACCTCGGGGTGCAGCGCGACGCTGACGAATCGGCCCGATCCGCCCGCCTCTTCGCGCATCGTTCCTACAGCGCGATCGCGATACTGGAGCACCGTGATGGCGTTGACCGAACAGAGATGCAGATACCACAGCATGTGGCACGACGAGAGGCTCGCGACGAGCAGCTCTTCGGGATTGTACCGGGCCCGATCGCCGCGGAACGCCGGATCGCTCGACGCGGGAATCTCGGGCTTACCCTCGACTACGATCGTGTGATCGCGCCTGTAGCTGCGATAACTCCTCGTGCCCTCGCCATCCGCCGCGCTCCACTGCACGTCGACCGCGTATGTGTGCATCTTTTCCAAGAGGCCCCCTTTCGCATGGATCGGAACTCGATGAGCATGTTAATTCGCTCGGTGCGACCTGACGATGCCTCGGCGTGGGAACTGCTTCGCTCCAGGCTCTGGCGTTCCGCAGACGCTGACGAACTCGCCGTGGAGGCGCGCGCCTTCCTCGAAGGCCGATCCATTCCAACTATAGCCGCCGTCTTCATCGCCGAAGAACGAACGAATGCTCTCGGCTTCATCGAGCTGGCCGTGCGTTCGTTCTCCGACGGCTGCGAATCGATGCCGGTGCCGCACGTCGAGGGTTGGTACGTAGAGCCATTCGCGCGGGGACGGGGCGTGGGCCGAGCGTTGATGGATTCCGCCGAAACGTGGGCGCGCGAGCGCGGCTTCAGCGAGCTGGCCTCCGATACGGAGCCGTGGAACGAACGATCCATCGCCGTCCACGGTCGCTGCGGCTTTCGCGAGACTGAGCGGCTCGTCAAGTTCTGTAAGACCCTCCGCTAGCATGCGGATCATCACGTTCAATGCCAACGGCATACGTTCGGCCGTGCGGCGTGGCTTCTTCGAATGGGCAAATGCGCAGGAGCCCGATGTCGTCTGCATTCAGGAGACGCGCGCGCAGGAGCACCAGCTCTTACCCGAAGCGGCGGCGCTTCCGGGCTTCACCGGCTACTTCGTCGACGCCAAGCGTCGCGGCTACAGCGGCGTGGCAATCTACACGCGGCAAGAGCCGATCGAGGTGCTGCGCACACTTGGCTGGGACGACATGGACGCGGAGGGGCGTTTCGTGCAGGCCGATTTCGGCACCATCGCGGTCTCGTCGCTCTACGTTCCATCCGGGATCAGCGGACCACCGCGCCAGGCTTTCAAGATGGATTTCCTCGAGCGGCTGCTCGCGGTGCTCGCACGCCTACGCCACTCGGGCCGCGCGCAGATCGTCTGCGGCGACTTAAACATCGCGCATAAGATGATCGACACGTACAGCCCGGGACGCAATAGCACCGTCAGCGGTTTCCTTCCGGCGGAGCGCGCCTGGATGGACACGCTGCTCGAACAGGTCGGCTGGATCGACGCGTTCCGCGTCGTCAACCCGCATCCAAAACAGTACACGTGGTGGTCGAACTGGCCGGCGGCATGGGAACGAAATCTCGGCTGGCGGCTCGACTACCAACTCGTCACCCCGGGTCTGGCCGATCGCATCCGAGCCGCCTCCATCTACAAGGACGCACTCTTTAGCGACCATGCCCCGCTGATGATCGACTACGACATCTAACGGCAAAGGAGCGAGCCACCGTGAGCGTTATTCTAAAGGACTTCGAAAACGCCGACGAACGCCGCAGCTTTCCGCGCGGTCAGTTCGAGCTGGTCGAGATCGGCGGCCTGACGATCGGCCGCGCCACGTATCAGCCGGGCTGGAAGTGGTCGCGCGACGTCGGAGCGGCCACCGGCGCGGCGTTGTGCGAGGTGGAGCACGTCGGCATGGTGCTCGCGGGACGTGCCACCGCGGCCATGGCCGACGGCAGCGTCATCGAGATGAAGCCTGGCGATCTGTTCTACATCCCGCCCGGCCACGACAGCTGGGTCGTCGGTGACGAGCCGTACGTCTCGCTGCACTTTCTGGGCGCCGCGGATTACGCGGCGAAGAAGTGAACGCTAACGCTTCCCTAGTGCAGCGAGGATTCTGGGCGGAATCAAAGAGATCAGCGTGCCGCCGACCGATGGATCGTCGAGCTCCACTCCGGCGAGACCGCCCTTCTTGAGCTCGATGCTCGCGCCGCCGATGAGCCGGCCTACCGTCGCGCTCATGCTCGGCTCGTGGCCGACGAACATCACCGACGCGGCGCGGTCGCGCTCGCGCAGGATTGCCGCGACGCTATCCGCGTCGAATCCGTGCGCGACGCGCGCGTCCTCGACGAGGCCGTCGCCGATGCGCAAGCGGTCGGCGACGATCTCCGCGGTTTGGCGCGCGCGCAGGAGCGGGCTCGTCACGATCGTGTCCACGTCCAAGTCGAGGTCGGCGATCGCTCGCGCCTCGCGCTCCATGCGCTTCTCGCCGTCGGGCGTCAGTGGGCGGTCGTCGTCGCTGCCGTGCCACGCTTGCGGCGCGACGGCGATGCCGTGGCGTAGGAAATAGCAGTTCATCGCCTGCAACTACGCAAACGTTATGGACACCACCTGGCAGACGCGACTCCTCCACTCCGCCGCAACCGTCCCCGAGGGCTACCGCTCGCTGGCGACGCCGGTCTACCGCGGGTCAACGACGGTTTTTCCCTCGGCGGACGCGGTGACCGACCGCTGGGATCAAGAGCGTTTCGGCTACACGTACGGGCTCTACGGAACGCCCACGACGCTCGAGCTGGCCGCGCGCATCGCGGAGCTCGAGGGCGGCGGACGCACGATCCTGACCCCGGGCGGACAATCGGCGATCTCGCTGATCGATTTCGCCTTGTTACGAAGCGGCGATCACATTTTGGTTCCCCAAAGCGTGTACCGCCCGAACCGCCAGCTCACCACGGCGCTGCTCGCACGCTTCGGCGTCACCGCGACCTTCTACGATCCCGAGATCGGCGCCGGCATCGCGTCGCTAATGCGCGACGAAACGCGGCTCGTCTGGACCGAGAGCCCGGGTTCGGTGACCATGGAGGTGCAGGATGTGCCGGCGATCGCGGCGGCGGCGCATGCGCGCGGCGCGCTCGTCGTGCTCGACAACACCTGGTCGGCGGGCGTGCTCTTCGACGCGTTCGCGCACGGCGTGGACGTCACGATGCAGGCGCTGACGAAGTACGTCGGCGGCCACAGCGACGTGCTCTTAGGGTCGGTCACTGTGCGCGACGACGCGCTCTACCAGCGCTTGGGCGCCGCACGTCAGGTGATCGGCTGTGCCGCGTCACCGGACGATTGCAGCCTCGCGCTGCGCGGGCTGCAGACGCTCGCCGTGCGCCTGCGCGCCGTCGAGACGTCGGCGCTGGAGATCGCGCGCTGGCTGGCAGCGCGTCCGGAAGTGGAGCGCGTGCTTCACCCGGCGCTGCCGTCGTGTCCCGGCCACGAGTTTTGGAAGCGCGACTTCACCGGCTCGTCCGGCGTGTTCTCGATCGTGTTCAAACCGGGGCCGACGTGGGAGCAGGTCTGCGCCTTCGTCGACGCGTTGCAGCTCTTCGAAGTCGGCTACAGCTGGGCGGGCACGACGAGCCTCGCGGTTGCATACACGATCGCGCCGGCCGGGAACCGGCCGACGTACGATCATCGCCTAGTGCGATTCAGCATCGGTCTCGAGACGACGGACGATTTGGTCGCAGATCTCGAATGCGCTTTGCGGATGTTAAAGCGCTAACCGCCTAAGTCACATGACGCGTGTCGCGCAACATTGTCTAATGCGACGATGGAGCATCGCATTGAGCGAAAACACACTTAGCAAAGGTCTAACGCGCACGGCTGCTCGGGCTTGGAACTGAGCGGCACGGTCTCGAACGTTGCTAGCTGCTCGACCGTTGCAGCTTCGGGATACCGCTGCAACCGCCGTGCAGCAGAGGGTCCTGAAAACGGCGGAATCGGACGCAATGCGCGGTTTGCTACCAGTCGAAAAGGACGAGGCCGCCAACGTGCAGTTTTTTCCATCCCGGCCAAAAACGCACATTTGTCGCGCTCGACTCTACATAGGACGAGCCTCCGCCTCCGCCACCGCCGTCGCCGAACATGTTGCGGCTGTCAGCTCCGCCGCCGCCACCGCCAGCACCATAGAATCCGCCGCCGCCGCCACCGCCAGCACCAGCGCCTTCCCCGAAGCCCTTGTTGCCGCCGTCGCCGCCTACTCCACCCCCGCCCAACCTTCCGTTCACGCCCGACACGCCTTCCGTGTATCCGCAGTCGGAGCCAGCGCCACCGCTGCCGCCAGCCGTTTGAGTGCCGCCTTCTCCGCCGGCGCCGTTGCAAATGGAGTACGACTGCTTGCCTTCACCGCCATTTCTGCCGCGTTTCCCGCCGCCTTTTCCACCGTGTCCGCCGGGGCTGTTCTCACCGCCTTCGCCGCCTTCACCGCCCCCGCCGGCAGCAACGAGGATTCGGTCGTCGAGTCTCCCGCTGCCAACTCGCACATCCGAAGCGCCACCGCCACCACCGCCACCGCCCGTACCGCCAAAACCGGTGGCAGCGCCGCCGTCTGCACCTCCGTTAAACCCGCCGTTCGCTCCAGAAGCGTTGCCGCCGACGAATATCCAGAGCCGCTCTCCAGGCGTGATCGGAATCACGGCGCTGACGCGTGCGCCGAACCCAAACTGTTCGCCGTACTGGCTAGAGCCGTTAGCCCCGAGGGCGAGCGCTTTTATCTGTGTCACATTGCGTGGCACCTTGAACATCTGCTTTGCGCCCGTGTACTCAAACACTCGACGATGATGACCGGAAACGGAGCTCGGCATATAGCTTGTCGGCACCGCGCCGCTGTTGCTGTGCCCGCCGCAACCTGTAAATATGGCCGCACCCACGAAGCTAAGCGCGTAACGGCTAAGTGGTAAACACTTCATATCGTTTACATCCCATACTTCCGTACAGTGTCCGACTACTTTGGCGCGACGCTTACGGCTGCGGCGACCGGCTCACCAAAACCGAGAAACGTTATGCTGGCCTTGCCGCCCTGCGGATAGAGGTACACCCTGACCTCGTTCTGATTATAGAGTGGCGCATAGAGGCTTGCACCCTGGATCGCAAAATCCAAAATCTCAGAAGCACGCTTTAGTTTCAATACCCCGATTGCCTTTCCAGCGCTACCTTTAATCTTGAACCGATAAATGAGCGAGCCCGGACTACCGGCGGCGATCGCCAAATCCTGCCCGTCCCATTGCATGGGCGACTCACCGCTGACGCTTACATTTAGTGTTAGGGCGGTGAGCTTGGTTTGACCCTTTAAGAGTTCGGCGAAAAGGTCCCCCTTTGATGAATCGCTGCCACCAGCATAGAGATTACCCGAAATTATCATAGGCACAATAGCCGAACTGAGAAATGCTTCGGTCGAAGTAAAATTTAGGCTTACGGGACGCGTGAGCAAAGATCGCAACGTTACCCGGACCGCTCGAGCCTTCGATTTTCGTCGCGTTCGTGACCGCCAGTGCGCCTGTTGTTGGATCGACGGAGCAACCGATTGGGCCGTATTCGGGGTCACTCAGAATTGCTTTAGGGCTTCGCGCGCCTCGCCGATACTCCCAAATCTGACTTGCATTAAAGTCAGCTACGAACACGTCGCCGTTTCCGTCGGTACATTCTCCGTATGGTCCGTTGAACCCGGTGAGGACGCCAAGCAACTTGCCTTGGGGAAGTTCCAACACTGAGACTTCATTCGATTCGTAGTCGGCTACATAGAGCAGATCGCTATTCTTCGCCTCGGGCAGCATCCACGATCCGGCGCGATTGACGTGCGTTGAGATCGCAGGGCTTTGTGGCATAGCGCGCAGCGCGCCGATCGGCTGCTGCGATCCACCGCACCCAGCCAGGATTGCCACAGCGGCGCAGCCGCACAGCGTGAAATAACCGCCAACCCCGAAGCCCTTCATCTGCCTTGCTCCTCGTCCGGTGAACGGATCAGCGCAGATGTTCGGCACCGAGGCGCTCAGTTCCAGCGCAGCCGTCAGGCTCACGGTGTCAAAGCCGCCGCCGGCCTAGGCCCGGCGGATTTATGGGAACGCTCAAGCTCGAGTGTGTCTGGCAGCATCGCTTCGAAACGTACGAGGAAGCGAGGCGACAATCACGGCGTGGGTTAACTCTCATTCCCCCTCTCTAGTGCCCGAGCGGACTGCTGAGCGCAGCAATATTCGGCGCGGCGGCGCTCAGTCCCAGGGTTGCCGGCCGCGCATCCCATTC